>NZ_JBGDUO010000001.1:0-1470553 GCF_046552235.1 Salmonella sp. SAL00670
CTGCTGAACCTGTGCAGTAAGAACAAAATCAACCCGCTGATTGGCTCCGCCGGCGTGTCGGCAGTGCCGATGGCGGCCCGCGTATCGAACAAGGTGGGGCTGGAGTCGGACCCGCAGAACTTCCTGCTGATGCACGCGATGGGCCCGAACGTGGCGGGGGTGATTGGTTCGGCCATTGCGGCGGGCGTGATGCTGAAGTACGTGCTGGCGATGTAAATCTGTTCCTTTCCCGGAGGCGGCGCGTTGCGCCTGTCCGGGCTACCGGATTGCATGGATCTGTAGCCCGGACAGATGCGCAGCATCGCCTCCGGGAATGTCCCATAAGGAGACTTTGATGAATGAAACCATAGCATTTCGTCCGGAAGGCCGGGCGTCGACAAAAGATGTGGTTGTCAATTATACGCTGGCGTCACTGGACGAGCTTGAACAACTGCACCCGGCGCTGAATCTGCTGGCGCACCCGTCAATCGTCCGTGGCAGCCATGATTTCTTTGTCCGTTGTTATGACGCGGGCGTACAGCATGCGCAGGCCGGGGCGGCTGAAACGGTAGCGGTTTTGCCTGATTCGCTGCCACAAGAACGGCAAAGGAGCGGGCTGCTGTGTGCCGCAGCAGGTCGTCTGGATGCCCTGCGCCAGCCGCTGACGCACAATCGTTTATGTGACCTGGCCAGTCAGTTCTGTGCTGGCATGGCAGATGTTGACAGCGAAACCCGCAGCGGTTTTTATACCGTGCGCAGCATATCGCTGCCGGTTTACCGGCGGCTGTTGCGGGATCAACATTCTCACGGTGTCTGCCTGCAGCAGGCTCTGCTGCACCTGCTGGCCTGGAAGAGCGATTCTCCCTGGGCGCGGCAGCAGGCGCAGCGGCTGCTCTGGCAGGGCGGCGTGCTGGGCGATAAAGGTGAGTTTGCGCTTATGACGCTGGATGATGAACTGCGGGAGCGCCAGATTGAGTGGCCCGGGTTGTGGTCGCTGCTGGCCGTCACCGGGTTTCTGGCGAAATTCCCTGCCGGGCCGATATTTGCTGACTGAAAAATGAGGACTGCTGACAATTATCTATTGTGTTGGCATTTCTGCGAGAGGCAGCTAGCGCTTTGCCTGACTTACGAAATGAGAATATCAACAGATTACGTACTTTTTGTAGGTCCGTGGTTGGAACATTGCCACCTGGTTACACGTTGTCAGCAGCCTCAAGCGTGGATGGCTCCACGCTTTTTTTGTCTATGGAAAACCCCCAGCCAGGCCCTGTCTCTTGATCAGGAGATCTGATCAAGAGACAGGGCTATGCCGGAGGATATTTATTGGAAACCGGTGAGATAGGCCACCGTGTCATTAATCGAAATATAAATAAATATATAACGAAATAATTCGGCGCTATAATTCTCCTCTGATTAATAACGTAGCCCGAACCATGACCTGTCAGGACAAATCACTTTTAGCCCCCGGTTTCGCTTCCACGCCCGTCATTCCGCGCTATCGCCAGCTCATACGCAAACGGGCCGTGCTCATGTTAGCTATTGCGCTGGCGATGATGGCTTCACTGATGGTGGATGTAACCTGTGGGTCTTCTGGTTTACCGCTCAGTGCGCTGTGGCAGGCGTTTTTTCAGCCGGAAAAGGTGAATGCGGGCATACACGTTATTGTCTGGGATATCCGCTTACCCTATGCCCTGATGGCCCTACTGGTTGGCATGGCGTTAGGGTTAGCGGGCGCCGAAATGCAAACCATTTTAAATAATCCGCTGGCGACGCCGTTTACCCTCGGCGTATCGTCCGCGGCGGCTTTTGGCGCTGCGCTGGCGATTGTGCTGGGGATCGGTATTCCCGGTATTCCTGCCGCCTGGTTTATCCCGGCCAATGCGTTCATCTTTGCGCTTTTATCCGCGTTACTCCTGGACGGTATTACCCGTTGGACAGGCGTCGCCGCA
This sequence comes from Salmonella sp. SAL00670, assembly GCF_046552235.1. Lineage (NCBI taxonomy): Bacteria > Pseudomonadati > Pseudomonadota > Gammaproteobacteria > Enterobacterales > Enterobacteriaceae > Salmonella > Salmonella sp. SAL00670. The sequence goes on from NZ_JBGDUO010000001.1 coordinate 1,929, forward strand.
TCCGGAGTGGTGTTGTTCGGTATTGCGCTGGTATTCACCTTTAACGCGTTGGTCGCCATTATGCAGTTTGTGGCTGATGAAGATACGCTGCAGGGGCTGGTATTCTGGACGATGGGGAGCCTGGTCCGCGCGTCGTGGGAAAAATTGGGCGTACTGGCCGTGGTGTTTATTGCTGTGCTTTTTTGCGCGTTACGAAGCGCCTGGCAACTCACGGCATTACGTCTGGGCGAAGAGAGGGCGATGAGCTTTGGGATTCATGTCCGCCGTTTACGCCTGCTGTCATTGTTGCGTATCAGCTTGTTATCAGCGCTGGCGGTAGCTTTCGTCGGGCCGATTGGTTTTATTGGTCTCGTTGCACCGCACATTGCACGAATACTGTTGGGGGAAGATCACCGTTTCTACCTTCCGGGCAGCGTGCTGATAGGCGGGCTGGTGTTATCGCTGGCCTCTATTGCGGCGAAAAATAGTATTCCGGGCGTCATGGTGCCGGTGGGGATTGTCACCTCGCTGGTCGGGGTTCCGTTCTTTTTAAGCATTGTATTGCGACATCGGGGGAGTCTCTGATGCGCGGGTTAATGCTCCGCTCATTTAGCGCCGGCTATTCCACTCAGCCGGTTATTGCAGATCTCAACGTTCCCTTACTGCCGCGCGGGAAAATTACCATTTTGCTGGGGCCGAACGGCTGTGGTAAATCGACGTTACTACGTTCGCTGGCCGGGCTGAATAACGCCGACGGCGAGGCGCTGCTTGATGGCGAAGATCTCATGTCGTTATCGTTTGCCGAGCGGGCGCAGAAAGTTGTGTTTTTGCCGCAGTCATTACCGCAGGGCGTACATCTGCATGTACTGGAGTCGATTATCGTGGTACTGCGGGCATCAGGCGGCAGAGACAATGCGCAGGGCAGAGCGCAGATACTGGCTATCCTTGAGCAATTGGGCATAACGCATCTGGCGTTGCAGTATCTCGACCAGCTTTCCGGCGGTCAGCGGCAGTTAGTGGGTCTGGCGCAATCACTGATTCGTCGCCCTGAACTTCTGTTGCTGGATGAGCCGCTCAGCGCGCTGGATTTAAACTATCAGTTTCACGTAATGGATCTCGTGCGTCGGGATACCCTGGCGCAAAATAGGGTGACGATAGTCGTGGCGCATGACATTAATATTGCACTGCGTCATGGTGACCATGTCCTGATGCTAAAAGACGGCAGGCTGGTCGCCAGCGGCGCGCCGGAGACGATGATTACTGCGGAGCGTCTGGCTGAAGTGTACCGGGTACGAGGACGCGTGGAGCGCTGTTCGCAGGGGAAATTGCAGGTGGTGCTGGACGGCGTGATCGCTGTTTAAGACATATTGCCTGATGGCGCTGCGCTTATCCGGCCTACCCATTGCTCGTAGGCCGGATAAGGCAGTTATACCGCCATCCGGCAAAGGTGATTACTTCGCTTTACCCTGATTCGCCACGGCAGCCGCTTTCGCAGCGATCTCGTCAGCGTTGCCCAGATAGTAATGTTTGATCGGCTTGAAGTTTTCGTCGAACTCATACACCAGCGGCACGCCGGTCGGGATGTTTAACTCAAGAATCTCATCTTCACTCATGTTATCCAGGTATTTCACCAGCGCACGCAATGAGTTACCGTGAGCGGCGATGATCACGCGCTCACCGCTCTTCATACGCGGCAGGATGGTGTCGTTCCAGTAAGGAATAACGCGGTCGATGGTCAGCGCCAGACTTTCGGTCAACGGCAGCTCTTTCTCGCTCAGTTTGGCATAACGTGGATCGTGACCCGGATAACGCTCATCATCTTTGGTCAGTTCCGGCGGCGTCACGGCAAAACCGCGGCGCCACTGCTTAACCTGCTCGTCACCATATTTTTCTGCCGTTTCCGCTTTATTCAGCCCCTGCAACGCGCCATAGTGACGTTCATTGAGTTTCCAGGATTTTTCCACCGGTAGCCACGCCTGATCCAGTTCATCCAGTACGTTCCACAGCGTATGGATAGCGCGTTTCAGTACGGAAGTGTAGGCAAAATCAAAGCTGAAACCTTCTTCTTTTAGCAGTTTACCCGCTGCTTTTGCTTCGCTTACGCCTTTTTCAGACAGGTCAACATCATACCAGCCGGTGAAACGGTTCTCTTTGTTCCATTGACTTTCACCGTGACGTACCAGAACCAGCTTAGTTACAGCCATACTCTCACTCCTATAAATCATATGTAATGATAATAATTCTCATTATATTGCCGCGAGGTGTTGGCGGCAATGCTTACGCATAACCATAGCGAAAATAGTGGCGCAGTGTAAGGTTCTTGTGAACTCAGAGTTGCGATTTTGTCTTTAAGTGGTGGAGGTTTGAGCAGGGCAATGGCGCGTAGGCCCGATAAGCTTGCGTCATCGGGCATGTAGCGGCATATCGTTAGAACGGAATAAACTGATACTCGGTCAGGCTGGCGTACTCCTCGCCAGGGCGAAGGATACAGTCAGGCTGCGGCCATTCAGGATGATTCGGGCTGTCCGGCAGCAGTTCGCTTTCCAGCGCCAGCCCTTGCCAGTCGGCATAAGGTTCCGGTCCGCGGGAAGGTGTACCCGCCAGATAATTGCCGGAATAAAACTGTAACGCCGGGGCGGTGGTGTAAACCATCATTTGTAGCTTTCCATCCTGTGACCACAGACGGGCCGCCGGCTTTTTGCCATCACCCTGCGTCTGTAGCAGGAAAGCATGATCGTAGCCTTTAACCTTGCGCTGATCGTCATCGGCGAGAAATTCACTGGCAATGACTTTTGGCATCCGGAAGTCAAACGAGGTATTGGCTACCGATTTTAGCCCCTGGCGTGGAATACCGGATTCATCTACCGGCAGATACTCATCCGCCAGAATTTGCAGCTTATGCTGGCGCACGTCGGTCCGATCGCCGTCCAGATTAAAATAGACGTGGTTGGTCAAATTCACCGGACAGGGCTTATCGACCGTTGCCCGGTAGGTGATGGAGATTCTATTGTCATCGGTCAGACGATATTGCGCCGTGGCGCAAAGATGGCCAGGAAAGCCCTGGTCGCCGTCATCAGAGGTGAGCGCGAATAATACCTGGCGATCGTTCTGGTTCACAATTTGCCAGCGGCGCTTGTCAAAGCCTTCCGGTCCGCCGTGTAGCTGGTTCTCGCCCTGGCTTGGGCTTAACTGTACGGTTTCGCCGGCAAACGTATAGCGGCTATTGGCGATACGGTTCGCGTAACGGCCAATAGAGGCGCCGAGGAACGACGTCTGTTCAGGGTAGTGTTCCGGGCTGGCGCAGCCCAGCAATGCTTCCCGAACGCTGCCGTCAGACAGCGGAATACGGGCGGAAAGAAGAGTGGCTCCCCAGTCCATCAGCGTTACCACCATCCCTGCGCTGTTGCGCAGGGTTAGCAGGCGGTACGGTTGACCATCGGGGGCCAGTGCGGGCGTTTCATTTAGCACTGTCCTGCTCCTTGTGACGGTTTGCATACATAAAAGGTTTCTTTGATTCCGGTTTTCGCTTCGTACTGTTGCGCAACGGCCTGCCGAACAGCGGGAACCAGATCTTCCGGGATCAGTGCGACAACACAGCCGCCAAAGCCGCCGCCGGTCATGCGCACGCCGCCTCGATCGCCGATGGTCGCTTTGACAATGTCTACCAGCGTGTCTATCTGCGGGACGGTAATTTCGAAATCATCGCGCATTGAGGCATGGGACTCCGCCATCAGTTGGCCCATACGTTGCAAATCACCTTTCTCCAGCGCGCTTGCCGCTTCAACGGTGCGCGCATTTTCGCTCAATACATGGCGAACGCGTTTTGCGACTACCGGGTCCAGTTCGCTGGCGACGGCATTGAACGCCTCAAGGCTGACATCGCGCAGGGCCGGCTGCTGGAAGAAACGGGCGCCGGTTTCGCACTGTTCACGACGGGTATTATACTCGCTGCCTACCAGCGTGCGCTTAAAGTTACTGTTGATGATCACCACGGCGACACCTTTCGGCATGGAAACCGCTTTGGCGCCGAGCGTACGGCAATCAATCAGCAACGCATGATCTTTTTTGCCGAGCGCAGAGATGAGCTGATCCATAATGCCGCAGTTACAGCCGACAAACTGGTTCTCGGCCTCTTGTCCGTTGAGCGCAATTTGCGCGCCGTCCAGCGGCAGGTGATAAAGCTGCTGGAAGACTGTGCCCACCGCCACTTCCAGCGAGGCGGAGGAGCTTAACCCGGCGCCCTGCGGCACATTGCCGCTGATGACCATATCCACGCCGCCAAACGCGTTGTTACGCTGTTGCAGGTGTTTCACTACGCCGCGCACATAGTTAGACCACTGCTGGCTATCGTGGGTCACGATCGGCGCATCCAGTGAAAATTCGTCCACCTGATTGTCGTAATCGGCGGCAATCACCCGTACGGTACGATCGTCGCGCGGCGCACAGCTAATTACGGTCTGGTAATCGATAGCGCAGGGCAGAACAAAACCATCATTGTAATCAGTGTGCTCGCCGATCAGATTGACGCGGCCTGGCGCCTGAATCGTGTGGGTAGCAGGGTAGCCGAAAATTTCAGCAAACAGCGCGCGCGTTTTCTCTTTCAGATTCATTTTTATACTCCGGATTCGCGAAAATGGATGTCGCTGACCGCGCGCAGGCGTTCAGCCGCTTGTTCTGCGGTTAAATCACGCTGGGTTTCCGCCAGCATTTCATAGCCGACCATAAATTTACGGACGGTCGCAGAGCGCAGCAGCGGCGGGTAAAAGTGTGCGTGCAACTGCCAGTGTGCGTTTTCTTCACCGTTAAACGGCGCGCCGTGCCAGCCCATTGAGTAGGGGAAGGAACACTGAAACAGGTTGTCATAACGACTGGTCAGCTTTTTCAACGCCAGCGCCAGAGAGTCGCGCTGCTCGTCGCTTAAATCGGTAATGCGCAGGACATGCGTTTTGGGTAACAGTAGCGTTTCGAACGGCCACGCCGCCCAGTAAGGCACCACCGCCAGCCAGTGTTCGGTTTCGACCACGGTGCGGCTGCCGTCCGCCAGTTCTCGCTGGACATAATCCACCAGCATTGGCGAACGCTGTTCGGCGAAATAGGCTTTTTGTAAACGATCTTCGCGTTCGGCCTCATTCGGCAGGAAGCTGTTGGCCCAGACCTGTCCATGCGGATGCGGGTTCGAACAGCCCATCGCCGCGCCTTTATTTTCAAAGACCTGCACCCACGGATAGGTTTTGCCTAACTCGGCGGTCTGCGTCTGCCAGGTTCTGACGATTTCCGTCAGCGCGGGCAGGCTCAACTCCGGCAGCGTTTTACTGTGATCGGGAGAAAAGCAGATCACGCGGCTGGTGCCGCGCGCGCTCTGACAGCGCATCAGCGGATCGTGGCTGTCCGGCGCATCCGGCGTATCGGCCATCAGCGCCGCGAAATCGTTAGTAAAGACGTAAGTCCCTTTGTAATCGGGATTTTTATCGCCGGTGACACGCGTATTGCCCGCACACAGGAAGCAGTCCGGATCGTGGGCCGGCAGCATTTGCTGAGACGGCGTTTCCTGCGCCCCCTGCCAGGGGCGTTTTGCGCGATGCGGCGAAACCAGAACCCACTGGCCGGTAAGCGGGTTATAACGGCGATGCGGATGATCGATGGGATTAAATGGGGTCATAACAACGTCCTTAATCTGGGTATCCCTGCGGATGGCGTGACTGCCAGTGCCAGGTGTCCTGCGCCATTTCGTCAAGCGTGCGGGTGACGCGCCAGTTCAGCTCGCGATCGGCTTTGCTGGCATCCGCCCAATACGCCGGGAGATCGCCGTCGCGACGCGGCGCGAAGTGGTAATTAATGGGTTTACCGCAGGCTTTACTAAAGGCGTTGACCACATCCAGGACGCTACTGCCGACACCCGCGCCGAGGTTATAAATATGTACGCCGGATTTGTCCGCCAGTTTTTCCATCGCCACGACGTGCCCGTCGGCTAAGTCCATAACGTGAATGTAATCGCGTACGCCGGTGCCATCCTCGGTCGGGTAATCGTTGCCGAAAACGGCGAGCGATTCGCGACGACCCACGGCGACCTGGGCGATATAGGGCATCAGGTTATTCGGAATACCTTGCGGATCTTCTCCCATGTCGCCCGACGGGTGCGCGCCGACCGGGTTGAAATAACGCAGCAGCGCAATACTCCACTCCGGCTGGGCTTTTTGCAGATCGGTGAGGATCTGTTCTACCATCAATTTACTTTTGCCGTAGGGGCTTTGCGGCGTGCCGGTAGGAAAACTTTCGACGTAAGGAATTTTGGGCTGATCGCCATAAACGGTGGCAGAGGAGCTAAAAATAAGGTTTTTAACGTTGGCCGCACGCATGGCGCTGACCAACCGTAGCGTACCGTTGACGTTGTTGTCATAGTACTCCAGCGGCCTGGCGACCGATTCGCCGACGGCTTTCAGGCCGGCAAAGTGAATCACGGTATCAATCGCGTGATCGTGCAGAATTTCGGTTATAAGCGCTTCGTTGCGAATATCGCCTTCGACAAAGGTCGGGTGCTTACCGCCCAGACGTTCAATAACGGGCAGCACGCTGCGCTTGCTGTTGCAGAGGTTATCGAGGATGACGATGTCATGACCATTTTGCAGCAATTGTACGCAGGTATGACTTCCAATGTAACCGCTACCACCTGTAACCAATACTCTCATAATTCGCTCCGTTAAGCCTATGGTATGGAATAACCATAGCATAACAAAGATGCGAAAAGTGTGACATGTAATAAATTAGTGGAATCGTTTACACGCTGGTGATTTTACGCATTTATATCAATTAAATGATTACAAATCATCTGGCTTGAGAATGCTTCTGCTTTTTATCCGAAAAAAAGGCGCGTTACGCGCCTGGGAATAAAACGGACGGGGCAGGAGCTGTCAGTCTTTTTTACGCGAGAGTAGCTTCCTGGCGAGCGCCCCGACAGCGACGACGCCGATGGCGGTCACTTTCCAGAATTTAAGCAACGCGATACCGAGCATAGCAAGCAGTCCTACTTTCTTGGCCGCGATACCGCCAATCAGCGCGGCGAGCCCATACTCCGCTATTTTGTCCGTTGATTCGTTGAAGTCAGCGTAGCGTTGTCCAGCGTTGAACTTGACGGAACTGAGAATTCTTTTCGCCAGAGGGATTTCGTGGTCAACAGAACCTCTGTCGGTCACCAGATTTAAAGAAAAATAGCCTTCACGTCCCAGCAGATAGGTGTTGTAGTTCACGCCTTGTTCATTCAGTGGTTCGTTGGTGCCGATATCCTGGATGGCGGCGGACCAGATCAGACGATGATTGGTTGCATCGTAGGTAGGCTTCTCGATCCAGCCAATAATTTCTATCGGCTCAATGCCTTTTGCAATACGATCTTTATTCGCTTCTTTTGTGCCTTTGCGCAGGTTATCCATTAATTCATCGGCATCCCAATTTTTTGCATCATCATCTTTTACATAACCAGAATCATCATATTCGATAGAAATAAATCCATTCATTTCCTTTTTAAATACGAGACCGTAAAAATATTCATCGTCAACATAGTTACCAATTTCACGCATAAATACCGCCGCTTCTTTTGCGGGTATCCAGGTAAATCCTTCCGGCAGATTAAGCGTGGCTTTATCACCTAAACTAATCTTTGTCGGACCCGCAACGGCGGCGCGACTCATGCCTTCAACAGCGACCTCAACAGCGGTTTTACGCGCTTCCTGCGCAGCGGTCGGCTTTTGCTCAGCATAACTGCTGGGGCAAAATAAAATAGCTGCCAGTAAAAATAGTATTATTTGTGGAAAACGAAAAGCCATAATGAATCCCTTATATTCACATACGACATCATTATCGAAAATTTCAGGATTATTATGACAATGAGGCGGTCAGCGATTCAAGAGATAGTAAGCTTATCGACCGTTATTATTATTCTTAATAAAAGGAGAGTGGTTCCAGAATGGCGCGCGGCGCCATTCTGATAATACATTTAATTATTGCATCGTCCGGAAACGTACTTATAACGTTCGCCCTCTGGTACAAATTCCAGCCGGTGGGTAATACAGGCAGGCGCATCCTCTGCATGATGGGAAACGAACAGCAGTTGGGTCTCTCCCTGGCGAATTAATACATCTACAAAACGGCGTACCAGTTGGCGGTTCAGCGGGTCCAACCCTTGCAGCGGCTCATCCAGAATCAACACTGTCGGATGCTTAACCAGCGCGCGCACGATCAGCGCCAGCCGCTGCTGTCCCCAGGAGAGACTGTGGAAGGGGGTATCCGCCGTACGCTTATCGATTCCCAGAATATCCAGCCACTGTTGCGCCAGTTTTCGTTGCCTGTCTGAAACGGCCTGGTAAATGCCGATAGAATCGAAATAGCCGGAGAGAATGACATTGCGCACCGTGGTACTGACGCGGTAATCCAGATGTAAACTGCTGCTGACGTAGCCGATATGTTTTTTGATATCCCAGATTGTTTCGCCGCTTCCTCGCCGCCGCCCGAACAGCGTAAGATCGTTGCTGTAGCCTTGCGGATGATCGCCAGTAATAAGGCTAAGCAACGTAGACTTACCCGCTCCGTTAGGACCGACGATCTGCCAGTGTTCGCCCGGATTGACTCGCCAGCTTAGGTGGTGGAGGATAGGGCGATCGTTATACGAGACTATGCCATCGTTAAGTACGATCCGTGGTTCGCCATCGGGTAACGCATGGCGGGCGGAAGGTTCGTCCGGTTCGGGTAATTGTACGTCGGTCAGACGCTCGCTGTGCGCGAGTTGAGCGACCAACGCCCGTTGCAGTAACTCTGTCGTCGTTCCGGTCTCCGCCAGCGTACAGTCGGCAAGCACGCCGGCAAACTGCACGAAGTCCGGGATTTCATCAAAACGGTTGAGTACCAGCGCCAGGGTCATACCCGCCTGGTTCAACGCCGTCAGGCGTTGCGCCAGTTGTTGACGGGCGGTCACGTCAAGCCCGTCGAACGGTTCATCAAGGATCAATAACTCCGGCTCAGACATCAGCGCCTGACACAGCAGCGCTTTTCGCGTCTCGCCGGTAGAAAGGTATTTAAAACGCCTGTCGAGTAAAGCGGAAATGCCGAACTGCTGCGCCAGTATCGCACAGCGGGCAGGATGGTGAACATCATCCTGAATAATTTCCGCGGTAGTGCGCCCGGTATCGTCTTCGCCAGGACTGAGCATATCGGTGTTATTACGTTGCCATTCATCGCTGACCAGCTTTTGCAATTGTTCAAAGGACAGACGAGTAATGCGGGTAAACCGACACTGGCGCTCGCCTGTTAATAATGGCAGTTCACCCGCCAGCGCGCGGGCGAGCGCCGACTTTCCGCTCCCGTTAGCCCCAACGAATGCCCAGCTATCGCCCGCATTGAGCGTCAGCGAATCCAGATGAAGTGTTTTTGTATCGCTCAGACGAAACGTGCCTTGCGAAATTTGCAACGATGACATTTTGCATCCCATTTTTTGCAGCGATGAATGACAGGGATACGTCTTTCGGCAACGGATGTCAATGTGCTTAGCACAACGTTGCAATAATCACTCTGTCCGCATTAAACCAGGCAATCACGTCATCGCCTTCCTTTAACGTGGCGGCATCCGCAGTCGGTATCGTGGCGCACAGCGTCTGGCCGTCCGGCAGCGCCATCAACACTTCACACTGTTCCGCGCCGCGCTCGATATGGCTGATCGTTCCCGACAACTGATTGTCAGCGGCGCGCGCAACGGCTGCATCCCGGGTAATGCCAACCCATGGCGCTTTTAGCAGGATCAGCACTTCTTTACCTTCCTCCAGGCCGAGACGCTCGCCGCTTTGCGCCGTCAGCGCGACTTTGAGCCGCGTTTTGCCGTCGGCCAGCAGCACGTCGACATGCTGTTGCACCTGATCGCGATCGCGGGCGGTAATGGTGCCGAACCACTGATTTCGGGCGCTGGTTTGCAGTGAAAAGCGGGAGATAGCGGCCAGCAGACTGTCAAGCGGCAGGGCGTCATCGTCGCTTAACACATCGAACGCTTTTTGCTGAATTTGACCCAGCAAATCGTAAAGCTGGATCAGACGCTGGCCATAGCGGGTTAATACCGCGCCGCCGCCGCCTTTGCCGCCCGTTGCGCGTTCAACCAGCATATGTTCGCTAAGCTGGTTCATGTCGTTTATCGCATCCCAGGCGCTCTTATAGCTGATTCCCGCGTCTTTCGCGCCCTGACTAATCGAGCCGGAAAGAGCAATGTGTTTCAGCAGAGAGATACGTCGGGGATCGGCAAAAAGCTTTTGCTGAAGTTTCAGGGTAAGAAGGATTTCGGCCTGCATAACCAGCTCCTGGTAAAAAGACTATTGTGACTGAAAAGCGCGTCAGCGCAAAGCCGACCGCACAAAAGGGGAGTGCTTTTCTGTGTGATGCGGTTAAAATACAAAAAGGACTATATCTGGAGTTGCCCATGTTAGAGTTATTAAAAAGTCTGGTATTCGCCGTCATCATGGTACCGGTAGTGATGGCCATCATCCTCGGTCTGATTTACGGTCTGGGTGAGGTGTTCAACATTTTTTCCGGTATCGGTCAGAAAGACCAGTCCAGACAGAACCGCTGATTTCCCCAAACGCCCGCTCAGTCGGGCGTTTTTGTTACTCAAGATCCTGCTTTTCCTGCCGATATTTTCTGTGTTTAATCGTTAATGGGTATGAATAACCGCTGGGAAACCCCTGAGATTATCGTTATATTGTCGTTTACATAACGAAACGCACAAGGAGTTACAGATGGCGCATTCCTGGTTACGCCTGGTCGCAGGGGCAACATTATCTTTCGTCATCGCCGGTCATGCGCTGGCGGATGAAGGCAAGATCACCGTATTTGCCGCCGCGTCGCTAACGAACGCGATGCAAGACATTGCGGCAGAATATAAAAAAGAGAAAAATGTGGATGTGGTCTCCTCATTCGCTTCCTCTTCAACGCTGGCGCGCCAGATAGAAGCGGGCGCGCCGGCGGATCTGTTCATCTCTGCTGACCAGAAATGGATGGATTACGCCGCCGATAAAAAAGCGGTGGATACCACGACGCGCGAAACATTGCTTGGCAATAGCCTGGTGGTGGTGGCGCCGAAAGCCAGCGAGCAGAAACCGTTTACCATCGACAACAAAACGGACTGGATTCGTCTGTTGAACGGCGGGCGTCTGGCAGTGGGCGATCCGCAACACGTACCGGCGGGAATTTATGCCAAAGAAGCGCTGCAAAAGCTGGGCGCATGGCAAACGCTTGAACCGAAACTGGCGCCGGGCGAGGATGTGCGCGGCGCGTTGGCGCTGGTCGAACGTAACGAAGCGCCTTTGGGCATTGTATACGGTTCTGATGCGGTTGCCAGCAAGGGGGTCAACGTGGTGGCGACGTTCCCGGAAGATTCACATAAAAAAGTGGAATACCCCATCGCTATCGTGGAGGGGCATAAAAATGCGACCGTCAGCGCGTTCTATGATTACCTGAAAGGACCGCAGGCCTCGGCAATCTTTAAACGTTATGGATTTACGACGAAGTAATGATACTGACCGATCCAGAATGGCAGGCTGTCCTTCTTAGCCTGAAAGTGTCTTCCCTGGCCGTGCTGTTTAGCCTGCCGTTTGGGATCTTTTTTGCCTGGTTACTGGTGCGATGCCGGTTTCCGGGCAAAGCCTTACTTGATAGTGTCCTGCATCTGCCGCTGGTGCTGCCGCCGGTGGTGGTCGGCTATCTGCTGCTGGTGTCGATGGGGCGACGCGGGTTTATTGGCCAGTGGCTGTATGACTGGTTCGGTCTCACGTTTGCCTTTAGCTGGCGCGGCGCCGTGCTGGCGGCGGCGGTGATGTCCTTCCCGCTGATGGTGCGGGCCATTCGGCTGGCGCTGGAGGGGGTGGATATCAAGCTTGAACAGGCCGCCAGAACGCTGGGCGCCGGGCGCTGGCGCGTTTTTCTGACTATCACCTTACCGCTTACCCTGCCGGGCATTATTGTCGGTACGGTGCTGGCGTTTGCCCGTTCGCTTGGCGAATTTGGCGCGACCATTACCTTTGTTTCTAATATTCCGGGCGAAACCCGCACCATACCTTCCGCCATGTATACCTTGATCCAGACGCCGGGCGGGGAGAGCGCGGCGGCGAGGCTGTGCGTGATTTCGATTGTATTAGCGCTGATTTCGCTGTTGATTTCTGAATGGCTGGCGCGGATTAGCCGTGAACGGACGGGGCGCTAACCATGCTGGAGCTTAATTTTTCCCAGACGCTGGGAACGCACTGTTTAACCCTCAACGAAACGCTGCCAGCCAGTGGGATCACGGCTATCTTTGGCGTCTCCGGCGCGGGAAAAACCTCGCTGATTAATGCCATCAGCGGTTTGACTCGCCCGCAAAAAGGACGCATCGCGCTGAATGGCCGGGTGTTGCATGACGCGGAAAACGGTATCTGTTTAACGCCGGAAAAGCGCCGCATCGGTTATGTTTTCCAGGATGCGCGCCTGTTCCCTCATTACAAAGTACGCGGCAATTTGCGCTACGGCATGGCGAAAAACATGACCGGTCAGTTTGATAAGCTGGTGTCGCTGCTGGGAATTGAAGCGTTGCTTGATCGCCTGCCGGGGAGCCTGTCCGGCGGAGAAAAACAGCGCGTAGCGATAGGCCGGGCATTGCTCACCGCCCCGGAGTTGCTGCTGTTGGACGAACCGTTGGCCTCGCTGGATATCCCGCGTAAACGCGAATTACTGCCGTACCTGCAACGGCTGGCGCGAGAAATCAATATTCCCATGCTGTATGTCAGCCATTCTCTCGATGAAATTCTCCACCTGGCGGATAAAGTCATGGTGCTGGAGGATGGACAGGTTAAAGCGTTTGGCCCGCTGGAGGAGGTCTGGGGAAGCAGCGTTATGCACCCGTGGCTGCCGAAAGAGCAACAGAGCAGTATTCTGAAAGTCAGCGTGCTGGAGCATCACCCGCATTATGCCATGACCGCTCTGGCGCTTGGCGACCAGCACCTGTGGGTAAATAAACTCAATCAGCCGCTGCAATCCACACTGCGTATTCGTATACAGGCGTCGGATGTCTCGCTGGTACTACAGCCGCCGCAGCAGACCAGTATCCGCAACGTATTGCGGGCAAAAGTGGCGAATTGTTATGACGATAACGGACAGGTGGAAGTCCAGCTTGAGATAGGCGGCAGAACGCTGTGGGCGCGAATAAGCCCGTGGGCCAGGGATGAGCTGAATATCAAGCCTGGCCTGTGGCTTTACGCGCAGGTGAAAAGCGTTTCTATCACCGCCTGACTATAGCAGGTGGGTGTAAATAAATTTGGCGATGCTATCGGTAGTGTTATCGCCGATCACGACGTCAGCGCGCGCTTTCACCGCCTCATCGGCGTTGCCCATCGCAACGCCGGTGCCTGCCGCCTCCAGCATACTGATGTCGTTGTAGTTATCGCCGAAAGCGATCACATTTTTCATTGACCCTCCCTGCGCTTCTATCCACTGGGTAAGGCGCTTGCCTTTACTGTTGCCTTTGCGCGCGATATCCACCTGATCGTGCCATGACCATTCGCACTCCAGGCCAAGCGCCTGTTCAATATGCTGACCGAACCGCTGTAGCCTGGGAATATCTTCATCGGTAAGCGCAAACTTCCACACGGCATTCACGTCGCGCGCCGCCTGCGCCAACGAAGAGACCTGTGCAAAGGTCGGACGTTGCTCCGGAGGCAAGGTCTGCGCCCACCGGGAGGTACGCACGACGTGACCGGTTGGGTGTTCGTAAAGCATAGCGTCATCAACATACATCAGGCCGTGAATCTGATGCTCATCCAGTAAATCAATCAACTGCAACGCCTTATCCACGGGCATAGGATCGGCATCCAGGACAGTTTTAGCTTGATAATCATACAAATAGGTGCCGTTGCAGCAAATAGCAGGTGTTTCCAGCGCCAGCGCCTGATAAAAAGGATGAATAGCAACGTGATGGCGACCCGTGACAATGATAAGTTGAAAGCCCGCCTCTTTGGCGCGTGATAGCGCTTCAAGCGAGGAGGGGAGTAAGGTTTTATGCGGGGTTAATAATGTTCCGTCTAAATCGAGGGCAATCACGCGTGCAGTCATAATTTTTTCCAGATTAAGAGTAATAATTCCGTCTGTCGGCATGGTACACCGGGACGGTAAGCAGACAAAATTCTGCGTCTGAATTCAGCATTCGCCGTCAAAAGCGACTACGTTAAGCTGTGTCCTGTTATTGCAGCTACATGCCATATGCAAAGGAGTATTCATGAAACAAACAGTCTATACCGCCAGCCCTGAGAGTCAGCAAATTCACGTCTGGAGCCTGAACCACGAAGGGACGCTGACGCTGGTGCAGGTCGTGGATGTGCCCGGTCAGGTTCAGCCGATGGTGGTCAGTCCGGATAAACGCTACCTCTATGTCGGCGTGCGCCCGGAGTTTCGTGTCCTGGCGTATCGTATTGCGCCGGATGATGGCGCGCTGACGTTTGCCGCCGAATCCGCCCTGCCGGGTAGCCCGACCCATATTTCTACCGATCATCATGGTCGTTTTGTCTTTGTCGGATCGTATAACGCCGGTAATGTCAGCGTGACGCGCTTACAGGATGGCCTGCCGGTTGAGTTGGTGGATGTGGTGGAGGGGCTGGACGGCTGCCACTCGGCAAATATTACGCCTGATAACCGTACCCTGTGGGTGCCTGCGCTAAAACAGGATCGCATTTGTCTGTTTACGCTAAGCGATGACGGCCATCTGGTGGCCCAGGAGCCGGCGGAAGTAAATACGGTTGAAGGGGCAGGCCCGCGTCATATGGTCTTCCACCCGAATCGACAATATGCGTATTGCGTCAATGAACTGAACAGTTCGGTGGATGTCTGGCAGCTTAAAAATCCGCATGGCGAGATAGAGTGCGTGCAAACGCTGGATATGATGCCCGCCGATTTTTCCGATACCCGCTGGGCGGCGGATATTCATATTACGCCGGATGGACGGCATCTGTATGCCTGTGACCGCACCGCCAGTCTGATTACCGTCTTTAGTGTCTCCGAAGATGGCAGCGTACTGAGCGTTGAAGGCTTCCAGCCGACGGAAGCCCAACCGCGCGGCTTTAATATCGACAATAGCGGAAAATACCTGATTGCAGCGGGTCAAAAATCACATCATATCGCGGTCTATGAAATTACGGGCACTCAGGGGTTGCTGACGGAAAAAGGCCGTTATGCCGTCGGCCAGGGGCCAATGTGGGTTGTAGTGAACGCGTACTAAAGCGCTGTGTGCCGGAGGGCGGCGGGCTGGAGCTCATCAAGGCGGGATGCCTGATTAATTTCAATAAACATCGCTTGCAGTAAAACCACGGGCCGCCACATCTGCTGCGGCGGCCCGTTTATAAGCCTGAACCGGAACGGCGATTACTGCTTAGGTTCCGCCACCACTTTACTGCCTACACCGCGGTTGTTGTATTCCCACATGCGGTTGTAGTTCGTGTCGTTCAGATTACGCTGCACCTCGTCTTTGTCATCCACGGTTCCCGTATTTCCGGCAAACGGACGTTTCGAGATGACCGCGTCGGCCCACGGTTTGGCAACGTTGAAGCCCTCGTTAATCACGCTGTCGCGGATCACGACCTGACCGTTGGTGTTGGCGTCGACATCCAGCGAGCGGCCAAGCTGCGCAACGCCATCGCCGGAGGCGTTAAAGCGGCTGTTGATCGCCAAAAAGCCATAGTAAATATTGGACAGCGTCGCCGGGGCGAAGACGTAGGCTTCCTGCTGTGTGCGGGAGTTGACGACCTGGAAGTTGGTGTTATCGAACACCACGGCGCCGCGTCCGGAAACCATATCCACATCGCCTTCAATATAGCTGTTCGTCACCAGCGTACGTGGCTGGCGATCGGTTTGCAGACGGTTCTGCACGCCGCTGTTGGTCACAAAGAAGGTGTTCTGGCGGCCAAGGATATTGACCTTGTTAATCTGGACTTTGTCGCCATCGGTACGCAGCGCCACCGCCGGATGGTTTCCGGCATCGACGCTGTCGCCCAGCGTGTTCTCGATGGTCAGATTTTGTAGCTGCAGACCGTTATTCTGCGACCAGAACGCGGCAGAACACATCACACCGATCGTCGCGGCGTGTTTGCTTTGGCAGTTATCGAACATATACCAGGCGGGTTTACCAGGCATATATTTCCCGCCGGGATTCACCGCGCGGCGCCAGTCAGCGACACTCATTTCACCATCAATCGCCATCCCAATTTTCACATCGATCGGTTTTTCACCGGTCCCGTACAGGGTCAGACTTCCCGGCGCGGCGGGAACATACACGGTCCCCTGATAGTCGCCCGGCATAATAGCAATGTACTGGCGTTTGTTCGTACGTTTCACCATTGCCGCATCGACCGCGGCCTGAATTGAGGTGTGCGTAACGCCTGGCGTACCTGCCGGCCCCACCACAAAGTCAGGCTGTGCGGGCAGGGTAATCGGCGACGGCGACCACGGGGCGGTATTCGGCGTCAGGGAGGCAAAATAGCGCGCCGCAACGAAGTTTTTCGCTTCATTTGCCGACAGAATTGGGCGCGAGGCGGTGCCAGGCGCGGTTTGATCGGAAGGGATCTGATCGGGTGGCGTAGAGCTACAGGCGCTCAGCGTCACGCCAAAAGCCAGTGCCAGCGCCAGACGGGAAACCGATAATGTATTCACAGGTTGCTCCGGGCTTGAAAAAGTTAAATGACATCCATTGAAGCCTGCTTTTTTATACTAAGTTGAACGAAACGGGAAGGCGAAAAGGTAAAAAGTTCCTTTTCAGGCTGGAAACACCTGTCGCATCAGATAGTTTTATCACAATTAAGCAACAACTTTCGCGCTTTGAGTTGACAATCCGGAGCAGAAAGAAAATAAATGTCTATACAACCCATGACAGGCAAGAGAGCGACAGGAATGCGGCAACTTTTACGGGGCGATACTGTCTGGCGAAACATCAGGCTGGCGACAATGGACCCGCAGCGGCAAGCCCCGTACGGGCTGGTGGATAACCAGGCGCTGATTGTACGCGAAGGGCATATTTGCGATATCGTGCCAGAGACGCAGCTTCCTGTCAGTGGGGACAATATCCATGATATGCAGGGACGACTGGTAACCCCGGGACTTATCGATTGCCACACGCATCTGGTGTTTGCCGGTAACCGCGCCGCAGAGTGGGAGCAGCGGCTTAACGGCGCGTCATACCAGCATATTAGCGCTCAGGGCGGCGGCATTAACGCGACGGTATCAGCAACCCGCGCCTGTGCGGAGGAGACGCTCTACCTGCTGGCGCGCGAACGCATGATGCGCCTTGCCAGCGAAGGCGTTACGCTGCTGGAGATTAAATCCGGCTATGGCCTGGAGCTGGCGACAGAAGAAAAGCTGTTGCGCGTTGCTGCAAAACTTGCCGCCGAAAACGCTATCGACATTAGCCCCACGCTATTGGCCGCTCATGCTACGCCAGCGGAGTATCGTGACGACCCGGACGGCTACATCACTCTGGTCTGCGAGACGATGATTCCGCAGCTCTGGCAAAAAGGGTTATTTGATGCGGTAGACCTCTTTTGCGAGAGCGTCGGCTTTAATGTGGCCCAGAGTGAGCGCGTGTTGCAGACGGCGAAGGCGTTAGGTATTCCCGTTAAAGGCCATGTTGAGCAGCTTTCGCTGTTGGGCGGCGCGCAGCTGGTGAGTCGTTATCAGGGTTTATCGGCGGATCATATCGAATATCTTGATGAAGCGGGCGTCGCGGCGATGCGTGACGGCGGTACTGTCGGCGTGTTGTTGCCCGGCGCGTTTTATTTTCTGCGCGAGACGCAGCGCCCGCCGGTTGAACTGCTGCGCCGCTATCAGGTGCCTGTCGCCGTCGCCAGCGATTTCAATCCCGGCACCAGCCCGTTTTGCAGTTTGCATCTGGCGATGAATATGGCCTGCGTACAGTTTGGTCTGACGCCGGAAGAGGCATGGGCGGGCGTTACGCGCCATGCCGCTCGCGCGCTGGGAAGACAGGCGACGCATGGGCAGATCAGGGCCGGCTACCGGGCGGATTTTGTGGTGTGGGATGCTGAACAGCCGGTAGAGATAGTGTATGAGCCGGGGCGTAACCCTTTATATCAGCGGGTATACAGAGGAAAAATCTCATGACGCAATGGTATCCGGCTTCTCCGGCGCTCTGGCAGGGGCGCGATGACAGTATAGAAGCGCCGGATGCGCGGCGTCTGTTTCAGACCGTCACGCGCAGCGAGACCTTTTCCCCCGAAAACTGGCAGCAAAAGATAGCGTTAATGGGATTTGCCTGCGACGAGGGGGTAAAACGCAATGCAGGGCGTCCCGGCGCGGCAGGCGGCCCGGACGCGTTGCGTAAAGCGCTGGCGAATATGGCCAGCCACCAGGGACATGAACGGCTGGTGGATTTAGGCAATTGGGTTGCGCCGACGCCCGATCTGGAAGGCGCGCAGCAGGCCTTGCGCAATGCGGTAAGCCGCTGTCTGCGGGCCGGGATGCGCACGCTGGTGCTGGGCGGCGGGCATGAAACCGCGTTTGGACACGGCGCGGGGGTGCTGGACGCGTTTGCGCAGGAAAGCGTAGGGATCATTAATCTTGATGCGCATCTGGATCTCCGTCAGACCGACCGGGCAACATCCGGGACGCCGTTTCGTCAACTGGCGCAGCTATGCGACGCGCAGAGCCGCGCGTTTCATTATGCCTGTTTCGGCGTGAGCCGTTCGGCGAATACGCAGGCGTTGTGGCGGGAAGCGCAGTGGCGGAATGTTACCGTGGTGGAGGATCTTGACTGCCATGACGCGCTGGCGCAGATGACGCAGTTTATCGACAAGGTGGATAAAATTTATCTAACTATCGATCTCGACGTATTGCCTGTCTGGGAAATGCCGGCCGTCTCCGCTCCCGCAGCGCTGGGCGTGCCGCTGATACAGGTTCTGCGTTTAATTGAGCCGGTTTGCCGCAGCGGAAAATTACAGGCGGCGGATCTGGTTGAATTTAATCCACGCTTTGATGAAGATGGCGCAGCGGCGCGCGTGGCGGCGCGGCTTGGCTGGCAAATCGCGCACTGGTGGCGTTAATCTGTCATCCAGAAAACACTCTCCGCATAAGGAAGGCTTCACGCATGTATTCATCCCGCTCCCGTTCTGCGCCTGCGCCTTTTTACGAAACGGTGAAACAGGACATCTGTAAAAAAATAGCCGACGGCGTCTGGCTGCCGCACGATCGCATTCCGTCGGAAGCTGAACTGGTCGCCCAGTATGGCTTTAGCCGAATGACCATCAACCGGGCGCTGCGTGAGCTGACGGATGAAGGGTGGCTGGTGCGTTTACAGGGCGTGGGGACGTTTGTCGCCGAGCCGAAAGGCCAGTCCGCGCTGTTTGAAGTCCGCAGTATCGCCGAGGAGATTGCCGCCCGCCGTCATCAGCATCGTTGTGAGGTGCTCACGCTGGAGCGCGTGCGGGCAAACGCCATCCAGGCCAGCGCTCTCAACGTCAATGAGAGCGATGTCATTTTCCATTCCATCATGGTGCATTATGAAAACGATCTGCCGGTACAAATTGAAGATCGCTGCGTGAATGCGGATATTGCCGTGGATTACCTGACGCAGGATTACCGTCAGACCACGCCGCACGCTTATTTGTCGCGGATCGCGCCGCTAACGGAAGGGGAACATATTGTGGAGGCGGTGCGCGCCACGGCGCAAGAGTGCGCGTGGTTAACTATCAAAGAGCATGAGCCCTGTCTGCTCATTCGGCGTACGACCTGGTCCGCGTCGCGGATTGTTTCTCACGCCCGCTTACTTTTCCCCGGGTCGCGCTACCGGCTACAGGGACGATTTATCTCCTGAGCGGGCCGCTGCCGGAAAACGTGATTGCTGACACAATATAACAAAATTGTATCATTTTTGTTAATTCTATTCTTGTGCTTACTTGTATAGACAAGTATATGTCTGATTCTTATCTGTGGGTCTGCGGCGGTGCCTGATAGTAGCGTTTTTGCGTTATTTGGCGATGGCAGACCGATAATAATGAGGAGTCATTGCTATGCCTGAAAGCAAGTATCGTCAGCAGACTATCCGCGCGCCCAGAGGCACGGTATTAACGGCGAAAAGCTGGCTGACAGAAGCCCCGCTGCGGATGTTAATGAATAATCTCGATCCTGACGTGGCGGAAAATCCGCATGAGCTGGTGGTCTACGGCGGGATTGGTCGCGCCGCGCGCAACTGGGAATGCTATGACGCTATTGTTGATGCGCTCACCCGGCTGGAGGCGGACGAAACGTTGCTTATTCAGTCTGGCAAACCGGTCGGCGTATTTAAAACGCACGACAACGCGCCGCGGGTATTAATCGCCAACTCCAACCTGGTTCCCCACTGGGCGACATGGGAACACTTTAACGAACTGGATGCGAAAGGGCTGGCGATGTACGGTCAAATGACGGCCGGAAGCTGGATCTATATCGGCAGTCAGGGAATCGTGCAGGGAACATACGAAACCTTTGTCGAGGCGGGGCGTCAGCACTATAACGGTACGCTGGCGGGACGCTGGGTGCTGACCGCCGGACTGGGCGGCATGGGCGGCGCGCAACCGCTAGCCGCGACGCTGGCTGGAGCGTGTTCGCTGACGATTGAATGCCAGCAAAGCCGTATCGATTTTCGTCTGCGTACTCGCTACGTGGATGAGCAGGCCGCCACGCTGGATGACGCGCTGGCCCGCATTACGCGCTACACCCGCGAGGGGAAAGCCGTGTCCGTCGCCCTGTGCGCGAACGCGGCGGATATCCTGCCGGAACTGGTTAATCGCGGCGTGCGCCCGGACCTGGTGACCGATCAGACCAGCGCCCACGATCCGCTACATGGCTATTTACCCTCCGGCTGGCGCTGGGAGGAGTATCAGAAAAACGCGCAATCCGATCCCCACGGGACGATGCAGGCAGCGAAACGTTCCATGGCGGCGCATGTTCGGGCGATGCTGGCGTTCAGTAAAATGGGCGTGCCGACCTTTGACTATGGCAACAATATTCGCCAGATGGCGAAAGAGATGGGGGTGGAAAACGCCTTTGATTTTCCGGGATTTGTGCCAGCCTATATTCGTCCGCTGTTCTGTCGTGGCATCGGGCCGTTTCGCTGGGTGGCGCTGTCCGGCGATCCGCAGGATATCTATAAAACCGATGCCAAAGTCAAAGAGATAGTGGCTGAGGATAAACATCTGCATCACTGGCTGGATATGGCGCGCGAGCGCATTCATTTTCAGGGGTTACCGGCGCGTATCTGCTGGGTAGGCCTGGAGTGGCGGCAAAAACTGGGGCTGGCGTTCAACGAAATGGTGCGTTGCGGCGAGGTATCCGCGCCCATTGTGATTGGCCGCGATCACCTGGATTCCGGCTCTGTCGCCAGCCCTAACCGTGAAACCGAAGCGATGCGCGACGGTTCCGACGCGGTTTCCGACTGGCCGCTGTTAAATGCGTTGCTGAATACCGCCAGCGGGGCGACATGGGTATCGCTCCATCATGGCGGCGGGGTGGGAATGGGGTTTTCGCAACACGCCGGTATGGTGATTGTCTGTGATGGCACTGACGAGGCCGCCGCGCGTATTCGCCGCGTGTTACACAACGATCCGGCGACGGGCGTCATGCGCCATGCCGATGCCGGATATGATCTCGCGGTGGAATGCTCTGTTGAGCAAGGTCTGAATTTACCGATGGTTGCGGCGACGCAGGGGAAAGGCTGATATGAACACCATGACACTCACTCCGGGGCAGTTAAGCCTCTCTCAACTGTACGATGTCTGGCGTCATCCGGTACAGCTTCGGCTGGACGCCAGCGCCATTGACGGCATTAACGCCAGCGTCGCGTGCGTCAATGATATCGTTGCCGAAGGGCGTACCGCCTACGGCATCAACACCGGTTTCGGCCTGCTGGCGCAGACGCGCATCGCTGATGAAGACTTGCAAAATCTACAGCGATCGTTGGTGCTGTCTCACGCCGCGGGCGTAGGCGACCCACTGGATGACGCGATGGTGCGTCTGATCATGGTATTGAAAATCAATAGCCTGGCGCGCGGGTTTTCCGGAATTCGGTTGAGCGTGATAGAAGCGCTCATCGCTCTGGTGAATGCCGGCGTGTATCCGCTGATTCCGGCAAAAGGCTCGGTTGGCGCGTCGGGCGACTTAGCGCCGCTGGCGCATCTGTCGCTGACGCTGCTTGGCGAAGGAAAAGCGCGCTGGCAGGGCGAATGGCTTCCGGCGCAGACGGCGCTAAAAAAGGCCGGACTGGAGCCTGTCGCGCTGGCGGCCAAAGAGGGGCTGGCGCTGCTTAATGGCACCCAGGCATCAACGGCCTTCGCGCTGCGCGGTTTGTTTGAGGCACAGGAGTTATTTGCCTCCGCCGTTGTCTGCGGCGCGCTGACTACCGAAGCCGTACTGGGATCGCGCCGTCCTTTTGATGCGCGCATTCATGCCGCGCGCGGACAACAGGGGCAAATTGACGTCGCGCGGTTGTTCCGGCACCTGCTGACCGATACCAGCGCCATTGCTGAATCACATCACCACTGTCATAAAGTTCAGGACCCGTATTCCCTTCGCTGCCAGCCGCAGGTAATGGGCGCTTGTCTGACCCAGTTACGTCAGACGAAAGAGGTACTGCTGGCTGAGGCCAACGCGGTATCCGATAATCCGCTGGTCTTTGCCGATGCGGGGGAGGTGATCTCCGGCGGTAACTTCCATGCTGAACCGGTTGCCATGGCGGCGGATAATCTGGCGCTGGCGATAGCGGAAATCGGCGCGCTATCGGAGCGGCGCATCGCGCTGATGATGGATAAACATATGTCGCAGTTACCGCCGTTCCTGGTGAAAAATGGCGGCGTTAATTCCGGTTTTATGATTGCCCAGGTCACCGCCGCGGCGCTCGCCAGCGAGAATAAAGCGCTGGCGCACCCGCACAGCGTGGATAGCCTGCCGACCTCGGCGAATCAGGAAGATCATGTCTCAATGGCCCCGGCGGCAGGGCGGCGACTCTGGGAAATGGCGGCGAATACCCGCGGCATCATTGCCGTGGAGTGGCTGGCGGCCTGTCAGGGGATAGATTTACGGGAAGGGTTAACCTCCAGCCCGTTACTGGAACAGGCGCGGCAGACACTGCGCGAGCGGGTGGCGCACTATACGCAGGATCGTTTTTTCGCACCCGATATTGAGTGTGCGACGGCGCTGCTGGCGCAAGGCGCGTTACAGCGTCTGGTGCCGGACTTTATGTGAATGCTGCCGAATGGCGCGGCGCTTATTCGGCTTACCCAACCCGTTGGCAGGGTAAGACGTTTACGCCGCCATCCGGCACAGCGTTTAACTGAACATCGCCGTGATCGAGGCGCTGGCGAGCGAATGGAAATGCACGTTAAAGCCGACCATCGCGCCGCTGGCGTCTTCATCAACGTCAAGACGCTCGACGTCCAGCGCGTGAACCGTAAAGATATAGCGGTGCGTTTCCCCTTTAGGCGGCGCCGCGCCGCCGTAGCCCGCTTTACCGAAATCGGTACGCGTCTGAATGACGCCGTCTGGTACGGCCACCAGGCCTGAGCCGAACCCCTGGGTCAGTACGCGCGTATCCGCCGGGAGGTTCACCACCACCCAGTGCCACCAGCCGGAGCCGGTCGGCGCGTCGGGATCGTAACAGGTCACGACAAAACTTTTGGTGCCCATCGGCACGTCGTCCCAGGCCAGATGCGGCGAAATATTATCGCCATCATAGCCCATACCGTTAAAAACGTGGCGATGAGGAAGTTTATCTCCATCGCGCAAATCGTTGCTGATAAGTTTCATGCGCTCTCCTTTTGACTCACCAGAAGTGTAGCCAGAAGCAGCATCGCTTACCGCTGATTAATGGCTAAAAAATGTTTCATTGTGTACCGCGTCATTGACCGCCTGGGTCAAACGGCGCAGTTGATCCGGACGAATAATGTAGGGCGGCATCAGGTAGATTAGCTTGCCGAACGGCCTGATCCAGACGCCTTGCCCGACGAAGAAGCGTTGAAGCGCCGCCATATTGACCGGATGCGTGGTTTCAACCACCCCAATCGCACCCAACACCCGCACATCCGCCACCCAGGGCGAACTTTGCGCGGGGGCTAACTCAGCGCGTAACTGAGACTCGATAGACGCCACCTGCTGACGCCATTCGCCGCTTTCCAGCAGCGTCAGGCTGGCGCAGGCGACGGCGCAGGCCAGCGGATTCCCCATAAACGTCGGGCCATGCATAAAACACCCCGCCTCGCCGTTGCTAATAGTCTCTGCAACCTGGCGTGTCGTGAGCGTTGCCGAGAGGGTCATGGTGCCGCCGGTTAACGCTTTGCCGAGACACAGAATATCCGGTGCGATCCCGGCATGCTCGCAGGCGAACAGTTTGCCGGTACGGCCAAACCCGGTGGCTATTTCATCGGCAATCAGCAGAATGCCTTCGCGATCGCACATGTTACGAATACGCCTGAGCCATTGTGGATGATATATGCGCATCCCGCCCGCGCCCTGAACGATAGGTTCCAGAATCACGGCGGCTATTTCATGACGATGCGCGGCCATCAGGCGGGCAAATGGCGCGATGTCGCTTTCATCCCATTCGCCATCCATCCGGCTTTGCGGCGCCGGCGCGAACAGATTTTCCGGCAGATAGCCTTTCCACAAGCTGTGCATGGAGTTATCCGGATCGCACACCGACATCGCGCCGAACGTGTCGCCATGATAACCGTGGCGAAACGTCAGAAAACGCTGACGCGATTCGCCGCGCGCCTGCCAGTATTGCAGCGCCATCTTCATGGCCACTTCTACCGACACCGAACCAGAGTCGGCCAGAAAGACACACTCCAGCGGCTCAGGCGTTATCGCGACCAGCTTACGGCACAGATTCACCGCAGGTTGATGGGTTATGCCGCCGAACATGACATGCGACATGGCGTCAATTTGCGCTTTCATCGCCGCGTTCAATTGCGGGTGGTTATAACCATGAATGGCCGCCCACCAGGAGGACATCCCCTCAATCAGGCGTTCGCCCGAGGCGAGAACCAGCTCGCAGCCTTCGGCCCGCTCAACGGGATATACCGGCAGCGGCGAGGTCATGGAAGTGTAAGGATGCCAAATATGGCGTTTATCGAAGGCCAGATCGTCCGTTGTCATAATCGACTTGTAAACCAAATTAAAAAGATTTAGGTTTACGAGTCTACACCATATCAAAAACAAACAACATATTTTGGAGAAGCCCGATGGCTCGCCACCCACGCTGGACACTGTCGCAAGTAACCGAATTATTTGAAAAACCACTGCTGGAATTGCTGTTTGAAGCGCAGCAAATTCATCGCCAGCATTTCGATCCGCAGCAGGTACAGGTTAGTACGCTGCTGTCGATCAAAACCGGCGCCTGCCCGGAGGATTGTAAATACTGCCCGCAGAGCTCGCGCTATAAAACCGGGCTGGAAGCCGAGCGTTTAATGGAAGTAGAGCAGGTACTGGACTCCGCCCGTAAAGCGAAAAACGCTGGTTCGACCCGCTTCTGTATGGGGGCGGCCTGGAGGAATCCGCATGAACGCGATATGCCTTATCTGGAGAAGATTGTACAGGGCGTCAAAGCTATGGGGCTGGAAACCTGTATGACGCTCGGCATGTTGAACGAGAGCCAGGCGCAGCGTCTGGCTAACGCCGGGCTGGATTACTACAACCACAACCTCGATACCTCGCCGGAGTTTTACGGCAATATCATCACTACCCGTACCTATCAGGAGCGCCTCGACACGCTGGAAAAAGTCCGTGAAGCAGGGATTAAAGTGTGCTCCGGCGGCATTGTGGGTCTGGGCGAAACGGTTACCGATCGCGCCGGACTGTTGTTGCAGTTGGCGAACCTGCCGACACCGCCGGAAAGCGTGCCAATCAACATGCTGGTGAAGGTAAAAGGCACGCCGCTTGCGGATAACGATGACGTGGATGCGTTTGATTTTATTCGTACTATCGCCGTGGCGCGCATCATGATGCCGACCTCATACGTGCGTCTTTCCGCAGGGCGTGAACAGATGAACGAGCAGACCCAGGCGATGTGCTTTATGGCCGGGGCGAACTCGATTTTCTATGGCTGCAAATTGTTAACTACGCCAAATCCGGCAGAGGACAAGGATCTGCAGTTATTCCGTAAGCTGGGGCTGAATCCGCAGCAGACCAGGGTGCTGGCGGGCGATAACGAGCAGCAGCAACGTCTGGAGCAGACGCTGATGACGCCTGACACCGATGATTATTACAACGCGGCAGCCTTATGAGTTGGCAACAACGCGTCGACGATGCGCTGACGGCGCGTCGGGCGACGGATACGTTGCGCCGCCGCTATGTGGTGTCGCAGGGCGCCGGACGCTGGCTGGTAGCGAACGGGCGACAGTATCTTAACTTCTCCAGCAATGATTACCTCGGCTTAAGTCAACACCCGCAGATTATTCGCGCCTGGCAACAGGCAGCGACGCGTTTTGGCGTCGGCAGCGGCGGGTCGGGTCATATCAGCGGTTATTCCGTGGCGCACCAGGCGTTAGAGGTGGAACTGGCGCAATGGTTAGAATATCCACGCGCGCTGCTGTTTATCTCTGGCTTTGCGGCGAATCAGGCGGTCATTACCGCCTTAATGAAAAAAAATGACCGGATTGTGGCCGACAGGTTGAGTCATGCTTCCCTGCTGGAGGCCGCCAATCTGAGTCCGGCGCAGCTTCGCCGCTTTATCCATAACGATACGCAGCATCTGTCGCGTTTACTGCAATCGCCCTGCGTGGGTCAGCAACTGGTGGTGACAGAAGGTGTATACAGCATGGACGGCGACAGCGCGCCGCTGGCGGAAATCCAGCACATTGCCCGCAGGCATCATGCCTGGCTGTTGGTTGATGATGCGCACGGCATCGGCGTGACTGGCGATGAGGGGAGGGGCACCTGCTGGCAACGGGGGGTGAAGCCTGAGTTGCTGGTGGTGACTTTCGGTAAGGGATTTGGCGTCAGCGGCGCAGCGGTGCTCTGCTCGGAAAGCGTCGCGGATTATCTGCTGCAATTCGCCCGTCATCTGGTTTACAGCACCAGTATGCCGCCCGCCCAGGCGCAGGCGTTAAGCGCCTCGCTGGCGGTGATCCGTAGCGATGAAGGTCGTGAACGGCGCGAAAAACTCGCCGCTCTGGTTCAGCGCTTTCGGGCCGGCGTTAACGCGTCCCGATTTACGCTACTGAATGCCCATAGCGCCATCCAGCCGTTAATCGTGGGCGATAACAGCCGTGCATTGCGCCTGGCGGAGGCGCTGCGTCAACAAGGATGCTGGGCGACGGCAATTCGCCCGCCGACGGTGCCTGTCGGTACGGCGCGCCTGCGCTTAACGTTAACGCAGGCGCATGAAGCGTGCGATATCGACCGTCTGCTGGAGGTGCTGCATGGCGCAGGTGAATAAGCAGGCTATTGCGGCGGCGTTTGGCCGGGCCGCATCGCAATATGAACAGCACGCCTCTTTACAGCAACACAGCGCGGATGCGCTGCTGACGCTGTTGACAGGCCGCCAGTTTGCCAGTGTGTTGGACGCAGGCTGCGGCCCCGGACGTATGAGTCGTTACTGGCGAGAGCGGGGGAGCGAAGTGACCGCCCTGGATTTTTCGCTGCCGATGCTGCAACAGGCTCGCGATCGTCAGGCGGCGCATCACTATTTGCTGGCGGATATCGAAGCGATTCCCCATGACGCCGAAGTTTTTGACCTGGCCTGGAGCAACCTGGCGGTCCAGTGGTGTGGCGATTTACGTGATGCGTTGAGCGAGTTGTATCGGGTTGTACGGCCCGGCGGCGTGGTGGCGTTTACCACCTTGTGCCAGGGGTCGTTGCCGGAGCTGCGTCAGGCATGGCAGGCCGTCGATAATCGCGCTCACGCGAATAGCTTTTTGCCGGAAGAGGCCATTGACCACGCGCTACGCGGCTGGCGGGCGTCTCGTCATACTCAGGCGATGACATTGTGGTTTGAGGATGCCCTGAGCGCGATGCGTTCGCTCAAAGGCATTGGCGCCACCCATCTTCATGAAGGGCGGGAGACGGATGTATTAACCCGCGCCCGGCTTAGACAGATTCAACTGGCATGGCCGCAGCGGCAGGGGAAATATCCGCTGACGTACCACCTTTTTATGGGAGTGATTGAACGTGACTAAACGCTATTTTGTGACCGGTACTGATACTGAAGTCGGTAAAACGGTCGCCAGTTGCGCCTTATTGCAGGCCGCAACGCAGTTAGGTTATCAAACCGTAGGCTATAAGCCCGTCGCTTCCGGCAGCGAAATGACAACCGACGGGCTACGCAATAGCGATGCCCTGGCCTTGCAGCGTAACAGCAGCCTGCCGCAACCTTATTCCGCTATCAATCCTTATACTTTTGCCGAGCCTACTTCTCCCCACATCGCTAGCGCCGACGAAGGCCGGGCGATAGACGCGGCGGTGTTATCACGCGGATTACGAACGCTGGAGGCGCAGGCAGACTGGGTGTTGACAGAAGGGGCGGGCGGCTGGTTTACACCGCTCTCTGCCACGCTGACGTTTGCCGACTGGGTACAGACGGAGCAGCTGCCGGTGATTCTGGTTGTTGGCGTCAAGCTGGGCTGTATTAATCACGCCATGCTGACGGCGCTGGCGGTAGAACAGGCCGGATTACCACTTGTCGGATGGATAGCCAACGACATACAGCCGCCGGGCGCGCGTCATGGTGAATATCTCGCGACGCTTCGCCGCGTCATACCGGCCCCGCTGTTAGGGGAAATCCCGTGGCTGGGCATTTCTCCATCGCAGGCGGCGACAGGACAGTATCTGGACCTCAGCCCCCTGGAACGCGCCTGACCGCGCTTAAAAACCGCCTTCTTGCAGGATCTGACGATCCTGCTGTTCTTTCGCCAGACCCTCCTGACGTCTCCATGCTAAAAATGTGCAAAATGTGAGCGTCTACGCCTCAATTTTTCCCTTCTCGTTAGCTAATAATCTGCCAAAAATAGCGATAATTTTTTTTTATCGCCCGGCGAAAACGTCAAGGGCTGATTTTGCCAGGCGGCAGGGGATACGGGCTGGAAGCAGTTATCCACTATTCCTGTGGATAACCTTGTGTATTAGAGTTAGAAAACACAACGTAAGCGAGAGGCGACGCGGCCTGCGACTAAATTGGCGCGAAAGACGGCTTGAGAAAATATCCCTTTTCAGACAGCAAGTTATATAAAATCAATGGTTGTAAAGGAAGGGGGATACGTTGACATAAAACTTTCATCATCCGACTTGACAAATGTTAAAAAAGACTCTGGTCTGGGGATAACCAGCACACTGCTGGAATTTTACCCCGCGACTGTCTATGTTTTACCTCTAAATAGCGTGGGGTATCTGCCGATAGCCATTATACACTGGAGCGTTACTGTTTTTTCATCCAGTATTTTTTATTGGCAATATTCACCGTCGAGAGTAAAATTACACCCCTGCCCGCTCACTCCTTCAGGTAGCCGCTCATGAGTAAACCGTTCAAACTGAATTCCGCTTTTAAACCTTCTGGCGATCAGCCGGACGCTATACGTCGTCTGGAAGAGGGGCTGGAGGACGGGCTGGCGCATCAGACGTTATTGGGCGTGACCGGCTCCGGGAAGACATTCACCATTGCCAACGTCATTGCGGACTTGCAGCGGCCAACGATGGTGCTTGCGCCCAATAAAACCCTGGCGGCGCAGCTCTACGGCGAAATGAAAGAGTTTTTCCCGGAAAACGCGGTGGAGTATTTCGTCTCCTACTATGACTACTATCAGCCGGAAGCGTATGTGCCAAGTTCGGATACGTTTATCGAAAAAGACGCTTCGGTAAACGAACATATTGAGCAAATGCGGTTGTCGGCAACGAAAGCGTTGCTTGAGCGACGCGATGTCGTGGTGGTGGCTTCCGTGTCCGCGATTTACGGTCTGGGCGATCCGGATCTCTACCTGAAAATGATGCTGCATCTGACGGTGGGAATGCTGATTGACCAGCGCGCGATTTTGCGTCGGCTGGCGGAATTGCAATACACCCGTAACGATCAAGCTTTTCAGCGTGGTACCTTTCGCGTGCGCGGCGAAGTGATCGACATCTTCCCGGCTGAATCTGACGACATCGCGCTACGCGTTGAGCTGTTTGATGAAGAAGTGGAACGCCTGTCGCTGTTCGACCCGTTAACCGGGCAGGTAGAGTCAACGGTGCCACGTTATACTATCTATCCCAAAACGCACTACGTGACGCCGCGCGAGCGTATTCTGCAGGCGATGGAAGAGATAAAAGATGAGCTGGCGGACAGGCGTAAGGTCTTGCTGGCAAATAATAAGCTGCTTGAAGAGCAGCGATTAAGCCAGCGCACGCAGTTCGATTTAGAGATGATGAACGAGCTGGGCTACTGCTCAGGCATTGAAAACTATTCCCGCTTTCTGTCGGGCCGCGGGCCGGGCGAACCGCCGCCAACCTTGTTCGATTATCTGCCCGCCGACGGACTGCTGGTGGTGGATGAGTCTCATGTCACCATCCCGCAGATAGGCGGCATGTACCGCGGCGACCGGGCGCGCAAAGAGACGCTGGTCGAGTATGGCTTCCGTCTGCCTTCGGCGCTGGATAACCGTCCGCTGAAGTTTGAGGAGTTTGAAGCCTTAGCGCCGCAAACTATCTATGTTTCCGCCACGCCCGGCAACTATGAGCTGGAAAAATCTGGTGATGAGGTGGTGGATCAGGTCGTGCGACCGACCGGGCTGCTGGACCCGATTATTGAAGTGCGTCCGGTGGCGACCCAGGTGGACGATCTGCTGTCCGAAATTCGTCAGCGTGCGGCCATTAATGAGCGTGTCCTTGTCACTACGCTTACCAAACGGATGGCGGAAGATTTGACCGAATATCTGGAAGAGCACGGCGAGCGCGTGCGTTACCTGCACTCAGATATTGATACCGTGGAGCGGATGGAAATCATCCGCGATTTGCGTCTGGGCGAGTTTGACGTTCTGGTGGGGATTAACCTGCTGCGCGAAGGGCTGGATATGCCGGAAGTCTCGCTGGTGGCGATTCTGGACGCCGATAAAGAGGGCTTCCTGCGCTCCGAGCGCTCCCTGATTCAGACCATAGGGCGCGCGGCGCGTAACGTTAACGGTAAAGCGATTCTGTATGGCGATAAAATCACGCCGTCGATGGCGAAGGCGATTGGCGAAACCGAGCGACGTCGCGAGAAGCAGCAGAAGTACAACGAAGAGCACGGTATCACTCCGCAGGGGCTGAACAAAAAAGTGGTCGACATCCTGGCGCTGGGGCAGAACATTGCGAAAACCAAAGCGAAGGGGAAAGGCAAGGGCCGTTCTACGGCAAAAGCCGGAATTGTCGAACTGGATATGACGCCGAAAGCGTTGCAGCAGAAAATTCATGAACTGGAAGGGCAAATGATGCAGCACGCGCAAAATCTGGAGTTTGAAGAAGCCGCGCAAATTCGCGACCAGTTGCACCAGTTACGCGAGTTGTTTATCGCGGCGTCCTGACAATGTGTCGATCGCCAGCGAGTCATCGTTACCATGGCTCGCTTTTGAGAATTTCAGTGCAATAGTCAGGGCTAAGTCAGTCAGGAATGAAAAACAGTGACAGGCTTTGACTAACGAGATTGTCGAAGAACTCAAAACATCAATGGGGTAGCTAGTTTAATCACAACTGAAGAAAATTAGCGTTGAGGCTGAACCCAACGCTAATTTTCCCTCTCTCCTCGGCTATGAAAAAAAACGCCCCGTATTATCGGTATAGCTATCCTCATGATCGTCATTTTAATCTTATGTGAGTTCGTTGAAAGCGTGTCATGGCAACAGATTACATCATTCTACTTAAAAAAGAGGTGATGGAAGCGCGAGCATTTATAAGTCAAGCGCTGCAAATACTGAATGATTTGTCCGAAATAATGACGACTATGGCCTCTTGTTTAAAGTTGAGAATATCCTTATCTGTTACTTTAGGTTACGTTCAGATCAGGTAGGGAAAATATGTTTAATATTACTAATATACAATCTACGGCAAGGCATCAAAGTATTAGCAATGAGGCATCAACAGAGGTGCCTTTAAAAGAAGAGATATGGAATAAAATAAGTGCCTTTTTCTCTTCAGAACATCAGGTTGAAGCACAAAGCTGCATCGCTTATCTTTGTCATCCACCTGAAACCGCCTCGCCAGAAGAGATCAAAAGCAAGTTTGAATGTTTAAGGATGTTAGCTTTCCCGGCGTATGCGGATAATATTCAGTATAGTAGAGGAGGGGCAGACCAATACTGTATTTTGAGTGAAAATAGTCAGGAAATTCTGTCTATAGTTTTTAATACAGAGGGCTATACCGTTGAGGGAGGGGGAAAGTCAGTCACCTATACCCGTGTGACAGAAAGCGAGCAGGCGAGTAGCGCTTCCGGCTCCAAAGATGCTGTGAATTATGAGTTAATCTGGTCTGAGTGGGTAAAAGAGGCGCCAGCGAAAGAGGCAGCAAATCGTGAAGAAGCCGTACAACGGATGCGTGACTGCCTGAAAAATAATAAGACGGAACTTCGTCTGAAAATATTAGGACTTACCACTATACCTGCCTATATTCCTGAGCAGATAACTACTCTGATACTCGATAACAATGAACTGAAAAGTTTGCCGGAAAATTTACAGGGAAATATAAAGACCCTGTATGCCAACAGTAATCAGCTAACCAGTATCCCTGCCACGTTACCGGATACCATACAGGAAATGGAGCTGAACATTAACCGTATTACTGAATTGCCGGAACGTTTGCCTTCAGCGCTTCAATCGCTGGATCTTTTCCATAATAAAATTAGTTGCTTACCTGAAAATCTACCTGAGGAACTTCGGTACCTGAGCGTTTATGATAACAGCATAAGGACACTGCCAGCACATCTTCCGTCAGGGATTACCCATTTGAATGTGCAGAGTAATTCGTTAACCGCTTTGCCTGAAACATTGCCGCCGGGCCTGAAGACTCTGGAGGCCGGCGAAAATGCCTTAACCAGTCTGCCCGCATCGTTACCACCAGAATTACAGGTCCTGGATGTAAGTAAAAATCAGATTACGGTTCTGCCTGAAACACTACCTCCCACGATAACAACGCTGGATGTTTCCCGTAACGCATTGACTAATCTACCGGAAAACCTCCCGGCGGCATTACAAATAATGCAGGCCTCTCGCAATAACCTGGTCCGTCTCCCGGAGTCGTTACCCCATTTTCGTGGTGAAGGACCTCAACCTACAAGAATAATCGTAGAATATAATCCTTTTTCAGAACGAACAATACAGAATATGCAGCGGCTAATGTCCTCTGTAGATTATCAGGGACCCCGGGTATTGTTTGCCATGGGCGACTTTTCAATTGTTCGGGTAACTCGACCACTGCATCAAGCTGTCCAGGGGTGGCTAACCAATCTCGAGGAGGAAGACGTCAACCAATGGCGGGCGTTTGAGACGGAAGTAAACGCGGCAGCCTTCAGCATGTTTCTGGATCGTCTTAGCGATACGCAGAACACCCGACACCCGGATTTTAAGGAACAAGTCTCCGCCTGGCTAATGCGCCTGGCTGAAGATAGCGCACTAAGAGAAACCGCATTTATTATAGCGATGGGTGCAACGATAAGCTGTGAAGATCGGGTCACACTGGCATACCACCAAATGCAGGAAGCGACGTTGGTTCATGATGCTGAAAGAGGCGCCTTTGATAGCCACTTAGCGGAACTGATTATGGCGGGGCGTGAAATCTTTCGGCTGGAGCAAATAGAATCGCTCGCCAGAGAAAAGGTAAAACGGCTGTTTTTTATTGACGAAGTCGAAGTATTTCTGGGTTTTCAGAATCAGTTACGAGAGTCGCTGTCGCTGACAACAATGACCCAGGATATGCGATTTTATAACGTTTCTGGTATCACTGAGTCTGACCTGGACGAGGCGGAAATAAGGATAAAAATTGCTGAAAATAGGGATTTTCACAAATGGTTTGCGCTGTGGGGGCCGTGGCATAAAGTGCTGGAGCGTATAGCGCCAGAAGAGTGGCGTGAAATGATGGCCAAAAGGGCTGAGTGTATTGAAACGGATGAGTATCAGAGCCGGGTCAATGCTGAACTGGAAGCGTTAGGAATAGCAGGTGATCCTGACGCAGAGCGCATGGCTGGAATGCGGATAATGGAAGAGATCAATCAGACCCTCTTTACTGAGATCATGGAGAATATATTGCTGAAAAAAGAGGTGAGCTCGCTCATGAGCGCCTACTGGCGATAGCTGAACGCAGTTTATCAGAAGAGGGAGAGAGCCTGTTTACCCTTCGGTGTAAACAGGCTTCTGATAAGCGCAGCGTCGTCGGTAAACGGGCTTAACCCAACGCCTGTAGCGCTTTTTCCAGCGCATTATGTAATAACTGACGATCGTGGCGATAGGGGATATCGCTGGCCTCCAGCACTTCCTGAATCACCAGCCGATCGTTCACCGCACTGACGTCAACTTGCGGTCCAACCACCACCGCGTCAATAACCTTTTTGCCAATATATTGCTCCATCATTGCCAGCTTATCGACCAGCGTTAAACTGGCGGCGGGCAGACTCAGTTCGCGACCCAGATTGCCGATATACACCATTGGCGCTGGGGTGCGCCGCAGCGCCTGCGCCAGTTCATCCAGCAACAGGCAAGGCATCAGGCTGGTATAAAAACTGCCAGGGCCAATCAGAATCAGATCCGCGTCATTAATGGCCTGTACCGCTTCCCGCGTCGCCGGAACGTTTGGCGTTAACATGATCTCCTGCGGCGGCGTCGCTAACTGATCGATATTCACCTCGCCATAAATCTCATGCCCCTGTTCGTCAATCGCCATCAGATCTACCGGTAGCTCCGACATCGGGATCAGCTGCGCGTCCACTTTAAGCAGATTACGAATTAAATTAATCGCTTCCAGAGGCCGCACGCTCAGGTGATCTAACGCCTTTAACATCAAATTTCCGAGGTTATGACCAGAAAGTTCGCCATTACCGCCAAAACGATACTCAAACATAGCGGACGCGACGCTAGGTTCGGTAATTAACTGATTCAGACAGTTGCGCATATCGCCCCAGGCGATCCCGCCTTCCGAGCGGCGAATACGGCCAGTTGACCCCCCGTTATCTGTGGTAGTCACAATGCCGGTCAGGCGCGAACCTAATGAAGAAAGCGAGGAGAGGACGCGTCCTAATCCATGCCCTCCGCCGAGGGCAACGACACGATCAAGGTCAGCCAGCGTACGATTGCGCATAAAAATTCCTGAAGTCAAATAAGCAGCGCTACAGTAGCGCAAGTCGCGGGTTTTCAGCAATTAGCCGACCGGCTAAAAGACAATTAATTATTCCCGACTACCCCTTTATAGCGAGGGCGTTACCACGGCTAAATGATATATATCAATGTAAAAGTGTGATTTTCACGTATTCTGTCGCTAAATAGCACGATCATATCGCTATGTATATGTTTATATAGCGAAAGCGTGATGGCGAAATTGTCATTTACACGCTAGTATCGGCGTAACCACAGTAAACACTCTAGCCTCTGCACCTGGGTCATTTTTGATACGGTGCTTTGGCCGTGACAACGTTTAACGTTTGCCACCAGGGCGCAGGAAGAAATGACTCCGCCTCCCGTATTTGGAAAGGTGTACATGGCTTCACAACTTACCGATGCTTTCGCGCGTAAGTTTTACTACTTGCGTTTGTCGATTACCGATGTGTGTAACTTTCGTTGCACCTACTGCCTGCCGGATGGCTACAAACCTGGCGGCGTCACTAACAACGGTTTCCTTACCGTCGATGAAATTCGTCGCGTTACGCGCGCTTTTGCCAGTCTTGGCACGGAGAAGGTGCGTCTTACCGGCGGCGAGCCTTCATTACGCCGCGATTTTACCGACATCATTGCCGCCGTGGGTGAAAATGATGCTATTCGCCAGATTGCGGTGACCACTAACGGTTATCGACTGGCGCGCGATGCCGCGAACTGGCGCGAAGCGGGGCTGACGGGCGTCAATGTTAGCGTGGATAGCCTGGATGCGCGTCAGTTCCATGCGATTACCGGTCAGGACAAATTCCGCCAGGTGATGGCGGGCATCGATGCCGCCTTTGACGCCGGTTTCGAAAAGGTGAAAGTCAACACCGTGCTGATGCGCGACGTGAATCACCATCAGTTGGATACCTTCCTTGCCTGGATTCAGCCTCGCCCCATTCAGCTACGCTTCATTGAACTTATGGAGACGGGCGAGGGGAGCGATCTCTTCCGCAAACATCATATTTCGGGTCAGGTATTACGCGACGAGCTGATTAAGCGCGGTTGGATCCACCAGCTCCGCCAGCGCAGCGATGGCCCGGCGCAGGTTTTTTGTCATCCCGATTACGCCGGTGAGATCGGCCTCATTATGCCGTATGAAAAAGATTTCTGCGCCACCTGTAACCGCCTGCGTGTTTCGTCCATCGGTAAGCTGCATTTATGTCTGTTTGGCGACGGCGGCGTGAGTTTACGCGACCTGTTACAGGATGACGCGCAGCAATACGCGCTTGAGGAACGTATTTCCGACGCGTTGCGGGAGAAAAAGCAGACCCATTTCCTTCACCAGAGCAATACTGGTATTACGCAAAATTTATCTTACATTGGCGGTTAATCCTTAATAAGGAGATTTCAGATGAGTCAGGTCAGCGCTGAATTTATCCCGACCCGCATCGCTATTCTTACTGTTTCCAGCCGACGCGGCGAAGAAGACGACACCTCCGGTCATTATCTGCGTGATTCGGCGCAGGAGGCCGGGCATGAAGTGGTGGCGAAAGCCATCGTTAAAGAGAACCGTTACGCGATTCGCGCCCAGGTTTCCGCCTGGATCGCCAGTGATGAGGTGCAGGTCGTATTGATAACTGGTGGGACCGGTTTGACCGAAGGCGATCAGGCGCCGGAAGCGCTGTTGCCGCTGTTCGATCGTGAAGTGGAAGGATTTGGCGAAGTGTTTCGCATGCTCTCGTTTGAAGAGATCGGCACCGCAACTCTGCAGTCGCGCGCGGTAGCTGGCGTGGCGAATAACACCTTGATTTTCGCCATGCCGGGCTCCACAAAAGCGTGCAGAACCGCATGGGAGAATATCATTGCGCCGCAGCTGGATGCCCGTACACGCCCATGTAATTTTCACCCTCATTTAAAGAAATAACGATGTCGCAATTAACCCATATAAACGCCGCAGGCGAAGCGCACATGGTGGACGTTTCCGCTAAAGCGGAAACCGTTCGTGAAGCGCGGGCGGAAGCATTCGTTACCATGCGTAGTGAAACGCTGGCGATGATTGTTGATGGCAAACACCACAAGGGCGATGTTTTCGCCACCGCCCGAATTGCCGGTATTCAGGCCGCCAAACGCACCTGGGAGCTGATCCCGCTGTGCCACCCGCTACTGCTAAGTAAAGTGGAGATTCAGCTTCAGGCCGAGCCGGAGCATAACCGCGTGCGTATTGAGTCTCTGTGCCGTCTGACCGGTAAAACCGGCGTCGAAATGGAAGCGTTAACCGCGGCGTCCGTCGCGGCGTTAACCATCTACGACATGTGCAAAGCGGTACAAAAAGATATGGTAATTGGTCCGGTGCGCCTGCTGGCGAAAAGCGGCGGCAAATCGGGGGATTTTAAGGTGGATGCGCATGATTAAGGTGCTTTTCTTCGCCCAGGTTCGCGAGCTTACAGGAACTGACGCGCTGGATCTTCCAGCAGATTTTTCCACCGTTGAGTCGCTGCGACAGCATCTGGCGACAAAGAGCGATCGTTGGGCGCTGGCGCTGGAAGACGGCAAGCTGTTGGCGGCGGTCAACCAGACGCTGGTCAGTTTTGACCATCCGCTGACGGCGGGCGATGAAGTGGCGTTTTTCCCGCCAGTCACGGGGGGCTAACATGCACGAAACGCGAATTGTAGTCGGCCCTGCGCCGTTTAGCGTCGGGGAGGAATATTCCTGGCTGGCGGCGCGCGACGAAGACGGCGCGGTCGTCACCTTTACCGGAAAAGTGCGCAATCATAACCTGGGCGATAGCGTTAAGGCGCTGACGCTGGAGCATTATCCCGGCATGACTGAGAAAGCTCTGGCGGAGATCGTCGCAAAGGCGCGTTCCCGCTGGCCGCTGGGGCGGGTCACGGTGATTCATCGCGTTGGCGAATTATGGCCGGGCGATGAGATTGTGTTTGTCGGCGTCACCAGCGCGCACCGCAGTAGCGCGTTCGACGCCGGTCAGTTCATTATGGATTATCTGAAAACCCGTGCGCCGTTCTGGAAGCGTGAAGCCACGCCGGAAGGCGATCGCTGGGTCGAAGCGCGCGACAGCGACCAGCAGTTGGCGAAACGTTGGTAGCAGAATGTGATACGCTTTAGGGTATCATTTCCACACAGGAGTTCATCATGGACAGATTTCCACGATCTGATTCAATAGTGCAGGCACGGTCCGGCCTGCAGACCTATATGGCGCAAGTGTATGGCTGGATGACGGTCGGACTGTTACTGACCGCGTTTATCGCGTGGTATGCGGCTAATACGCCAGCCGTCATGATGTTTGTCTTTTCCAGTAAGATCACCTTCTTTGGCTTAATTATTGCCCAGCTTGCGCTGGTGTTTGTTCTGTCGGGACTGGTGCATAAACTTAGCGCCGGAATGGCGACGACGCTGTTTATGCTCTATTCGGCGCTAACCGGATTGACGTTATCCAGTATTTTTATCGTTTACACCTACTCCTCTATCGCCAGCACGTTTGTGGTGACGGGGGGAATGTTTGGCGCCATGAGCCTGTACGGGTACACCACTAAACGCGATCTTAGCGGTTTCGGCAACATGCTGTTTATGGCGCTTATTGGTATCGTTCTGGCGTCGCTGGTCAATTTCTGGCTGAAGAGTGAAGCGCTGATGTGGGCGGTAACCTATATCGGGGTGGTGGTGTTTGTCGGTCTGACCGCCTATGACACGCAGAAACTGAAAAATATCGGCGAGCAAATAGATACCCGCGATAGCGCTAATCTGCGTAAATATTCGATTCTCGGCGCGTTAACGCTGTACCTGGACTTTATCAACCTGTTCCTGATGTTACTGCGTATTTTTGGTAATCGCCGCTAATTATAGCGATCTCTTAAAATCCTGGCCCTGCGCCAGGATTTTTTTAGGACTATATTTAGGGCGAAACAGCATAAATATCTTAGAAATGTTTTCCTGCGCTTGCCATTCTTATCACCGTGATCATGTGAAGAGTGATAAATGACAAGTGGGACCTCTGGCTGCAATACGTATACGGCAAATAGCATTTATTCCCGCGACAATGTTATCCCTTACCTATTGGTATACTGCGTTGGGACTATGGTGTACCGCCGGCATTATATGGTTAACGTTGTATACTCATTTTTTGATAACTCACGTTCAACCTGTTGTTGTTTTGTGGATATCAGCACTTTTGCTTGGCCTGGGGTATGGGGCCGTTACCTGTGTTTTCCGCTTTGGCACTGTTGTCGTAACGTTGATATATATTGCCATCATTACACTTACCGGCGTGTCATTAGCTTACCTTTTCTCAGGTGGCGTGACCATTTTCGTGATTGTTGGAATCATGTTTAGTCTTAATGCCTTATTTATTTTCTACCTGAATATCAGTTCTGGTCTATTCAGGCCGTTAATTTTTATGGCGGTAAGCGGGATCATCGCTGCGATAGTTGTCAATAGCCTGGTGGCCAGTAGCACTCTGGTCTGGATAGTCAGTATGCTGACGGTATTGGTATGGACATTGATTACAGCACTAGAAAAATCGACACTTCATGGTTATGCCCGCATATTATACCACAGCGAGTTTTCATCCCTGTCTCGTTGCGCTTTATTTGGCGCGCTGACGCTTTACCTTGGCATTATTAATGCTGTGGTTACGCTGTGTCGTTATATCATTTTGATGATTCTGGAAATACTATTATCTTTCAGGCCGTAGGCGTTGCAGGTTTTTTATTCAGGTTGGTGATGATGGGTATAATGAGTAAATTATGTGGCAAACAATTTTGGTTAGCGTTTTGTGAAGCTAAAGACGTCACTCGCGCCATTAAAAATGGCGGCGAGGATTTTAATCAGAAATGCCCGCCAGCGCTGATTTCTCATTTCATTACCGGATTTTCATGGGAACATTCATTACCTAATCCTGCGCCTGTTTGCGCGTTTAGTTTTATGCTTCTTGTGGGAGGTGTGTGCAGTGCGCATTTTGTTTTTGATAAGTTTATCCTGTATTGGCCACTAAATATAATTATTTATTTTGGCAGTGCTATAGGTATGATGCTATGTGTTATGGCTGAGGTATGGCTTATTGCCAAAGGTTTTATCCTGGGGTTGCGCCTCTGCGTTTTACTGTTTTTATTAAATATTATGCTCTGCGGTACTGGATTATTTGACGTGTTGTGCCATCAAAATAGCGAACTAAAGAGTGATCTGGTTATCGCGATTATTATGGTTGTGCTTTGCCGCTGGGTGATGAATGGCGAAACGTTTACAATGATGATTCGTTTCTGCCTGGGGCGTCGATTAGTGCGAGTCGCATTACAAAAATATCTCACCTCACAGACAAGGAAATGATAAGCCCATGAACCTGATGACGTGGCTAACAGGAAAAACACTGGCGGAGCTGGTGAAAAA
This sequence comes from Salmonella sp. SAL00670, assembly GCF_046552235.1. Classification (NCBI taxonomy): domain Bacteria; kingdom Pseudomonadati; phylum Pseudomonadota; class Gammaproteobacteria; order Enterobacterales; family Enterobacteriaceae; genus Salmonella; species Salmonella sp. SAL00670. The sequence goes on from NZ_JBGDUO010000001.1 coordinate 42,606, forward strand.
AGGGCAGTTGATCCCGCCAGAAATTAAGTTACCTGTGTATCCGGCCAGCCACTACAAAAAAAACTGGTATGAACAAGGTATTCCTCACGGAGGCGTTATTGGGCTTACGGCGATCATGATGACGATGACATGGATCGTCAGTATAAACATGGTTATTGCGCAGTTTGAGCTGCACAATAAAAAGCATCTGGAGCTGGTCTTCTTCCTGGCCGTGGGCTATATCGCTTTTCTTACCCCGTCAAATCAGCTCCTGCTTAAAGGAAGAATGAGCGGGGTCATTATTTACCGCTATGCGCTATTACTGGCCATTATTTCCGTTACGTTGGCAACGTTCTGTACCCTGTCATCAGTATTCATGGGCGAGTTCCACGAAGTGCTCCTGCTGCTGTTTAGCTGGTCATTGCTGCTTTTTTCCCGCTTACAGATGAATACGTCTTTTTTCTCAGCATATGTTTATTTTTACCGGATAAAACGCGTTGTGCTGGAAAGCGAAAACGCGTCTGCTTAAATTTATTTCGCCATCGCCCGCTCGTTTTTCGCCCGCAGCTTCTTCGCCCGGCTCTCCAGGATCAGATAGCACACCAGCGCCAGCAACAGGGGAATAAAATAGTAAAGCACGCGGTATGCGAGCAGGGCGGCGATAATCGTGCCTTGCGACGTATGTTCGCCCGCCAGCAACGCAAGGAATACGGCCTCCAGTACGCCGATGCCTGCCGGAATATGCACGATGACGCCCGCGATACTGCTCACCAGCAGTACGCCCAGTACAAAGAAATAGTTCACATCCTGACCCATCAGCAGCCAGATGATGGCGCCCATCGCCATCCAGTTCGCGCTGGAGATTGCCATCTGCGCCAGTGCGAATTTCCATGACGGCAGCACCAGTTTCTGCCCTTTAATCGTCATATGCCGCCGCTTCGCAAAGGCGCAAAACCACAGATAGACCGCGATAATCAACAATAAAACGATACCGAGAATACGTAGCGTGCCTTCATCGATATACCAGTGGTCGGGAAGCTGGACAATGCCGAAGGTAAAAATGATGCCACCAAGCAGAATATAGCCCAGCCAGTTAGTGGTAATGCTGAGTGAGAAAATACGCGTGATAGTACTGCCGGGCAACCCGAGGCGAGAGTACAGTCGGTAACGCATCCCGATCCCGCCGACCCAGGTGCTGAGCGTCAGGTTAAAGGCATAGCAGACGAACGATACCAACATCACCTGTCGCTTCGCCAGTTTATGGCCGCAATAAAGCCGTCCAAGCAGGTCGTAGCAGCCGTACAGAAGATAGCTAACGATCACCAGTCCTACAGCGCTTAAAAGCGCCGTGCGGTTATAGTCACGGATGACGGTCCAGACATCGCCCCAGTCGACCTTTTTAGCATAAACCACCAGCAGAACGACGACCGCAATAAAAAACAGCCAGGTCAGCACTTTTTTAGCCAGCCGCCAGCGCGGATGCGATTTAGCCATTAGGGCTTCACTCCTGTATTTTCTGGATCAACGCGATCCTGGGTTTCCATTTCTGGCTGGGCAGGCGGGGGAACCTGCGCCAGATGCGGGGTATGCGCAGGTAGCCAGCCGACCAGCGCCGGGAAATGACGTAAAAAGTGGAACGCCAGCACGCTTTTGGTCAGGTTCCACCAGGTGCGTTTCGGCAGCATAGACTCATCGACCTGCTTACAATCATTCACGATGATGCCTTGTAAATTATCGCGCAGGGTCTGGTTAAAAGTACGATCGTGAATGATCAGGTTAGCTTCAAGGTTAAGCGACAGGCTGAGCGGATCGAGATTACTCGACCCTACCGTGGCCCAGTGATCGTCCATCAGCGCCACTTTGCCATGCAGCGGACGTCGTCGGTATTCATAAACCTGCACACCGCCCTTCACCAGATAGTTATAGAGCAACCGCGCGCCGACTTTGACTATCGGCATGTCTGGTTCCCCCTGGACAATCAGTTTTACGCTCACGCCACGGCGGGCGGCTTTACGCATTGCGTGGAGCAAGCGATAGCCGGGGAAAAAATAGGCGTTAGCGATAATCACCTCACGCTTTGCCTGGGTCAGCATTTTCAGATAATGACGTTCGATATCGTCGCGGTGCTCTTCGTTATCTCGCCAGACAAACAGCGCCTGCGCTTCGCCGGGGTGGCGGTTTTCTTCGGCCTGATGATGGCGCTTCCACCAGCGGCGCGCGGGGCTTTGCCCCGGCAGATTCTCGACTTCGAATTGCAGGATATCGGCCACTACAGGCCCTTCGACCCGTACCGCGTAGTCTTGTTTCGCCTGCGGGCCGTAATCCGACATATGTTCGGCGGAGTAGTTAATGCCGCCGACAAAGGCAATACGATCATCAATCACCACAATTTTGCGGTGCATTCGGCGGAAGATATTGGTTCGCAACCCCAGTAGACGCGGGCGGGGGTCGTAATAGCGAAAAATCACGCCCGCTGAGGTCAATTCGCCGACAAACGCGTCGCTGAGATCGGGAGAGCCGTAGCCGTCGAGTAATACTTCGGCTTTTACGCCGCGCTGTGCGGCTTTTAGCAGAGCGGCATGGAGTTTTTTACCCACCTCATCTTCAAACAAGATAAAGGTTTCCAGAATGATTTTTTGCTGTGCCTGAGCGATAGCCTCAAACACGGCAGGATAGAACTGGTCGCCGTTTTCCAGTAGCTGAATTTGATTACCTTCACGCCAGCCGCATTTCATAGATGGATCTCCGCGCTAAGGGGGGCATGGTCTGATAAATGTCGCCAGTTCCGCAGCGGTAGCGCCGTAGGAGAACTGGCGTTCGCATTCTTGACGTAAATACGATCGAGTCGCAGCAGCGGCATACTCACCGGGAATGTGCGCGCCGGTCGGCCATGGGCACGGGTGAATATCTCCTCCAGCCCGGCCGCGTTTAATGGCGGGCCGGCCTTTTGCCGCCAGTCATTAAAGTCTCCGGCCACCAGCACCGGTTCTGATTCCGGCAAGGCATTCACCCATCCCGCCAGCATGGTTAACTGCGCCTGGCGGTGGCTCTCCCGCAGGCCGAGATGTACGCACATGACGTGGATAGGGCGGTTGAGCATGGGCGGCGTAATGCGGCAATAGAGCACGCCGCGTTTTTCGCTACCGCCGACCGAGACGTCGCGATTTTCATAATGTTCAATGGGATAGCGAGAAAGAACCGCGTTACCGTGGTGGCCTTCCGGATAGACCGCATTGCGGCCATAGGCGAAATCGCTCCACATGGTGTCGGCCAAAAATTCATAGTGGGTAGTGTCCGGCCAGTTTTCGATATGCAGCGGATGTACTTCATGCGCGCCCATCACTTCTTGCAGACAGACGATATCGGCGCCGACCGTTCTGACAGCGTCGCGCAGCTCCGGCAGGATGAAGCGTTTATTAAAGGCGGTAAAACCTTTGTGCGTATTAATTGTGAGCACTTTGAATGAAAAATTTCGCGTGTGTTGAGTCATTTTCTTCCTGTCCGCGTCACTATCCTGATTGAAATAGTGTAGTCGTCGTCACAAAAAGATGCGGTCTTACGGAATTTTCCGTAAAGTTCGGTACTCTGAATAATGAGAGAAAAATGCTTCAGGAGAAAAGCCATGAAGTGGCAACAACGCGTTCGTGTCGCAACCGGCCTCGGTTGTTGGCAGATTATGTTGCATTTACTGGTAGTGGCGATGCTGGTAATAGGCTGGATGAGCGGCACATTAGTGCGCGTCGGCCTGGGATTATGCGTGCTTTATGGCGTGACGGTACTGCTGATGCTGGCGTTGCAGCGCCATCATGAGCAACGCTGGCGCGATGTGGCGGATGTGCTGGAAGAGCTGACTACCACCTGGTACTTCGGCACCGCGCTGATTGTCCTCTGGCTGCTATCCCGCGTATTGCAAAACAATGTCTTGCTGGCGCTGGCGGGGCTGGCTATCCTGGCCGGGCCCGCCGTGGTCTCGCTACTGGCGAAAGATAAAAAGCTACATCACTTTGCGTCTAAACATCGCATACGCCGCTGAACCCGTGGTGGCCGCTATCACCAGTAGCGGCCACAAACTTCCCCAGACAATTCCCAGACTTGCATCCTTAAGATAAATTTGCTTGGTAATATCAGTAAAGTGGCGGATAGGATTTATCCACGTCAGGTTTTGCAGCCAGACCGGCATATTTTCCACCGGCGAGACATAACCCGAGAGCAAAATCGCCGGCATCATAAAGACAAAGACGCCGATAAACGCCTGCTGTTGCGTGGCGCAAAGCGATGATATCAGCAAGCCAAAGCCTACCAGCGACAGCCCGTAAATCACCATCGTGAAATAAAACAGCGCTAACGAACCGGCGAAGGGAATTTGGTATGCCCAAATGCCGATAGCCAGCACGATCGTGGCCTGGAAGGTCGCGACAATCAGCGCCGGCACCGCTTTACCAACGAAAATCTGCCAGGTGGTGAGCGGAGAGACCAGCAGCTGATCCAGAGTGCCTTGTTCACGCTCGCGGGCGACGGACAGCGAAGTGACGATCATCACGCCAATAGTGGTGATCATGGCGATCAGCGAGGGCACCACAAACCACTTGTAGTCCAGATTCGGGTTATACCAGTTGCGTACCACCAGTTCGCTATTGTTGGGCTTTGGCTTGCCGTCCATCAATGTCTGCTGATACTCCTTGACGATCTGTTGCAGATAATTGGCGGCGATTTGCGCGCTGTTGGAGTTACGTCCATCAAGAATGAGTTGCATCGGCGCAGGCTGGAAGGTATCCAGATTCCGCGAGAAATCCGCCGGGAAGCGTACCAGCAGCAGCGCTTTTTGCGTATCGATAGTCGGCTGGATCTCCTGCGGACTGTTCAGCAATAGCACATGGGTAAACGCTTTCGCGCGGGCAAAGCGCTGGGTAAGTTCTACCGAATGTTTGCCGTTATCTTCGTTATAGATGGCGATAGTCGCGTTAGTGACTTCAAGCGTCGCGGCGAACGGAAACAGGATGACCTGAATCAGCACCGGCAGAATCAGGATCGCGCGCGTTTGCGGTTCGCGTAAAAGCGATTGCAGTTCTTTGCGAATTAACGTCCATAAACGATGAAACATGCCCGTCCTCTCAGTCCAGTTTGCAGGCCTGATAAGCAAAGCGTATCAGGCATAATACCGGATGGCGGCGTGAACGCCTTATCCGGCCTACGACGACAATTATCCATACACATAGTTAATCCAGCCGTCGTTTGGTTTTTAGCCACGTCAGGCCAATAAACATCACCGCCGAGGCGATTAAAAACAGTACGTTAACGCCTAACACGACCGGAATATTGCCGGCCAGAAACAGACTTTGTAGGGTGCTGACAAAATAGCGCGCCGGAATAATATAGGTCACCGCGCGGATCACCGCAGGCATACTGTCTATCTGGAAGATAAATCCGGACAGCATAATCGAGGGCAAAAACGCGGCGTTCAGCGCCACCTGCGCGGCGTTAAACTGGTTGCGAGTGATAGTGGAAATCAACAGCCCCATCCCCAGCGTACTCAGTAAAAACAGACTGGTGATGATAAACAGAATCACCAGCGAACCGCGATACGGCACGCCGAGAATAAACACCGATACCAGCATACAGAGCAGCATCGCCAGCATACCGAGAAAGTAATAGGGAATAAGCTTACACAGCAGCAGTTCAACACGCGTCACTTCGGTTGAGAGCAGCGCCTCCATCGTGCCGCGTTCCCATTCGCGGGCAACGACCAGCGAGGTGAGGATTGCGCCAATTACCGTCATGATAATGGTCACCGCCCCGGGAATAATAAAATGCTGACTGATCGCCGCCGGGTTAAACCAGTAGCGCGTCTGGACGTCGATGAGCGGTTCAAAGGTGTCGCCGCGATCTTCCGCCCGCTGCTGTTGCCAGATTTGCCAGATGCCTTCCACATAACCCTGAACGAAGTTGGCGGTGTTTGGCTCGCTGCCGTCGGTAATCACCTGAATCGGCGCGCTGTCACCGTCGCGCGCCATTTGCTGCGCGAAATCCACCGGAATCACCACCAGTCCGCGAATGCGTCCGGCCTGCATTTTTTCAATTAATTCATGGCGGTTATCGCTAATGGTCGCGTCGATATAGGGTGAACCGGTCATCGCATGAGTGAAATCCAGCGCCTCCTGGCTTTGTTGTTCAAGCAGAATCCCCACCCGCAGTTTGCTGGAGTCGAGGTTAATGCCGTAACCAAAAATAAACAGCAACAGCAGCGGGATCACCACCGCAATCAGCCAGCTACTGGGATCGCGCACGATCTGGCGCGTCTCTTTGACGCACAACGCACGCACGCGGCGCCAGGAGAGAGACTTACTCATGCGTATGCTCCTTATCCCAGTCATTGATGAGAGTGATAAAGGCCTGCTCCATCGTTGGATCGGCCTGTTGCTCATCGGCGGCCTGCGCTTTGAGATCGTCCGGCGTACCGCTGGCGATAAGCTTCCCGCGATAAACCAGTCCGATGCGATCGCAATATTCCGCCTCATCCATAAAGTGGGTCGTCACCATTACCGTGACCCCTTTTTCCACCATGCTATTAATATGCAGCCAAAATTCACGGCGGGTGAGGGGATCAACCCCGGACGTTGGTTCATCAAGGAATAAAATATCCGGTTCGTGCATCAGCGAGCAGGCCAGCGCCAGTCGCTGTTTAAAGCCCAGCGGCAGCGCATCGGTGGGATGCGACGCGATGCTTTTCAGACCAAACGCTTCACTCATGCGCTGAATTTTTTCATTTTGCGCGCGGCCCCGCAAACCGTAGACGCCGGAGAAAAAACGCAGGTTCTGCTCAACCGTCAGGTTGCCGTAAAGCGAAAATTTTTGCGCCATATAGCCCAGATGCTGACGGGCTTTGCCGGAGCTGACTTTCAGGTCCATATCCAGCACCAGCGCCTTGCCGGACGTCGGCACCAGCAGGCCGCACATCATTTTAAAGGTGGTTGATTTACCCGCGCCGTTCGGGCCGAGCAGGCCAAAAATCTCGCCGCGCTGTACGACGAAATTAACATGGTCCGTAGCCGCGAAATCGCCAAATTTTTTCGTCAGTTCCTGCGCTTCAATCACCGTTTCGCCGGCAGTGCCTTCAACCGTATGCAGGATTGAACCCAGCGGAGACTCCGAGGTTCCCGCTCCGCCAAGCAGATCGATAAACGCATCTTCGAAGCGCGGCGCGGTCTCATTGAGGGTGATTTCCGGCATCCCTTCGGCCTGACGAATATCTGCTGCGGTCGCCTCTTTTTTCAGGATCAGGCGTACCGAACGTCCCTGAATCATGCCGTCGCTCACCTGCGGCAGTCTGAGCGCTCTCTGTAGCAACTTACGGTTGTTTTCCTGTGGACTGCTCATCAGAAAGCTACGCCCGGCCATCGTTTGCGTCAGCGCTTTAGGTTCGCCCTGATAGAGCAGCTCGCCTTCATTCATCAGCAGCACATCGCGACACTGTTCGGCTTCGTCGAGGTAGGAGGTGCTCCAGAGGATTAGCATCCCGTCGCCCGCCAGCTCGTGGACCATCTGCCACAACTCGCGCCGTGAAATCGGGTCAACGCCAACGCCCGGTTCATCCAACAGCAGCACTTTCGGTTCGCCGACCAGCGTACAGGCCAGCCCCAGTTTTTGCTTCATCCCGCCGGACAATTTTCCTGCCAGACGGCCAGTGAAAGGGCCGAGGGCGGTAAACTCCAACAAACGGGCAAAGGTCTTTTCCCGTATCTCGCCGGTAACGCTGCGTAAATCGGCATAGAGATTAAGGTTCTCCATGACGGTAAGATCTTCATACAGACCGAATTTCTGCGGCATATAGCCCAGAACCGCGTGCAGCTCGCTGTCGTTTTGTATCGGGTCGAAGCCCAATACTGACGCGTTGCCGCCATCGGCTTTGAGCAGGCCCGCCAGCATACGCATCAGCGTGGTTTTTCCTGCGCCGTCCGGCCCTACCAGCCCGGTGACATAACCGGAATGAATGGTACAGTCGAGCGGCGCGACGGCGGGTTTATCCATTCCCGCAAAGCGCTTCGTCAGACCGTGCAGCGTAATAACGGCCTCACTCATGCCGTGCCTCGTCATTAAATTTCACCGTGACTGGCATCCCCTGGCGTAACGCATCGTCCGCATCGGTGACGATAATGCGCAGGCGATAGACGAGATCGGTACGCAGATCCGGCGTTTCGACGGTTTTCGGCGTAAATTCCGCGGTGGGCGAAACGAAACCAATCTTGCCGTGGTAAGGTTTGTCAGGACGACCGTCGGTATACAACAGAATGTCGCGCCCCGGTTGCGTCTGACTGAGGTTGCGTTCATCAACATAGGCGCGCACCCAGACGGGGCGGGTCAGCGAGAGCGTTAATACCGTGCTGCCGGCGTTCAGCATACTGCCAGGCTCGACCGCGCGGGTGAGCAAGGTTCCGTTGGCAGGCGCGATAAGCGTGGTGTCCTGCAAATCAAGCTGCGCCTGCGCCAGTTGGGCCTTTGCCTGTTCCAGGCTGGCTTTCGCCTGGGCGATATCCTGTTCACGATTACCGGTACGGTACTGGCTCAGTTTATCCTGCGCGGACTTCAGCGTCGCCTGCGCCTGATCGCGCGATGAGCGGGCGTTTTCCAGATCGTTAGCGGAAATGGTGCGGCTTTTCCACAATCCTTGCTGACGGTTATAAAAGTTTTGCGCGTAGTCATAGGCGGCTTGCGCCTGTCTGACGGCGGCGGCGGCCTGGGCTATCTCTTCATCGCGATAGCCTGCCAGCATCAAATCATATTGCGCCTGCGCGACCGACACGCCAGCTTTCGCCTGCATTAGCGCGTTTTCGTATGGCGCGTGATCCAGTTCGCCGAGCACCTGTCCGGCTTTGATGGCATCGCCTTCATCAACATTCAGCGACGCCAGCCTGCCGCCGACGCGAAAGCTGATATTGACGGTACGGATATCGACATTACCGTATAGCGTCAGCCCATCGTCCTGCCGACTTTGATACCACCAGGTTCCACCGGCAATCACAGCGACGATCGCTGCGATTGCCAGTCCGATAACGACAGGTTTTTTCATCAGTCCAGACTCCTTTGCGTTAAACCGTGCAGAATAAGATCGATGTGGCAGGTTACCGTCTGGTAAATCAGCTCCGCTTTTTCTTCATCAAACTGCGGCCAGCCGGTACGTAACAGAATAGTTTCTTTGCCGAGACGGAACGCCAGCACTTCGCCCAGTAAGGCATGGGTATGCAAAATCATGCGCGTATCATTGGCGTCGCAGCCGGTATAAGCGGCAACCAATCTTGTCAGATGGGTGTGCAACGGATCGATAACCTGTTCATGGACCAATTGATAGGCCGACGTGGGAGAGAGCTGCTCGCGTGAAATAAATTTGCTCAGGTTAACGGTGTCTTCCTGCGTCAGCAGCATAATCATGTTCTTGCAGGCGAGCAGAATGAGTTCGCGTATGGCGTCCCGGTCAGGGGCAGGCTGGCTAAACAGACGTTCCGCTTTTTCAGCATGGGGGCGAAATTTTTCGCCAAGAAAATCGGCAATCCACTGGGCGCAGGCGAGGTATAAATCCTCTTTTGAGCCGAAATAGTAAGTAATGGCGGCAATATTTTGCCCCGCCAGCGCGGCGATATCGCGCGTGGTGGCATGGAGGCCATACTCGCCAAACTGCGCCAGTGCGGCGGCAATGAGCTGACTTTTCGCCTGCTCGCCCTTGGTGGTCGTGGTGGAAATATTCATCACACGCCCTAAGTCTTAATCAATCGATTGATTAAGATTATGACTCATAATGGCACTTGTCCAGTGTGGTCGATTAATTTGTCTTTGCCACCTTTCGGGATAATTTATGCGCCGCATCACAAAAACTGCTACACTCCGCCCCTTCATGACATTGTGGTTTTTGTCATTCCAAATTTGAGCATCTCCCTGAAAACTACACCGGCAACGGTCGGGGCGGTCCGGAGTAGTTATGTCTTTTGATTCCCTGGGATTAAACCCTGATATCCTGCGCGCCATTGCCGAGCAGGGTTACCGTGAACCTACCCCTATTCAGCAACAGGCGATTCCCGCCGTGCTGGAAGGCCGCGATCTGATGGCCAGCGCCCAGACCGGAACCGGTAAAACGGCGGGTTTTACCCTGCCATTGTTGCAGCATCTGATTACCCATCAGCCGCACGCTAAAGGTCGTCGCCCGGTGCGCGCGTTGATCCTCACGCCAACCCGCGAGCTGGCGGCGCAAATTGGCGAAAACGTCAGAGATTACAGTAAATATCTCAACGTTCGCTCGCTGGTGGTATTTGGCGGCGTAAGCATCAATCCGCAGATGATGAAACTGCGCGGCGGCGTGGATGTGCTGGTGGCGACGCCGGGACGTCTGCTCGACCTGGAACATCAAAATGCCGTGAAGCTGGATCAGATTGAGATTCTGGTACTGGATGAAGCCGACCGTATGCTGGATATGGGCTTCATTCACGACATTCGTCGCGTGCTGGCGAAACTGCCGGCGAAGCGTCAGAATCTGCTGTTCTCCGCCACGTTCTCCGACGACATCAAAGCGCTCGCCGAAAAGCTGTTGCGCAACCCGCTGGAAATCGAAGTGGCGCGCCGCAACACGGCCTCAGAGCAGGTAACGCAGCACGTGCACTTTGTCGATAAAAAACGTAAGCGCGAACTGCTGTCGCAGATGATTGGCCAGGGCAACTGGCAGCAGGTGTTGGTCTTCACCCGCACCAAGCATGGCGCGAACCATCTGGCGGAACAGCTTAATAAAGACGGTATTCGCAGCGCGGCGATCCACGGTAATAAATCGCAGGGCGCACGTACCCGCGCGCTGGCCGATTTTAAATCCGGCGATATTCGCGTGCTGGTAGCGACGGATATTGCGGCGCGTGGTCTGGATATTGAAGAGCTGCCGCACGTGGTCAACTATGAACTGCCGAACGTGCCGGAAGATTATGTACACCGTATTGGCCGTACCGGTCGCGCGGCGGCAACTGGCGAGGCGCTGTCGCTGGTCTGTGTTGACGAGCATAAACTGTTGCGTGATATCGAAAAATTGCTGAAAAAAGAGATCCCACGCATTACGACGCCGGGCTATGAGCCGGACCCGTCGATTAAAGCGGAGCCGATTCAGAACGGTCGTCAGCAGCGCGGCGGCGGCGGTCGTGGACGCGGACAAAATCAGGGGGGAGCGGGGCGCAGTCAGCAGCCGCGACGTCAGGATAGTGGGGCAGCGAAGGCGAAACCAAAACCGCGCACAGGCGAGGGGAAACCCTCGGGCGACAAAGCACGTCCGCCGCGTCGCCCGCGCAGAATCACGCCTGCCCAGTAAATTTTATCCGGCAACATGCCCGGTAGCGCGACGCTTACCGGGCCTACGGACTATGCAAATACGTAGGCCGGATAAGGTGCTTGCACCGTCATCCGGCAAAATACACATCGCGTTGCGAGCCGCCTTCCAGAACCGGCAAAAAAGGTACTTCCCGCCCCTGAAATGTGCCACAATAGTGGCTGTTTATACAGTACTTCAGGTTTTCTCATGGCATTGACCGCTGCGCTGAAAGCGCAAATCGCCGCCTGGTATAAGGCGCTTCAGGAACAGATTCCCGACTTTATTCCTCGTGCGCCGCAGCGGCAGATGATTGCTGACGTCGCCAGAACGCTGGCCGGGGAAGAAGGGAGACATCTGGCTATTGAAGCGCCGACCGGCGTCGGGAAAACCCTCTCCTATCTTATTCCCGGTATCGCCATTGCCCGGGAAGAGCAAAAAACACTGGTGGTCAGTACCGCTAACGTGGCGTTACAGGATCAGATCTTTAGCAAAGATTTGCCGCTGCTACGAAAAATCATCCCCGATCTGCGCTTTACCGCCGCCTTTGGCCGCGGGCGTTACGTGTGTCCGCGAAACCTGGCGGCGCTCGCCAGTAGCGAGCCTACGCAGCAGGATCTGCTCGCCTTTCTTGATGACGAACTGACGCCTAACAACCAGGAAGAGCAAAAGCGTTGCGCCAGGCTGAAAGGGGATCTTGACGGTTACAAATGGGATGGTCTGCGGGATCATACCGACATTGCTATTGACGACGATCTGTGGCGGCGATTAAGTACCGATAAAGCCAGTTGTCTGAACCGCAACTGTCACTATTACCGCGAATGTCCATTCTTTGTCGCCCGACGTGAAATACAGGAAGCGGAAGTCGTGGTGGCGAATCACGCGCTGGTAATGGCGGCGATGGAAAGTGAAGCCGTACTGCCGGAACCAAAGCATCTGCTGTTGGTACTGGATGAAGGTCATCATCTGCCCGATGTCGCTCGCGATGCGCTGGAGATGAGCGCGGAAATTACCGCCTCCTGGTATCGCTTGCAACTGGATCTGTTCAGCAAACTGGTGGCGACCTGCATGGAGCAATTTCGCCCTAAAACCACGCCGCCGTTAGCGAACCCTGAGCGACTTAACGCCCATTGCGAGGAGGTATACGAACTGATCGCCTCGCTCAATGCCATTCTTAATCTGTATATGCCCGCAGCGCAGGAGGCGGAGCACCGTTTTGCAATGGGCGAGTTGCCTGATGAGGTCATGGAAATCTGCCAGCGACTGGCGAAGCTGACCGAGACGCTGCGTGGGCTGGCGGAATCCTTTCTCAACGATCTCAGCGAAAAAACCGGGTCGCACGATATTGTGCGTTTGCATCGGGTGATTTTACAGATGAACCGGGCGCTGGGAATGTTCGAGGCGCAAAGTAAATTATGGCGGCTGGCTTCGATGGCGCAGTCTTCAGGCGCGCCGGTGTCCAAATGGGCGACGCGTGAAATACGCGAAGGGCAACTCCACGTCTGGTTCCATTGTGTCGGTATCCGCGTCAGCGATCAGCTGGAAAGATTGTTATGGCGCAGCGTACCGCACATTATTGTCACCTCGGCGACACTGCGCTCGCTCAATAGCTTTTCGCGCCTGCAGGAAATGAGCGGCTTAAAAGAAAAAGCCGGCGACCGCTTTGTGGCGCTGGATTCGCCGTTTAATCATGTGGAACAGGGGAAACTGGTGATTCCTCAAATGCGCTACGAACCCACTATTGATAACGAAGAGCAGCATATTGCCGAAATGGCGGCCTATTTTCGCGAGCAACTGGAGAGCAAAAAACATCATGGTATGCTGGTACTGTTCGCCAGCGGGCGGGCGATGCAGCGTTTTCTGGAGCATGTCGCTGATGTACGCTTACTCCTCCTGGTCCAGGGCGACCAGCCGCGTTACCGGCTGGTAGAGCTGCACCGTAAACGGGTGGAGAGCGGCGAACGTAGCGTGCTGGTTGGGCTTCAGTCTTTTGCCGAAGGGCTGGATCTTAAAGGCGAGCTGCTGACGCAAGTCCATATCCATAAAATTGCCTTTCCGCCGATCGACAGCCCGGTCGTGATCACCGAAGGCGAATGGCTAAAAAGCCTGAATCGTTATCCGTTTGAGGTACAAAGCTTACCAAGCGCGTCTTTTAATTTAATTCAGCAGGTAGGGCGATTGATCCGTAGCCACGCCTGTCGGGGAGAAGTGGTCATTTATGATAAGCGTTTGTTGACCAAAAACTACGGACAGCGTTTACTGAATGCCTTACCTGTTTTTCCGATAGAGCAGCCTGCCGTGCCAGACGTTATAGTAAAACCAAAAGCAAAACCTGCACGCCGCCGACGGCGTTAATGCTGTGAGCACACTTCAAGGAGCTTTCAATGGATTATCGCAAGATCATCAAAGAGATCGGGCGAGGTAAAAATCACGCCCGCGATCTGGATCTGGATACCGCGCGCGGTTTGTATACCCGAATGCTGAATGGCGACATCCCCGACCTGGAAATGGGCAGTATATTGATGGCGCTGCGTATTAAAGGCGAAGGCGAAGCCGAAATGCTGGGCTTTTATGAGGCCATGCAGAATCATACCATCAAACTGACACCGCCCGCAGATAGGCCGTTGCCGGTCGTTATTCCCAGCTATAACGGCGCGCGTAAACAGGCGAATTTAACGCCGTTGCTGGCTATCCTGCTGCATAAATTGGGCTTTCCAGTTGTAGTACACGGCGTCAGTGAAGATCCGACCCGCGTACTGACGGAAACAATATTTGAGCTGATGGGGATTGTGCCCACCCTACACGGCGGACAAGCGCAGGCCAAACTGGACGGGCGCCAGCCGGTGTTTATCCCGGTGAGCGCGCTCTGCCCGCCGCTGGAAAAACAACTGGCGATGCGCTGGCGGATGGGCGTGCGCAACAGCGCGCATTCACTGGCCAAGCTGGCGACGCCATTTGCTGAGGATGCCGCGCTGCGTTTATCAAGCGTTTCTCACCCTGAATATGTCCCGCGTGTGGCGACCTTTTTTAGCCGCATTGGCGGGCGGGCTTTGCTAATGCATGGTACCGAAGGCGAAGTCTATGCCAACCCGCAACGCTGTCCGCAAATCAGCCTGATTGAGAGCCGTGGCGTGCAGGTACTGCATGAGCGTCAGAGCGACACGCACGACGAGCCGCTTTCACTGCCTGCGACTAAAGATCCTGAAATCACCGCGCGCTGGATTGAGCGCTGCCTTGCCGGCCATGAGCCGGTGCCGCAATCATTAAAAACGCAAATGGCCTGTTGTCTAGTTGCGACGAGAGAGGCGGCGACGTTAGAAGACGGGCTTGCGCGCGTCGAACAGGCTTTTAGCGAATAAAAAAAGCCCGTCCAGTGACGGACGGGCAAATAAGGGTAACAAACAGGGTTAATGAGGGTTGGAGCAGTGGGTCTGTTGGCAAACAGACGAGGGTAATACCCGTCAGAATTCAAACAACAGCGATGTTACAGCCTGAAATCTGGCGGGCAGGTTAATTATTTATAAATCACCGCAGTGCCGCTCATTTTGTCATTACCTACGGCGGAGGTGATGTTATAAGCGCTTGCGCCAGCAGCGGCGGCTTTTTCAGCCAGTTTAGCTTCCAGGCCATCCAGCGTGGTGGCGCCATCGGCAGACACTACGCCGATTTTATGCAGGTTTTGCGTCTGAGACGCGCTAACCGGTTCTGCGGCAAAAGCGCCAAAAGAAAGGGTGGAAAGCGCGATGGCTGCAACAGCATATTTAATGGTTTTCATGATTAATCTCTCGCAGGTTATTCTGTTTATGGGACGATGTTCCGTCGATGTGATGAGTATCACGGTTTTTTGCGAAAGATAAAATCGAATAGAATTGACTGCCTTGCTCAAAATTTTTGAATGACAAATAACCTATTGATTATTAATTAATTCAACGGTTGAATTTACCTTTCTTGTCATCTGGCTTTACAGAGTCGAGGTTAACGGCACATTCTGCGACGCAGAACGCTAAAAAGCATGAGCGTAAAGGAATGGATAATACTGGCGGTTTCGGTAAAGAAAAGTCAGCGTAACTGGCTGTCTTTTGAACCTCTACGATTATATCCTGAAAATGTTGCGTTATGTAAATCTTTCTCCTGTTGGCAGGCTATGCATAACCGAACGCCCGGCACGGCTTTACGCCGCGCTTCAGGGATAGGATCGCCGCAAGATTCGCATTCATCGCGACTTTCGCCGTGGGGAAGTTCGCCGCGAGCGCGGGCAACGGCATCTTCAATGGTATTGTTGATTTGTTCATTCACTGCGTCGTCATTTGCCCAGCCGGATGCCATCACGCTCTCCTGATTTTAGGGTACCTGAGGTTAAGTGTAGCGCCGTCAGGCGAAAAAATCGCATCGCGCGATCTTTTCAGACCATGAGCAGAGCCAATGTCATTCAGATATCCGATCAAACGAGCGAGGCAGGGAATTCGCGGTGGTATATTTACCCCGTGGCGTTATACGGGTATCTTACGCCGCTGCTAAAAGGAGAATGCCATGTCCGCCCAGAAACCGGGGTTACACCCGCGCAACCGCCATCAACACCGTTATGATCTCGCCGCACTGTGTCAGACCACGCCGGAATTGACGTCCTTTCTTATCCGCACGCCCGCCGGTGAACAGAGCGTTGATTTTGCTAATCCGCAAGCGGTAAAAGCGCTCAATAAGGCATTGCTGGCGCATTTTTATGCCGTCACACACTGGGACATTCCGCCAGGGTTTTTATGTCCGCCGGTGCCTGGTCGTGCGGATTATATCCATCATCTGGCGGATCTGCTTGGCGAAACGACAGGGAGTATTCCGGCGCAGGCAACTATTCTGGACGTGGGCGTGGGCGCCAATTGTATTTATCCGCTTATCGGCGTCCATGAATATGGCTGGCGATTTACCGGTAGTGAAGTCAGCGACGCAGCGATGTCCAGCGCGCAGGCTATTATTCAGGCTAATACGGGGTTAAGCCGCGCCATTCGTCTGCGTCGGCAAAAAGATCCGGCGGCCATTTTTACCGGTATCATTCATAAAAATGAATCTTATGACGCAACGCTTTGTAACCCGCCTTTTCACGACTCCGCCGCCGCAGCCCGCGCGGGCAGCGAGCGTAAGCGCCGCAATTTGGGGCAGAATAAAGATGATGCGCTGAACTTTGGCGGTCAACAGCAGGAGCTATGGTGCGAAGGCGGCGAAGTCGCCTTTATTAAAAAAATGATTGCTGAAAGCCAATCCTTCCGCCGTCAGGTGTTGTGGTTTACGACGTTGGTGTCGCGCGGCGAGAATTTACCGCCGCTTTACCGGGCGTTGACGGAGGCTGGCGCGGTGAAAGTGGTGAAAAAAGAGATGGCCCAAGGGCAAAAGCAAAGCCGCTTTATTGCCTGGACCTTTATGGATGACGACCAGCGTCGCCGTTTTATCACCCGTAAACGCTAAATCGTCGGTTCGCGCGGCGGCAGTGAATCAGGCGGCGGGGCGCCGGCGGGGGCGGGCAGAACCTGATACGTTTGCACCGGCGCGCGCACATTAGCCAGATCAAAATGCTTTTTCACCTGGCTATCAAGGGCAAAACGCACCGTCCACTGCTTGAGCGGTAGCGTGGTGAACGACACGCGTAAAGTAAACGCCGTGTTCGTTAAACCGACAATACCGGCGAACGTGGGTTCGCCGATAATCAGCCCGCGAATATCCTCCGTCTGCATCAGCGCCGTTACCGCGTCTTTCAGCGCCTGATTCGCTTTATCCGCATCCTCATGGCGATCCACGTCATAGTTGGCGACAACAGAGCCGATACCGCGCACAAAGTTGGCGAAAGTGGTGATCGAGGACCACGGGATAATATGGTATGCCCCGGTATCCTGCCGCACGCCGACGGAACGAATCGACATTCTTTCGACCGTCCCCGTCAGCGGGCCTATGGTGACTAAGTCGCCGGTATTCATCCCGTTTTCAAACTGAATAAAAACGCCGGTAATAATATCTTTCACCAGAGTTTGCGAACCGAAAGAGATAGCCAGACCTAACGCGCCCGCGCCAGCCAGCAATGGCGCGATATTGACGCCGATTTCCGATAACACGATCATGATGGTTATGGTACTGATAATCACTGCCAGCGCATTGCGGAACAGCGTCAGCAGCGTGCGCGTGCGGGCGCTGGGTAGCGGGCGACCATGAATATCGGAGGCCAGGCGATTCTCAATCAGACTGGCGAGAATCGTCCATCCCACGGCGGAGAAGAATAAGATTAACGCGATACGGATGAGGATATCGACCATCTTTTCCCCCGCGCCATAATGTAGCCAGTGCCAGAAATCGAATAATCCCCAGGCGTTGAGCAACAGCATAACGGCGACGCAGACGGTCAAAAAGCGTGCGACTTTTAGCGCCGAGGAGAGCCAGCCGTTAAGCCGCTTTTGTAATTCCGGGTAATTGCGCTGCGTATGGGGCGACAGGGTGATGGTTTTCGCTATCCAGCGGGTAAACATACCGGAGATAAACGCGGCGATGCCAATAATCGCCAGACTGCGCACGGTCGCGCCCATCATAAACTTCAGGCTATTGCCTGGGTCGAATAACGAGAAGAAAAACAGCACGATAAAGTAAGCGCTGGCCAGCCAGTGCCACACCAGCGCAAAGGCGCGGATAAACAGGCTAAAAAAGGCTAATGATCGTTCCGCCAGACTTAATAAATGTTGCGTAATCTCCGCTTTGTTTTTAAAGATCAGGTACAGCGCCCAGATGGTGATGCAGAGCATGATCGCCACATTAGCCATCGCGCCAACCTGAACATTCACCTGGTTGGAAATAATCGGAACGGCAACAATTAGCCCGTAGCCAATCAAACTGCTAAGGGAACTCATACGGCGATTCCAGTAACGCGCTGTCGCATCCTGAATCGCGAATGGGCGTAATTCCGGTACATTAGGGCAAAAAATAAGCCGCAGAATCGCTTTAAAGAACTCTATCAGCGCGAAGGCATTCAGGAACAGGCTTTGCTGAAAAGCGATAGTTCGACTTCCCGCATGGAAATTATCACTGAGCATCTGACCGATAAATAAGGTGAGCGCCAGTAGCAGCAGGTCGATAATAAACGCGCCGACGATCATCGCCGGGAGCTGTAACCAGTTGCTGCGTTCACGGTTTTTCTTGCGCGCCCACAGGCCCATTTTTCGATATAACGGCAGGGCGCAAAGCCGTATCACGCTATAAAAACCAAATACCGCGGCGGCCAGAAATAAAAAGTGGGTTAACGCGTTGGTGAAGGTTTGCGAGTTAAACGGTTTGTGCGGCGCATCGGTGATGTTGCGATAAAGCTGGGCGAAACGGGTAGCGAAAGCATCGCCGTACTGACGGGTAACGGTGGTGACGTTCTCCAGTACCGTTTTCTCATCTTTGGCCGCAGGCGGCACAAGCGCTGGCGCCGGCTCGGTCGGCGGCGTGGTTGAGGCTTCGCGGAGTTGCGCTATCAATTCGTTACGTGAAGCCTCGTTCTCCAGTACGTCAGCCAGGGCCGCATAGGCCGCTTTTTTTTGTTCAGGACTGGGCTCTGGCGCTGCTTGCTGGCTGGTTGATGTCCCCGTGGTCACGCCGGGTATGGCGACCGCATGGGCAGGCGCGCCCAGTAGACAAAAAAGGATGAACAGGGTCCACCGCATGACTCCTCCAGTGAGAAAAGAGACGCAAAACACTAAGTATAGATGGCGCAGGGGAGGGAAAATGAAATGGGACTATTCCATGATGCCCTTCCTGCCGCAGGGCAGGAAGGGCGATATCTCAGGAGACGTGCTGTAAAAATTCCTGTAAACGTGGGCTTGGCGGGTTTTCGATCAACGCCTGCGGACTGCCATCTTCGGCAATACGGCCTTTATCGATGAAAATCAGCCGTGAGGCGACTTTTTCGGCAAAGCCGATTTCGTGAGTCACAATGACCATGGTCATGCCTTCTTCCGCCAGATCCTGCATGACTTTCAGCACTTCATGGCGCAGTTCAGGGTCCAGAGCGGAGGTTGGCTCGTCAAAGAGCATCATTTTCGGCTTCACTGCCAGCGCTCGGGCAATAGCGACGCGCTGTTGTTGACCGCCGGAAAGCTCGGAGGGGTAGTGGTGCGCCCGTTCCGCCAGTCCAACTTTCGCTAACAGAGCTTTCGCCTGTTTTTCCGCTTCTTCTTTCTTTACGCCGCGCACGCGCAGAGGACCGAACATCACGTTTTCGAGCGCGGTCAGATGCGGGAACAGATAAAACTGTTGAAACACCATGCCGGCTTCCTGGCGAATCAGCCGTTCGTCTACTTTAGGATCGTTGACTTTCAGACCATCGACAATCAGATCGCCGGAGGTGATCTCTTCCAGTTTATTGATACAGCGTAATAACGTGGATTTACCCGAACCGGAAGGGCCGATAATCACAACCACTTCGCCCTGACGGATGTTTAAATCAATGTTATGTAGCACCTGGGTGGGGCCAAAGTGCTTGGAGACGTTTTTAAATTCAATCACAGGATTTTCATCCTTCTTTCAAGACGACGCAAAATAAAGCTCAGCACCAGCGTAATGATCAAATAGAAGACGGCCACGGCGCTCCAGATTTCCAGGGCGCGAAAGTTACCGGCAATAATTTCCTGGCCCTGACGGGTCAGCTCGGCTACGCCGATAACAATAAACAACGAGGTGTCTTTGATGCTAATGATCCACTGATTGCCCAGCGGCGGCAGCATACGGCGCAGAGCAAGCGGTAAAATAACATGGCGGATGGTTTCCCGGCGAGAAAGGCCCAGCGCCAGACCCGCTTCGCGAAAACCTTTGTGAATGGATAGTACTGCGCCACGAGTAATTTCCGCGATATAAGCGCCGGAGTTAATCATAATTGTCACGACCGCTGCGCTGAATGGATCAATACGCAAATCATTAAATGCCATCGGCAGGGCAAAGTAGATAAACATGACCTGGACAACGATGGGCGTGCCGCGAATAATTTCAATGAAAACCAGGGCGATGTGGTTGGCGAACCAGCCGCCAAACGTACGGGCAAAACCTGCCGCCAGTCCAATAACCAGGCCGCCAGCCAGACCGAGGACCGAGATCCACAGGGTCATTTTAGCGCCCTCAAGCAAAAGCGGAATGGCGGGCCAGATGGCGCTCCAGTCAAACTGCATATGTCGTTCCTGTTACCGTGGTGTAAATAGTCAAATGCTCTATCCGGCGCGGAAATGGCGGAAAGTGTCTTATCCGTCACGGAAAGAGCTGTAGGCCCGGTGAGCGTCCTCACTACCGGGCCACAAGCCAACATCAGGTCGTTTTATTTAGGTTCTGTACCGAACCATTTTTTGTAGATTTCGTTATAGGTGCCATTCTCACGCAGCGTTTTCAGCGCGCCGTTGACTTTCTCGCGCAGTTCATCGCTGCCTTTCGGGAAGGCAACTCCGTATTGCTGTGCTTCCAGCGATTCGCCTACCGCCTTGAACTGGCCGTTGCCTGCGGTTTTGATAAAGTACAGGATGTTCGGCGTATCGTGCAGAACGGCGTCTGCGCGGTTGGTGCCTAATTCCATGTACGCGTTATCAATGTTCGGGAACTGACGCAGGTCTTTGGTTTTGATATTCGCTTTCGCGTAATCCACCGACCCGGTTCCGCTCTTCACGGCAACGACTTTGCCATCGAGGTCTTTAACGCTTTTAATGTCGTTATTGTTGGCTTTCACCATCACGAGCAGACCGCTTTTGTAATAGCCATCGGAAAAGTCGATCGCTTTTTTACGCTCGTCCGTAATCGTAATACCCGCCAGCGCCAGATCGATATTTTTGGTTTGTAATGCCGGAATAATGCCGCTGAAATCCATCGGTTTCAGGGTGTAGTCCAGCTTCAGTTCTTTCGCGATAGCGTCCCACAGATCAACATCAAAACCGACGTATTTGTCGCCCTGTTTAAATTCAAACGGAACGAACGCCGTATCGGTTGCTACAACGAGTTTCTTATCCGCGGCGTGCGAAGACACCGCAAAAGCCAGGGTAAGTGCAGCCAGTGAAACTTTTAATAGAGACTTCATAGCATTTCCTTTTCTATCCACGGGGCGATCCCCTGCGAGAACATGTAGCGTAATGAAAAAATCATGCCAATTATGTAACTCATTGTTTTAACAGAAGCGTGAATCATTTCTGTGCACAATAAGTCGGGCAAAACCAGTATGCCGCACCGTTTTGGGGCACTGATTTAGTGCATGAATAACAAAGTAGAGATACAGGGTCTATTTAGCGTAAAAATTGTTGTTAAAACAATCTTTAATTAACGATTGTGTGATGTAATTATTACAAATAATTCACTTTTATCGGAGGGGAGTACAAGACGTGTGCACTATTTAAGTGCAAAACCCCTGTGCCAGGCAGGGGTATAGGGATGACTTATATACCTGTGTACATCAAGTTGCAGGTGCGTTCGCTTCAGTGACCGACGGAAGTCAGGCTTCTGCGGATTCGCTGCGTTTGTACCTTCCTGCAACTCGAAGTATTCAGGGTAGAGATAGATTTATTCGATGTTGGATTCGATAAACCACAGGAATTTATCGAGGTCGCGTGATGCGGCGGTAAAGATATCGGCAGTGTCTTCATCTTTGGCTTCACCGATAGCTTTGCGAACATCATTAGCGACAACAGCGTAGCGATCGGCCAGTTCTTTTAAGTGATCCTGCACGTTATGGATGTCGAGCGGATAGCTTTTCAGTGGAGTTTTGCTGTTGATAACTTGCGTGGTGCCTAACGCCACACCGCCAAGCTGTACGGCGCGCTCGGCCATAGTATCCAGATGATCGGTCAGTGCGGTACGGAAGCCATCCAGCATCTCATGAACGGCAATAAAGTTAGCACCGCGCATGTTCCAGTGGGCCTGTTTCGTGATCAGCGACAGGTCAATGAACTGGATCACCTGACGATTAAGCAACTCAACCGTCGCTTTTTTATCGCTCTCTGATACATCGTTACGGGTATAAAGCAGATTAGACGCTTTTGTTTTTACCAGTTTAGCGGTACTCATAATCTCATATCCTCTTGATGTTTGTGTCCCAGGTAATTAACGAAAATAAGTATAGCACCGGTTTTTAACTTTGCTTTTTTGAATTTACCTATCACTTTAATAGTACAGACAAGATTTAATATTTATTTTGATTAAAAATCAACTGGTTAGACGAGTTTGCTGTTTGGTGGGTAATAATTCTCATTTTAATGTAAAAAATGAGAAAAAATATGACAAAAAATGACGAAGTAATAGCGCAATAATAAAAGGTGAATAACGAGGTGATATTCTGCATGATTATGCACATCATGCAGAATAAGAAACTATTTTACGTCAACTTGTTTAATTTGCGGTTCGCGTCGAATCGTTAGGGTAGATCCCATTGAAGCGGCAATGATGGCGCACAGGGCCAGGATTTGTATGCCCGTAAGCGTTTCGCCCAGAAAAATCATCCCGGAAACGGCGGCCAGCGCGGGTTCCATGCTCATCAGCGTACCGAAGGTGCGGGTTGGCAGGCGCGTCAGCGCAATCATTTCCAGTGAATAAGGCAGCGCCGTAGAAAGCACAGCGACCGCTAACCCTAAGGGAAGAATCGACCAGTGCCATAGCGCATCGCCAGCCTGAACTGCGCCAATCGGCACGAAAATGATGGCGGCAATCAGCGAGCCTACCGCCACCGTGGCCGGACCATGTTCCGCGCCTGCTCGCTGGCCGGTAAGAATATAGACAGCCCAACAGGCACCAGCGCCGAGCGCTAACGCGGCCCCGGTAAGATCGACGTGAGACATATCTTGTCCTAATGGCAGCAGGAACCAGAGTCCAAGCACAGCCAGTACGACCCAAATAAAATCTACCGGACGCCGGGATGAAAACAGCGCGACCGCCAGAGGGCCGGTAAATTCCAGCGCGACCGCAATACCCAACGGCACCGTCTGAATCGACAGATAGAATAGATAGTTCATCCCGCCCAGCGACAGACCATAAAACAGTAAAGGCAGCCGCTGCTCTTTGGCAAAATGCAAACGCCAGGGTTTGAAAAAGGCGATAAGGATAAGCGTTCCCAACGCCAGACGAAGCGCCGTTACACCCGGCGCGCCGACAAGAGGAAATAACGATTTTGCCAGTGAAGCGCCACTCTGAATAGAGGACATGGCAATGAGCAAAACCAAAATGGGCAACCAGACTGGTAGTTTACGTGTTGACCCCGGCATCCTTTCTCCTGTCAAAAAATGTCAGTACGAGTAAAGGTGGCAGTGTAATGGAAATTCCCCGGAGCGCTTGAGGATTCGTTGAAAAAAAATTTCCAGGATTCCATAAAATGAACTTAAATTGATGGATAAATAGACTGTTAGTTTAGGAATAATCTGGATGAATGTATCGCGCCACACGCGCATTATTGGTGCAATCAGCCGGAAAAGTGATGTTAATTGAATAAGATAGCGCGATATGGAAACGTTCTGTTACATGAAAGGCGCCCTTAGACACCGTGAATCGCAAAGAGTTTCCCATTAATTTTTGATATATTTAAAACTTAGGACTTACTTGAAGCACATTTGAGGTGGTTATGAAAAAAATTGCATGTCTTTCAGCACTGGCCGCTGTTCTGGCTTTTTCCGCAGGTACTGCAGTAGCTGCTACTTCTACCGTTACCGGTGGTTACGCTCAGAGCGACGCGCAGGGCGTAGCGAATAAAATGAGCGGTTTCAACCTGAAGTATCGTTACGAGCAGGACGACAACCCGCTGGGCGTAATCGGTTCCTTCACCTACACCGAAAAAGATCGTACTAACGGTGCGGGCGATTACAACAAAGGTCAGTACTACGGCATCACTGCCGGCCCGGCTTACCGTCTGAACGATTGGGCGAGCATCTACGGTGTAGTCGGTGTGGGTTACGGTAAATTCCAGACGACCGATTACCCAACCTACAAACATGACACCAGCGATTATGGCTTCTCCTATGGCGCTGGTCTGCAATTCAACCCGATGGAAAATGTTGCTCTGGACTTCTCTTACGAGCAGAGCCGTATTCGTAGCGTTGACGTTGGCACCTGGATTGCTGGCGTAGGTTACCGCTTCTAATCACGTCGGTGAAAATGAAAAATCCGCCTTTCGGGGCGGATTTTTTTTGCCTGAAACGTGCATTATTTTAGTGAAAAAATATCGCTGCCCAGATGGTTATAGTCCACTTTTTGTAATTTGAAATTGGTGATATAAACGGGCCCGGCTTTCTGTTCCGAAATAAATCGATAGCGATTTTTGATCTCTTTAGCGCTAATTCCTGTCCATTGCGAGAAAAAACTCAGGAAATCGTTCGCGGAACGGCGAGCTTTAATGATCCGATGCGCTTTACTGTCGCTGGATAGCACCATAAACGGCACCTGGAAGTTTTGCTGGAATTTGTCGTCATGCGCCAGGTACTGTACCGCTTTGCCGCGTTCTTTAAACGCCAGCCCGTGATCGGAGAAATAGACGAGCGAAAAACTGTCGCCGCTATGACGAAGCTGAGTATAGAGCTGACGGAGCAAATTGTCGGTTTGCGTCATGGTGTATAAATAACAAGACGTCTCTTTCGACTGGACAAACGTCGCGTATTTTCCCTGAGTACGGTCGCAGGCCTGGGGATGCGATCCCATTAAATGCAACACAATCAACTGCGGTTGCGTGCGTTCTGTCGCCAATACCTGCGCCGTCATGGTTAACAGCGCGTCGTCGCGAGTATTTTTATCCGCTTCAAAATCGCCGTTTTTCAGGAAATGCGCTTCATCGGCGCGTTTGGCGATACTGGCGATGGCCGTGTCGTATTCGCCGATTTGCCCCTGATTGGAAAACCACCATGTCTGAAAACCGGCGCGGTTAGCCAGCGTGACGAAATTATCCTGATACTGTGGTTTGTTAACCACCACGCGATTGAGCGTTAAACCGAGCGATTTTTGCGTTGAGCCGCTGGCGGCGATGTAATCCATAAAGAAGTCGCCATTCACATGGCTGGCGAAGGGGGTATTATCCCAGTGGCCGCCGAAAGCGCCCATGGCATCCCGTCGCGCGCTTTCACCAATCACCACGACATAGATGTGATATCTGGGTTTCACCGCAGTAACCGTCCAGCTATCTTTTATGCCGGATAGCTGCGCCATACGGTGCTGCTCTTCAATGACTTCGTTGTTATTGACGATAACGTCTTTGGCGAAGCGAAAAACCGGATAGCCGGTATCAATAACCTTAAAAACGCCGCCCCAGGCCAGATTTTGTATCGGCGCGACGAAAAATGCCGCGACGCTGATCAGCAGGCACAGGCTGTCGAGGCTATTCCAGCGCGGCCTGACCTCTTCTTTTCGGCGGCGAAGCGCAATAATACCCAGCGCAAAAATAAAAAGTCCGGTCAGGTAGCTATACCACGGGAAGATGGTCAGGATTTCGCTCGACTCTTCCATATTGGTGGAGTGCAGCGCCAGCAGCGTATTAAAGTTCGGCGCGCCGTAAGCCTGGCCAAAGGGAAAATAGCAAGCGGCTACCAGCGAACAGATGCCGAGCAGCGCTTTTTGTCCGCGGGGCAGGTAGCGCCAGAGCAACAGCAACAGGCAGGTAAACGCCGCGGTATAAAGCAGGCTAAAGGGGTAGCCGAGCGCGAGGTTAATCAGCAGCGACTGTAAAAAGTAGAGGCCCGCCCACGGGCTTACAGCCCGACGACGGGCCAGAAGTGAATCGATAAGGGTTGAATTCATATGCCACTATTGCAAAAACGCCATGTGCTAACCCTGGCGCGAAGGGTCATTACCTGCCTGATTATGCGTAAAAAAGGTATTGGGTTCGCAACGGCGAGTCGCAAAATATTCAGGGCTGCCAGAAGATAGAGCGTGCGGGTAAGAAGGTCAACCGCCGGAAAGAAAATGTTTTGCGAAGAGAATAGCAAAACCACAAAAAAACAGGGGAAATGGGCGCCATTTCCGTTGAGGATGCAAAATAAAGCGGCGTACCGCACCGCCGCGTTATTTCGTGGAAGGGTTATCCTGCTCCGGTTTGCCGTTGAGCATATCGCACAACATAGAGAGCAGCATTAACCGGACTTTAAAGGGAGAGTGACTGAACACGCGTATACACCTCTTAAATTCGTTCATATAAACCTCCTGATGTTTCTATCCCATCGATCCGTGAGGGATGTCTGCATTACATACAGATATAGCACAGGCTATGTTTTATAGCTATTGCTAAAACGTTAATTTTTTGTGCCCGGACAACTCTGGTTTACAATGAGCGCTCTGTCAGCTGACGCGTTAACGCGTCACAGAAACGAGGAAGCAAAATGGGTCGTCGCGCAGGTACGCCAACAACAAAAAAAGTGACGCAATTGGTGAACGTAGAAGAACACGTTGAAGGATTTCGTCAGGTCAGAGAGGCGCATCGCCGTGAGTTGATAGACGATTACGTTGAGCTGATTTCCGATTTAATTATTGAGGTAGGGGAAGCGCGTCAGGTGGATATGGCGGCTCGGCTCGGCGTCTCCCAGCCAACTGTGGCCAAAATGCTTAAGCGCCTGGCATCGTTAGGATTTATTCAAATGATCCCCTGGCGCGGCGTTTTTCTGACGCCGGAAGGGGAGAAGCTGGCGCAGGAAAGCCGCGAGCGGCACCAAATTGTCGAAAATTTTTTACTGGTATTAGGCGTAAGTCCGGAGATCGCGCGTCGTGATGCGGAAGGGATGGAACACCATGTCAGCCAGGAGACATTGGATGCCTTTTTGGCCTTCACTCAACAGCATGGAACATCTGCAGAATGAGTCTGGCCTTTTTACGGGCGCTGCGGCGTGACCGTTTTTTTCAGTTGTTGATCATTGTGGGGATGGCGTTAAGCCTGTTTGTTCCTTTTGCGCCCCGCGCCTGGCCTGACGCGATTGACTGGCACACCATTATTACCCTCAGTGGGTTAATGTTGCTCACTAAAGGCGTTGAGCTGAGCGGCTATTTTGATGTGCTGGGACGCAAGATGACGCGCCGATTTCATACCGAGCGGCAACTGGCGATGTTCCTGGTGCTGGCTGCGGCGGCGCTGTCGACCTTTCTGACAAACGATGTCGCGCTGTTTATCGTTGTGCCGCTGACGATAACGTTAAAAAAACTGTGCGCGATACCGGTCAACCGATTGATTATTTTTGAAGCGTTGGCGGTGAACGCCGGTTCGCTGCTGACGCCTGTCGGTAATCCGCAAAATATTCTGTTATGGGGACGCTCCGGCTTAAGCTTTGCTGAATTTAGCGGGCAAATGGCGCCGCTTGCCGTCATGATGATGCTGACGTTACTGCTCCTGTGCTGGTTTTGTTTTCCGGGTAGGGCGTTACAGTATCATACCGGTACGCGTTCGCCGCAGTGGCAGCCCCGTCTGGTGTGGAGTTGCCTGGCATTATATGTCGTTTTTCTTACCGCGCTGGAGCTCAGGCAAGAGTTATGGGGACTGGTGTTGGTGGCGGCTGGGTTTATTGTGCTGGCGCGCAGGGTGATAGTCAGCGTGGACTGGACGCTGCTGCTGGTATTTATGGCGATGTTTATTGATGTCCATCTGCTAACGCAATTGCCGGCGTTGCAGGGCGTTTTCAACCAGGTTGGCGCACTGTCTCACCTGGGGCTTTGGCTAACCGCTATCGGCCTGTCGCAGATTATCAGTAATGTGCCCAGTACCATTCTCCTGCTGAACTATGTACCGGCCTCGACGCTGCTGGCGTGGGCGGTGAATATCGGCGGGTTTGGTCTGCTGCCGGGGTCGCTGGCAAATCTTATTGCTTTACGGATGGCGAACGATCGCCGAATCTGGTGGCGATTTCATTTCTATTCGCTGCCGATGCTGGCATGGGCGGCGCTGGTGGGATATGGATTATTGCAACTGATGCCGTAAGAGAAGCCCGATAGTATCTATCGGGCTTCGCAGGCAGAGTCTGTCAGTTCAGACGAACCGGCACCCCGGAACGATCCTGAACTGCCTGTTGTACGACGGTCTGATCAACGTCAGGCTCGTTGGTGACGGCCAGGATACTCTTATTAAGCGTGATCGGCACCGCTTCCTTACCTTCAAACTGCGCTTCCGTCGTTGACAGCGGGTTATGCACCTCAATGTAACGGCTACCGTCCGGCTCGGTGGTGGCTTTTACCGGTTCATCGATAAACTGCACGCGGGTACCGACCGGCACATTTTCAAACAGGAATTTGATATCGTCGTTGCGCAGACGTACGCAGCCGTGGCTCACGCGAAGCCCGATGCCGAAGTTGGCGTTGGTGCCGTGAATAGCATACAGGCGACCGATGTACAGCGCGTACAGGCCCATCGGGTTATCCGGGCCCGCAGGCACGACCGCAGGCAGCGGCTCGCCGGCGGCGCGATATTCAGCGTGCATTTTTGCCGTAGGCGTCCAAGTCGGACCGGCTTTTTTACGTTCAACTTTGGTCGTCCAGTTGATAGGCGTGTCTTTACCTAACTGACCGATCCCAATCGGCAGGACGATAACGGTGTTTGTGCCTTTCGGGTAGTAATAGAGGCGCATTTCCGCGCTATTGATGATAATGCCTTCGTGTACGGTATCCGGCAGGATCAGCTGCTGCGGAATATTCAGCACGGTACCGCCCTTCGGCAGGAAGGTATCCACGCCCGGGTTGGCTTCCAGCATGTTGGACAGCCCCATCTGATACTCCGCGGCAAAATACTCCAGCGGCTGGGTATTGCCCTCAGGAACGGTGATGACCTGATTTTGCCCAATTAAACGGCTACCATCGGTAGGCAGCGGGTAAGTGACTGCTGAGGCTGTTTTACAAAAACCAACTACAGCGAAAGCCGCCGCGAAAAGCGTTGTTAATTTCATATTCATGTTATGCGAGATTCTGTGCCAAGCAGGCTAGTAGGTTGAGAATTCTGTCATGTTGGGAGCGCATTATAGGTGCATTCCAGTAAACAGGGAATTCAGATGTGTACGAAATCACGTTTTTTTCCCTTACGGTTCAGTGTAGCCCTTTGTACAGGGCGCGATCTTATTTCAGACTTGTGGCATAATAAGCGGTTTGTCACATCTTTTTTCAGGATAAGCCTGTGTTAGTTTCCAGCAACGTTACCATGCAGTTCGGCAGTAAGCCGCTGTTCGAAAACATTTCCGTCAAATTTGGCGGCGGCAACCGTTACGGCCTGATTGGCGCCAACGGTAGCGGAAAGTCCACTTTTATGAAAATCCTCGGCGGCGACCTGGAGCCGACGCTGGGCAATGTTTCCCTCGATCCGAATGAGCGCATCGGTAAGCTGCGTCAGGACCAGTTCGCTTTTGAAACATTCACCGTACTTGATACTGTCATTATGGGGCATGGCGAACTGTGGGAAGTCAAGCAGGAGCGCGACCGTATCTACGCCTTGCCGGAAATGAGCGAAGAAGACGGCTATAAAGTCGCCGATCTGGAAGTAAAATACGGCGAGATGGACGGTTATTCCGCTGAGGCGCGCGCGGGCGAACTGCTGTTGGGGGTGGGCATCCCGCTGGAGCAGCATTACGGTCTGATGAGTGAAGTCGCGCCAGGCTGGAAATTGCGTGTGCTGCTGGCGCAGGCGTTATTCTCTAATCCGGACATCCTGTTGCTCGACGAACCGACCAACAACCTGGATATTGATACTATCCGTTGGCTGGAGCAGGTGCTGAACGAGCGCGATAGCACGATGATCATCATTTCGCACGACCGTCACTTCCTGAACATGGTTTGTACGCATATGGCGGATCTGGATTACGGCGACTTGCGCGTCTATCCGGGTAACTATGATGAGTATATGACGGCGGCGACCCAGGCGCGTGAACGTCTGTTGGCCGATAATGCGAAGAAAAAAGCGCAAATTGCCGAGCTGCAATCTTTTGTTAGCCGTTTTAGCGCCAATGCCTCTAAATCGCGTCAGGCAACGTCGCGCGCGCGGCAGATTGATAAAATCAAGCTGGAAGAGGTGAAAGCCTCCAGCCGTCAGAACCCGTTCATCCGTTTTGAGCAGGATAAAAAACTGTTCCGTAACGCTCTGGAAGTGGAGGCGCTGACGAAAGGTTTTGATAACGGTCCGCTGTTTAAAAATGTCAATTTGCTGCTCGAAGTCGGGGAGAAGCTGGCGGTACTCGGCACCAATGGCGTGGGTAAATCTACGCTGCTGAAGACGCTGGTTGGCGATCTGGACGCCGATCACGGCACCGTTAAATGGTCGGAAAACGCGCGTATTGGTTACTACGCGCAGGACCACGAATATGAATTCGAAAATGACCTGACGGTGTTTGAATGGATGAGTCAGTGGAAACAGGAAGGCGACGACGAGCAGGCAGTGCGCAGTATTCTGGGCCGCCTGCTATTTAGCCAGGATGATATCAAAAAGCCTGCGAAAGTCCTCTCCGGTGGCGAGAAGGGCCGTATGCTGTTCGGCAAACTGATGATGCAAAAGCCGAATATCCTGATCATGGACGAACCGACTAACCACCTGGATATGGAGTCGATCGAATCGCTGAATATGGCGCTGGAGCTGTATCAGGGCACGCTGATCTTTGTTTCGCACGACCGTGAGTTCGTCAGCTCGCTGGCAACCCGCGTCATTGAAATTACGCCGGAGCGCGTGGTGGACTTCAGCGGCAACTACGACGATTATTTGCGTAGTAAAGGGATCGAGTAAGTTATTGTCTGTAGCCCCGATAGCGTCGGGGTTACAGAATGTTAACAAGGTAATTTTTATTTTTTCCGAATGCAATGTGAAAATTATATATACTCTTAGAGCCTATCCCATTAGGGCTATTTTACTTGCCATTTTGGACCTGGGCAGTGCTCGCCAAAACGCGTTAGCGTTTTGAACGCCGCTAGCGGCGGCCCGAAGGGCGAGCGTAGCGAGTCAAACCTCACGTACTACGTGTACGCTCCGGTTTTTGCGCGCTGTCCGTGTCCAAACTGGCTGCGCCAATAACGCCTGGTGGGATAGGCTCTTAATATTCTATTTTAAAATTAAATGAAAGAAGAGGATCTATCATAAAAATTGCGAATATATTTTGTGGTAAACATATTGTAATGTTATTTTCTTTATAAGAATTCAAGTGCTATTTTATATTCCTTTATTGTTCAACAAAAGGAATAAATATGAGCATTTTGGAACGCTTTTTTGGCCGTAAAGAAAAAAACTCATCTAATATACAAGGTGTTTTAGTAGCGAATGCTGAAATTGATAACCCACTAAGTTTAGTTGTTGTATTTGATACTCTCCCGGAAAATAATTCAAAAGAACTCACCCGCTTGTTGCGTAATTATCATTCCAGTATGAAACAGGCAACGTGTGAACTTGTCCCTGAACTGGATTTTTTTGGTTTAGCAGGATGGGGTAAGCATGTAATATCGATGGTTGGATTTAAAACGCCTTACCCTCAGGAATCAATCGAACAATGCGTCGCGCCAGCTCATTATCCCCAGGAAGTAAAAGAGCAAGTACGGGCAACCAGTGCAAATATTATTTTATATTATAAGGGGTATGATACTTCACCTTTAGAGCAATATGTTGCGTTGGCTGTGGTTGCAGGTGCATTAAGTAGCATGGGGGCTGTCGCTGTATTAAATGAATCGGCTCACACTTCATTACCTGCGGGGGTATTTAAGTCTCAGGAGTTGGGTAAGCATAGTCTGGAAATGTTGCGTGAAGGTTTCCCGCTGACCTCTCTATTTTGTGGATTTGTGAAATATGAAGTTGAGGATATCGAAGGCGTATGGATGCGTACCTATGGTGCTGATTGCTTTGGGCTACCAGATTTCGCAGCACACGCACAAGGTCATCACGAAGGGCAAAAATATTCTGATATTTTCAATAATGTTCTGCGTTACCTGCTTGAAAGTGGAGCAGAAATGGCTGCCGGGCATACCATGCAAGTCGGTAAAACGACATTTATGAAACTGCGCGATCCCCTTGACGATGAATATTACTTACAGGGGCCTGGAACCACATTAGTGGTTGAACTGATTGAAGAAGATGAGTGTAATGCTCATTGAGAAATCGGGGCAATTGCCCCGACTCTCGTTAAAGTGTAAACGGCACTTTATTTTCCAGCACCGCCTGAATCACATTCAGTGCGCCTTCATGCTTATTATTATCGGTAGCGTAACGGGCGATTTGTTTAATGTTTTCTGCGGCATTGTCCATCGCAAAGGAATAATGCGCCATTTTTAGCATCTCTGCGTCATTGCCGCTGTCGCCAATCGCTACCATATTTTGTGGCGACAGATCCCAGCGTTTGAGTAACCGCGAAATACCGTTTGCTTTATGCAGGCCGGGAATAATCAGATCGATAAAGCCAAAACCACTTGTGACGGGCTTCATAATGCCATCGAGCGTAACGTGTAGTTTGTCGATCATTAACGGGATTTGTTCATCCGGTAGGTTGAGCGAAAACTTGAACAGTACGTCATCAATCTCCTGATAATCTTTTACGGGTTTCAGGCGATGGTTGTGTTTTGCCATCAGGGTAACGAGTGCTTCTGGCGCATTTTCGCTGACATATGCACTTTGCAGACCGCAGGCGACAAAATTAAGTTGCTTATATTTCAGCAACTCGCCAATAACAATCCGCGATTCATGCCGGGTCAGTTCGCCGTGGAACAGTTGCTTGCCATGTTCGTAAACCAGTGCGCCGTTTTCCGCGACAAAAGAGATCTCATCCTTTAGCTCAGGAAAGAACGAAATAAGCTGGTAATACTGATTACCGCTGGCGACAACGAACTCAATGCCGCGCTTTTTCAGTTCCTGAAATTACGCCGGAGCGCGTGGTGGACTTCAGCGGCAACTACGACGATTATTTGCGTAGTAAAGGGATTGAAAGCTAAACACTGACGCCCGGTGGCGCTGTGCTTACCGGGCCTACGTATCCTGGCGCGTAGGTTCGGTAAGACGGGTGCGCCCAGGCAAAGGGCACACCGCAGGTGAGCGGGCAGGGCGGTACGACCGTCAAACGTCCATACCTAATGCCCGTTTACCGTGAATATTCAGATCGCGCAGCGTGAAACGCCCTTCCCAGGTGGTTTCATAGTCCTCGGGCGGGAAATCGCCCGGTGATGCGCCTGTCTCCAGCGCCGCTTTCACCTTACGCGCATAGGCCAGATTTTTCTCACACATTGGCGCGGCAGGAATGTACATCACATTGCCCCAGCCCTGCTGATTTTCGACGGGGGCGACGGAGTGGATGACATCGCAATGCCACCACACGGAATCCCCGGCTTCCAGCGGCGGAATGCTGGTTAACGCCGCCATCAGTAAAGGATGCCACTGTTCAGAAATCGGCAGCACCCGGCCCGGCGCGACGCCGCATAATTCATCTTCCGGGACATCATCCAGCAGCGGGCGCAGCAGAATATACGCCATCGCCTCCGGGATAGGGACGACATGAAGCAACCCCTGACCGGGCAGCATATCGGAGAGCGCGGTCCAGCCCTGGAAGGTGCGAAATACCGAGCATTTTGTGGTGTTATCCACCGTGTACTCTTCAACGTCGGTACGGTGCGCCGCATTCCACGGATCGTACTGCTCGACGTTGCCGTTAAACACGCTGGCGAATACCTGCTGATAGGCTGGCAGCAGCCAGCGTTCCAGCGCGCCGGAGTCGGTATGCGCTCCCAGTCCTTTGGATGTGGTGCCCGGCGGGCGGCGACGGATGCGATCCGGGTAAATGATGCTGATATCCGGATTAAACCATCGCTTGCCGTCGTGCTCTACCTGCCACAGACGGTTGAGGAACGACTGCGCCAGCGCCATCTCTTCACTTTGGCGGGCCTGCATTTGCGCCTGCGACCAGTAGACAGGATAGATTTCAGGCCGGGAGGCGCTCAGCGTACCGAAAAAATTATCCCCCGGTCCTTTATACACCTCGTCAAAATGGTTCTTGTCCAGATAGTCGAGCATCGACTGGTCCCATGCCAGCGCCTGTTCGCGTGGAAAATGACCTTTAATCACCGCGCACCCGCGGCGCTTAACCTCGGCGCGGGTGGCATCGCTAATGTTGCCCATCGCCAGTTCGCTAAAAGGGATAATTGGCCATACCGGCTGCCCCTGCGCCTTCAGATCGTTAATTTCCGCCACCCGGGCTGCTATGGTGGCGCTCAAACGGTCGAACACCGCCTGTACGTCGCCGATTTGCGCGCGTAGCGCCTGCTTCATCTGACGAATGGCCGCTTTTGGGTCGGCGGGCAGCGTTTCGTGGGTAAAAGGAGTTGTCATATCAACCTCACCATCCTTCGTTCGAAAGTAAAATTAGTTACATCTGATACTTTAAGTTAAAATAAGGTTAATGCAAGTTTAAAATATTGCAGGAGCGCACAAAGAGGGAAGCGAGAGGAAAACGTAAGGTGGCCAGGACGCCTTAATGTCTTATGCGGCTATTCCTTTCGTTCAGCCACTTTTCATTCGAAATAAATTTGTGGTTCTGCTCACATTGTTATTAAAATGTTTCTGGTCGCAGTTACAGCCAGGAGCTTAAGTATGACCGTTAACGTTGTCGTTACCGATATGGACGGCACTTTTCTCGACGATGCCAAGCAGTACGATCGTGTACGCTTCATGGCGCAATACCAGGAACTGAAAAAACGTAATATCGAATTTGTGGTCGCCAGCGGTAATCAGTACTACCAGTTGATCTCCTTCTTCCCCGAGCTGAAAGACGAAATTTCCTTTGTCGCAGAAAATGGCGCGCTGGTGTATGAACATGGCAAGCAGTTGTTTCACGGGGAGCTAACCCGGCATGAATCGCGGATTGTGATTGGCGAACTGCTGAAGGATAAGCAGCTTAACTTCGTCGCCTGCGGTCTGAAAAGCGCTTATGTCAGCAAAAACGCTCCCGAGACTTTCGTGGCGCTGATGGCCAAACATTATCACCGCCTGCAGCCGGTAAACGATTATCACGACATTGACGATATCCTGTTTAAGTTCTCCCTGAATTTGCCCGATGAACAAATTCCGCTGGTTATCGACAAACTGCACGTATCTTTGGATGGCATCATGAAGCCCGTCACCAGTGGCTTCGGTTTTATCGACCTGATTATCCCGGGACTGCATAAAGCGAATGGCATCAGTCGTCTGTTAAAGCGCTGGAACAGGTCGCCACAGAATGTCGTCGCCATTGGCGACAGCGGTAATGATGCGGAAATGTTGAAAATGGCGCATTACTCTTTTGCCATGGGCAATGCCGCAGACAATATCAAAGCGCTTTCACGTTATCACACTGATGATAATAACCATCAAGGCGCGCTCAACGTCATTCAGGCCGTGCTTGACGGCACCGATCCCTTCTGATTAACAGGCCTGCGTAGGCCTGTTAAGCGTAGCGCCATCAGGCAGTTCGGACATATTGCCGATGGCGCCAGGGCAAATTACAGCATATGTTCGGTACGGGCGATGATATCGTCCTGCGCGTCCGGTGACAGCGCGGTGAAGAAGGCGGAGTAGCCTGCCACACGCACGACCAGATCGCGGTACTGGTCCGGATGTTTTTTCGCATCCAGCAGCGTTTCGCGTGACACGATGTTGTACTGAATATGCCAGCCTTTATGCACCTCAAAGAACGTCCGTAGCAGAACCATCAGTTTCTGTTTGTCGGATTCGTTTTCCAGCGTCGTTGGGTTCAGTTTCTGATTGAGCAGCACGCCGCCGAGAATGGAACCGGTAGGTAATTTGCCTACGGAACCAATCACCGCCGTCGGGCCGAGATGATCCGTACCTGATGCAGGGCTTGCGCCTTCCGCCAGCGGTGTATGCGCTTTGCGACCATCCGGGGTAGCCATAGTCGCGGCGCCAAACGGCACGTTTGCTGAGATAGAGGACGTACCGGCGTAATAGTTGCCGCCCACAGGGCCACGACCGTAGCGCGGGTTATGGTATTGCTTCAGCTCATCAATATAGGTCTGATAAGCGCGCGCCAGCAGGGTATCGACACTGTCATCGTCGTTACCGTACTTCGGCGCGCCGTTAATCAGACGCTGGCGCAGCTGCTCATGGGTCAGCCCGTCAAAGTCATCGGCCAGCGCGGCGGCAAGCTGCTGTTGACCGATAACGCCCTGTTCGAAGACCAGTTTTTTCACGGCGGCGAGGCTGTTGCCCAGGTTGGCGATACCGACCTGGAGACCGGATACCCAGTCATATTTAGCGCCGCCTTGCTTGATACTCTTCGCGCGTTCAATACAGTCATCTACCAGCGCTGAGCACAGAATATCGTGGACGTTCTCTTCCAGCATGGTGTCGACCACATACTCAATTTCGATCGATTTGCGCGTGTAGTAGCGAATTTGGGTATCCCAGGCGGCCATCACTTCGTCAAAATTGTTAAAGTTGCCTGCGGAGAGCGCCTTTTCCTGCGGCAGAAATACCTTGCCGCTGGTGGCGTCGCGACCGCCTTCCAGCGCCGCCAGCATGACGCGGGCGAAGTTAATAAAGCTCATGCCGGTGCAGCGATAACCCCATTTCCCGCCGACGGCGGTTTCGATACAGCCGATCGCCGCGTAATCGTAAGCGTCCTGTGGTTCGATCCCCAACTTGATAAATTCCGGGATGACGATTTCATCATTGTTAAACGCCGGCATCCCAAAGCCGCAGCGGATGACCTGGACGCAGGCGTCAAGGAAATCGTTACTCATTCCGGCGTGATAACGCACACTGAGGTTGGGCTGGGTAGAACGCAGACGTCCACAGGACTCCAGAATGGCGTAAGACAGCGGATTCACTGCGTCCATTGGCTGACCGTTGATGAGATTCTGACCGCCAATGGTGACGTTTTGATATAGCGGGCTGCCTGCGGAAGCTTTGGAGTGCGAACCGGAGCGGATCTTGTTTACTTCCAGCAGTTTCAGCCAGCAGCTGTGCAGCAGTTCAATGGCGTGCTCACGATCCAGAGTCTGGTTTAGTTCGACATCGCGACGATAATAGGGGTAAAGATACTGGTCCATACGACCAAATGACACCGAGTGACCGTTAGACTCAATTTGTAGAATCAGTTGGATGAAGTAGCACAATTGCAGTGCTTGCCAGAAGGTCTGCGGCGGTTGGTGGGCGATCACCTCGCAGTTTTCGGCGATGGTAAGTAGCTCTTTACGACGGCTTTCACGGGACTCTTCGCCTGCCATCTGGCGCGCCAGCGCGGCAAAGCGCGTGATGTGCTGGCTTACCGCATCCAGCACAATATCAATCGCCTTCAGGAACTGCTCGCCATGCAGATCTTCCAGCACGGTAAGGTTGATGCGTGAGCGGCGCTCGGCGACTTTATCGCGCAGGCCATCAAGCCCTTTTTCCAGCAGCAGCGGGAAGTTCACCGCCAGGTGCGCGTCACCGGAAGTCATATTACCTTCGGCTTTGATAATGCCAGTCGCCAGAAGCCCTTTTTGTTCATCGGTAAACATGCCGTAGCAGCGATCCTGGACGGTTTGACCGCGCCACCACGGACAGACGTCGTGCAGAATACGTTTGTTTTCTTCACTTACGGAAAAACCTGCGCCGGGCCGGTCTGCCAGGTCGTCGATCTCTTTTTCAATCCACGAGACGGTATATTCCGGGAAAATCGGCGCGGCGCGGACTTCACTTGCCTGGTTGCCGACGATCAGTTCATCGTGTTTTATCCAGATAGTGCGTTCCGCCAGGTGATGGGCCAGCGCCAGCGCGCGGCGTACCGGAATCGGTTTATCCAGATGCTGCTGATACATTTCGGTATAATGCTGCGCGCGCTCGGTACAGACCGGCGGTTTCACGATATGTACCAGCGCGGTTTTGTGCGCCTTAATGCGGTCACTGAGCGTGTCCAGTTTCAGTTGGGTCATGATAATTATCCTCGTAGGGTCGCGGTTAAACCTTTTTGGCAGGCGTACTTCTGGGCAAAATCAAGTAACGCCGGCGCATCCAGTGGTTTATCCGGGGCATGATAGGGCTGACTGAGTAAGTGGTATTTATTGATGCCCAGCGTGTGGTAGGGCAGAAAATGAATTTCCCCGACGTGCAGTTCGTCGGCGGCAAAGTCGGTAATGGCTTTAATGGTCTCCTCATCGGCATTAAATCCCTGAATCAGCGGGACGCGAATCACCATTTTTTTGCCCGCGGCGGCGAGTTTCCTGAGATTTTCCAGCACCCGCGAGGCGCTGCCATCGGTCCACTGCTTAAACGGCCCGTCGGCGACATGCTTCAAATCAGCCAGAAACAGATCGATATAAGGCAGTGAGGGCGCAATGTATTTCCATGGAACATGCAGACAGGTCTCAACCGCTGTATGAATACCGGCGTCATGGCTGGCTTTAAACAGCTCTGCCGCCAGTTCCGGCTGCATAAACGGTTCGCCGCCAGAAAGCGTAAGACCGCCGCCGCTGCGATCGTAAAAAGGTTTATCGCGCAGTACCGTCGCCATGATCTCATCCACGCTTTTTATTTCGCCGCACACGGTTAACGCCTGTGTGGGGCAGCAATGCGCCAGGACTGAAAAATGGGCGTCGGTCAGTTTCTCGCGATGGATGAGCAGGCCGTTTAGCGCGCGCTCAATGACGTCCGGCGCGGCTTGCGCGCACAGGTCGCATCCTTCAAGACACAGCCGCGCGTCGTATAACAGATCCTGAGCGCGGGCGCGGCTTTCCGGGTTCTGGCACCAGCGACAGCCCAACGAACAGCCTTTGAGAAATACTACGGTACGGATACCGGGGCCATCGTGGGTAGAATAGCGCTGAATATTGAAGATCATAAACGGCCTCTCTTATTTCATATAAAGATTAAATTACTTTCGAATGAAAGTTATCTTGATGTGCGTCAACGAATGGAGAGGTTCTGACAAAGAGGCGTTAAATGAGGTACAACATCACGGTTTGAGGTTGTGGTATGGCGTTTAAGATGATGCCGCGCTGCTTGAGCCGATCGTCAGTCGGAGCTTGGGTAAGCTGGCTTTGCGTCTGATGACAGTAATTATCTGTTGATACAGCACGGCCATAAACCGTGCTTCGGTATGTTTATCCGTAAAGTGGCTACTGTCCGCAGACTTCACAGCCGGGGTTGCGTATCAACTTCATTTCGCGGAACTGACAGGTCATCGCATCGTACATGACGATTTTTCCGCTAGCGGGCTGACCGTAATGCGCCAGCAGCTTAATGGCCTCCATTGCCTGTAGCGAACCGATCACGCCAATCAGTGGCGCCATCACCCCTGCCTCTACGCAGGTCAGAGCGTTTTCGCCAAACAGACGGCTCAGGCAGCGGTAACAGGGTTCGTTTTCCCGATACGTAAAGACGGTAACTTGTCCTTCCATACGAATTGCCGCGCCGGAGATTAGCGGCACTTTCGCGGTATAGCACCCGGCGTTAAGTTGATTACGTACGCTAACGTTATCAGTACAGTCCAGTACCAGCGAATGCCCGGCAATCAGGCTGGTCATAGCGTCGTCGTCCAGCCGCGCGTTAACGGGCGTAATGGTAATATGCGGGTTGATTCGCGCCAGCGCGTCGCGGGCGGACTCAACCTTTGGCTGCCCGACCGTGGCGTCGCTGTGCAAGGTTTGACGCTGGAGATTGGAAACGGAAACGGTATCAAAATCGAGTAGCGTCAGTTGCCCGACGCCAGCGCCGGCCAGATACTGCGTTGCCGCGCAGCCGAGTCCGCCCAGCCCGACCACTAATACCCGCGCATCTTTTAACGCTTCCTGCCCTTCAAAATCGAAGCCGCGCAGAATAATTTGTCGGTTATAGCGCAGCATCTCCTGGTCGCTAAGTTCCGCCATTACAGGCCTCCGAACAGAGCATTAAACGGCTCGACTTCCACCCATTCTCCCGGCTCAACATTGCCGCGTTCACGCTCCAGCACAATAAAGCAGTTGCCCAGACTAAACGAGCTGAAAATATGTGAACCCTGGTGTCCGGTGGTCGTGACCTCCAGTTCGCCGTTGGCGCTACGTTGCAGGATGCCGCGCTGGAAATCGAGACGCCCTGGCGTTTTCTTCAGACGAGATGTTGTGCGTACACGCTGGCGCGGCGGTACAGCGCTTGCCGTATTGCCGCCAAGCTTCGCCAGTAAGGGCTGAACCAGTTGATAAAAAGTGAGCGCCGCAGAGACTGGATTCCCCGGCAGGCCACAGAACCAGCTATTACTGAGCTTGCCGAAGGCAAACGGTTTGCCTGGCTTGATAGCCAGCTTCCAGAAGGCGATTTCGCCCAGCTCCTCAAGGATGGTTTTGGTATAGTCCGCTTCACCAACCGAGACGCCGCCGGAGCTTATCACTACATCGGCCTGGCTGTCGGCGTCGATAAACGCGGCGCGAAGCTTACCGGGATCGTCAGGAATAATGCCTAAATTGATCACTTCGCAGCCAAGCTGTTGCAGCATCAAATGTATAGTTAGACGGTTAGTGTCATAAATTTGTCCCGCCTCCAGCGGCTGGCCCGGAAGCTGGAGCTCGTCGCCGGTCGAGAACAGCGCTACGCGCACTTTACGTACAACCTGTGCATCGGCAATTCCCAGCGACGCCAGCACTGGCAGTTCGGCAGTAGTCAGGCGCGTACCGGCCGGAAAGACCACCGCATCCTGGCGAATATCCTCGCCGCGGCGGCGGATGTTTTGTCCGCAACGAACATCGGCGGTAAAACGCACGCCGTCATCGGTTTGTTCCGTCTGCTCTTGCATAACTACCGCCTCGCAACCTGTCGGCACCGGGGCGCCGGTCATAATGCGAATGCAGGTGCCCGCAGGCCACTCTCCCTGGTAAGGCTGACCGGCAAATGCTTTGCCGGCGACGGGCAGCGGCTTATCGGCGGACAAATCCGCCATACGTACCGCATAACCATCCATAGCTGAATTA
The DNA here is from genome assembly GCF_046552235.1 of Salmonella sp. SAL00670. Classification (NCBI taxonomy): domain Bacteria; kingdom Pseudomonadati; phylum Pseudomonadota; class Gammaproteobacteria; order Enterobacterales; family Enterobacteriaceae; genus Salmonella; species Salmonella sp. SAL00670. The sequence goes on from NZ_JBGDUO010000001.1 coordinate 83,749, forward strand.
TCAAAGCCGGGAACATCGAGGGGAGAAACGATATCGGTCGCCAGGATGCGGCCAAAGCAGTTCACCAGCGGCAACGTTTCTACGGCGGTGAGCGGGGTAATACGTGAAAGCATCTGTGTCAGCGCCGTTTCAAGCGGCATCAATCCGGCGGAAAATTCCATGAACATACTCCTGCGAGGCAAAATCGAATCCGGCTATTATGTCAGAAAACAGTGGCGGGCAGTATGCTACCTCGGTCTTAGAGACGGCCTTGCGCCTTTACATACCTTACGCATCTTTCTATATTCAAAAATCGAATGAATAACTCACAACAATTCTGATAGTTATAGTAAAAGTTGTGTGCCACCGTAATGGACCCTAAAAATGAATAAAGCAGTGATTGCGATTCACGGCGGCGCAGGCGCGATTGCTCGCGCGCAAATGAGCCATGAGCAGGAGCTACGCTATATCCAGGCGTTGTCAGAGATTGTTGAAAGCGGGCAAAAGATGCTGGAAGCGGGTGACAGCGCGCTTGATGTAGTGACGGAAGCGGTGCGTCTGCTGGAAGCGTGTCCGCTCTTCAATGCGGGTATCGGCGCGGTCTATACCCGAGACGGGACTCATGAACTGGATGCCTGCGTGATGGACGGCAATACCCTGAAAGCCGGAGCCGTCGCGGGCGTGAGTCATGTTCGCCATCCTGTGCTCGCCGCCAGGCTGGTGATGGAGCGCAGCCCGCATGTACTCATGGTGGGGGAAGGGGCGGAAAACTTTGCCTTTTCACAGGGGATGGCGCGCGTTTCGCCGGATATCTTTTCCACCCCGGCGCGTTACGAGCAATTGCTGGCGGCGCGTGCGGCGGGCGAAATGGCGCTCGATCACAGCGGCGCGCCGCTGGACGAAACGAAAAAAATGGGTACAGTCGGCGCGGTGGCGCGGGATAAATTCGGCAATCTGGCGGCGGCAACGTCTACCGGCGGGATGACCAATAAATTGCCCGGGCGCGTCGGCGACAGCCCGCTGGTCGGCGCCGGGTGTTATGCCAACAACGCCAGCGTCGCCGTTTCCTGTACCGGAACGGGAGAGGTCTTTATTCGCACGCTCGCGGCTTACGATATCGCCGCATTGATGGAATATGGCGGACTCAGCCTTGCCGACGCCTGTGAGCGCGTGGTGATGGAAAAATTACCGGCGCTGGGCGGCAGCGGTGGATTAATCGCCGTTGATCACGAAGGTAATGTCGCGTTGCCGTTTAACAGCGAAGGGATGTATCGCGCCTGGGGATATGCCGGGGATACGCCTACCACAGGAATTTACCGGGAATAAGGAGCCGCAGGTGCCGCACAGCGATGAACTGGATAGCCGCGATGTTCTGTCCGTCAGTGGCCTGAATATCGCGTTTCACCACGAAGGGCAACAGGTAGACGCCGTGCGTAATGTGTCATTACGCCTGAAGCGTGGAGAGACTCTGGCGATTGTCGGCGAGTCGGGCTCGGGAAAATCGGTGACGGCGCTGGCGTTAATGCGGCTGATTGAGCAGTCGGGCGCGAACGTGCGCTGCGGCGAAATGCTGTTGCGTCGGCGTAATCGCCAGGTGATTGAGCTGTCTGAGCAGAGTGACGCGCAGATGCGGCGTGTGCGCGGCGCGGATATCGCCATGATTTTCCAGGAGCCAATGACCTCGCTCAACCCGGTATTTACCGTTGGCGAGCAAATTGCCGAATCTATTCGTTTGCATCAGGGCGCCAGCCACGAAGAGGCGCTGGCGGAAGCGAAACGTATGCTCGATCAGGTACGGATCCCGGAGTCGCAGGCGATTTTATCGCGTTATCCGCATCAGCTTTCCGGCGGGATGCGCCAGCGAGTCATGATCGCGATGGCGCTATCCTGCCGTCCGGCGGTATTGATTGCCGATGAACCCACCACGGCGCTGGATGTCACTATCCAGGCGCAAATTCTGCAACTTATCAAAGTGTTGCAGCAAGAGATGTCGATGGGCGTGATTTTTATCACCCACGACATGGGCGTCGTGGCGGATATCGCCGATCGCGTACTGGTGATGTATCAGGGCGAGGCCGTGGAAACCGGCAGCGTAGAGCAGATTTTCCATGCGCCGACGCATCCTTATACCCAAACGTTACTGGCCGCCGTCCCTCAGCTTGGCGCGATGCGCGGCCACTCGCTGCCACGCCGTTTCCCGTTGATTTCCGCTGACGAACTGGCCCTTTATGAATCGCAGATTGAGCAAGACACGGTGGTGGAAGGCGAGCCTATTCTCCAGGTTCGGGGGCTGGTGACGCGATTCCCGCTGCGTAGCGGTCTCTTTAACCGCGTTACGCGTGAAGTTCATGCCGTTGAGAATATCAGTTTCGATCTCTGGCCCGGCGAAACGCTATCGCTGGTGGGCGAGTCCGGTAGCGGAAAATCGACGACCGGACGCGCGCTGCTGCGGTTGGTTGAATCCCGGCAGGGGGAGATTATCTTTAACGGCCAGCGCATTGACACGCTGTCTGCGGGTAAACTCCAGCCGTTGCGCCGCGATATTCAGTGTATTTTCCAGGACCCTTACGCCTCGCTCGACCCGCGCCAGACCGTGGGGTATTCCATTATGGAACCTTTACGGATTCATGGTCTGGGGCAGGGGGACGCTGCGGCAAAGCGCGTGGCCTGGTTGCTTGAGCGTGTCGGATTACGTCCTGAACATGCCTGGCGTTATCCGCATGAGTTTTCCGGCGGTCAACGTCAGCGCATCTGCATTGCTCGCGCGTTGGCATTGAATCCTAAAGTGATTATTGCCGATGAGGCGGTCTCCGCGCTGGATGTTTCCGTTCGCGGGCAGATCATTAATTTACTGCTCGATTTACAACGGGAAATGGGGATCGCCTACCTGTTTATTTCGCATGATATGGCGGTCGTGGAGCGAATTAGCCATCGCGTGGCGGTGATGTATCTTGGTCAAATTGTTGAGATGGGGCCGCGGCGCGCCGTTTTTGAAAATCCGCAGCATCCTTATACGCGTAAATTGATGGCGGCGGTGCCGGTTGCCGATCCCTCCAGACACCGGCCGCGGCGCGTTCTGCTATCAGATGATATACCCAGCAATATTCATAAACGTGGCGAAGAGACGCCCGCCGTTTCATTACAGTTGGTCGGGCCGGGACATTATGTTGCGCGGCCGCTGCAGGATAATGCGCTCTCGCGCTTATAACATTCAGACAGGCAGGGTTTCAGGAGAACAACATGACGCAATTTATTACGCATAAATGGCTGGCGGCGCTGGGACTGGCCTCATCCATTGCGGCTTTTCCGGCCCTGGCGGCCAAAGATGTGGTGGTGGCGGTAGGGTCTAATTTCACCACGCTCGATCCGTATGACGCCAACGATACGCTCTCGCAGGCGGTGGCGAAGTCATTTTATCAGGGGCTGTTTGGCCTGGATAAAGACATGAAGGTAAAAAACGTCCTGGCGAAAGGCTATACCGTTTCTGATAACGGTCTGACCTACACCATTACCCTACGACAGGGGGTGAAATTTCAGGACGGCGCGGATTTTGATGCGGCGGCGGTGAAAGCGAATCTCGATCGCGCCAGCAATCCGGATAACCACCTCAAGCGTTATAACCTGTATAAAAATATCGCAAAAACGGAGGTTGTCGATCCGGCAACGGTAAAAATTACCCTGAAACAGCCGTTCTCCGCTTTCATTAATATTCTGGCGCACCCGGCGACGGCGATGATCTCGCCGCAAGCGCTGGAAAAATATGGCAAGGATATTGGTTTTCATCCGGTCGGTACCGGTCCATACCAGCTTGAAACCTGGAATCAGACCGACTTTGTCAAAGTGAAAAAGTTCGCCGGTTACTGGCAGCAGGGCTTACCCAAGCTGGATTCTATTACCTGGCGTCCGGTTACTGACAACAATACCCGCGCGGCGATGCTGCAAACCGGCGAAGCGCAATTTGCTTTTCCTATCCCTTATGAGCAGGCCGCGTTACTGGCGAAAAATAAAAACCTCGAACTGGTCGCCAGCCCGTCCATTATGCAGCGTTATATCAGTATGAATGTGACGCAGAAGCCGTTTGATAATCCTAAGGTGCGTGAGGCGTTGAATTACGCTATCAATCGTCAGGCGCTGGTTAAAGTGGCGTTTGCCGGATACGCCACGCCGGCGACGGGCGTGGTGCCGCCGTCGATAGCCTATGCGCAAAGCTATCAGCCGTGGCCCTATGATCCGGCTAAAGCGCGCGAACTGTTGAAAGAGGCGGGGTATCCAGACGGTTTCAGTACCACGCTGTGGTCATCGCACAACCATAGCACCGCGCAAAAAGTGTTGCAGTTTACCCAACAGCAACTGGCGCAGATTGGCGTTAAAGCCCGGATAACCGCGATGGACGCCGGCCAGCGCGCCGCGGAAGTCGAGGGCAAAGGGCAAAAAGAGAGCGGCGTGCGAATGTTCTATACAGGCTGGTCGGCGTCGACGGGCGAAGCTGACTGGGCGTTATCGCCGCTCTTCGCATCACAAAACTGGCCGCCGACGCAGTTTAATACCGCTTTTTACAGCAACAAGCAGGTCGACAGCGATTTGGCGGCGGCCTTAAAGACCAACGATCCGCAGGAGAAAACACGATTGTACAAAGAGGCGCAGGATATTATCTGGAAAGAGTCGCCCTGGATACCGTTGGTGGTGGAGAAATTGGTTTCTGCGCACAGTAAAAATTTGACCGGTTTCTGGATTATGCCGGATACCGGTTTCAGCTTTGACGATGCGGATTTGAAGTAAGTAATGCGATGGGGCTGGATGGCGCGCGCGTTGTCCGCCATCCGGTAAAAGGTTCGTGTGATGCTTAACTATGTTCTCAAGCGCCTGCTGGGATTAATTCCTACGCTGTTGATTGTGGCAGTGCTGGTGTTTTTATTTGTTCATTTGTTGCCCGGCGACCCGGCGCGGCTGATAGCCGGACCGGAAGCCGACGCGCAGGTGATCGCGCTGGTTCGTCAGCAGCTGGGGCTTGATCAGCCGCTTCATGTCCAGTTTTGGCATTACATCACCCATGTTTTACAAGGCGATTTCGGGACGTCAATGGTTTCCCGCCGCCCGGTTTCTGAGGAGATCGCCAGCCGCTTTTTGCCGACGCTGTGGCTGACGATAACCAGTATGATATGGGCGGTGCTGTTTGGCATGGCGATCGGCATCGCCGCCGCCGTGTGGCGTAATCGCTGGCCTGACCGGTTAGGAATGACGCTTGCCGTGACCGGCATTTCTTTTCCGGCTTTTGCGCTGGGAATGTTGTTAATGCAGATTTTTTCCGTGGATCTGGGCTGGCTACCGACCGTGGGGGCGGATAGCTGGCAACATTATATTTTACCTTCCCTGACGCTTGGCGCGGCGGTGGCATCCGTCATGGCGCGTTTTACGCGCTCCTCGTTTGTCGATGTCCTGAGCGAGGATTACATGAGGACCGCGCGGGCGAAAGGCGTCAGTGAAACGTGGGTGGTGTTAAAACATGGCCTGCGCAATGCAATGATCCCGGTCGTCACCATGATGGGACTGCAATTTGGCTTTTTGCTTGGCGGCTCGATCGTCGTTGAAAAAGTGTTTAACTGGCCGGGGCTTGGGCGATTACTGGTCGACTCCGTCGACATGCGCGACTACCCCGTGATTCAGGCAGAAGTGCTGCTGTTTTCTCTGGAATTTATTCTTATCAACTTAGTGGTGGATGTTCTCTATGCCGCCATTAATCCGGCTATCAGGTATAAGTAAGGATGCGATTATTTAACTGGCGCCGTCAGGCGATTTTACATGCTATGCCGGTGGTAAAACCCGACCAGATACGCACGCCGTGGCGGGAGTTCTGGCGTCGTTTTCGCCGCCAGCATGTCGCGTTGGTCGCCGGGGGATTCGTACTGGCGTTAATTCTGGTGGCGATTTTTGCCCGTTGGCTGACGCCCTACGATGCGGAAAACTATTTTGACTACGATAGCCTGAACAATGGCCCCTCTTTGCAGCACTGGTTTGGCGTTGACTCGCTGGGAAGAGACATCTTTAGCCGGGTTCTCGTTGGGGCGCAGATCTCACTGGCGGCGGGCGTGTTCGCGGTATTTATCGGCGCGATAATCGGTACGGTGTTGGGATTACTGGCGGGATATTATGAAGGCTGGTGGGATCGTTTTATTATGCGCATTTGCGATGTGTTGTTCGCCTTCCCCGGCATTTTGCTGGCGATTGCCGTTGTGGCGGTGTTAGGCAGCGGTATTGCTAATGTGATCGTTGCGGTGGCGATTTTTTCTATTCCGGCGTTTGCTCGTCTGGTGCGCGGAAATACCCTGGTCTTAAAACAGCAGACGTTTATTGAGTCTGCCCGCAGTATCGGCGCCAGCGACACGACGATTTTGTTTAGCCATATATTGCCGGGAACGGTCTCGTCAATTGTGGTTTTCTTTACGATGCGTATCGGTACGTCAATTATTTCCGCGGCAAGCCTGTCATTTCTCGGATTAGGCGCGCAGCCGCCAACGCCGGAGTGGGGAGCGATGCTCAATGAAGCGCGGGCGGATATGGTCATCGCGCCGCACGTAGCGCTCTTCCCGGCGGTGGCGATTTTCCTGACTGTGCTGGCGTTTAACCTGTTAGGCGACGGGTTGCGCGATGCGCTGGACCCGAAGATTAAGGGGTAAGCCAGCCCGGTGGCGTTGACGCCTGGCGGGCCTGGAACGGTCTCGTCAGGCGGGATAACACATCCGGCACCCGCGCCGGGGGAGGTGGCGTTAAACCCGACTGCCCCACAAATCATATTCGTCGGCGTTTTCCACTTTCACGCGCACGATATCGCCCGGCTTGACGTTGGTTTCGCCGTTCAAATAGACCGCGCCGTCAATTTCCGGCGCATCCGCCATGCTACGCCCGATAGCGCCTTCTTCGTCAACCTCATCGACGATCACCAGAATTTCGCGGCCCACTTTTTCCTGCAAGCGCTCAGCGGAGATTTGCTGTTGCAGTTGCATAAAGCGGTTCCAGCGCTCTTCTTTCACCTCTTCCGGCACCTGATCCGGCAGCTCATTCGCGCCTGCGCCTTCCACCGGGCTGTACTTGAAGCAGCCTACACGATCGAGGCGCGCCTCTTTCAGGAAGTCGAGCAGCATCTGGAAGTCTTCTTCCGTTTCGCCGGGGAAGCCGACAATAAAGGTGGAGCGTAGGGTCAGTTCCGGGCAGATTTCGCGCCACTGCTTAATGCGCGCCAGCTGGCGGTCAACGGAACCAGGACGTTTCATCAGTTTAAGAATCCGCGGGCTGGCATGTTGCAGCGGAATGTCCAGATAAGGCAGGATTTTGCCTTCCGCCATTAGCGGAATCACATCATCAACGTGTGGGTAGGGGTAGACGTAGTGCAGACGTGTCCAGACGCCCAGTTTTGATAACTGTTCGCACAGGCTCACCATACTGGTTTTCACCGGTTCGCCATTATGGAATCCGGTGCGGTGCTTCACATCTACGCCGTAGGCGGAGGTATCTTGCGAAATCACCAGAATCTCTTTGACCCCGGCATCAACCAGACGTTTCGCTTCGCTTAATACGTCGCCAATCGGACGGCTGACCAGATCCCCGCGCATCGACGGGATGATGCAGAACGTGCAGCGGTGATTACAGCCTTCAGAAATTTTCAGATACGCATAATGGCGCGGCGTCAGTTTTACACCCTGTTCCGGTACGAGGCTTAAAAATGGATTGTGCTTCGGCTTCGGTACGTAATGATGTACGTGCTGCAGAACTTGCTCATAGCTATGCGGCCCGGTGATTTCCAGTACTTTCGGATGCACTTCGCGGATCTGATCTTCTTTTGCGCCCAGGCAGCCGGTGACGATTACCTTACCGTTTTCGTTCAGCGCTTCGCCAATGGCTTCCAGCGACTCTTGTACCGCGCTGTCAATAAAGCCACAGGTATTAACGATAACCATATCCGCATCGTCATAGCGTGGCACAACGTCATAGCCTTCGGTACGCAGCTCAGTCAGGATGCGTTCCGAATCAACGAGGTTTTTCGGACAGCCCAGGGAAACGAAGCCGATCTTTGGCTGGTGGGTTACATTACTCATAGCTTAAAAAGTGTTCATTTATTGGAATGGTCAGGGCAGGGATTCTACAGATATCCGAACAAAAATTGTATCGCAATCTCATCGGGAGCGGCGGCATCAACCGTTGTGGTTATCAGCAAAAGGTGAAAAAGGGCAATTCTAAGAAAATTCTTGATCTCTGACACCCATTTGTCTAAAAAACGACCATACTATTAAGTTGAACCCTGGTAGAAAAGAGGAGGAAAAAAGGTATGGTCGTTGACAGACTGAGAACCGATCTTCTCAACAAGCTGATAAACGCGCGTATCGATCTTGCCGCTTATCTGCAATTGCGAAAAGCGAAGGGGTATATGTCAGTCAGCGAAAGTGACTCTCTGCGTGACAATTTTTTTGAACTGAATCGCGAGCTCCACGATCAATCCTTACGGCAGGGACTGCATCTCGATCAGGAAGAGTGGAACGCGCTGCGCCGTGCCGAAGGCGCGCTTGCAGCCGCCGCCGTTTGTTTAATGAGCGGACACCATGATTGTCCGACCTTTATTGCCGTCAACGCAGATAAACTTGAAAACTGTCTGACAACTTTGACGCTGAGTATTCAGAGTCTGAAAGCACATTCACCGCTTACACAGGTCTGAATAAGGGGGAGGCGACTCCTGAGGAATCCCCAGCAAACCAGGACAGGCATAGTGTTATGTGATCTAATTGATTGCGCTAACACTTTCAAGGAAATCATCACTATGCCTGCTCGTTCATTATGCCAAAAATCCTTTAAAAATATACTGGAGCCTTTGCACCTTTACCGCCGTCAATCTCTTATTGAGGCTACCAGTGTAGTGATTAACGGTGCATCTCTTACACTTATTCAGTATTGGGCGTGATTTGTCAGGAGTAGCATCGGTCAGGCACAAGATAAAACGTATCGATCGACTTCGGGGAAAGTCTCACTTGCAGAATGAAGTTTCAGATACTTTTTCAGCGTGTTACTAAAAAATCACGGAGGGAATGACCCGGGTTGTCATGCTCTCCTATATGCCAGCCTGTTTTCCGCCAAAGGTGACTAAATTCGGTTCACCAGACAATCGTTGATGTTCTTAGGGAACGGTATAGTCGAATTCACTCCTGAAACAGGTACGGAATGTCGGCCGTTTACTATTCTGAAACGTTATTTATATCAAATAATTAAATTTTATTTTTATCTTTGTTATTGTAACAATAAATTACATGTTTCTTTCTGTTATCAGCGAACCTGAACCAATTTTAATGGGGGGTTAGATAAAAGCTAATTCAGAAAATTATTTTTTTAAGATATATTGAATTATCAGATGCTCCATTCAAATGAGAGACGAGAATGCAAACGTTAGAACGGTTTTTTCTTTTCGTTACGGGGGACCAACCTGAACGATTTGAAAAAGCAAATAGCAGTTGTGCTGATAGCGTAATCCTTGATTTAGAAAATGCGGTGTCATCTGAGAAAAAAATAATTGCCAGAGAAAATGCTCTGAATTTCATGAGTAATGATGAAAAAGTACTGATTGCTGTACGTGCAAAAATTGTAATAACTTCACGCCTGGCTGGATCATATCCTTCTGTTGACGGTATCACAACTGAATTTATGAAAAACGAGTTGACAATACAAAATGCTATTCACTCCTGTAAAATGGGGTTCAGTGGCAAGGTATGTATTCACCCTCCACAAATTTCACATGTAAACAGAGCATTCAGCTATTTAAAACAAGAAATCGAGTGGGTTCCCCAGATTATGCGACTGGCTCAATATCCCCATGGAGCATTCAGTCATGAAGGGCAAATGGTGGATAAACCGTTACTGGAAAAAGCAAAAAGGATTTTGGCTCATAGCATTTAGTAAATATATGAAGGAGTCACCAATGAAAGCTTTAGTTTGTGTAAAACAAGTTGTCGATCATAACGTTAGAATTAGAATAAAGCGAGATCATTCTGATGTTGATATTTCTGATTCAAAACTCAGTATCAATCCATTTGATGAAATTGCAGTTGAAGAAGCAGTACGTTTAAAAGAACGGGGATTAATCAGTGAGGTTGTTGTAGTGTCTATAGGAAACACAGGTGTAGGGGATGTATTGCGTACAGCACTGGCAGCAGGGGCAGACAGGGCAATACACATATTAACAAAAAACTCTCTTACACCACTAATTGTGGCCAAAACTATCACCGCTATTACCCGGAATGAAAAACCCGATATTATATTATTAGGCAAGCAAGCTATTGACGATGATTGTAATCAGGTAGGCCAAATGCTGGCAGCATTACTCGATCTTCCCCAAGCCACTAATGTTAGTGAAATTACTATTTCTGATAATTCATTAACTGCTGTTCGTGAGGTTGATGGAGGATTAGAAACGTTAAATTTATCCCTGCCTGCAGTACTCACTACAGATCTACGTCTGAATACACCGAGGAATATCAGCTTGCCGAATGTTATTAAAGCCAAAAAGAAACCTGTTAAGGAGATAGATTTCGATTCACTTGGTATTAACCCGTCATCCAGATTGACTATTATTAAAGTTGATGAGCCAGCAAGAAGGAAAGCAGGCATAATCGTTCCAGATATTAACACGCTGCTAGATAAATTAAAAAACGAAGAAAAAGTAATTTAAGGAGGAAAATATGGCTTCTTTAGTTATTGCTGAACATAACGGCAATACTCTTTTACCTTCAACACTCAGTACTATCACTGCGGCAAAAGCCATTAATAGTGATATAGATATACTTATGTTAGGATATGGTATAGAAAGTATTGCAGTTAAAGCCAGTCATATTCAGGGGATATCCACTGTATTTGTTGCTGACAGCCCACTATTCGAACACCTTCTGGCAGAGAATGTGGAAAAACAGATCAGCTATTTTTTGAATAGTGGGAAAAATCATTATCAGTCCATTCTTTTTCCTGCAAGCTCTTTTGGAAAAAACTGTGCGCCACGCTTAGCAGCAAAACTTGATGTATCTCAGATTAGTGATATTACGCGTGTCATTGATCAACATACCTTTGAACGTCCAATCTATGCGGGTAACGCTATTGCCACAGTACACAGTGATGATGAATATAAAGTGATAACTGTTCGTCCTACCTCATTTGCGGCTGCGGTTGCGGAAGATGAGGGAAAAGCCCCCATTGAATTTACAGAGGTTGTTCTTGGTTCAGATCAGGTAAAATTTATTAGCCAACATGTTAATAAAAGTAACCGTCCAGACTTACAATCCGCCAGAGTTGTAGTATCAGGTGGACGAGGAGTAGGAAGTGCACAGGCATTCAAAGAACTTGTTGATAACCTGGCAGATAAATTAGGCGCTGCCGTGGGGGCAAGCCGGGCTGCTGTAGATGCTGGTTATGCACCAAATGATTATCAGATTGGCCAGACCGGAAAAATCGTTGCGCCTCAACTTTATATTGCTCTGGGAATTTCTGGCGCCATACAACATCTTGCCGGGATGAAAGAGTCAGGCGTCATTGTCGCTATTAATAAGGATCCTGACGCTCCTATCTTTTCTATTGCGGATTATGGTTTGGTAGCTGATATTTTCAAAGCTGTACCTGAACTTATCGATAAATTATAAATCATATTTTTTCCTCCTTAAAGGTAACTTTTATGCAATATACTGATATTCAAATTTGGCAGCCTGGCATTCTGCGCAACACCGATTATCTTAACCCCGGTCCCGCTAAGCTGCTGGCCGCCACTCTGGATAAAGACATCAAAATCTTTAAAGAGGGGGGGCGTTCTGCCAGAATTATGGCACTGGCTCTATTTTCTTCCTGTCGACCGCCAGTCAGATCTATCTGCTGATGGTCATCCGATAAAAGGTCATTTTCTACCCCCTGTTGGCGCTGGTTTATTGAGGAAAAAATTATGAAAAGTATTGAAAGGGATAAATATCAGGATATTCGTGATGCGGTTCGTTCATTATGTAGTGAATTTGATGATAAATATCACCGTAAGATAGATGAAGCAAAAGCCTATCCTGAAGAGTTTGTTAATAAACTAACCAAAGCTGGTTGGCTGGCTGCGCTCATCCCGGAGGAATTTGGAGGGTCAGGGCTTGGTTTAACTGAAGCATCTATTATCATGGAAGAGATCAATAGATCGGGTGGAAACTCTGGAGCCTGCCATGGTCAGATGTATAACATGAATACGTTGTTACGTCATGGATCCGATAAACAGAAAGAATTCTGGCTGCCACGGATAGCTACTGGTGAATGGCGCCTGCAGTCGATGGGCGTCACAGAACCCACAGCAGGTACAGATACCACCAGAATTAAAACTACAGCTGTAAAAAGAGAAGACCGGTATGTGATAAACGGACAAAAAGTCTGGATTTCACGTGTTCAACATTCAGACTGGATGATTCTTCTGGTTCGAACTACTCCGCTTGCAAATGTAAAACGTAAATCCGAAGGGATGTCTATTTTCATGGTTGATATTAAAGAAGCTATGAAAAATGGAATGACAGTACGACCTATTCCCAATATGGTCAATCATGAAACCAACGAGCTCTTTTTTGACAACCTGGAAATTCCCGAAGAAAATCTTATTGGTGAAGAGGGTATGGGTTTTCATTACATACTTGATGGTTTAAATGCAGAGCGTACCTTGATTGCGGCAGAATGTATAGGCGATGGATATTGGTTTATGGATCGTGTTACCCGCTATACCTGCGAGCGTGAGGTTTTTGGTCGTCCCATTGGTCAGAACCAGGGGGTGCAGTTTCCTATTGCAGAAGCATTTATTGCAGTGGAAGCGGCTAATCTGATGCGTTTTAAAGCGTGCGAGCTTTTTGATCAGCATCTTGATTGTGGAGCACAGGCTAATATGGCGAAATACCTTGCTGCGAAAGCCAGCTGGGAAGCAGCCAATGCCTGCCTGCAATTTCATGGTGGATATGGTTTTGCCTGTGAGTATGATATCGAACGAAAGTTTAGAGAAACACGTTTATATCAGGTTGCTCCCATATCTACCAACCTGATCCTGAGCTATATCGCTGAGCATGTGCTGGAGATGCCACGTTCATTCTGATGTCAAATCAATTGGAAAAATATTATGAAACAGTTACCTCTGTCCGGAGTCATTATAGTCTCGATTGAACATGTCATTGCCGCTCCCTTCTGTACCCGACAGTTGGCTGATTATTTCTCGCGGGTAACTATAATAGAATGCCAAGAAAATAGGGACTTTTCCTGCAATTATGATGAACGGCTTAAAAATGATTTGTGTATATTCTTTTTCATCTGAGGGAGAAAGCTAAATATAAATGTTATGGAATGCTTCATCATCACCGACATTTTTTTAATAGTTGATAACTGGCTATATAGTCTTATAGACACCTTTTTCTAAGGTTGAACATTCCTATACCATTTCATCTGTTTTATCACTATGATATTTATTTCATTGGTTACAATATGAATGCAATTTTATTTACATAATATAGCTGTTCCTACGGTGCTGAAAAATTAAGGAGTTAATAATGAACGATACACTTTCTAATACCCAGCAATCACGTGAGACAATAGAATGTGATGTTCTTATTGTGGGAGCAGGACCCGCCGGATTATCTGCAGCTCTTAAACTTAAATTACAGGCAAATGACGCAGGAAAAGAACTGTCCATTATCGTCCTTGATAAAGGAGCTGAGCCTGGTTCTCATATTCTCAGTGGGGCAGTCATGGATCCCCGAGCGCTGAATGAACTAATTCCTGATTGGCAGGAAAGAGGCGCACCCATTAAACAGCCTGTTACTCAGGATAAATTACTGTTACTGACGAATGAAAAATGTATTAATTTGCCGGATGCATTGATTCCTGATAATTTTCGCAACCATGGAAACTTTATCGTAAGCCTCGGTAATCTCATTAAATGGCTCGCCGGTCAGGCAGAAACGTCAGGCGTGGATATTTATGCAGGCTTTTCGGCAACTGAGATACTGTATGATCAGGATACTAACATTATCGGTGTAGTAACTGGTGATATGGGACGTCATCGGGATGGCAGCAAGAAAGAGGGGTTCCTGAGTGGAATAGAAATTCTGGCAAAATATACAATTTTTGCCGAAGGGGCCCGCGGTAGTCTGGCTAAAGAACTGATCAAAAAATTTCATCTTGATACAGGCAAAGCACCCCAGAGTTTTAGCATAGGCATAAAAGAGTTGTGGGAGGTTCCATCAGACCAGTCCCATCCGGGGCTTGTAATTCACACCACAGGTTGGCCTCTGGATAAAGAGTCGTTCGGGGGTGGGTTTCTCTATCATCTTAATGATAATAAAATTGCACTAGGTTTGGTTGTGGGACTTGATTATTCAAATCCCTGGTTAAGCCCTTTTCAGGAAATGCAGCGCCTGAAAACACACCCTTCTATACGCAAATACATTGACCGGGGTAAGCGTATTGGTTATGGCGCAAGAGCAATCAATAACGGCGGGATTGCGTCTATGCCTGATCCCTGTTTACCTGGTGGTCTGCTGATTGGTTGTAATGCCGGTACGCTCAATGCAAGTAGAATCAAGGGCATCCATACAGCTATCAAAAGTGGCATGATAGCGGCTGACGCTATATTTAATGCTTTGCTGGACAACAGGAAAAACGACATACTGACAGAATATCAAACATTACTGCGACAGAGCTGGCTTTGGCAGGAACTGGAAAATGGTAGTAATTTCAAACCCTGGTTTAAAAAAGGGCGTGTGATAGGTTTTATCATGAGTGGCATTGAGCATTGGCTGCTTCCCCGAATGGGTATAAAAAAAATCCCCTGGCGTGTAAAAAATAACCGACCGGACAATATCACTCTGCAACCGGCCAACAAAAGCCAGAAAAAACTGTACGACAAACCTGACGGTAAACTGACGTTTGATATTTTGTCATCCGTCTATCTCAGTAACACCTGGCATGATGACGACCAGCCAGTACATTTGAAAATCAGTGATCAGAATATCCCTATATCCATTAATCTGGATATTTATGGTGGCCCCGAAGAACGATATTGCCCTGCCGGAGTATATGAATTTTTACAGGATAGTGAAACACAAAATATGCGTCTGCAAATAAATTCACAGAACTGTATTCACTGTAAAGTTTGTGACATTAAAGATCCTAAACAAAATATAACCTGGACTACGCCTGAAGGTGGCAACGGACCAAATTATACAGGGATGTAACGCTATCACTCAGTCTGAGCTGTGAGCATAGTAACCAGTTTTTGTGTGAAGCCGGGTAATTTGTCAAAGCTTCTGGCGCAGATTTGTAATTTTCTTAATGACCAAAATTCATCAAGATCAATAATCGAAAATTCATGCAACTGACGCAAACGGGATGCAGCAGAGTGAGGCATTATACCAATGCCCACTTTTGCTTCAACCATACGGCAAAATGTTTCAAAGTTGCCGACCTGTATTCTAATTTTCAGTTTAGATGGTACTAGTTCTGCCTTTTTTCGGATAAATTCAAACATTCCTGTCCCTTCAGGCAGGCTGATTTGTTCATATTGAATTAATTCATGAAAGGTCACGCTTTTTCTGTCAGCAAAGGGATGGTCTGTCGCGGTGATAAGCACTAGCCTATCAGTACGGAACGGCAGTATTTCAAGATTATCTGTTGTAATATTACCAGCAACAATTCCGAGATCAGTTTTCCCCTCAATAACAGAACGTACAATTTCCGGACTTGGATACTCCCTGAGATCAATATTCACATCGTTATATAGTGTAAGGAAATGGCTCAACAATGGGGGGAGATACTCTGCAATAGCAGTTATACTGGAAAATATTCTGACATGTCCTTTGATGCCTTTAACATGCTCCTGCATATCGCTACGTAACATTTCCATTTGATTCACAATAAGGCTGGCGTGGTGTTTAAATGTTTCACCAGCAGAGGATAACGTTATCCCCTTGCTACTACGATACAGCAATCTCAGATTGATACTCTGTTCAAGATTACGTATACGCACGCTACCAGATGCGGCAGACATGTAAGTTTTTTCCGCTCCACGTGTTAAGCTCCCTTCTTCACTGATAGCAAGGAATAATTTTAAATCTTTTATATCAAAGTGCATCGTTGTGGCTCATAATTAACGTATAATACAGTGTGCTGCTTTTTTATAGACTCAGTCAGACTGAGTATTTCGGCCTATCCGAATTCCTGTCACGTCGAGATAACTACAAAATGTAGGCTGACGGTGTCACCGCCCTACCATGATCCGGGGCGGATCTGGTAGGACGCTGGTGACCGCTGACAGGGGGTCAGGTCAGACATATTGTCGGAACCGTTGTAACGTAGATGCTAATACCTGCTCCCCGTGGTCATCAGGTTAACCCGTTTACAGCGGTTTTTTCAGCCCCGGCAGATTTATCATAAACTGATCACCGTAAATATGTGGAATCAGCCAAGTAAAGAACAGATTGGCAAACGCCACCACAAACAATGATACGCCTCCATAGGTCAATAAAGCGCATACAAGAATAATCATCGGCATGGCTTTGTTCTGGCCCACCATACAGGTCACAGCACTGACAATTGAGTAGTAAAAACCAGCAAATTCAATCAGCTTGCCAAATACTGCCCCCAGCAGAAAGACAGGAAAATAAAGTTTTACAAAACCGATCAACTTATCCATAAATATATCACTGAAAACCGGGGCGACCGTCACTGGACGGGTGAACAGAACTGCGCCAAGTGCTACCAGCGGAGCAAAAAGGATCACACTGTAACCACGATAAGCGACCAGCATCAGTAATGAATACATTCATTGTCTTATCTCGCTAGCATGACTACCCATTTTATCCATGTTATGCAACAGCTTGTGTCATATTTTTCTGATCTCCATTTTAGATCAGACAGGCTATTACTCAGGGATTCCGGCGCGAAGAATGGAACATACTCTAAAAAGTACTCGGCGGATTCAAGTCGGTATCACTCCGTTAATAATCTTTATTCTCGACCCGCTGCATGTTGATTTTATGGTTAAACGCCGTTCTCTTATTCATCGCAGGAGTAAACCATCATGACATGCAGTGAAATCCCCAGAAAACGATCATGTATTCAATCGGTGATTATCGTTTCGAATACCGACTTTTATCGCAGGATTTATGATGGCTAAAGTCGATGTGAAATGCCCGTTTTGCGCGCAAACGGCATCCGTTAAAAAGTATGGTCCGGGGAGTGCAGGGCACCAGCATTACCGCTGTCAGGCATGTTGCCGCAGCTTTCAGGTCGACTATGAATACCGCGCCTGTCAGCCCGGCATGAAAGAGCAGGTTGTTGATCTTGCCATGTACAATGCCGGTATTCGTAATCCGCAGGGACTGGCAGTCAATCCCTGGAGCGGCGCGCTATGGCTGCATGAACACGGTCTGCGCGGCGGCGATGAAATTAACATACCGAAAAAAGGCAAAAATTATGGCTGGCCGCTGGCCACATGGGGCGTCAACTATAGTGGTCTGAAAGTGCCGGAAACCAAAGGTGAAATTGTCGAAGGAACGGAGCAGTCGGTTTACTACTGGAAGGATTCTCCGGCAATTAGCGGGATGGCCTTTATATCAGCGACGTTTTTGTGCCGTGACGGCATAAACTGTTTATCGGCGCGCTAAAAGATAAAGAGGTTATTGTGATGCGCGTCAATGGCAATACGGTGACGGAAGAAGACTGTATTTTGAGTGACAGAAAGCAACGTATCTACGATGTGCGTGTCGGACCTGACGGCTACTTATATGTGTTAACCGATGAGTCCGACGGGCAGTTACTCAAGGTAAGTCCTTCACTTGAGGCCGCGGCTACGCGTTAGGTGACTGGGATCATCACCACTTTGCGAAAAGCAGGGCGCTCGGTAAGCTGTTGATACCAGCGTTCCAGATTCGGGCGCGGCGTCCACTTCAGACCCACGTTCAACAGGTTATAGACGAAAGGCGCAATGGCGATATCGCCGGTGCCGAAGTTGTCTCCGGAGAACCACGGCTGGTGGACCAGAGCGTCATCAAGCAGCGCAAACAGGCCATCACACTTTTCGATACCGGCTTCAATTGCCGCCTGGTCGCGTTTTTCCGGCGGGGTTCTGACCAGTCCCATCAGGATCACGCGGTGCGCCGGGCTTAACGTTTGATTCGCCCAGTCCATCCATTTTTCGCCCTCCGCACGCCGCGCCGGATTATCAACCCATAGCCGGTTCTGGCCGTATTGCGCCGCCAGATAGCGGACAATGGCATTGGATTCCCACAATAACAGGTCGGTTTCATCATCTTTAAGCAGCGGCACCAGCCCATTAGGATTCATCGCCAGATAGTCGGCATCCTGGTTAACGCCGAATTTTCCACCTGCCAGAATTTGATCGTATGGCAGTTCCAGCTCTTCAAGCGTCCACAACACTTTTTTAACATTAGTCGAGTTGTTCCGGCCCCACAGCGTAATCATATTAACCCCTTCTGTTTTATCAGGATGATGACAGTAATCGGCCTACCGTGAGATAAACCTAACATTTACACAATGGTCTGTAAAAAAATCGTTATGAAGGAAGCGTAACGGGATGTTATTGCATAAACTTTAAAAACTTTACCAAGTTACGGTTTCTTTAACGTCGTGAGTGCGTTATTACTCACCGCACTTATTACACGGTGGTGTGACGTGTGTTTTTGGAATGGATACTCGGGTGGTACTATGACGCAATACGCTTCTTCCCTTCGTAGCCTCGCGGCAGGTTCGGTTCTCTTATTCCTTTTCGCTTCGCCTGTAAAGGCAGAGGAACAAACGATCGCGCCGCCGGGCGTTGATGCGCGAGCCTGGATCTTAATGGATTACGCCAGCGGTAAAGTACTGGCGGAAGGCAACGCCGATGAGAAACTCGACCCTGCCAGTTTGACAAAAATTATGACCAGCTACGTGGTGGGCCAGGCGCTGAAGGCAGGGAAAATCAAGCTGACCGATATGGTGACGGTGGGCAAAGATGCCTGGGCGACGGGGAACCCGGCGCTACGTGGGTCGTCGGTGATGTTTCTGAAGCCAGGCGATCAGGTGTCGGTTGCGGATCTTAATAAAGGCATCATCATTCAGTCAGGTAACGATGCCTGTATCGCGCTTGCCGACTACGTCGCCGGAAGCCAGGAGTCCTTTATCGGCCTGATGAACGCCTATGCGAAACGACTGGGGTTAACCAATACAACCTTCCAGACGGTACACGGTCTTGATGCGCCAGGGCAGTTCAGTACCGCTCGCGATATGGCGTTGCTCGGCAAGGCCTTGATTCACGATGTGCCTGACGAATACGCCATTCATAAAGAAAAAGAATTTACTTTTAATAATATTCGTCAACCGAACCGCAACCGCCTGTTGTGGAGCACCAATCTGCATGTCGACGGCATGAAAACGGGGACAACGGCTGGCGCTGGGTATAACCTTGTCGCCTCCGCCACTCAGGGCGATATGCGCCTGATCTCTGTCGTGCTGGGGGCGAAAACGGACCGTATTCGTTTTAATGAGTCAGAAAAACTGCTGACCTGGGGTTTCCGCTTCTTTGAAACGGTCACGCCGATTAAACCTGACGCGACATTCGTGACGCAACGGGTCTGGTTTGGCGATAAGCGTGAGGTCAATTTGGGGGCGGGCGATGCGGGGTCTGTGACGATTCCGCGTGGGCAGCTTAAAAACCTGAAGGCCAGCTTTACGTTGAACGAACCACAGCTCACGGCGCCGTTGAAGAAAGGGCAGGTTGTCGGCACCATCGATTTCCAGCTTAACGGAAAATCCATTGAGCAACGCCCGTTAATGGTGATGGAAAACGTCGAGGAGGGGGGATTTTTCAGCCGGATGTGGGATTTTGTGCTGATGAAACTCCATCAGTGGTTTGGCAGTTGGTTCTCGTAAAATAACCCCATTGCCGGGTGCGCGTCGCATCCGGCAAACCTGCGGTTAATACATCAGAGTAATTTGTTGCGCTTTAGCGTAGGCCACAAAGGCCTCGTCGGGACGGCGGTCGCTGATAATCGTATCAAAGCGTGATAATTCCCCCATCCGCGCCGGGCGTACCTTGCCGAATTTACTGTGATCCACCACCAGTACATGGCGCTGTGCCATTGTCATTGCCCAATGTTTTACCGGCAGCTCTTCCAGATTAAAGCAGGTAGCGCCTTTACTGGTATGAACGCCGGCGGCGGAATAAAACGCGATATCCGGACAAATATTGTTTAACGTTTCATGGAAATCAAGCGGTTTGAAAATGGCGTTGCTGGCGTGAAACTCCCCGCCGCTGAGGATGGCGCGGCAATGGGGTTTGTCCTGCAGCGCCAGAAAGGTATTAAGTGAATAGCACACCGCCGTAAAGGGAAGGTCATTATCAATGGCTTCAATGATCCACGGCGTGGTGGTGCCACAGTCAATAAATACCGTCTGATGGGCTTGTACCAGGCCCGCAGCCAACTGAGCGGCTCGGCGTTTTTCTTCCACCAGACGAGATTTTTGATCGCTTAACAGATAATGGCTGGCGCTGCGGGGCTCCAGTACGATATAGCCGCCCAGCAACACGACAGGCGCGCTTTTATGGTTCAGGTCGCGACGAATGGTCATTTCAGAGACGCCCAACAGGGTCGCGGCTTCTTTAAGATGAAGTTTATCGCTGCGTTTTAAGGCCTGCAGCAATTGACCAATACGCTCGTCGCGTCGCGTTTCCATAGTTCCCCTGGAGAGTTAAATAAGCGCTCCGCACCATACAGAGCGCTTAATATTACTCTTTTTTTCGCTGTTTAGTCACGTACCCAGCCTTTTCGAATGGGCAATGCGAAACAGAAACGGTAACAACGTTGCAGCGCCTGGTAGAGCGGCGCGCCGTACCATTGCCAGATCAGCTGTGCGCTCAGGCAGCCAAGCATCGCTACCAACAGCGCGCCAATCATATCTAACGGCCAGTGTACGCCGAGATAGACGCGCGACCAGGCGATGGTAATGGCTATCGCCATCATCACGATGCCTGACCAGAGGCGGTGCCAGAACAAAAACGCCAGCGCAAAGGTAAAAATCACCGTACCGTGATCGCTGGGGAACGAGTCATCGGCGGCATGATGCAGGAAGTTATAGCCGATATGATCGACAAAGGGACGGTCGTGCGGGAAAAGGTGTCCCATTGTCCAGGAGACCGCCAGACTGATAATCAGCGCGATGCCGATTTTAACGATCAGCTGGCGCTGGGCGCAGACCCGATCGCGGGGCCCCCACAGCCAGAGTACAACGGCTAAGAGCGGGACGATGTTGATGACATCTTTGGCGATAAAGATAGCGAGCGAAATCGTCCACTGCGCGGAATCAGGCGTGGCGTTAATAAAATAAAACAGCGAGTTGTTAAGGTTTTCCAGCATAACATCCAGGCTCGGAGCAATGAAATCAAAAGGGATAGCCAGCTCATCCCCGTGCAAACTGAGCATAAATGCAGCGTAACAGAGAGGAAAAGCAGTATTGTCTTATTTGGCGGCAACATGAAGAGATTTAAGACAATGGCATAAAATAAAGTTGATGATAACGGCGCAAACTTAAATTAACCTTAAAGTATGCAAGCGCTAAGTGGCTTTCTGTAAAAATGTGCGCTATTTCCCTTGCAGCCTCATAATTCGCTATCTCAGTTCCCCGACTTTCATTACACTCTGCGCGGTTTTTATTGGCGAAGAGATGGTATGCAGAATCGTTTACAATCAGGCGGCAGGCTGGGACGTCAGGCGCTGCTTTTTCCTCTCTGTCTGGTGCTGTACGAGTTTTCTACTTATATTGGCAACGACATGATCCAGCCGGGTATGCTGGCGGTGGTTGAGCAGTATCAGGCGGGCCTGGACTGGGTTCCGACGTCCATGACCGCTTATCTGGCGGGCGGTATGTTCTTACAGTGGCTGCTTGGCCCGTTGTCTGACCGGATTGGCCGTCGTCCCGTGATGCTGGCGGGCGTCGTGTGGTTTATTGTCACCTGCCTGGCGACGTTACTGGCGAAAAACATCGAACAATTTACCTTCCTGCGTTTTTTGCAAGGGATTAGCCTGTGTTTTATCGGCGCTGTAGGGTATGCCGCGATTCAGGAATCCTTTGAGGAAGCGGTATGTATAAAAATTACCGCGCTGATGGCGAACGTGGCGTTAATCGCGCCGCTACTGGGACCACTGGTTGGGGCGGCATGGGTGCATGTTCTGCCGTGGGAGGGGATGTTCATTTTATTTGCCGCACTGGCCGCTATCGCCTTTTTCGGACTACAGCGTGCAATGCCGGAGACCGCCACGCGGCGGGGCGAAACGCTGTCATTTAAGGCGCTGGGCCGGGATTATCGGCTGGTGATAAAAAACCGGCGGTTTGTCGCAGGGGCGTTAGCGCTGGGATTTGTCAGCCTGCCGCTGTTGGCCTGGATTGCGCAGTCGCCGATTATCATCATTAGCGGCGAACAGCTCAGCAGCTATGAATATGGTCTGCTGCAGGTGCCCGTTTTTGGCGCGCTCATTGCCGGTAATCTGGTGTTGGCGCGTTTAACCTCCCGACGTACGGTTCGCTCGCTGATCGTGATGGGCGGCTGGCCTATCGTCGCGGGGCTGATCATCGCCGCGGCGGCGACGGTGGTTTCATCCCATGCTTATTTATGGATGACGGCGGGATTAAGCGTATACGCTTTTGGCATTGGGCTGGCGAATGCCGGACTGGTGCGTCTGACGCTCTTTTCCAGTGATATGAGTAAAGGAACGGTCTCGGCGGCGATGGGAATGCTACAAATGCTGATTTTTACCGTTGGCATTGAAGTCAGTAAACACGCCTGGTTAAGTGGCGGCAATGGGCTATTTAGCCTGTTTAATCTGGCAAACGGTATTCTTTGGCTACTGCTGATGCTGGTCTTCTTAAAAGATAAGCGGACGGGGAATTTGCAAACAGTCTGAGAGAGCGGCTACGCCTGATAAGCTTTCTGTTATCAGGCGTAGAGAGGCATCCGCTAGACGTTGAACGGCGGCTCGTTGTTTAATACGCTGTCGATGATATCCAGCACGCCTTCCTGATTGTTCGATCCGGCGCGGTATTTCGCCGCCGCCGCGACCGCTTCGCTGGCGTGCGACATGGCAAAACTAAACCCGGCCTGACGCAGCATCTCAATATCGTTGCCGCCGTCGCCGAATACCACCACTTCACTATCATGAATGCCCCAGCGCTGCTGTAACAGACGCAGGCCGTTGGCTTTATGCACGCCGGGAATTATTAAATCAATACTGCCATAGCCGGTATGAACGGGGACCATGATATCGCCAATGGCGTCGTGCAGCGCCGCCTGTACTTCCGGTATCCGTTCATCGGTAATATTAAGGCCGAATTTGAAAAAAACATCGCTGATATTGTTGAAATTATCCACAAACTCCAGACGATGATAATACATTGCCGCAACGGCTTTTAACGCATCGTCGTACCGTTTCAGCGTGTAGGCGCTGTTTTTTCCACAGGCGATGATCTCCACATCGGCGCGTGTGAGCAGGTGTTCGACAACCGCCTGGAAGTCGGCTTTTGTCAGCTCGCCGTTAAAAATATCCTCGCCTTCGCTGACCACCCAGCCGCCGTTTTCCGCGACAAAAGCGATTTCGTGCGCAATTTCCGGAAAGAAGGAGATTAACTGGTAATACTGGTTGCCGCTGGCCACGACAAAGCGAATGCCTTGCCGCTTCATTTGTTGGTACTGCGCCATAAACCGGTCACGGTTATAGGTTTTTTGATCGCTCAGAAACGTGCCGTCCATGTCGACGGCGATTAATTTGATACTCATGCGTTATGCTCCATCACCGGTTGCGGAGTCGATACAGGTTTGGCGACGGCCTTCGCCACCAGCGCCGCCAGAATAACCAGCGCCAGCACAACCATCATGGCGCTGCGTAATCCATAATGCTCTCCCAGATAGCCCAACAGCGGCGGCCCGACCAAAAACGCCAGATAGCCGGTCGTGGCGACAACGCTCACGCGCGTCGGCGCGTCGGGACCGGTATCGCTGGCGGCGGAAATGGTCAGCGGGAAGCCGAGCGAAGCGCCTAAGCCCCAAAGAATGACCGAGACGCCGGCGACCCAGTCGCTATCGACAAAAATAATCAGGCCAATGCCCAACGCTCCCATCAACGCGCTGGCGCGAACAACCGTCACCCGGCTATAGCGGTCAATAAACCAGCCGCCGGTAAAGCGGCCAACGGTCATACCAAGCGTGAAACCGGCGTAGATCAGAGAGCCGGAGGTTGGGCTAAAACCGTGTCCGTCTACCATCAGTAGCGGTAGCCAGTCATTCGCAGATCCTTCGGCGAATGCCATTGCCAGCACCACCACGCCAATAAGCAAAAGCTGGATGTCCCGATAAAAAGGTAATCCTTTTTCCTGAAGGTGAGAATCTTCCGATGCGTTTTTACCCGTACCGTCAGGGATCGCCCGAATGGCGATGAAAATGGGCGCGATCGCCACGGCAGCCGCGAGGATGATATGGATGTTAGCCGGGACGCTTAATGCGGTTAACGCCATGCCGACACCAGCGCCCGCCAGCGTGCCGAAACTGTAAAAACCATGCATCATCGGCAGAACGGTTTTATTCAGCTCGCGTTCGACCGCCGCGCCTTCGACATTAATCGCCACTTCGGCGGCGCCAAAACTGGCGCCGAAAACGGCTAATCCAAGGGCAAAAATCAGCGGCGAGGCGCACCACAGCGCGACGCTAAGAATAACCATCCCGCCTACTGCGCAGGTCATCGTCGTGCGAATAACCTTCCGGGTGCCAAATCGTTTCACCAGCCAGGCGGAACAAAGAATACCGCTCATTGAACCGATAGAAAGCCCGAATAAGACCGCCCCCATTTCCGCGGTAGAGACGGAAAGAATATCCCGAATAGCAGGCGTTCGGGTTGCCCAGGAGGCCATCAGCAGTCCGGGTAAAAAGAAGAACATAAACAGCGCCCAGGTACGGCGTTTTAAGGCGTTACGTGAGGAGAGGACGGTCATAGCGTCAGGCCAGAAAATAGAAGCGAGAGGTAAACATTAGCAAGCTTGTGTACATTTGTACATATCGTCGTCATACTTCGTTGTGCAGACAGTTTTTGCTGTCTGTTTTTTCAGCGTAAGCGGCAGGCTACTATCGCCTGCATCCTGAATGAGATGTGGAACTCATCATGAAAGAAAATGCCGTAAGACGCGCCAATGATCCTAAGCGACGGGAAAAAATAATTCAGGCCACACTGGAAGCGGTAAAGACCTATGGCGTTCATGCCGTGACGCACCGGAAAATCGCCGCTATCGCTCAGGTGCCGCTTGGCTCGATGACCTACTATTTTGCCGGTATGGATGCGTTATTGAGTGAAGCTTTTACACTTTTCACCGAGAACATGTCGCGTCAATACCAGGACTTTTTTGCGCAGGTGACGGATGCGGAGGGGGCGTGCCAGGCGATAACGGAAATGATTTACGGCTCGCAGGTTACGACGCCGGATAATATGGCGTTAATGTATCAGTTATATGCCTATGCCAGCGATAAGCCAGCGTTAAAAATAGTCATGCAAAACTGGATGCAGCGTAGCCAGAATACGCTGGCGCAGTGGTTTGACGCACAGACCGCCCGCGCGCTGGATGCGTTTATCGAGGGGATGACGCTGCATTTTGTGACGGATCGAACGCCGCTGGCGCGTGAAGCGATTTTACAGATGGTAAAGCGAATCGCCGGAGAGCCAATGTCGTGTCACTCTGCGTCGGGCAACAAAAAACCCATCAACCTTGAACCGAAATGGCGGGGTTGATGGGCTCCACAAAATGGGGACATCAAAGAAAAGCAGTGGCAATAGGTATGACTGATGCTTTAACGAAAAGTTCGACCTATTGGCAAAATTTTTTCACTTAAAGGCAAACTTCAGTTTTATCCTAACCCCGGCCAGATGATGACAATAAGCGTCCCCGCCAGCGTTAGCAGAACGTTGGCGATGGCGTAAGTCCCCGCATAACCCAGCGCTGGAATATTACTGCGCGCCGTATCGCTAATGATTTCCATCGCCGGGGCGCAGGTACGCGCGCCCATCATGGCGCCGAACAGCAGCGCCCGGTTCATGCGCAGCACATAAGCGCCAAACAAGAAGCAGATCACCACCGGTACCAGGCTGACGACAAGCCCGGCGATCAGCATTTGTCCGCCGACCGCGCCCAGACCGTTGCTGATACCGCTGCCGGCGCTTAA
Source organism: Salmonella sp. SAL00670 (assembly GCF_046552235.1). Classification (NCBI taxonomy): domain Bacteria; kingdom Pseudomonadati; phylum Pseudomonadota; class Gammaproteobacteria; order Enterobacterales; family Enterobacteriaceae; genus Salmonella; species Salmonella sp. SAL00670. The sequence goes on from NZ_JBGDUO010000001.1 coordinate 110,000, forward strand.
ACCAACGCCTGCCATAAACACCATCAAGCCGAATTCTTTCACCATATTAAGCGCGCCCTGCGGAATATAACCAAAGGTAGGATGGTTAGCGCGCAGGAAACCGAGCATGATCCCGGCGAACAGCAATCCGGCCGCGTTGCCGATGCCGAAACTAAAATTGCTGAACTGGAAGGTAATCATCCCGATCATTAACCCGATGATAAAAAAAGCGCAGAAGGCGAGCAGGTCCGTCACCTGACTATGAATCGAAATAAAACCAATGCGATCGGCAATGGTTTTTACGCGTCTGGCGTCGCCGCTCACCTGTAACACGTCGCCTTTATTCAGCACAACGTTATCGTCGATAGGCATTTCGATCTGGCTGCGGATGACGCGGTTAAGGAAGCAGCCATGATCGGTCAGCTTGAGCTGAGCGAGGCGGCGACCGACCGCATTGTGGTTTTTCACCACAATTTCTTCCGTCACGATGCGCATATCAAGCAGATCGCGATCAAACACTTCCTTACCATTACGGAAGCTGGGATCGAGCCTGGCGTGCGCGTCCGGATAGCCGACCAGCGCAATCTCATCGCCCATTTGCAGCACCGCATCGCCATCCGGGTTCGCCAGAATACCGTTACGGCGAATACGTTCGATATAGCAGCCTGTCTGGCGGTAAATACCCAGCTCGCGCAGGTTTTTACCGTCAGTCCAGGCCACCAGCTCCGGACCAACCCGATAGGCGCGGATAACCGGCAAATAAACTTTGCGATTAGCATCGGTATCCAGACCGCGCTCGCGAGCAATTTGCTGGGCGCTGGTTTGCAAATCCTGATGCTGTAGTTTAGGCAAGTAACGCGCGCCCACGATCAGACTGACCAGCCCAATCAGATAGGTCAGGGCATAACCCAGGCTCAGATTATCAAGAGCGGAGGAGAGTTGGGTGCTGGCGATGCCGGAATGTCGCAGGGTATCGCCTGCGCCAACCAGCACGGGCGTGGATGTCATTGAGCCGGCCAGCATACCGGCCGTCAGGCCGATATCCCAGCCGAATAGCTTACCAAGGCCTAAGGCGATTAGCAGAGCGCTACCGACCATGACCAGGGCAAGCATCAGATAATTTTTACCGTCGCGAAAAAAAATCGAAAAAAAGTTGGGGCCAGCCTCGACGCCGACACAAAAAATAAACAGCATAAATCCCAGATTTAGCGCGTCGGTGTTAATACTAAAGTGTTGCTGCCCTAATAATAGAGAGACCACTAAAACGCCAATGGAATTACCAAGTTGGACTGAACCCAGACGTAACTTGCCAAGACACAGGCCAAGAGCCAGGACCACAAATAATAACAGGATGTAATTCCCATTTAACAAATCTGCGACGTTTATATTCACGGAGACTAACTTCTTGTTTACGAGTAAGCTGTTGAAAGAAATGGTAATTTACGCTACTGTTTTTATCATGAATTAAGGGTGCAATCGTATTGCATACAGCATCCAAATAAAAACAACACAACAATATATCCTGCTAGTTTAATCTTATTGCGTACTAACGGCTATAAGAATCGTGCAGGTGTGTTTTTGGCATGGAATGCCACATGACTTTATCTGACTGGATGCCTCACGGCGGAAAGCGTGTTCGATAGAGAGTGTCAGGAGGAACGATTGAAACATAAACACGGGTGGGCAAGCGTTGTCTGCTGCTTTGTACTCTTTATTGTGGTGTGTCTTTCATTAACTATGCATGTACAAGGCGCTTTTCGCGCGGCAGGGCATCCTGAGATTGGACTGTTATTTTTTACGTTGCCTGGTGCGGTGGCCAGTTTTTGTTCTCACCGACGCGAGGTGATCCGACCGCTGATCGGGGCGATGCTGGCGGCGCCGTTTTGCCTGGTGTTAATGCGCGTGGTATTTATGCCTACCCGATCGTTTTGGCAAGAACTGGCGTGGTTATTTAGCGCCGTATTCTGGTGTGCGTTAGGCGCGCTCTGCTATTTGTTTATTAGCAGCCTGTTTAGCCACCGGCGAAAAAAACGCCGATAGCGCCCTCCGTCAGAGGGCGTTGCCAGAGCAATCAGGCGAAAAGATTCAGATTTTCTTTTGCCCATGCTTCAAAATCCGTACAGCCGCCGATATGTTTTTGATCGACAAAAATCTGCGGTACGGTTTCTACAGGTTTACCTACGGTTTTTTCCAAATCCGCTTTAGTAATGCCTTCAGCATGGATATCAATATAGCGGTAGTTGAAATCGTCGCGTTCTTTGCTCAGTTTTTCCGCCAACTCTTTTGCACGCACGCAATAAGGGCACCCTGGACGGCCAAAAATAACAGTAAACATATCTCTCCTCGAACATAAAGCCAGACGGCGAACAGGTGTTATCATGCCGCGATTTACGGCAGATGAAAAGCAGGTTACGCCTGTTCCTTTGATAACCCAGGGCTATATCTGTTAAGCACGCCGGACCAGAACGTTCTACACTGTGCGTCAGTTAACCGGGAGGCTTGATATGCGCACGATTGGCGTGTTACCCAAAAGCGTACTGATACTGGAATACCTCGGTATGATTTTGCTGGCGCTTGCTCTGCTATCGCTTAATCATTACCTTACGCTGCCCGCGCCGTTCAATACGCCGCTGGCTGGCGTATTGATGGTTTTCCTCGGCGTCGTGTTGATCCTCCCCGCCGCGGTGGCGATGATGTGGCGTATTGCGCAGTTACTGGCGCCGCAGTTGATGAAACGTCCACCCGACATTTCTTCCCGTTCAGATAGAGAAAAGCATAATGAGTCCGACCATTGAACTTCTTTGTGGCCATCGTTCTATTCGCCATTTCACCGATGAACCCGTGACTGACGCGCAGCGAGAGGCCATTATTGCCGCCGCGCGCAGCACGTCCAGTTCCAGTTTTTTACAGTGCAGCTCTATTATCCGTATTACCGATCGGGCGCTGCGCGAGGCGTTAGTGCCCCTGACGGGCGGGCAAAAGCATGTGGCGCAGGCCGCTGAGTTCTGGGTATTTTGCGCCGATTTTAATCGTCATTTGCAGATCTGTCCTGACGCGCAGCTGGGGCTTGCCGAACAACTGTTGCTCGGTGTCGTCGATACGGCGATGATGGGGCAAAACGCGCTGACGGCGGCGGAATCACTGGGGTTAGGCGGCGTGTATATCGGCGGCATCCGTAACAATATTGAGTCTGTTACCGAACTATTAAAATTGCCGAAGCATGTATTGCCGCTCTTTGGCCTGTGTTTGGGATGGCCTGCGGATAATCCGGATCTGAAACCGCGCCTGCCTGCCGAGCTTGTGGTTCATGAGAACCAGTATCAACCGCTTGATGAAAAGCTGCTGGCGCGCTATGACGAGCAGTTGGCTGAGTATTATCTGACCCGCGGCAGTAATACGCGACGCGATACCTGGAGCGATCATATCCGTCGCACCCTGATTAAAGAAAATCGCCCATTTATCCTTGAATATTTGCATAAACAGGGCTGGGCGACGCGCTAAAACCTGCGGGCCAGTGTATGATACGCGGGCTTTTCAGGGTTTTCAGCGAGGTGCAGGGTGAAAATTGCCATATTGTCCAGGGATGGAACGCTCTATTCTTGCAAACGTCTGCGCGAAGCGGCGATGCGGCGCGGCCATCTGGTCGAGATACTCGATCCTCTTTCCTGCTATATGAATATTAATCCGGCTGCGTCGTCGATCCATTACAAGGGGCGTCGTCTGCCCCATTTTGACGCCGTTATTCCCCGTATTGGTTCGGCCATTACCTTTTATGGTACCGCTGCGCTACGTCAGTTTGAGCTACTGGGTAGCTATCCGCTGAATGAATCCGTCGCTATTACCCGCGCGCGCGATAAGCTGCGATCGCTACAACTTCTGGCGCGCCAGGGGATCGATCTCCCCATTACCGGGATCGCCCATTCGCCGGATGATACCAGCGATCTTATTAAGATGGTTGGCGGGGCGCCGCTGGTCGTGAAGCTGGTAGAAGGCACGCAAGGGATCGGCGTGGTATTGGCGGAGACGCGTCAGGCTGCTGAAAGCGTTATTGATGCGTTTCGGGGGCTGAATGCCCATATCCTGGTTCAGGAATACATTGCCGAAGCTAAAGGATGCGATATTCGTTGTCTGGTCGTCGGCAATGAGGTTGTGGCGGCGATTGAGCGGTGCGCGAAAGCCGGTGATTTTCGCTCCAATCTTCATCGTGGCGGGGTGGCCAGCATCGCGACGATCACGCCTCGTGAACGGGATATCGCCATCAAAGCCGCACAAACGCTGGGGCTGGATGTGGCGGGCGTCGATATTTTACGCGCCGCGCGCGGGCCGCTGGTGATGGAGGTGAATGCCTCGCCGGGACTGGAAGGTATCGAAAAGACTACGGGCGTAGATATCGCGGGGCGAATGATTCAGTGGATAGAACGTCACGCTACACCTGAATTTTGCCTTAAAATCGGCGGCTAATCGCAATCGTGGATTCCGCCGTAGTACGAAGCACGCTTTTTGCGTAAGCTGTGCCGGTAATTTTTCATCGTCATCGTAAGAGGTAGCACATTATTATGATATCACTGGTCGTTCCCACTCTGGATACGTTGCGTCAATGGCTCGACGACCTGGGCATGAATTTCTTCGAATGTGATACCTGCCAGGCGCTGCATTTGCCGCATATGCAGAATTTTGACGGCGTCTACGATGCTAAAATCGATTTGGTGGACAACACCATTCTTTTTTCCGCGATGGCGGAGGTCAGGCCTTCCGCGTTGCTGCCGCTGGCGGCCGATCTCTCTGCTATCAACGCCAGTTCGTTGACGGTAAAAGCCTTTCTCGATATGCAGGATGATAATCTACCAAAACTGGTTGTGTGCCAGTCTTTATCCGTTATGCAAGGAGTCACCTACGAACAGTTCGAATGGTTTGTTCGCCAAAGTGAAGAGCAGATTTCTATGGTGATCCTTGAGGCCGGGGCGCATCAGCTTCTGTTTAACGCGGAAGAAGACGCGCAAAAAACCAGCGCAGTTGACCATTTTCTTCACTAATCCCTTCCGATAATCAGGCAGTCGCTGCCAGCGCGGCTGCTGTTTACGTTTTTTTATGCTGCTATTAACCTTTATTTAAAGAATTATTCACCTCCTTTCTGACCATTTCGCTTTATCACATAGACAAAACCTGCATAAAAAATTGATAAAAGGCGTTTTTTAATCTGGGCTATAGCCTCAAACCTTAGCTAAAGTTATTCTTGCGAAGCTTCTATAGCGAGCTTGATGGCAGGGAGGGCGACCTCTCTTCTTCATTTGTATCAAATGAAAAGGTATGCACATTTCAGGCATGTTTTAAACCACGCCTAATGGGTTCATTTGTTAACGGATTTCAGAAGGAAAGCGATGATGACCGCCTTAAAGAAAAAATGGCTATCGGGTCTGGTTGCGGGTGCTCTGATGGTCGTCTCTGTCGGCACGCTCGCTGCCGAACAAAAAACGCTGCACATTTATAACTGGTCAGATTATATCGCGCCGGACACGGTGGCGAACTTTGAAAAAGAGACCGGGATTAACGTTATCTATGATGTCTTTGACTCTAACGAAGTGCTGGAAGGCAAGTTAATGGCAGGCAGCACCGGGTTCGATCTGGTGGTGCCATCGGCCAGTTTTCTTGAGCGCCAGCTCACCGCGGGCGTTTTTCAGCCGCTGGATAAAAGCAAACTTCCCGGCTGGAAAAACCTCGATCCTGAACTGCTGAAACTGGTAGCGAAGCACGATCCTGACAACAAATACGCCATGCCCTATATGTGGGCCACGACGGGCATTGGCTATAACGTTGATAAAGTGAAAGCGGTGCTGGGGGATGATGCGCCAGTGAATAGCTGGGATTTAGTCCTCAAGCCGGAAAATCTGGAGAAGCTAAAAAGCTGCGGTGTCTCTTTCCTTGATGCGCCTGAAGAAATTTTTGCCACTGTGCTGAACTATCTGGATAAAGATCCGAATAGCAGCAAAGCGGATGACTACACCGGCCCGGCAACCGATCTGTTGTTGAAGCTACGGCCAAACATTCGCTATTTCCACTCCTCGCAATACATTAACGATCTGGCTAATGGCGATACTTGTGTAGCCATTGGCTGGGCGGGCGATGTCTGGCAGGCCGCTAACCGGGCGAAAGAGGCGAAAAATGGCGTCAATATCTCTTTCTCGATCCCCAAAGAGGGGGCAATGGCGTTTTTTGATGTGTTTGCCATGCCGGCTGACGCCAAAAATAAAGACGAGGCCTACCAGTTCCTTAATTATCTGCTGCGCCCTGATGTGATTGCCCATATTTCCGATCACGTTTTCTACGCCAATGCGAATAAAGAGGCGACGGCGCTGGTCAGCCAGCAGGTGCGCGATAACCCGGGAATTTATCCGCCGGCGGATGTGCGGGCCAAGTTGTTTACCCTGAAAGTGCAGGAGCCGAAGATCGATCGCGTCCGCACCCGCGCATGGACGAAGGTGAAAAGCGGTAAGTAATTTATTAACGGTATGGCCTGATAAGCGTGCGCTATCGGGCATTCCACCGTTTGTATCGTTTGATTGTGTTATGCCGGAGAGCGCCTTGTGAATGATGTCCCCCACCGCCCGCAGGTGAAAACCCGTAAAGCGCTGACGCCGCTTCTGGAAATTCGCAACCTGACGAAGTCATTCGACGGGCAACATGCTGTCGATGATGTCAGTCTGACTATCTATAAAGGCGAGATTTTTGCCCTGCTGGGCGCGTCAGGTTGTGGAAAATCGACTCTGCTACGGATGCTGGCAGGTTTTGAACCGCCGAGCAGCGGGCAAATTATGCTCGACGGCGTCGATCTGGCGCATGTTCCGCCGTATCAGCGTCCGATTAATATGATGTTTCAGTCCTATGCGTTGTTTCCGCATATGACGGTAGAGCAGAACATCGCTTTTGGTCTGAAGCAGGACAAACTGCCGAAGGCGGAGATTACCAGCCGCGTCAATGAGATGCTGGGTCTGGTGCACATGCAGGAGTTTGCAAAACGTAAGCCGCATCAGCTTTCCGGCGGTCAGCGCCAGCGCGTGGCCCTGGCGCGCAGCCTGGCGAAACGTCCTAAACTGCTCTTGTTGGATGAACCGATGGGCGCGCTGGATAAAAAATTACGCGACCGGATGCAGCTTGAAGTGGTGGATATCCTTGAGCGCGTCGGCGTGACCTGCGTCATGGTGACGCACGATCAGGAAGAAGCGATGACGATGGCGGGGCGCATTGCCATCATGAACCGTGGAAAATTTGTGCAAATTGGCGAACCGGAGGAGATTTACGAGCATCCGACGACCCGCTATAGCGCCGAATTTATCGGATCGGTAAATGTTTTTGAGGGCTTACTGAAAGCGCGTGAAGAGGACGGTCTGGTCATTGACGCGCCCGGTTTGGTTCATCCGTTAAAAGTCGATGCGGATGCCTCTGTCGTTGATAATGTGCCGGTATATGTGGCGCTACGTCCGGAAAAAATCATGCTGTGTGAGTCGCCGCCTGCCGATGGCTATAATTTCGCCGTCGGCGAAGTGGCGAATATTGCGTATCTCGGCGATCTGTCTATTTATCATGTGCGGCTAAAAAGCGGGCAGATGATCAGCGCTCAACTGCAGAATGCGCACCGTTACCGGAAAGGGTTACCGACCTGGGGCGATGAAGTGCGTTTGTGCTGGGAAGCGGATAGCTGCGTGGTCCTGACGGTATAAGGGGGAAACATGAGCACACTTGAACCTCCGGCACGCATCAGTAAACCTGGCGGCGCGGCGCTATGGTTGGCGCGAATGCAAATGAAACATGGGCGTAAGCTGGTTATTGCTTTGCCCTATATTTGGCTCATTCTGCTGTTTTTACTGCCGTTTCTTATCGTCTTTAAGATAAGCCTGGCGGAAATGGCGCGGGCGATCCCGCCGTATACCGATCTGCTGGAATGGGCTGACGGTCAGTTGTCGATTACGCTCAACCTCGGCAATTTTTTGCAACTGACCGACGATCCGCTCTATTTCGAAGCCTATCTGCAATCGTTACAAATTGCCGGTATTTCCACAATCTGCTGCCTGCTGTTGGGCTACCCGCTGGCGTGGGCGGTGGCGCACAGCAAGCCCTCCACGCGCAATATCCTGCTGCTGTTGGTGATCCTGCCCTCGTGGACGTCTTTTTTAATACGCGTCTATGCCTGGATGGGCATTTTGAAAAACAACGGTGTGCTGAACAATGTGTTGCTGTGGCTAGGGGTTATCGATCAGCCGCTGACGATCCTGCACACTAACCTGGCCGTCTATATCGGCATTGTTTATGCTTATCTGCCGTTTATGGTACTGCCCATTTATACCGCATTGACGCGCATTGATTATTCGCTGGTGGAAGCGTCGCTGGATCTCGGCGCCCGACCGCTGAAAACATTTTTTAGCATCATTGTCCCGCTCACCAAAGGCGGAATCATCGCCGGCTCGATGCTGGTTTTTATCCCGGCGGTGGGCGAGTTCGTGATCCCGGAACTGCTTGGCGGGCCGGACAGTATCATGATTGGTCGCGTCCTGTGGCAGGAGTTTTTCAATAACCGCGACTGGCCGGTTGCTTCTGCGGTCGCCATTATTATGTTGCTGCTGCTGATAGTACCGATCATGTGGTTCCATAAACATCAGCAAAAAAGTGTGGGGGAGCACGGATGAATAACTTACCGGTCGTTCGCTCGCCCTGGCGCATTCTGATTCTGGTGCTGGGGTTTACTTTTCTCTATGCGCCGATGTTAATGTTGGTGATTTACTCGTTTAACAGTTCGAAGCTGGTGACGGTGTGGGCGGGATGGTCGACGCGCTGGTATGGCGAGCTCTTTCGGGATACCGCCATGATGAGCGCAGTGGGACTAAGCCTGACAATTGCCGCCTGCGCGGCGACGATGGCGGTGGTGCTCGGTACTATTGCTGCGGTGGTGATGGTGCGATTTGGACGATTTCGCGGCGCAAACGGCTTTGCGTTTATGATCACCGCGCCGCTGGTGATGCCGGATGTGATTACCGGGCTGTCGCTGCTGCTGCTGTTTGTCGCGCTCGGTCATGCTATCGGCTGGCCCTCCGATCGCGGGATGCTGACCATCTGGTTGGCGCACGTCACTTTCTGTACCGCCTATGTGGCAGTGGTGATCGCTTCGCGATTACGCGAACTGGATCGTTCGATTGAAGAGGCGGCGATGGATCTTGGCGCGGCGCCGTTGAAGGTCTTTTTCGTCATTACGTTACCGATGATCATGCCAGCGGTGATCTCGGGCTGGCTGTTGGCCTTTACGCTTTCCCTTGACGATCTGGTGATTGCCAGCTTCGTTTCCGGTCCCGGTGCCACCACGCTACCGATGCTGGTTTTCTCCAGCGTGCGCATGGGCGTGAACCCGGAAATCAACGCGCTGGCGACGTTAATCCTCGGCGTGGTAGGAATCGTCGGATTTATTGCCTGGTACCTGATGGCGCGAGCGGAAAAACAGCGGATTCGCGATATCCAGCGTGCAAGACGCGGCTGAAGCCACTAAAATCTTCCACTATGGCAATGCGTTGCCGCGCGGGTCGCGGCATCATTTTCAGGGAAGACATTCATTGGGATTTATAAAGCAATCAACCTCATCACATGCCCGTTTAAATGTGCCTACGCTGGTGCAGGTTGCGGCTATGGCGATTATTTTGATTCGCGGTCTCGATGTGCTGATGATTATGAATACCCTCGGCATACGCGGGATGGGCGAGTTTATTCATCGCAGCGTGCAGACGTGGAGCTTAACCCTGGTCTTTCTGGCCAGCTTAGTGCTGGTCTTTGTTGAAATTTATTGTGCGTTTTCGCTGGTGAAAGGCCGTAGCTGGGCGCGCTGGGTGTACCTGGCGACACAAATTATTGTAAGTGGGTATCTGTGGGCGGCGTCGTTAGGCTACGGGTATCCGGAGTTGTTTAGCATCGCGGGAGAATCGAAGCGTGATATCCTGCATTCCCTGGTCATGCAAAAACTCCCCGATCTTTTAATTCTGTTTCTGCTGTTTATTCCCGCTCCCAGCCGTCGGTTCTTCCGGCTGCAATAATGTGTATAATCGTCGCCCCGGATAATATGAAGGTTTTTTGGTATGCAGTGCGCACTCTATGACGCGGGTCGCTGCCGTTCCTGTCAATGGATTACGCAGTCGGTTAACGAACAACTTTCCGCAAAAACAGCCGATTTACATCGTTTGCTGGCCGGGCTGCCTGTTGAACAGTGGTGCGCGCCGATTAGCGGCCCGGAACAGCATTTCCGCAACAAAGCGAAAATGGTCGTGAGCGGTAGTGTAGAAAAACCGCTCTTCGGGATGCTGCATCGCGACGGTACGCCGGTCGATCTTTGCGCTTGCCCGCTGTATCCCGCCTCCTTTGCCCCCGTATTCAGCACGCTAAAACCTTTTATTGCCCGTGCCGGACTCACGCCTTATAACGTGGCGCGAAAACGCGGCGAACTGAAATACCTGTTGCTGACGGAAAGTCAGTTCGATGGCGGCATGATGCTACGCTTCGTGTTGCGTTCAGAAACCAAACTTACGCAACTGCGCGCGGCGTTACCGTGGCTGCGCGCGCAACTGCCGCAGCTCAGGGTGATCACCGCAAATATTCAGCCGGTACATATGGCGATTATGGAAGGGGAGACGGAAATCTACCTGACGGATCAGCAGGCGCTGGCGGAACGTTTTAACGATGTGCCGCTGTGGATTCGTCCGCAAAGTTTCTTTCAGACCAACCCTACGGTCGCCAGCCGATTATATGCAACGGCGCGCGATTGGGTAGGGCAACTGCCGGTACGCCATATGTGGGATCTTTTTTGCGGAGTGGGCGGATTCGGCCTGCACTGCGCGACGCCGCAGATGCAATTAACCGGTATTGAGATCGCGCCGGAGGCGATTGCCTGCGCGAAGCAATCCGCTGCCGAGCTGGGATTGACCCGCCTTCATTTCCAGGCGCTGGATTCCACCCAATTCGCCATCGCACAAGGCGAAACGCCCGACCTGGTATTGGTGAATCCTCCCCGCCGCGGCATTGGCAAGCCGTTGTGCGATTACCTTGCACAAATGGCGCCGCGTTTTATCATTTATTCAAGCTGTAACGCGCAGACGATGGCGCAGGATATTCGCCATCTTCCGAACTACCGTATTCAACGTGTTCAGCTTTTCGATATGTTCCCGCATACCGCGCATTATGAGGTTTTAACGTTACTGCGCAGGTCAATATAATCTATTCACAATATTTATTTTTATCCCTTAACTATTTCATAAAAATAATAAATACAATCAATTGATTATTTAATTCAATTGGTTGTATTTATATATTACCCTATTTTTGCAAATCAAATCACAAATAATCACTTTAAATCTTTTAATGACTACTTTTGATTATTACAGTGCGTGTAAGGCAAAATTAGACAAGGTGGTTTATCGGGTAACTTTCAATAGCATCAGCGAAGCAATACGTAACGTCAGTAAAGGGGTCAATCATGACAACGAATAGGCACGCTTATGGAGGGCGTTCAGACGATGTTTGCCAAATTTATAGATGTTATTCAAACGTTTTTAACTGAACCGGCAATATTAATTGGGATATTAGTCGGTGTTGGCTATGCGCTGGATAAAAAGACGCCTATAAAAATTATCACCGGTATGATCAGCGCGATGGTTGGTTTGATGATGGTGTTATTTGGCGGCTTTCAATTTTCAGCCACTTTTAAACCGGTTGCAGAGGCAGTCAGCAAGGCTTATGGCGTGCATGGATACTTAATGGATTCATACGCCATGAAAGCCGCGACGCAAATAGCGCTGGGCGATAATTTCGGCTATGTAGGATACGTTTTTGTACTGGCGTTTTTTACTAACCTGTTATTAGTTTTATTTGGCCGTTATACCGGCGCAAAAGGTATATTTCTTACCGGTAATACCGGGGTCTCTCATTCACAGGCAGTACTGTGGTTAATCGTCTTCTGGCTGGGGTTCGGTTGGGTACAATCCATTGTAATTGCCGGGGTATTGACCGGGGTCTTTTGGGCGTTTTCAACTACGCTTATTGTTAAACCCATCGCCAAAGTGACCAATAACGCCGGTTTTACCATTGCGCATAACCAGATGCTGGGACTGTGGTTTTTCTCGAAATTCGCGCATAAATTCGGCGATCCGGAAAAGCATGACGCCGAAAACCTGAAACTTCCCGGTTGGTTAGCCATTTTTAACCACAACGTGACGGCAATCGCCATTGTGATGACGCTCTTCGTTGGCGGTTTTCTATTGGCGACAGGGATCGATAACGTACAGTTAATGGCGAAAGGCAAACCCTGGTATATCTATATCATCAATCTGGGCCTGCAATTCTCTATGTATATGGTCATCTTGCTGCAGGGCGTGCGGATGATGGTTGGTGAAATTAACGGTTCGTTTAAAGGATGGCAGGATCGCTTTATTCCTAACGCCATACCGGCTGTGGATGTTGCTGCTTTATTACCTTTTTCGCCTAACGCGGCCACGCTGGGATTCGTCTTTTGTACTTTCGGCACGATTTTTTCCATGGGCATCCTGCTGCTCATCCATAGCCCTATTATGGTATTGCCTGGTTTTGTTCCGCTCTTCTTTTCCGGCGGTCCCATCGGCGTATTAGCCAACCGAATGGGGGGATATCGTTCCGTTATTATTTGCACTTTCCTGTTAGGGATTATTCAGACTTTCGGTACGGTATGGGCCATTCCTTTAACCGGGCTGGCAAAAGAAGGTGTGGGCTGGACGGGAATATTTGACTGGGCGACTCTGTGGCCTGCAATTTGTGAATTACTGAAATTTATTGCTTCAACGTTCCATCTTGGTCCTTATTCCATTTAATTGATTCGGTTTATATAAAGGATTTTATTATGAAAGATTCTGTAAATATTTTATTCGTATGCGGTTATGGTGTAGGCAGTAGCGTAATGTTACAGACTGTTGTTAAGAAAGCGTTAGCAAAATATGACTTCTCTTTTGATATGGAGCATACGGCAGCGGGAGAGGTCGGTGGATTTACCGACTGGGCAGATATTTATGCGATTTCGAAAAAATTGCTTGATGTTGTTAGCCTCGATCCTAAACACGGACAATATCTCATTCCCATTGAAAATATCATGGATGGCGAATCAATAGGTAAACAGATTTACGATGTGGTAGAGAAAAATTTTCCGCACCTGCTCAACAAATGAGGGTGAGTCATGAAAGCGATTATTCTGCTGTTTGACAGTCTGAATAAAAACTATTTGCCGCCCTATGGTGATTTGCTAACGAAAGCGCCTAACTTTCAACGCCTGGCGGCACATGCCGCCACCTTTGACAATAGTTATGTCGGCAGTATGCCCTGTATGCCAGCCCGTCGGGAACTGCACACCGGGCGCTATAATTTCCTGCATCGTGAGTGGGGGCCGCTGGAACCCTTTGATGATTCCATGCCGGAATTATTGAAAAAAGCGGGGATCTACACCCATCTTATCAGCGATCATCTGCATTACTGGGAAGACGGCGGCGGTAACTACCATAACCGCTATAGCTCCTGGGACGTAGTACGCGGTCAGGAGGGCGATCACTGGAAGGCAAGCGTTGGCGAGCCGCCCATTCCGGAAGTACTGCGCGTTCCACAAAAACAAACCGGAGGCGGCGTTTCCGGGCTATGGCGTCATGACTGGGCGAACCGCGAATACATCCAGCAGGAAGCCGATTTTCCCCAGACGAAAGTTTTTGACGCCGGGTGCGATTTTATCCATAAAAATCATGCCGAAGATAACTGGTTATTGCAGGTTGAGACGTTCGATCCGCATGAGCCGTTTTATACCACCGAGGAATATTTATCGCTCTATGAAGATGAGTGGCAAGGTCCGCATTATGACTGGCCGCGCGGCAAAGTCAGTGAAAGTGAGGAGGCGATAGCGCATATTCGCTGTCGTTATCGGGCCCTGGTTTCCATGTGCGACCGCAATCTGGGACGTATCCTTGATCTGATGGATGAACACGATCTCTGGCGCGATACGATGCTGATTGTCGGTACCGATCACGGCTTCTTGCTGGGGGAGCACGGTTGGTGGGCTAAAAATCAAATGCCCTATTATAACGAGGTGGCGAATAACCCGCTGTTTATCTGGGACCCGCGCAGCGCGGTATGCGGAGCGCGACGGCAGTCGCTGGTGCAGATGATTGACTGGGCGCCAACGCTACTGGATTATTTTCAGCAACCTATTCCCGCAGATATGCAGGGCCAACCACTGGCGAAAGTCATTGCCAGTGATGAACCCGTCAGGGAAGGCGCGCTGTTTGGCGTGTTTAGCGGACATGTTAATGTTACCGACGGACGCTATGTTTATATGCGGGCCGCGCAGCCGGGGCGTGAGCATGACATTGCGAACTACACGTTAATGCCGATCAAGATGAATGCGCGTTATGATGTGGATGAACTGGGAAAATTATCTCTGGCACCTCCGTTTAACTTTACTAAAGGGCTTCAGGTATTACGTATTCCGGCCAGGGAAAAATATAAAGGTGTGAATAGCTTTGGTCATCTCTTGTTTGATCTCAGAGACGATCCGCAGCAGCAACATCCTATTCATGATGAGGCCATCGAAGCAAGGATGAGCAACTTACTTATCCGTTTGATGAAAGAAAATGATGCTCCGGCGGAGCAGTATCGCCGTCTGGGTCTGGATGTTATCTAAAACGTAACAATGTTGTAAGCCGGGTACGCGTCAGCGTCACCCGGCAAGTATTAGTCCGAATCGCCTGTTGATGCAGGCGTTTGAGACTGATGACAAACTGTAGAATGCTCAATGGCGCTGCGCTTATCAGGCCAGGATAGTTTCCGATGGCGGCCCGTGGGCTGAATAAGGTATTTATACTGCCATTTCGCAACACGGTGGGCTAATCACATACGTCTTACTGCGGGAACCACTGATCGCTGATTTTCTGATAAGTGCCGTCCGCTTTAATGGCGGCCAGCGCATTATTCAGTTTTTCCAGCAACGCCTTATTGTCCGGGCGCACCGCGATGCCAAGTCCGGTACCGAAGTATTGCGGATCGGTCACTTTCTCTGTTGCCGGACCCAGTTGCGGATTCGTTTTCAGCCACTCATTGACCACTGCGGTATCGCCAAAGACGCCGTCAATACGGCCATTTTTCAGGTCGATAATCGCATTCTGGTAGCTGTCGTAGGCCACGGTTTTGACCTCCGGATGTTTATCCTGGAGATATTTTTGATGCGTGGTGCCATTTTCCATACCGATACGCTTACCTTTTAGATCGGTAAAGGTTTTATAGGTGTCTTTTTTGGCAATCACCAGCGCGGAGTTCGCATAATAGGGATTGCTAAAGGCGACCTGCTTACTGCGCTCCGGGGTAATGTCCATTCCGGAAATGACGGCATCATATTTTCTGAATTTCAGCGCCGGGATAAGACTATCGAAAGCATGATTGGTAAAAGTACATTCTGCCTGCATTTGCTTGCATAATGCGGTTGCCAGATCGATATCGAAGCCCACAATTTTATTACTCGCATCCAGGGATTCAAACGGGGGATAGGTGGCGGAAACCCCGAAATTGATTTTTTCAGCGGCGATGCTGCCAGTGGCGAAAGAGGCGAGTAATGCAGCCAGAACTAACTTTTTCATGATGTCACTCCCGTAATCTTATGATTATGCGCCGTGTCTGCGGCATAGATTTACAATGCCATCAATTGAATTTGTATGCAATAAAAATGATTAAATATTTTAAGGTGGGTAAAAAAAGACGGACAGGTTAACCACTTGTCCGTCAGATTTATTCAAAATTATGCATCGTAGGCTTGATAAGCGCAGCGCCATCTGACCATTGTCGAACGGCGGCGAGAATGCCTTATCCTGCCTGGTTAATTGCGCCGCTCAAACGCCAGAGCTTTACGCTCAATCAAACGCATCATCAGCGTCAATAGACCGTTGACGACCAGGTAAATTACGCCTGCCGCGCCAAATACCACCACATCGTAGGTACGACCATAGAGCAACTGACTGTACCCCATGACTTCCATCAAGGTGATGGTATAGGCCAGCGAGGTACTTTTGAAGACCAGTACCACCTCATTAGAATAGGAGGAGAGGGCGCGTTTAAACGCATAGGGCAACAAAATCGCCAGCGTATCTTTCTTACTCATCCCCAGCGCGCCGCAGGACTGCCACTGACCTTCCGGAATCGCGCGAATCGCGCCATAAAATAGCTGCGTGGTGTAAGCGGCGCTGTTTAGCGACAACGCGATCAGTGCGCACAGCCACGGTTCAGACAGTAGATGCCAGAGTAGCGGATACTCTTGCAGTGTCGGGAATTGACCGGGTCCGTAGTAGATCAGGAAAATTTGCACCAACAACGGCGTACCGGTAAACAACGTGATATAGCCGCGCACCAGCCACACCACGAACGGCGTTTTTAGTGTCAGGATAATGGTAAAAACTAACGCCAGCACCAAAGCGACGGCAATAGAAGCCACGGTCAGCGTCAGGCTGGTGTGTAGCCCTTTTAGCAGTTCAGGTAAGTACTCAAGCATTAGTCCGGCCTCCGCTCAAAACGTGTTGCGCGCAGGTCTATGCGTTTGAGAATGTACTGACTGATCAGCGTAATGACCAGGTAAATAGCCGCCGCAATAATGTACCAGTTAAACGGTTCCTGGGTGCGTGTGGCAATACTTTTGGTCTGCAACATCAGATCGTTAACGCTGATAAGGCTGACCAGAGCCGTATCTTTTAGCAACACCAGCCACTGATTACCCAGCCCTGGCAGGGCGTGACGCCACATCTGCGGCATCACCAGACGGAAAAAAATCGCCGTCTTTGATAATCCCAGTGCCTGACCCGACTCCCACTGACCAGACGGAACGGCTTTCAGCGCGCCGCGTAGCGTCTGCGACGCATAGGCCGCATACAGCAGGGACAACGCAATCACGCCGCACAGGAACGGACTGACGTCAAAGTTCTCAATCTCCATTTGCACCGGGATCTGCGTAAAGCCGAGATGGAGGGTAAACCCGTCAGACAGCGTAAGCAGGAGTTGCGAGGAGCCGAAATAGATAAACAGCACCACCAGAATTTCCGGCAGGCCGCGCAAAATAGTGACCAGCGCGGAGCCTATCCAGGCAATCGGGCGCCATTTTACGGACTCCCAGACGGCAAAGAACATGGCTAACGCGAGGCCAATGATCAGCGCGCAGACGGCAAGGCCGACGGTCATCCCGGCGGCGCTTGCTAAAGGAAAAAATTCGTTCATCAAAGATTACTTCTGGAACCATTTGTTATAGATGGTCTCGTAAGTCCCATCTTTCTTCACTTTTTCCAGCGCAGTATTGAATTTCTGCTGCAGCTCGGTGTTGCCCTGACGTACCGCGATACCCAGGCCGGTGCCGAAATAATCTTTATCGGTGACTTTATCGCCGACCGGCGCCAGCTTAGGATTGGCTTTCAGCCATTCGGTCACGACCGCCGTGTCGCCGAAAACAGCGTCGATACGGCCATTTTGTAGATCCAGCTTCGCGTTCTGATAGCTGTCATACGGTACGGTGGTGATTTCCGGATGCTTATCCATGATGAATTTCTGGTGCGTCGTACCGTTCTGTACGCCGACTTTCTTACCTTTCAGTTGATCGACGCTGGTGTATTTGCCCTGCTGACCCACGAACAGCGCGGAGTTGTCGTAATATGGCGTGGTAAACAGCACCTGCTTTTCACGTTCCGGCGTGATATCCATTCCCGCCATTACAGCGTCGAAGCGGCGGAATTTCAGGCTGGGGATCAGGCTGTCGAACGCCTGATTGGTAAAGGTACAGGAGGCGTCGATCTCTTTACATAGCGCGTTGGCCAGGTCGACGTCAAAGCCGACAATCTTGTTATTAGCATCCATCGATTCGAACGGCGGATAGGACGCTTCGGTCGCAAAACGAATGGTCTGGGCTGCTGTAGCGGAAAGGCTAAAGCCTGCAATTAGCGCGGCAATCAGAACTTTTTTCATTGTCATTGTCCCGAATCTTAGTGAGAGAGATAGTTTTTGAACGCTTCGGTCTGAGGGTGGGCAAAGCAACCCGCATCACCGTGCTCGACGATGTGACCATTTTCCATATAAATCACACGACTGGCGGTCTTACGCGCCACTTCGACTTCATGCGTAACGATCACCTGAGTAATGTTCGTTTCCGCCAGCTCATGAATAATGCTGACGATTTGAGCGGTAATTTCCGGGTCCAGCGCGGCGGTCGGTTCATCAAACAGCAGCACCTGCGGCTCCATCATCAGCGCGCGGGCAATCGCGACGCGCTGCTGCTGACCGCCGGAAAGATGCAACGGATAACGATCGCTATAGGGCTTCAGACGTAAACGCTCCAGCAGCTTTTCTGCGCGCGCCAGCGCCTGATCTTTTGTCAGACCCAGTACGCGGCAGGGCGCTTCAATCAGATTCTGCACAACGGTGAGATGCGGCCAAAGATTATATTGCTGAAAGACCATTCCGACATTTTGACGTAGCTCACGAATCGCCTTATCGGACGGCGTTTTCGTAAAGTCAAAATGGTTCCCGGCGATAGTCAGAGTGCCGGAGCGCGGCATCTCAAGCAGATTGAGTACACGCAGCAGCGAACTTTTACCCGCCCCGCTTGGGCCAAGCAACACCAGCGTTTCGCCTTCGGGGCAATCCAGCGTGATATCGAACAGCGCCTGATGCGCGCCGTAAAAGCAATTAATGCCGTTTAATTGAATACTCATTGACACTCGTATACAGGCAGTCTGATAGCTATTGAAGCCGCAGATAGTACCTTTCGCAGAATAGTTATGCAATATTTATGCGTTAAAAGTTAAATATATCCCACATTCTTCCCTAAACATAGCACAAAATAGCAGGAGGAATAGTAGGTAAGAAGAATTGTCGGCATCCCGGGCAGAATGCCAGACAATTTACGGGGTTATGGGTGCAAAAGCGGGGGAATACTGTCTGTTAACGGTTTTCTATCGACTGGCGCAGCGTACCGGCAGGGGCATGGACATCTCCGCCCAGATAGCGAACGTCGTCAATCACCCAGCATGAGCCTTCGTGAATCATAAGCACTTCATCCTGCCAGCTTTGATCGCCCTGTTTTAACGCCACCCGCAGAGGAATGTTGCGCGCATCTCGGTTCGGAATGGTTGATGCGCTGGCGACGTTGGCGCTATCCGGCAGCGTAGCGCGGCTGGAGAACAGATCGCCGCTCATCAACTGGCGGTGCTCCGTATCGCGGCTGGCGTCGGTCAACAATTTCGCCAGGTTATCACTCAAGTAGGGGCGAAGCGCGGCGATATCATTGCTGTGGTGTTGAATACGGTAGTCGTAAAATTGTTGAGCCACGCTGTCCGGGCCGCCTTCCACACACGCGCCGATACGCGGGCCATTATCTTTGTAGGCGGGAGTGACGGTCGTACAGGCGCTAAGCAGAAGCGCGCACGGGATGAGCAAAGAGAGTTTAGAATAGCGCATGATGATTTCCTTATAGGCGATCGAGCAAAAACCGATCTACGATAATCAATTATATCCTTTCAATGATAGCGTATCAGCTTGATAATGCGTTTGAGATCGTGTGCTTAGCTAACCCGGGAGATTCACTATGCAGTTTTCAACAACCCCAACGCTGGAAGGACAAAGCATCGTGGAGTATTGCGGTGTGGTGACGGGCGAAGCCATTTTAGGCGCCAATATTTTCCGCGATTTTTTCGCCGGCATTCGGGATATCGTCGGCGGACGTTCCGGCGCGTATGAGAAAGAGCTGCGTAAAGCGCGTGAAATCGCTTTTCAGGAACTTGGCGAGCAGGCTAAAGCGTTGGGCGCCGATGCGGTGGTAGGCATCGATATTGATTACGAAACTGTCGGTAAGGATGGCAGTATGCTAATGGTCAGCGTCAGCGGAACGGCGGTGAAAACGCGCCGATGAAAGCGCTACTGTGGCTGGTGGGTCTCGCGTTGCTGTTAACAGGCTGCGCGAGCGAAAAAGGAATTATCGATAAAGAGGGATATCAGCTTGATACCCGACATCGGGCGCAGGCGGCCTATCCGCGCATTAAAGTCCTGGTGATTCACTATACGGCGGAAAACTTTGACGTTTCGCTGGCGACGTTAACGGGTCGCAACGTCAGTTCGCATTACCTGATTCCCGCAACCCCGCCATTATATGGCGGTAAACCGCGCATCTGGCAACTGGTGCCGGAACAGGATCAGGCCTGGCATGCGGGCGTCAGTTTCTGGCGAGGCGCCACGCGTCTCAATGATACGTCTATTGGCATTGAGCTGGAAAATCGCGGTTGGCGAATGTCCGGCGGGGTGAAATCTTTCGCGCCGTTTGAATCTGCGCAAATTCAGGCATTGATTCCGTTAGCGAAGGATATTATCGCGCGCTATGACATCAAACCGCAGAATGTGGTGGCCCATGCGGATATCGCGCCGCAGCGTAAAGACGATCCCGGCCCGCGCTTCCCGTGGCGCGAGCTGGCGGCGCAGGGGATTGGCGCCTGGCCTGACGCCCAGCGTGTGGCGTTTTATCTGGCTGGACGCGCGCCGTATACGCCAGTCGATACCGCAACGGTGCTTGCGTTACTCTCGCGCTATGGCTATGAAGTCAAAGCCGATATGACGGCGCGCGAGCAGCAGCGGGTGATTATGGCGTTCCAGATGCACTTCCGTCCGGCGCAATGGAACGGTATCGCAGATGCCGAAACGCAGGCGATTGCCGAAGCATTACTGGAGAAGTACGGCCAGGATTAACGCGGTAAATTTCCGTGATCGCGCAGCCAGGCGGCGGTGCGCTCAATGCCTTCGTCCAGCGTGACGATGGGCTGGTAGCCCAGCTCGTCCTGCGCGCGAGTCGTATCGAGCGTAAAATCAAAATTCAGTTTTGACACGCCGTAATGCGTTAGCGGGGGCTCTTTGGCGGATTTTTTGCCGAAGCGCTCCATACTGCGGGCGATCATATCCAGCATCGGGTAAGGCACAGAGCGAATGCGGCAGTCGATAGTCAGTTCATCAATTAACTTTTGTACGATGCTGCGTAAGGTGCGGTTTTCGCCGTTAGTGATGTTATAAGCGCGGCCAGAAGGCAGATGATCGCAGCCCGGCTGGCTGGCCAGCCACATGGCGTGGATCGCATTTTCATAGTAGGTCATATCGACCAGCGCGCTGCCCCCGTGCGGTAATAAGACGCTACCGTAATGGTGCATCATATGCGCCAGACGTGGGATAAATACTTTATCGTGCGGGCCAAACAGGCTTTGTGGACGCAATACCGTAAAACGTGTTTGCGGATTGGCCTGCGCCAACAGATTAATCACCTCTTCGCCGGCGGCTTTACTGCGGGCGAACTCATTGGCAAACCGATGCGGGCGGAAATCTTCTTTGATATCACGGTGATGGTGGTAATCAAAATAGAGCGAGGGAGAGGAGATATGAATAAAATTGCGCACGCCCCAGGCGACCGCCCATTCTCCCAGACGGCGGGTGGCGCGAACATTCGCCAGATCGAAAGCCTGTTGGGTTCCCCAGGGCGAGGTAAAGCTGGAGCAGTGCCACAACGTGTCGATCCCGGCGAGCATCACTTTAGCCTGCGAGGAGACCAGTTCGGTTAAATCCGCATGGACGAATTCCGCGCCCATTTTTTCAAGCAGCTTGCCCATCGCTTCATTGCGACCCGTCGCTCTGACGCTGATGCCTTTATTGCGCAAAAATTCAACCGCGTTTCGACCTAAGCCGCTGGTGGCGCCGGTAACCAGTACCTTCATATCAATCCACTGTGTTTAATAAACCGTCGTGCGCATTCTTCCGTGAATTACGTCGGTATGCAATGGGAAACACGAAAGAATACAGCAACTTTTTCTCATTTTTCTGTGATTTGTTCTGCAAGTCGGGCAATACGCCTTGCCATTCCCCGGAAAATAAACAGGTGCGCCGGGATCATCAGTAGCCAGTAAATCAGGCCCGGCATTCCGTGTGGATGCCACCAGGCGCGCACGTCAATTTCGCGGTAGCGGCCTTTATCGTGCAGCGTGAAGCTAAGCCGCCCCAGGCCCGGCGCTTTCATGCCAAACAAGAGTGTGAGCTGTTTTTCTGGTTCGACAATGATCACTTTCCAGCTATCTACCGTATCGCCAGGCTTGAGCAAGGTATGCGACGGGCGGCCTTTCGCCAGTTTATGCCCCACCAGACGGTCCATCGCGGCGCGCGTCTGCCACAAAATATTGCCGAAAAAATAGCCCTCTTTGCCACCCAGCCGATTTACGACCTGCCAGAGCGCCGATAGGCTGGCCGGGGTCTGCGCGGTAAAGCCCGCCTGCTTTGGAAAATAGCCGTATTCGGGACGCCAGCGGGCGAAGGCCAGCGCGTCGTAGCCCCAGTCGCTGGAGTTCACCAGTTTTTCTTCTTCTTTCAGCGTGCGGCGAACGGCGTCGTCAAAGGTGATAAGCGTTTGGGGGATCAACTTTTTTAACGCGGCGTCATCGGCCAGCAAATCGTGTCTTAACCCCTGGATTAATGCTTTTGCGGTAGTCGGCGGCACGGAGGTAATGACGTTTAAAAACCAGACCGAAATCCAGCGGGTCGGAAAAGGCACCGGGATCAGCGGACGCCGTTTACCGCTGACGGCCATAAAACGTTCAAACTGCTGCTGATAGCTTAATACCTGCGGCCCGGCGGCTTCCAGAATACGATGCTTGTGCGCAGGGTGGTCCAGCAAGCCGACCAGGTAGTAGAGTAAATTTTCCAGAGCGATGGGCGTGGTGCGCGAACGCACCCAGCGCGGCGGCGTGAGTATTGGCAGGTTGTAAACCATGTCACGCATGACTTCGAAGGCGGCGGAGCCTGCGCCGACGATGATCCCGGCGCGTAATTCCGTCACCGGCACGCCTGCGTCGCGCAGCGTATCAGCCGTAAGCTGGCGGGCGCGCAGGTGATCGGATTGCTCATGCGTCGGCGCCTGCAATGAACTGAGGAAAATAAGTTGTTTAACCGGCGTCTGGCGCAGCGCGTCGCGCACGTTGAGCGCCGCCTGACGCTCATGGGCGATAAAATCGCCGCCTTCGCCCATACCGTGTACCAGATAGTAAACGGTATCAATGTCGCGAAGCAGCGCGGGTAAATTTTCCGGCCAGTGCAGATCGACCTTATGACAACTGACGTTGGCGAGGCGCTGTTTTTCCAGACGTTCCACGCGCCGCGCCGCCGCCCGCACCTGATGCCCTTGCTGACTTAGCGCAAAGACCAGGTGCTGGCCGATATAGCCGCTGGCGCCGAGAACCAGAATGCGTTGCGCCACGTTGCTCTCCTTAGCGGGCTAAAAAGGCGCGCCAGTGGGCGACGACATCGGCAAGCTGTTCGCGAGAGACATCCAGATGCGTCACCAGACGCACAATCGGCGCGGCGTTAATCAGGATATTCCGTTCCCGCAAATAGTCGCCAAGCGCGGCGGCCTGTGCTTCGCCAACGCGAACAAACAGCATATTCGTTTCGTGGCGCATGACCTCCGCGCCCGCTTCCCGAAGCTGCTGCGCCAGCCAGGCGGCGTTATCATGATCCTCTTGCAGACGCGCCACGTTATGCTTCAGCGCATACAGTCCGGCCGCTGCCAGAATCCCGGCCTGACGCATTCCGCCGCCGACCATTTTACGCCAGCGCGTCGCGCGTTTAATGTAATCGCGGTTGCCGACCAGCAGTGAACCGACCGGCGTTCCGAGACCTTTTGACAGGCAGATGGTAAAAGAGTCGCAATACTGCGTAATCTCTTTTAACTCACAGCCGTAGGCAACCACCGCGTTAAAAATTCGGGCGCCGTCAACGTGCAGCGCCAGTCCACGTTCGCGGGTAAATGTCCAGGCGTCTTTCAGATACGCGCGCGGCAGCACTTTCCCGTTATGCGTATTTTCCAGACTGAGCAAGCGCGTGCGCGCGAAGTGGATGTCATCCGCTTTAATCTTCGCCGCCACGTTCTCCAGCGGCAGCGTACCGTCCGCGGCGGCGTCGATGGGCTGCGGCTGAATGCTGCCGAGCACCGCCGCGCCGCCAGCTTCATAGAGATAATTATGCGCGCCCTGACCGACGATATACTCTTCGCCGCGTTCACAATGGCTAAGCAGCGCGACCAGATTGGCCTGGGTGCCGGTGGGTAAAAAAAGCGCCGCTTCTTTACCGGAAAGGTCGGCGGCGTAGCGCTGAAGGGCGTTAACGGTAGGGTCATCGCCGTATACGTCGTCCCCGACCGGAGCGGTCATCATCGCCTCGAGCATGGCACGGCTCGGTCGGGTAACGGTATCACTGCGTAAATCAATCATGGCACATCCCTGGATTTTAAAAGGTGATGTGCACTGTTTTACCTTAGCCAGTTCGTTTTCGCCAGTTCGATCACTTCATCGCCGCGGCCGCTAATAATGGCGCGTAGCATGTACAGGCTAAAGCCTTTCGCTTGTTCCAGTTTGATCTGCGGCGGGATCGCCAGCTCTTCTTTTGCCACGACCACGTCAACCAGTACCGGGCCGTCAATGGAAAACGCGCGCTGTAGCGCACCGTCCACGTCTGCGGCTTTTTCCACGCGAATACCGGTAATGCCGCAGGCTTCGGCGATACGCGCGAAATTGGTGTCGTGCAGTTCGGTACCGTCGGTAAGGTAGCCGCCGGCTTTCATTTCCATCGCCACAAAGCCCAGCACGCTGTTATTAAAGACGACGATTTTTATCGGCAGCTTCATCTGTACCACCGAGAGAAAATCGCCCATCAGCATACTGAAGCCGCCATCACCGCACATCGCGATAACCTGACGACCCGGCGCGGTGGCCTGAGCGCCGAGCGCCTGCGGCATGGCGTTGGCCATTGACCCGTGGTTAAACGAGCCCAGCAGGCGGCGCTTGCCGTTCATTTTTAGATAGCGGGCCGCCCAGACGGTCGGCGTGCCGACATCGCAGGTAAAAATAGCGTCGTCAGCGGCGAAATGGCTAATTTGTTGCGCCAGATATTGTGGATGGATGGCTTTATCGCTGAGTTTGGCTAAGTCATCAAGTCCCTTACGGGCGTCCCGATAGTGCTCCAGAGCTTTATCGAGGAATTTACGATTGCTTTTTTCTTCCACCAGCGGCAGCAGGGCGCGAAGCGTGGCTTTAATATCGCCCACCAGCGCCATGTCGACTTTGCTGTGCGCGCCAATACTGCCCGGGTTGATGTCAATCTGAATGATTTTGGCATCGCTCGGATAGAAGGCGCGGTAGGGAAACTGGGTGCCGAGCAGGATCAGCGTATCGGCGTTCATCATGGTGTGGAAGCCAGAAGAGAAGCCAATCAGGCCGGTCATTCCCACATCATAAGGGTTATCGTACTCAACGTGCTCTTTGCCGCGCAGGGCATGAACGATTGGCGCTTTTAGTTTTGCCGCCAACGCGACCAACTCCTCATGCGCGCCCGCGCAGCCGCTACCGCACATCAATGCGATATTGCTGGAGTAGCGCAGCAGTTGCGCCAGTTTTTTCAGCTCTTCCTCCGCCGGCGTGACGACGGGGAGCGGGGCATGGTACCAATGGGTGACGGCGTTTTCAGGCGCGGGTTTCAGCGCCACGTCACCCGGAAGTACGACCACGGAGACGCCGCGATTTAACACCGCTTTGCGCATGGCGATGGCGAGTACCTGCGGGATCTGCTCCGGGCTGGAAACCAACTCGCAATAGTGGCTGCATTCACGGAACAACTCCTGCGGGTGGGTCTCCTGGAAATAACCGCTACCGATTTCACTGGACGGAATATGGGCGGCGATCGCCAGAACAGGGACGTGGTTACGGTGGCAATCAAACAGGCCATTGATCAGGTGCAGGTTGCCCGGTCCACATGAACCGGCGCACACTGCCAGCTCGCCGGTAAGCTGCGCTTGTGCGCCGGCGGCGAAAGCGGCGACCTCTTCGTGGCGGGTTGGCATCCATTCAATGGTTCCCATACGATTAAGACTATCGCTCAGGCCGTTCAGGGAGTCGCCAGTGACGCCCCAGATTTGTTTTACGCCAGCCTGTTCCAGCGTTTTGGCAATAAAAGCGGCAACGGTTTGTTTCATGGTTCTCCATCTCCTTAAATGTGATAACGGTTACAAGTTTAGTTGAAGATGACGATGACGTTTTTCTTTGGCGAAGAGAGGGGCGAAAGGATGAAGCGAGCGGCAAATCGCCCGGTAGCGCTGACGCTTACCGGGCCTATGATGGAACGTTTACCGATTATGCGAGAACAAGATCGCCCTGCGGATGGCAGGAGCAGGCCAGTACGTAACCTTCGGCAATCTCCGCCTCGCTCAGCGTCATGGTGCTGCTCACCGTATAGTCGCCGGAAACGACTTTGGTTTTACAGCAGCCGCAAACACCTGCCCGACAGGCAGCGGCAACCGGTACTTTATTACTCTCCAGCGCCTCCAGCAGCGTCGTACCGATCGGGGCATAAAATTCCTGCGCTGGCTGTAGCTTGGTGAATTTCAGGCCGCTGGTTGCCGTTTCCGCCACCGGCGTGAAGAACTTCTCTTTAAAGAAGCGCGTTACGCCAAGCGCTTTCACTCCCTGTTCGACGAAATCCATATAGGGCGCCGGGCCGCAGGTCATGATGGTGCGCGATGCCAAATCCGGTACGCTCTGTAACAATTCCGTGGTCAGACGGCCCGCGACAAAACCTTCCGTGGCATGATTTTCCGCCACTAGCGTGACCGGATACTGTCGCCACTCGTCGGCAAAAATCACATCATCCGGCGAACGGACGTTAAAGATGACCTGCACGTCGGCCTGCGGGCGGTATTTCGCCAGCCAGCGACGCATCGACATGATTGGCGTTACGCCACAACCGGCGGCGAGCAGCAGAAATTTATCTTCTGTTTTATCGTCACAGGTAAAATCGCCCATTGCATCAGACAGCCAGATGTAATCGCCGCGCTTGATGTCATGGGTCAACCACTGTGAACCCGTGCCATCGTCAATCCGACGAACGGTCAGCGTGATATATTCACTGACGCCCGGCGTAGACGAAAGGGTGTAGGCACGCAGCGTTTCCGCTGAATTACGCACGCTCACCAGCGCATACTGCCCGGCGCGGTAAGGGTAGTAATCATGGCATAATAGCGCAATTGTCCATACATCCGGCGTCTCCTGACGGATGTGATGCACCTGCATTCGCCAGGGACACTGTGAGGTTGGCATCGTCATCATTGACCTCCTTACGCGCTCAGTAATTGCTTCATGTCTTCTTCAACGGTGGTCACGGAGCGCAGACCGAACTTCTCGTTGAGGATAGCCAGCAGATCCGGCGTGAAGAAGCCCGGCGCGGTCGGCCCGGTGACAATATTTTTCACGCCTAATGACAGCAGCGTCAGCAGAATCACGATCGCTTTCTGCTCAAACCAGGAGAGCACCAGCGATAGCGGCAGATCGTTGACGCCGCAGCCCAGTTTTTCCGCCAGCGTCACCGCCAGGATAATCGCGGAGTAAGCATCGTTACACTGACCGGCATCGACCAGACGCGGCAGCCCTTCGATGTCGCCGAACTCCAGTTTGTTGAAACGGTATTTACCGCAGGCCAGGGTCAGGATCAGGCAGTCATCCGGTACGCTGGTGGCGAAATCGGTAAAGTAGTTACGCTCGCCGCGCGCGCCGTCACAGCCGCCGACCAGGAAGATGTGGCGCAGTTTTTCACGGCTGACCAGATCGATGAGCGTATCGGCAGCGCCGAGCAGGGTCTGACGGCCAAAACCGACGGTGATGAGATGCGGAATTTCGCTATACGGGAAGCCCGCCATTTGCTGCGCCTGGGCAATGACCGGCCCGAAGTCATCGCCTTCAAGATGGCTAACGCCCGGCCAGCCGACGATGCTACGGGTCCAGATACGGTCGTCATAGCTGCCCACGGTCGGGTCGATAATGCAGTTAGAGGTCATCACGATTGGGCCAGGGAAGCGGGCGAATTCGACCTGCTGATTCTGCCAGCCGCTGCCGTAGTTACCGACCAGATGCTTGAATTTACGCAGTTCCGGATAGCCATGTGCGGGCAGCATTTCACCGTGAGTGTAGACGTTAACGCCGGTGCCTTCGGTCTGCTCCAGCAGGTTGTAGAGATCTTTCAGATCGTGACCGGAGATCAGAATGCACTTGCCTTCAGTCGCTTTGACGTTGACCTGAGTCGGCGTTGGGTGACCGTATTTGGTGGTTTCACCGGCATCCAGAATGCTCATCACTTTGAAGTTCATCTGGCCGATTTCCATTGCGCACTCCAGCAGCGCGTTCATGTCAGCAGGCCAGGTGCCCAGCCAGGCCATGATTTTGTGGTACTGCGCGTAAATGTCGTTGTCGTATTGACCGAGAACGTGCGCGTGTTCCATATACGCCGCCGCGCCTTTCAGACCGTACAGGCACAGCAGACGCAGGCCGAGGATGTTCTCGCCAATGGCGGCTTTGTCTTTATTCGGGGTAAATTCCGCCGCCTGACGTTGCAGTTCGCCCAGATCGTCGCTGACCAGTTGCAGATCGGCCATCGGATTGTCGCAATGCGCATTAGCATCCACGCTCAGGCACTGCGCTTTCAACGCTTCACGCAAGGCAATCGCTTCACGGGCGTAGCCGACGATACGCGGAGAGTCGAAGTTAACGTTGGTCAGCGTGGAGAAAAACGCGCGCGGCGCAAAGTTATCAACGTCGTGATTAATGATGCCATATTCACGGGCCTTCACCGCCCAGGCAGACAAACCTTGTAAAGCCGCAATCAGCAGATCCTGCAGATCGGACGTTTCAGCTGTTTTACCGCACATTCCCTGCGCGTAGGAGCAGCCGTTTCCGGCTGGTGTACGGATGGTTTGTTCACATTGCACACAAAACATGGTCACACCTTTTAAAGTTATATTTAATATACATGTTTAAGGTTATGCCTGTGAACAAAGGGATAAAAGGGATTTCTGCCATAATGTGCAAGGAGATTGATTTAGCGCAATTTTGGCGGCAGATGCCTACCGCCAAAGAGGTATCAGGCCGAGAAGAACGCCATTAAGAGGGGGACCAGCAGGCTGAGGATAAAGCCATGTACGATAGCCGCCGGAACAATCTCTACGCCGCCGGAGCGCTGTAATACCGGCAACGTAAAGTCCATTGAGGTCGCTCCGCACAGGCCCAACGCCGTTGAACGGCTGCGGCGAACCAGACCGGGAATAAGCATAATGGCTAAGAGCTCGCGGGCCAGATCGTTAAAAAATGCCGCGCTGCCGATAACCGGTCCAAACGACTCCGTCAGCAAAATACCGGAAAGAGAGTACCAGCCGAAACCTGACGCCATCGCCATGGCGGTTTTTAGCGGTAAGTCCAGGATAAACGCATTAATCACGCCGCCCAGTAATGAGCTTGCCACGACAACGACCGCGACCATCATTCCCCGGCGGTTAAGCACAATTTGCTTTAAGGTCATGCCGCTATTTCGTAGCTGAATCCCCACCAGGAACAATAAAAAGATCAGGGTATATTCACTGGCTTCGGTGGCGTGCTGTAAAACAGAGAGTCCGCTCAGGCCGATGACAAACCCCAATACCACTACGCCGCACAGTTGCAGCGACTCCAGCGCCATGGCAATACGCGAAGGCAGTTTTTCCTGCTGATGATGGTGACGCCACGGGAGGATACGTTCCAGCCACAATAAGGCGGCGATATTACACAATAAAATAATCGTAATACTGACGGCGGAATAATGAAAAATCGCCACCAGATTACTGGCGAGGTTATCCAAAAACGCCAGACTTATTCCCATAAAAAAGAGAATAAGGTACACGATCCAGCTCAGTAGCCGGTTAATGAGTTGTAATGCGGCTTTATGTCGCAGTGGAATGAGATAGCCCACAATCAGTGGAACCAGAATGATTAAAAGTCCTGAAAACATGAACAGCCGGGCCCTTTTTTATTGTTTGAATAGCGTACATGACACTACCGAATTCCAGACTATCAGTAAAGCGACACCGTCAGCCGTACATTTATCAGACATTTGCCCCAGGCAAAGGGGGGGAATATCACGCCAGGCGGACGCATTTGCCGTTATACTGCGGTGAATTTTATGGAGTGATGACGTTTTTCTGGAGGAAGCATGATTCTCGAACGCGTTGAAATAGTAGGATTTCGCGGTATCAACCGACTGTCGTTGATGCTGGAGCAAAACAACGTGCTGATTGGGGAAAACGCCTGGGGAAAATCCAGCCTGCTGGATGCGCTGACTCTGTTATTGTCGCCGGAACTCGATCTCTACCATTTTGTCCGTGAGGATTTCTGGTTTCCGCCTGGCGACATAAAAGGACGCGAGCATCACCTGCATATTATTCTGACTTTTCGCGAAACGCAGCCAGGGCGGCATCGGGTACGTCGTTATCGAGCGCTGGAAGCATGCTGGTCGCCTTGCGAGGATGATTTTCACCGTATTTTTTATCGGCTAGAGGGCGAATGCGGCGCCGATGGCAGCGTGATGACGCTGCGCAGTTTTCTCAATAGCGATGGGCAGCCATTGCCGGTGGAAAATATTAACGATCAGGTGCGCCACCTGGTTCGTTTGATGCCAGTGCTACGTTTGCGCGATGCGCGCTTTATGCGACGTATTCGCAACGGTACGGTGCCCAATGTGCCGGATGTTGAAGTCACGGCCCGACAGCTGGATTTTCTGGCGCGTGAGCTGGCGACCCGGCCGCAAAATTTAACCGACGGGCAGATTCGTCAGGGACTGTCCGCGATGGTGCAACTGCTTGAACACTATTTCTCAGAGCAGGGCGCAGGACAGGCGCGTCACCGACTCATGCGCCGACGTTCGCAAAATGAGCAGCGTAGCTGGCGCTATCTGGATATTATTAATCGGATGATCGACAAACCGGGCAGCCGGTCGCATCGGGTGATCCTGCTGGGGCTTTTCTCCACGCTGTTACAGGCGAAAGGGACGCTGCGGTTACATAAAGACGCGCGACCATTACTGCTGGTGGAAGATCCGGAAACCCGTTTACATCCCATTATGCTTTCAGTCGCCTGGCAATTGCTCAATCTGTTACCGCTACAGCGGATAGCGACAACCAACTCAGGCGAACTGCTTTCGCTAACGCCGGTGGAACATGTCGTACGGCTGGTGCGCGAATCTTCCCGCGTCGCCGCCTGGCGTCTGGGCCCGGGCGGGTTAAGCGCGGAAGATGGACGGCGTATCGCCTTTCATATCCGCTTTAATCGCGCGTCGTCGCTGTTTGCGCGTTGCTGGCTACTGGTGGAAGGCGAGACGGAAACCTGGGTTATTAATGAGCTGGCGCGTCAGTGTGGACATCATTTTGATGCGGAGGGTATTAAAGTCATTGAGTTTGCTCAGTCTGGCCTGAAACCGCTGGTGAAGTTCGCCCGCCGTATGGGAATCGAGTGGCATGTCTTGGTGGATGGCGACGAAGCGGGGAAAAAATATGCCGCGACGGTCCGCAGTCTGCTTAATAACGATCGGGAAGAAGAACGCGAACATCTCACGGCGCTGCCTGCGCTGGATATGGAACATTTTATGTATCGTCAGGGCTTTGCCGATGTTTTTCACCGGGTTGCGCAGCTTCCGCCTAATGTGCCGATGAATACCCGGAAAATTATCACTAAAGCTATCCACCGCTCGTCAAAGCCGGATTTGGCGATTGAAGTCGCGATGGAAGCCGGGCGGCGGGGAATTGACGCCGTGCCGCCGCTGTTCAGAAAGATGTTCTCGCGCGTGGTTTGGCTGGCGCGGGGCCGGGCGGATTAATGTTTGAATGTGGCCGGAACCTGTTCGACGACGCTATCGAGTAATGCATAGCGGCGGCGATACTCGGCCCGTTTTTTACTGGCGATCTCCGCTTCGCTTTTTCGGGCGATCGCCAGCGGCAGCGTATAGTAATTCCCTTTAATTCTTTCACCGCCTAACGATTCCCAAAACGCGTCATAGTCGGCATGCATTTGCGTCTTTTTATCCATGTATCGCCAGCTACGGTAAACGTGCGCATCGTTACTCACAGCTATAATCTTTTCTGCCTGAAAGACTTGCGCAAACTGACAGAGAGCCTCCATCACGATGCGTTTGGGAAAAAGACCATGGCAGGCTTTGGTCGCCTGCTGGATAATTTCGTGAGGGACGTCGTTTGCCGCGCCCTGTAATCCGCCGATAAATAGTGTGCGTTGTTGGTTAAAGCGACACAGGGTAAATGTGATCTCTGCCAGAATACGTAACTGTGCGTCGCGAACAACAATAGTGCTTTCACCTTCTTTATCCAGTGAGACCAGACTGACTAAATCAAGTTGAAACAACTCGCCGGTTTTAGTTTCAAATTTAGCAAGATTCAGGCCATACTGACTTAAATAGCTAACTTGTTGTTCCCGCGATAAAAGTTGGCGCATCTGTTGATAATGAAAACACAGCGCATCTAAGGCGAAATCGCGTTTAATATTTACAGCCATATAAGGACGATGTAGCCGAATAGGCAAACGCGGCTGACGAGCAAGTAACGTATTTAACTCCGGCCATTGGGTGAGATTGGTCAGTAATTGGCTGGTCGCACGCGGCATGACTAATGAGCGGATTAAAAACTTGCGACGAAAGCTGGCTTTACGCCAGAATTTTCCTGGCTGTAATTGCCCGCGCGTCAGACGAATAAATAATTGTAAAGGAGAGATGTAATCTGAAGTGTACCAGGTATTATCTGTAAGCTGTGTCATGATCGTAATCCGCGACATAAGATTGTCGAGATTGAACCACAGGAAACATTAACCAATCGTCAATACAGCCGGCGCTATCTTTATTGCGTCAGGTTTGTTTAGATACGGTTTACTTTCTGGTTAAAATTTTGCCGTCAGGGTTTCTATGCGTGCTAAGGGAAAGAAATTTAAAAAGCGTTATCTGGTCATTATTTTAATTCTTTTAGTGGGGGGGATGGCTGGCTGGCGAATGATAAATGCCCCGCTGCCAACTTATCAGACATTAATCGTGCGGCCAGGCGATCTTGAACAGAGTGTACTGGCGACTGGAAAACTGGACGCGTTGCGTAAAGTGGATGTCGGCGCGCAGGTGAGCGGCCAGTTGAAAACGCTGCTGGTCTCCATTGGCGATAACGTTAAAAAAGATCAGCTACTCGGCGTGATTGACCCAGATCAGGCGGAGAACCAGATAAAAGAGGTCGAGGCCACCCTGATGGAGCTGAACGCGGAGCGTCAGCAGGCAGCCGCTGAGTTAAAGCTGGCGCGGGTTACGCTGGCGCGCCAGCAGCAGTTAGCTAAGACTCAGGCGGTATCGCAACAGGATCTGGATACCGCGGCGACGGAGATGGCGGTTAAACAGGCGCGTATTGGCACCATAGATGCCCAGATCAAACGTAATCGGGCCTCGTTGGACACCGCGAAAACCAACCTGGAATATACCCGTATTGTTGCCCCCATGGCGGGGGAAGTGACGCAAATCACTACCCTGCAAGGACAAACGGTGATTGCAGCTCAGCAGGCGCCCAATATTCTGACGCTGGCGGATATGAGCACCATGCTGGTAAAAGCGCAGGTCTCGGAAGCGGACGTGATCCATCTTCGGGCGGGGCAGAAAGCATGGTTCACCATTGCAGGCGATCCGCAAACGCGCTATGAAGGCGTTTTAAAAGATATTCTGCCGACGCCGGAAAAGATCAACGACGCTATTTTTTATTACGCCCGGTTTGAAGTGCCGAATCCCAAAAGAATCTTGCGTCTTGATATGACCGCACAGGTTTATATTCAACTCATGGATGTCAAAAATGTGCTGATTATTCCTCTCGCCGCGCTTGGCGAACCGGTGGGCGGCAATCGTTATAAAGTGGCGCTGTTGCGTAACGGTGAAAAACGTGAGCGCGAAGTGGTCATTGGCGAGCGTAACGATACAGACGTAGAAGTGGTTAAAGGTCTGGAAGCGGGCGATGAGGTGATCATCGGTGAGAGCAGGCCAGGAGCGACGCCATGACGGCATTGCTTGAACTGCGCAATGTGAGTCGCAGCTACCCCTCCGGAGAAGAGCAGGTGGCGGTGTTGAAAGATATCTCCCTGCAAATCCACGCCGGGGAGATGGTGGCGATCGTCGGCGTTTCCGGTTCTGGAAAATCAACGCTGATGAATATCCTCGGGTGCCTGGATAAACCGACCAGCGGCACTTATCGGGTGGCGGGGCGGGACGTCTCGACGCTGGACCCGGACGCGCTGGCGCAGCTGCGGCGTGAGCATTTTGGCTTTATCTTTCAGCGCTACCATCTGTTGTCGCATTTAACGGCAGCGCAAAATGTTGAAATCCCCGCCGTCTACGCCGGCATTGAACGCAAAAAACGCCAGGCGCGCGCCAGAGAGTTGCTTTTGCGGCTGGGATTAAGCGATCGCGTCGATTACCCACCTTCACAGCTTTCTGGCGGACAGCAGCAGCGTGTCAGTATTGCCCGCGCTCTGATGAACGGCGGACAGGTGATTCTGGCAGATGAGCCGACCGGCGCGCTGGATAGCCATTCCGGCGAAGAGGTGATGGCGATTTTGCGCCAACTGCGCGATCGCGGACATACGGTGATCATTGTGACGCACGATCCGCTGATTGCCGCCCAGGCGGAGCGGATTATTGAAATTCACGATGGCAAGATTGTCCATAATCCGCCCGCGCAGGAAAAGAAACGCGAACAGGGCGTTGACGCTGCCGTAGTTAATACGGCTCCCGGCTGGCGGCAATTTGCCAGCAGCTTTCGCGAAGCGCTGTCAATGGCGTGGTTAGCGATGGCCGCTAACAAAATGCGTACTTTACTGACCATGCTGGGAATTATTATCGGTATTGCGTCGGTGGTGTCGATTGTGGTGGTCGGCGACGCCGCAAAACAGATGGTACTGGCGGATATCCGCGCTATGGGCACTAATACGATTGATATTCATCCAGGCAAAGATTTCGGCGACGACAACCCGCAGTATCGACAGGCGCTGAAATATGACGATCTGGTCGCTATTCAGAAACAGCCGTGGGTTAACTCTGCGACGCCCAGCGTTTCAAAGAGCTTACGTCTTCGCTATGGCAATATTGATATTGCCGTAAATGCTAATGGCGTCAGTGGCGATTATTTTAACGTTTACGGCATGTCCTTTAGGGAGGGGAACACCTTCAATGCTGTACAGCAACAGGATCGCGCGCAGGTGGTGGTGCTGGATGCCAACACGCGACGCCAGCTATTTCCAAATAAAGCGAATGTCGTAGGGGAAGTGGTGCTGGTGGGTAATATGCCGGTTATTGTTATTGGCGTGGCGGAAGAGAAACCGTCCATGTACGGCAATAGCAATCTGTTGCAAATTTGGTTGCCCTATAGCACGATGTCAGATCGCATAATGGGTCAGTCATGGCTTAACTCGATCACCGTTCGTGTGAAAGATGGCGTTGATAGCGATCAGGCTGAACAGCAGCTTACCCGCCTGCTCACCTTACGCCACGGTAAAAAAGACTTCTTCACCTGGAATATGGACAGCGTCCTGAAAACGGCTGAAAAAACCACCTATACTCTTCAGTTATTTCTGACGCTGGTGGCCGTCATTTCGCTGGTTGTCGGCGGCATCGGTGTTATGAATATTATGCTGGTTTCCGTCACCGAGCGAACGCGTGAAATCGGCATCCGTATGGCGGTAGGCGCGCGCGCCAGCGATGTGCTACAGCAGTTTCTTATTGAAGCGGTGCTGGTTTGCCTGGTTGGTGGAGCGCTGGGGATTAGCTTGTCGATGTTCATCGCATTTATGCTACAGCTTTTCCTGCCCGGCTGGGAGATCGGTTTTTCACTGACTGCGCTGGCGAGCGCGTTTTTATGTTCGACGTTTACCGGGATACTGTTTGGCTGGCTACCGGCGAGAAACGCGGCGCGACTGGACCCGGTGGATGCGCTGGCAAGGGAGTAATCTTGCTGACGTCATTTGTCGGCCTGATAAGATGCAACAGTGTCGCCACCAGGCACTGGCGTTAAATAAAAATGCCAGCCGATCGGGCTGGCATTTTGCCTCCTGGATGTACACAATGAGACAGAGGAGCTATGCAACGGCCTCTGCTTCGATGGGCACGATGACGCTGGCGTGATTGCCTTTTGGCCCCTGGTGGACATCAAACCGGACAGACTGTCCGGCTTTAAGCGTTCTGTAACCATCCATTTGAATGGTGGAATAATGGGCGAAAATATCCTCGCCGCCGCCTTCAGGGCAGATGAAACCAAACCCTTTGGCATTGTTGAACCACTTTACAGTACCCGTTTCCATGCTTCGACATCCTTCGTAAATCTTATATAAGTAAGATGGAATGAACCGGTGACGGAGTGGGGGCTGTTCAAAACCTCACCAACTCTCGACATTACAATTTAGAGAAATCAGGCGAGGCGTCAAGCATCAGGCAGGGGGGATCGGGTAAAAATGAATCAAAAATTTGAAGCAGTTAACGCTATTGCCGGGAATGTGACAGATGTCGCGGATGGTACTGATAGATGTTAGTTATCTATCAATTGAGGTAGATTGATTGTGTGCATAGACTCTGGTCAGCGGCAGATTTTCCTGCCGACAACCGTAACCGATAATGACGACTGACAATGGGTAAGACGAACGATTGGCTGGATTTTGACCAGTTGGTGGAAGATAGCGTGCGCGACGCGCTAAAACCGCCATCTATGTATAAAGTGATATTAGTCAATGATGACTACACTCCGATGGAGTTTGTTATTGACGTGTTACAAAAATTCTTTTCTTATGATGTAGAACGTGCAACGCAATTGATGCTTGCAGTTCACTATCAAGGCAAAGCTATCTGCGGCGTGTTTACCGCCGAGGTGGCGGAAACTAAAGTGGCGATGGTGAACAAGTATGCAAGGGAGAACGAGCATCCGTTGCTGTGTACGCTGGAAAAAGCCTGAATGCAGGTATAAAAATTGGGGGAGGTGCCTATGCTCAATCAAGAACTGGAACTCAGTTTAAACATGGCTTTCGCCAGAGCGCGCGAGCACCGTCATGAGTTTATGACCGTCGAGCATCTGTTGCTGGCGCTGCTCAGCAACCCATCGGCTCGCGAAGCGCTGGAAGCATGCTCCGTGGATCTGGTGGCGCTCCGTCAGGAACTCGAAGCCTTCATTGAACAAACCACACCCGTACTGCCTGCCAGTGAAGAAGAGCGTGATACGCAGCCGACGTTAAGTTTCCAGCGTGTCCTGCAACGTGCCGTCTTCCATGTTCAGTCTTCCGGGCGTAGTGAAGTGACTGGCGCGAATGTGCTGGTGGCTATCTTTAGCGAACAGGAATCACAGGCGGCTTATCTGCTGCGCAAGCATGAAGTGAGCCGTCTGGATATCGTGAACTTTATTTCTCACGGGACGCGAAAAGACGAACCGAGCCAATCTTCCGATCTCGGCAATCAGCCAACTGGCGACGAACAAGCTGGCGGGGAGGAACGTATGGAAAACTTCACGACGAATCTTAACCAACTTGCTCGCGTGGGCGGCATCGATCCGCTGATTGGTCGTGAAAAAGAACTTGAACGCGCGATCCAGGTCTTGTGTCGTCGCCGTAAAAATAACCCGTTGCTGGTAGGGGAATCCGGCGTCGGCAAAACGGCGATTGCCGAAGGGCTGGCCTGGCGTATCGTGCAGGGCGATGTGCCGGAAGTGATGGCCGATTGCACCATTTACTCGCTGGATATCGGTTCGCTGCTGGCGGGCACCAAATACCGCGGCGATTTTGAAAAACGGTTTAAGGCGTTGCTGAAACAGCTTGAGCAGGATACCAACAGCATCCTGTTTATCGATGAAATCCATACCATTATCGGCGCTGGCGCGGCGTCGGGCGGACAGGTGGATGCGGCAAATCTGATTAAACCGCTGCTTTCCAGCGGCAAGATCCGGGTGATCGGCTCAACGACCTATCAGGAATTCAGCAATATTTTTGAGAAAGACCGCGCATTAGCGCGCCGTTTCCAGAAAATTGATATTACCGAGCCTTCGGTGGAAGAGACGGTGCAAATTATCAACGGCTTGAAACCTAAGTACGAAGCGCACCACGACGTGCGTTATACCGCGAAAGCGGTGCGTGCGGCGGTCGAGCTGGCGGTAAAATATATCAATGACCGCCATCTGCCGGATAAAGCCATTGACGTGATTGACGAAGCGGGCGCTCGGGCGCGTCTGATGCCGGTGAGCAAACGTAAGAAAACGGTCAACGTGGCGGATATTGAGTCCGTAGTGGCGCGAATTGCGCGAATTCCTGAAAAGAGCGTCTCGCAGAGCGATCGCGATACGCTGAAGAACCTGGGCGATCGTCTGAAAATGCTGGTCTTCGGCCAGGATAACGCGATTGAGGCGCTGACCGAAGCTATTAAGATGAGTCGTGCGGGTCTGGGCCATGAGCATAAACCTGTCGGCTCATTCTTGTTCGCCGGGCCAACTGGCGTAGGGAAAACTGAAGTTACGGTACAGCTTTCAAAAGCGCTGGGTATTGAGCTGTTGCGCTTCGATATGTCCGAATATATGGAACGTCATACGGTGAGCCGTTTGATCGGCGCGCCTCCGGGATACGTCGGTTTCGACCAGGGCGGGCTGCTGACGGATGCGGTGATTAAGCATCCTCATGCGGTGCTGCTGCTGGATGAGATCGAAAAAGCGCACCCGGATGTCTTTAACCTGCTGCTGCAGGTGATGGATAACGGTACGCTGACCGATAACAACGGCCGTAAGGCGGATTTCCGCAACGTGGTGCTGGTGATGACCACCAACGCCGGCGTGCGAGAAACCGAACGTAAATCTATTGGTCTTATTCATCAGGACAACAGTACCGATGCGATGGGCGAGATCAAGAAAGTGTTTACGCCGGAGTTCCGTAACCGTCTCGACAACATTATTTGGTTCGATCATCTGTCTGGCGAGGTGATTCATCAGGTTGTCGATAAGTTTATCGTCGAGTTGCAGGCTCAGTTGGATCAGAAAGGCGTCTCCCTGGAGGTCAGTCAGGAAGCGCGCGACTGGCTGGCGGAAAAGGGCTATGACCGGGCGATGGGCGCACGACCAATGGCGCGTGTGATTCAGGATAACCTGAAAAAACCGCTGGCCAATGAGTTGCTGTTTGGATCGCTGGTTGACGGCGGACAGGTCACCGTCGCGCTGGATAAAGAGAAAAATGCGTTGACGTATGGCTTCCAGAGTGCGCAAAAGCACAAGCCGGAAGCCGCGCATTAATCTTCGTTTCACTGCCGTACAAACCGGGCCTTAGCGCCCGGTTTTTTTATGCCGGCTAATAGTTATCCTGATGGTGTTGTGCTCGCGGTAGGCGGATAAGGCGCTTGTAAATTGCGTCATCATCCGGTAATCGACGGGGGGTAATGCGAAAAAAAAGCCCGACCCGCTGCGTGAAAAGGGATGCTGAAGCCGCTGTTACCAATGCCAAAAAAACTAATCCTCTTCTCTGAAAAGAGTAGTCTTACACTTAGCACAAAGAATTCTTCTGTGATTATCCCATACCTGTATCAAACCAACATCGCTGAATTTCTCGTGACCACAACTGTAGCAGGATATTTTGCTCATATTGTGTTTTTTAATATATTCATCTTTGGTGGGAAGTTGCTTCCAGTAGCCTATCAGTCCGGGCATAACCTCTCCTTGAGTGGGTTATGTAATTTGCAAATTATGATAATAATTATATAAGAAATAGTTCAGTATGAAATTATTACTTATCACATTTTCGAAAGCGAATGCTATTAGCATCACACTTTCTACGTTGTTATCAACGATAATGCTTTCGTACAGGTAGCTTAGCTGTTGGCAGTGTTATACCCCGTCCAATCATCCATCAACGCCACCCGTTTAGGCCATAACATCCCACGCTGATACGCTGCTTCAGCCTTATCTGCCAACTGGTGCGCCAACGCATGTTCAATAACCTCACGTTGATAGCCCGTTGTTTCACCAGCCCACTCACGGAAAGTAGAACGGAAGCCATGTTGCGTTAAGTTGGTATATCCCATTCGTTTCAATACAGCCAATAACGACATATCAGAAAGTGTTTCAGCGCGAGGGGCAGGGAATACATGATTGTTATCTTTTAATCGTGGTAAATCTTTTAACAAATCAACAGCAGCATCAGACAGAGGAACTCGGTGCTTTTTTACTACCGAGAGATACTTATGCAAACTTTTCTAAAGCGTTTCAGGTAGGGGAGTGGGGCTGTTTTACACAATCTATAGTAAGTTTGGTGTAGCAACCAAAGGTCCAAAAACAAACCTTTCATCAGGAAAATCACAGTAAAAACAAGAAGTTTAGATACAAAAGCCCGTACTTTCGTACGAGCTCTTTCTTGAATATGGCGGTGAGGGGGGGATTGACTCGCTGCGCTCGCCCTTCGGGCAGTCTCCTCGCAAGCTCGTCGTCTGTCCAACTGGCTGCGCCAGTTGTCGAACCCCGGTCGGGTGTTCTCACCCCCCCTGTAGGGTGGCTTTATGTGAAAAAAAAGCCCGTACTTTCGTACGAGCTCTTTCTTGAATATGGCGGTGAGGGGGGGATTCGAACCCCCGATACGTTGCCGTATACACACTTTCCAGGCGTGCTCCTTCAGCCACTCGGACACCTCACCATATTGTATTGCTGCCTGACCACTTGGGGGGCAACGGGGCGCTACTATAGGGAGTTGCGCTAAAACGGTCAAGCAGAATTTACATATTCACTGTCGTTTGCTCATGCAATAGACATAATCCCCGCCCAAACTGGCGCGGGGAGGCAAATTAACGCTGTGAATCCAACATTTCGTTGTTTTTCACCACATCCTGCGCTTTGCTGTAGCTTTCGATCAGCAGTTGATAGGCCGGGAATACCTGAGTATAAACGTCGGCCCACGCGGCGGCGTCTTCACGGTTCCAGGTGCCTTGCAGCTCAGAGGCGACTGCGGCAGTATCCATCGGTACGACGCCAGCCTGTACGATACGCGCCAGGGTGATCTCCTGCGCCATCTTACTGTAGGTGCCGGATGCGTCGATCACGGCAAATACCTTATAACCTTCCGCTACCGCGCTAATGGCCGGGAATGCCATACACACGCTGGTAATCGTCCCGGCAATGATCAGCGTCTTACGACCCGTCGCTTTTACCGCCTTAACGAAATCTTCGTTATCCCAGGCGTTAATTTCACCTTTGCGCGCAATGTACTGCGCATGTGGCGCATTAGCGTGGATCTCCGGGATCAGCGGGCCGTTCGGACCTTGCGGTACGGATGCCGTGGTAATGACCGGCATTTTCGCTAACGTCGCCATCTTCGCCAACGCCGCGGCGCGAGCGCGTAATTCCGGCATTGGCATATCGCCTACGGTCTGGAAAAGACCGCTTTGATGATCGATTAAAAGCATCACGGAATCGTTAACATCAATTACCGGGCGCAAACCATTAAAATTAGCAGGACTTGACATCGTGTTCTCCTTCATGTTTTCAGATTTGGCCAAAACGGCCGGAGTTGAAATCGCGGACTGCTTCTGCGATCTCTTGTTTCGTGTTCATAACAAATGGGCCGTAACCCACAATCGGTTCATTCAGCGGCTCGCCTGATAACAGCAATACGCTGGCGTCGCTGCTGGCCTCAAGGTGCAGCGTTTTCCCTTGCTGGCTCAATACCACCAGTTGCGCTTCGTTGACCGGCGTCGTGCCGTTCACCGTGATATTGCCTTTCAGTACCACCAGCGCGGTGCTCCATCCTTCCGGCTGTGCCAATGTAAGCTGGCGATTGCGTTGCAGGCGCATATCCCAGACATTGAGCGGCGAGAAAGTGTGCGCCGGGCCTTTTGTCTCTTCATAACGCCCTGCAATGACCCGCACGACTCCGGCGTCATCCGGTAACGTAACGGTCGGGATAACATCGTGGGTAATGCTTTGATAACCCGGGGTGGTCATTTTGTCCTTCATTGGAAGGTTAACCCACAACTGCACCATTTCCAGTTCGCCGCCCCGACGGGTAAACGCGTCGGAATGGAACTCTTCATGCAAAATGCCTGCGCCTGCGGTCATCCACTGAACGTCGCCCGGGCCGATAACGCCGCCGCGACCGGTAGAGTCCCGATGCTCGACTTCGCCACTATAAACAATCGTCACGGTCTCGAAACCGCGGTGTGGATGCTCCCCAACGCCGCGTTTTTCATTACCCGGCGTAAAGGTGTGCGGCCCGGCATAATCCAGCAGCAGGAAGGGACTCAACTGCTGCGCATGTGACTGATAAGAAAAGAGTGAACGAACCGGAAATCCATCGCCAACCCAGTGCGGGCGAGGTGCGGTATAGACGCCTGTAATCTGTTTCATGGTGTTCTCCTCAGTGGCGTTGTCTTGATGTGAATAAGCTTATATTCATGACAAAAGGTTCGGTAGTGGCTAAAATGGCTCATACCGTTCCATTAATAGGACAATGTAATGATAAAAACGGATCTCAATGATTTTGCGTGGTTTGTGCATGTGGTCGAAGAGGGTGGGTTTGCCGCGGCGGGGCGTGCGCTTGATGAACCAAAATCAAAACTGAGCCGGCGTATTGCGCAACTGGAGGAACGGCTGGGCGTGCGATTGATTCAGCGAACTACCCGGCAGTTTAACGTTACCGAAGTGGGGCAAACATTCTATGAGCACTGTAAAGCGATGCTGGTGGAAGCTCAGGCGGCGCAGGATGCCATTGCCGCATTGCAGGTAGAGCCTCGCGGTATCGTGAAGCTGACCTGCCCGGTGACGCTGCTGCATGTACACATCGGCCCAATGCTGGCGAAATTTATGGCGCGTTATCCTGATGTTTCGCTACAGCTTGAAGCGACCAATCGTCGGGTGGACGTCGTAGGGGAGGGGGTGGATGTGGCGATTCGCGTCAGGCCGCGCCCGTTTGAAGATAGCGACCTGGTGATGCGCGTCCTGGCTGACAGAGGGCATCGCCTGTTTGCCAGCCCGGATCTTATCGCACGGATGGGAATCCCTTCCGCGCCGGCGGAGTTGAGCCATTGGCCAGGGCTAAGTCTTGCATCCGGCAAGCATATTCACCGCTGGGAACTTTATGGCCCGCAGGGCGCACGTGCGGAAGTCCATTTTACCCCGCGTATGATTACCACCGACATGTTGGCGCTACGCGAGGCGGCGATGGCGGGCGTGGGGCTTGTGCAGCTACCTGTCTTAATGGTGAAAGAACAACTGGCCGCCGGTGAACTGGTCGCGGTGCTGGAAGAGTGGGAGCCCCGGCGGGAGGTTATTCATGCTGTGTTCCCATCCCGGCGAGGGCTATTACCTTCCGTACGTGCGTTGGTCGATTTTTTGACGGAAGAGTATGCGCGGATGGTGGAAGAGTAACCTGCTCGTCATTCATCGACTTAATGGACGCAAAAAAGGCCGGTTAAACCGACCTTTTATCCAGCCGCCCTTCAGGGCGTGAGGAGACAATTAGCGACTACGGAAGACAATGCGGCCTTTGCTCAGGTCGTACGGGGTCAGCTCAACGGTCACTTTGTCGCCCGTCAGGATGCGGATGTAGTTCTTACGCATTTTACCGGAGATGTGTGCAGTAACCACGTGACCGTTTTCTAACTCTACGCGGAACATGGTATTAGGTAACGTTTCGAGAACGGTACCTTGCATTTCAATATTGTCTTCTTTGGCCATCTAATCCTCTGGGGTATCACTACCATAATTTGAACCGGCAAGATAATGCCGAACTTCTTTTGATAAGTAAAGATTTGTGCGTTTAAAACACAGCAAACCAGGTTTAGCACATGATTCCGCGACACACGACAACGCCGCGTTATACACCTTTTCCCTGATACTACCGCCTGATGAATCGACATAAGCGCAACATATAAGGGAACGGTGAAATAAACGATGGGCGTTACCTGACAACGGGCTGCGGGATAATGAGCTAAACC
This sequence comes from Salmonella sp. SAL00670, assembly GCF_046552235.1. Classification (NCBI taxonomy): domain Bacteria; kingdom Pseudomonadati; phylum Pseudomonadota; class Gammaproteobacteria; order Enterobacterales; family Enterobacteriaceae; genus Salmonella; species Salmonella sp. SAL00670. Next base: position 153,911 of record NZ_JBGDUO010000001.1, read on the forward strand.
AATTCTGCGGCAGCAATTATAACACCCCAATAAAAAATGTGCCGAAAACATTCACTTCCGGGGCAAAAATAATGTCCGCGGCACCCAAAAACGGGAGGCCAGCGGCTGTTGGCGTAAGGCCGCGAGGTGATCGAGGTAGTCACGACGTGGAATTTCAATGGCGCCGAGCGAGGCGGTATGACTATTAAGTACCTGACAATCAATAAGTTTACCGCCGTGACGGATAAATTCAGCGCAAAAAACCAGCAGTGCGGTTTTAGAGGCATTCTCCTGGCGGCTAAACATCGATTCGCCGCAAAACAGCGCCCCCTGCGAGACGCCATACATCCCGCCGACCAGTTCCCGATCGCGCCACACTTCAATGGAGTGCGCGTGGCCCAATTCATGTAATCGGCGATAGGCTTCCTCAATACCACGCGTTATCCAGGTGCCTTCGTCACGGTGATTGGCGCATCCATCAATGACCCGATCGAAAGCGTAATTGAGCGTCACGCGGTAAGGGGATGCGTTGTGAAAGCGCTTCATGCTGCGACTGAGGTGAAACTTTTCAGGCCACAGCACGGCGCGAGGATCGGGCGACCACCACAGAATCGGGTCGCCCGGCGAAAACCACGGAAAAATCCCGTGCTGGTAGGCCATTAACAACCGGGCAGGGCTGAGATCGCCGCCCAGCGCCAGTAAACCGTTAGGCTCGCGTAAAGCGCCTTCCGGCGAAGGGAAGGCGATAGAATGTCGGGAAAGCTGAACCAGACGCATGACGGCGAAACTCCAGTACGCAAGTCGGATCGTTCAATAATAGCTTACAGACGTTGTTTAAACTGATAATAGCGCCCTTGTCCGGCTAACAATTCTGCATGAGTGCCTCGCTCAATGATGTGCCCGTCGTCCATTACGATGATTTGATCAAAACGGGCCAGGCCGCGCAAACGGTGAGTCACCATCAGGACGGTTTTCTCGCGCATCACATCGGCAAGTAATTCCAGCATTTCGCTCTCGGTGGTCGCATCCAGCCCCTCAGTAGGCTCATCCAACAGCATCAACGGGGCATCGTGCAACAGCGCGCGGGCGATGGCCAGGCGACGAAGTTCGCCGCCGGATAGCAGACGACCGCCTTCGCCGAGCCAGCTATTAAGCCCACTATCTTCGAGCAGATTTTCGAGGCCGACGCGACGCAGCATGTCGGAAAGGGCTTCGTCGCTGGCATTGGGCGCCGCCAGTAATAAATTATCACGCAGCGTGGCGCTGAACAGGTGGACACGCTGCGGTACCACGCTGATAGTCCGGCGTAAGGCGGATTCGCTCAGCGAGGATAGCGGAAGATCGTTGAGCAGAATTTCGCCTTGTTGCGGGTCCCAGGCGCGGGTGAGTAGCTGCAACAGCGTTGATTTTCCGCAGCCGGTACGCCCCAGAATAGCGACATGCTCGCCAGGATTAGCCTGTAATGAGAGGGCATTGAGCGCATTAATCGGCTGGTCGGGATAACGAAACGAAACGTCCCGCAGGGTGAGTGTGACCTTTTCCGGCGCGGGAGTTTCTGCTTGCGGAAAGGTCACCTCCGGTTTTTGCTCCGTTAATTCAGTGATACGAAGCGCAGAGGCGATAACCTGCCCCAGATGCTGGAATGCGCCGGTAACGGGCGCAAGTGCCTCGAAAGCCGCCAGCGCGCAGAAGACAAACAGCGCGATGAGCGCGCCGGGCTGCGTATTGCCGCCAACGCCGCCGGAGGCCATCCACAACATTAACATCACCGCCAGCGCACCAATCAGCAGCATTAACGCCTGCGATAAGGCGGTGAGTTCAGACTGTCGGCGTTGGGCCTCATGCCATTGTAATTCGGTGGCTTCCATTTGCGCCCGATAGCGTTTGCTGGCGCCAAAAATGGTGAGTTCCGCCTGGCCCTGTAACCATGACGTGAGCTGTTGGCGATACTGACCGCGTAGATGCGTCAGATTTTGGCCGGTATTTTTGCCGGCGCGATAAAACACCGGCGGCATAATAAACAGCGTCAACAGCATAATGCCGCCCAGCGTGATCGCCAGCGTCACGTCGAGAACGCTAAGCCCCAGGGTGACAATCATAATCACTACAAAAGCGCCGACCAGCGGGGAGATGACGCGCAAATAGAGATGATCCAGCGTGTCGACGTCGGCAACGATGCGGTTCAGCAGTTCACCTTGCTGATAACGCGCCAGACCCGCGGGGGAGAGCGGTAAAAGTTTGCTGAAGGTATAAATACGCAGATGTTGCAGCACGCGGAACGTGGCGTCATGACTTACCAGACGTTCAAAATAACGACCGGCGGTACGGGTAATGGCCGCGCCGCGCACGCCGGCCGCCGGGAGCATATAGTTAAAACTGTAAATTCCCGCGAAGCCTGCGATAGCGGACGCGGACAGGAACCAGCCGGAAAGCGTCAGCAGCCCGATACTGGCAAGTAGGGTCAGGATTGCCAGCGCAATTCCCAGCGTTAGCATCCATTTGTGGCGTTTATAAAGCGTCAGATAAGGGAGTAGCGCGCGCATTTAAATATCCTCCTGACGGTGAGCCAATAACGTCGCAAAAGCGCCGTTGGCGGCGCTGAGTTCGGCATAGCTGCCTTGTTCGACAATCGCGCCATCTTGCATAACCCAGATAGCGTCCCAGTCGGCGAGATCTTCCAACTGATGCGTCACCATTAATGTGGTCTGGCGTTTTGACGCCGCTTTTAACGCCTGCATGACGCGTTGCTCGCTGTGAGCGTCCAGGCTTGCCGCCGGTTCATCCAGCAGTAGCAGTTGACAGGGATTAAGTAGCGCGCGGGCGACCGCTACACGCTGTGCCTGGCCGACGGAAAGTCTGCTGGCATGATTGCCGAGCGGGGTGTCTACTCCCTGCGGCAGCAGCGGTAAAAACTCGCTTACCCATGCGGCGTCAAGCGCGGCATAAAGTTCCTGCTCGCTGGCGTCCGGGCGCGCCAGTAATACATTTTCGCGTAGCGTCGCCGCAGGTAATTGCGGGTTTTGCCCAACCCAGGAGAGATGCTGGCGCCAGGATTCCGGCGAGAGATCGCGAAGCTCGACACCGTTAATACGCAAAGATCCCTGATAGGAGAGAAAACCGGATAATACATTCAACAGAGTGCTTTTACCGGAACCGCTGCGTCCTACCAGGACGGCGCGTTCTCCTGCCGCTAATGAGAAATTCAGCGGCCCGGCAAGCGTTTTGCCTTCTGGCGAGGTGATAATAAGATTGACTGCGTCAATGGTTACAGGTTCGTTTTCCGCCAGCTCAACTTCGCCGCGCGCCGGGTGGGCGAGGGGCGTTTCCAGAAACGTCTTCAGACTATCCGCCGCGCCAACCGCCTGCGCCTTAGCATGGTAAAACGTGCCGAGGTCGCGTAACGGCTGGAAAAACTCCGGCGCGAGGATCAAGGCGAGGAACCCGGCGGCGAGCGTCACACCGGTACCGTAATGACCAAAGTTCAGCTCGCCCAGGTAAGAGAAGCCAAAATAAACGGCGACCAGCGCAATAGAAAGCGAGGTGAAAAACTCCAGCACGCCGGAAGATAAAAAGGCGAGGCGCAGTACTTCCATCGTGCGCTGACGAAAATCCTGCGATGCTGCGCGAATGCTCTCGGTTTCCGCTTCTCCACGACCGAAAATTCGCAGCGTTTCCATCCCGCGCAGACGGTCAAGAAAATGGCCGCTTAGCCGGGCAAGCGCCAGGAAATTGCGGCGGTTGGCGTCAGCCGCGCCCATCCCCACCATCGCCATAAATAGGGGAATGAGCGGGGCAGTGCCCAGCAGAATCAGCGCCGCCGCCCAATTTGACGGGAAAATCGCCGCCACGATTAAGAGCGGTACGCAAACGGCAAGCGCCATTTGCGGCAGATAGCGCGCATAATAGTCATGCATATCGTCAATCTGTTCCAACACCAGCGTCGCCCAGCTACCGGCGGGCTTGCCCTGAATCCAGGCTGGGCCGGCTTGCTGCAGACGATCCAACACCTGACGGCGGATCTCAAAGCGAATATGTTGTCCGGCATGAAAACCGACGCGCTCGCGCAACCACACCACCCAGGCGCGGAGGACAAAGACCAGTATCAGCAGGATAAAAGGGAGCAACAGCGCTTCCCGTGGAATGTTCTCCATGATCATATGTTGCAGGATACGCGCCATGATCCAGGCCTGAGCGACAATTAATACGCCACTCATGAACCCCAACAGGCGGGAAATATTCAACCACCGTTGGGAGATTACGCTTTGCTGTTTTAACCAGCGGGTCAGCTCTTTTTGACGGGTTTTATTCATTGCACGCTTAGCAGGTGAGTTATTGGAATTTCAGGCAGGGCAATGTTACAACGACGCAAAAATAAAGGCGACTTATAGTCGCCTTTTTTACTTTTGTTACTGATTTGTAAAAACTATTTACTCGCGTCGGCCAGACCATCGAGATAGCGTTCAGCATCCAGCGCCGCCATACAGCCCGTACCTGCAGAGGTGATCGCCTGACGGTAAATATGATCCATAACGTCACCCGCCGCGAATACGCCAGGGATGCTGGTTTGTGTGGCGTTGCCATGGGTGCCGGACTGAACTTTGATATAACCATTTTCCAGCTCAAGCTGGCCTTCGAAGAGCGCCGTGTTTGGGCTATGACCGATGGCTACGAAAAGTCCGGCGATGTCCAGCGTCTCAATATTATCGCTTTGCTGCGTGTCGCGAAGACGCAGACCAGTAACGCCCATCTGATCGCCGGTCACTTCTTCCAGCGTCCGGTTGGTGTGCAGAATGATATTGCCATTTTCGACTTTATCCATCAGGCGCTTAATGAGGATTTTTTCAGCGCGGAAACCGTCACGGCGATGGATAAGGTGCACTTCCGAAGCGATGTTGGACAGATAAAGCGCTTCTTCAACCGCGGTGTTGCCGCCGCCGATCACCGCCACTTTCTGATTGCGGTAGAAGAAACCGTCGCAGGTTGCGCAGGCGGAAACGCCGCGCCCTTTAAAGGCTTCTTCCGATGGCAGCCCCAGATAGCGCGCGGAAGCGCCGGTCGCAATGATCAACGCATCACAAGTGTACTCTGCGCTGTCACCTGTCAGACGGAACGGACGATTTTGCAGATCCACTTTGTTGATGTGATCAAAGATTATCTCGGTTTCAAATTTTGCCGCATGTTCATGCATGCGTTCCATCAGCAGCGGGCCGGTCAAATCGTTTGGATCGCCGGGCCAGTTTTCCACTTCCGTCGTGGTAGTCAGTTGACCGCCTTTTTCCATACCGGTAATAAGTACCGGCTGTAAATTTGCGCGTGCGGCATACACCGCCGCGGTATATCCCGCCGGTCCTGAGCCCAGAATAAGCAGCTTACTGTGTTTGGTCGTGCCCATGAGATCCCCATAGTTGTTGGCAGACAATGAGCAGAATTGTAGGGAATTTACAGACGTAAAAAAAGAGCATAACGATTTTGTTAACAATATGTGTAATAGCATGAACCGATGAACGACCGCGACAGCGACGTTATCATCACAAACTTTAATTAAAATCGGTAACTTATAAGGTGACGAAATGACAGTTTACCGCCCTCTCTAATGAATAACTGGCATGTTGTACTAAAAATCGATGTTTTGCTTTGACAATCACCTGCTGTTTTGCGAAAACATTCGAGGAAGAAAAAAACTGTGTTATGTATGTGCTGCATAATCATGCATGTAAATACCATGTTTACCGGGCTAGTGAAATCTACGCATGGCGTGGACAGACGCCATTCGTGATGTCGATAGCTGCCGTGAGGCAACGGTCTTCTCACCATAGACCAGGCATTGCGCGCCGTTAATCCCTCTGGGTTTCGGTCTATTGTGATGGGCAGCGACTCTGAACAGTGATGTGAGTAGAGTCAGGCAGGAGTAGGGAAGGAATACAGAGAGACAATAATAATGGTAGATAGCAAGAAGCGCCCTGGCAAAGATCTCGACCGTATCGATCGTAACATTCTTAATGAACTGCAAAAGGATGGGCGTATTTCCAACGTCGAGCTTTCTAAACGAGTAGGACTTTCGCCGACACCTTGCCTTGAGCGTGTGCGTCGGCTGGAGCGACAGGGGTTTATCCAGGGCTATACGGCGCTGTTGAACCCGCATTATCTGGATGCGTCACTTCTGGTATTCGTTGAGATTACCTTAAATCGCGGCGCGCCGGATGTGTTTGAACAGTTTAATGCCGCCGTGCAAAAGCTTGAAGAGATTCAGGAGTGTCATTTGGTTTCCGGCGATTTCGACTACCTGTTGAAAACCCGTGTACCGGATATGTCAGCGTATCGAAAACTATTGGGAGAGACGTTGCTGCGCTTGCCTGGTGTGAACGACACCCGAACTTACGTAGTGATGGAAGAGGTAAAACAGAGTAATCGTCTGGTTATTAAGACACGCTAACACGGAACAGGTGCAAAATCGCCGTAGTTTGATTACACTCCTGTTAATCCATACAGCAACAGTGCCGGGGCAACCCGGTGCTGTTGTCCGTTTTAGCATCGGGCGGGAAAAGCCTGGAACCTGGAGAGCCTTTTTTGAGCCAGGAATATACTGAAGACAAAGACGTCACATTGACGAAGTTAAGCAGCGGGCGCCGACTTCTGGAAGCGTTGTTGATACTTATTGCCCTTTTTGCCGTCTGGTTGATGGCGGCCTTGTTGAGCTTTAACCCTTCGGACCCCAGTTGGTCGCAAACCGCCTGGCATGAACCCATCCATAATTTAGGCGGCGCGCCGGGCGCGTGGCTGGCCGATACACTGTTCTTTATTTTTGGCGTAATGGCCTACACCATCCCTGTCATTATTGTCGGCGGGTGTTGGTTTGCGTGGCGTCATCAGTCTACGGATGATTACATCGACTATTTTGCTGTATCGCTACGCCTTATCGGCGTGCTGGCGCTGATTCTCACTTCCTGCGGTCTGGCGGCCATTAATGCCGACGATATCTGGTATTTCGCCTCCGGCGGCGTAATTGGCAGCCTGTTAAGCACCACGCTGCAGCCGTTGTTGCATAGTAGCGGCGGAACGATAATGCTTCTCTGTATTTGGGCTGCCGGGCTGACGCTCTTTACCGGCTGGTCCTGGGTCAGTATCGCCGAAAAATTAGGCGGCTGGCTGCTTAATATACTGACCTTCGCCAGCAACCGTACCCGGCGTGATGATACGTGGGTTGACGACGAAGAGTATGATGACGAATACGATGAAGAAACCGACGGCGTGCAGCGTGAATCTCGCCGGGCGCGTATTTTGCGCGGCGCGTTGGCGCGTCGTAAGCGACTGGCTGAAAAATTCAGCAATCCACGGGGCCGTCAGACCGATGCCGCGCTCTTTTCCGGCAAACGGATGGATGATGACGAGGACATTCAGTATAGCGCGCGCGGCGTCGCTGCCGATCCGGACGACGTTCTGTTTTCGGGCAACCGTGCGACGCAGCCGGAATATGATGAATATGATCCGCTGTTAAACGGCCATTCTGTCACCGAACCGGTCGCCGCCGCTGCGGCTGCAACCGCCGTCACCCAGACGTGGGCAGCGTCCGCCGATCCCATAATGCAAACGCCGCCCATGCCGGGGGCTGAGCCGGTTGTCGCGCAACCGACCGTGGAGTGGCAGCCCGTACCGGGGCCGCAAACCGGCGAACCGGTTATCGCGCCTGCGCCGGAGGGGTATCAGCCGCATCCGCAATATGCTCAACCGCAAGAGGCGCAAAGTGCGCCGTGGCAGCAACCTGTGCCTGTCGCTTCCGCGCCGCAATACGCCGCGACGCCAGCGACCGCAGCAGAATATGACTCTCTTGCGCCGCAGGAAACACAGCCGCAATGGCAGGCGCCGGATGCCGAACAACACTGGCAGCCGGAGCCGACCCATCAGCCGGAGCCGGTTTATCAGCCGGAGCCGATAGCGGCTGAACCTTCCCACATGCCGCCGCCGGTTATCGAACAGCCGGTTGCCACCGAGCCTGAACCTGACACAGAAGAGACCAGACCCGCCCGTCCTCCGCTTTACTATTTTGAAGAGGTGGAAGAGAAACGCGCCCGTGAGCGCGAACAACTGGCGGCATGGTATCAACCGATTCCGGAGCCGGTAAAAGAGAACGTGCCGGTCAAACCTACGGTATCTGTCGCGCCGTCCATACCGCCAGTGGAAGCGGTAGCCGCCGCCGCGTCGCTTGACGCAGGTATTAAGAGTGGCGCCCTGGCAGCAGGCGCCGCGGCCGCTGCGCCTGCATTTAGTCTGGCTACCGGCGGCGCGCCGCGTCCGCAGGTGAAAGAGGGGATTGGTCCGCAACTGCCGCGTCCGAACCGCGTTCGCGTGCCGACCCGACGGGAACTGGCATCGTACGGTATTAAGCTGCCGTCACAGAGGATTGCAGAAGAAAAAGCCCGCGAGGCGGAGCGCAATCAGTACGAGACGGGCGTGCAGCTAACCGATGAAGAAATAGATGCAATGCATCAGGACGAGTTAGCCCGTCAGTTTGCGCAGTCGCAGCAGCATCGTTATGGTGAGACGTATCAGCACGATACTCAACAGGCAGAAGATGACGATACCGCTGCGGAAGCTGAATTAGCCCGCCAGTTTGCCGCTTCGCAACAGCAGCGCTATTCCGGCGAGCAACCCGCTGGCGCGCAGCCGTTCTCACTGGACGATCTGGATTTCTCGCCAATGAAAGTATTGGTTGATGAAGGTCCGCACGAACCGCTGTTCACGCCGGGTGTCATGCCCGAGTCAACGCCTGTTCAGCAACCGGTAGCGCCGCAGCCTCAGCCACAGTACCAGCAGCCGCAGCAGCCGGTAGCGCCGCAGCCGCAGTATCAGCAGCCGCAGCAGCCGGTAGCGCCGCAGCCGCAGTATCAGCAGCCGCAACAGCCGGTAGCGCCTCAGCCGCAGTATCAGCAGCCGCAACAGCCGGTAGCGCCGCAGCCGCAGTATCAGCAGCCGCAACAGCCGGTAGCGCCGCAGCCACAGTATCAGCAGCCGCAGCAGCCGGTAGCGCCGCAGCCACAGTATCAGCAGCCGCAACAGCCGACAGCGCCGCAAGACAGCCTGATCCACCCGCTGTTGATGCGTAACGGCGACAGTCGTCCATTACAGCGTCCGACGACGCCGCTGCCTTCGTTAGATCTTCTGACGCCGCCGCCGAGCGAAGTTGAACCGGTAGATACCTTTGCGCTGGAACAAATGGCGCGTCTGGTTGAAGCGCGTCTGGCGGATTTCCGCATTAAAGCTGATGTGGTGAACTATTCGCCAGGCCCGGTCATTACTCGCTTTGAACTCAATCTGGCCCCGGGCGTTAAAGCGGCGCGTATCTCCAACCTTTCCCGGGATCTGGCGCGCTCATTGTCAACGGTAGCCGTACGCGTTGTGGAAGTCATTCCAGGCAAACCTTACGTAGGGTTGGAATTGCCGAACAAGAAACGGCAAACCGTTTATCTGCGCGAAGTGTTGGATAACGCCAAATTCCGCGAGAATCCGTCGCCGCTTACCGTGGTGTTAGGTAAGGATATCGCGGGCGATCCGGTAGTGGCGGATCTGGCGAAAATGCCTCACCTGCTGGTGGCCGGTACGACCGGTTCCGGTAAGTCGGTCGGGGTTAACGCCATGATCCTCAGTATGCTGTATAAAGCGCAGCCGGAAGACGTTCGCTTTATCATGATCGACCCGAAAATGTTAGAACTCTCGGTCTATGAAGGTATACCGCATCTGCTGACAGAAGTTGTTACCGACATGAAAGACGCGGCTAACGCGTTACGCTGGAGCGTCAATGAGATGGAGCGTCGCTATAAGCTGATGTCCGCGCTCGGCGTGCGTAATCTGGCTGGGTATAACGAGAAAATCGCCGAAGCGGCCCGCATGGGGCGTCCGATTCCGGACCCGTACTGGAAGCCGGGCGACAGTATGGATGTTCAGCATCCGGTTCTGGAAAAACTCCCGTATATCGTGGTACTGGTTGATGAATTTGCCGACCTGATGATGACCGTCGGTAAAAAAGTTGAAGAGTTGATCGCGCGTCTGGCGCAGAAAGCGCGCGCCGCGGGGATTCACCTGGTACTGGCGACGCAGCGTCCGTCGGTCGATGTGATTACTGGTTTAATTAAAGCCAACATTCCAACCCGTATCGCTTTTACCGTATCCAGCAAGATCGACTCCCGCACCATTCTTGATCAGGGTGGCGCTGAGTCGTTATTGGGAATGGGGGACATGCTCTATTCCGGACCAAACTCCACCATGCCGGTACGTGTCCATGGGGCGTTTGTGCGTGACCAGGAAGTCCATGCGGTGGTGCAGGACTGGAAAGCGCGCGGTCGTCCGCAATATGTGGATGGCATTACCTCCGACAGCGAAAGCGAAGGTGGCGGTGGCGGTTTTGACGGCGGCGAAGAATTAGATGCGCTATTCGATCAGGCCGTTAATTTCGTCACCCAGAAGCGTAAAGCCTCCATTTCCGGCGTTCAGCGTCAGTTCCGCATCGGCTATAACCGTGCGGCGCGTATTATCGAACAGATGGAAGCGCAGGGTATTGTCAGCGCTCAGGGGCATAACGGTAATCGTGAAGTGCTGGCTCCGCCGCCTTTTGAGTAAACCTGTAAGCCGGATGGCGCTGTGCAGGCTGCCATCCGGCAACAAAATTCAGTATTTTCTTCTTTCCTCATGCTGATTTTTGGCCTGGAATAGAAAGCAAAAGGAGCTCCTGGTCGGGAGTGTCGAAACCTGAGGAATAATGATGAAAAAAATGGCAATCGCCTGTGCATTACTTTCAAGCGTTGTAGCCAGCAGCGTATGGGCTGACGCCGCCAGCTCTCTGAAAAGCCGTCTGGATAAAGTGAGCAGCTTTCATGCCACCTTTACTCAAAAAGTCACCGATGGCAGCGGTGCCGCGGTGCAGGAGGGACAGGGTGATTTATGGGTTAAGCGGCCAAATCTATTCAACTGGCATATGACGCAACCTGACGAGAGTATTCTGGTTTCTGACGGCAAAACGTTATGGTTCTATAACCCGTTTGTAGAACAGGCTACCGCCACGTGGTTGAAAGATGCCACCGGAAATACACCGTTTATGCTGATTGCCCGCAACCAGGCCAGCGACTGGCAGCAATATAATATTAAGCAGGATGGCGATAATTTTGTGCTGACGCCGAAAGCCAGCAACGGCAATCTGAAACAGTTCACCATCAATGTGGGACGCGACGGGACTATCCACCAGTTTAGCGCCGTAGAACAAGACGATCAGCGTAGCGCCTATCAGCTAAAATCCCAGCAAAACGGCGCTGTTGATCCGTCAAAATTTACGTTTACTCCGCCGCAAGGGGTAACGATAGACGACCAACGTAAGTAGAGGCGATGAGTGAGCAATCTGTCGCTCGATTTTTCTGATAATACGTTTCAACCGCTGGCCGCTCGAATGCGGCCGGAAAATTTAGCGCAGTATATCGGCCAGCAGCATTTGCTGGCCGCAGGTAAACCGTTGCCTCGCGCTATTGAGGCCGGGCATCTGCACTCCATGATTTTATGGGGGCCGCCAGGGACGGGGAAAACCACGCTCGCTGAAGTGATCGCCCGCTACGCCAGCGCCGATGTCGAGCGTATTTCCGCCGTCACTTCTGGGGTAAAAGAGATTCGCGAAGCTATTGAGCGCGCCCGCCAGAATCGTAATGCCGGACGCCGTACCATCCTGTTTGTCGATGAAGTGCATCGCTTTAACAAAAGCCAACAGGACGCCTTTTTACCGCATATCGAAGATGGCACTATCACCTTTATCGGCGCGACCACGGAAAATCCCTCTTTTGAGCTGAACTCGGCGCTGTTGTCGCGAGCGCGGGTCTATCTGCTGAAATCGTTGACCACTGACGATATTGAGCAAGTACTGGACCAGGCGATGCAGGACAAAACGCGTGGTTACGGCGATCAGGATATCGTGTTACCGGATGAGACACGGCGAGCGATTGCTGAGCTGGTCAATGGCGACGCGCGGCGCGCCTTAAATACGCTGGAAATGATGGCCGATATGGCGGAGGCGGATGACAGCGGCAAACGCGTTTTATTGCCCGCCTTGTTGACCGAGATCGCCGGCGAGCGCAGCGCGCGTTTTGATAATAAAGGCGATCGCTTCTACGATCTTATTTCCGCCTTACATAAATCAGTGCGCGGCAGCGCGCCGGATGCCGCCCTCTATTGGTATGCCCGTATCATTACCGCGGGAGGCGATCCGCTGTACGTGGCGCGTCGCTGCCTGGCGATTGCCTCGGAAGATGTGGGTAATGCCGATCCGCGCGCGATGCAGGTCGCCATTGCCGCATGGGATTGTTTCACCCGCGTCGGCCCGGCTGAAGGCGAAAGGGCGATCGCGCAGGCTATCGTTTATCTCGCCTGCGCGCCGAAGAGCAACGCCGTCTATACCGCCTTTAAGGCTGCGCTGGCCGACGCGCGCGAACGTCCTGATTATGACGTTCCTGTCCATCTGCGTAATGCGCCAACCAAACTGATGAAAGAGATGGGCTATGGCCAGGAATACCGCTATGCCCACGATGAGCCCAATGCCTATGCTGCGGGTGAAGTGTACTTCCCGCCGGAAATCGCGCAAACGCGCTATTATCATCCGACAAATCGTGGTCTGGAAGGCAAGATTGGCGAAAAGCTCGCCTGGCTGGCTGAACAGGATCAAAATAGCCCCACAAAACGCTACCGCTAGTGTAAACGTTGCGGTAAGGTTATCTCTAAATATGATGCTCCAGGTATCATGGCGTTGATGATGAATCTCGTTATGCCTGATAGCACGTTGCTTATGAGGTCCGCGGGTATAGCGCAATGGATGCGTTGTTGCTGTCGTCGGTCAGGTAAGGCGAAAACGTCGCTATTACGTAAACGCGGTTTACGTTCATCAATACAATCAGAGGCGATCATCAATTGATCGCGTTTCCTTTTATTATTCGATAAGCACAGGATAAGCATGCTCGATCCCAATCTGCTGCGTAATGAGCCAGACGCAGTCGCTGAAAAACTGGCACGCCGGGGCTTTAAGCTGGATGTAGATAAGCTGCGCGCTCTTGAAGAGCGTCGTAAAGTTTTGCAGGTCAACACGGAAAACCTGCAGGCGGAGCGTAATTCTCGATCGAAATCCATCGGCCAGGCGAAAGCGCGCGGGGAAGATATCGAGCCTTTACGCCTGGAAGTGAATAAACTGGGCGAAGAGCTGGATGCGGCGAAAGCCGAGCTGGATACCTTGCTGGCGGAGATCCGCGATATCGCGCTGACCATCCCAAACCTGCCTGCGGATGAAGTGCCGGTAGGTAAAGATGAAAACGACAACGTTGAAGTCAGCCGCTGGGGTACCCCGCGTGAATTTGATTTTGAAATCCGCGATCACGTCACCTTAGGGGAAATGCACTCCGGCCTCGACTTTGCCGCCGCGGTTAAGCTGACCGGCTCCCGTTTTGTGGTGATGAAAGGACAGATTGCGCGTATGCATCGCGCATTGTCGCAGTTCATGTTGGATCTGCATACGGAACAGCACGGCTATAGCGAAAACTACGTGCCGTATCTGGTTAACCACGACACGCTGTATGGCACCGGTCAACTGCCGAAATTCGCAGGCGACTTGTTCCATACCCGTCCGCTGGAAGAAGAAGCAGACAGCAGCAATTATGCTTTGATCCCGACGGCGGAGGTTCCGCTGACCAATCTGGTACGCGATGAAATCATCGACGAAGATCAGCTGCCGATTAAAATGACGGCGCATACGCCTTGTTTCCGTTCTGAAGCAGGTTCTTATGGTCGTGATACCCGTGGCCTGATTCGTATGCATCAGTTTGACAAAGTTGAGATGGTGCAGATCGTTCGCCCGGAAGATTCTATGGCTGCGTTGGAAGAGATGACCGGCCACGCGGAAAAAGTGCTCCAGCTACTGGGACTGCCGTACCGTAAAATCATTCTGTGCACTGGCGATATGGGCTTCGGCGCCTGCAAAACCTATGACCTCGAAGTCTGGGTTCCGGCGCAGAATACCTACCGCGAGATCTCTTCCTGCTCTAACGTCTGGGACTTCCAGGCGCGTCGTATGCAGGCACGCTGTCGCAGCAAGTCCGACAAAAAGACCCGTCTGGTCCATACCCTGAATGGTTCTGGTCTGGCGGTAGGTCGTACCCTGGTGGCCGTGATGGAAAACTATCAGCAGGCTGATGGCCGCATTGAAGTGCCGGAAGTATTACGTCCGTACATGAACGGACTGGAATATATCGGCTAATCCTCGCTTTCTCCTCTTCTAAAAAGCGCCTTCGGGCGCTTTTTTTATGCCAGTTTGATACCGGACAATAATCCCTACCCTATTAGGGGTAATACTGATTTCGAATGAAGGTCAGTTTTTAACACTATTTTTCTACTTTTTCGATATATATCAGACTTTATAGCGATGCTATCGCTATATAAAATTCTATACATCGTTTTATTGTTTTTTTTATTGTGAGCAGCAGAGTGAGCCCTTATGAAAACTAAGATCCCTGATGCCGTGCTGGCAGCCGAGGTGAGCCGTCGTGGTTTAGTCAAAACCACCGCGATAGGCGGCCTGGCGATGGCCAGTAGCGCATTTACCCTGCCATTTACCCGCATCGCTAACGCCGCAGAGGCGATAAGCCCGACGAAAACCGACGAGAAAGTCGTCTGGAGCGCCTGTACGGTAAACTGTGGCAGCCGTTGTCCGCTACGTATGCATGTTGTGGATGGCGAAATCAAATATGTAGAAACGGATAATACCGGAAACGATGATTACGATGGCTTGCATCAGGTTCGCGCCTGCCTGCGCGGTCGTTCTATGCGTCGTCGCGTCTATAACCCGGATCGGCTCAAGTATCCGATGAAGCGCGTCGGCGCGCGCGGCGAAGGTAAATTTGAGCGTATTAGCTGGGACGAAGCCTACGATATCATTGCCACCAATATGCAGCGTCTTATCAAAGAGTATGGCAACGAGTCCATTTATCTGAACTATGGCACGGGTACGCTGGGCGGCACTTTGACACGTTCATGGCCGCCAGGAAAAACGCTGGTCGCTCGTCTGATGAACTGCTGTGGCGGTTATCTGAACCACTACGGTGATTACTCTTCCGCGCAAATCGCAGCGGGTCTGAATTACACCTATGGCGGCTGGGCGGATGGCAATAGTCCATCCGACATTGAAAACAGTAAGCTGGTGGTGTTGTTTGGTAATAACCCTGGCGAAACCCGCATGAGCGGGGGCGGTGTAACCTATTATCTTGAACAGGCGCGGCAGAAATCAAACGCGCGGATGATCATTATCGACCCTCGTTACACCGACACTGGCGCTGGTCGCGAAGATGAGTGGATTCCGATTCGTCCAGGTACCGATGCGGCGCTGGTCAATGGTCTGGCATATGTCTTAATCACCGAGAACATGGTCGATCAGCCGTTCCTGGATAAATATTGCGTCGGTTATGACGAAAAAACCTTGCCTGCCAGCGCGCCGAAAAACGGTCACTACAAAGCCTATATTCTGGGCCAGGGTAAAGACGGTATCGCGAAGACGCCGGAGTGGGCGGCGCAAATTACCGGTATCCCGGCGGATCGCATTATTAAGCTGGCGCGAGAAATCGGCAGCGCTAAACCCGCCTATATTTGCCAGGGGTGGGGGCCACAACGTCATGCTAATGGAGAAATCGCCACGCGCGCCATCTCGATGCTGGCGATCCTGACGGGTAATGTTGGGATTAACGGCGGTAACAGCGGCGCGCGCGAAGGGTCTTATGCCCTGCCATTTGAACGTATGCCCACGTTAGAAAACCCGGTTGAAACCAGCATCTCCATGTTTATGTGGACCGATGCCATTGAACGCGGCCCGGAAATGACGGCGCTGCGTGATGGCGTGCGGGGTAAAGATAAGCTGGACGTGCCGATCAAAATGATCTGGAACTATGCTGGCAACTGTTTGATTAACCAGCACTCTGAGATTAACCGCACCCACGAAATCCTGCAGGATGACAAGAAATGCGAAATGATCGTCGTTATCGACTGTCATATGACCTCGTCGGCAAAATACGCCGATATTCTGTTGCCGGATTGCACTGCTTCTGAGCAGATGGACTTTGCGCTGGATGCCTCCTGCGGGAACATGTCTTACGTTATCTTCACTGACCAGGCAATTAAACCGCGCTTCGAGTGTAAGACGATTTATGAGATGACCAGCGAACTGGCGAAACGTCTTGGCGTGGAACAACAGTTTACCGAAGGACGGACGCAAGAAGAGTGGATGCGTCATCTGTACGAACAGTCGCGTAAATCCATTTCGAATCTGCCCACCTTTGAGGAGTTCCGTAAGCAAGGCATCTTCAAACAGCGCGACCCCGAAGGCCACCATGTCGCCTATAAAGACTTCCGCGAAGATCCGCAAGCGAATCCACTTACAACGCCATCGGGCAAGATTGAAATCTATTCACAGGCGTTGGCGGATATCGCCGCTACCTGGGAGCTGCCGGAAGGCGACGTGATCGATCCATTACCGATCTACACGCCAGGTTTTGAAAACTATAACGATCCGCTAACGGATAAATTCCCGCTGCAGTTGACGGGTTTCCACTATAAAGCGCGTGTGCATTCCACTTATGGCAACGTAGACGTACTGAAAGCCGCCTGTCGCCAGGAAATGTGGATTAACCCAATGGATGCGCAGAAACGCGGTATCAACAATGGCGATAAAGTCCGCATCTTCAACGATCGCGGCGAAGTACACATCGAGGCTAAAGTGACGCCGCGCATGATGCCGGGCGTGGTCGCCCTGGGAGAAGGCGCATGGTATGACCCGGATGCAAAACGCGTGGATCAGGGCGGATGTATTAACGTACTGACGACCCAACGTCCTTCTCCGCTGGCGAAGGGGAACCCGTCACATACGAACCTCGTTCAGGTTGAAAAGGCGTAAGGAGTAACCGATGACAACCCAGTATGGATTTTTTATTGATTCCAGCCGTTGCACCGGTTGCAAAACCTGCGAACTGGCCTGCAAGGACTACAAAGATTTGACCCCGGATGTCAGCTTCCGCCGCATTTATGAGTATGCGGGTGGCGACTGGCAGGAAGATAACGGCGTCTGGCACCAGAACGTCTTTGCCTACTATCTCTCCATCTCCTGTAACCACTGCGAAGACCCGGCCTGTACCAAAGTCTGCCCGAGCGGCGCGATGCACAAGCGCGATGACGGTTTTGTGGTGGTGAACGAAGAGGTCTGTATCGGCTGCCGCTACTGCCACATGGCCTGCCCGTACGGCGCGCCGCAGTACAACGCGGCCAAAGGTCATATGACCAAGTGCGACGGCTGTTATGACCGGGTGGCGGAAGGCAAGAAACCGATTTGCGTCGAATCCTGCCCGCTGCGGGCGCTGGACTTTGGTCCTATCGATGAACTGCGCAAAAAACACGGTGAGCTGGCTGCCGTCGCGCCGTTGCCGCGCGCGCATTTCACGAAGCCGAATATTGTGATTAAACCCAACGCCAACAGCCGCCCGACCGGGGACACCACCGGTTATCTGGCCAATCCGAAGGAGGTATAAGATGGGAAGTGGATGGCATGAATGGCCGTTGATGATCTTCACGGTCTTTGGTCAGTGCGTGGCCGGTGGTTTTATTGTTCTGGCTCTGGCGCTGATGAAGGGCGACCTGCGCGCGGAAACGCAGCAGCGGGTGATCGCCTGTATGTTTGGTCTGTGGGTGCTGATGGGGATTGGCTTTATCGCCTCGATGCTGCATCTGGGCTCGCCGATGCGCGCGTTTAACTCGCTTAACCGCGTAGGTGCTTCCGCACTGAGCAATGAAATTGCCAGCGGCTCGGTGTTTTTTGCGGTCGGCGGGATTGGCTGGCTGCTGGCGGTACTGAAAAAGCTGCCGCCGGCACTGCGCACACTCTGGCTGATTATCACGATGGTACTGGGCGTCGTCTTCGTCTGGATGATGGTACGCGTCTATAACAGCATCGATACAGTACCGACCTGGTATAGCGTCTGGACGCCGCTGGGCTTCTTCCTGACGCTCTTTATGGGTGGCCCGCTACTGGGTTATCTGCTGCTGCGCATCGCAGGCGTGAACGGTTGGGCGATGCGTCTGTTGCCTGCGGTTTCGGTGCTGGCGCTGGTGGTTATTGCCATTATGGTGGCCATGCAGGGCGCGGAACTGGCGACGATTCACAGTTCCATTCAGCAGGCGTCTGCTCTGGTGCCGGATTATGGTTCGCTGATGGCCTGGCGTATGGTGCTGCTTGCGGCGGCGTTGTGCTGCTGGATTGTGCCACAGTTAAAAGGGTATCAACCTGCGGTACCGTTGCTCTCTGTCGCCTTCATTCTGATGCTGGCGGGGGAATTGATTGGCCGCGGCGTATTCTATGGGCTGCATATGACCGTGGGCATGGCGGTAGCCAGTTAACGCGTTGACGCGCATTCGGCCTGCAGAACGTGCAGGCCGAATTCGCCTTTAGCCACCATCAATCTAAGGAATATAACCGGGGCGGAGAAGGCGCATATAAATCCATAGAGAAGAAAACGAAGCTAAAGGAACCATGAAATTTTTCGACTGAACAAAACGCCGATTTTGCGGGTTAGATCAATAAAAACAAGGGGATGAATTTTTAGCCTTTCAATATATTCACGTACAGAATAAGTAAATCAAATCGATAGTCTCAAAACTTGCGGATCGCCCATGCGGAGCCGATTGACAATGTTTTTGGCGATGGCATGATGCGCATGAAATTTGAACTTCCTCACGGTTTTTATTCATGTCCACCTATACCCGTCCCGTCATGCTTTTGCTGTGCGGGCTACTTTTGTTGACTCTGGCCATTGCGGTACTGAATACGCTTGTGCCGCTGTGGCTTGCTCAGGCAAACCTTCCGACCTGGCAGGTGGGGATGGTCAGCTCGTCTTATTTTACCGGCAATCTGGTCGGGACGTTATTTACCGGGTATTTAATTAAACGCATTGGGTTTAACCGTAGCTATTATCTTGCCTCGCTGATCTTCGCCGCGGGTTGTGTCGGATTGGGGGTGATGGTGGGGTTCTGGAGCTGGATGAGCTGGCGTTTTATTGCCGGTATCGGCTGCGCCATGATTTGGGTGGTTGTCGAGAGCGCGTTGATGTGCAGCGGAACCTCGCATAATCGCGGGCGCCTGCTGGCTGCCTATATGATGGTCTATTATATGGGGACCTTCCTTGGACAATTATTGGTCAGTAAAGTATCTGGTGAATTGCTGCACGTTCTTCCCTGGGTGACCGGAATGATTCTGGCGGGAATTCTGCCGCTACTCTTTACCCGAATTGTAAATCAGCAAACGCAGGCACGTCATTCCTCTTCTATTAGCGCCATGCTGAAGCTACGCCAGGCGCGTCTTGGCGTGAATGGTTGTATTATTTCCGGCATTGTTCTTGGTTCATTATATGGCCTGATGCCGTTATATCTGAAGCATCAGGGGATGGCTAACGCCAGCATCGGTTTCTGGATGGCGGTGCTGGTGAGCGCCGGCATTTTGGGGCAATGGCCAATGGGACGTCTGGCGGACAAATTTGGTCGCTTGCTGGTGTTACGCGTACAGGTATTCGTTGTCATACTCGGTAGTATTGCCATGTTAACCCAGGCGGCGATGGCGCCAGCTCTGTTTATTCTGGGGGCGGCGGGTTTTACGCTTTATCCCGTTGCAATGGCCTGGGCCTGTGAAAAAGTCGAACACCACCAGCTTGTGGCAATGAACCAGGCGCTGTTGTTAAGTTATACGGTAGGGAGCCTGTTGGGGCCGTCTTTTGCTGCGATGTTAATGCAGAATTATTCAGATAATCTGCTGTTTATTATGATCGCCAGCGTATCGTTTATTTATCTGCTGATGCTGTTACGTAACGCCGGCCAGACGCCTAATCCTGTCGCCCACATCTAACTGTTCTCTGAATCGTATGCAGGACGTGAGTCTTGCATACTCTTTGTTTATGTTTTACGTAAAATAATTGACCTGCATAATTTTCTTGCTTTACTGAAAAATAAAATGTGCCGAAGGTTATAATTTTGCGCTCCTCTATTTTCTCTCTTCGTCTTTACCGCGCATAATCCCCCGCTTCATTTATAGTAATAGCATTGTGTTCACGAAGGATCGCGTTATGCCGAATGTGCAGGAAAAACAGTTGCGATGGTACAACATCGCCTTGATGTCGTTTATTACCGTTTGGGGATTCGGCAATGTTGTCAATAACTATGCTAACCAGGGGTTAGTGGTTGTCTTCTCCTGGGTGTTTATTTTTGCGCTCTATTTTATTCCTTATGCCTTAATCGTGGGGCAACTGGGCTCAACCTTCAAAGAGGGAAAAGGGGGCGTCAGTACCTGGATTAAGCATACGATGGGGCCGGGGTTGGCTTACCTTGCGGCATGGACTTATTGGGTCGTGCATATTCCCTACCTGGCGCAAAAGCCGCAGGCGATACTCATTGCATTGGGATGGGCTTTAAAAGGCGACGGCTCGTTGATAAAAGAATATACCGTCGTTGCCTTGCAGGGGCTGACGCTGGCATTGTTTGTTTTCTTTATGTGGGTTGCTTCCCGGGGGATGAAATCGCTAAAGGTTGTTGGGTCTGTGGCCGGGATTGCCATGTTTATCATGTCAATTTTATATGTTGTGATGGCAGTGACTGCGCCAGCAATTACAAACGTTGAAATTGCGACCACTAACATCACCTGGCAGTCATTTATTCCTCATATCGATTTTACCTATATCACCACCATCTCTATGTTGGTCTTTGCGGTTGGTGGGGCAGAGAAGATCTCGCCTTACGTTAACCAGACGCGGAATCCAGGAAAAGAATTTCCGAAGGGGATGCTCTTTTTAGCCGTCATGGTTGCGGTCTGCGCTATCCTCGGTTCGTTGGCGATGGGAATGATGTTTGATTCCCGGCATATACCTGACGATTTAATGACCAATGGGCAATATTATGCATTCCAGAAATTGGGTGAGTATTACCATATGGGTAATTCATTAATGGTGATTTATGCCATTGCCAATACTCTGGGGCAAATCGCCGCGCTGGTGTTTTCTATTGATGCGCCACTGAAAGTCTTACTGGGTGATGCAGACAGTAAATATATCCCGCAGCGCTTATGTCGTACTAACGCTTCAGGTACGCCAGTTAACGGTTATTTGCTGACATTGGTGTTGGTCGCTATCTTGATTATGTTGCCAACGCTTGGCATCGGCGATATGAACAACCTGTACAAATGGCTGCTTAATCTCAACTCAGTTGTTATGCCGCTGCGCTATCTGTGGGTATTTGTCGCCTTTATTGCTGTCATTCGACTGGCGCAAAAGTACAAACCCGAATATGTGTTTATTCGCAACCGGGCGTTGGCGTTAACTGTGGGAATATGGTGTTTTGCCTTCACCGCGTTTGCCTGCCTTACCGGTATTTTCCCCAAAATGGAGGCGTTCACACCGGAGTGGACATTCCAGCTGACGTTGAACATCGTGACGCCTTTTGTCCTGGTCGGGTTGGGATTAATTTTCCCACTGCTGGCGCGTAGAAACACATAACGACGTTCTTTTCCACGGCGCTCCTGCCAGGCGAGCGCCTTTTAAGGTTACAGGTGCCTGGGTTCCAGGCGGAGACCATGGTATTAACAGGCGCCGGGGGCAGCAATAGTTGTCAGACCTTCAACCCAGCAGCAGATAAGCGACTCAACGTCTCTACATTTGATACCTGGTAAGCGCAATATTGTTAACCAGGCCTGTCTGACGGCAGGGTCGGGTATTTTAGCGGTAAGAGCGTTATCCAGACAGCAAAACGGCTACCGTCATGGGTAGCCGTTTAAAAGCGGGTAAGATAGCAGGCGATTAATACATCACTTTATGACCATACTGCTCAAGAATACCCTTTACACGTTCAATGGTCTCTTTTTTAGGCGGCTTCACGCCATCCAGTTTATATTCTTCGCCCATTGCCACCCATTTATGTTTGCCCAGCTCATGATAGGGCAGCAGTTCGATTTTTTCGACATTACCCATATCGCGGGTAAACTCGCCCAGGCGATGCGCGGAATCATCGTCGTCAGACCAGCCGGGAACGACAACGTAACGGATCCAGACCTTCACATTTTTCTTTGATAAATACTGCGCGAATTCCAGCGTCCGGTGATTGGAGACACCGACCAGATTCTGGTGGATCTCATCATTCATCTGCTTGAGATCGAGCATCACCAGATCGGTAACGTCCAACAGTTCATCAATCACCGGGTCATAACGGCGCACAAAGCCGTTGGTGTCGAGACAGGTGTGGATACCTTCTTTTTTACAGGCGCGAAACCAGTCGCGTACAAATTCTGCCTGCAAAATGGCCTCGCCGCCGGATGCCGTCACGCCGCCGCCAGAAGCATTCATAAAATGCCGATAGGTCACCACCTCTTTCATTAAGTCTTCAACGGTGATTTCTTTACCGCCATGCGTATCCCATGTGTCGCGGTTATGGCAATACAGGCAGCGCATCAGGCAGCCCTGAAAAAAGGTAATAAAGCGGATGCCTGGGCCATCAACGGTGCCACAGGACTCAAAGGAGTGAATGCGACCAATAACCGGCTTTTTATCAGCAGTTACTGCAACACTTTCATTTGTAATACAATCGGTTAAGTTACTCATATCGCTTCGGCTAGCTCTAAATAACATGGGGTTTATGGACACATTCCGGGCATGTTGAGCACCCTGGTAAGGGGGTTGCATCCTGTAAAAAAGCGGTACTGCGAGCGTAAATTTTGGACTACAGAATGTGTGGCTGTTCCAGAATGTGCTGCAATGGAGCTATTTTACCTCTATTCAGTATAAAATATACGGCAAATCTATGCTGCATAACTCGCACCGCCAGAAATTCTGGCTCATTCATCAGCTCGTAACGCCTCAACCGCAATACATACTGCAAGTGTATCATCCATAGCGCCCTGGTTTTACTGTTTATGATCCGCCTCTTTTTTCGAATGGTTGGCGCCGTTTTGTTGTGGTCAGAACGAAAATAATTCTCAACATAATTCAGATGTGTCCAAAGAACGTTATGCGCTGTCCAGCGCCTGGCGTCGCATTCAACGCGCAATCAGGTGTAAATCTGATGTCATTTCTAAACCCAGGCTGATTCAATCTCTTAAATAGAGTGTGGTTTTAATCAAAAAATGAGAGCAACGGATTGGATCTTGCTTTCGCGGTAAATAATCAAGGGAGTTATTATGCCAGTTACGTTAAGTTTTGGTAATCGTCATAACTATGAAATTAATCATTCACGGCTAGCCCGTTTGATGAGTCCTGATAAAGAAGAAGCGCTATACATGGGGGTATGGGATAGATTTAAGGACTGCTTCAGAACACACAAAAAACAAGAGGTGCTGGAGGTATTATATACACTCATCCATGGATGTGAACGTGAAAATAAAGCTGAACTTAATGTTGATATAACCGGCATGGAGAAGATACATGCCTTTACACAATTAAAAGAATATGCTAACCCATCTCAACAAGACCGCTTTGTTATGCGTTTTGATATGAATCAGACACAAGTTTTATTTGAGATTGATGGCAAGGTTATTGATAAATGTAATTTGCATCGTCTCCTCAATGTTTCAGAAAACTGTATTTTTAAAGTGATGGAAGAAGATGAAGAAGAGTTGTTTCTTAAAATATGTATTAAGTATGGAGAAAAAATTGCCCGCTATCCAGAATTATTAGAAGGATTTGCTAATAAACTTAAAGATGCAGTTAATGAGGATGATGACGTTAAGGATGAAGTTTATAAGCTTATGCGATCTGGAGAAGATCGAAAAATGGAATGTGTTGAATGGAATGGTACTCTTACTGAAGAGGAGAAGAATAAACTACGCTGTCTTCAAATGGGGTCTTTTAATATTACTACCCAATTTTTTAAAATAGGTTACTGGGAATTAGAGGGGGAAGTCCTGTTTGATATGGTTCATCCAACACTTAGCTATCTGCTACAAGCATATAAACCGTCATTGTCATCTGATTTAATAGAAACTAACACCATGCTGTTTTCTGATGTATTAAATAAGGATTATGATGATTATCAAAATAATAAAAGAGAAATTGATGCTATTCTAAGAAGAATATATAGATCACATAATAACACTTTATTTATAAGTGAAAAGTCGAGTTGTCGCAATATGCTTATATAAAAAGTCATTAAAAAGGCCCCACTGATATGGAGCCTTTTTTGTACGCTTTTTATGGCGTAATTTCAGTCAAACCCATTACATGGTCTGCGTGAAGGTACGAGTAATAACGTCCTGCTGCTGTTCTTTCGTCAGGGAGTTAAAACGTACTGCGTAACCAGATACACGGATGGTCAGCTGCGGATATTTTTCCGGATGTTCCATCGCGTCCAGCAGCATTTCACGGTTCATGACGTTGACGTTCAGGTGCTGACCGCCTTCGATGGACGCTTCGTGGTGGAAGTAACCATCCATCAGACCTGCCAGGTTAGTCTTACGAACTTCGTCGTCTTTACCCAGTGCGTTCGGAACGATAGAGAAGGTATAAGAAATACCATCTTTCGCGTAAGCAAATGGCAGTTTAGCAACGGAGGTCAGAGAAGCGACAGCGCCTTTCTGGTCACGACCGTGCATCGGGTTAGCACCTGGTCCGAACGGCGCGCCAGCGCGACGACCATCCGGGGTGTTACCGGTTTTCTTACCATACACAACGTTAGAAGTAATGGTCAGAACAGACTGTGTCGGGATAGCGCCACGGTAGGTGGTCAGTTTCTGAATTTTCTTCATGAAACGTTCTACCAGGTCAACCGCCATGTCATCTACACGAGCGTCGTTGTTACCAAACTGCGGGTATTCGCCTTCGATTTCGAAGTCGATAGCCAGACCATCTTCGTCACGAATCGGTTTAACTTTCGCATATTTGATGGCAGACAGGGAGTCAGCAGCAACGGACAGACCTGCGATACCACACGCCATGGTGCGGATAACGTCACGGTCGTGCAGCGCCATCAGAGAGGCTTCGTAGCTGTACTTGTCGTGCATGTAGTGGATAACGTTCAGCGCGGTGACATACTGTTTAGCCAGCCAGTCCATGAAGTGATCCATGCGATCCATCACTTCGTCGAAGTTCAGAACATCGCCTTTGATCGGTTCGGATTTCGGACCAACCTGCATTTTCAGTTTTTCATCAACGCCGCCGTTGATAGCGTACAGCATGGTTTTCGCCAGGTTTGCACGCGCGCCGAAGAACTGCATTTGTTTACCAACGATCATCGGGCTTACGCAGCATGCGATAGCGTAGTCATCGTTGTTGAAGTCCGGACGCATCAGGTCATCGTTCTCGTACTGCAGAGAAGAGGTGTCGATGGAGACTTTAGCGGCGAATTTCTTGAAGTTCAGCGGCAGTTTTTCAGACCACAGAACGGTGATGTTCGGCTCCGGAGACGGCCCCATGGTGTACAGGGTGTTCAGGAAACGGAAGCTGTTTTTGGTGACCAGAGTACGGCCATCAACGCCCATACCGCCGATAGATTCGGTTGCCCAAATCGGGTCGCCGGAGAACAGTTCATCATATTCAGGAGTACGCAGGAAGCGAACCATACGCAGTTTCATGACCAGGTGGTCAATCATTTCCTGTGCGTCTTGCTCGGTGATTTTGCCTGCTTTCAGGTCACGTTCGATGTACGCATCCAGGAAGGTGGATACACGACCGAAGGACATTGCTGCGCCGTTCTGAGATTTAACCGCAGCCAGGTAACCGAAGTAAGTCCACTGGATTGCTTCCTGAGCGTTAGTCGCCGGACCAGAGATATCGCAGCCGTATTTAGCTGCCATTTCTTTGATCTGACCCAGAGCGCGGTGCTGTTCAGCGATTTCTTCACGCAGACGGATAGTCGCTTCCAGATTTACGCCGTTTTCCAGATCGGATTGCAGAGACGTAAACTGTGCGAATTTGTCTTTCATCAGGTAGTCGATACCGTACAGCGCTACGCGACGGTAGTCACCGATGATACGGCCACGGCCATACGCATCCGGCAGACCGGTCAGAACGCCGGATTTACGGCAACGCAGGATGTCCGGAGTATAAACGTCGAACACGCCCTGGTTGTGAGTCTTACGGTATTCGGTGAAGATTTTTTTGATCATTGGGTCCAGCTCGCGATTGTACGCTTTGCAGGAACCTTCAACCATTTTGATGCCGCCGAACGGGATAATCGCACGCTTCAGCGGAGCTTCAGTCTGCAGACCAACAATTTTCTCAAGCGCTTTGTTGATGTAGCCAGCGTCGTGAGAAGTGATGGTGGAAGCAACGGAGGTGTCAAAGTCAACAGGCGCGTGAGTGCGGTTTTCCTGTTTAACGCCTTCCATTACGCTGTCCCACAGCTTGGTGGTCGCGTCAGTAGCGCCAGCCAGGAAGGACTCGTCACCCTCATACGGAGTGTAGTTTTTCTGAATGAAGTCACGGACGTTTACTTCATTCTGCCAGTCACCTTTGGTAAAACCTTCCCAGGCTGTGGCTAACTTTTCATTAAGCTCGGACATGTAACACCTACCTTCTTAAGTGGATTTTTTATTTACTGCGTGTAATGGGCATCAACAGATTAATGATGCTCGTTACCACGCAGGTAAATGACCCAGTATGTCAACCCGACCAACAAACCGCCGCCGATAATATTACCGATCGTGACCGGAATCAGGTTATCAGTGATGAAGCTCATCACGGTCAGGTGAGAAAAACTTTCCGGAGACGAACCAACCGCGGTCCAAAACTCCGGTGTAGCAAAATCGCGTATTACAATACCCATAGGAATCATAAACATGTTTGCGATACTGTGCTCAAAACCGCTGGCGACAAACATGGCGACGGGCAGTACCATGATGAACGCTTTGTCCATCAGGCTACGACCTGAGTAGCTCATCCACACGGCCAGACAAACCATCAGGTTCGCCAGAATACCGAGGCAGACAGCTTCAATAAAAGTGTGGTGCATTTTGTGGTCGGCGGTTTGCAGGACGTTAAGTCCCCATTGACCGTTGGCAGTCATATACTCGCCGGAAAGCCACATCAGTAACACGAAAAGCAGAGCGCCAATCAGGTTACCAAAATAGACGTTTAACCAGTTTTTAGCCAGTTGCCCCCAGGTGATGCGACCGCTAGCTTTAGCTACAACGATCAGAACAGTAGAGGTGAAGAGATCAGCGCCGCAAATAACACAGAGAATCAGTCCCAAAGAGAAACAGATACCCCCGATAAGTTTCGCCATGCCATAAGGCATCGCGCCAGTACCGGTTGTCGCAGTAATATAAAAAACAAAGGCAATTGAAATGAATACGCCGGCGGTAATCGCCAGATAGAAAGTCTTAAGCGGATGTTTCGTTGCTTTATAGACGCCTGCTTCTTCAGCCACTTTGGCCATTGCTGCAGGGAGTAAAAGGTCAAAAGGGTTGTCAGCTTTCACACTAACTCTCTCTTTATTAAGTCGGCGACGAGATACTAACAAAGCATTATAGATGAGAATTTGATATAGATCATATCTCGCCTGGCTTATAGGCCCGTAAGTCGCATGGCTTTTATGCAATTACGGTGTAACTTTTTGATTATCCTAATAAAAATAAATTTTAAAAATTATAAATAGAGTTGAATTTTTTCCTGACTCCTCCTGCTGCACGGTTAATTAATATGGAGTAATCAACAAATAAAGTAACATCACTATGTCAATTAATTTAATATCAACAACCAATATTTAACCTTGTTATTACATTTTTCGCCGTTTAGCGAAAATAAATAAAACGGGGCCGCAAAGGCGCCCCGTAATATAACGCAGCCGAGAGGGTAAACCTACCCTAAGTCACTCATATGGCCTTATTTTGACCAGTATGCCGCTTTCGCGCGCTGTAATTTATCATACGCTTTTAACAAGGACTGATGCGCCGGGAACGCTTGTAGATCGTGGTCGACAGCCGGTAGTCCATAAAAAGCCGCTTCACCGCTAAGCGCGGCGCTGGCGGCCTCTACAGCCTCTGCGCCATACATTTTTATAAAAGCATTGAGATATTGCAGTGGCTGACGCGCATCTTCTTGCGACAGGAGCAGCAGAGTTTGCAGGCAACGGTAATAGTTTGCGCGTGCCGGACTAAAGACCGACGAATTGAACTCCATCGTCCATTCTGTCCAGATTAGCGCCTGCTCCAAATCGCCGCCCGCTAACGCTAACATTGCTTTTAATTCGCCGACGCGCAGTGTATACCAACCATTGTCCGCTCCGGTCGCCAGACCCAACAGTTCACGCACGCGGGTGAAATCGTCAAAACCTTCTTCATCCAATTGTTCAATCAGATTGAGATAATCTTCTTTATTCCAGGCGCTACCGGGCAGCGAAAGCAGAGTCTCACGAAGATGGCTACCCATATTGTTGTTGGCCAGCCACAGATCTTCGGCAGGATAAATATCAGACATTCCCGGTACGATAATACGACAGGCGTATACGCCGAGATGCTCGTAATCGGCAATGTAAACTTCTTTATCTTCAGCAGCAAAGATGGCCATCAGCGTGGCGAATTCTTCTTCGGTAGTGCCGGAAAAACTCCAGTCCGTGAACGGATAATCGGCGTCCTGTTTGAACAGATCCCAGGAAATCAGGCCGCTGGAGTCGATGAAGTGGGTCTCCAGATTAGTGTGCTCCGCGACTTCTTCATCATCGAACGTTGGTGGCGTGAAGACATCAAGATCTTTCAGTCCGCGTCCCTGGAGTAGCTCGGTCACTGTACGTTCCAGAGCAACGCCAAAGTCAGGATGCGCGCCAAAAGAAGCAAAGCAGGTACCGTTAGCCGGGTTGAACAGCACGACGCAGATAACCGGATACTTACCGCCCAGCGAGCCGTCATAGGCGAAAATCGGGAAACCCTCGGCTTCCAGCGTGGCGATTGACTCCATTACCGCCGGATAACGCGCCATCACCTCTGCGGGAATCTCCGGCAGACTGATACTTTCCGCAATGATGCGATTTTTCACATAACGCTCGAAGACTTCCGACAGTCCCTGAACGCGGGCTTCATTACGCGTATTGCCGGCGGACATTCCGTTAGAGACGTACAGGTTGCCGATAATATTCATCGGAATATACACGGTCTGGTTATCGGACTGACGGGTAAATGGCAGACCACAGATGCCGCGAGCTTCATTGCCGGACTGAAGATCAATTAACTGGCTTCCGGTGAGTTCATTTTCCGGATCGTAAAACGCGCGCAGACGGGCATCAAGCAAGCCTTCCGGTACGTCGTCATTTTCAGTCAGCGGAAACCACTTTTCGTTCGGATAATGCACGAATGGCCCGTTGGCGATCGTTTCGCCAAGCCAGAAATCAGCAAAAAAGTAGTTGGTTGACAGACGCTCGAAGTATTCGCCCAGCGCCGAGGCCAGCGCCGCTTTTTTGGTCGCGCCTTTTCCGTTGGTAAAGCATAACGCGCACTCTTTATCGCGAATATGCACTGACCAGACGTTTGGCACCGGGTTCAGCCAGGAGGCCTCTTCGATGTGAAAGCCGAGGTCGAGTAACTTTTGCTGGAAGCGGGCGATGGAGTCTTCCAGCGCGGCGTCTTTGCCGGGAATAAATGTTTGCGTCATGAAAATCACTTTTGTCGTACGGAAAGCGCGCAATGATACGGGTTTTATGTGACGGGCGCTATCTCGCCGGGACATCGGCGGAAATAAAAGTATTGGCTATGCTTTTACACTGGAATTCACAGGAAGAGCATAAAAAATGAAAGCATTTGATTTGCAACGAATGGCGCTGGATAACGTGCCGGTAGCGTTTTTGGGGGAAGTGGCGCTACGTAGCTTTTACACCTTTGTTCTGGTGTTTCTTTTCTTAAAGGTGACAGGACGACGCGGCGTACGGCAAATGTCGCTTTTTGAAGTGCTGATCATTTTGACATTGGGGTCGGCGGCAGGCGACGTCGCGTTTTATGATGACGTTCCGATGCTCCCTGTTCTGGTGGTATTCATCACCCTGGCGCTGCTCTATCGCCTGGTCATGTGGCTGATGGCGCATAGTGAAAAGTTGGAAGATCTGCTGGAAGGCAAGTCGGTGGTCATTGTTGAAGACGGCGAACTGGCGTGGGAAAAACTGCAGCGCTCGAACATGACGGAGTTTGAGTTTTTTATGGAGCTTCGCTTGAATGGCGTTGAGCAACTGGGGCAGGTCAGACTGGCCATTCTGGAGACAAACGGACAAATCAGCGTCTATTTCTTTGAAAATAAAGACGTTAAGCCGGGGTTAAGCATTCTTCCTGAGCACTGTACGCCACGCTTTATCGTGGCGCCGGAGGCTGGCGACTATGCCTGCGTACGTTGCAGTGAAGTGATACGCATGAACGCCGGGGAAAAGCAATTATGTCCGCGCTGCGCAAATCCAGAATGGACGAAGGCAAGCCGGGCTAAACGCGTTGTTTAACAGCGAAAATATCGGATTTATACGGTTAATCCGGAAGATTCTGTTGTGTGACGCATGCCGCATTTTCTCCTCGCATTGTTTTACCCATTGCGGCGCGTGTCACTGAATGATAAAACCGATATTCACATGAATAACGTTTGCCTGATGTCTGTCAGGCAGGAAACAATGCAGCGTGGTGAGGGGAAATGGCTCAGGTCTTTAATTTTAGTTCAGGTCCGGCGATGCTACCGGCGGAAGTACTTAAACTGGCGCAACAGGAGCTGTGTGACTGGCACGGTCTTGGTACGTCGGTAATGGAAATTAGCCATCGAGGCAAAGAGTTTATCCAGGTCGCTGAAGAGGCGGAGCAGGATTTTCGCGATCTCCTTAATATCCCCTCCAACTATAAAGTCTTATTTTGTCACGGCGGCGGTCGCGGGCAGTTTGCTGGCGTGCCGCTCAATCTGCTGGGCGATAAAACCACGGCGGATTATGTCGATGCCGGTTACTGGGCGGCGAGCGCCATCAAAGAAGCCAAAAAATACTGTGCGCCGCAGATTATCGACGCCAAAATCACCGTGGACGGCAAACGTGCCGTAAAACCGATGCGCGAGTGGCAGCTTTCCGATAATGCCGCTTATTTGCACTATTGCCCGAATGAGACCATTGACGGCATCGCCATCGATGAAACGCCGGATTTTGGCCCGGAGGTGGTCGTCACGGCGGACTTTTCTTCTACCATCCTGTCTGCGCCGCTGGACGTCTCTCGCTATGGCGTAATTTATGCTGGCGCGCAGAAGAATATCGGTCCGGCAGGACTGACGCTGGTTATCGTCCGGGAGGATCTGTTAGGCAAGGCGCATGAGAGCTGCCCGTCCATCCTCGACTACACCGTCCTGAATGATAACGACTCGATGTTTAATACGCCGCCGACTTTCGCCTGGTATCTTTCCGGTCTGGTGTTCAAATGGTTGAAAGCGCAGGGCGGCGTGGCGGCGATGCACAAAATCAATCAGCAAAAAGCGGAGTTGCTGTACGGTGTGATTGATAACAGCGATTTCTACCGTAACGATGTCGCACAGGCCAACCGTTCGCGGATGAATGTTCCGTTCCAGTTAGCGGACAATACGCTGGACAAGGTCTTTCTGGAAGAGTCTTTCGCCGCCGGTCTGCACGCCTTAAAAGGGCACCGTGTTGTTGGCGGTATGCGCGCCTCTATTTATAACGCCATGCCGATTGAAGGGGTAAAAGCGCTGACCGATTTCATGATCGATTTTGAGCGTCGCCACGGCTAATACGTTTCTTTTTTCATCCCCACGGCCAGTCTGTGGGGTTTTTATTTCTGTTTTTTGAGAGTTGAGTTTCATGGAATCCCTGACGTTACAACCCATCGCGCGGGTCGATGGCGCCATTAATTTACCTGGCTCCAAAAGTGTTTCAAACCGTGCTTTGCTCCTGGCGGCTTTAGCTTGTGGTAAAACCGTTCTGACGAATCTGCTGGATAGCGATGACGTCCGCCATATGCTCAATGCCTTGAGCGCGTTGGGGATCAATTACACCCTTTCTGCCGATCGCACCCGCTGTGATATCACGGGTAATGGCGGCGCATTACGTGCGCCAGGCGCTCTGGAACTGTTTCTCGGTAATGCCGGAACCGCGATGCGTCCGTTAGCGGCAGCGCTATGTCTGGGGCAAAATGAGATAGTGTTAACCGGCGAACCGCGTATGAAAGAGCGTCCGATAGGCCATCTGGTCGATTCGCTGCGTCAGGGCGGGGCGAATATTGATTACCTGGAGCAGGAAAACTATCCGCCCCTGCGTCTGCGCGGCGGTTTTACCGGCGGCGACATTGAGGTTGATGGTAGCGTTTCCAGCCAGTTCCTGACCGCTCTGCTGATGACGGCGCCGCTGGCCCCTGAAGACACAATTATTCGCGTTAAAGGCGAACTGGTATCAAAACCTTACATCGATATCACGCTAAATTTAATGAAAACCTTTGGCGTGGAGATAGCGAACCACCACTACCAACAATTTGTCGTGAAGGGAGGTCAACAGTATCACTCTCCAGGTCGCTATCTGGTCGAGGGCGATGCCTCGTCAGCGTCCTATTTTCTCGCCGCCGGGGCGATAAAAGGCGGCACGGTAAAAGTGACCGGAATTGGCCGCAAAAGTATGCAGGGCGATATTCGTTTTGCCGATGTGCTGGAGAAAATGGGCGCGACCATTACCTGGGGCGATGATTTTATTGCCTGCACGCGCGGTGAATTGCACGCCATAGATATGGATATGAACCATATTCCGGATGCGGCGATGACGATTGCCACCACGGCGCTGTTTGCGAAAGGAACCACGACGTTGCGCAATATTTATAACTGGCGAGTGAAAGAAACCGATCGCCTGTTCGCGATGGCGACCGAGCTACGTAAAGTGGGCGCTGAAGTCGAAGAAGGGCACGACTATATTCGTATCACGCCGCCGGCGAAGCTCCAACACGCGGATATTGGCACGTACAACGACCACCGTATGGCGATGTGCTTCTCACTGGTCGCACTGTCCGATACGCCAGTTACGATCCTGGACCCTAAATGTACCGCAAAAACGTTCCCTGATTATTTCGAACAACTGGCGCGAATGAGTACGCCTGCCTAAGTCTTCTGTTGCGCCAGTCGACGGGCTGGCGCGCCGAGTCCGTATTCGCACTATTTTTATAATTATGACTAATGCTAATTTGTTGATGATTTAACACATTGATTTATGTGTTTTTTATAATAGTTATCAACGGAAGATTAGTATGAAAAATAAATCATTACTACTGGCGGTGGCGATTTCCGCCACGCTACTGGCAGGATGTAAAAATGGCGTGAATGGCAATTTAATCGCCAGTTCAGGCATGTCAGCCTACAAAGCCGCCACACTGTCCGATGCGGATGTTAAGGCATTATCTAATAATGCCTGTAAACAAATGGACAGCGAGAATCAACTGGCAGGTTCGAAAAGCAAATACACCAAACGTCTGAGCAAAATCGCCAAAGCGCTGGGTAACAACATTGACGGTACGCCGGTTAGCTATAAAGTCTATATGACCAGCGATATCAACGCATGGGCGATGGCGAACGGTTGCGTTCGCGTATACTCCGGCCTGATGGATCTGATGACCGATAATGAAATTGAAGGCGTACTGGGCCATGAACTGGGCCATGTCTCTTTAGGGCACTCTCGCAAGGCAATGCAGACCGCTTATGCCACGCTGGCGGCTCGCGATGCGATTTCCGCCACCAGCGGCGTCGCAGCGCAGCTTTCCCAGTCTCAATTGGGCGATCTGGCGGAAGGCGTCATCAATTCGGCGTTTTCTCGCAGTCAGGAGTCGGATGCGGATGACTTCTCTTACGATCTGCTGAAAAAACGCGGGATTAACACCCAGGGCTTAGTCACGGCATTCGATAAATTCGCCACAATGGACGCAGGTCATGCAAAATCATTGATGGACTCCCACCCGGCTTCAGCCGATCGCGCGCAGCATATGCGCGACAGAATTGCCGAAGATAAAAAGTAAATCATTGTCATCTTTCGGGCTGGTTTCTCGCCGGCCCGCTATAATTGCGCAATTATTCCGCATCTGATTACAGACAAAACTGGTTTTTGCACGCAACGTTAACGGTCGCGAGCGTTGGCGCGTATAATGCGCGGCGTTTACGTTAACGGTACGCCTGTTTAAGGAGATAAAGATGACGGCAATTGCCCCGGTAATAACCATTGATGGCCCAAGCGGTGCAGGTAAAGGCACCTTGTGCAAAGCAATGGCGGAAGCATTGCAATGGCATCTGCTGGATTCCGGCGCGATATACCGCGTACTGGCGCTGGCGGCATTGCATCACCATGTCGATCTCGCCTCTGAAGATGCGCTGGTGCCGCTGGCGTCCCATCTGGACGTGCGTTTCGTCTCAACGGACGGCAACCTGGAAGTTATCCTGGAAGGCGAGGACGTTAGCGGCGAAATCCGTACGCAGGAAGTCGCGAACGCGGCATCCCAGGTGGCAGCATTCCCACGCGTGCGTGAAGCGCTTCTTCGCCGCCAACGCGCATTCCGCGAAGCGCCTGGTTTAATCGCCGATGGACGCGATATGGGGACCGTGGTCTTCCCGGATGCGCCGGTAAAAATTTTCCTTGACGCCTCCTCGGAGGAACGTGCGCATCGACGTATGCTACAGTTGCAGGAGAATGGCTTTAGTGTTAACTTTGAACGCCTTTTGGCCGAGATCAAGGAACGCGACGATCGCGATCGTAATCGCGCTGTAGCGCCGTTAGTTCCTGCTGCTGATGCATTAGTTTTGGATTCTACCCGATTAAGCATTGAGCAAGTGATTGAAAAAGCGTTACAATATGCGCGCCAAAAATTGGCTCTCGCTTAAATGCGACCGAATTTGTAGTACCCCCGTTGCAAAGGATTGACAGCGGGTATGTTAAACAACCCCATCCGGCACGGAGCCAGGTGGACGTTAAATATGAAACCTGAAGATTAAACATGACTGAATCTTTTGCTCAACTCTTTGAAGAATCCTTAAAAGAAATCGAAACCCGCCCGGGTTCCATCGTTCGTGGTGTTGTTGTTGCTATCGACAAAGACGTAGTACTGGTTGACGCCGGTCTGAAATCTGAGTCTGCCATTCCGGCTGAGCAGTTCAAAAACGCCCAGGGCGAACTGGAAATCCAGGTTGGTGACGAAGTTGACGTTGCTCTGGATGCAGTAGAAGACGGCTTCGGTGAAACTCTGCTCTCTCGTGAGAAAGCTAAACGTCACGAAGCATGGATCACGCTGGAAAAAGCTTACGAAGATGCTGAAACTGTTACCGGTGTTATCAACGGCAAAGTTAAGGGTGGCTTCACTGTTGAGCTGAACGGTATTCGCGCGTTCCTGCCAGGTTCTCTGGTAGACGTTCGTCCGGTGCGTGACACTCTGCACCTGGAAGGCAAAGAGCTTGAATTCAAAGTAATCAAGCTGGACCAGAAACGTAACAACGTTGTGGTTTCTCGTCGTGCCGTTATCGAATCCGAAAACAGCGCAGAACGCGATCAGCTGCTGGAAAACCTGCAGGAAGGCATGGAAGTTAAAGGTATCGTTAAGAACCTCACTGACTACGGTGCATTCGTTGATCTGGGCGGCGTTGACGGCCTGCTGCACATCACTGATATGGCCTGGAAACGCGTTAAGCATCCGAGCGAAATCGTGAACGTTGGCGACGAAATCAACGTGAAAGTGCTGAAATTCGACCGCGAGCGTACCCGTGTATCCCTGGGTCTGAAACAGCTGGGCGAAGATCCGTGGGTTGCTATCGCTAAACGTTATCCGGAAGGTACCAAACTGACCGGTCGCGTGACCAACCTGACCGACTACGGCTGCTTCGTTGAAATCGAAGAAGGCGTTGAAGGCCTGGTTCACGTTTCCGAAATGGACTGGACCAACAAAAACATCCACCCGTCCAAAGTGGTTAACGTTGGCGACGTAGTGGAAGTGATGGTTCTGGATATCGACGAAGAACGTCGTCGTATCTCCTTAGGGTTGAAGCAGTGCAAATCTAACCCGTGGCAGCAGTTCGCAGAAACCCACAACAAGGGCGACCGCGTTGAAGGTAAAATCAAGTCTATCACTGACTTCGGTATCTTCATCGGCCTGGACGGCGGCATCGACGGCCTGGTTCACCTGTCTGACATCTCCTGGAACGTTGCAGGCGAAGAAGCAGTTCGTGAATACAAAAAAGGCGACGAAATCGCTGCAGTTGTTCTGCAGGTTGACGCAGAACGTGAACGTATCTCCCTGGGCGTTAAACAGCTCGCAGAAGATCCGTTCAACAACTGGGTTGCTCTGAACAAGAAAGGCGCTATCGTAACCGGTAAAGTCACTGCAGTTGACGCGAAAGGCGCAACCGTAGAACTGGCTGACGGCGTTGAAGGTTACCTGCGTGCTTCTGAAGCATCCCGTGACCGCGTTGAAGATGCGACTCTGGTTCTGAGCGTTGGCGACGACGTTGAAGCTAAATTCACCGGCGTTGATCGTAAAAACCGCGCAATCAGCCTGTCTGTTCGTGCGAAAGACGAAGCTGACGAGAAAGATGCCATCGCAACTGTTAACAAACAGGAAGATGCAAACTTCTCTAACAACGCAATGGCTGAAGCATTCAAAGCAGCTAAAGGCGAGTAATCCTCTGAAACTTCGGGTCTTTTAGTCCGAAGTATAACGAGATTACTTGACAGATTGCAGGTTTCGGCCTGTAATCAAGCACTAAGGGCGGCTACGGCCGCCCTTAATCAATCTCACGGCTGCAGCCAATTTGCCTTTAAGGAACCGGAGGAATTATGACCAAGTCAGAATTGATTGAAAGACTTGCAACCCAGCAATCTCACATTCCCGCTAAGGCGGTTGAAGACGCGGTAAAAGAGATGCTGGAGCATATGGCCTCGACTCTTGCGCAGGGCGAGCGTATTGAAATCCGCGGTTTCGGCAGTTTTTCTTTGCATTACCGCGCGCCTCGTACCGGACGTAACCCCAAGACCGGCGATAAAGTGGAACTGGAAGGAAAATACGTTCCTCACTTTAAACCGGGTAAAGAACTGCGCGATCGCGCCAATATTTACGGTTAAGTTTTAACGCAAAACTTGAACCCGAAAAAAGCACCGTCAGGGTGCTTTTTTCATTTATACGCCGTCAGGCGCAAACGCTATTCGACCGAAAACTGGAAAACGTTTCGCATTTTTTGCTGCGTCTTACATTTATCAGGTAAAAAACCTGGAATCCGCGCCGTATAGCACAAAATCCCCTCCAGACAATGGCGTCCTGAACCTGCACACTTTCCCGCACAGGGAGGTGTCTATGAAGATAACGACGGTCAGCGTATGCGTAGTATGCGGCATACTTCCGCTCATGATATTGCCAGTATTACCTGATACGTGGATTCTCGCGGTGCTGTTTTGTCTGGCATGTTTGCTTTGCCTCATACCCCATCACTATGCGCGCTACGCGGCATTAACCTTGCTCTTTTTCATGTGGGGGATATTTGCCGCCAGGCAGGCCATCTGGGCGGGAAACGTCCTGCCCGCCGCGACGCAGGAGGCGACAGTCGTCATTACTGCCACCGATCATATGACCACTCATTATGGGCGAATTACCCATTTGCATGGAAAGCCACTCTTTCCTGCTGTAGGGATTGTCCTGCATGGCCAGTACTTACCCACGGAAGTGTGTGCCGGACAGCAGTGGGCGATGACGCTGAAGGTCAGAGCGGTACACGGACAGCTTAACGAAGGCGGTTTTGATAGCCAGCGTTACGCGCTAGCGCAGCACCAACCGTTGACCGGGCGTTTTCTACAGGCTAAAGCGATTAACCCTGAGTGTAGCTTGCGTGGGCGCTATCTTGCTTCGCTTCGCGCTACGCTTGCGCCTTATCCGTGGCAGCAGGTTATTCTGGCGTTGGGAATGGGGGAGCGGGGAGCGGTGTCGCAGGAGGTGAAGGCCGTTATGCGCGATACGGGGACTGCCCATTTGATGGCGATTTCCGGCCTGCATATCGCTTTTGCTGCGTTATTGGCTGCCGGATTAATCCGTGGCGGACAATTCTTTTTGCCGGTCAGATGGATTCGTTGGCAGACGCCATTGCTGGGCGGCATTCTTTGCGCGATATGTTATGCCTGGCTTACCGGCTTACAACCGCCTGCGCTGCGCACGGTGGCGGCGCTGAGCGTCTGGGGAGGATTAAAATTAAGCGGACGACAGTGGAGCGGCTGGCAAGTCTGGTGCTGCTGTCTGGCCGCGATTATTTTCGCCGATCCTGTGGCGGTTATATCACAAAGTCTTTGGCTGTCAGCATTTGCGGTTGCCGGCCTGTTATTCTGGTATCAGTGGTTTCCTGCGCCAAACGGAAATTTTCCACGGGGCTTACGTTGGTTGCTTAACCTGCTTCACCTACAGGCAGGCATTACACTTCTGCTTTTGCCTCTCCAGGTGGCGCTTTTTCATGGCATAAGCGTTACCGCAATGCTGGCGAATCTTTTTGCCGTACCCTGGGTCACATTTGTGACGATTCCGCTCATCCTGGCGGGAATGATTCTGCATTTAACCGGGCCGTTTTTTCTTGAAGAGTGGGTATGGTACCTGACCGATCGCGCGTTAGCCGCGCTATTTTACCTGTTGAATGCTTTACCGCAGGGCTGGGTGAATATTGATAACCGTTGGCAGTGGCTGACGTTTTTGCCCTGGCTAATGCTTATCGCGTGGCGATTAAACGTCTGGCGTACCTGGCCGGCGGTCTGTTTATGCGGGTTATTGTTGATGAGCTGGCCACTCTGGCGGCCGATAAACGCCAGCGGATGGCAGGTGCATATGCTGGATGTCGGTCAGGGGCTGGCGATAGCGATCGTCAGGGGCGATAAAGTAATACTCTACGATACCGGTCGGGCATGGCCGGAGGGCGACAGCGGGCAACAGGTTATTATTCCCTGGTTGCGCTGGCATAATCTGACGCCGGAGGGCGTTATTTTGAGTCATGAGCATCTGGATCATCGGGGCGGGCTGCGTTCGCTACAGCAGGTCTGGCCGTCAATGTGGATTCGCAGCCCGTTAGGCTGGCAGGGACATTTGCCCTGTTTTCGCGGCGAGCAGTGGCAATGGCAGGGGCTAACGTTTCAGGCGCACTGGCCGTTACGCGAAAGTGCCGATCGAGGAAATAACCGTTCTTGTGTGGTCAAAGTGGATGACGGTGTACATAGCATCCTGCTCACGGGCGATATCGAAGCGGGCGCTGAACAAAAAATGCTAAGTCGTTACTGGCGACATCTTGCGGCGACGTTTATCCAGGTGCCGCATCATGGTAGTAATACGTCGTCGTCGCTACCATTTATTCAGCGCGTACATGGTGAAGCGGCGCTGGCGTCCGCATCGCGCTATAACGCATGGCGGCTGCCGTCCCGCAAGGTAAAACAGCGCTACCGACAGCAGGCGTATCAGTGGTTTGATACACCCCACCAGGGGCAAATTTTGCTGCTGTTTTCTCCGCAGGGCTGGCGCATACAAGGCTTACGGGATCAAATTTTACCTCGCTGGTATCATCAGTGGTTTGGCGTGTCCGAGGATAACGGGTAGAATATGCGGCTATTTCAACAAATGCTGGTTTTTTGAATGCATAACGATAAAGATCTCTCTACGTGGCAGACCTTCCGCCGACTGTGGCCAACCATAGCGCCTTTTAAAGCAGGTCTGATCGTGGCGGGCATAGCGTTAATTCTCAACGCAGCCAGCGATACCTTCATGCTATCGCTCCTCAAGCCATTACTGGATGATGGTTTCGGTAAAACGGATCGCTCAGTGTTGCTGTGGATGCCGCTGGTGGTTATTGGGCTGATGATATTACGAGGCATCACTAGCTATATCTCCAGCTACTGTATTTCATGGGTGTCAGGCAAGGTGGTAATGACCATGCGCCGTCGCCTGTTTGGCCATATGATGGGAATGCCCGTCGCCTTCTTTGATAAACAGTCTACCGGTACGCTGCTGTCGCGTATTACATACGATTCAGAACAGGTTGCCTCTTCTTCATCTGGCGCGCTGATTACCGTGGTGCGTGAAGGGGCATCGATCATCGGATTGTTTATCATGATGTTCTATTACAGCTGGCAG
This sequence comes from Salmonella sp. SAL00670, assembly GCF_046552235.1. Classification (NCBI taxonomy): domain Bacteria; kingdom Pseudomonadati; phylum Pseudomonadota; class Gammaproteobacteria; order Enterobacterales; family Enterobacteriaceae; genus Salmonella; species Salmonella sp. SAL00670. The sequence goes on from NZ_JBGDUO010000001.1 coordinate 194,016, forward strand.
TTGTCGATCATCCTGGTTGTTTTAGCGCCGATTGTGTCGATTGCGATTCGCGTTGTCTCAAAGCGGTTCCGCAGCATCAGTAAAAATATGCAGAACACGATGGGACAAGTGACTACCAGCGCTGAACAAATGCTGAAAGGACACAAAGAGGTACTGATTTTTGGCGGTCAGGAAGTCGAAACTAAGCGCTTTGATAAAGTCAGCAATAAGATGCGACTGCAAGGCATGAAAATGGTCTCTGCCTCGTCAATTTCCGATCCTATCATTCAGCTCATTGCCTCGCTGGCGCTGGCGTTTGTCCTCTATGCTGCGAGCTTCCCAAGCGTAATGGATAGCCTGACGGCTGGGACCATCACCGTGGTGTTCTCCTCCATGATCGCGCTGATGCGTCCATTAAAATCGCTGACAAACGTTAACGCGCAGTTCCAGCGTGGGATGGCGGCTTGTCAAACGTTGTTTGCGATTCTGGATAGCGAACAGGAGAAAGATGAAGGTAAACGTGTCATTGACCGCGCGACCGGCGATCTCGAATTCCGCAATGTGACGTTTACTTACCCGGGCCGTGAAGTGCCGGCATTGCGTAACATCAATTTGAAAATTCCTGCCGGGAAAACCGTGGCGCTGGTGGGGCGTTCCGGATCGGGTAAATCAACTATCGCCAGTCTGATCACCCGTTTCTACGATATTGATGAAGGACACATCCTGATGGATGGTCACGATCTACGCGAATACACTCTGGCCTCTCTACGTAATCAGGTGGCGCTGGTTTCGCAAAACGTGCATCTGTTTAACGACACGGTCGCCAATAACATTGCTTATGCCCGGACGGAAGAATACAGCCGCGAGCAGATTGAAGAGGCGGCGCGCATGGCCTATGCCATGGACTTTATCAATAAGATGGATAATGGCCTGGATACCATTATCGGCGAAAACGGCGTACTGCTTTCCGGCGGTCAGCGCCAGCGTATCGCGATCGCCCGCGCCTTACTGCGCGACAGCCCGATTCTGATCCTTGATGAAGCTACGTCCGCGCTGGATACCGAATCTGAACGTGCGATTCAGGCAGCGTTGGATGAGCTGCAGAAAAACCGTACCTCTCTGGTGATTGCGCACCGTCTCTCCACCATCGAACAGGCAGATGAGATCGTTGTAGTCGAAGACGGTATTATCGTTGAGCGCGGCACTCATAGCGAGTTGCTGGCGCAACACGGCGTTTACGCCCAGCTACATAAGATGCAATTTGGCCAATGATTGCGCGTATCTGGTCGGGTGAATCCCCGCTATGGCGGTTACTGCTGCCGCTCTCCTGGCTGTATGGTCTGGTGAGCGGGGCGATTCGTCTGAGCTATAAGCTTGGTTTTAAACGCGCCTGGCGAGCGCCGGTACCGGTGGTTGTGGTAGGGAATCTTACGGCTGGCGGTAACGGTAAAACCCCCGTAGTCATTTGGCTGGTGGAAAAGCTGCAACAGCGTGGCGTGCGCGTGGGGGTTGTTTCCCGCGGCTACGGCGGGAAAGCTGCCGCTTATCCGCTGCTCCTGACGCCGGAGACGACAACCGCAGAAGCGGGAGATGAACCGGTATTGATTTATCAACGGACCGGCGCGCCTGTCGCGGTGGCGCCTGAACGCGCCGCGGCGGTGAAAGCGATTCTGGCGGCGCATAATGTGCAGATTATTATCACCGACGATGGGTTGCAGCATTACCGGCTCGCGCGAGATATTGAAATTGTGGTGATTGACGGCGTGCGCCGTTTTGGCAACGGCTGGTGGCTTCCTGCCGGTCCTATGCGCGAACGCGCCAGTCGCCTGAAAACCGTAGACGCCGCTATCGTGAATGGCGGCGTCGCCCGGGCGGGCGAAATCCCCATGCAGCTAGCGCCTGGACTGGCGGTGAACTTACGTACGGGAGCGCGTTGCGATGTGGCGCAACTGAGCAATATTGTGGCGATGGCGGGCATCGGTCATCCGCCGCGCTTTTTCGCCACGCTGGAAGCCTGTGGCGCGCATCCGCAAAAGTGTGTCCCTCTGGCGGATCATCAAACGCTCGCCCCTGCTGACGTTCAGGCGTTGGTCGGTGAAGGGCAGACCCTGGTAATGACGGAAAAAGACGCGGTGAAATGCTGTGCTTTTGCCGAAGATAACTGGTGGTTCTTACCGGTTGATGCGCGTTTGTCCGGTGAGCAGCCTGATAAGTTGCTTGAACATATCACCTCGCTGGTTCGCTAGCGTACCCCAATGCAGCGGCAGTGATGAATTTATGGAGTCATGAATGTCATTGCCGTACCTTTCTCTTTCCCAGGCCCGTTGTCTTCACCTTGCTGCGCAGGGGCTATTGAAAAAGCCGCGCCGTAACGCGATGCCTGGCGATGTTCTTGCCGCCATCTCACGCATGGCGTTGCTGCAAATTGATACCATCAATGTTGTCGCACGTAGCCCCTATCTGGTGCTGTTTAGCCGTCTCGGCTCGTACCCGCAGGCCTGGCTGGATGAGGCGCTGCGACGCGGCGAGTTAATGGAATACTGGGCGCATGAGGCCTGTTTCTTACCACGCCGTGACTTTAAACTTATCCGCCATCGTATGCTGTCGCCGGAAAAGATGGGCTGGAAATATCGCGCGGCATGGATGCATGAGCACGCGGAAGAAATAGAACAGCTAATGCGGCATATTCAGGAGCACGGCCCGGTGCGATCTGCCGATTTTGAACATGCGCAGAAAGGCGCCAGCGGCTGGTGGGAATGGAAACCACATAAACGCCACCTTGAGGGTTTATTTACCGCCGGAAAAGTCATGGTTGTTGAGCGGCGTAATTTTCAACGTGTATATGATTTAACGCGCCGTGTGATGCCGCACTGGGATGATGAACGCGATGGACTGTCACAGCCGCAGGCGGAAAGCCTGATGCTGGATAATAGCGCGCGCAGTCTGGGGATTTTCCGTGAACAGTGGCTGGCGGATTACTACCGCCTGAAACGTCCTGACCTGAAGGGATGGCGGGAGAGCCGGGCGGAACAGCAGCAGATTATTCCGGTCGAGGTGGAAACGTTGGGGCGGATGTGGCTTCATGCCGATCTTCTTTCGCAGCTTGAACCGGCGCTAAATAACGCCTTAAAGGCGACCCATAGCGCAGTACTGTCGCCTTTCGATCCTGTGGTATGGGATCGCAAGCGGGCAGCGCAGCTCTTCGCATTTAACTATCGGCTGGAATGTTATACGCCCGCGGCGAAGCGCCAGTACGGTTATTTTGTGCTGCCGCTATTATACCAGGGCCGTTTAGTCGGGCGAATGGATGCCAAAATGCACCGTAAAACGGGGGTGCTTGAGGTTATCTCGCTGTATCTGGAGGACGATATCCGCCCTGGCGTTAGTCTGCAAAAAGGAATCTGGCAGGCGATTAGCGCGTTTGCTGCCTGGCAACGGGCATCGCGCGTGACGCTGGGACAATGTCCGCCAGGCCTGTTTAGCGCCATGCGTCATGGCTGGGAAATAGACCCTGCACCATAACTGATTATGTTAATATTGAAGGATTCACAATCCGGTCCATCTGGAGGAACTATGGATCATCGTCTGCTTGAAATCATCGCCTGCCCGGTATGTAACGGCAAACTCTGGTATAACCAGGAACAGCAAGAATTAATTTGCAAACTGGATAATCTCGCTTTCCCGTTACGCGACGGCATTCCTGTATTGCTGGAAAATGAAGCTCGCGCCCTGACATCTGATGAGAGTAAATCATGAGTTTCGTCGTCATCATTCCGGCCCGTTTTTCATCTACCCGACTGCCAGGCAAACCATTAGTGGATATTAATGGTAAGCCCATGATTGTTCATGTCCTGGAGCGGGCGCGCGAATCTGGCGCGGAACGCATTATTGTCGCCACCGATCATGAAGACGTGGCTCGTGCGGTAGAAGCGGCTGGCGGCGAAGTGTGCATGACGCGCGCCGATCACCAGTCCGGCACCGAACGGTTGGCGGAAGTGGTAGAGAAGTGCGGATTCAGCGACGATACCGTTATTGTGAACGTTCAGGGCGATGAGCCGATGATCCCGGCGGTTATTATTCGCCAGGTCGCGGAAAATCTGGCGCAGCGCCAGGTTGGCATGGCGACGCTGGCGGTGCCGATTCACAGCGCCGAAGAAGCGTTTAACCCGAATGCGGTAAAAGTCGTGCTGGATGCTGAAGGCTATGCGCTCTACTTTTCCCGGGCGACGATTCCCTGGGATCGCGACCGCTTTGCAAAAAGTCTGGAAACGGTAGGGGATACTTGCCTTCGTCACCTGGGCATTTATGGCTATCGCGCGGGATTTATCCGCCGTTACGTGAGCTGGCAACCCAGCCCGCTTGAACATATTGAAATGCTGGAGCAACTCCGTGTGCTGTGGTACGGCGAAAAAATTCATGTCGCCGTCGCCAAAGCGGTGCCCGGCACGGGCGTAGACACCGCCGACGACCTGGAGCGCGTACGCGCTGAAATGCGTTAACATGATCCTGTTCATGATCGTCTTAGACGGTCATGAACAGCGCGGTATGATAGCGCAAAGATGAATACTCACGTCTGCTCATCAGTGGCGGCTTTCTCGTACCGTTACGATTTTCCTCATTTTTCTTTTCTTCCCTTGATCTGATACGGGTGACATCTGTCCATACGACGCTCATTATTAAAGCAGTAGCACTAATGGGGTTAATCTGGAATGGAACAGTTGCGGGCCGAACTCAGTCATTTGTTGGGTGAAAAACTTAGCCGTATAGAGTGCGTGAATGAGAAAGCGGATTCCGCATTGTGGTCATTATATGACAGCCAGGGCATTCCGATGCCGCTGATGGCGCGAAGTTTTACCACTCCCGGCGTTGCGCAGCAACTGGCATGGAAAACCTCAATGCTGGCGCGTAGCGGTACGGTGAGGATGCCGGTAATCTATGGCGTATTGACGCATGAAGAGCATCCTGGTCCGGATGTGCTGCTACTGGAACGACTGCGCGGTGTGCCGGTCGAGGCGCCGGCGCGCACTCCGGAACGCTGGGAACAGCTAAAAGATCAGATTGTCGAAGGGCTGTTAGCCTGGCATCGGCAGGATAGCCGCGGTTGCGTTGGCGCCGTAGACCATACTCAGGAGAATATCTGGCCTTCCTGGTATCGTCAGCGGGTGGAGGTGCTGTGGACGACGCTAAATCAGTTCAGCAATACCGGTCTGACGATGCAGGACAGACGCATTCTGTTTCGTACCAGAGAATGTCTTCCTTCGTTATTTGAAGGGTTTAACGACAACTGCGTACTGGTGCATGGCAACTTCTGCCTGCGCAGTATGCTTAAAGACGCCCGTAGCGATCAGCTTCTGGCGATGGTCGGCCCCGGGCTGATGCTGTGGGCGCCGAGAGAGTTCGAACTGTTTCGCCTGATGGATAATCCATTGGCGGAGGGATTGCTTTGGCATTATCTGCAACGCGCGCCAGTGGCGGAGTCCTTCATCTGGCGGCGTTGGCTCTATGTGCTGTGGGACGAGGTTGCGCAATTGGTCAATACCGGACGTTTTAACCGTACCAATTTTGATCTGGCGGCGAAATCATTACTCCCCTGGCTTGCCTGATATGCCTTTCAGCCATTGCCAAAGTCGCCCTAATGTTTCATACCCAGCGCGATCGCTGTGCATCAGCCAGACCGGGGACGGAATTGCCCGCTCCCAGGGATTGAGCGGCGAATCGATCGCCAACTGATTCGCCGGCGCGGGAAGCGGATTCAGCCCGGCATGCTGAAAGAAAATCATCGCACGCGGCAAATGCGAGGCGGAGGTTACCAACAGGAAAGGGGCGTCGCCGATGGCCTGCTTAACGGCGGCGGCTTCTTCTTCCGTATCTTTTGGTTTATCCAGCGTAATAATATCGCTACGCGGTACGCCCAGCGACTGCGCCACCCGCGCACCGACCTCCGCCGTGCTTACCGTATTGGTTTTTGCTACGCCGCCGGTAAAAATCAGCTTGGCTCCCGGATTCGCGCGCCACAGCCGGATGCCTTCCGCCAGCCGCGGCAAGCTGTTGTTAATTAAATTAGAGCTCGGCGCCCACTGCGGGTTCCAGGTATAGCCGCCGCCGAGAACCACAATATATTCCACCTTTTGCGGACCCTGCCAGGTAGGGTAGCGGTTTTCTATCGGACGCAGCAAATGGTCAGAGACGGGTTGCAGGCTTAATAGCAATAGCGCCAGCCAACCTACGCTGATAAATACTTTTCCGATCTTCTGAAAGCGGCTAAACCAGAGCAGCGCCAGGCCGACGCCAATGATCAGCAACATCAGCGGAAGCGGCAATAACATACCGCCAATCACTTTCTTTAGCGTAAAAAGCATCCTTTTTGGTTCCTTTTTTAACCATATAGCGGAGGATTAACGGTGATATTACACCAGACAGGTTCATTCTCGCCGCGGCTGTGACAAAATAGCGGTTTTATCAGATAACGCCTGAGCCAGCCTGTGGAGAGTCCGATGCAGGATCGCAATTTTGATGACATTGCTGAAAAGTTTTCCCGTAACATTTACGGCACGACCAAAGGACAACTGCGGCAAGCCATTCTGTGGCAAGACCTGGATCGCGTGCTGGAGGAGATTGGCGGGCGGAAACTGCGGGTGCTGGATGCCGGCGGCGGCGAAGGGCAAACGGCGATTAAGATGGCGGAACGCGGCCATCAGGTGACGTTATGCGATCTGTCTGGCGAAATGATCGCCCGCGCGCGGCAGGCGGCCGAGGCAAAAGGTGTGAGCAAAGACATGCATTTTATACAATGCCCGGCTCAGGACGTCGCTTCGCATTTGGAAAGCCCGGTTGATCTGATATTGTTTCATGCTGTGCTGGAGTGGGTAGCCGATCCTGTCGGCGTATTAGAAACGCTCTGGTCAGTATTGCGCCCTGGCGGCGCGCTGTCGTTGATGTTCTATAACGCTAACGGTTTGCTGATGCACAATATGGTGGCGGGTAATTTTGACTACGTGCAGGCGGGGATGCCTAAACGCAAGAAGCGCACGCTGTCGCCTGACTACCCGCGCCACCCCGCGCAGGTTTACCAGTGGCTGGAGGCGATTGGCTGGCAGATTACCGGTAAAACCGGCGTGCGTGTGTTTCATGATTATCTGCGTGAAAAACACCAGCAGCGTGACTGTTATGAGACCCTGGTCGAACTGGAAACGCGTTATTGCCGCCAGGAGCCGTATATTAGCCTTGGGCGCTACATTCATGTCACCGCGATTAAAAGCCCGGCGCTAGCCGCAGATGCAAGGATAACCTATGAGTGAATTTTCCCAGACAGTCCCCGAACTGGTTGCCTGGGCCAGAAAAAACGACTTTTCCATCTCGCTGCCGGTAGACAGACTTTCCTTTCTGCTGGCGGTCGCCACGTTGAACGGCGAACGCCTTGACGGCGAGATGAGTGAAGGCGAGCTGGTGGATGCATTCCGCCATGTGAGTGATGCGTTTGAGCAAACCAGCGAAACCATCGGCGTGCGCGCTAATAACGCGATTAACGATATGGTGCGTCAACGTCTGCTGAACCGCTTTACCAGCGAGCAGGCGGAAGGCAATGCGATTTACCGATTAACCCCGCTCGGGATTGGCATCACCGATTACTACATTCGTCAACGCGAATTCTCTACGCTGCGTCTTTCTATGCAGTTGTCGATTGTGGCCGGCGAATTGAAGCGCGCGGCGGATGCGGCAGCGGAGGGTGGCGATGAGTTCCACTGGCATCGCAACGTTTACGCGCCATTGAAATATTCGGTGGCGGAGATTTTCGACAGTATCGATCTCACCCAGCGCATCATGGATGAACAGCAGCAGCAGGTGAAAGACGATATCGCACAACTGCTGAATAAAGACTGGCGGGCGGCGATTTCCAGCTGTGAACTGCTGCTTTCTGAAACGTCCGGTACGCTGCGCGAGTTGCAGGATACGCTGGAGGCGGCGGGCGATAAGCTGCAGGCTAACCTGCTGCGCATTCAGGATGCCACGATGACGCACGACGATCTGCATTTTGTCGACAGGCTGGTGTTTGACTTACAAAGTAAACTCGACCGCATTATCAGTTGGGGTCAGCAGTCTATTGATTTATGGATCGGCTACGATCGTCACGTGCATAAATTTATCCGTACCGCGATCGATATGGATAAAAACCGTGTCTTCGCCCAGCGGTTGCGCCAGTCCGTACAGACTTATTTTGACGATCCGTGGGCGCTAACCTACGCGAATGCCGATCGTCTGCTGGATATGCGCGATGAAGAGATGGCGTTGCGTGACGATGAAGTCACCGGGGAGTTGCCGCCGGATCTGGAATATGAAGAGTTTAACGAGATCCGCGAGCAGTTAGCGGCCATCATTGAAGAACAGCTGGCTATCTACAAAACCAGACAAACGCCACTGGATCTTGGGCTGGTGGTGCGCGAGTATCTGGCGCAATACCCGCGCGCGCGTCATTTCGACGTGGCGCGTATTGTTATCGATCAAGCGGTACGTCTTGGCGTAGCGCAAGCAGATTTCACCGGACTGCCAGCCAAATGGCAGCCGATTAATGATTACGGAGCCAAGGTACAGGCGCATGTCATTGACAAATATTGAACAAGTGATGCCGGTTAAGCTGGCGCAGGCGCTGGCGAATCCGTTATTTCCGGCGCTGGATAGCGCATTACGTTCGGGCCGCCACATCGGGCTGGACGAACTGGATAATCATGCCTTTCTGATGGATTTTCAGGAATACCTGGAAGAGTTTTATGCGCGTTATAACGTGGAGTTGATTCGCGCGCCGGAGGGGTTCTTCTACCTGCGTCCGCGTTCTACCACGCTTATCCCGCGCTCGGTGTTATCCGAACTGGATATGATGGTCGGAAAAATTCTCTGCTACCTCTATCTTAGCCCGGAGCGTCTGGCCAACGAAGGGATCTTTACTCAGCAAGAGTTATACGACGAGCTGCTTACCCTTGCGGACGAAGCCAAACTGCTAAAGCTGGTGAATAACCGCTCGACGGGATCTGACGTTGATCGTCAGAAACTGCAGGAAAAGGTGCGTTCTTCTTTGAACCGCCTGCGTCGTTTGGGCATGGTATGGTTTATGGGCCACGACAGCAGCAAATTCCGCATTACCGAATCGGTCTTCCGCTTTGGCGCGGATGTCCGCGCCGGCGACGATCCTCGCGAGGCGCAGCGTCGTCTCATCCGCGACGGGGAAGCGATGCCCATTGAAAACCATCTGCAACTTAATGATGAGACCGAAGAGAATCAGCCGGACAGTGGAGAGGAAGAATAATGATTGAACGCGGTAAATTTCGCTCGCTAACGCTGATTAACTGGAACGGTTTTTTTGCCCGCACTTTTGACCTGGATGAACTGGTCACGACGTTATCCGGGGGCAACGGCGCCGGGAAATCCACGACGATGGCGGCGTTCGTCACGGCGCTGATCCCGGATCTCACATTACTGCACTTTCGTAACACCACGGAAGCCGGCGCCACCAGCGGTTCGCGCGATAAAGGTTTGCACGGTAAGCTGAAGGCGGGCGTCTGTTACTCCATGCTCGACACCATTAATTCCCGCCATCAGCGGGTGGTGGTCGGCGTGCGTCTGCAGCAGGTCGCTGGGCGCGATCGCAAAGTGGACATCAAACCGTTCGCTATCCAGGGGCTGCCGATGTCGGTACAGCCGACACAACTGGTGACGGAGACATTAAACGAACGTCAGGCGCGCGTACTGTCGCTTGCTGAGCTGAAAGACAAGCTTGACGAGATGGAAGGCGTGCAGTTTAAGCAGTTTAACTCCATCACCGATTATCATTCGCTGATGTTTGACTTAGGGATTATCGCCCGTCGTCTGCGCTCCGCTTCCGATCGCAGTAAATTCTATCGTTTGATAGAGGCCTCGCTGTACGGCGGGATCTCCAGCGCCATTACCCGATCGCTACGCGATTATTTATTGCCGGAAAACAGCGGCGTGCGCAAGGCATTCCAGGATATGGAAGCGGCGCTGCGCGAGAACCGACTCACGCTGGAAGCGATTCGTGTTACCCAATCCGATCGCGATCTGTTTAAGCATTTGATCAGCGAAGCCACCGATTATGTGGCGGCAGATTATATGCGCCACGCCAATGAGCGTCGGGTTCACCTTGATCAGGCGTTGGCGTTTCGACGCGAACTGTACACATCGCGCAAACAACTGGCGGCGGAGCAGTACAAGCACGTCGATATGGCCCGTGAGTTGGGCGAACATAACGGCGCCGAAGGTTCTCTTGAGGCGGATTACCAGGCGGCGAGCGATCACCTGAATCTGGTGCAAACCGCGCTGCGCCAGCAGGAAAAAATTGAACGCTACGAAGCGGATCTTGAAGAGCTGCAGATTCGACTCGAAGAACAAAACGAAGTGGTGGCGGAAGCCGCCGAAATGCAGGACGAAAATGAAGCGCGTGCCGAAGCCGCCGAGCTGGAAGTCGATGAACTCAAAAGCCAGCTTGCGGATTACCAGCAGGCGCTGGATGTACAGCAAACGCGCGCGATTCAGTATAACCAGGCGATATCAGCGCTCGCCCGCGCTAAAGAACTTTGCCATCTGCCGGATCTAACGCCGGAAAGCGCCGCCGAATGGCTGGATACTTTCCAGGCAAAAGAGCAGGAAGCTACGGAAAAACTGCTGTCGTTGGAACAAAAAATGAGCGTGGCGCAAACCGCGCACAGCCAGTTTGAGCAGGCTTACCAGCTAGTAGCGGCGATCAACGGCCCGCTGGCGCGTAGCGAAGCCTGGGACGTGGCGCGCGAGCTGTTACGGGACGGCGTGAACCAGCGTCATCTGGCGGAACAGGTACAGCCGCTGCGGATGCGCCTGAGCGAACTGGAACAGCGGCTGCGCGAGCAGCAAGAGGCGGAACGTCTGCTGGCTGAGTTCTGTAAGCGACAGGGCAAAAATTTTGATATTGACGAACTGGAAGCGCTGCATCAGGAGCTGGAAGCCCGCATCGCGTCCTTGTCTGAGAGCGTGTCGTCAGCCAGCGAACAGCGTATGGCCTTGCGTCAGGAACAGGAACAGCTGCAATCCCGTATCCAGCATCTGATGCAACGCGCTCCTGTCTGGCTGGCGGCGCAGAATAGCCTGAACCAGCTTAGCGAACAGTGCGGCGAGGAGTTTACGTCCAGCCAGGAAGTGACCGAATACCTGCAACAGCTACTGGAGCGTGAGCGCGAAGCCATTGTCGAACGCGACGAAGTGGGCGCGCGTAAAAATGCGGTTGATGAAGAGATCGAACGTTTAAGCCAGCCGGGCGGCGCGGAAGATCAGCGTTTGAATGCGCTGGCGGAGCGTTTTGGCGGGGTACTGCTGTCGGAAATCTACGATGATGTCAGTCTTGAAGATGCGCCGTACTTTTCCGCACTGTATGGCCCGTCGCGCCATGCGATCGTCGTACCGGATTTATCGCAAATAGCCGAACAGCTTGAAGGTCTGACCGACTGCCCGGAAGATCTGTACCTGATCGAAGGCGATCCGCAGTCTTTTGATGACAGCGTATTCAGCGTTGACGAGCTGGAAAAGGCGGTGGTCGTGAAAATTGCCGACCGTCAGTGGCGTTATTCGCGTTTTCCGTCGCTGCCTATTTTTGGCCGCGCGGCGCGTGAGAACCGTATTGAGAGTCTCCATGCGGAACGGGAAGTGCTTTCCGAGCGCTTTGCCACGCTCTCGTTTGACGTGCAGAAAACCCAGCGTTTGCACCAGGCGTTCAGCCGTTTTATCGGTAGCCACCTTTCCGTTGCCTTTGAGGACGATCCGGAAGCGGAAATTCGCCGACTGAACGGGCGTCGCGTCGAGCTGGAACGCGCGTTGGCGACGCATGAAAGCGACAACCAGCAGCAGCGCCTTCAGTTTGAGCAGGCGAAAGAGGGCGTTTCCGCGCTTAACCGTTTGCTGCCGCGGCTGAATTTATTGGCCGATGAAACGCTGGCCGATCGGGTCGATGAAATTCAGGAACGGTTGGATGAGGCGCAGGAAGCGGCGCGATTTGTGCAGCAATATGGCAACCAGTTAGCCAAACTGGAGCCGGTGGTTTCCGTTCTGCAAAGCGATCCGGAACAGTTTGAGCAGTTAAAAGAAGACTATGCATGGTCGCAGCAAATGCAGCGCGACGCGCGCCAGCAGGCTTTTGCTCTGGCTGAAGTTGTCGAACGTCGGGCGCATTTCAGCTATTCCGACTCGGCGGAAATGCTGAGCGGCAACAGCGATCTCAACGAAAAGCTGCGCCAGCGGCTGGAGCAGGCGGAAGCCGAGCGTACCCGCGCCCGCGAAGCGCTGCGCAGCCATGCCGCGCAGTTAAGTCAGTACAGCCAGGTCCTGGCCTCGCTAAAAAGCTCTTACGACACGAAAAAAGAGCTGCTTAACGATTTGCAGCGCGAATTACAGGATATTGGCGTTCGCGCCGACAGCGGGGCGGAAGAGCGTGCCCGCCAGCGTCGCGATGAACTGCACGCCCAGTTGAGCAATAACCGTTCGCGTCGCAATCAGCTTGAGAAAGCGCTCACCTTCTGCGAAGCGGAGATGGAGAACCTGACCCGTAAGCTGCGCAAGCTGGAGCGCGATTATCATGAAATGCGCGAGCAGGTTGTGACCGCGAAAGCCGGCTGGTGCGCAGTCATGCGGATGGTGAAAGACAATGGCGTGGAACGCCGTCTGCACCGTCGTGAGCTGGCTTATCTGTCGGCGGATGAACTGCGCTCCATGTCGGATAAGGCGTTGGGCGCGCTGCGCCTGGCCGTCGCGGATAACGAACATCTGCGCGACGTATTGCGTCTGTCGGAAGATCCGAAACGCCCGGAACGTAAAATCCAGTTCTTTGTGGCCGTTTACCAGCATCTGCGCGAACGTATTCGTCAGGATATTATTCGTACCGACGATCCGGTTGAAGCCATTGAACAAATGGAGATTGAGCTGAGCCGTCTGACGGAAGAGCTGACATCGCGTGAGCAAAAGCTGGCGATCAGTTCCCGCAGCGTGGCAAACATCATCCGCAAGACTATCCAGCGTGAGCAGAACCGTATCCGTATGCTGAACCAGGGGTTGCAAAGCGTCTCGTTTGGCCAGGTGAATAGCGTGCGGTTAAACGTCAACGTGCGTGAAACGCATGCCACCTTGCTGGATGTGCTTTCAGAACAGCAGGAGCAGCACCAGGATCTGTTTAACAGCAATCGTCTGACCTTCTCCGAAGCTCTGGCGAAACTGTACCAGCGTCTGAATCCGCAGATCGATATGGGGCAACGCACGCCGCAGACCATCGGCGAGGAGCTGCTGGACTACCGTAACTATCTGGAAATGGAAGTTGAAGTTAACCGTGGGTCCGACGGCTGGCTGCGTGCGGAATCCGGCGCGCTATCAACGGGGGAAGCTATCGGGACCGGGATGTCAATTCTGGTGATGGTGGTGCAAAGCTGGGAAGACGAAGCGCGCAGACTGCGCGGGAAAGATATTTCGCCATGTCGCCTGCTGTTCCTCGATGAAGCGGCGCGTCTGGATGCGCGCTCTATCGCCACGCTGTTTGAACTATGCGAACGTTTGCAGATGCAGCTCATCATCGCTGCGCCGGAAAACATCAGTCCGGAGAAGGGCACGACCTATAAACTGGTGCGTAAAGTGTTTCAGAATACTGAGCATGTTCATGTTGTCGGGCTGCGTGGCTTTGCGCCGCAGCTTCCGGAAACGCTTCCCGGTACGCAAACGGAAGATACGCCTTCAGAAGCGAGTTAAATACGGCAGAAACGATGACGTGCCTGATGGCGCCTCGTTTATCAGGCAAGGCCGGATAAGTCGGTTACGCCGCCATCCGGCACAACAAGTTCTGCTTTATCATTAGCCTGGGGCGGCGAAAGCCGCCTTTTTCTTTATCTGAAAAATCTCTCCGGGTAGTGCATTTTCTTTAAACTTCTTTACATTAGGTTAGGCAAAAACGTAACGAACTTTATATACTGGAGTTAAGCCTGACGAGTGAGCAGGCTGACTCGTCATACTAAACAAAAGCATTGGTTGCGGTTGACCCGCGCTGCGGGCAGCACAGTCATGCGGAGTATGATAACGAAAACAGGGGGCAAGGGATGTTGCTTAACAAGATGTGTGGTCGTTGTCTGTCGGCAATCAGTTTATGCCTGGCCGTAACATTCGCTCCACTGTTCAATGCGCAGGCCGATGAGCCTGAAATGATACCTGGCGATAGCGCCGTTGCCGCGACGGATCAGGCTGGGCCGCAGAAGCAATCCGCCGCGACGGCGATTATGGCCGGGATTCAGCCGCTGCCGGAGGGCGTTTCAGCCGAGAAAGTCCGGGCTGATTTACAGTCGCAGCTTCCTTCCGGCTATACGCCGGTCTATATGAGCCAGCTGACATTGCTGTATGCCGCGCGCGACATGAAGCCCATGTGGGATAATCGCGATGCGGTGAAAGCCTTCCAGCAACAGTTGGCGGAGGTGGCGATTGCCGGATTCCAGCCGCAGTTTACCGCCTGGGTGGCATTGTTGACCGATCCCGCCGTAAACGGTATGGCGCGCGATGTTGTGTTGTCAGACGCCATGATGGGCTATCTCCATTTCATTGCGAATATCCCCGTCAAAGGCCAGCGCTGGTTATATAGCAACAAACCTTACGCATTGGCGACGCCGCCAGTCTCGGTGATTAACCAGTGGCAAATCGCGCTGGAAGAGGGGCAGTTGCCGATGTTTGTCCCCAGCCTGGCGCCGCAGCATCCACAGTATGCGCCCATGCATGACGCGTTGCTGAAGCTGGTGGCGGACTCTCGCCCGTGGCCGCAGTTGGCCAATACCGCGACGCTGCGCCCGGGGCAATGGAGTAACGATGTGCCTGCGCTGCGCGAAATATTACAGCGTACGGGGATGCTGGATGGCGGTCCAAAGATAGCCTTACCCGGCGATAACACTGCTGATAGTGCCGTCGTCAGCCCCTCCGCCGCGGTAGTCGAAACATCGGTGGCGCAGCCGGTCGACGAACCAACGGCCCGCCGTAGTAAGTCGGCTCCGGCGGCACGCGCCTACGATCGTGAGCTGGTCGAGGCGGTAAAGCGTTTTCAGGCATGGCAAGGGCTGGGGGCGGATGGCGTTATTGGCCCGGCGACGCGTAACTGGCTTAATATGACCCCCGCGCAACGCGCAGGCGTACTGGCACTGAATATCCAACGTTTACGCCTGCTGCCGGCGGAACTCTCTACCGGTATTATGGTAAACATTCCCGCTTATTCGCTGGTCTACTATCAGAATGGCAACCAGGTGCTGGCTTCAAGGGTGATCGTTGGGCGTCCCGATCGTAAAACGCCGATGATGAGCAGCGCGCTGAATAATGTGGTGGTGAACCCGCCGTGGAACGTTCCGCCCACGCTTGCGCGTAAAGACATTTTACCGAAGGTGTGGAATGACCCAGGCTATCTGGAGCGCCATGGCTACACCGTGATGCGCGGCTGGAACAGCAAAGAAGCGATCGATCCGTGGCAGGTTGACTGGGCCACCATTACGCCATCGAATCTTCCGTTCCGTTTCCAGCAGGCGCCAGGCGCGCACAATTCGCTGGGGCGTTATAAATTTAATATGCCGAGTTCAGATGCTATCTATCTGCACGATACGCCTAACCATACTCTCTTTCAGCGTGACGCCAGGGCGTTAAGTTCCGGCTGCGTGCGGGTCAATAAGGCCTCTGAGCTGGCGAATATGCTCTTGCAGGATGCTGGCTGGAACGATGCGCGGATCTCAGGCGCCCTGAAGCAAGGCGACACGCGGTATGTCAATATCCGGCAGAACATTCCAGTAAATCTTTACTATCTGACCGCATTTGTCGGCGCAGATGGACGTATGCAATATCGTACAGATATTTACAATTACGATCTCACAGCGCGATCCAGCGCACAAATTGTGCCAAAGGTTGAACAATTAATCAGGTAAATGAAGAAGTTCTGGTAAATATGTTGTCCTAATGTTTGGCTTCAACGGGGCGTTTCGCTGTAGACCCCCGTTGTGGCTGGGGGAGGGCCATCTTGACGCGGGCTTTATCGGCAGTTAAGGTGCCTTTCGTGCGCCAGAAGTGCATATACAACAACCTTTAAGTCGACCGGGCCGTTCAGAAGTCTGTGCCAGCCGGTATCATGTCTGCTTAAAGGTAGAAGTGTATTAACGATAACATTGACCTGTAGACCTGATTATCATGGACAAATTTGACGCTAATCGCCGCAAGCTGCTGGCGCTTGGTGGTGTCGCTCTCGGCGCCGCCATCCTGCCCGCGCCAGCGTTTGCCACACTCTCGACCCCACGCCCGCGCATTTTGACGTTAAACAATCTCCATACCGGAGAGTCAATCAAGGCGGAGTTTTTCGATGGAAGAGCCTACATTCAGGATGAATTAGCAAAGTTAAACCATTTTTTCCGTGATTATCGCGCGAATAAAGTCCGATCAATCGATCCCCGCCTGTTTGACCAACTTTACCGACTTCAGGGGCTGTTAGGGACGCGTAAACCTGTGCAGCTCATCTCAGGCTACCGTTCTCTTGATACCAATAATGAATTACGCGCCCGTAGCAGCGGCGTAGCGAAAAAAAGCTACCATACAAAAGGGCAGGCGATGGATTTTCATATTGAGGGCGTGGCACTGAGCAATATTCGCAAAGCGGCGTTATCTATGCGCGCAGGTGGTGTAGGATATTACCCACGTAGTAACTTTGTGCATATTGATACCGGGCCGGCGCGGCACTGGTAATCAGCGAGGCTTAATCAAAGGAGCAGTATGAACTATCGTATTATTCCGGTCACCGCGTTCTCCCAGAACTGTTCATTAATCTGGTGCGAACAAACCCGGCTGGCGGCGCTGGTCGATCCGGGCGGCGACGCGGAAAAAATTAAACAGGAAGTGGACGCCAGCGGCGTGACGTTGATGCAAATTTTACTCACGCATGGGCATCTCGATCATGTCGGCGCGGCGAGTGAACTGGCGCAGCATTACGGCGTTCCTGTTATCGGTCCGGAAAAAGAAGATGAGTTCTGGCTGCAAGGACTGCCGGCGCAAAGCCGCATGTTTGGTCTGGATGAGTGTCAGCCGCTGACGCCTGATCGCTGGCTGAACGACGGCGATCGCGTCAGCGTGGGGAATGTGACGTTACAGGTGTTACATTGTCCGGGACACACGCCGGGACACGTGGTTTTCTTTGATGAACAGTCGCAACTGCTGATCTCCGGCGATGTGATTTTCAAAGGTGGCGTCGGGCGCAGCGATTTTCCTCGCGGCGATCACACCCAGTTGATTGACGCCATTAAGCGTAAATTATTGCCGCTTGGCGATGATGTGACCTTTATTCCTGGCCACGGCCCGCTCTCTACGCTCGGGTACGAGCGTCTGCATAATCCCTTCCTGCAAGATGAGATGCCGGTCTGGTAAGCAGAATGAAAAAGCCTGCAATGTGCAGGCTTTTTTATCGGTCACGCCAGTCGGCAGCTTTTTACAGTACCGCGACAATGGCTTCGCACAGCGGCGCCATATTATCCGGGGTCATGCCCGCCACGTTCACGCGACCAGAAGCCACGGCATAAACGCCAAACTCTTCACGCAGACGCAGCACCTGATCTTTGGTCAGACCGCTGAATGAGAACATCCCGTTCTGCTTGATAATAAAGCTGAAGTCACGGTTCGCGCCTTTTTCCTGCAAGGTATTCACGAACAGTTGACGCATACGCTGAATACGCTGGCGCATGTCCGTCAGTTCCTGTTCCCAGATAGCGCGCAGGGCGTCATTACTCAGGATAGTCGCGACGATGGACGCGCCGTGCGCTGGTGGGTTGGAGTAGTTAGCGCGAATGGCGGATTTCATCTGGCTAAAAGCGCGATCCACGGTTTCCGCATCGGCAGCCACGAGGGTGCAGGCGCCGACGCGCTCATTATATAAGCCGAAGTTTTTGGAGTAGGAGCTGGCGACAATGAGCTCTTTATGCAGCGCGGCAAAGGCGCGCAGACCTTCCGCATCTTCTTCCAGGCCGCGGGCAAAGCCCTGGTAAGCGAAATCGAATAGCGGCAGCCACCCTTTTTCAACGGAAAGCTCAGCCAGAACCTGCCACTGTTCCAGAGTAGGGTCAATGCCGGTTGGGTTATGACAGCAACCGTGGAACAGAACCACATCGCCGGCCTGTGCTTCGCTCAGGCTGGCTTGTAGCGCTTCAAAATCCAGCGTGTGATTTTCCGCATCGTAGTAAGCGTACTCCCGAACTTCCAGGCCGGCAGCGTTAAACACGCTTTTGTGGTTCGGCCAGCTGGGGTTGCTCACCCACACCCGTTTTACCGGAGTATTTTTTGCTAAAAAGTCGGCGGCAATGCGTAACGCGCCGGTACCGCCCGGCGTTTGCGCCGTGCGTGCGCGCTTATCGTTAATCAGCGCGCTGCCTTTGCCGAACAGCAGTTCCTGAGTGCAGCGAGCAAATTCCGGAATCCCGTCAATGCCGAGATAGTTTTTCGTCGTTTCATTTTCCAGTAAATACTGCTCGGCTTTTTTAACGCTGGTGAGCACCGGTGTTTTGCCGGTTTCATCTTTATATACGCCAATGCCAAGGTTAATTTTCCCTGGACGGTCATCGGCGCGAAACAGATCGGCCAGGCCCAAAATCGGGTCGGCAGGAGCGGCGGTTATGTTCTCAAACATGACGAGGTTCCATTATAGTTACAGAAGGGAAATCCGCTATCAGGTTAACGGCAGATTTACAAAATGCCAACCGTTAGCGCTAAAAAGCCCGCCTGTTTTTGAAAGACGCACATTTTCTCTAAGAGAGATAAAAAAACAGGACCGAAGTCCTGTTTTTGAGGCATAAAACAAAGGGGTCTGCTGATCAGAACTGGTAAGTAATACCGACAGCCGCCTGATCGTCGGTGCCAACGTAGCTGGAGCTGTAGTCGTTTTCGTCCAGCAGGTTGAAACGGTAGTCAACCCATACGTTCATGTTTTTGTTAAAGTAGTAAGTCGCGCCCGCCTGAATATATTTCGCCAGATCGGCCGAGCCGTCGGCGCCGTTCAACTGCTTACCTTTACTCTGCACATACGAGATTGCCGGACGCAGGCCGAAGTCAAACTGGTACTGAGCGACCACTTCCAGGTTCTGCGTTTTGTTTGCCATTTCCACGGTATCGGTAACCGTATTTTCAACAATGCTCATATTGCGGGTTTCAGCATATACGGCAGCCAGGTAGACGTTGTTTGCATCATATTTCGCGCCAACGGCCCACGATTCTGCGCGATCGCCATTACCATCGCGATCCTGCTGATCGTTAGTACGCTTGCTGTTGCTGTACGCTGCGGTGACGCCAAAGCCGTCGAACTCATATGCCATGGTGTAACCTACGCCATCGCCATTCTGAGAGTTAATGCTGTGGTTGTCCTGATTTTTACCCTGATACTGGATACCGAAAGAGAGACCGTCCACCAGACCAAAGAAGTCAGAGTTACGGTAGGTCAACAAACCGCCAGCACGGCTGGTCATGTAGTTATCAGTATAGGCGCCGCCCCAGGTTTCGCCGGAGAAGTAGGGGGCCATATCGGTATAGGATTCAACATCGTAAACGATACCGTAGTTACGACCATAATCGATTGAACCCACTTCCGCGTATTTCAAACCCGCGAAAGCCAGACGTACCAGATTCGAGTTCTGCTGTTCGCCTTCAGCGCGGTCTGCTTTAGTACGGTATTCCCACTGACCGAAACCGGTCAGATCTGTGTTAATCTGCGTTTCCCCTTTAAAACCAATCTGGGCATAAGTCTGGTCGGCATTTTTACTATCGCCGGTCGTTGTCCATACGTGACGACCCACGGCTTTACCGTACAGATCCAGCTTATTACCATCTTTATTATAAATTTCTGCTGCGTTTGCGGTTGCAGCAGCCAGCAGGGCAGGGATCACCGCTGCCAGGATTTTGCGCTTCATCATTATTTATTACCCTCATTGGTTTTTTTATATGACACCTGCCACTGCCGTCAATAAATTCCGTCAATAAAACTTTACAGAAATATTGATGAGAGTTTGGTGTCTTTATGTGTCTGACAGGCATCTTTCCATTCAAACTAACGTTTCGCTACCGTGAAAGTGCTACAAATATAAAGATTTAGTTTCAAAAGGAAAAAATATGTAAACAAATGTTATTTTTACGGAACTTTGTGAACAACGTCAAACTTCCCCTGAGTTATCGCTTTGATTTGATCGTTTTTCTTTTATGCCTATGATTTTATTGCATTTATTTGTTATCGGCACCGTTGTGCCTGAAAAAGCAGCAGACGAGCTATTTCATAAAAATAGCCATTTAGAAGTCTTGATGTCTGAAATTGCGGTGAAAAATTGTGCTATCAGAACAGAAAAATCTAATCCGCAATAAAATTAAGGATTAATTTTTATGTGTAAATATTTTCGTGAAATATTCAGTAACAAGATGTGGTAATTCAGAGGGTTGTAATTAAATTTATTTACTTATTGATAATAAAGCTGACATTCAGGCGGAAAAAAAGGCCAGCATAGCTGGCCTTGAGTGTGTCGTAAAAATCAGAAGCTGGCGTTGCGTGGGGTCCGTGGGAACGGAATAACATCGCGCACGTTTTGCACACCCGTGACGTAAGCGATAAGGCGTTCAAAGCCCAGACCAAAGCCGGAATGCGGTACAGTACCGTAGCGACGCAAGTCGCGATACCACCAGTAATCCTCTTTATTCAGCCCCATTTCGGCCATACGGGCATCCAGCACATCCAGACGCTCTTCACGCTGGGAACCACCGATGATTTCGCCGATTCCCGGCGCCAGCACATCCATGGCCGCCACGGTTTTGCCATCTTCGTTAAGGCGCATGTAAAACGCTTTAATTTCTTTCGGATAGTTTTTCACCACTACCGGCGCTTTGAAATGCTCTTCCGCCAGATAACGTTCGTGTTCGGAAGAGAGGTCGACGCCCCAGAACACCGGGTTTTCAAATGTCTTACCACAGCGTTCCAGAATGGCGACCGCATCGGTGTAATCCACCTGAGCGAAGTCGGTAGAGACAAAACGCTCCAGACGAGCGATAGCGTCTTTATCCACGCGTTCGGCAAAGAACTTCATGTCATCCGCACGCTCTTCCAGAACCGCGTTGAAGACATATTTCAGCATGGCTTCCGCCAGACGGGCGTTGTCTTCCAGATCGGCGAATGCCACTTCCGGCTCCAGCATCCAGAACTCCGCCAGGTGGCGGCTGGTGTTGGAATTTTCCGCGCGGAAGGTCGGCCCAAAAGTATAGATTTTGGACAGCGCGCAGGCATAGGTTTCACCGTTGAGCTGGCCGGAGACGGTCAGGAATGATTCTTTGCCAAAAAAGTCTTTGTCAAAATCTACTCTGCCCTGGTCGTTACGCGGCAGGTTTTCCAGATCCAACGTTGAGACGCGGAACATTTCGCCAGCGCCTTCGGTATCGGAAGCGGTAATCAGCGGGGTAGAGACCCAAAAGAAACCCTGCTCATCGAAGAAGCGATGCAGCGCCTGCGCCAGAGTATGGCGGACGCGCGCTACCGCGCCAATCAGGTTGGTGCGCGGGCGCAGATGCGCGACTTCACGCAGATACTCAATGCTATGGCGTTTTGCCGCCATCGGGTAGGTATCCGGATCTTCCACCCAGCCTGCGACCTCTACTTTCGTGGCCTGGATTTCGAAACTTTGCCCCTGTCCCGGCGACGCGACAACCTTACCTGTTACTACCACGGAGCAGCCTGTCGTCAGGTGTAATACTTCTTCATTATAATTGGGCAGAGAATTATTGATGACAGCCTGTACAGGATCAAAGCAGGAGCCGTCATAAACGGCGAGGAAGGAGATGCCAGCTTTTGAATCTCGGCGGGTACGCACCCATCCGCGCACGGTGACTTCTTGGTCAACGGCTACGCGGCCCTGGAGTACGTCGGCTACAGGCACAACGCTCATAATATTCTCTCTAGTTAATAGTCGGAAAAAATAAACACTTGTCCACCCGAAATGGGGGTATTCCTATGTTACCTGGCATCTGCAATCAGACAAGCAGAAATCGCATCTGGAAGCAGGTTTTCAGAAAGAAACCTGTAAAAAGTTCGCACCTGCTCGCGAACCATTGAGAATTTAGGCTGGTTTTGCAAGCTTTGCGCACGTTACTCGATCAGGACGCGCATCTCTTGCTTGGCGTTTTGCATCACGACAATCGTTTTAAAAGACTTTATATTGCCTGAGGAAAAGAAAAGCTCACGGGTAAGCGTTTCATATTCCGCCATGTCACGAACATTGAGCACCAGTAAAAAGTCGAAATCGCCCGTTACGTAGTAGACCTGCTGCACCTGCGGGCAACTGACAAACCGTTGACGAGCCTCTTCCAGTAAATTGAATCGCTCGTTTTCGATCACCACCTGCACCACAATCGTGACCGGGCGTCCCACTTTGCCAGCATCAATAAGGCTGACATTGCCTTTAATTATGCCCGCCTCCTCCAGTGCCGCGATACGACGATTCACTGCCGAAGGTGAAAGATTGACCTGTTCGGCGATTTCCCGCTGAGAAAGACGATTATCGCGCTGCAATAATGTCAGAATGTTTTTATCCCAGGCGTCAAGCTTCATATTGCAAATAACCTCTTTAATGTGATGACTATCACTGTGCGCAATTTTGCCGCGTCCAGGCCGTTAAAAAAAGGTGAAAATTGCACGACGATGGGCATTTTCGCGCCATTTAACAGCAATAAGCATAGTACTATCATAATCAGCGGAATAAAGAAAAGGACGTAATAGATATTGTGCGACTCTTTTATCAGTACGTTTATTAAAGTGAGGATAACCACTACTACAGCCACAAAACGCGAGTTCTTTGCTTGTTTCTACTCAATAATTGACAAAAATATATTATTTCAGTAAATAAACTTTAACAAAAGGTATCATTATGCATGAGCTTATTAAATATCAGTTTAATACACGTCGGAAAAAATATGGTACAGGAGCGGCCTTAAGTTTGCTTAACGGAAATGTTGGGCATGAGGTGTTAGCATTTCATAAAAAATTACCCAATTATGCCGTTACGCCGTTACATAATCTGGCGCATCTAAGCCGGCGGCTTGGACTAGGGTCCATCCATATTAAAGATGAATCCTGGCGTTTTGGCCTGAATGCTTTTAAAGGTCTGGGCGGCTCTTATGCTGTAGGAAAATATCTCGCTGATAAATTGCAATGTGATATTAACTCGTTAAGTTTTGCTGCCCTTAATACTCCTGAGATTAAAGAAAAAATTAAAGATTGTGTTTTTGTTACCGCGACGGATGGCAATCATGGCCGTGGTGTGGCGTGGGCGGCAGAGCAATTAGGTCTAAAAGCCGTCGTTTATATGCCTAAAGGATCATCGTTAATCCGGGCAGAGAATATTCGCCATCATGGAGCTGAATGCACCATCACCGATCTGAACTACGATGATGCAGTGCGACTGGCCCATAGAATGGCGCAAACAAAAGGCTGGGTGCTTTTGCAGGATACAGCCTGGACAGGGTATGAAGAGATCCCAACATGGATTATGCAAGGCTATATGACACTAGCGGTTGAAGCTTATGAGCAGCTCGCAGAAACAAACAGTCCGTTGCCAACCCACCTTATTTTACAAGCGGGGGTGGGATCGTTTGCTGGCAGTGTTATGGGTTATTTTGTTGAAAAAATGCAGGAAAATATCCCTAATATTATTGTGGTTGAGCCGCATCAGGCCAACTGTCTTTATCAATCCGCAGTTATGAATGATGGTCAACCTCACTGCGTCACTGGCGATATGGCGACGATAATGGCCGGGCTTGCGTGTGGGGAGCCGAATATTATCAGTTGGCCTATTATTCGGGACAACACCAGTTGTTTTATTTCCGCTGATGATTGTCTGGCGGCTAAGGGTATGCGCATTTCTGCCGCGCCGCGTCCAGGCACTGATACGCCTTTTATTTCCGGCGAGTCCGGAGCTATTGGCGTAGGGTTACTTTATGAGTTGATGAACAATATGCATTATCAGGATCTTGCTAATCGCTTACAGCTTGATGCCAATGCTCATGTTTTGCTTATTAGCACCGAAGGCGATACGTCCCCAGATATTTATGAAGATATAGTCTGGAACGGACGCAGTGCTTAAACATTACGACTAAAAAATTAGATAATAAAGGCAGCATGTAAAAAACGCGTTTTTTATACGCATAATAAACCTAATGCAGGAAGCAAAACTTCATAACAATATACCATTAAAACGGCATTTAGTGAGTAAGGGATGCTCCTACCCGCTGACTTTCCAGTTTAGTGTTGTTGGCAAAATTCAGGATTACGCTGAACTGGAAAGATTATTTCTGAGACTGAACGAATTAATTTAAATCCGAGGTCATTATGTTAGAGCAACTTTCACAACTCTTTGAATTTCTATGGGGTGGCCCATTATTTTTGTGTGTCATCGGCATTGGTTTTTATTTTACAGTACGCCTCAAATTTTTCCAGATTATCAATTTAAAAGAAATTTACCGTAATACAATTGGTACACTTGCCGGAAAAAATAAACAAAACACTACTGGCGAGGCAGCGTCTAAAAAATCCTTAAAATCAATAGAGGTGGCTGCCACTGTGCTATCCGGCTCATTAGGCGCGGGAACGATCGCAGGTGTTGCTGCGGCTATTGCGGTTGGCGGGCCTGGGGCAATTTTCTGGATGTGGATCATTGCGGTCGTGGGTATGATGACCAAAATGGTTGAAGTGACGCTGGCGGTGAAATACCGAAGTAAAGGTGAGAATGGCGAATATTATGGCGGCCCAATGCATTATATTAAGAAAGGGCTCAATAAAAAATGGCATCCCCTGGCAGGATTATATGCGTTTGCATTAATGATTCTGGTTATTACGGATGCCTGTTTTGTGCAAACTAATACGATGGCGGCGGTCATTCACTATACGTTTGACATCCCAACAAGCGTCATCGGAGGATTTATTGTCATCGTAGGCGCGTTGGTTATTTTAAAAGGACTCTCCAGTCTTGGTAAATTCTGTACGATTGCACTTCCACCGATCACCATTGCCTATTTCATTGGTGCCGCTGGTGTAGTGGTATTGAATATCGAGGCTATCCCACAGGTTATAAAAAGTATTTTCTATTATGCCTTTGCCCCTGCGCCAGCAGCCGGTGGCTTTGTCGGGGCAACCATCATGATAGCCATCAGTAAAGGAGCCAGTCGCGGAATATTCACTAACGAAGCCGGCATGGGTACCTCGGCCACAGTACATGCTACTGCCAACGTGGATTACGCTTTCCGTCAGGGAATGTGGGGGGCAGTGGAAGTTTTTTTTGTCTCAATGATTACCTGTAACTTTACTGCATTTGCTGTACTTGCTTCTGGTATGTGGACAGACGCCAGTTATCAAGGTATTCAGATTATCTTTGCCGCCTTAAAAGAAACATGGCATCCGATTATTGTTCAGGTTCTCTGTCTCGGTGTGGCGTTGATTCTGTTTACTTCTTATCTTGGCTCATATATTAAATTTCGCACTTCGATAAACTATATTTTTGGCGATAAGCTAGAACGCATCATTAAATGGCTATATTTTTTGCCGCCACTGATTGCCGTTAATATGGAAATCCCGGTAATCTGGTTAATGGCTGATATTGCTGTCGGTTTTCTGGTTATCCCCAACGTAATTGCTCTGTTCTTGCTGCGTAAAGAATTTATTAGCGAATTCAATTTATTCAGAACGCGTATACAGCGGGACACTAATTCTGAAAAAACAACGCAAATTACGCACGTAAATATGTCGAAGAGTGAAGGGGAAGAATAGTCACCATCGCGGCCAGAACAGGTAAGATGGTCAGAAGAGTAACAAAGCGCCCACTTTCCGGGCGCTTCGCACAGGCATGGTTAACTTGCTTTACGCACCTGCGGGAGATCGAACGCTTTACGCAGCGCGCGCACAAACGCTTTATCATGACAGATCGTTTTACCGGGGCTGTCGGAAAGTTTAGCCACCGGCTTTCCGTTACATTCCACGAGTTTAATCACGATATTGAGCGGTTTTACCTGAGGGATATCGCAGGTCAGGCGGGTACCGATGCCGAAGCTTAACTGCACGCGAGAGGCGAAATGGCGATAGAGCTCGACCGCCTTTTGCAGATCAAGGTTATCTGAAAAGACCAGCGTTTTTGTCAGCGGATCAATCCCCAGCTTTTCATAATGGGCAATCGCCTTTTCGCCCCATGCGACAGGGTCTCCTGAGTCGTGGCGTAACCCCTGATAACGGCTGGCGAATTCAATGCCGAAATCGCGTAAAAACGCATCCATTGTAATGCAATCTGTCAATGCGATACCAAGCTGGTCCGGATATTCGTTAAGCCAGGCGGCCAACGCGGCACGCTGGCTGGT
This sequence comes from Salmonella sp. SAL00670, assembly GCF_046552235.1. Classification (NCBI taxonomy): domain Bacteria; kingdom Pseudomonadati; phylum Pseudomonadota; class Gammaproteobacteria; order Enterobacterales; family Enterobacteriaceae; genus Salmonella; species Salmonella sp. SAL00670. The sequence continues at coordinate 220,422 of NZ_JBGDUO010000001.1, forward strand.
CGCCAGGTCCGGACTGATTTGTTGATGCGCCTGGAACCATTCGTGCGCCTGAGTGCCCATCGGCGTCAGCGCCAGGCGACGCGCGAGATCATAGTTGCTGGTGCCGACGAACCATGACTCCTGCTGGAGACGTTTAACTATCGCCTGCTGCACTTCACGAGAGAAACGGCGGCGGGTGCCGAAGTCCATCAGGTGGAAGCGGGACATATCGAGATTGGCGGTTAACGCAGTGAAATCAACCAGCTTACTTTCCAGCGCGTCGAGCGCCTGATCAACACCCGCGTTTGGCGAGCGGTAGTGATGAACCAGCTCACTGATCACGGCCAGCAGCGGCACTTCCCACATAATGACTTCACGCCACGGGCCGGTTAAGCGAATATTCAGCTTGCCGTTATCGTTGGTGACACAGACTTGAGCCGGGTTATAGCGAAACTCGCGTAACCAGTTCAGATAATCCGGTTTAAAAAAGGGCAGGCCGGAGAGCCACTGGAACTCGTCCTCCTGGAGGCGCAGGTGCTGCATCGCGTCCACCTGCTCGCGAATAGCATCGGCATAAATACCCAGCAGGTCGTCGCCACGGCAACGAAACTCAGCCGCTACCTGCACATCATAGTAGTGGTGAAAAACGGCTTGCTGCATATGCAACTTATAAGCATCTGTATCCAGCAACGAGTGCAGAACAGGAGAAGCGAATTGTGTCATAGGTGCGCTGTTGCGTCCTCTCACGGGAGCGTTTAGTACAATAAACAACTAAGAAAACCGCTGGAGTATACCTTGTTTAGCGATTTATTGAACCCCGATCACACCATAAGCTGTCTTTAGGGTCGAGCGCATTTCGTGCCCCATGTTATAAAAATGTAGCGATGCGACTGCTAACCCCTTGAATTTAAGGATTTCTACTGCGCTGCTACCATGCTTTGGGGCAGTGATGGGGCATAGCGGGAAAGTGCCTGGTTGAGCAGAGAAACCTGTTCTGCGCTCTTCTCTGACATCCACTTTCCATACACCTTGTAAACCATCTGTGCATCGGTATGCCCCATCTGCGTTGCTATAAAGTTTGGGTTAGCACCAGCTGATAATGACCAGCATGCATAGGTATGTCGTGACTGATACGCGTTACGGTAACGAATGCCGGCACGCTTGATTATCGGGCCCCAAATTTTATTAATGGAATTAACCGCGTAGTGATATCCTGTGCGAGGTCCACGTTTGACGCATTGAGGGCTGAATACGAACGTGCAGGGCTGAATAACAGATTGTCCATATTCCCGCAACTTCACTTCAACCTCAAACTGCCGGCCAAGGCGTGTCAACTGGGCCTGATTCCTCAGGGCATCAATAGCTGGTTGAATGAGATATATCACCCTGTCAGTACCTGCGTCGGTTTTTGGCAGGGTGAACTCATCCGTCTGGGTAAGGTTGCGCTTCACAATGATCGTCCCGGCATGCAGATCGATATCTTCCCAGGCCAGACCGCACAACTCCCCATGCCTCATTCCGGTATAGACTGCCAGTGACCAGAGATTTCTCATCTGCTGGTGGCCGCATGCCTGGATAAACCTGATGAACTCGTCTGTCGTGAGTGGATCAGGTTCCCCTTTCGCTTTCTTGAGACGGTTAATTCCGCTAAACGGGTTTTCCTTTGCATAGCCGTTATCTGTTCCAAACTGGAAGATCTCGGCCATCAGCATCATGTAATTATTCACTGTGGACGATTTCCGGCCTTTAACCTGAGTCCGGTGATCCTTCTTCATTACCTGAAAGCCCGTCAGCAACTCCTTCCTGACATACAGCAAATCCTCAGTAGTCACCGCAGAAACCATTTTGTTTTCGCCGATGAGTGGAAGCATGTTTTTTATGATAGATTCGTACCTACTCATGGTATTAGAGCTGATCTCCATTCTCTTCAGCTCGGACCATCTTTCGGTAAGCTCCAGCACAGTAATTTCCTTTCTATCCTGACCGAACCGGGCAAGGTTCGGTGAGTTTGGGAATTTTTCCACATAGTTAAAATTCCCCATCCTTATCGCAAAACAAACCGAAGAACGCAGTTCGCCAGCTATCTTGCGATTTTTTGCAGTGTCAGGGACACCAAGGTTTTCCCTGACACGTTTACCTTTATACAGAAACCAGATGCGGAGCGAACCGCCGTGGTTTTCGACGCCTGTCGGGTATGATGCATTAGCCATTAATCCCTCCTGACGTCCAGGAGCATTGACGAGTGTACTGCTTTTCATGTTGTCTTCGCACCTGGTTGATTTTTTTTCTGCGCCTCGATCCACTGATCAACGGCTTCTCTGTTGTATATGCATTCGCTCGAAGGCTTCGGATTTCCGTCTGGTGAAATGTGCAGGTACTCGCGGCCCAGCATCCAGGATTCTTTTCTGGCGCGGGTAATGGTTCCGGGCTTAAGCCCGGTAACCGCAATCAGAACTTTTTCGCTAACCCACTTGTTTGGCGTCAGTTGGATAATGTTGCTCATCGTTTTCTCCAGTGGCCCCGCAGCGGGCCATCGCTAATATTCAGTTTGCCTGTGCTGGCAGATTTCTAAGTTTCCGGACGCCGATCATTGCGGTGGCTACGTAGCTGGTGGCCCGGTTAACTACTTCGACAGGAACCTTTACGCCATCCACTACAACGGTGTAATTGGTAACGTGCTTTTGTCTGCCGTAATCGCCGAACTTCTCATGATGCGCAGCCAGTGCAACATCACATGCGCGACGGCCCAATGGCGATTGCTTACTGCGATTTATAAGGCGCATAAAGCCTCCTCAGGCGGGAGGGCGTAACCCCTCCCGATGCAATTAGCCGATGTATTCCGGTTTCATATCGTCCAGGGTGATGCGGTACTTATCGTGCAGCTCGTCGCCAAGATGACGTTTAGCAGCGCCAAGCATACTTTCAGCTTTAGCAAACATCTCTGCGGCTTCCGGTTCGCCAGGGTTTGGAATTGAGTTGATCACTGCCTCGACTTTGTTCTGTGCATCGACTTGGTAATAGCGCTTCACTGCTTTGTTTTTTAATTCGGTGAACAGCGCAGTACCCAGCAACGCTTTCTGTGATTCGATATCCGCACGGATTGCTTTTGCCTGATCAACGGAACTTGCTGTATCAATGCGTTCGCGAAGATCGTCGGCAACAGCATCAACGTTAGCTGCCGACTCCTGCGCGCTGGTCCTGGTGCTAACCTCGCTGGTGATTTCCTGTACGCTCATGCGCTGGACTGGAGCAGGGTTAATCTCTCGTTCTTCTCGTTGTTCAACCTCATCAGGGCTGTACACGCCGAGGATCACTTCCGGGCAGTACAGGCGAGCCCAATATTTAACGCCCAGATAGGCAATTTGCTGTTTAGGGTTTGAAACCCATAGCGGAGAATTGCGGGTAACAACGCCGGAGAGGTAAAGAGGTTCTCCCCAGGTGATTTCAGATTCACCTCGCATAATGGCACCAACCTGAACGAACAGGCCGATCTCGTCCTCATCCGTCCAGCCACGAACGCGCTCAGTGACGGTGTACTTCCCACTTTTACCGTTTTTATCGCGTGTGATTTCCTGTGTCCTGGTGCAGCGCTCCCAGTCACCCCCATAGCGGTAATGAAAACGGCCATGAATGGCACTGGAGCTTGCGATTACTGCGTTGACCAGTTGTGCCTCGTAACCAAGAACACCGTTAACCAGGTGTGTTTTCTGCGCCACAGCGTAAGGATTCATACCCCATTGCATAGCCTGCATGACGATAGCCATACAGTCGGCTGGTTTCCCTGCAAGGTGTGCCGGTACCGTCACCTGTGAGTCTGCCATCAGGTTAGCGAAAGCTGTTAACTGACCCAGCGCCTGAACGTTAAAAATTGCGTTACTGGCAGAAATGGTGTTTGGTGCCTGCTGCTCAGTGGTAATAATATTGGTGTTTTCCATGATTTTCCCCTTATGCCTGTACGCGCAACGCTTCAAGGCGGCGCACATCAAAATCGTTCAGTTCGTCGGTGTAGTCTTCTGTGATAGGCGCTGGCCATTCACCAGTGTCGAAGCCGTTTGCTATCGCTCGCATTGTTTTGCGGTATTCCAGCATGCCAAGTTCCAGCAACTCGGTAGACGCCTCAATGATGGCGACCCAGTGGTAGTTCTCGTCTTTGTTGACGAAAATCCAGAAAAACTGGTCCAGCGCCGCAGTTTCGCAGTACATGGCCGCGCTCAGGTGATAGTCCCGGTCGATGATTTCCCGGTGCAACTTCGCACGCAGGCCTTCCTGCTTGATGTTCCACATGCTGATAGTTTTCAGGTCGGCGCCAATGCGCAGGCCGCCCATATCGATCTCAAGGTCAGGGCGTACCCGAACTTCCAACCCGGTTTCCTCATCAATCCCAAAATAGCTAACCTCGACAGCGCGGCTTGGGTGAGTCAGCAATTTGCCGGCGGTCGGGTGCTCCAGCAGGGCTTTCTGAATGTTCAGCGCGGTGCTGAGCTGTTGGCGGGTGACCAGCACTTTCCCTTCGGTGTTCTCCCGCCACGCATCCAGCAATTCGTCGGCGAATACCGCTGCCGGGTTGACTGATTTCACGGCCTGAATCAGATCGGCCTTCGTGCCAGATACTTTCAACGGCGACGATTTTTGCGCTTCCTGAGCGACCAGGTCAGGGTTGATTATTGCCAGTTGCTCCAGCAGCGCGTCACGGCTGCCGCTGGTTTTAACCGGCGCGGGCAGGGTGGCGTTGTACTCTTTGATGCAGGCTTTCATCGCCGTGGCTGTATGTTTGGCGCCGTTTTCAATGCGCTGGAATTCTTCGGGAAGCTGCTCATACGATGCATAGGTTTCATCTACCGAAGCTCCAAGCGGCATCTGCGACGGCAGGGTGGCGTTGTACTCTTCCAGCAGCGCTTTGATATCATCAGCACTCAGCAGCGCTGGCAGGCTGGCGTTGTGCGCGTCGATGAACTCGCGCAGGGTGGCGGTGGTGGTGAAAGCACCCTCAGGGATCTCCGGCTCTACGCTGAACTCCGCTTCGAGGTTTTCCGGCTGTAGAGCCAGAGCATGTACCAGGTTGCCCATATCAAGCACTGGAGAGCGCTCTTTGACGATAGTCTTCTCTACGTGACGCGCGTTAAAGTACATCAGCGACACGCGAGCATCTTTCACCTGAGTTGAGCTGATCCCGTTGGCGGCGTGGTAAACCTCGTTTGGTACACCTTCATAGCGGCCCGGCTCGAAGTATTCCGGCCAGGCTGCTTCTGGCTCTTCTTGTTGCGATTCCGGTACGTTTTGTTGCGCCTCAGGTTCAGATTGGCTCACAGAATCGTTGTTCTGGTGCGTTTCAGCCTGATTATGGTTCTCTACGGTAACTGCTTCTTTACCAGTACCCAGATCGCCTTCGCCTGCCTGCACCGCATCACCAGCCTGTTTTTCATCACTGTCAGCTTCTTGAACCTGCACATTGCTGGTGATCTCCGGATTCGTTTCTGTGCCATGAGTTGATGAGTTCTGCATTAAAGCGGACACGTCGAAAATACCGTTGCCAACATTTTTAACCAGTTCAGGTTCGGTGGTCGGCTGGTTTGTCTCTGTCTTCACCCACTTCGGATCGTTCGGGTCGCTGATGCCTTCGACATATTCACCGCGCGCGGCTGCCAGTTGTTTACCAACATCAACCGGGTTTTTGGGTGGAATGTTTTTACGTGCTTCGTGCAGTTCTGCCCGTATTTTCTGGTAGCCTGCTTCTGTCTGGCTTACAGGTGGCTCATTCTCCAGCGGCTGCGGGTCCGGATGATGTTCAGTTGTGTCCTGTTCCACTGCTTCAGGCGTTGCTGGTTCATTTGCCAGTTCGCCTGTCGGTTGCGGTTTTTCTTCATCACACTGAAATCTCCCTGTCTCAATATCCCGCAGACATTTGCCCGCCTGACGAAGCCTTGCTGCATTTTCTTCATGGGTTGTTGGGGTGTTATCAGGCACATATTCGTACCAGTCCGGATCGCGAACACCATGAACGGCAAGAAAGCTTTCGCACCACGTCCGGCGAAGATCAGGATTACCGTTATGTACGGCCTTTGGCGCTTTGCGTACCAGGTCAATAATGGTCTGTCGGTCGTAGCCTTTGATGTCGGGAATAATGCCCACTGTCATCGACATTTGTTTCCAGTCTTCCCGGTCTTCGGCGATGATACGTTTTGCAAAATCCATTGCAGGACGCAGGTTATTCAGATCCAGCTCCTCACAGAAACCACAGGCGAGCTCATAGTTAATCGTTCTGTGTGTCGGTTTTTCGCTACGGCGTGGACGTTCTGGCTTATTTACGTCGTCGACAATTACTTTATGTGGCCCGGTTTTTTTAACGGGTGCAGGTTTATTCTTCAGGCGTTCAGCCCATTCCTTAACCAGCAGGCCGTGGTTAATGTGTTCAGCACTGAACCATTCCTTAAAAAACTTAATAGTGGTGCATAACTCAGGCACTTTTCCATCGACAGGAAATACCTGTTTATACGCATTCACTGCTTTGTGAATATCGTGCTCGATAGCTTTTTTGAACGGCTCTACATTTTCTGCGGCGAGTATCAGGTTCTGGACAGTGGTATTCTGAGTATCCATCTCCAGACACGCGATTTCTTTTTTCTGGCCTGTATCGACGTGATAAAGATATTCTCCATCGCCAATATACTGTGCCAGAACGCGATGGCGGAACGGCAGTGTCGCAACCACGGTCAGTTGAGGGTTTGCTGGCGGGTTATGAGATTCCTGTATCCCGTTTTCTCCGGCAGGAGTGCCAGCACCGTCGGCGAGTTCTGTTTCATCTGATTTAACAGCAGAAGCTGCGCCGGGGATAAGTGTCAGGGTTTTGCCGTCTTCGCCACCGGGTTCGCGGTTTTCACAAAATTTAGTGTCAAAGACACCCTCGGGCGGAATGTCATTTTCTACCGGAAAATGTACGCGTACAGGTCTGGCAAAATCAGCTTCATCAAATCCGGCAGCATCCATAGCCAGTTCGCCACGGGAGAGGGCGAGTGACTGCTTTTTAGCTGTACACCAGAAAAAACCGGCTTTAAAGCCGAGGCGTTTCCTGGCACTTTCATTTTTAACCTTGTAGTAAAATGAATATTCTTCCTGCTTAATGCTCATTGTTTTTTAACCTCAGTTAAGATTAAAATCGTTTTGCCAGTGAAAATCCTCTCCGGGTGCTCACTGGTCATGTCTCTGGTGGTGGGTCTGGTCGCTCACCTCAGCATCGCCGGGATGTAAAGCCGGGATTTAATGCAGGCTTTTTTCCTTTGAGGCCTCAGACATCGCCCGCGCAAAATCACTGGCAACAGACAGGCTCTTCAATGCACCAATAACATCCCGGGGGACGTCTTTCACTTTGAGCAACATGGCTGCTGCGGCTATAGAGGAGTCCCATGCCCCTGTTTTTTCATCTGCATATGCAGTTATTGATTTATTTATTGAATAGCCATTTTCGTTTCTGCTTAACTCGTATGAATAGCCAATAACTACCGGCATATTGTTTTGCTCGCATATCTTAAATATACGGCTGGTGAGTTCTTTTAGTTCCTGTAATACTGCTGCATCAGGCGTTGTATTTTTCATTTTTATTTCCTTTTTCAGGTTGAGTGAATCCCTGCCATTGCTGGCATAGTTTTATTGTTTCAGTAAATGATTAATTAAAGTTCATGTGCCATCTGGTCATGGCTGGCACAGCGTTTACTGCAATATTTTTGATTTTTACGTGAAATAAGCGTTCCGTGCATATATATCAGTTCATATTCGTATGCGGTCTCTTCCGGTATTGCTTTCTGACAATATGCGCAGTTAATTAATGTCGGGTCTCCTTTCTGGGTGAGTAGAGTATAAATTTTACGAATCAAGCCCGGCTTTCTGTTTATTGCAGTCTGCTGTTTAGCCGGACTGCGCATCCAGTCGGAACGAGGTGTAATGACAGGTATCATCGTTTTATCCTCTTTGCCTGTTTATAAGCGAATTTTGTTGGTGCGGTGCCTGGTGCCTCCAGGTGACGATAACCAGTTAACCATTACCGCCGACTACTATTTCCACCCACAACATGAAGGACCGTTATGTCTTTTTAACTGTGCCGCGTGCGCTTAGCCGCATTCACCACACCACAAAATTCGCTTTAAAAAGGGCGGAAACCAGAAAGGAATGAACTGGTACCGCCAAAGACTACACACAGCAATGTCACGGGTTCCACTCGCAACCGGAAGCGCGCTCAACCAGGATCGGTGGATTTAACGACAACCTTAGTTAAGTAACGAACGCGCTTTCGTGTTGTATGCTCCGTATCGTGGAGCTGACGCCTGTCTTTATCCACATCGGGGCGGTGGTATACTGGAGTTCCCACGCAACCAGTAAGGAAATATTATGTCTGATACAATCAGCCCTTTTGTTTTTCCTGAAAAAGCAGCTCACGAAGTGGTTCTTGAGTTAATCAGAGCGGGCAAAATTAGTTACGCAAGTGATGCTTCGGATGTTTTTACACATATGCTTAACCACTACCGCGCTGAGAGGGATCGACCTCAACAGGAAGATAAAGCTTCGTAAACGCCTCTCTCACCTCATGAGCCAGTTTCTCGACTGGCTCTTTATCTGCTCGCTGGTCATTGATTTTCATTTTTCTACGCAGAGTAGAAGCTGCGATAGCCTGAATCTCTACTGGAAGTTCTTGCATCTTCATCTTTCACCTCATCCGCTTAACGCCCGGCGGCGGAACGTTTTATCTACTGCGCTTGTTACTTACCAACAACTGCCGTCATGTTCGTATGCCTCAGGCTGGCTACTTAGCCCGACTCAGCAGCGGGATAACTCTTGGTATTGTCCGGCTGTTATCTGGTCTGGCGTTGTCTTGATGAATTCATTAAACACGAAATTGTGTGTAATTGTCAACACAAAATGTGTTTTTGATTAAAGGAAGGCGTTCTGCTGGGCTTGAGGCAATAAAAAACCCGCCAGTGGCAGGTTTTAAACTATTCAGGTCAAGTCTTAAGTTAGTTTTCTGGTGGTTGAGTTGAGTTTTTAAGCCGATTTCTTAGGTACGTTTCAACATAGTCATCAATCTCTTTTAAACGAACCTCAAAGAGATCAATCATTCGTTGTTGCTCTGAGCTTGGTAACTGATTGAATAACTCAAGTAATTTTTTATGTTGATCACTTAGCCATGCCTGCGAGGAGTCCTTTTCACCAAACAGAAGTTCGGGTGGGGAAATACCTAGTGCTTCACCAAGTACAACTGCATCATACACCCCAACATTTCTACTTCCTGCTTCATAGTTTCCTATGCGTGACTGAGTCCATCCACAAATCTCAGCCAGTTTACCTTGAGACAGGCCGAGCTTTTGTCTGCGCCCCTTGAGGCGCATTGCGATCTCATCATTAAGCCGGCTGGCGGCAATTTTTTCATTTTCTTTTCTCATGGCTCCCTTTTATCACGATGCGTGATTTACGCAAAACACAAAACAACTTGACCATGCAACACATATTGTGTTTAGAATTGTTGGCGGAGGTTTTAAATGAACAAAATTTCAACATACAGAAAGCAACTGGGGCTATCTCAACGGCAGTTTGCGACTCACCTGGGATGGATACAGAGCCGTCTGGCGAACTACGAAGCAAATTTTCGCACACCCGGACTGGAGGAGTGCCGAAAAATTGTTGCCACACTTAACCATCTGGGATCTCGCTGTGTTCTTGATGATGTTTTCCCGCCTCATGTGAACGATAGCAGAACCATATTAGCGAAGGTGAACAACCATGATCACCCCTGAAACAGCCAGTCAGGCGTTATCGTCATGGCTGGCATATCTACAGATAACCCAGGAAACCGCCACGCAGCTGATCACCCGCGCGTTCCTGGAGCAGCCGGCGCGACCGCAAATAGCGGTTCACCGTATCGAGCGTGACGACGGAACGGTGGATTACGACGCATGGCGCCGTAACCGGATAAACATTTTTCAGCGCTGGCGGAAACGGGAAACGGCGGAGCACTGCGAGAAATTCTCTGCGCTGATCCCCGCTATTCTGGAGGCGATCCGCAAAAGTGCGCCGGAGTTGCATAAACGAATAACGGCAGGGCAGAGCATTGAATACCTGCTTTCACAGCTTTTAAAAAAACCGCAGTGGCCAGCGCGGTACTTCTTGGCGCGCCGCTGGCGGATTTTGAGCGGGAGTGTGACGAGGCCATATATGCGTTACAGGCGTTACGTAGCGGTTATCGCCAGCAGTACCAGAGACATGACCAGTGAGTAATTTTTATATATTCGGATCGCCCTGTAAGGGCGTGGTGAGGTTTTATGCGTGATTACGGAAAGGTGAATTCATCCTTCTGGACCAGCGAAAGCATACGCTCGCTTTCCGATGATGGCCGGATGCTCTCGTTATATCTGTTAACCAGTCCCCACGCCAATATGACCGGCTGTTTCCGTCTCCCCGACGGGTACGTTTGTGAGGATTTGCAATGGGATAAAAATAGGGTATCAGAAGGGTTTGAAGAATTATCCCGTAATGGTTTTGCCATACGGGATAAAGCTACCCGATGGGTGTTAATTCCCGGTTATCTGGAATGGAATGGTTTTGAAAACCCGAATGTAGCCATTGCAGCGTTGAAATTATTCCGTGATGTACCGGATAAAATAGCCATTAAGTCACTGTTAGCTGATGGTATGAGGCAGGCTATATCAAGGTTTGAACCGGGTAAATTAAACGGTTTCGAAAGGGTTCTTGAAGGGTTTCAAACTGTCGTTGGGACTCCAGAGCCAGAGCCAGAGCCAGAGCCAGAACCAGAACCAATCTCTCCTGGTTCATCGCCGAAAAAAAACGATGAACCAGGCGGGAGTTATCCGGCGGAGTTTGAACTGGTCTGGCAGGAATATCCGAAGCGGGCAGGCGCCAATCCGAAAAAATCTGCATTCAAAGCCTGGAATGCCCGACGACGGGAGGGCGTCCTCCCCGGCGACATGCTCGACGGTGTCCGGCGCTACGTGGCGTATCTCGGTAGTACGCACAAGGCTGGTTCTGAATTCGTGCAACAGGCAGCGACATTTTTCGGGCCGGACAGGCATTTTGAAAATCACTGGGATATTCCTGTGAGGGGAGACAGCGGTATGCCTGGTATCCCGGTTTCGCCGCCGGATAAAACCATTCCACCGGGTTTCAGGGGGTGACAGACCATGAAAAATATCGCAGATAGCGGAATTCTGGCCAGAATCAGGAAACTGGCGCCACAGTCTTCCGAACGCGCAGCACCGTTCCGGACGCCGGAGGAGTGGCGGGAATGGCAACTCGCCGAAGGGCGCAGGAGTTGCGAAGAAATTGATCGTCAGAATCGTCAGGCGAGGGCAGAAAAAATCTTCGGTCGGGCCGGGATTCAACGGCTGCATCGCGGATGCTCGTTCGCAAATTACCGGATACAGAACGACGGCCAGCGCCATGCACTCAGTCAGGCTAAATCCATTGCTGGTGAACTGGATACTGGCTGCACGAACTTCGTGTTCAGCGGGAATCCCGGTACCGGAAAAAATCATCTGGCCGCTGCCATTGGCAATCGTCTGATGAATGCCGGACGTAGTGTGATTGTTATCACCGTCGCCGATGTGATGAGTGCGCTTCATGCCAGCTACGATGACGGGAAATCCGGTGAGAAATTCCTGCGGGAATTGTGCGGGGTTGATCTGCTGATCCTCGATGAGGTTGGCGTGCAACGTGAGACCAGAAACGAACAGGTAACGCTGAACCAGATTATCGATCGCCGGACGGCATCCCTGCGCAGCGTCGGAATGCTGACAAACCTTAACCATGAAGCACTGTCGAAGCTGGCTGGTCAGCGTGTAATGGACAGAATGACCATGAATGGCGGGCGGTGGGTGAATTTTGACTGGGGGAGCTGGCGCCCGAACGTCAGCTATCTCAGGGCGGTGAAATAATTTTCCGGAGGGTTTTCATGAGCAGAAATTACACACCGGCGCAGAAAGCTGAAATACAGAAGCGCCTGACGGAACTGGTGCGAACACATGGTCGGATGACGTTTGGAGAGCTGCGGAAGATAACGGGGTTAACTATTTTTACAGCCCGTCACTACCTGGAAAAGGCGGAAAGTTGTGGGGATCTGTATCAGGCCGGGAGAAGCGGTATTTTTCCTTCGGAACAGGCTTTCCTGCTTTGGAAGCAGAAACGTGAAGATGCCAGGATTACCCGCTTTCTGAAAACACCGGAGGGTGTGGTGCGTTCCTACGACCGGACCAGAAACGTTATCTGTACGGAGTGCCGGAACAGCGTGACGATGCAAAGGGTACTGGCATTTTATCGGGGAAATTACCGGGAGGCGAAATCTGAATGAAAATCGAATACCAGGAAGGATGTGCTGAGTCCCGTCTGAAACTACGTGTGAATAATGAACAGACTAAATGGAATATGTCCTAAATTTGATTGAAAGCGTTGCATTAAAAATACTAGATCATTCAGGATGTTTAAGTATTAGTTAGGTGTGGATGATAGTGAGATGGTGTGGGGTATGTTTTCAAAAAAATAATAATTACTGTGTTCTTAACTTTAATAATATAAAAGGAAATAAAATATGCCATTAAGTTTTCCAAATGTATATTTAAATACCCATATGAGAATAGAGACATTACCCTCGGATATTCTCGACAGTATACGTAATGCAGCCAGACCTCCTGATGGCGCGACTGGGCCGACTGAAATACAGGTGCAACTACGTGATGCATTATACCTGGTACGTCATAGCCCCGACGAAGGAGCATTTGAGGTGGTTCCATGGCGTGAGCCGGGGCAGGTTTATAGTGATATTCGCAGGAGTTATCCAGAAAGGTTTAGCAATGCAGAAAGGTTGGCACGCCAATTAAATCGTACATGGAATATGCCTGCACCGCCTGCATCTTTAACTTTTTCTGAATCCCAGAACGCCAGATACCATTTTAATACTCAACCTGCCAACATAAGAGATTTATTACCTGTTAGGATTAATTTCTGTAGTTTTCAGGTTGAAGCAGGAAGTTTTGCATGTTCTGAAGAACATTTAACTTGTCCGATAACGCTGGATATTCCAACAAACGGTGTTTTTGTTAAAGTATCATCACAGTCAGATATTTGTTGCTTATTTGACAAAGAGGCATTCCTCAACCTGGTGTGTCAGGGATTAGAGCATCCTTTGAGTCGGGAGCCTATCTGTATGGGTATGATAGTTAGAAAAAGTGAATGTTTTTTTAATACCGAGCGTGATAAATTTACCTTAAAGTAGTGTCTGATTAAATATTATCAGATGAATATGAACTTTGTACGGACAGACGGAGGCCGCTGTCTTCACGGCTTACGAATTTGAGGGGTAAGAGACCCGGCGGGGAGAAATCCCCGCCGCCTCTGATGTGTCAGGTATCCTCAATGCACCCACATTCAACCCGCTCCGGCGGGTTTTTAATGTCCGGGAAATGAGCATGTCAAAAAATATCCATATTTATTAATAATGATAATTAGTAGTCTCCTATATATTCATGGTGAGAATGAAGGTGCTTTAAAAATGCTCAAGTTCGTTATCTATGGAGACACCGTGAAAAAATTAAATAAAACATTCACTTGTAAATATGCTGTTATTCGCCGTGATGACATGACAGTAATTGCTGAAATGGATTTTTTTCCTGACTGCAACAGGTCATTGATGTATCGGGATGGCCGCTATGTCCGGTTTCTGCCGTTGTTGCAAAATGACATCATGGGGAGCGATAGCCTGATTAATGAGCTGACTATCAGAGCCGGTTATCATGAATAATCATCCTTTGTTATACTCGTCTGTGGGCTGAACTCCCAATCTACTGCGCCACCGGAGAGAACGATGGCGCATTTACAACTGGTCAAGCAAACCTCATCAGGGCTTCTGCTCCCGGCGACGCCGGAGAGTGGGGATTTCCTGCGCTCAGTAAAAATCGGTGAGTGGATACACGCCGATTTTAAGCGTGTCCGCAACTACGCCTTTCATAAACGATTTTTTAAACTCCTTCAGCTTGGTTTCGACTACTGGACGCCAACGGGTGGCACGGTCACATCGCGGGAACAGAAACTTATCTCCGGGTTCGTTAATTTTCTTTGCGACTCCGCAGGCCAGGAATATACCCCGGCCCTTAACGAGGCGGCGGAACAGTACCTCCATAACGTAGCTACCCTGCGAACCGGGGACGTCGCCCTTCTTAAATCTTTTGATGCCTTCCGGGAATGGGTAACCGTTCAGGCCGGGTTTTATACCGGGCATTTTTATCCGGATGGCAGCCGCGGGCGCCGGGCGAAATCCATAGCGTTCGCCAGTATGGACGAAACCGAGTTTCAACAGGTCTATAAAGCTGTGCTGAACGTCCTGTGGAACTGGATTCTGTTTCGTAAATTTTCCTCTCTGGAAGAAGTTGAAAATGTGGCCGCGCATCTGCTGGAGTTCGCATGAAAATGACATGGTTTCAGCATCCGGTGTGTACCACCGAAGAGGCGGATGAGCTGGCGGCGGGATACCGGCGCCGTGCCGCGCTGGTTGAGCGTTACGGTGAGGCGGCGGTGCTGGCACTCGAGAACAATAACACCCCGCACCGCTGGACGGTCGAGGAGCTGAAGGAAGTCAGGCTCGCGGCTCTGGCGGATCTGCGTGCGCTAAAAAAGCTGGAGGCCGCATGAAACCAGAACTGATCGAGATACTCCGCATGCGCTGGTTGCGTCTCCGAATTTATCGATACCGGGGATCTTTTCCTGTGGCATACCGCATTCTTCGTAATTACGTCCGCATTGAAGCAAAACGGGAGCATCGAAATGAATCTTGAGTCCTTACCGAAATATTTTTCACCTAAATCCATGATGCCCGGCGCAGTACCATGCGGAATAACGTCTGATACGCTGACTATTACTGACGTAATGGCATCCCTCGGGCTACTTACTGCAAAAGCCGCAGTGGGTATTGAATTGTATCTTGCAAAAGCTGGGGTTTTATCTTCTGAAAATATCATCGCCTATATCAGGCTATTAGCAGAGCAGCGTGCAGAACGGCATGGGGCATTACGGAAAATGGAAGAGGGTAAGCGTTCAAAATTTCTCGACACTATGGCGCGTTATGTATTTCGCGATTATTCCCTCAGCGCGGCCAGCCTGGTGACGTGCAGTAGCTGTCATGGTGCTAAATTAATTGATGCTGAGGTTTTCACGAACAAGGTTACCTATCCGGATGGTAAGCCACCAAAATGGGTAAAAGATACGAAAGGTATTTCTCCGTCCGACTGGGAGGTGTGGAAATCAGTTCGTGAGCAGGTGCGCGTAGTGTGTAAGGCGTGTGATGGCAAAGGCCATGTGAAAAATGAATGTCGTTGCCGGGGACGCGGAGAAATTCTCGATAAGAAAAAATCTGAGTTGCAGGGCGTGCCGGTTTATAAAAAATGCCCAAGATGCAAGGGAAGAGGCTACCCACGTCTCAAAGATACCGAGATTTTTAAAGCACTAGGAGTAACGGAAATGGTATGGCGGTACAACTATAAACTGTTTTTCGATCGGCTGGTGGAGCATTGCCATATTGAGGAATCGTATGCAGAAAAGGTTCTGGGAAACGTGACTCGATGACCAAAATAATTTAGCTATTGCAAACTTAACGGAAAATGGCTAACCTGATTCCAACGATGGGTTATTATGCCTGTGACGTTACAAGAATTAAGAACCTCGCCTCGGCGGGGTTTTCTTTTATGGATTCCCGACGCCAATAAGACAAAGTGCGGGGAGTGATGCGGAGTCTACATGTTCCAGCCGACCGCAAAGCTCACACAGGCAGGACCACAATCTGATACCGCGATAGCTTTTGCTGATCGCGCCGGAGCGGTAACCGGCAACAATTTAAGCCTCGGTGATTGCCGGGGCTTTTCTGTTTGTGCCGTCCGGAATAATCCCTCTGAGTTTTGTCGTTGATCCACCGGGCGGCCTTCCTACTTCACACTGCGCCATCCGAGCTATCGGAGGTGAGGCTTATGAAAATGCACAACGATCCCCATTCAATGGACTCACAATCTATTTTTGCTGGCTCACAATTACTGCCAATGGAAAAAACTTCTCATTTGGCTCTGAGCGTCGGATTTCGCTCTCACTTAGCGTGAGTCCACGTCCGATTTCAGTTGCAGTTATTGTGAGCCAAAATTTGCGCTGATTGCGAGTCTGACTTTTTTCGATTGTGAGTCGTTACAGATAGCCGCCGGGCCAGACACCACAACGGTACCAGGTGGCGTTATGTGCTAGAAACCGAAATTCTTGAACATCTCATTACTACTCATATCGTTGGCTGGCGCACGATTCATCGACTCCATCTGCTTGATCAACCCTATGCTAGCACCAACAGGCCCCCCGACGCTGAAACCGACGCTGCTGGAGCGGGTTTTGCTGGTGCTACTGCTGTGGGTTTGACTACGGGTGTTACAGTTGCTTTGGTGTGTCCGTGTGAGACCATTTTCGCTGAGCTGGCTATCTTCACTTTGGGTGCAGTTTCCCTGTGACTGGCTGTGACTGTCTCCTGTGGTGTGGTTGCGGCTATCCGTGTGCCACTCGCTATAGCCTCCCGCCGGCGCAATGATTCCGACCGATGTACCGTGGGTGGCATAGGGAGGCATGACCATGCCACTACAGCCACCGAGCAGTAACGCGGTGCCGACGATAAAAATGAACTTACCCAGAGCGGTGTTTTTCATTAGTTCCTACCTATTTCTTCTCGTTGGTTATTTCTATGCCCTGCCTTGGCAGGGCTCGCTATTATTCATTCTTCAACTGTGAGATCAAGTTATTTTAATTAAATCGGTATTATTCTTAATTGTGTTCTTTATGAATAAATATCCTCCGGCTATGCCGGAGGATATTTATTATTTCCCCTCATAACTGAGAGGCCCCACACAACCAGAGGGGGATGAATGTCCGAATCGATTTCTGGTACTGGGTTAGCAGGTGGCATCCTGACAGGAGCCAGTGTTTATGGACTGCTGACCTGTATTAGCTCAGACCTGAACTGGTTACTGTGTTGTAGCATCGTGGGATTTTGCATTTTTTGATGAGTGTCAATTACTAAATTCGTAGGCGATTCTTGGTGGTGATGTGTGACCCATCTCTTTTAAAATGATATTGGTATACTCGACTACCGGGCCTCTTGGATTACTGTCTTCTTTGTCCTGAAGGTGAGTCAACGCGTGTACAACTTCATGAATAAATGAGCGTGTTGTATCAAATGGTTGTGGGCCATCATTACTTTCATAACACTCTGGTATTGAATCATCGTCTGTATCATCCAGGTTGAGGGCAATCACTTTTCTGCCTTCTGAACTCTCCAGGTCTTCATCAGTTACGGTAGTACCAAAGTTTTCTCCGGCTCCCAGCAACCAGCGTTGTTCTACATCATGCAATTCCTGGTCGTAGGCATAATTCATCAGTCTGCGGAATGTCCCGCTTTGAGTGTATGCATCTTCAAGTATGCGTGATAGCACCTCACGGCATTCATCATAGGTATCATCATCAATTTCGATATCAGGGTCCATTCCTCCTGGTCCAGAGATAAGGTATTCAGCAAGACACATTGGTTCCAGCCTGGCTTTATCATCGGTAGCAAGACCATCATGTTGGAGGCGTAATTGCGAAGGATTATCTTGGTGTTCTGGAAGGTCTGGAAATACCTTGCTGTCATGAGGATGGGATAATCCATATGTTGACATCATATTATTGATAAATATTGGTTTAATTCCTGCTGGCATGATGAGTTACACATCCTTTTTATTACATGGAATTAACATTCTATAAATAGCATGTTTTTGTCAAACAGAATTCACTCAGCACGCAATCAATTAAGCTAAAAGCTAAATTTGCAGTATTTGTGCCTCACCTCCATTAAAATTGTACTCTGCGTGATTTTACTTTCAGATTCTGCAACCACAGGCAATCCTGTTTTACAAGATATTAAACCCTGCAACCCAACCATTTCACTCACTCTAGTTACCATCCGAAATCATCGGAGGTGAGGCTTATGAAAATGAATGACAAGACTCCTGAATTCTGGGCTGCGGTTTTGACCGGACTCAAAAATGCGTGGCCCCAGATACTTGGGGCGTTAATGGCCGGACTCATTGCCTACGGCCGACTGATATACGACGGCGCCACCCGTAAAAATAAATGGCTTGAGGGCGTCCTGTGTGGCGCTCTTTCCTTATGTGTCACCAGTGCGCTTGATGTGGTAGGCCTGCCGGTTTCCATTTCGCCTTTCGTTGGCGGAATTATTGGCTTTGTCGGTGTGGACAAGCTGCGCGAAATCGCAATTAGCGCACTCAAAAAACGTGCAGGGGTTAATGATGAGAATCAGTGAAAAAGGCATTACCCTAATCAAAGAGTTTGAAGGTTGTAGCCTGACAGCTTATCCGGACTCGGGAACGGGGGGAGATCCCTGGACGATTGGTTATGGCTGGACCCACTCTGTTGACGGTAAGCCAGTTAAGCCCGGAATGATGATTGACGAGGCTACTGCCGAGCGCTTGCTTAAAACTGGTTTAGTCGGTTATGAAAATGATGTGTCCAAACTGGTTAAGGTCAAGTTGACACAAGGCCAGTTTGATGCGCTGGTGTCGTTCGCGTACAACCTCGGCGCCCGGACATTATCCTCATCAACTCTGCTGCGGAAGCTAAACGCTGGTGATTACGCCGGCGCCGCTGATGAGTTCCTGCGCTGGAATAAGGCTGGTGGCAAAGTACTGAACGGGCTTACCCGTCGGCGTGAGGCGGAGCGTGCTCTGTTCCTGTCATGATGTTCAACTGGAAAACGATGTTTGTTGGCCTGTTGCTCGTCTCGCTAATTGTTGCCGGTCGGCTGGCAAATCACTACCGCAATAACGCTATCACTTACAAGTACCAGCGTGATACTGCTACTCACAACCTGAAGCTGGCGAACGAGACAATTACCGATATGACGAAGCGCCAGCGTGACGTTGCCGCCCTCGATGCAAAATACACAAAGGAACTAGCTGATGCACAAAACAGGAATACTGATTTGCAGCGCCGCCTTGCTGCTGGTAGCCGGGTGCGTGTCGAAGGACGCTGTACAGTGCCAACCACAACCACAACCAAAACCGCCAGTACCCGCCGCGTGGGCAATGCTGCCACCGTCGAACTCTCTCCAGTTGCTGGACAAAACGTTCTCGATATCCGCGCCGGAATCATCAGCGATCAGGAAAAACTGAAGTATTTGCAGGAGTACATCCGGACGCAGTGCAAATAAAAAATTCCCGCAGGAGGGAAAAGGAGCTTACCTGCGGGGGAGTTTCAGAAATGCATAAACATGACAATGTCTCTGGGTCTGCGTACTACCACATCGCGTTTTTATCGTACTGATATAAGCCAGTTTTCGTACACCTCAAAAACGTAACCAGACGCTAAAAACTGGTACACCTCATGAAATAACCCAGTGGCTGAAAAGTTTGGTGTTGGAACGAATCCCCTGACCAGGCTGGCATTTATTTTATCTGAATATTGACGCTGTATTTTTTCGCTTTGTTTTTACGGGCTTCATTACGTGTCTGAAGTACTCTCAGTTCGTATTTTCCGGACGCCGGTAGCGTGTACTGGCCATTGCCATCCAGTTCAGATGAATATCTGGACAGGTCAACGGAATCGCTAATTCCTGGCCCGAACAGGTAGGTATCTGCGCCTTCATTCGAAATACTTACATGTACTTTCTGCCCCTTTCTGGCCTGGAAGTTATATGTATCGTAATCGTATCCCTTTATTACGCCGGAATAGCGGGCGCTATTTTGTCCTTTATCGAATTCGACATTCACGTTTTTACCAGTTGCAAAGCCAGCTGAGGTTAGCAGTGCAAAAAGAAAAACAGTTTTAGCGATACTCTTGAATTTCATATGTAAGACCCTCAGTCAGCGTTAAAATGATTAATTGTTATATTGTAACAATAACTGTTCGGTTTTTTCCAGGGTCCTTTCCGGGAACTCTGCCTGTTACGGGGCGGCAGCGTCGCAGGATTTCACTCCTTATGAAAATTTTCAGGGAAAAGCCAGATCCGTTCTTCTTATCGTTTATTTCCTGTTTTTAAAGGTTTTTTTAGAAAAAAGAAAGGATCTGCTGGATAACGTTTTTAGTTAAAAACGAAGGTCGCAGATCCTTTCCTGTTTCCGGGAGACTTTTCCATGAACGTGAATAAAAAAAAACTGGCTGAAATTTTTGGTTGTGACGTCAGAACTGTCACAGCCTGGCAAAGCCAGGGGCTGCCACTTGTTTCCGGAGGAGGAAAAGGTAACGAAGCAGTGTTCGACACCGCGGCAGCGATTTCATGGTACGCGGAGCGTGATGCGTCTATTGAAAATGAAAAGCTGCGTAAAGAGGTTGATGATTTACGTGCCGCTGCGGAATCAGATCTTAATCCCGGCACCATCGACTATGAGCGCTACCGCCTGACAAAAGCCCAGGCGGATGCGCAGGAACTTAAAAATGCTGAGCGCGAAGGGCTGGTTCTTGAGACCGAATTGTTCACCTACATCCTGCAACGGGTGGCTCAGGAAATAGCAGGGATACTGTCAAGGGTACCGCTGGTATTACAGCGCAAATATCCTGATCTGTGCCAGTCGCACATCGATGTGGTCAGAACGGAAATCGCCAGGGCGTCAGGCAGGGCCGCCACGATAGCGGATGTGGAGAAGTGGACCGATGATTTCCGGAGAGCGCAGGGCGAATAATGCCAACAGAGCCATAACTAACGGGCTGATAGCGCTTCATATTCCCGTACCGCTTACCACCGTGCAGTGGGCTGATGAGTATTACTATCTGCCAAAAGAGTCCTCCTACACCCCCGGCAAATGGGAAACGCTGCCGTTTCAGGTAGCGATAATGAACGCGATGGGGTATGAACTGATCCGCGTTGTAAACCTCATTAAGTCTGCCCGCGTGGGCTATACCAAAATGTTGCTGGGGGTGGAAGGCTATTTCATAGAGCACAAGTCGCGCAACAGCCTGCTGTTCCAGCCGACCGACTCATCCGCTGAGGATTTTATGAAATCCCACTTGGAGCCGACTATCAGGGATGTTCCTGTATTGCTGGAGCTGGCCCCCTGGTTCGGGCGTAAACATCGTGATAACACGCTTACCCTGAAACGCTTTTCTTCCGGTGTCGGGTTTTGGTGCCTCGGCGGTGCAGCAGCCAAAAACTACCGTGAAAAATCGGTGGATGTGGTTTGCTATGACGAATTGTCATCTTTTGAGCCGGATGTCGAGAAAGAAGGTTCGCCGACGCTGCTGGGGGATAAACGTATTGAAGGTTCTGTCTGGCCTAAATCCATTCGGGGCTCCACACCAAAAGTCAAAGGGTCATGCCAGATTGAAAAGGCGGCAAATGAATCGGCGCATTTTATGCGTTTTCATGTACCGTGTCCGCACTGTGGCGAAGAACAGTACCTTAAATTCGGTGATGGCAGTACGCCGTTCGGTCTGAAATGGGAGAAAAGCAAGCCGGAGACGGTGTATTACCTTTGTGAACATAATGGATGCGTGATCCGTCAATCGGAACTTGATCAGAAAGCAGGCCGCTGGATTTGCGATAACACAGGCATGTGGACACGCGATGGACTGGCTTATTTCAGCGCGTCCGGTGAGGAGGTTCCGCCGCCACGATCCATTACCTTTCATATCTGGACGGCTTACAGTCCCTTTACCACCTGGATACAGATTATTTATGACTGGCTGGATGCGCTGAAAGATCCAAATGGTGTGAAAACCTTTATAAACACCACTTTGGGCGAGCCTTATGAAGAGGCGGTGGCCGAAAAACTCAGCCATGAGCTTTTGCTGGAAAAAGTGATTCATTATGCGGCGCCGGTTCCGGAGCGGGTGGTGTATCTGACCGCTGGTATCGACTCCCAGCGTAACCGTTATGAAATGTATGTCTGGGGCTGGGCGCAGGGCGAAGAGGCTTTCCTTATTGATAAGCAAATTATCATGGGACGGCATGATGATGAAGATACCCTGCAGCGTGTGGATGCCGTCATTAATAAAAAATATCGTCATGCTGACGGGACGGATATTTCCATTTCCCGTATCTGCTGGGATATCGGCGGTATCGATGCAGAAATCGTCTATAAACGCTCAAAAAAACACGGCATTTTCCGCGTGCTGCCTGTCAAAGGGGCCTCCGTTTACGGAAAACCCGTTATTACCATGCCTAAAAAACGCAACCAGAGCGGGGTATTCCTGTGCGAAATCGGTACTGATACTGCCAAAGAAATGCTTTACGCCAGAATGGGGGCGGTTGCTGCGCCTGCCGACGAAGCCACGCCTTATGCGATCCGCTTTCCGGATAATCCGGATGTTTTTACGGAGGTGGAAGCGAAGCAACTGGTAGCCGAAGAGCTGGTGGAGAAACTGGTTAACGGAAAATTCCGGCTGTTATGGGATGCCAAAGGACGTCGTAACGAAGCGCTGGATTGTCTTGTCTATGCCAGTGCAGCGTTACGGGTGTCTGTGCAGCGCTGGCAACTGGATCTGGAGGCGCTGGCGACATCAAGGAAAAGCGAAGAGCAGGATACCCCGACACTTGAACAACTGGCCGCAATGCTGGCAGGAGGAGTTAATGGCAACAATCACTGAGCTACAGGAAGCCCGCGTCGCGCTGCATGACCTGATGACGGGAAAACGGGTGGCGACGGTTCAGAAAGACGGGCGACGGGTTGAATTTACCACGACATCGGTGGGGGAGCTGAAAAAATATGTCGCGGAACTTGAGGCGTCACTGTGCAATGGTCGCCGCCGGGCACCTGTGGGGGTGAGACTGTGAAGCGCACCCCGGTTCTGGTGGATGTTCACGGCACGCCGCTGCGGGAAAGTCTGGGATACACCGGCGGGGGGATCGGTTTCGGCGGACAGATGGCTGACTGGATGCCCCCGGCGGAAAGCGTGGATGCCGCGCTGCTGCCTTCGTTGCGCCTCGGCAATGCGCGGGCTGATGATCTGGTCCGTAATAATGGTATTGCAGCAAATGCGGTGGCGCTGCACAAGGATCATATTGTCGGACACCTGTTTCTTATCAGCTATCGTCCAAACTGGCGCTATCTTGGTATGCGTGAGAGCGCAGCGAAGAGTTTTGTGGATGAGGTTGAAGCTGCATGGACAGAATATTGCGATGGTATTTTTGGCGAAATGGATGCCGAGGGGAAGCGTACTTTTACAGAGTTCATCCGTGAAGGCGTGGGCGTTCACGCCTTTAATGGTGAAATTTTTCTCCAGCCTGTCTGGGACGCTGAAACCACGCAGGTTTTCCGTACCCGATTCAAGGCTGTCAGTCCGAAACGGGTGGACACACCGGGGTATGCCCGCGGAAACCGCCAGCTTCGCGCAGGAGTGGAAACGGACCGGAATGGAAAAGCCCTCGCCTATCATGTCTGTGATGATGACTGGCCGGTGGCTGGTGGGGAACGCTGGACCCGTATTCCTCGTTTTCTGCCGTCCGGACGACCCGCGATGTTACATATTTTCGAGCCGGTTGAGGACGGACAGACGCGCGGTGCCAATCAGTTTTACAGTGTGATGGAGCGGCTGAAGATGCTTGATACCCTGCAGGCAACGCAGCTTCAGTCCGCGATTGTCAAAGCCATGTACGCCGCCACGATCGAAAGCGAACTCGATTCCGAGAAAGCCTTTGAATACATCACGGCGGCAGATAACAAAGATACGCCCCTTGTTAACATGCTCGCAAATTATGCCCGCTATTACAGTACCAACAGTATCAAACTGGGAGGTGTAAAAATTCCCCACCTGTACCCGGGTGATGAGCTGAATCTGCAGACTGCGCAGGATTCCGATAATGGCTTTTCGGCGCTGGAGCAGGCGCTGCTCCGGTATATTGCCGCCGGGCTGGGGGTCTCTTATGAGCAGCTTTCGCGTGATTATTCTCAGGTCAGCTATTCCAGCGCCCGCGCATCTGCCAATGAGTCCTGGCGCTATTTCCTGGGGCGGCGCCGGTTCATTGCCGGACGGCTGGCGACACAAATGTTTTCCTGCTGGCTGGAGGAGGCGCTGATACGGGGAGTTATCCGGGCACCCCGGGCCAGGTTTTCCTTCTGGGAGGCCCGATCCAGCTGGAGCCGATCGGAGTGGATTGGTGCCGGACGTATGGCGATTGACGGACTCAAGGAGGTTCAGGAAGCCGTGATGCGTATTGAGGCCGGGCTGAGTACCTATGAAAAAGAACTCGCCATTATGGGCGAGGATTACCAGGAGATATTCCGCCAGCAGGTCAGGGAATCCGAAGAACGGCGGACAGCCGGACTTTCGCGTCCGGTATGGATCACCGATACCTATCAACAACAGATCGCGGCGAGCCGTCAGACGGAGGAGGAAAAGCGTGCAACGTAATCTCCCGCACATCATCAGCCAGGCAACCAGTGCTCCGTTGCTGCTTGAACCCGCCTATGCGCGGGTTTTCTTTTGCGCGCTGGGCAGGGAGTCAGGCATTAACAGCCTGCACATTCCCGGTAATAACGAAAGTCTGGATCAGTCGGATATGGCACTGGTCACAGGCGATTTTATGGCGACCGGAAAGCCGCAGGCACGTTTTTATCAGGTAGTGAACGGTATTGCGGTATTACCCGTGACCGGAACACTGGTTCATAAACTCGGCGGAATGCGTCCCTTTTCAGGGATGACCGGCTATGACGGTATCACTGCCCGGCTACAACAGGCGGTTTCAGATCCGGAGGTAAAAGGCATTCTGCTGGATATTGACAGCCCCGGCGGTCAGGCTGCCGGGGCGTTTGACTGTGCTGACATGATTTACCGGATGCGCGAACAGAAACCTGTCTGGGCACTGGCAAATGAAACAGCCTGTTCGGCGGCCATGTTGCTGGCGGCAGCCTGTTCGCACCGCCTTGTGACCCAGACGTCCAGAATGGGATCAATTGGTGTGGTGATGGCGCATACCAGTTACGCCGAAAAACTGAAACAGGAAGGGATCGATATCACCCTTATCTATTCTGGCGCACACAAGGCTGATCTGACGCCCAGCCAGAAATTACCGGAAAGCGTCCATGCCGACTACCAGCAGCGAATGGACGAGGCCAGAAAGATGTTTGCAGAAAAAGTGGCCCGGTACACGGGGTTGTCTGTCGATGCGGTAATGGCGACGGAGGCGGCAGTGTATGACGGGCAGGCCATTATCACTACCGGACTGGCAGATGGAATGGTGAATGCTGCTGACGCCATCGGCGTGATGGCAGAAGCTATCAACAGTAACAAGACAGGAGGCACTATGCCTGAATTAAGTGCAGCTGACGCTGTCACGCAGGAAAACCAGCGCGTAATGGGAATTCTGGTTTGCCCGGAGGCCAGGGGGCATGAGGCACTGGCACAGATGCTGGCCGGGCAGCCGGGAATGAGCGTTGCTCAGGCGAAGTCTATTCTGGCTGCCGCCGCGCCGGCGGATACGACCAGCACCGCTGACCGTATGCTTGCCCTGGAAGAAGCTGGTGGTCGGGAAACACTCGCACAGACACTGGCGGCCATGCCGGAGATGACGGTGGAACAGGCCAGAACCATTCTGGCAGCATCGCCGATCGCTGCGGCAACGTCACTTTATGATGCCGTGATGGCGCTTGATGAGGCGAAAGGCCGTGAAGAGTTGGCGGAAAAACTGGCTGTCATGCCTGGTATGACCACAGATCAGGCCCGTGACCTGCTGGCTGCCGCGCCGGACAAATCCGGTAATGCGGGGCTGAGCATGAACAACGCATTTGATGCTTTCATGCAGTCTCATTCCCCGGACCCCGTATCCGGCGGCAAAGGCCACAGTAATGATACCGAAACGACGTTGTTGATGAGTATTCCCGGTACTTCAGCCACCTGATAAGGAGACAGTATGTCATTTACCACCACTATTGAGAAACGTGCGGATAACCGCATTTTCGCCGGTAACGATCCGGCACATACCGCAACGGGAGTCAGCGGGATAACGGCGGCCACACCGATGCTGACGCCCCTGATGCTGGATGATACCACCGGGAAACTGGTGGCCTGGGACGGGCAGAAGGCCGGAACGGCGGTCGGGGTTCTGGCCCTTGAGCTGGACGGGTCGGAAAACCTGCTGACGTACTGGAAGAGCGGCACCTTTGCCACAGAATCACTGGCATGGCCGAAGAGTGTGGATGCCATTAAGCAGGCAAATGCATTCGCCGGAAGCGCCGTCAGTCACGCCGCTTTACCGTAATAAGAAGGCCGCGAAGCGGCCTTTATCGTATTTAACGTCCGGAGGACACCATTTATGGGATTGTTTACCACCCGCCAGTTGCTGGGTTATACCGAGCAGAAAGTTAAATTTAATCCACTCTTCCTGAGCCTGTTTTTTCGCCGTACTGTGACATTTCCTACCCAGGAAGTCATGCTGGACAAAATTACCGGAAAAACACCGATTGCCGCTTATGTATCTCCGGTGGTTGGAGGGAAGGTTCTGCGTAACCGCGGCGGGGAAACGCGCGTACTGCGTCCGGGGTATGTCAAACCGAAGCATGAAGTTAACTATGCGCAGGTTGTTGAGCGTCTGCCGGGTGAAGACCCGGCCAGGCTTAACGATCCGGCCTACCGTCGTCTGCGCATTCTGACCGATAACCTGAAGCAGGAAGAGAAGGCCATCGTCCAGGTGGAGGAGATGCAGGCCGTCAGTGCGGTGCTGAACGGGAAATACACCATGCAGGGCGAGCAGTTTGACACCGTGGAGGTGGATTTTGGTCGCTCCGCCGGGAATAACATTATTCAGGCCACAGGTAAAAAATGGTCAGAGCAGGACAGGGAAACCTTTGACCCGACTTATGATCTGGATATGTACTGCGACCAGGCATCCGGTCTGATCAATATTGCCGTGATGGACGGGAAAGTCTGGCGTCTGCTGAACGGTTTTAAGCTGTTCCGTGAAAAACTGGATACACGCCGCGGTTCAAATTCTCAGCTGGAAACGGCGGTGAAGGACCTTGGGGCTGTGGTGTCGTTCAAGGGGTATTACGGAGATTTGGCCATTGTGGTGGCTAAAACATCCTATGTTGCTGATAACGGGACCGAAAAGCGTTACCTGCCTGAAGGGACTCTGGTTCTGGGAAATACGGCGGCAGAAGGTATCCGCTGCTATGGTGCCATTCAGGATTCACAGGCGCTCGCGGAGGGTATTGTTGCCGCCACCCGTTATCCCAAACACTGGCTGACGGTGGGGGACCCGGCGAATGAATATACCATGACGCAGTCTGCGCCGCTGATGGTCCTGCCGGACCCGGATGAGTTTGTCATTGTCACTGTCGGTTAAGCATCCCAAAAGGCCTGATTCAGGCCTTTATTGTTACAAATTGCGGGAGGATCTTTTATGGCAACAAAAGAAGAGAATATACAGCGTCTGCGGGAGCTTGCGACGCGGCTTGGTCGTGATCCGGATGTGTCCGGGAGCGCCGCTGAACTCAGCCAGCGTGTCATGGAATGGGAAGAGGAAGCGGAGGCGGAGCATTTGCCTGCTGTGGAAAATGACAGTGATGAATCCATAGTGCCGCCCGGGATCGGGCAAAGATCCGAACGGGTACTTATCAGGGCGCTTCGTACACTACACATCTGCGCCATCGATCCGGACAGTAACCGGGAACTGGATATGGTTATGGCGGGAAACCCGGCGCGTATTTCGCAACACGATGTGGACGAGCTGATTGCTGCAGGACTTATTATTGAACTGTAAGGGTGGCGATATGTCGCAGTCCGAAAACCTGTTTGATACCGCGATTTCTCAGGCTGATGATGCCATCCTCCGGGTGATGGGAACGGTAGCAACAATAACCTCCGGCGTTCTGGCTGGGGCCACGCTTACGGGCGTATTTGACGATCCTGAAAGTGTGTCGTATGCCGCCGGAGGTGTCCGGATTGAGGGGGACAAGCCTACATTTTTTGTCAAAACATCCCTGACAGTCCATCTGAAGCGCCCGGACACACTAACCATTCTCGGTGACACCTTCTGGGTGGATCGCATCACTCCGGCTGGTGGAGACAGCAGTATTATTCTGCTGGGCAGGGGGGAGCCGCCGACGGATAACCGGCGCAGGACGGGAGGAATGTTTGACTGCTCCCCGCCCTGAAGGACGGGGATTCCCACTTCAACGAGCCGAACCTAAGCCGCTTTGAGCGATTCAGGATTTACAGGCTCTCCGTGGGCTAACACTGCCAGCCCGGCAGCTTTGATATTACGTGCCGCGTTAACGTCCCTGTCGTGGTCAGTTCCGCACTCAGGGCACTGCCATTTACGAACATCAAGAGGCATTTTTTTCATGGTGAAACCGCAACAGCTACAGCGTTTTGAGGACGGGAAAAACTGGTCAATGGCGACTACTGACCGCCCGGCCCATTCGCCTTTGTACTGGAGCTGGCGCACAAGTTCGCCCCAGCTCGCGTCTGCTATCGCTTTGGATAGCGACGGGTTGCGGAGCATGTTCTTCACTTTCAGGGATTCGACGCAAACAACTTGGTTATCGTTAATCAGTTTGCGGGATGCCTTGTGCAGGGCATCCAGTCGGCAATCAGCAATTTTCGCGTGGAGTCGGGCCACCTTTAAGCGGGCTTTGGCGCGGTTCTTTGAGCCTTTGGCCTTTTTGCTTAACCGGCGCTGGAGTAGTGCCAGGCGAGCCGCGTATTTAGCGGTATGGCGGGGATTGCCGGACCTGAATCCGGTATCGGTGACGAACAAATCTTTTAAACCAACATCAATGCCGACCATTGAAGAGGTGATCGGCAGTGATGCGGATTCAAATTCGCAAAGGCACGAAACAAAGTACCGCCCTGCGGCATCTTTGGAAATGGTGACGGTAGACGGCACGGACGGCAGCGGACGACTCCAGCGCACGTCTAAGGGGATTTTGTTCTTTGCCATGTACAGCTTGCCGTCGCGGTATTTAAACGCGCTCGCAGTGAACTCAGCCGCCTGCTTGTGCCGTTTGCTTTTGAAAGCCGGATATGCAGCCCGTCCGGCGAAGAAGTTAGCAAAGGCGGTTTGTTGGTGGCGCAAAGACTGCTGGAGGGGAACGCAGGAAACGTCGTTAAGCCAGGCAAATTCCGGCTCCTTTTTCAGCGCCGTAAGGCGAGCGTTGGCCTGTAGGTAACCGATCTTTTCCTTTCGCTCGTAGTACGCATCGGTACGCCAGCGGAGGATGGAGTTGTAGACGAAACGCACACAACCGAACGTCTGAGCTAAAAGCTCAGCCTGCTCAGTCGTGGGGTAAAACCGGTATTTATATGCGCGTTTCATAGCCTCACATATTAAAGAGGAAAATGTGATTATGCAAAAGACAGTTAGCCGGAAAACCGCCTCCTTTCCTCCCCGGCCAGAAGGCCGGGGTTTCCCGGAGGCATTCTGATGAAAGGGCTTGAAAATGCGATCCGGAATCTGAACAGCCTTGACCGACAGATGGTTCCCCGGGCCAGTATCTGGGCTGTGAATCGCGTGGCGCAGAAAGCTGTTTCAGTGGCAACCCGTAAGGTGGCGCGGGAGACTGTCGCCGGAGATAACCAGGTAAGAGGACTTCCGCTGAAGCTGGTTCGCCAGAGGGTGAGGTTATTTAAAGCCGGTACAGACGGTAAACGCTCTGCCCGGATACGGATTAACCGGGGAAACCTTCCCGCCATAAAGTTGGGCGCTGCACAGGTCAGGATGAGCAAACGGAGGGGCAAACTGCTGTATCGTGGAAGTGTGCTGAAAATCGGGCCATATCTGTTCCGGGATGCCTTTATTCAGCAACTGGCTAACGGACGCTGGCATGTTATGCGACGCGTTAACGGGAAAAACCGTTATCCAATTGATGTAGTGAAAATTCCTCTTTCCGGACCATTGACTCAGGCATTCGAAAGCGCCACACAAAGTTTGATTGACGAGGAAATACCGAAGCAATTGGGGTATGCCCTGAAACAACAACTGAGGCTTTATCTTTCACGATGAGCAAACACACATTAATCCGCCGGGCCGTTCTGGAAAAGCTGGAATCCGTGACTGGCGCACCTGTCACTCTTTTTGATGGACTTCCTGCTTTCGTAGAACAGGAAGATTTACCCGCAATAGCTGTCTGGCTGACAGACGCACAGTATACAGGCCTTATGACCGATGAGGATGACTGGCAGGCTACTCTCCATACGGCAGTTTTTCTGAGGGCTCAGGCTCCTGATACAGAGCTTGATATCTGGATGGAAGAAAAAATCTTTCCTGCGCTGGAAGAGGTTAGTGGTCTGGAGCGCCTTATCGATACCATGACCCCGCTGGGTTATGACTACCAGCGTGACAGCGAAATGGCAACGTGGGGGATGGCAGAAATTACTTACCGGATCACCTATACCAACTGAGGAGGATATGATGGGAACACCAAACCCACTGGTAAAAACGAAAGGCGCCGGAACCACATTCTGGCTGTATACCGGCAGCGGCGATGCGTTTAAAAATCCACTGGCTGATGATGACTGGCTGCGACTGGCAGGTATTAAGGATCTGCAGCCCGGAGAAATGAGTGCAGATGCGGAAGACGATGACTATCTTGATGATGAAAATGCCGACTGGAAAAGCACTACGCAGGGGCAGAAAAGCGTCGGTGACACCACGGCCACGCTGGCCTGGAAACCCGGTGAGACCGGACAGAAAAAACTGGTTGAGCTGTTTGACACCGGCGAAGTTCGCGCCTTCCGTATCAGGTATCCTAACGGGACGGTTGATGTGTTCCGCGGCTGGCTGAGTTCACTGGGTAAAACCGTGACGTCCAAAGAGGTGATGACACGCAGCGTAAAAATCACCGGCGTCGGGCGTCCTTCTCTTGCGGAGGAGGATACACCTGACGTAGTCAGCGTATCCGGCGTGACCGTTGCGCCGGCCAGTGCCACGGTGGCTGCCGGAGCCACCACCACGCTGACATTTACGGTAAAACCTGATAACGCGTCAGATAAAACGCTGCAGGTTGCGACCGCCGATCCGCTGATCGCCACCGTCACGCTGAAGGATAATGTGGCCACGGTTAAAGGCGTGAAGGCGGGCAGCGTGAATATTGTTGGCATCAGCAGTGACGGCAGTCTTGTCGCGGTGGCAGCAGTGACAGTGACGGCGTCATAACCCTCTCTTATCAGTCCGCCCCGGTTCCGGGGCTTCTATGGAAAATCATCATGTTTCTCAATACAGACACCTTTAACTACGGTGGGCATTCCATCGTGCTCAGTGAGCTTTCTGCCCTGCAACGTGTGGATTATCTGAAGTTTATTCAGCAGCGGACGGCAGACTATGACGCACAGCCTGAAACCCTGACGGAAGCAGAGCGTCAGACAGAATTTATGCAGATGGGGGTGGATATTAATGCATGGCTGGTATCCCGCTCCCTGTGTGAAAGCAAAAAAGAGGAGGAGGCCCGCGCCCTGTATGAGTCCGTCAGACTGGAATGGTCTTATGAGGCGCTGGGACGTGGCGCTGATATGGTTCTGTCCCTGAGTGGTATGCGTCTTCCGGCATCGCAGGAAGACGACAGCGGGAGTGAAAAGGACACGACCACGCCGGAAAAGTCCTGAACCGGGAGCTGGCGTTTGTGATGCGGCTCGCGCGTGAGTTCCGGCGACCAGACTGGCGGCAGATGCTGGCGGAAATGAGTGCGACAGAGCTGGGTGAGTGGGCGGAGCATTTCGGGAAGAACAGCTTCAGTGACATGTTGCTGGATGCGGAGTTTGCAACGCTGAAATCGCTGATTTCCGGACTGGTTACAGGCACGCATCACGATGCAGAAATGTTCAGCCTGATCACTGATCCTGAGTCGTTGCACGAAAAAACGGATGATGAACTGATGATCCTGGGCGAAGGTATTACCGGAGGTGTCCGCTATGGACCAGATAGCGAACCTGGTCATTGATTTAAGTATCGACAGCGCAGAGTTCCGAAACGAAGTTCCGCGCATTAAAAAATTGCTGAACGATGCGGCTGGTGACTCAGAACGTTCAGCGGCCCGGATGCAGCGTTTTCTGGATAAGCAGACGGAGGCGACGCGCCGGACGTCCGCCAGTCTGGAGCAAGTGACTGCCAGCAGTACCGCGTACAGTTCCGCTGTGGAGAAAAGCGCAGCGGCCAGTACGCGTCTGGCGGCGGATGTGGATCAGACGCGACAGCGGGTGGAGGCACTGGGAAGGAAACTGCGTGAGGAACAGGCGCAGTCAGCGGCTGTGGCGGCAGCACAGGACAGGACAAGTGCTGCTTTTTACCGCCAGATTGACAGTGTAAAACAGTTAAGCGGTGGTCTGCAGGAGCTGCAGCGTATCCAGGCGCAGGTACGACAGGCGAAAGGACGCGGAGATATCTCACAGGGCGATTATCTGGCGCTGGTGTCTGAAACCGCCAGGAAGACCCGTGAGCTTACCGATGCCGAAGCGCTGGCCACGCAGAAAAAAGCACAGTTTATACGCCGCCTGAAAGAGCAGACGACGGTACAGGGCCTCTCCCGTACCGAGCTGCTGCGGGTGAAGGCGGCTGAACTGGGTGTCAGTAGCGCCGCAGATATTTATATCCGTAAACTGGAGCGTACCGGAACTGCCACCCATACGCTAGGACTGAAAAGCGCTGCTGCCCGTCGTGAACTGGGCGTGCTGGCTGGTGAGCTGGCCCGTGGGAATTTCGGGGCACTGCGGGGAAGTGGTATTACGCTCGCTAACCGCGCCGGGTGGATCGAGCAACTGATGTCTCCGAAGGGCATGATGCTCGGCGGGCTGGCTGGCGGCGTGGCTGCTGCTGTTTACGGGCTGGGCAAGGCCTACTATGAAGGCGCTAAGGAAAGCGAGACGTTCAATAAACAGCTTATTCTGACCGGGAGTTATGCCGGAAAAACCACAGGCCAGCTTAATGCGATGGCGAAGTCGCTCGCCGGAAATGGCGTCACGCAGCACGACGCTGCAGGCGTGCTGGCACAGGTGGTCGGTAGCGGAGCGTTTACCGGGCAGGCAGTGGCAATGGTATCCCGTACCGCGACCAGAATGCAGGAAAACGTTGGACAATCAGTGGATGAAACCATCCGCCAGTTTAAACGCCTGCGGGATGATCCGGTGAATGCGGCGAAAGAACTGGACAGGACACTGCATTTTCTGACCTCCACCCAGCTTGAACAAATCAGGGTACTGGGCGAGCAGGGAAGAGTGGCTGATGCCGCGAAAATTGCCATGTCCGCGTATTCGGAAGAAATGAATAAGCGGATGGGAGACGTACACGACAATCTGGGCTGGATTGAAAGAGCATGGAATGCTGTCGGTGATGCGGCGAAGTGGGCATGGGATCGGATGCTGGATATCGGGCGGGAAGATACGCTCGATGAAAAGATCGCGACACTGCAGGAAAAAATCGCGCGCGGCAGAAAAACGCCCTGGACGGTGTCTTCCTCCCAGACTGAATACGATCAGCAGCAGCTGAACGAACTTAAGGAACAGAAACGCCAGAAGGACCTGCTGGATGCGAAGGCGCAGGCAGAGCGTAATTATCAGGAAACGCAGAAACGTCGGAACGAGCAGAATGCCGCGCTGAACCGGGATAATGAAACTGAATCCCTGCGGCACCAACGGGAGGTGGCGCGCATTACCGCCATGCAGTATGCCGATGCTGCTGTACGCAATGCCGCACTGGAGCGCGAAAATGAACGTCATAAAAAGGCGTTGTCACAACAGGCGAAAAAGCCAAAGACTTACCACAACGACGAGGCCAGGCGACTGCTTTTGCAGTACAGCCAGCAACAGGCGCAGACTGAAGGGCAGCTTGCCGCCGCGAAGCTTTCCACGACCGAAAAAATGACGGAAGCGCATAAGCAGCTTTTGTCATTTCAGCAGCGCATCGCTGATTTGTCCGGTAAAAAACTGACGGCGGATGAACAAAGCGTACTGGCACATAAGGATGAAATCGCGCTTGCGCTACAGAAGCTGGATATCTCACAACAGGATTTGCAACACCAGAATGCCCTTAATGAACTGAAGAAAAAGACGCTCACATTGACCAGCCAGCTCGCTGACGAAGAATCCCGCGTCAGGCAACAGCACGCAATGGCGCTGGCCACAATGGGTATGGGCGATCAGCAACGTGGCCGATACGAAGAGCGTCTGAAAATTCAGCAGCACTACCAGGAACAACTGGAGCAGCTTAAACGCGACAGCAAGGCAAAAGGGACATACGGTTCTGACGAATATCGTCAGGCGGAGCAGGCGCTGAAGGGCAGTCTCGATCGCCGGCTGGCTGAGTGGGCGGATTACAATGCGAAAGTTGACGCTGCGCAGGGAGACTGGACGCTGGGGGCGTCGTGGGCGCTGGATAACTTTCTGGCGCAGGGCGGCAATGTGGCAGGCATGACGGAGAACGTTTTCACAAACGCATTTAACGGCATGGCGGACAGTATCGCGAATTTTGCCGTGACCGGAAAGGGCAGTTTCCGGAGCCTGACGGTCTCCATCCTGGCTGACCTTGCAAAAATGGAGGCACGTATTGCGGCTTCTAAACTGTTGGGTTCAGTGCTGGCAATGTTCGGCTTTGGCACATCGGCAGGCGGCAGTACACCATCAGGGGCATACAGTTCTGCGGCGCTGTCGGTTATTCCGAATGCGGACGGCGGCGTGTACCGTTCGGCAGGACTCAGCCAGTACAGCGGCAGCATTGTTAATCGCCCGACATTTTTTGCTTTTGCCAAAGGTGCCGGGGTGATGGGCGAGGCAGGACCGGAGGCAATATTACCACTTCGTCGTGGTGCTGACGGTAAGCTGGGTGTCGTGGCAGCCGGTTCAGGAGGGATGGCGATGTTTGCGCCTGAGTACAACATTGAAATCCACAACGACGCCGGCAACGGACAGATTGGTCCGCAGGCATTACAGGCCGTATATAACATTGGAAAAAAAGCCGCCATTGATTTCTGGCAACAGCAGTCGCGTGACGGGGGTATTGCTGGAGGAGGGCGATAACAATGGAAACATTTAACTGGAAGATCCGCCCTGATATGACAGTGGAATCAGAACCAAAAGTCACCTCCATAAAACTGGGTGACGGGTATGAACAACGGCGTCCAGCCGGGCTGAACAACCATCTGGCGAAGTATAACGTAACGGTCCGGATTCGTAAGGGAGAACATCAGAATCTTGAGGCATTTTTATCCCGCCACGGTGGAGTGAAATCCTTTCTCTGGACACCGCCTTATACCTGGACACAAATTCGGGTGATTTGCCGCAAATGGTCGATTAGCGTTGGCTCTCTTTGGGTGACTGTGACCACGACTTTTGAACAGGTTGTTATCTGAGGAGGAGTGATGCAGGACATTTCGCAGGATACGCTGAACGAAGCCGCTAAACTGGCGCAGTCCGCCAGGATCACTTTGTGGGAAATCGATCTGACACAGTCTGGCGGTGATCGTTATTTTTTTTGTAACGAGGCGAATGAAAAGGGGGAGGCGGTTACCTGGCAGGGACAGAAATATGATGTTTATCCTGTAGAGGGTAGCGGATTTGAAATGAACGGCAAAGGCGCAGCTGCGCGCCCGTCACTGAAGGTATCCAATCTTTACGGTATGGTGACCGGAATGGTGGAGGATTTGCATAGCCTGGTTGGAGCGACGGTCATCCGCAGGATAGTGTATGCCCGGTTTCTCGATGCCGTTAATTTTCAAAGCGGCAACCAGGAGGCCGACCCGGAGCAGGAGTCTGTAAGCCGCTGGGTGATCGAGCAGTGCAGTGATCTGACGGCGGTAAGTGCGACATTTGTCCTGGCAACACCGACTGAAACAGACGGATGTGTCTTCCCCGGGAGGATTATGCTGGCCAATACCTGTACATGGATATACCGCTCTGACGAATGCGGCTATACGGGACCAGCTGTCGCGGATGAATTTGATAACCCTACCGCCGATCCGGCAAAAGATGCCTGCAGCCGCTGCGCCCGGGGATGCGCCCTGCGTAACAATACCGGAAACTTTGGCGGTTTCCTCTCCATTAATAAACTTTCACAGTAAATCTTCATGAAAGAACAGGATATTCTGGCGCACGCCCGACGGTGTGCGCCTGCGGAGTCGTGTGGCTTCGTGGTGAGAACACAGGCGGGAGAACGGTATCTCCCCTGTGTGAATATTTCTGCCGCGCCGGAGGATTATTTCCGTATGGCGCCGGAGGACTGGCTGAGGGCTGAAACGCAGGGGGATATTGTGGCGCTGGTTCACAGCCATCCTGGCGGCCAGCCGTATCTGAGCGATGTGGACCGCAGGCTGCAGGTTCAAAGCGACCTGCCGTGGTGGCTGGTATGCGCCGACCAGGTACATAAATTCCGCTGTGTGCCACACCTGACCGGACGACAGTTTAAACATGGGGTTTTTGACTGTTACACGCTGTTCCGTGATGCCTATCATCTGGCGGGGATTGATATGCCGGATTTTCACCGGGACGACGACTGGTGGCGGCATGGTGACAATCTCTATCTGGATAATCTGGAGACGACGGGATTTTACCGTGTCAGCGCAGCCAGTGCGCAGCCCGGCGACGTGCTGATTTGCTGCTTTGGCTCCTCCGTTCCGAACCACGCAGCGATTTACTGCGGCGACGGAGAGCTGCTGCACCATATTCCTGAACAACTGAGTAAACGTGAGAGGTATACCGACAAATGGCAACGACGCACGCACTCCATCTGGCGACACCGGGCATGGCGCGAATTTGCCTTTACGGGGATCTGCAACGATTTTGCCGCCGCGTCAGCCTGCAGGTAGCCAGTGGTGCTGAAGCTGTCCGGGCACTGGCGGTACAGTTGCCCGGTCTCCGGCAGAAACTGAACGACGGCTGGTATCAGGTACGCATAGCCGGAGACGATGTTACGGCTGATACCCTGACAACCAGCCTGCATGACCCGCTGCCGCCTGGCGCGGTGATTCATATTGTGCCGCGTCTGGCCGGGGCCAAATCTGGCGGGGTGTTTCAGGCGGTGCTTGGTGCGGCGCTGATTGCCGTTGCCTGGTGGAACCCGGCAGGCTGGCTGGGAGCGGCGGCGGTATCCGGCATGTATATGACCGGGGCGTCGATGATTCTGGGCGGTATGGCGCAGATGCTGGCACCAAAACCCAAAATGTCCGAAATGAGGCAGACCGATAACGGCAGGCAGAACACGTATTTCTCGTCGCTGGATAATATGGTTGCCAACGGTAACATGTTGCCGGTGCTGTACGGCGAGATGCAGGTGGGGTCACGCGTGATTTCCCAGGAAGTCAGTACCGCTGATGAAGGAGATGGTGGTCAGGTTGTGGTGATTGGCCGCTGACAACAGAACAGATTCAGACAGAACCGCCTCCGGGCGGTTTTGTCGTTTTACGGGGTAATAAATGGGAAAGGGCGGCGGAAAAGGGCATACGCCCCGCGAGGCACCGGATAACCTTAAATCCACGCAGCTGCTGAGCGTCATCGATGCCATCAGCGAGGGACCGATAGAAGGCCCGGTGAACGGTCTGCACAGTGTTCTGGTAAACCAGACGCCGGTGGTGGACCGCGACGGTAACACGAATATCCACGGCGTGAAGGTGGTATACCGCGTCGGTGAGCAGGAACAGACCCCGCTGGAGGGATTTGAATCGTCCGGCGCCGAGACGGTGCTTGGTGTACAGGTCAAATACGACAATCCGGTGACCAGAACCATCACGGCTGCAAATATTGACCGCCTGCGTTTTACGTTCGGCGTGCAGTCACTGGTGGAGGCCAACAGCAAGGGCGACCGCAATCCGACATCGGTCAGGCTGCAAATCCATCTTGAGCGCTATGGTCAGTGGGTGGTGGAAAAAGAGATTACGATTACCGGGAAAACAACCACACAGTATCTGGCCTCGGTGATAGTGGATAATCTCCCTCCCCGGCCATTTGGTATCCGGATGGTACGAGTGACGGCAGACAGTACCACTGACCAGTTACAGAACAACACGGTCTGGTCGTCGTATACCGAGATTATTGATGTCCGGCAGCGCTATCCCAACACCGCCGTAATTGGCCTGCAGGTGGAGTCTGAGCAGTTCGGCAGCCAGCAGGTGACGCGAAATTACCATTTTTTCGGGCGGATTATTCATGTGCCGTCGAATTACGATCCGGTAGCGCGAACCTACAGCGGCATCTGGGACGGCACGTTCAAGCCTGCATACAGCAATAATCCGGCGTGGTGTCTCTGGGATGTGCTGACACATCCCCGTTATGGCATGGGACAGCGAATCGGCGCGGCGGACGTGGACAGGTGGGCGCTGTATGCAATAGGCCAGTACTGCGACCAGATGGTCCCTGACGGATTCGGCGGGACAGAGCCGCGTATGACCTTTAATGCGTATCTGGCACAGCAGCGTAAGGCGTGGGATGTGCTGACCGACTTCTGCTCCGCCATGCGTTGTATGCCGGTGTGGAACGGGCAGATGATGACCTTCGTGCAGGACAGGCCCTCGGATACAGTCTGGACCTATACCCGCAGCAATGTGGTAATGCCGGATGAGGGCACACCGTTCCGTTACAGCTTCAGTGCGCGGAAGGACCGCCATAATGCGGTAGAGGTGAACTGGATCGACCCTGATAATGGCTGGCAGACATCCACGGAACTGGTGGAAGACACGGTCGCCATCAGTCACTACGGACGCAATCTGGTAAAAATGGATGCGTTTGGCTGTACCAGTCGCGGGCAGGCGCACCGCGCCGGGCTGTGGCTGATAAAAACGGAGCTGCTGGAAACCCAGACGGTTGATTTTAGTGTGGGTGCGGAGGGGCTGCGCCACGTTCCCGGTGATGTGATTGAGGTTTGCGACGAGGATTATGCCGGCATCAGCCTGGGCGGGCGGATTCTGTCCGTTGACCGCGCCCGCCGCATTCTGACCCTTGACAGGGAGATTACCCTGCCGTCGTCCGGCACCACGCTGATAAGCCTGATGGATGGCGAAGGCTTGCCGGTCAGCGTGGACGTGCAGTCTGTTACCGACGGTGTGCAGGTTCAGGTCAGCCGGATACCGGACGGCGTGGCGGAATACAGCGTCTGGGGGCTGAAACTGCCGTCGCTGCGCCAGCGTCTCTTCCGGTGTGTGGCTGTCCGGGAAAACGACGACGGAACGTATGCCATCACCGCCGTACAGCATGTGCCGGAAAAAGAGTCCATCGTGGACAACGGGGCATCATTCGATCCGCAACCCGGAACGATTCACGGCACCGTTCCCCCGGCGATACAGCATCTGACCACAGAAATTCTGGCGGAGGAGGGACAGTATCAGGTACTGGCGCGCTGGGACACACCGCGAGTCGTTAAGGGCGCCTCGTTTTCTTTGCGCCTGAACGTGGCGGCGGAAGATGGCAGTGACCGGCTGGTAAGCAGCGCAGGAACGCCGGATACGCAGTACCGGTTCCGGGGGCTGACGCCGGGGCGCTACACCCTGTCCGTCAGGGCGGTGAACAGCCAGGGACAACAGGGAGACCCGGCCAGCACACAGTTCAGCATCTCCGCGCCGGCGGCACCATCATTTATCGAACTCACCCCTGGCTATTTCCAGATTACAGCCACACCGCGTCAGGCGGTATACGACCCGACGGTGCAGTATGAGTTCTGGTTTTCAGACGCGCAGATTACGGATATCCATCAGGTGGAAAACGCCGCACGATATCTGGGAAAGGCGCTGTACTGGATAGCGGCCAGTGTGAATATCAGGCCCGGCAGGGATTACTATTTTTATATCCGGGCGGTAAATCAGGTCGGTAAATCCGCATTCGTGGAGGCGACCGGGCAGGCCAGCAACGATGCCGCAGGCTATCTGGATTTTTTCAAAGGGCAGATAACTGAAAGTCACCTGGGTAAGGAACTGCTGGAGAAGGTGGAACTGACGGAGGATAACGCCAGCAAACTGCAGCAGTTTTCGAAGGAGTGGCAGGATGCTAACGATAAATGGAACGCCATGTGGGGCATCAAAATAGAGCAGACCAAAGACGGCAAATATTATGTGGCCGGACTTGGACTGAGCATGGAAGACATGCCTGACGGGAAGATAAGCCAGTTCCTGGTGGCGGCGGATCGCATTGCTTATATTAACCCGGCAAACGGAAACGAGACGCCCGGATTCGTCATGCAGGGCGACCAGATAATCATGAATGAGGCGTTCCTGAAATATCTGAGCGCGCCGACCATTACCAGTGGCGGGAATCCTCCGGCATTTTCCCTGACGCCGGATGGAAAGCTGACTGCGAAAAATGCGGATATCAGCGGGCATATCAACGCTGTATCTGGCTCGTTTACGGGAGAAATCAATGCCACCTCCGGTAAGTTTTCTGGCGTGATAGAAGCGAGAGAGTTTGTCGGTGATATCTGCGGCTCAAAAGTCATGCAGGGCGTGAGCATCAGGGCGACGAACGACGAACGCAGCACCTCAACACGGTATACCGACAGCGCCACCTATCAGATAGGGAAAACCATCACGGTGATGGCTAACTGTGAGCGTAACGGTGGCTCCGGTGCCATCACCGTCACGATAAATATTAACGGACAGGTGAAAACGGCGGAGGTTATGCCGTATACCGCAGGGATTCCGGCCATGTATCAGACCGTTGTCTTTTCGGTCTACACCACTTCACCTGTCGTGGATATCAGCGTCTCTCTGAGGGTCCGTGGGCAGTACACCACTGAAGCTTCTGTCTGGCCGCTGGTGATGGTTTCCCGTTCTGGGAGCAACTTCACAAACTGACCGGATTTCCGGTCCCTTTCGTTTAACAAGGAACAGATATGACTATGTCGCGCGTAATTTCTCTGGCGGCAGGGCTTTCCCTGTCCGTTTTATTTTCCACT
Source organism: Salmonella sp. SAL00670 (assembly GCF_046552235.1). Taxonomy (NCBI): domain Bacteria; kingdom Pseudomonadati; phylum Pseudomonadota; class Gammaproteobacteria; order Enterobacterales; family Enterobacteriaceae; genus Salmonella; species Salmonella sp. SAL00670. Next base: position 261,256 of record NZ_JBGDUO010000001.1, read on the forward strand.
GCTGCCGTTGCCGATAACGGAAGAGGAAGCGGCAACAGCAATATTGAAAACCAGACCCGGATTTATACCGGCACCGACCGTGGGCAGAAACAGCACCGTGAGGCAAAGGGAAAAACAATCACGCGGAGCGTCCAGTGTTCTCTGCCGGCATATTTACGTGACCCGGATAATCAGTGCTGAGATGTGAATAAATCTGAAGCCTGCCTGCGGGCGGGTTTTTTTATGGAGGTAATATGCCAGTACTTATTTCCGGCGTACTGAAAGATGGTACGGGAACGCCGATACAGAACTGCACCATTCAGCTGAAAGCCAGCCGGACCAGTACGACGGTGGTCGTGAATACGGTGGCATCGGAAAATCCGGATGACGCCGGGCGCTACAGCATGGATGTGGAGCAGGGGCAGTACACTGTCACGCTCCTGGTGGAAGGATATCCCCCGTCACATGCCGGAGTTATTACGGTCTACGATGATTCAAAGCCGGGCACCCTGAATGATTTTCTGGGGGCCATGACGGAAGACGACGTCCGCCCGGAGGCGCTGCGGCGTTTTGAGGCGATGGTGGAAGAAGTTGCCCGCCAGGCATCGGAGGCATCGCGGAATGCCACTGTCGCAGGGCAGGCATCTGAACAGGCGCAGACATCAGCAGGTCAGGCGGCGGAAAGCGCCACGGCAGCAGTGAATGCAGCCGGAGCGGCAGAAGCATCAGCCACACAGGCAGCCTCATCCGCAGCGTCTGCGGAGAGCAGCGCAGGTACGGCGACCACAAAAGCTGGGGAGGCATCAGCTAGCGCGGCGTCGGCTGACACAGCCAGAACGGCGGCAGCCGCATCGGCAGCCGCAGCGAAAACATCTGAAGCGAATGCAGATGTCTCCCGTACTGCCGCCGGCGATTCAGCTGCTGCCGCAGCCGCCAGCGCGACGGCGGCGCAGACATCAGCAGCGCGCGCCGGAGCATCCGAAACCGCCGCGAAGACGTCAGAAACGCAGGCGGCTTCCAGTGCCGGTGATGCAGGTGCGTCAGTCACTGCGGCGGCAGCGTCGGAAAAGGCGGCAGCCGCATCGGCAGCCGCAGCGAAAACATCTGAGACAAACGCAGCAACGTCAGCAAGTACAGCAGCGGCCAGCGCAACAGCCGCCTCGTCATCAGCATCGGAGGCATCCACCCACGCCGCCGCATCTGATACCAGCGCATCACTGGCGGCGCAAAGCAGTACTGCTGCCGGAGCAGCAGCCACCAGAGCAGAAGATGCCGCAAAACGGGCAGAAGACATTGCGGACGTGATTTCCCTGGAAGATGCCAGCCTGACGAAAAAAGGTATCGTTAAGTTAAGCAGCGCCACGGACAGTGACAGCGAAGCGCTGGCAGCCACGCCAAAGGCGGTCAAAGCTGTCATGATTGAGGCACAGACCAAAGCGCCGCTGGACAGTCCGGCACTGACCGGTACGCCAACGGCACCAACGCCGGAAACCACAGCTGCAGGTATTGAAATTGCCACAGCAGCGTTTGTTGCGGCGAAAGTGGCACAGTTGGTTGGTTCTGCGCCGGAAGCGCTGGACACCCTGCAGGAACTGGCTGACGCGTTGGGAAACGATCCGAACTTTGCCACCACAGTACTGAATAAACTGGCGGGCAAGCAGCCGCTGGACGAAACCCTGACGGCGTTGTCAGGAAAAAGCGTTGACGGTCTTATCGAATACGTTGGTTTAAGAGAAACCATAAGTCGTGCCACTGGCGCCATGCAAAAAGACCAGAACTTGAATGATGTGCCAGATAAAGCGCTGGCCCGTCAGTCCCTCCAACTTGGCAACAGCGCTACACTCAACGTCGGCACTACGCTAGGCACTGTAGCCGCTGGTGACGACATCCGTATTTCCTCCGCCAAAAGAGCTATAGACGACACCCAGACCGGTCTTGCTGAACAGCCTGTTATGTGGATAAGCTCCGCCGATGATTTGAGTAACCTGCCATCTGGCGCACGCCGGTTTGCCAGCAATAAAGCTCCGGCAACAATATTGCCGGTAAACGATTATGTTTTCCTGGAAGTGATTGCCAAGCGCGATTGTGCAAACGGTTGTGTCGTTCAGATAACAGACTCAGCCGGTAATACCTGGACTGGCATACGCTATGACGCAACCAATGGTTCCAGTTTTACCTGGCGCCCCCTGATGTCGTGTCCGCCCGGCGTTCCCCTTCCGTGGCCGTCTGACACCATCCCTGCCGGTTACGCCCTGATGCAGGGGCAAACATTTGATAAATCTGCTTACCCGTTATTGGCTGTAGCGTATCCGTCCGGCATTATCCCTGACATGCGAGGCTGGACAATAAAGGGTAAGCCCATCAGTGGACGTGCTGTACTGTCGCAAGAAATGGACGGCAACAAATCGCACTCGCACACCGCGCGGGCGCAGGATACTGACTTAGGGACAAAATCTACCTCATCCTTTGATTACGGCACGAAATCGACCAATACCACGGGCAATCATACTCACCAGTTCGGCGGTTATATCAATTCATACTGGGGAGATTCCAATCACACCTCATTTCAGCCTGGAGGTGGTGCATGGACACAGGCCGCTGGCGACCATGCGCATACAGTTTATATCGGAGGACACGAGCACACCATGTATATCGGTCCACACGGTCACGTCGTTATTGTGGACGCAGACGGTAATGCGGAAACCACGGTTAAAAATATTGCATTTAACTACATAGTGAGGCTGGCATAATGACTTTTAAAATGAGCGAACAGGCGCAGACAATTAAAATTTTCAATCTGCGTTCAGATACTAACGAATTTATTGGTGCAGGTGATGCGTATATTCCGCCGCACACAGGACTACCGGCAAACTGTACTGATATCGCCCCTCCTGATATTCCCGCCAGTCATATTGCTATATTTGACGCTGAAACCCAGACATGGAGTTTGCATGAGGATCACCGCGGCGAGATGGTTTACGACACAACAACCGGCAATCAGGTTTATATCTCCGCTCCTGGTCCGTTGCCCGAAAATGTCACATCAGTTTCACCAGGTGGTGAATACCAGAAATGGGATAGTAAGGCTAAGGTCTGGGTAAAAGACGAAGCGGCTGAAAAAGCAGCGCAGCTTCGTCAGGCGGAAGAAACCAAAAACAGGCTCCTGCAAATAGCATCTGAAAAAATCGCGCCGTTACAGGATGCTGTTGATCTTGATATCGCAACAGATGATGAGAAAGCGCAGCTCGACGAATGGAAAAAATACAGGATACTGGTTAACCGGGTGGATACCACAAATCCTGACTGGCCGGAAGTGCCTGTAAACCAGTAATATGACGTTGTGAAAAAACAGGCTGGCATTAATAAAATACACCAGCCTGAAGTAATATTCAGTTCAGGAGGAACTGATGAAGCATAATAACCAGATATACCATCAGTACTGATATGGTTGTTACAGCCTTCTGTAAAAAATTAACAACCACAAATCTGACACCACTCTGGTGGTTTTTCTATATCTGGTGGCCAGTTGTCACACCAGGGGGGACGAATAAATGGGGCGGGTATTGGCGGCAGTCCACTGGAGGCGGATTTTGTATTATCTGGTGGGGGTTTTGTATCACTGGCGGCCATCGCCGATGCCGAAAAGGCTGTAGCCGACAACACCAGAAGCAATGGGAAAAATATACGATGTCTCATAATATCACCCGTGAATATTCAGACTATCCTTACTGTTGACTTCCTTCATTTCCAGCATAGTTCACGCTTCATCGTCATTGAATAAACAATTAAGTTTGTTGAGCGAAAATTTACTTAAAGAAAAAATAATAAGCATCGATATTTTTCTTTTTTGCAGGTTTTCAACGCATGCCCGAATAAACGTGCGCAGATGGTGAAAAATCTGGTTGGCCATAAAAAGGTTTAAAGATAAATGCAAGTGCTTATCTGTTGCGATATCAATTAAATTAATCTTGTTTTTTTATTCATACCCTTGCCAAACAGATATGTAGCAAGAAAATATGATACTAAGTAAAGTTGGCATGTAGTCTAGAGTTAGGGGTAGTATATATTCTTAACTCCAATAGGACTGCTCTATATATAAATATATTAATTGCATATTTTATTTTTAAAGTCAACGATTTCTATGAATCACACGTTAAATATCACACTCCATTTTTAGGCTTATATTTATCCCAACCAACTAATGAAAAAACATCTTCGTGTGAAATAGCCTCACCATTAAGAAAAAATTTAACATTTTGTTTTACCAGATCATCATGTCGATTCCGATATACCCATCTTAGCTCATGTGCTGTAATAGAATTACCATGCTTTCCTGTTTTATTTGCGATATCACTTATAGCATCAACTAAATTGTCAATGACAAAAATAACTGACCGTTCCCTTAATCGTGTTTGGAATTCAAGACCGGCTTTACTTGTTTTTATCCAGCACTCCTCATTGGATAAGTCTGAATATTTATCTTCGGTAATATTGTATTTTTTATGTTGAGATAAAAATTCTCTAAAAAAAGTCCCTCTCTGAACATCATTCAATCTTTCTGCTATCTTCTCATCTTTATTAAACACGGCTCTATTCTTCCTGTCCCAGACCGCATCTGTTAATGTATTTTGAATAATAATATCTTTTTTTGAAAAATAATATAACGAATTAACTAAAGTATTTACTCGATCTCTTGCCTTACATAAACCATAAACCACATCTCCAGGCTGAAAACTTAACGCATCTCCTGCAGGTTTGTTACTAAAGGTAATATCACTCCTGGTAAGAAATTCAGGATTAAGCTTAACATAACCATCGGTACTAATATCTATATGTGCAGGCAGATTGCAGGTTGGTATTTCCCATACAATAGGGGTCCTTGAGGATAAATTGATAGACTTTAAATTAACAGGAAGCTTAACTGGAAGTTTAATATTATCACAAAAGTTGATACTTAATTTTTTTAGCTTATCAGGCAAAATATCATCTATAACAGTACCGGGAACTGTTTGTATAAGTTCAATACTTAGTTCTTTTAACCCCTCAGGTAACATTTTCATTAATGGCAAGAAAGGGCAATTTTGTAAGTCTAATTTATCTAATTTATATGGTAACTCAGCACATAATATTTCAGGGAAATTTTGCAATGACAAAGAAGATAGATGCGGAGGAAGGGGAGGCAAAAATTTACCATAGCACGCAGTAAAACTCTTTAATCCATAAGGTAATGCGGGGAAAGTATAATTTTCTTCATATGCCTGCATATCTATAGATAGTGACTCTAAGCTATCTGGGAAATATGAAATTTTAATGGTCTGATTTCCAGATATAGTTAAACTTTTTAACCCATCAGGAAGATTTGGAATAGACTCCAGTGTATAGCATGAAGATAAATTCAACTCGGATAAATTATCAGGAAATACCGGAATAGAGGTAACATGATGAGCAGTAATTGATAAGCTCCCGGTATGATTTGCTTCTATTATTTTGTCGTAAATACTATTACGCTCCTCCTTCTCAATATCTGGGGATTCTATTCTCCATTTATTTAATAACTCAAGGTTTGATGTCGCCTCGTTACTTGTATATGCATATTGCAATATGGCTGGTTGGAATCCTATTTTCATGCGCTTTTTCAATCTATATGTCAATACCAAGCTATCATTATTACATTTATTTTCATTCAGGCAAGATTTAGAACCTAGCCTAATACCGATCGTTTAAGAAGCTGTTAGCCGATTCAGCAACATGGAGAATTTGAAGACAATCCGGTGGGATGGATTACCGCAGTCACGTTGTCTGCAAGAACGTGACTGCGGTAGGCCGGCTGCTGTTTAGTCAGGACTGACTGTAACCGTGTTTATAGGTTTATAGATCGTATAGACCTCTATTGTGATGTAACGTCGTATGTTGATCAGCAGATCGTATGCTGACGATTTCAGAAGTACATAATTAAGTACATTTTTATATGTCACTTTTTTTAATTCTATTTAATTCAGTTAGTTGAGTTTTTGTTTTCGTAATCGTTATTAAATAATAATCACAGGAACAATGGGCGCAGGCCGGGCGCCTGATTGGGGCGGGAGTACCGCGACAGCAGGTAGCGATTATTTATGATGTTGGCGTTTCGACGTTGTACAGAAAATTTCCGGCGAGTAACATGCCTTTGATGCCATTCATGGGAAAATAACACTCCTTTAATCAGCCATAAGAGTTAATTATATAAACTTAAATGGATTTGTTAATTGAATTTCATCAAGATTAACTCTATATAAAAGATTTATTGTCTTTGTTATGGCGTCTATATATTCTGCGCTATTCATTATAGCAGTGTATTTATCGTATGCTTCGAAGCAATGATTTTCATTGATATATTCACTGCTATTGTTTTTATAAATTTCATATGACTCTTCCTTTTTGAAAATGCGCGCATCCAGCCAAGGGTCAAGTATATATTCCGATATTCCTTTTGAATCAGTAAAAGTCAAAAAAACGACCACATGATTCCCTCCTGACGCGCTATTATACATAAGGGATGTGCTTATTCTGGCATCAAATACATTATTTTTCGAAAATCCTATTCCGGTTAGTCTTTGTGGTATATATTTTGCAATAATCGCACCTAAAATTAGCGACATATCAGCACAGTTCCCTGTGTTATATTTTATTGAATCAATGGAAGAATATATTAGACTCAGAGATATTGGGTTTTCTGGTCTTTCAGCCATAGCTCTGTCAAAAGAGTTTGCTTTTATAGTTTGCAGAAATTTCTTGTGATGTTCTCTTTGTAAATTAAGAGCGTCGTATTTTTCCTGCGTATCAATTTTAAGCCTGTCAATTTGCATAGCATCATAACTGTCCGATTTCTTTATTATTGTTCTGACAAAAACGGTACATTCTGAAGCAGCATTAATAATACAGGAGGATAAATCAACTGAAGTACTCTGTTGGTTGTTACAGGCGCTCACTCCAGTTGTGTCGAATTTTTCTGTAGCTACATGTCCAACATTTATAATCAATTACATTTCCCTGTATTCAAAATTAAGCGATATTCTTATGTCACGACAACCTAACAGGGACTGACTACAAAGATCTTTAAAGAAACGTTCATTATTGTATCTATTGATGAACTCCCTTCAGATTTAGAGGTTGTGCCCATGGTCGAAAAGCTCCTCTACGCTCATATACTTAACTTATCGGGAACATGGTAGGTTAGGATGTGAAAACACAGGGACAGTTACTGTCACTGCGAAGGCAGCAATAAGGAGGCCTATCCTGTACGAACTGTGGAAAACTATATCTTGTTCACGATCACCTGCATCGTTGACGATGCGCGATCCTGGAGGTTTGACGACTGCCCGGTATGATCGGTGCCGCAGCCACGTCGTATGCAGGAACGGCCTGCGGCAAACTGGCGATCGTTCGATAGTGCGAATATTGAATGGTTGCCAGTCGCGGCGGATTCTACTGGTTAAGAATGGCTAATCAATGTGTTTAATCTGAAACCAGGCATCTGTTCAACTTTTCGTGATCGCTTTTGTTGGCATCACTATTCAAGCAGTTTGCCTGCATCGGCTTCACCCTCACTTCGGCATCAGGGAAAATCTGGTGCACCTGCTTCGTCAGTTCGGCCAGAATGATCTCGCTGGCCCCTTCGAGTCCTTCAACATTACGCTTGTCATAAACCAGTTCTACGAACATACGTGTTTCGCTAATAACTGTTTGTATATACAGTATTTTTGCTTTGGCGGTTTTGTCTGTCAAGGCATGAACCACTTGTTTTTAAATTTTGGGGAACATACTGCGGGCGTGTTTGTTATCGATTTTCCCTGCAGGGCTGATGGGGTCTGGCGTTGACTAAAATTATGTGTGGGGCATGGATGGGGCAAAAGTGGTCTGTGAAGTTCGTTAAAGTTCGTTAATCAAGCTTCATCTCGATCTCGCTCATCCCTTGTTTAAAGCGCTCCTGGACGATCTTTATCGATTTTAAAAACTATGAGTACATATTATAAAAATGTAGCAAATAGGCCGTTTGTGCCTGAAAAGATGAACATTCTGCGTAGCGCGATTTGCGCAACAGGAATAGACTGGAGTCGACACTCTACACAAAGATGCGAAAGGTTTTTTATGACACAACAGCCACAAGCCAAATACCGCCATGACTATCGCGCGCCGGATTACCAGATTACTGATATTGACTTGACCTTTGACCTCGATGCCGAAAAAACCGTGGTCACCGCAATAAGCCAGGCTGTTCGTCATGGCGCGCCTGATGCGCCTCTTCGCCTTGATGGGGAAGATTTAACGCTGGTATCTATCCACGTCAACGATGCGCAGTGGACAGCATATAAGGAAGAAGAGGGCGCGCTTATCATCAGCGACCTGCCAGAGCGTTTTACGTTACGCATTGTCAACGAGATAAGTCCGGCGGCGAATACGGCGCTGGAAGGATTGTACCAGTCCGGCGATGCGCTCTGTACCCAGTGTGAAGCGGAGGGCTTCCGCCATATTACCTGGTATCTTGACCGCCCGGACGTACTGGCGCGATTTACCACCAAAATTATTGCGGATAAAAGCAAATATCCGTTCCTGCTTTCCAATGGCAACCGTGTTGCGCAGGGTGAACTGGAGAATGGCCGTCACTGGGTTCAGTGGCAAGATCCGTTCCCGAAACCGTGTTATCTGTTTGCGCTGGTGGCCGGTGATTTTGACGTGCTGCGCGATACCTTTACCACCCGCTCCGGGCGTGAAGTCGCATTAGAACTGTACGTTGACCGTGGCAATCTGGATCGCGCGCCGTGGGCAATGACTTCGCTGAAAAATTCCATGAAATGGGATGAAACGCGTTTTGGGCTCGAATATGACCTCGACATCTATATGATTGTCGCGGTGGATTTCTTTAATATGGGCGCGATGGAGAATAAAGGTCTCAATATCTTTAACTCCAAATACGTGCTGGCGCGAACCGATACCGCGACGGATAAAGATTATCTCGATATTGAGCGCGTGATAGGTCATGAGTATTTCCACAACTGGACCGGCAACCGCGTCACCTGCCGCGACTGGTTCCAGTTGAGCCTGAAAGAGGGGCTAACCGTGTTCCGCGATCAGGAGTTTAGCTCTGATTTGGGGTCACGCGCGGTGAACCGCATCAGTAACGTGCGTACCATGCGCGGTTTACAATTCGCGGAAGACGCCAGCCCGATGGCGCATCCTATCCGCCCGGATAAAGTAATCGAAATGAATAACTTCTACACCCTCACCGTTTATGAAAAGGGTGCGGAAGTCATTCGCATGATCCACACGTTGCTGGGTGAGGAAAATTTCCAGAAGGGGATGCAGCTTTATTTTGAGCGCCATGACGGCAGCGCCGCGACGTGTGATGACTTCGTACAGGCGATGGAAGATGCTTCTAATGTCGATTTGTCCCATTTCCGCCGCTGGTACAGTCAGTCCGGCACGCCGATTGTAACGGTAAAAGATGATTATAATCCGGAAACCGAGCAGTACACGTTGACCATCAGCCAGCGCACTCCGGCGACGGCGGATCAGGCGGAGAAGCAGCCGCTGCATATTCCATTCGCCATCGAACTGTACGATAACGAAGGCAACGTCATTCCGTTGCAAAAAGGCGGTCACCCGGTCAACGCCGTGCTGAACGTCACGCAGGCGGAGCAGACATTTACCTTCGATAATGTTTACTTCCAGCCTGTTCCGGCCTTGCTGTGCGAGTTTTCAGCGCCGGTGAAACTGGAATATAAATGGAGCGATCAGCAGTTGACGTTCCTGATGCGCCATGCGCGCAATGATTTCTCCCGTTGGGATGCGGCGCAAAGTCTGCTGGCCACATACATTAAACTGAATGTGGCGCGTCATCAGCAGGGGCAACCGCTATCGCTTCCGGTGCATGTCGCTGATGCGTTCCGCGCAGTACTGTTGGATGAGAAAATCGATCCGGCGTTGGCCGCAGAAATTTTAACGCTGCCTTCGGCCAATGAAATTGCGGAGCTGTTTGAGGTCATTGACCCGATCGCCATTGCGCAAGTTCGTGAAGCGCTAACGCGTACGCTGGCGGCAGAACTGGCGGATGAGTTCTTAGCTATCTATAACGCCAATCATCTGGATGAGTATCGTGTTGATCACGGCGATATCGGTAAGCGCACGCTGCGCAATGCTTGCCTGCGCTTCCTGGCGTTCGGCGAGACGGAGCTGGCTAATACGCTGGTCAGCAAACAGTATCGCGACGCCAATAATATGACCGATGCGCTGGCGGCCCTGTCTGCTGCGGTGGCGGCGCAGTTGCCGTGCCGCGATACGCTGATGCAGGAGTATGACGATAAGTGGCATCAGGACGGCCTGGTGATGGATAAATGGTTTATCCTGCAATCCACAAGCCCGGCGGAAAATGTACTGGAAACCGTACGCGGCCTGCTCAAACACCGTTCTTTCAGTATGAGCAACCCGAACCGCATCCGTTCATTAATTGGCGCGTTTGCTGGCAGCAACCCGGCGGCGTTCCATGCGCAAGACGGTAGCGGATACCAGTTCCTGGTCGAAATGCTGACCGATCTGAATAGCCGTAACCCGCAGGTAGCATCTCGCCTCATTGAACCGCTGATTCGTCTGAAACGTTATGATGATAAGCGTCAGGAGAAAATGCGCGCGGCGCTGGAGCAGTTAAAAGGGCTGGAGAATCTTTCCGGCGATCTGTACGAGAAGATAACTAAAGCGTTAGCCTGACAGTATCCGTTATAAAGAGGTAAGACATGCCCGGTAAGCGTTAGCGCTGCCGGGCATTTTTTTGCCGGACGATGACGCTCGCTGGCGAAACGTGAAGTGAGAATGAAGGAAAACGATTGCTATTTATTGCCGTAGGTCAATTCCCTTTTGCTTTGTTATCGCCCATAATACGCCCCCGGTTTGCACACCGGGAATCCAGGAGAGTTCATGTACTATCCCTTCGTTCGTAAAGCCCTTTTCCAGCTCGATCCAGAGCGCGCTCATGAATTTACATTTCAACAATTACGCCGCATTACAGGTACGCCGCTGGAAGCGCTGGTGCGCCAGAAAGTACCGACAAAGCCGGTTACCTGCATGGGACTTACCTTTAAAAATCCACTGGGGCTGGCTGCCGGTCTGGATAAAGACGGGGAGTGCATCGACGCGTTAGGCGCGATGGGGTTTGGCTCCCTGGAAATCGGCACCGTGACGCCGCGCCCACAGCCGGGTAACGATAAGCCGCGTCTTTTTCGTCTGGTGGATGCTGAAGGTCTGATCAATCGGATGGGCTTTAATAATCTGGGCGTCGATAACCTGGTCGAGAATGTTAAAAAAGCCCATTTTGATGGTATTCTGGGAATTAACATCGGTAAAAATAAAGATACGCCTGTCGAAAATGGCAAAGATGACTACCTGATTTGTATGGAAAAAGTCTATGCTTATGCGGGTTATATCGCCATTAATATTTCTTCGCCGAATACGCCAGGGCTACGTACGCTCCAGTATGGCGATGCGCTGGACGATCTGTTAACTGCCATTAAAAATAAGCAAAACGATCTTCAGGCGATCCACCATAAATATGTGCCGGTGGCAGTAAAGATCGCGCCGGATCTTTGTGAAGAGGAATTGATCCAGGTTGCCGATAGCCTGCTTCGTCATAATATTGATGGGGTGATTGCGACAAATACCACCCTCGATCGTTCTCTGGTACAAGGAATGAAAAATTGCCAGCAAACGGGGGGATTAAGTGGCCGGCCATTACAATTAAAAAGCACAGAAATTATTCGCCGTTTATCCCAGGAGTTAAAAGGACAATTGCCTATTATCGGCGTCGGCGGCATTGACTCAGTTATCGCCGCGCGCGAGAAGATAGAGGCAGGAGCTACGCTGGTACAAATTTATTCCGGCTTTATTTTTAAAGGTCCGCCATTGATTAAAGAAATCGTAACGCACATCTAAACTTTACCCTTTATCAGACAACCAGGGCTTTATTTCCGGCGCTGGTTGTTTTATATTTCTCCACTGTTGCTTATTTAGACATTTTAGGCTTTTATTATTGGGGTAATAAACGAAGCGGCAAAAGGACAATGCTGTTACGAGTTGCTTAAAAGCGGGAGAGAGGTAATGCGAATTAAACCTGACGATAACTGGCGCTGGTATTATGATGAAGAGCACGATCGTATGATGCTCGATCTCGCCAATGGTATGCTTTTTCGCTCGCGCTTCTCTCGTAAAATGCTTACGCCGGACGCGTTTTGCCCGACCGGTTTTTGTGTGGATGACGCTGCGCTCTATTTTTCCTTTGAAGAAAAATGCCGGGATTTCGAATTAACCAAAGAGCAACGCGCGGAGTTGGTATTGAATGCGCTGGTGGCGATTCGCTATCTCAAACCGCAGATGCCAAAAAGCTGGCATTTTGTAGCGCATGGCGAAATGTGGACCCCGGGAACGGGCGATGCCGCAAGCGTCTGGTTAAGCGATACGGCGGAACAGGTTAATTTGCTGGTCGTTGAGCCGGGAGAAAATGCCGCGTTGTGTCTGCTGGCCCAGCCGGGCGTGGTGATAGCAGGCCGAACCATGCAGCTTGGCGATGCGATTAAAATTATGAACGACAGGCTGAAACCGCAGGTTCACTGTCACAGTTTCAGCCTTGAACAAGCGGTTTAATTCTCCAGTCGTAACGCGGTCTTAGGCACGCAGCTACAGCTCAGAATCGTACCATCGTCACCCATAGCCGATTTTTTCAGCGGACTTACTTCGCCTTCCAGCAAACGTATCCGGCAGCAACCACAGATACCAGCCCGGCAAGAATACGGAATACGAATTCCCTGATTCTCCAACTGTTCCAGTAGCACCTGTTGATTATTCCCGCAGAAGGTTTGCCCCTGCCAGTCGATGGTTACACTCCCGTCCGGATGTTTCTCTGGCGTAACGCTGTCGTCGAGCGTTGTGGCGCCATAAGCTTTTGCCGGCGCTGTCGCCAGTATCTCCACCTCATCGCCGACGCGAATGACGCCGCTATTGCGGGCAATCAAATTCTGACCGAAATCCACATCGCCATTGTCCTGGGCGGTACGAAAAGCTTGCAGTGTCGCCAGCGGTTCGCCGGAAGGATGTTTTTGCCCCTTTTCAGGGCTGACGGTCGTAAAAATACAGCGGCTACAGGGCTTCACGACGTCAAAAATCACATCGCCAATGCGAAGCACTTTCCAGCTATCTTCCTCCCAGGCCGTTACGCCGGAAACCACTAAGTTTGGGCGAAATTGTTCCATTTGTACGCCTGCCGGACAGCGCTGTTGCAGATCGCGCAGCGAGGCTTCGTTGGTCAATAAATACGGGTAGCCATCGGCAAATCCCAGCGGCACCGCGTTATGCCGTTTAACCCGGCGCGTCAACTGCGGCCCAACCCAGCGCAACTGGACATCGCGGGAGAAAAAGCCGCTCAACCATTGATTAATCGCCGTCGGGGCGACGCGAGCGGTAAAATGGTTTCCCCAGACCTCGGTCGGCGCATCCTGCGGGGTGAAATCCGTAAAGCGAACCAGCGCGCTACTGCCGTCTGGCGCGGTCAAATGGAGGCCGTCGTGTAAGGGAGAAGGGGTAAAACGTACCATTTGTGGAAACTGGCGGGCGGTAATAAATGTGCCGTCAGGCTCGGTCACCATGAAGATGCGATCAAAAGCCAGGCCGCTGATATCTGCCAGCGCATGAGTCAGGCCAATGCCGCGCATGGATTTGACCGGATGAATAAAGAGCCGTGATAACGTCGCCACCGTACAGTCCCTCAAATGAAAATAAGCCTTCAACTTTATGACATGGGCGTGAGATTAGCTATAATGCGCAACAATTTTCTTAGCGTAAAAGTGACAATATGAATTCTCTGTTTGCCAGTACGGCCCGCGGGCTGGAAGAGCTGTTAAAAACTGAACTGGAAAAACTGGGCGCCGTAGGGTGTCAGGTTGTTCAGGGTGGGGTCCATTTTCAGGGCGACACGCGGCTTATTTACCAGAGCCTGATGTGGAGCCGCCTGGCCTCGCGTATTATCCTGCCGATGGGTGAGTGCAAGGTCTACAGCGATCTCGATCTTTACCTCGGCGTTCAGGCGATAAACTGGACAGAGATTTTTAATCCTGGCGCGACGTTTGCGGTGCATTTCAGCGGCCTGAACGACACCATCCGTAATAGTCAGTATGGCGCGATGAAAGTTAAAGACGCGATTGTCGATGCGTTTACGCGGAAAAATCTTCCGCGTCCAAATGTGGACCGTGAATCGCCGGACCTCCGTATTAACGTCTGGCTGAATAAAGAAACTGCCAGCATTGCGCTGGATCTCAGTGGTGATGGCCTGCACCTGCGCGGTTATCGCGATCGCACCGGGCTGGCGCCAATTAAAGAGACGCTGGCGGCAGCGATTGTTATGCGTTCCGGCTGGCAGCCAGGTACGCCGCTGCTCGACCCTATGTGTGGTTCGGGGACACTGTTGATTGAGGCCGCGATGTGGGCGACCGATCGCGCGCCGGGACTGCACCGTGGTCACTGGGGATTTAGCGGCTGGGCGCAGCATGACGAGACTATCTGGCAGGAAGTGAAAGCTGAAGCGCAGACCCGGGCGCGTAAGGGGCTGGCGGAGTATTCCTCTCATTTCTACGGTTCCGACAGCGATGCGCGCGTCATTGAGCGGGCGCGCAGCAACGCCCGTCGCGCCGGTATCGGCGAGCTTATCACCTTTGAAGTGAAAGATGTGGCGCAACTGAGTAATCCATTGCCGAAAGGCCCGTATGGTACGGTGATCAGTAACCCGCCTTACGGCGAACGTCTGGACAGCGAACCGGCGCTGATTGCGTTGCACAGCCTGCTGGGCCGTACCATGAAAAATCAGTTTGGCGGCTGGAACCTGTCGCTGTTCAGCGCTTCGCCCGATTTGCTGGGCAGCCTGCAATTACGTGCCGACAAACAGTTTAAAGCCAAGAATGGCCCGCTGGACTGCGTGCAGAAAAACTATCATATTGCGGAAACCACGGCGGACAGTAAGCCGGCGACGGTGGCGGAAGATTACGCTAATCGCCTGCGTAAAAATCTTAAAAAGCTGGAGAAATGGGCGCGCCAGGAAGGGATTGAATGCTATCGCTTGTATGATGCCGACCTGCCGGAATATAACGTGGCGGTAGACCGTTACGGCGACTGGGCGGTGATTCAGGAATATGCGCCGCCGAAAACGGTGGATGCGCAAAAAGCGCGGCAGCGTCTGTTCGATATTATTGCGGCAACCTTGTCAGTGCTCGGTATTCCGCCGAATAAACTGGTGTTAAAAACCCGTGAACGGCAAAAAGGAAAAAACCAGTATCAGAAAATGAGCGAGAAGGGCGAGTTCCTTGAGGTCAGCGAATATAATGCGCGCTTATGGGTAAATCTGACGGATTATCTCGACACCGGTCTGTTCCTCGATCACCGTATTGCCCGCAGAATGCTGGGAGAAATGAGCAAAGGCAAAGATTTCCTGAATCTCTTTTCTTATACCGGCAGCGCCAGCGTACATGCGGGTCTGGGCGGCGCGCGCAGCACCACAACGGTGGATATGTCCCGCACCTATCTGGAGTGGGCCGAACGTAATTTGCGTCTGAACGGACTGAGCGGCCGCGCGCATCGCCTGATTCAGGCCGACTGCCTGGGCTGGCTGCGCGAGGCGAATGAACAGTTCGATTTGATCTTTATCGATCCGCCGACGTTCTCTAACTCAAAACGTATGGAAGAGTCGTTTGATGTTCAGCGCGATCATGTCGCGTTAATGAAAGATTTAAAACGCCTGCTGCGTAAAGGCGGCACCATCATGTTCTCAAATAATAAGCGCGGATTCCGTATGGATCTGGAAGGGCTGGCGGAACTGGGGCTTACCGCACAAGAAATTACGCAAAAAACGCTCTCCCCGGATTTTGCCCGTAACCGTCAGATTCATAACTGCTGGCTGATCCGCGCCGCCTGAAAGGAAAAGTAAATGTCATTAATCAGTATGCATGGCGCATGGCTGTCGTTCAGCGACGCGCCGCTTCTCGATAACGCAGAGTTGCATATCGAAGATAACGAACGCGTCTGTCTGGTGGGGCGTAACGGCGCCGGGAAATCCACCTTGATGAAGATCCTCAACCGCGAACAGGGTCTGGACGATGGGCGTATTATTTATGAGCAGGATCTGATCGTCGCGCGTCTGCAACAGGACCCGCCCCGTAATATTGCGGGCAGCGTCTATGACTTTGTCGCCGAAGGTATCGAAGAACAAGCGGAATACCTCAAGCGCTATCATGAGATTTCCCGTCTGGTGATGACCGATCCCAGCGAGAAAAACCTCAATGAAATGGCGCGCGTACAGGAACAGCTCGATCATCATAATCTGTGGCAGCTGGAAAACCGTATTAATGAAGTGCTGGCGCAGCTTGGACTCGATCCTAACGCCGCGCTGTCGTCGCTCTCCGGCGGCTGGCTGCGTAAAGCTGCGCTGGGTCGGGCGCTGGTCAGCAATCCGCGCGTATTGTTACTGGATGAACCGACTAACCATCTGGATATCGAAACTATCGACTGGCTGGAAGGGTTTCTGAAAACCTTTAACGGAACGATTATTTTTATCTCTCACGATCGTTCGTTTATTCGCAATATGGCAACCCGCATTGTCGATCTCGATCGTGGCAAACTGGTCACCTATCCGGGAAATTACGATCAATACCTGCTGGAGAAAGAAGAAGCGCTGCGCGTAGAAGAATTACAAAACGCGGAATTTGATCGCAAACTGGCGCAGGAAGAAGTCTGGATTCGCCAGGGTATTAAGGCGCGCCGCACCCGTAATGAAGGGCGCGTGCGGGCGTTAAAAGCGATGCGTCGTGAACGCAGCGAGCGCCGGGAAGTGATGGGCACGGCGAAGATGCAGGTCGAAGAGGCGACGCGCTCCGGTAAAATCGTTTTTGAGATGGAAAACGTCGATTACCAGGTAGAAGGAAAACAACTGGTAAAAGATTTCTCCGCTCAGGTACAGCGCGGTGACAAGATTGCGTTAATTGGCCCGAACGGCTGCGGTAAAACCACGCTACTGAAACTGATGCTGGGACAGCTTCAGGCTGACAGTGGGCGCATCCACGTAGGAACGAAGCTGGAAGTCGCCTACTTCGATCAGCATCGCGCCGAACTGGACCCGGAAAAAACCGTGATGGATAACCTTGCGGAAGGCAAGCAAGAGGTGATGGTAAACGGTAAGCCGCGCCATGTACTGGGCTATTTGCAGGACTTCCTGTTTCACCCCAAACGGGCGATGACGCCCGTCCGCGCGCTTTCCGGCGGCGAACGTAACCGTCTGCTGCTGGCGCGACTGTTCCTCAAGCCGAGCAATCTTTTAATTCTCGATGAACCAACGAACGATCTTGACGTCGAAACGCTGGAACTATTAGAAGAATTAATTGATGGCTATCAGGGCACGGTACTACTGGTCAGCCACGATCGGCAATTTGTCGATAATACCGTGACGGAATGCTGGATTTTCGAGGGCGGCGGCAAAATCGGACGTTATATCGGCGGCTACCATGATGCGCGTGCGCAGCAAGAGCAGCATCTGGCGACGAAACAGCCGATGGCGAAAAAAAATGAGGAAGTTATTGCCCCTAAAGCAGAAATTGTAAAACGTGGCAGTAGCAAACTAAGCTATAAACTGCAGCGCGAGCTGGAGCAGTTACCCGGTCAGCTTGAAGACCTGGAAGCGAAGCTGGAAGCGCTACAGGCGCAGGTTGCGGATGCGGCCTTTTTTAGCCAACCCCATGAGCAAACGCAAAAAGTTCTGGCCGATTTAAGTCAGGCGGAGCAAGAACTTGAGCAAGCCTTCGAACGTTGGGAGTATCTTGAAGGCCTGAAAAACGGGGCATAACGAAAGGAGCGCCTATGTGTGAACATCACCATGCTGCGAAGCACATATTGTGCCCGCAATGTGACATGCTGGTGGCTTTACCCCGCCTCTCGCATGGGCAAAAAGCAGCATGTCCACGATGCGGCGCAACGTTAACGACCGAGTGGGACGCGCCCCGGCAGCGTCCTACCGCCTATGCGTTAGCGGCACTATTTATGTTGCTGCTTTCTAACCTTTTTCCCTTCGTGAATATGAATGTCGCGGGCGTCACCAGCGAAGTCACGCTTCTGGAAATCCCCGGCGTCATGTTTTCTGAAGATTACGCCAGCCTCGGCACGTTCTTTTTATTATTTGTCCAACTGGTGCCGGCATTTTGCCTGGTGACTATTCTATTACTTGTCAACCGCGCCAGTCTGCCGTTGTCGGTAAAAAAAACGCTGGCAAGGATCTTTTTCCTCCTCAAATCGTGGGGAATGGCGGAAATATTTCTCGCCGGGGTGTTGGTCAGTTTTGTTAAGCTGATGGCCTACGGCGATATCGGCATCGGCAGCAGCTTTATTCCCTGGTGCTTATTTTGTCTCGTTCAACTGCGGGCGTTCCAGTGTGTCGATCGCCGCTGGCTGTGGGATGATATCGCCCCGCAGCTTGCACTGGCGCAGCCGTTAACGCCGGGGATTACCGGTATCCGGCAGTCTTTGCGTTCTTGCGCCTGCTGTACGGCGATCCTGCCTGCGGAGAGTCTCGTCTGTCCGCGTTGCCATACGAAAGGCTATGTCCGGCGTAAAAACAGTTTGCAGTGGACGCTGGCGTTATTATTTACCTCGATCATGCTTTATCTGCCCGCCAATATTTTGCCGATTATGATTACCGACTTACTGGGCTCGAAAATGCCGTCGACCATTCTGGCTGGCGTGATTTTGCTGTGGAGCGAGGGGTCTTATCCGGTGGCGGCGGTTATCTTTCTCGCCAGTATTATGGTGCCGACGCTAAAAATGATCGCTATTGCCTGGCTTTGTTGGGATGCGAAAGGCCACGGTAAGCGCGACAGTGAACGGATGCATTTTATTTATGAAGTAGTGGAGTTTGTGGGGCGCTGGTCAATGATTGATGTCTTTGTCATTGCCGTACTCTCTGCGCTGGTGCGTATGGGAGGGTTAATGAATATTTATCCTGCGATGGGTGCGTTGATGTTTGCTTTAGTCGTCATAATGACAATGTTTTCTGCGATGACCTTTGATCCGCGTCTGTCGTGGGATCGTGAATACGAACCAGGCCATGAGGAGTCCTGATAGCATGGAACCTAAAAAAGGGGAAGCCAAAGTACAAAAGGTGAAAAATTGGTCGCCTGTCTGGATATTCCCGATTGTTACTGCGCTTATCGGAGCCTGGATTCTGTTTTATCACTACAGCCACCAGGGACCGGAAGTTACCTTAATTACCACCAATGCGGAAGGCATTGAAGGCGGAAAAACGACGATCAAAAGTCGCAGCGTGGATGTCGGCGTGGTTGAAAGCGCGACGCTGACTGACGATCTGACCCATGTACAAATCAAAGCGCGGCTTCATTCCGGTATGGAGAAGTTGCTGCATAAAGACTCGGTATTTTGGGTCGTAAAACCGCAGGTGGGGCGTGAAGGCATCAGCGGGCTTGGGACGCTGCTATCAGGCGCGTATATTGAACTACAACCAGGAAGTAAGGGCAGTCAGCCGGAAAGCTATCAGCTTCTTGACTCACCGCCGTTGGCGCCGCCCGATGCCAAAGGTATTCGTGTGATTCTGGACAGCAAAAAGGCCGGTCAGCTCAGTCCTGGCGATCCCGTTCTGTTCCGGGGCTATCGGGTAGGGTCCGTTGAAACCAGCTCTTTCGATCCGCAAAAACGGACAATGAGTTATCAGTTGTTCATTAAGGCGCCAAACGATCGGTTGGTCACCAGTAATGTCCGATTCTGGAAAGATAGCGGTATCGCTGTGGATCTGACATCGGCGGGAATGCGCGTGGAAATGGGATCGTTGACGACGTTGTTTGGCGGCGGCGTGAGTTTTGATGTGCCGGAAGGACTTGAGCAGGGGCAACCCGTCGCCGAAAAAACGGCGTTTAATCTCTACGACGATCAAAAAAGTATTCAGGATTCGCTGTACACCGATCATATCGATTACCTGATGTTCTTTAAAGATTCGGTGCGCGGATTACAACCTGGCGCGCCGCTGGAGTTTCGCGGTATTCGTCTGGGGACGGTAAGCAAAGTGCCTTTCTTTGCGTCTAATATGCGTCAGGTGTTTAACGACGATTACCGTATTCCTGTGCTGGTGCGCATTGAACCGGAGCGTCTGAAAGCGCAATTGGGAGAAAATGCGGATGTTGGCGCGCATTTGACGGAACTGCTTAAGCGCGGTTTACGCGCTTCGCTTAAAACCGGTAACCTGGTGACCGGGGCGCTGTATGTCGATCTGGACTTTTATCCTAAGGAGCCGCCGATTACCGGGCTACGCGAATTTGATGGTTATGAAATTATTCCCACCGTCAGCAGCGGCCTGGCGCAAATTCAACAGCGACTGGTGGAAACGTTGGATAAGATCAACAACCTGCCGCTGAATCCGATGATTGAACAAGCGACCAATACGCTGTCTGAAAGCCAGCGTACTATGCGTCGGCTGCAAACCACGCTGGATAATATGAACAAGATTACCTCCAGTCAGTCGATGCAGCAGCTTCCGGCGGATATGCAAACGACGTTACGCGAACTTAACCGCAGTATGCAAGGCTTCCAGCCTGGATCGGCGGCGTATAACAAAATGGTGGCGGATATGCAGCGTCTCGATCAGGTGCTTCGTGAGTTACAACCGGTGTTGAAAACTCTGAACGAGAAGAGCAACGCGCTGGTATTTGAAGCGAAGGATAAAAAAGATCCTGAGCCTAAGAGGGCGAAACAATGAAAAAATGGCTAGTCGTGATAATGGCGTTCTGGCTGGCGTCATGTAGCTCCGGCGGAGAGAATAAAAGCTATTATCAGCTCCCGATAGCGCAAAGCGGTGTGCAAAGCACCGCAAGCCAGGGCAACCGTCTCTTATGGGTAGAGCAGGTTTCCGTACCTGACTATCTGGCAGGTAACGGCGTGGTGTATCAAACCAGTGATGTTCAGTATGTGATTGCCAATAACAATCTGTGGGCCAGCCCGCTGGACCAGCAATTACGTAACACGCTGGTGGCGAATCTTAGCGCCCGGCTTCCTGGCTGGGTCGTCGCTTCCCAGCCGTTGGGAACCACCCAGGATACGTTAAACGTTACCGTAACCGGATTCCATGGACGCTACGATGGTAAGGTTATCGTCAGCGGGGAGTGGTTATTAAACCACAATGGACAGCTGATTAAGCGGCCTTTCCATATCGAAGCCAGTCAGCAGAAAGATGGCTATGATGAGATGGTCAAAGTACTGGCAAGCGCATGGAGTCAGGAAGCAGCCGCTATCGCAGATGAGATAAAGCGCCTTCCCTGAGATAAAAGTAATGTAAATTTAACCGCTTCAGGTCGTGCGCCTGAGGCGGTTTTTTTATTTTTGACGCCGGAAAAATAGTTGTTATGGCTCACATTTTTTGTACAAATGATTTACCGTATAGCTCACAAATATGACATTGGTGTGAATTTTGCGCATTGACGGGCGATCCATTTAGAGGTATTCGTGTAGTGTGATTGCACATTTTGTAATCACTGTTTTCTTTTCCACCAGATACAAATATGAGGGAAACGAGGCATGAAGAGACAAAAACGAGATCGCCTGGAACGGGCACATCAACGTGGATATCAGGCCGGCATCGCCGGACGATCAAAAGAAATGTGTCCCTATCAGACGCTGAATCAACGGTCATACTGGTTGGGAGGTTGGCGACAAGCCATGGAGGACAGGGCGGTAATGGCCTGATTCTGTCTCTTTAGAAAAAGAAACCTCCGCAGTGCGGAGGTTTCGCCTTTATGGGCTTTGCAAGCATGATACCGATAGCGCGGAATATCAATTCAACACTTAGAACGCGGAAGTATCCTGGAACAAACCGACTTTCAAATCGTGTGCGGTATAGATCAGACGACCATCCACCAGAACCTCACCGTCCGCCAGACCCATGATCAGGCGACGGTTTACGATACGTTTGAAATGAATGCGATAGGTGACTTTCCTGGCTGTCGGCAGAACCTGGCCGGTAAATTTCACTTCGCCCACGCCCAGAGCGCGGCCTTTGCCTTCGCCGCCCAACCAGCCCAGGTAGAATCCCACCAATTGCCACATAGCATCCAGACCCAGACAACCGGGCATCACCGGATCGCCGATAAAGTGGCATCCGAAGAACCATAGATCCGGATTGATATCCAGCTCGGCTTCGACATAGCCTTTGTCGAAATTGCCGCCCGTTTCGGTCATCTTAACGACGCGGTCCATCATCAGCATGTTCGGCGCAGGGAGTTGCGGCCCTTTAGCGCCAAACAGTTCACCACGACCAGAGGCAAGAAGGTCTTCTTTTGTATAGGATTCGCGTTTATCTACCATGTTTTATGTAAACCTTATTTTATTGAAGCACGCAGGATAGCTAACACGTGTACGCTGAACAAGTCCGATCAGTTCGGAATAAAAGCGTTCAGCCAACGTAATGGCCACGGGAAACGATGACGGCCTTCCTGTTGCGTCGCCTGCGCGATACGCTCCTGGATAGTCTGCATCAACGTCGTTTGACCTTCGCCATCCCACACCAGATTTAACAGTAACGGTAAGGCGTCGGTCACGTCGTCTACCGCCCAGATAGTGAACTTCTCTTCTTTAACCGCTTGCAGCAGTTCAGATTTAAGACTGAGATGGCGGACATTGGCGGCAGGGATAATCACGCCCTGTTTACCGTTTAATTCCCGCTGCTCGCAGATGGCGAAGAAACCTTCAATTTTTTCGTTTAGCCCACCCACCGGTTGCGCGCGACCAAACTGATCGACCGAGCCGGTAATCGCAATGTTTTGATTCACTGGCACATTGGCCAGCGCGCTGATGAGCGCACATAATTCCGCCATTGAGGCGCTATCGCCATCCACTTCGCTGTAGGACTGCTCAAAGGTTAACGAGGCAGAGAAGGGAATTTGTTGCTCCAGCTGCAACTCCGACATCAGGAAGGCCTGCATAATCATCATTCCCTTAGCGTGGATATTTCCGCCAAGTTCGGCCTTGCGCTCAATATCGTTAAATTCGCCATCGCCGATATGCACAACACAGCTAATTCGCGACGGTTCGCCAAAGGCGCGAGGATGCCCGGGAAACTCAATGACGGAAAGCGCATTGATTTGTCCAACGCGTTCGCCTTCGGTTTCAATCAGGATCTGCTCTTGCAGAATCTCATCCTGCATCCGCTCCGCCAGAAAGCCTTCTCGCCATTCGCGTCGGGCAAGCATCAGACTGAGCGCTTCTGCGCCGCAGGTATCGCCTTCGCATAAAGGCGATGCCTCCTTAAACTGGCGGGCTATCCACAGTGGGCAAAGAGGCAACGTATCCTGTTCGCCGGTATAGCGCACAGCCTCGCGTATCAGGACGGGCCAGGCGTCCGGTGCCGGAGGGGGCAAATTATCGCGTAAAGCGATACGCGTCACCCATTGACACCACAGGGTCATAGCTTCTGCGTCCGCTATCTGTAAATTGTCTTCAAATTCACTGTAGATAGCCTGTTCCGCGAGCTCCGGTTCCATCTCCTGAAAATCAGCCAGTGATTCACGTTCGCCAACCAGAATCACCTTCAGTTTGAGCGGCATGGATGGCACGGAGACCGGTAATGGACGCGACTCGTCAAAGGCCACCCAGTCAAAACGCTCGCGGCTAACGATGGCTTTCAGACGCATCCACAGTAACGGCTGCGCCAGAAGGGTTCGTAAGGAAATAATCAGCACGCCGCCGTTCGCCTGATGAACCAGTCCCGGCTGCAGGATAATGTCGCCGTTATACTGCCGCAGGCAACCAAAGAGCTGTTCGGCTTCGACCCAGTCCGCGCTGACGACTTGTGTGACGGTGGCAAAGTTGTCTTGCGCATTCTGCGCGGCGCGGTAATGAACAGTATGCCCGGAAACGTCATAATGTCCGCCGGTTAATTGTCCGGCATCGGTTTGCAGAGCGCGGACGGCATCTGAAAGTAAAGTGAGATACTCTTGCTCTTCAGGCGCTTTAGTCAGCATAAAAGAGGATGATGCCCACGGCTGTATAAGTTGCTCAAGCGCAAATTGCAGTCGTGGCTGAGTATCACTGAGTAAGGTGTCGTTTTCGTCAGTCGCGTGTGGCTGTGCAAATATCTCCTGATAGCTTTCGCTATCCGGAACCAGATCACGCCATGCAAGTTTCGTAATGGTCAAAGTTGAGGTTTTTTAGTCTGTTGTAAAAGGGGGGATTATAGCCTAACCCGTCACGCTGCACACGCGGAAAGCGAATGCAAAGTAATATGAAGACGTGTAACCATTCACAGGTTCGAGATTCTTTTCTTCAGATGGCTAAAAAACTGATATTCTGATAACAGTTACACGGTAACATTGGGATCACAATGAAATATCAACAACTTGAAAATCTTGAAAGCGGTTGGAAATGGAAATATCTGGTGAAAAAGCACCGCGAAGGGGAGCTGATCACCCGCTACGTGGAAGCCAGTGCTGCCCAGGAAGCCGTCAATTTGTTGTTGGCCCTCGAAAATGAACCGGTGCGGGTAAATGTCTGGATAGACAGGCATATGAATCCTGCCTTGCTTAATCGGATGAAACAAACCATTCGGGCAAGACGCAAACGACACTTCAATGCGGAACATCAGCATACGCGCAAAAAATCTATCGATTTAGAGTTTATGGTCTGGCAGCGTCTGGCGGGCCTTGCGCAGCGACGCGGTAAAACATTATCCGAAACGATAGTGCAACTGATAGAAGACGCGGAGCATAAAGAGAAATATGCCACGCAAATGACCACGTTAAAGCAGGATTTACAGGCGTTATTAGGCAAGAAGTAACGCTGAAAGGCGTTGTCACCCAGACCAGAGCAAAAAACCCCGCGACGCGGGGTTTTTTATCAGACGGAAACTTAAGCCTGCGGCTGAGTTACCACGTCTTTAACGCCTTTAACTTCGATCTCTACGCGACGATCCGGAGCCAGGCAATCGATCAGGGCAGCGCGAGGTTTCACGTTGTCACAGGTGTTGCCGGTAACCGGGTTAGATTCGCCCATACCACGTGCGGAGATTTTGTCAGACGGAATACCTTTGGAGATCAGGTAATCAACAACAGACTGAGCACGTTTCTCGGACAGACCCTGGTTGTAAGCGTCAGAACCGATACGGTCAGTGAAGCCCAGAACGACAACGGAACCGTCTTTCGGATCCAGGTTGCTCAGCTGGCTGTACAGCTGATCCAGAGCCTGCTGGCCTTCCGGCTTCAGGGTAGATTTGTTGAAGTTGAACAGTACGTCAGACTTCAGAGTGAAGTGCTTGGTCTGTACTTCCGGAGCCGGTGCCGGTGCCGGAGCTACTACCGGAGCAGCTTCTTGCTGGCCGAAACGGTAGGAAACACCTACGCTCAGCAGGCCGTTGTCCGGACGGGTGCCGATGGTGTTGGCATCACCGATGTTGTTAGTCCACTGGTATTCCAGACGGGTTGCGATTTCAGGGGTGATAGCATACTCGATACCGCCCGCGAATACCGGGGAAACGCCGGTGTCGTGGTCTTTAGTAGACGGGCCGCCAGGGACGTTAGACTTGGTGTCTGCACGCCATACCATACCACCCAGACGGGTATAAACGTCCAGATCGTCAGTGATTGGATAACCCAGTTTAGCGGTCAACTGAACGCCCTGAGCTTTATAAGCGCCATTGATGTTGTCGCCTTTGTACGGCATACGGCCTAACCAGTCGTAGCCCATTTCAAAGCCAACGTACGGGTTAACCTGGTAACCACCAAAAGCACCTGCGCCCAGTTGGTTTTCATGAGTTGGGCCATCATTGTTAATGAAGCCGGTGTCATGGTACTGAGACCAGCCCAGTTTAGCACCAGCGTACCAGGTGTTATCTTTCGGAGCGGCCTGCGCTACGGTAGCGAAACCAGCCAGTGCCACTGCAATCGCGATAGCTGTCTTTTTCATTTTTTGCGCCTCGTTATCATCCAAAATACGCCATGAATATCTCCAACGAGATAACACGGTTAAATCCTTCACCGGGGGATCTGCTCAATAGTTACTCTACCGATATCTACGGCTTATGCTGAGCACCCCTGGCGATGTAAAGTCTACAACGTAGTTGGAAACTTACAAGTGTGAACTCCGTCAGACATGTGAAAAAAACATGACGGATATACACATCATTTAACAGTTTCAGATGATAAATCGTACAGCAAAAATTGCGGAAACCGCTTCTGGCAAGCGTTCTCGCAAAAAAAACGTTAGCACTCAAAGGAGATACGTTCGCGTAAAAAAAAGTCCAGGATAAATCCTAATTTTACTTAATGATACAAATTAGAGTGAATTTTTAGCCCGGAATGCTGTCTCCTGGGTAAAGCGTGCGCACGTACAGGGCGCATGATAAACCCTACCGCATTACCTACCTTCGCTGCTTCAACCAGGCTGGCATGTTCTTCTTCTGTCAGTTCTTCAGTCATCCAACCAATTACCACGCTGTAATTTCCTGTACGCAAAGCGCGGATCATCGACTCCAGCGTATGACGAGGCGCAAGCTGGCTAATTTGCATCACTTTCGTTAATGGCAAACCTGAAGACTGTACCCATTCACGGCTGAGCTTTTGCTGCGGCGTGAGCCAGAGTTGCCAGCGTGATTGTTGGCCTAATTGACGGAGTAAAGGCAAAAGCAGGAGTTGCGCCATCATGGGCTGGTCTTCGTGGTAGACAACTTCACTGACCAGTCCTGCCGCGGCATTTTCCGTAGCGGTGCGCGCAGCGTTGTGGGTAGTGGTAGGAAATGACGAAGAACGATTTGCATAACCTGAAGTGTACATAATCAATCCAGCCCTGTGAGTTACTGTATATTCATACAGTACCCCTGTGGCGATGAAAGATCAACTCTATTTTCGGAAACTGTCTCGCAATTTTTATTCTTAGTGGCGTCAAAAATAAAAATCATCTTGCTCGCGGAGTATAAGTTGCCTATTTTCGTCATTAACGGATCCGTTACTGCAAATCATTCTTTTACTTTATGATTTAAAAGGAATTTTATGAGAGCACTCTCTTATGGCAGGATCTATAAATCGCAAGAATATTTGGCCTCTTTGGGGACGATCCAGTATCGATCTTTATTCGGTAGCTATAGTCTGACCGTGGAGGATACCGTCTTTGCGATGGTGGCTAATGGCGAGCTTTATCTCCGCGCCTGTGAAGAAAGCGTACCCTACTGTGTGAAGCATCCTCCCGCCTGGCTCATGTTTATGAAGTGTGGACGTCCCGTTATGCTCAACTATTACCGGGTGGATGAAAGCCTGTGGCGCGATCAGCAGCAGCTGGTGCGTTTATCGAAGTATTCTCTTGACGCGGCAATGAAGGAAAAACACAGCCGTATTTTACAGCACAGACTCAAAGATCTCCCCAATATGACCTTCCATCTGGAAACATTGCTCAATGAGTCAGGGATAAAGGACGAAAATATGTTACGCATACTGGGCGCGAAAATGTGCTGGCTAAGGTTGCGACAAAGCAATCCCTTGCTGACGGTGAAAGTTTTGTATGCCCTGGAAGGCGCAATTGTCGGCGTACATGAAGCGGCGCTCCCGGCGAGTCGTCGCCAGGAGCTTGCCGACTGGGCTCATTCGCTTACGGCTGGGTAATTAATGTAGAAGTCGGCGGTGAAATTTGCCGTTGCAAGCGTCCAATCTCGGGCAGTAAGGCAATGAGCAAACCAATTTGTTGAACAACCAGAGGTTCTTTGCTGTCCGGACGTGTTTCCAGTGACTGAACTCGCTGCTTTAAACCCTCCAGCGCCTGGTGTACGCGCTGTTCGTCTTCAGGTTGATGATGAAGCGCATCATCAACGTAGCAGACCGCGTCATCCAGAAGCCCCAACACGTCCGGATTACTGAGCTTTTCGCGGTGCGCGCCGAGGGCGGAGATATAGCTGGTAAAAGTGTGATTGAGGCAAAGCAGCCTGAACGCCGCCTCCCGGGTTTCAGCCGTGACGTCGGGTTCGCTCGACATATTAGAAACCACGGATGCCAGTTCTGCATCGCGGTTGTGCGCGTCGCGTCTGGCAATGCGATAGGCCAGGCGGTTATCCCGTCCCTGGTGATATTGCTCAAGGATCGCATCAAGGTAGCGGCAATTAGCATCGGTGGCGCGCTGGAGTACCCGGGGAAGGTTGCGAAAGCGCCAGTCCGGCCAAATAAAGCTGACCGCAGCCCAGGCGATAGCGCAGCCAATTAACGTGTCGACGACGCGCGGTAACGCTACCTCAAAGCCTTCGCCCAGGAGGTTAAAGCAGAGTAATACCAGCAGGGTGATGAACATCGTTGCATGGGCATACTGCACATTACGGAATGCGAAGAAAAGCACGCCGGTAATCACCAGCAGAACTAACTGTCCTTCAAGCGAAGGAACAAACCATAAAATCGGCAGGCCGATAGCAACGCCTACCAACGTGCCGATAATCCTGAGCGCAAGGCGATGGCGGGTCGCGTTATAGTTAGGCTGGCAAACAAACAGGCTGGTGAGCAATATCCAGTACCCGTGGCGCATCCCGGTAATTTGGATGAGAGCATAACCGATGCACAATACCAGCGACATGCGTACCGCATGGCGAAAGAGAGCGGACTCCGGGGTAAAATTACGGCTCAGACGCAGCCAGATGTCGCTAAACCCGTGTAGGCTATCATCAGCCAACTGGTTTTCTGACTCATTGCGCGGCATTGCCTGGGCCTGCTCCGACTCGATCGTCGCCAGTTGCGCATCAATGGCGCGTAGGTTGGTTAATAAGAATCCAAGCGTATTCAGCAGCTCTAAAGAAGCGCCGCTGGCGCGCATACGTTCAAGCGCGGCGTCAATGTGGGTAAAGACGCGTTCAAAACGCGGATCATGCTGGTACGGCGTACGCAGTAAGATACAGCGCGCCAGCTGCGTACAGGCCTGCGCCTGCATCGACATCAGACGCTGAAAGCGGAACATGACGTCGCTATGGCGAAAATAATCGCGCAGCGTCTGGTATTGAATATGCGAAGAACTGGCGCGTTCATGAATATCCTGTGCCACAAAATAGTAATGGAGGGTGCGGCGCGTACCGCGTTGACCGCGATCGCCGCGCAGGCGACTCAATAACGACACTTTCGTTTGGTTCAGCGTCGCCATTAACTGCCCGTTCGCTAACGCTAAATCATAGAGCGGCGCCTGGCTTTCATCTTCAATATCAGGATCAAACAGACGTGATTTCAGTTCCAGATAGTGCGCTAACTGTTCGTAACTGCGTGCCAGATTATCCTGCAACGGACGGATCGGAAATAGCAGATGCCCGGTTAGCGTCAGTAGGTTATACCATACTGCGCCTGCCAGCAGGAGCAGTGGTTGCTGATACCAGTGATCGTATAGAGAGGTACCCAGCATCGTATAGATGGCAATGAGTAACGCGCCGAACGCGATGGTGGCATAGCGTTGCCCCAGTCCTCCCAACAGAATAAACCCGCTGGTGGATAACGTTAAGCCCAACGCAAATAGCCACGGCCAGGGAAAGAGCAGCTCCACAGAAGCCGACGCGATAAAAAAGCAAATTAAGGTAATGATTAAATTACGCAAGCGTCCGGCAAGGCGATCGTCGAGATCGGTTAGCGCCGCGGCAACCATACCGAGCGTGAGCGGGATGGTCAGTTTGACGTCGCC
The DNA here is from genome assembly GCF_046552235.1 of Salmonella sp. SAL00670. NCBI lineage: Bacteria > Pseudomonadati > Pseudomonadota > Gammaproteobacteria > Enterobacterales > Enterobacteriaceae > Salmonella > Salmonella sp. SAL00670. Next base: position 290,962 of record NZ_JBGDUO010000001.1, read on the forward strand.
CAGCCACCAGGGCAGGGCGGTGGTGCCGCACAGAGCGATAAAAATGCGGATGTAATACAGCCAGGTACTGTTCCAGGTATAACGGCGAATCAACGGACTTAACATAAAGGCTATTTGTCCCGATCATTCAAAACGGCGGCGCGCGTTAGCTTCTCGCGCGGCGCGAGCGGTTTCTACAGAGACGACGCGGCGACCGACAGGCCAAAGCGCAATCGCGGCAATTTTAAAGTTCGCAATACCGACAGGTATCCCGATGATAGTGACACACTGAGCGATACCGGAGGCAATGTGCATCAGGCATAGCCACCAGCCGAAAAAAAGTAACCAGAAAATATTCAGCAAGGTACCGCCAGTATTCATTAATACGCTTTTCGCCGCCGGATTAAGTTCGTCAACGTGAATGGCTTCATTACCGTAAGGGAACAGGGACAGTTTGGTTATCTCCCAGCAGGAGCGGGTCAACGGCAGGGTAAAAATAAGCACAATACTGACCAGCGTCGCCAGCAGCCAGGCCAGCGTAGTGGCAAAGCCGCCCAGTACAAAGTTTAAAATATTCAGAACGGTACGCATAAACCCTCAGTTCATTCCGGTTTTCTATCACTGCGGGCAATTGTAACGTTTTTTTAGACTGGAGCACGTTTTCTCTGGCGGTTACACTGATAAGCACATCTTTACGTCTGGATTCGCTGAGTCATGGAACTGAAAGCAACTTCTCTTGGAAAACGTCTGGCGCAACACCCGTATGATCGTGCCGTGATCCTCAACGCTGGGGTGAAAGTGTCTGGCGACAGGCATGAATATCTTATTCCATTCAATCAGTTATTGGCGATTCACTGTAAGCGTGGGCTGGTATGGGGCGAGCTGGAGTTTGTCCTCCCCGAGGATAAAGTCGTGCGTTTGCACGGTACCGAGTGGTCGGAAACCCAGCAATTCCATCGCTATCTGGACGCGCACTGGCGTCGCTGGAGCCAGGAGATGAGTGATGTCGCCGCGCAGGCATTACAGGAGCAATGGGCGCGTATTAGTGAGCGAACGGGCGAAAACCAATGGCTTACCCGTGAACGCGTTCGGGGGCTGGAACACGAAATTCGCCAGACGTTTGCCGCCTTACCGCTGCCGGTCTCACGTCTGGAGGAGTTTGCTCACTGTCGCGAGATATGGCGTAAGTGTCTGGCATGGTTACAGGATAGCGAGGGAAGTCGGCAGCAGCATAATCAGGCGTATGCTGATGCCATGCTGGAAGCGCATGCCGACTTTTTTACGCAGATAGAATCTTCTCCGCTTAATCCTTCCCAGGCCAGGGCGGTGGTTAACGGCGAATCATCGTTACTGGTACTGGCGGGTGCGGGAAGCGGCAAGACCTCGGTGCTGGTGGCGCGCGCGGGTTGGCTGTTGGCGCGCGGACAAGCCGATGCGGGGCAAATTCTTTTACTGGCGTTTGGTCGCAAGGCGGCAGAAGAGATGGATGAGCGTATCCGCGAGCGCTTACATACGGAAGAGATTACTGCCCGTACGTTCCATTCGCTGGCGCTGTATATTATTCAGCAAGGCAGTAAAAAAGCGCCGGTTGTCAGTAAGCTGGAAAGTGACGCCACCGCGCGGCATCAGCTATTTCTGCACACCTGGCATCAGCAGTGTAGCGAGAAAAAAGCGCAGGCCAAAGGCTGGCGTCAGTGGCTGGAAGAGGAGATGCAGTGGGCGGTGCCGGAAGGTAATTTCTGGGACGATGAGACATTGCAGCGGCGTCTGGCCCCTCGCCTGGATCGTTGGGTCAGTTTGATGCGTATGCACGGCGGCGCGCAGGCAGAAATGATCGCTGGCGCGCCAGAGGAGTGCCGCGAGCTGTTTGGCAAACGCATTAAGTTGATGGCGCCGCTGCTGAAGGCCTGGAAAAGCGCATTGAAAGCGGAAAATGCCGTTGATTTCTCCGGGCTGATCCATCAGGCAATGGTGATCCTCGAAAAAGGGCGTTTTATTAGCCCGTGGAAGCATATTCTGGTCGATGAATTTCAGGATATTTCCCCGCAACGGGCGGCGCTGTTAGAGGCGCTACGCAAGCAGAATAGCCAGACTACGCTGTTTGCCGTTGGCGATGACTGGCAGGCGATTTACCGTTTTAGCGGGGCGCAGCTCTCCTTAACGACGGCGTTTCATCAGACGTTCGGCGAGGGCGAGCATTGCCACCTGGACACCACGTACCGCTTTAACAGTCGGATTGGCGATATTGCCAATCGCTTTGTACAGCAGAATCCGCACCAGCTTAAAAAACCGTTAAATAGTCTGACCCCAGGCGATAAAAAAGCGGTGACGTTATTGGATGAAAGCCAGTTGGACGCGTTACTGGATAAATTATCCGGCTATGCGAAGGAAGATGAACGTATCCTGGTGCTGGCGCGCTATCACCATCTGAAACCCGCGAGTCTACAAAAAGCGGCGACTCGCTGGCCGAAGTTACAGATAGACTTCATGACTATCCATGCCAGCAAAGGCCAACAGGCCGATTACGTGATTCTTGTCGGATTGCAGGAGGGTAACGACGGTTTCCCCGCCCCGGCGCGAGAATCCATTATGGAAAGTGCGCTTCTTCCTCAGGTTGAGGATTTTCCGGACGCTGAAGAGCGGCGTTTGTTATATGTGGCGTTGACGCGCGCGCGTGCGCGGGTCTGGCTGCTTTTTAATAAAGATAATCCCTCGCGCTTTGTGGAGGCGCTTAAACAGCTGGATGTGCCGGTGGCGAGGAAGCCCTAAAGCGCGGGCGGTACAGCATCCCGCCCGCGTAGCGGTTATTTCAGGCGCTCGGCCAGATAACGCGCATAATCCGGAATAAGAATATCTACAGCGTCATTAAAATGCGGGGACTGGATGATAAAGTCCGCCGTTGAGACGTTAGTGGCGACAGGGATATTCCATACGGTGGCCAGACGCAGTAGCGCTTTGACATCGGGGTCGTGCGGTACCGCGTTAAGCGGGTCCCAGAAGAAAATCAACACGTCGATTTTCCCTTCTGAAATGAGTGCGCCAACCTGCTGGTCGCCGCCCATCGGGCCGCTCAGCATCGCATTAACGTCCATACCGGTTGCGCGCTGGATCAGATTCCCCGTGGTGCCGGTTGCATAAAGAACGTGTTTTTCCAGCAACGGCTGATGGCGTTCCACCCAGTTCATTAACATCTGTTTGCAGTGGTCGTGAGCAACCAACGCGATATGTTTGCGCGTCGGCAAGGTGCGAGTCGTCAGTTCCATAATTCGATTCCGTAGTTAACCTGTCTACAGATTACTGGAAGCGCTTGATGCTGCAAGAGAAAGAGAAAAAAATTGCGCGCTGGGACAACTCATATCAAGAGGGCGGCTGTTTTTCCGCCCATTGCAGAAAATGATGGCGTGTCTGCGGGTCGGCCAGTCGGAACCAATATTTCAGCCGCTGTTCTGTCAGAGTTTGTGATTGCGGCGGTACGGTATCAAGCTCTGAGACGTCGGAAAGTAATGTGCTGTCGTCTGCCATCATCGTGGCGAACTGAGGAAGCGAGGCGCGTTTCGCCGATTTATTATAACGCTCGGTCTCTATTTCATAATCGACCACTTTAGCCGTAGAAGTAATGGCCAGAATATCGAGTTTTACCGGAATGGGCATGGCGTCGCCGTCCAAAAGCGCCAGACGCGGCGCCGCGTTAAAATGCGAGGCTTCGCGCTCGTTTTCCAGCCGCGGGAGCTGGAAATTGACCTGACTTATCAGTTGGGTATCGAAACTTATCACCAGCGGCGGAGAAATATAAAGCCGCTCTTCATTACCGGGCAGGCGGATGGTTTTTTCCACCCGGAAAACGAGTTGATGCGGCCCGTTTTCCAGTTCAATGCTCTCTGCGCCGCGTAATAAAGAGCTGGACACCTTTTTGCCGTCCAGCACCAGCAGATCAACCTCATTAGACAAACGGAGCGTTGTGGCAAAAACAGTCACCGGCAAACAGAGAGCAAGGAAGGTGGTTAGCGCGCCGGTTTTCATAAGGTTCTCCTGTCCAAAGGCCGTCTGGCTAATAATGTATCGAAATTTTTCTTAGATCATGTTTACTAACATATAGACATATTTTGGCGTTTTGCTCTCATACATCGGTATGGGATGAATGGTTGCTATGTCAGGTTTGTCGTACACTTTGCAAAACAGCCAGGAGAAAGATGATGAAAGAGACCGATATTGCTGATGTTTTGACGTCCACTCGCACTATCGCGCTGGTAGGTGCGAGCGATAAACCCGATCGTCCAAGTTATCGGGTAATGAAATACCTGCTTGAACAGGGCTACCATGTGATTCCGGTTGCGCCAAAAGTCGCGGGTAAGACATTGCTGGGGCAACAGGGGTATGCCACGCTGGCGGATATTCCCGAAAAAGTCGATATGGTGGATGTTTTTCGCAACTCTGAAGCTGCATGGGGCGTCGCGCAGGAAGCTATCGCCATCGGCGCAAAAACGCTGTGGCTACAGCTTGGCGTGATTAACGAACAGGCGGCGGTACTGGCGCGGGATGCAGGCATGACCGTGGTGATGGATCGCTGCCCGGCGATTGAGATCCCTCGCCTGGGGCTGGCGAAATAAAAGTTTAAATGGCCGGATATCGCTCTCCGGCCTTTTACATACAATCAGTTACGTAGTCGCGGCGCCTGAAGCTGCTTGCGAATGGTACGCGCCAGTTCATCCATCGATGGCTGTTCTGGATGCTCGTCCCGCATTTCGCTTCGCAACTGGGCCTCGGCCAGATAAGTATGCACTGGCTGACCATCATCATCTTCCATTACCACGTGGTACCACGGAGCGGCGCGAAGTTCGTCGTTAACCGCCAGTTCATCAGGCGACGGTTCATCAAGCGAATATTCCGGGTCGATATCGACGACCACTCCGAGGTAACCTAACAGGGAATGGCGGACCTGTTGGCCGATACCGAATTTGCTGGCTATCATAGTCACCTCCCGGGAAATAGATACCCTTTATATGAGGATACTATTCCACTTTTCAAGTTACATGACGCGACAGGCAAACCCTTTCAGATACAGCCCTTCCGGGTAGGTGGCGATCACCGGGTGATCGGCGGCCTGACGGAACTGCTCTATAAATTGTACATCACGACCGGCATCTATTGCGGCATCGGCAATGATTTTCTGAAATAAATCGCTGGTCATCAGTCCGGAGCAAGAGAATGTCAGCAGTATGCCGCCCGGATTGAGCAGTTGAATCGCTAACATGTTAATGTCTTTATAGCCCCGGCAGGCGCCCATTAACTGGCTTTTATTTTCGACGAATTTGGGCGGGTCCATGATGATGACGTCGAATTTTTCGCCGCGTTCACGGTAAGCGCGCAGCAACTTAAACACGTCGTCGCGCACGAATTCGGCTTTGCTCAAGTCCAGTTGGTTCAGTTCAACGTTTTGCCTGGCGATATCCAGCGCATCCTGTGAGGTATCCACGCTGACAACCTGGCGACAACCGCCCATTAACGCCGACACGGCAAAACCGCCGGTATAAGAGAAGCAGTTCAGTACCCGCTGATTTTCCACGTAGCGGCGCGTCGCCAGACGACTGTCGCGCTGATCAAGATAATAACCGGTTTTGTGGCCGCCCTGGATATCGACCAGTAATTTCATACCGTGTTCTTCAATTGGCAGAAGCGCAGGCGGCAGTTCGCCAGTGACCGGACCTTGCGTCAGCGCCATCCCTTCTTTTTTCCGCACGGCGACGTCGCTGCGATCGTAAATAGCGCAATCCGGATAGCATGTTTGCAGAGCGCTAATTAATGCGGCGCGTTGATATTCGGCCCCGGCGCTGAGCAGTTGCAGCACCAAAAAATGACCAAAACGATCGATAGTGACGCCAGGCAGGCCATCGGACTCACCGGCGATCAGACGATAGCTATCCAGGCCGTCTTTTTTCGCCAGCCAGTCGCGCCACTGCTGCGCCTGGCGCAGGCGGCGGGTGAAAAACGCAATATCAATGGATTCTGCTTTATCAAATGTCCAGACGCGCGCGCGGATCTGGGAGGCTGGCGACCAGGCGCCGCGTGCTAACCACTTTCCCTGATGGTCGACGATATCGATAGTTTCACCGAGGTTGGCTTTGCCTTCCAGGCGGGAGACGGCGCCGGAAAAGACCCATGGGTGGCGGCGGAGTAAAGATTTTTCTCGCCCTTTGCTGAGGACTAAACGGGGATATTGCGGAAATGTAGATTCAGTCATGCGGAGTAACCTCTCACAAACAGTGACGCGAGCCGGATGATAGTTCCAGCCAGGGACCGTGAAAACGAAATGGCGCGTAGGGTAGCACAGATAAGAGGGGCAATCACCAGCGTATGGTGGTGAGCGTTTCTGCACAAAATAGAATCGTAAAGGCACAGTTTCTTCAGCGGGCGCTTTTTATAGTGTTATTTCTTTATATGAAGAAGGAAATACAATGAAAACAGTCTTCTCTTTGACCGCAGCCGCAATGATGGCATTAAGTGGCAGCGTATCTGCCGCGTCGGCGTTTAGCCTCAGTAGCGCGGATATTCCGGCGGATTTTCGTTTAACGCAACAGCACGTCTTTAAAGGATTTGGTTGTAGCGGAGAAAATATTTCGCCGCAGCTGAGCTGGCGCAATTCGCCTGCCGGAACCAAAAGCTACGCTATTACCGTCTTCGATCCTGATGCGCCCACCGGAAGCGGCTGGTGGCACTGGACGATGGTGAATATTCCTGCGCAGATTCACGACCTGCCGACGGGGGCTGATAAAAAAACGTTACCCGCTGGAGTGGTGCAGGGACGGAATGATTTCGGTTATGCTGGCTTTGGCGGCGCCTGTCCGCCGCCGGGCGATAAGCCTCATCGCTATCAGTTTACTGTGTGGGCGCTGAATACGGCAACACTGCCACTCGACAGTGAGTCGAGTGGCGCGTTGGTAGGGTTTATGCTGAACGCGCATGCGATTGCGAAAGCACAATTCACGGCCACATACGGAAGATAAAACAGAGGACGGCACGGTGCAGGAGATGCATATTCGACATCAGGATCTTACGACGGCAGAGGTGCGTTCCAGTCATCTGCACCGTTTGCATCGTGTTACGCTTTTTTCCGCCGCTATCTGCCATATTACGCAGGGCAGTAAAGTCATCATTCAGGATGATAGCCGCCTTGTCGCCGGGCCGGGCGAGTTGATTATTATCCCGGCGAACACGCCGCTGGAGATTATTAATCAGCCTGCGCAGAACGGTTTTCGCTCCGACCTGTTGTTACTTTCACCGGAGATTATTGCTCGCTTTAAAACGATGTACGTTCAGGATTATCCACCGGCAAACCTGACATCGCTGTGTACCCCGATGAGCCGTAGCCTGACATTTATGTGGGAGAACGTGTTGGATGCTGTGCGCCAGGGCTTACCTGTCGGGCTACAGGAACATCAGGCGATGGGGTTACTGTTAGCGCTTTTGCATGATGGCGCGGCGGGACCGCTGCTTATTGAACGGCGTTACACCCTCACGGAGCAGGTGCGGCAACTGATTATGCTCTCACCTGCTAAGCTATGGACAGCCCAGGAGATAGCCCGCCGTCTTGCTATGGGAACATCGACGCTGCGTCGGCGTTTGCAGCGCGAATCGCAGAGTTATCGGCAAATTATTGAAGAGGTACGCATGTCCTGCGCGCTTTCTCAACTGCAATCGACGACGCTGCCGATCGGCGAAATAGCGCTACGGTGCGGCTACCTGTCGGGGTCGCGATTTACGGCCAGATTCCGCCAACATTATGGGTGTCTGCCCAGTCAGGTACGTTAAGTATGTCCTGTATGCGTCTTCACCGTTGATTATGAAAGGAGAACCATCATGTCGAACGTCTGCATTATCGCCTGGGTTTATGGTCGCGTTCAGGGCGTCGGATTTCGTTATACCACGCAGCATGAGGCGCAGCGACTGGGGTTAACCGGCTATGCGAAGAATATGGATGACGGAAGCGTAGAAGTGGTGGCCTGTGGCGACGCGGCGCAGGTGGAAAAGCTCATCAAGTGGCTGAAAGAAGGCGGACCGCGCTCTGCTCGTGTGGACAAAATCCTCACTGAACCGCACAGCCCTCGCGAGACGCTAACAGGCTTCAGTATTCGGTATTAAATACACTTTACCGGTTTGGGCAGACCGGCGATTTTGGTCGCTTGCTTTGCCGGGCCTTTCGGGAACAGACGATACAGATAGCGGCTATTGCCTTTTTCTTCGCCGAACTTATTCGCCATCGCTTTTACCAGCATTCGGATGGCGGGAGAGGTATTAAACTCCAGGTAAAATTCGCGCACGAAGCGCACGACTTCCCAGTGTTCCGCAGAGAGCTCAATGCCTTCATTGGCGGCGATAGCGACTGCCAGCGCTTCACTCCACTGCGTCGTCTCTTTCAGATAGCCTTCGCTATCAGTACTGATTTCTTTACCTTCAAAGATCAACATAACGTTTCACTGCGTAATCAACACGGACGGCAGTGTAGCAAAAAATAAAGCCCTGCATAAGCAGGGCTGGAAGAGGGGAATGTCGATTAGTCGCGGCTGGCGAAGCCCAGAATGCTGAGCAGGCTGACAAAGATGTTGTACAGCGAAACGTACAGACTGACGGTCGCACGAATATAGTTGGTTTCACCGCCGTGAATGATGTTACTGGTTTCATACAGGATAGCGCCCGAGGAAATCAGGATAAACACCGCGCTAATCGCCAGGTGCAATGCAGGCAGTTGCAGGAAAATATTCGCCACCATACCAATCAGCACGACGACGATCCCGGCCATTAACATACCGCCCAGGAAAGACATATCCTTACGGGTGGTCAGAACGTAAGCGGAGCAGCAGAAAAATACTAACGCGGTACCACCCAGCGCCAGGCCAATGACATCGCCCATGCCTGCTGACAGATAGGCGTTAAGAATCGGGCCCAGGATATAGCCGAGGAAGCCGGTAAACGCAAAAGCAGACAGGATACCGACCGGCTTATTGGCGGTTTTATAGGTCAGGAACATCAGCCCATACATACCGACCAGCGTCAGAATCAGGCCGGGGGAGGGCAGCATCAGTACCGTACTGGCTGTCGCGGTAATTGCGGAGAAAGCCAGCGTCAGGCTCAACAGAAAATAGGTGTTGCGCAGTACTTTGTGCGTACTCAGTAGCGAGCTACGATCACGCGATGATGTAATGATACGATCCATTAGTCACTCTCTTATGACAGATGTAATTAATAAAGGAGAATAATAAAAACAGTCACTGTCACCCAGTGGTTTTACCCATCTTTACGCATTCGTTTACGTTTAGTTTCCTTAAGAGATTTCAGGTGATTACCGTCGTTAAAACGGTCTGCTCATGCCTGGCGCTACGCCATAAAACAGGCGGCAGCGCCAACCACGCGTTACCGATAAAAAATTGATAATCACAGCGGTAAAACAGTGGGGACGATCAACACGTATTAAGCCAGTTTTTGTGTTGAAGAAATGGTCAATGTGCCGCTATTTCAGGCAATTAACGAAAATTTGCCTGTTTTTCACGCAAACGAACACATTCGGTCTTTACATGACGCACCGGGATGTTTATAGTGCGCCTCATTCCGGAAGTGTGGCCGAGCGGTTGAAGGCACCGGTCTTGAAAACCGGCGACCCGAAAGGGTTCCAGAGTTCGAATCTCTGCGCTTCCGCCAGATTAAACAAGGGGTTACCGAAAGGTAACCCCTTTGTTTTTTGGGCGCTTAGAATATAGTTAGAAAATACTGCTAGAACATTTCCCGAAAAAACGGACTACGTGGGTTTTTAGTTTCTTTTCGTTTCCTGATGTGTCTATTTATTGAAGATGTAGACCATTCTGGGAGGTGAAGGATGCCCCATCTCTTTCAGAATAATGTTGGTATATTCGACAACAGGGCCTCTTGGATGATTTTCTTCTTTATCCTGAAGATGGGGCAGTGCATGTACAACTTCATGAATAAATGAACGTTTTGTGTCAAAAAGTTGTCTTCCTTCGTTACTTTCATAATGTTCGGTATATGAATCATCAGAATCGTCCAGATTGAGACAAATAACTTTCCTGCCTTCTGAAAGTTTGAAGTGTTCCTGAGCCACGGTAGTTTCAAAGGCTTCGCCTGCCCCCAGTAGCCAGCGCTGCTCCACATCATGTAGTTCTTTTTCATATGCGTAATTCATCAGTCTGCGGAATGTTTCGCTTTGGGTATACGCATTTTGAAGTACGGAGGATAGTTCATCGTAGCATTCGTCATAAGTGTCGTCATCAATTTCTGTATCAGGGTCTATTCCACCCGCGCCTGAGATAAGGTACTCCACCACACACTCTGGCTCCAGACGGAATTCACTGTTTATGGCAAGGCTGTCATGAGCAAGGCGTAGCCGTGAGGGGTTTGGTGCATGTTCGGGAATATCGGGGAAAACAGGTGTATCTGCGGTATTTAATCCATATGTGGATACTCCGCTTTGAGGTATTAATCTGTAGGTGACCGGAAGCATAACTTCTTATTTCCTGACTACAATTATGAATTATTTAAATTAAACAATAATAGTGTTTTTAGTTAATGTGCCACATACAGATAACGCTATGATTCAGACAAAGCCAACAAGTAATACGCTGAAAATGTTATTTATAATGAAACTTAGGGGCGGGGTTTATTTAATAAAACAAGGGGGCCTCTGTTTGAATACTTCTTGTTTATAAAATCCCTTTATCTCGACTAAAATATCGGATGGGGGAAAAGAGTTCTATCATTGTAATCCGGGAGTGGAGTAGGGGTATGTTGACTACCTGTCAGATCGGCTCCTGTTAATGCTTTCGCTAAAGTTAGAGCTATCTTATCTAATTTCGCACCATTTAGTTTGGTGTCAGTTAAGTCTGAGCCGAATAGAATTGCAGCGGTTAAGTTTACACCGGACATGTTAGCGCAAGTCAGGTCTGCGTGAGTCAGGTTTGCTTTAGTCATGTTTGAACCCATTAGATTTACAGCGTGTAGATTTGCACAACACAAATTTGCACCGACTAAATTTACATTAGAAAGAGTTGTTTCACGGAAATCTGCATTAGAAGCATCTATTTTTGACAAATCTTCCCCCTGGAAATCTTTATGAGCCAGGTTTACTCCGCGCAGGTTCAGAAAACCATCCTCGGTTATAAGTGAATCAGGCTGTTGTATATTATGTTTACTCATCAGTTTTAACATTCGACATACATTCCAAAATCTCTCACTATCAACTTTATCCGTTACAGTTTTTCCATTTTTGTTCACTTCAATAATGACCATGGGATCCGTATTTTCGGATGCTGCTCCACATGACAGACATATAGTACACCCGTTGACATCCTCCAGAAATATTTTATTACCATCGAAGAAAGCATTTTTATTTACATATAATAATGATGTGGTCAGTTTTCCAATTACCTCCCGAAAGCATCTTTCATTGCTTCTTCTTACTCCACCACAGGTAAAAAAATTGACAAACCATTCCAGTATACCGCGTGGTGAAGTTGCACTTTTCATTGCTTCTTTCGTACCGGTACCGGCCGCATGCAAATATCTTAATATATTTTCTGGGGACGCGTTAGTTATTGGCATTTTGATTCCTTCTTATGGAAGTGAGCCGACTCCTTATAGGTGTGAGTCAAGTCACATTTATACAAGGAATAATAAAAAAAGATATAAGGTGATTTTTGTATTTAGAGCTTTGGTTGAGTATGAGTAGGTGTCTGGCATCTGACAAGAGGCGATGATATCTGCCATAACGGTGAAGCAGAAGTAATATCACCCGTGAATAATAAGATTATCCTTGCTATTGACTTCCTTCATTTCCAGCATAGCTTACGCTTCATCATCATTGAATAAACAATTAAGTTTGTTGAGCGAAAATTTACTTAAAGAAAAAATAATAAGCACTAATATTTTTTGCAGTATTTCAACTTATACCAGAATAAATGCGCGTAGATGGCGTAAAAACCTGATGAGCAGGAATACTTACACACTAAAAATGCTCCCGCAAACAGAGCAAAATGAGAGAGATGAACGTTTGCCCCTTACATTTCCACCAAAGATTCTGGTCTTGTCTCTTGTAAAGGGCATACGTATCGCGTTTTATCTCATTAAGAAAGTATGTTGACGTATTAAATTATGCATAATGCTCTTTCAATTGCTTCACGTTTGAAATGAATAATTCAAAACCAGTGAGCGCCTCTTCTTCGGTACTGGTTTGCGGCAAGCGATAAAGCGCCACTAAAGCAGTATTGTCTGCGTCAGCGCCGATAGTGACGGCGCTGGTGTAGTTCAGACGTAAAAAATGCTGCAAAGTCAGGATGTCGTCAGGCAATGGCATAAAGGGACAGCACATTTCCAGTGTATGATCGGATTCATTAAAATAAACCTGTATCCCATCATCAATGATAAGCAGTGGCTCATCTTCTGGCGCATCCAGGCCTAACGCGTCATATAAACGATTTAATAGACTTTCCATATAGTTACCTCAAGACTCAAGATGTGATTAATGAAGAAATGCCTTTTACTGACTGCCAAATATTTTCATCCCCAACTCGTTTTTGATAGGAAAGATTGAGCACCTCTGGCGATAAATTTTTCATTACTTTGTTTCCCGCCCCGCCCGTATTTTGTTTCTGAATCTCCAGGTTACCGCTATTCAGTAATACTTTTTGGAAAATTTTCTGTCCACCGCTATCCGGAAGACTACCAGGCGCACTTAACATATGGGTCTGATGTAAGGAAATGATCTCTCGCTTGATTTCTGAATCCATCATCCCTGTACGATCTTTGCCGCTTTTACAATTCCAGGCGGGTACCGCGTCAATTTCATGGGCTAACATGGCAAGGCGTTGTGCGAGTTTATAGGGTTCGCCGCCATCTTTATGATGTTGGTTATTTTTCCATATATCCTTAATCTGGCGCGCTAATGTATTGACGACCTCATAATTATCCGGGTATTGCGCCAGCCATTCGCCAACCCAGCCACCTGGTCTGGCTTCAGGGCGTAAATCATTGCCTAATAACTGATGTAGCGCCTCGGCATTATAGCTATCCGATGCCTTAAGGCCAAAGCCGAGCTTGAGCGCCAGCTCATTAACACCCACATTAAATGCGGCGACGTCCGGTTTTATTTTTACCGTCTGTAGATCGCCATCTTTATTGCGGATTTTTAAATGAATCATTTTTCCCGGCTGGGTCAACGATTGCCATGCGCGCATTTGGTCCTCGACCATCGTTCCCTCTTTGCCGAAAATATTCGACGCGGTGAGTAACCCGACGGATACCAGTTTCAGGCTTACCGCCTCGCCCGCTAAGGCTTTGTTAAGCAACTCAGGTTTACTAAAAAGTGCCGCAGTTAATACTTCTTTGGCTTTGTTTTCAGCGCCGACGTGACGCAGAAGCGGATCTTTTTCATGATAGGGGGAAAGCACGCCATGACGTATCCCGCAAAAAAGCGTTTTATCTTTACCGTCCTCATGCACACTCACCGTGGACATCCACAAATTATTGGCGTGATGAATATTCTTGGTATCCCAACTGCATACGCCCTTTCCCTCATAAGCACTGGGAAAGATATCTTTTGCGCCGATTTTCATCTCTGCTGCAGGGAGCTGCGTGTTGGTATAGTGATGCCCGTTATGCGTGAGTGTATTTTTTATGGTTTGCCAGGGCTGGTTATTAAGCTGCTTGACCTGAGCATCTCTAAACGCTACTGCCGCAAAGCGATGAGCTTCTTTTGCAGGTAAGCCATCCTGCTGCTGAGTGCGTGCTGCAATAAGTTCGATAAGATTTTTCTTCAATGCTTTTGCCGCGGCTTCTTCTTGTTTTGTTGCTGGCCGGTCCGCTTTAACTTTGGCTAACTCCATTTGGTTTGCCATTGACGTTAGAACCGGGTCTTGTTTACCCAGAACGGTTGCCGCGACGGTAAGAAGATCGCGCTGTAAGTTATAGAGGTTATGCAGCGAGTGGTTAGACGCCTTCTGATGCTGTAGATAATTCCCCCATGTCGCGCCGGGTTCTCGCAGGACAATAATTTCCGGGCGAACGTCGGACGCTTTAGCCGGTGCTTTGCCCTGGCCTGAGAGAATCTGCATTCCGTTGTATAAGGTTTTTTGTAGGCTTTTAAAAGCCTCCTGGGTTTTTAGTGAAGCTGAGTGATAGAAGCTCTGTATTTGCATAGCGTTTTTAATATTCCTGAATAGGGGAGTGGGAACATTCAACAGGGTTAACAACCCTTTAAAATGATGTGACTTTTATGCACCAGGAACTTTAAAAAAATGTCCTTTTTAATGAGGAAACGCTTCTGATCAGGCGGGGAGGCATCCTGACGTCCATACGTAGTGGCGATCATGGGGGAGATCGGTACATCAAATGTTCATAAAATCTACAAACTTCACAATTTATGGCACAACTTTTATTGAAAACCCACCTTCTTGACTCAGATCAAATTCACCGATTTACTCCTGCGTAAAGTAACGGCGTTACATCAAATGTTATACAGGTGTGTGTATGCCAGCAAAGCCCCGGACAAGTAAGACCGTGACGAAGAATATTCGTTTTTCCTATTCCATGCTTGAACAGATAGAATTCGCGTTGAAATCTGAAAAGACGCGGAATTTTTCAGCATGGGTAAAAGAGGCCTGTCGGGAAAAGTTATGTAACACGGGACATAAGCTGTAGTTATCGTCTTATGTAAGAGGGGGCGGCCATTTTGAAAAGAACAACGTGCTTATATACCTCCTGGGTTTTTGCCGCTTTTGTCTCTCTGCTGATATTTGCCTGGAGTGTCATAAACTATCCTCTCTATGAATCCATAATAATTATTGTCTTTTATATCTGGCTAATTCTGGTACCGCTTTATCTTATTGTGTATGAGTGGCTAATAGATTGTCATTAAATTTATGGTTGCGTACTTGAAAAGTGATATTTCATATCTGTACGGTAAGTCATTGTCGTAATAATATTATTGGTCAGGCGACGGGCGAGCGTCTGCGCATTTTGCATCGTTTTATCTTCAAAATTTTGCAGTAAGCGTTGCGCTTCTTTCGGATGCGACGCATATAATCTCAGATAGCTCTGCTCCATCTTATACTGCTGCTTAGCTGTTTGCTGTTCAAATGTTTTCCAGGCGTGTTGCACATCTGGCGCAAACGCATTGTAGTCCTGCATAACCAGCGTTTGCAGCGTGCGGAATGTCCAGTAGGTAGAGTCGTTGCTCGCCCGATCGGTTCCTTTATCATCTCCGGGTTGATAATGACGCATCCCCTGATAATAGGGGAGATAGACACTAAGAGATGGCATTCCATAGGCGATGTATTCTACGTTGCCGATAGCCTGCGGTAATTTCGGTCTGACCTGTAAAATATGCGACTCCTGGGTACGAAAAACGGATATGGGTCGCCATGGTTCTTGTGGATTATGACTGGCATAAGGGTCGTGCGACGTTCCCTGATAGTGATTTCGTAACGCGTTTTTTACTGCCGCCACGCTAATTTTTGTTATTGGCGTTAAAAAAACAGGAAATGTTTCCCCTTCGCTAACGGCCGTATCCAGATGCGGATTAAACTGGTGTTGTAGCGTCCAGACGCGCGGATAATTATAGGTGGTATCGTTTTTGTTATCCTGCGAATAGGCTTGATGGAAGTCGAATTCGCCGCGGGCCGGATCATATAATCCCTGCTTTTTCGCAAAGCTTACTAACGTTGGTGACGCCATATAATTCGCGTTATCATTCGGATCGTAATGGCGTAAACGTCCCTGATTGGCGGAAACGAAATAGCTATCTGCCGGAAGTCGTACTGCCAGCCATTGATGACCGCTTCCCGTCTCCAGATACCATATCTCTTTGCTATCAATAAACGCGACGCCGAAACCTTCGCCCGCGCCTTTTTGTTCAATAATGTCTCCCAGTAATTTGGCGCCCTGACGCGCCGATTGCGCCACTGGCAGGATCGCGGACTCAATGGCGTCTTCCGTGATTCCCGTTTTTGTCACGTAAGGATCGGCAGCCAGCGCCGCTCTGCCGTTATAAATGGTTTCCGTTGCGCTCATTCCGACGCCCGCCGAATTGAAACCGGCTTCACCCATGGCGTTATCGTTAGTATCAAAGTCATGAATCGCCGTATAGCGCATCGCTGTCTCCGGAAGCGGCCAGCTAAAATTGTTCCGATGTGCTTTATACTCGCCTTGTTGATGAAACGCGATGGGATGAATAACCTTATGCTTGGCGTTATTTGCCGAGCCATCTTCGTTGCGCGCGATAATGAAGGAGCCGTCAGCCGAAGCCTGATTGCCTACCAAAAGGGTAGTACAGGCGATGACTTTACCCATACCCAGCAGCGTAACGGCGAATGCAAGATACTTTTTCATAAAGGTTCCCACTGAATAACGCGTTATGGGATGAATTGACCCTGGATTGGAAACCGAGAAAGTGATCGAGCCAGCAATATTCTTTGCCGGCATCCTTTATTTTCTCTTTATTGAGGTTGTATTGATAACCACAGCCCTGTGGCAGGGAAGGGGAACAGAACCTGTACTGACCTTAGCTATCACCGCTATCGGGCAGACGAACCGAAAAGATATTATGTTCATCGGCATAGCGGTAAGATGCCGAACCACCGTGTAATAGAGCAATCGCGTTAACTAACGATAACCCCAGGCCGAAACCGGCAGTGTGGCGGGCATTATCTCCTCGCCAAAAACGCCGGAAAAGCTTATCCGCATCGGCGGGGTGGCTGCCCGGATTAGCGACCCGAATTTCTGCAACGTTATCATCATAAGCGCTTTCAATACGTATCACGGCGTTTTCATCAGAATAACGGATGGCATTCGTCAGCAGGTTTGAGAGCACTCTTTGTAATAATATTTCGTCAGCCCATACCGTTCCCTGACATTGATTTATAAAACAGATGCGCTTCTCCTCGGCAAGGGGGCTAAGATAATCCAGCATATTTTCGACCAGCGCATTGAGCGAAACAGGCTGTTTTTTTACCGCTATATTCTGGTGCTCCGCGCGTGCCAGAAAGAGAATATTTTCTGTCAGTCGCGACAGTCCCTCCAGCTCTTCAATATTATCGACAAGGGCTTGTTGATACTCTTCGGCGCTGCGTTCCTGACTCAGCATCACCTGGTTTTTCCCCAGTAAAATATTAACCG
Organism: Salmonella sp. SAL00670; assembly: GCF_046552235.1. Classification (NCBI taxonomy): domain Bacteria; kingdom Pseudomonadati; phylum Pseudomonadota; class Gammaproteobacteria; order Enterobacterales; family Enterobacteriaceae; genus Salmonella; species Salmonella sp. SAL00670. Next base: position 308,113 of record NZ_JBGDUO010000001.1, read on the forward strand.
GCGTGCGCAGCTCATGCGCCAGATCGTCGGCAAATTGGTTCAGGCGTTCAAAATCGTCGGAAAGCTTCTGGCGCATGGTATTTAGCGCTTGTCCAAGCGGCCTGAGCTCAACGGGTAACGCCTGTTCCGCCAACGGCTGGCGAAGTGTGCCGCTATCTGTCGCCGCGGTGAGTCGGCTGAGCGACGTAATGGCCCGCAGCCCGTTTCTGATGACTAATGGACTGAGCGCCGAACAGACGAGGATCGCGATAAGGCTCATCAGCAAACTGTTGCGGCGATATTGCGCCAGCATTTGCCGCCTTTCCGTCGCCAGCCTGGCAATAGTAAGGGTCAGCGGGTCATCGCCGCTTCTGGCGCTTACGCGTACCGCGGTCAGTTCCGTGCCTTGTACCGCCTGGCGAAATAAGGTTTCGCGGGTGATGTTTTTAGCCAGTGGAATCTCGTTAAAGCGTTGGTCGGGGATGCCGCTATGATTAATCGCAACATTGTGGCCTGTTGCTGAATGAATCAATAAGATATCCTGCTTCGTATCCACCATCCGATTGAAATAGAGCGGCAGATTTTCCGGCCTGGCGCCATCCAGTAACAGTTGCTGCATTTGCGCCGCCCGATTTATTAGCGTCATATCATCCCGATACGTTAATTCTTTGCTCAGCGCGTTATAGAGCGTCCAGCTAATGCCGGTACAGGCGAGGATAAGGATGGCGATAAAAGAAATTGTCAGGCGCAGCGTCATTGATAACTTAACCATTCTGCGACGCTTCCGCCTGTAATCGATAACCCATCCCCCGGACGGTCATAATGAGCTTATTTTCAAATGGATCGTCTACTTTGGCGCGCAGCCGACGAATCGCGACATCAACGGTGTTGGTTTCACTATCAAAGTTAATTCCCCAAACTTCGCTGGCAATCGCGGTTCGGGGCACGATTTCTCCTGCCCGGGACGCCAGTAACCAGAGGAGCAGGAATTCTTTGCGGGTCAGGGAAATCGGTTTGCCATTTCGTGACACCGATTGCTTTGTGGCATCCATGTCCAGACCATTAATCGTCAGTCGGGTAAAGACCGGGACATGCTGTCTGAGTTGAGCTCTCACCCGGGCCAGCAGTTCGGCGAAGGAAAAAGGCTTAACAAGGTAATCATTAGCGCCCGCCTCAAGACCTTTGACGCGATCCTCAACCGAGTCGCGCGCCGTCAGGCAAATAACAGGGGACTGATGCGCAGTGCGTAACGCGCGTAAAACCTGCCATCCATCAAGCCCCGGCAGCATAATATCAAGAATAATCAATGAATAATGTTCCTGAAGGGCGAGGTGTAATCCGTCTCGTCCATCACAGGCATAATCAACCACATAGCCTGCTTCCGTGAGTCCCTGACGTACCCACTCAATGGTTTTCTGGTTATCTTCAATCAATAAAATCTTCATCAACGCAGTATGCCATAGGCTTGGTAGCGAATCCGTAAATCTCCAACAAGATGACATAATTGTCATGTCCGTGTAAGGTTAATCCTGGACGCGCCAGATATATTTTCCTGCATCAATACCGTAAAGGAGTGAAGCATGAAACGATATATACTGGCTACCGCGATAGCGTCTCTTGTTGCAGCCCCGGCAATGGCGCTGGCCGCTGGCAACAATATTCTCAGCGTACATATTCTCGATCAGCAAACAGGCAAACCGGCGCCCGGCGTGGAGGTGGTACTGGAGCAGAAAAAGGATAACGGATGGACGCAATTAAACACCGGGCATACCGACCAGGATGGACGTATTAAAGCACTGTGGCCCGAAAAAGCTGCCGCGCCGGGGGATTATCGCGTTATTTTTAAAACCGGCCAGTATTTTGAAAGTAAAAAACTGGATACGTTTTTCCCGGAGATTCCCGTCGAGTTTCATATCAGCAAAACGAATGAGCACTATCATGTGCCGCTGTTATTAAGTCAGTATGGTTATTCAACCTATCGCGGGAGCTAATTTAGAGCCTATCCCATTAGGGTTATTTTACTTGCCATTTTGGTCCTGGGCAGTGCTCGCCAAAACGCGTTAGCGTTTTGAACGCCGCTTGCGGCGGCCCGAAGGGCGAGCGTAGCGAGTCAAACCTCACGTACTACGTGTACGCTCCGGTTTTTGCGCGCTGTCCGTGTCCAAACTGGCTGCGCCAATAACGCCTGGTGGGATAGGCTCTTAGATTGTATTAATCGCCGCGATTTATGGCGAGCAAACATCGCGGCGGGAATAAAAATCTTCAGCGTATCGACTCTTCTCCCACAAGCGGTGGTTATCCCGCTTGTGGGCATGAGTGACGGTTAAACAGGCGCTTCCATCTCAAGTCTGACCGGATGAAAACGGCGTTTGAAATAAATCAGGCCATGCCCATCCTGGCTAAGAATAATATTTTTGATCGCCACCAGATACACCAGATGCGTGCCAATGGTTTGTACCTCGCTGATCTCGCCTTCAAGACCGGCCAGCGCGCCGTTAAGTACCGGCTGGCCCAGCGGCCCGTTTTGCCAACATGGCTGGTGAAAACGCTCTTCCATCGCCATCCCCGTCATACCGGCAAAGTGGCGCGCCATCAGCTCCTGCTCATGGTTAAGTACATTAATGCACAGCTTGCCGTTGCCCTGAAAGACGGGGTTCATGGCGCTATTGGCATTAATACATACCATCACGGAGGGCGGCGTATCGGTGACGGAACAGACCGCTGTTGCGGTGATACCGCAGCGTCCGGCGTGACCCGCCGTGGTTACGATGTTGACCGCTGCCGCCAGACTTGCCATCGCATCGCGAAAACGCAGACGTTGTTCATCTACTTGCATGAGAACCTCCTGCCGCGTTATTTCAGCAGCTTATCCAGTTGATTGATGTCGTCGTTATTGTGCAAATGCGAAACCGTCCAGCCATTCTGATCGTATTCGGAGAGGCAGCGATCGACCATTGCCATCATCTTATCCATATTGCCGGAGCTCTGGGCCTGACGCAGGCACTGCAGACGAATTTCATCCTGGCTGCCCGAGTAGTTAATCTCGTACAGCTCATGGCGACCGCCAAACTCGCTACCGATGGCATCCCACATCAATTTAAGAATTTTGATACGTTCAACATGGTCCATTCCGTTAGAGCCGCGTACGTATTTCGCCAGGTACTGGTCGATTTGCGGATTATTCAGATCGCGGGCGCTGGAAGGCAGGTAAATCAGGCCGCTGGTAACGTTACGTTCAATAATATTTTTAATTTTCGCGTAGGCCATTGGGGCCATCACACGATAGGTTTGCAGCGCGGCGTGGTCCGGCAGCCAGGCGCCGTTTACCCACGGGGTTGCTTCAGAACACATAGAATCGCTCAATGCCCAGAACATATTGCGCCAGGCCACGACTTCGCCGAGATCGGCCTGCACACCCCGGAACTCTACGGTACCCGTACATTCGAGCGATTTTTTCAGCAGCGCGGTAATGAAATCAAGTTTAACCGCCAGACGAACACAGGCTTGCAGTGGATACATACGGGCAAAGCCGCCTTCCATCGTCCAGCGACGGCAACGATCGAAATCACGGTAAATCAACACGTTTTCCCACGGGATCAACACCTTGTCCATCACCAGAATGGCATCGTTTTCATCAAAGCGGCTGGAGAGTGGATAATCAAACGGCGAGCCCGTCGCGCCCGCGACCATTTCATACGAGGCGCGCGAAATAAGTTTTACGCCTTCGGCATCCATTGGCGCGACAAACATCAGAGCAAAGTCCGGGTTTTCGCCCATCACCTGGGCTGAGCCGAAACCAATCATGTTGTAGTGAGTCAGGGCGGAGTTAGTGGCGACGACTTTCGCCCCGCTGACAATAATCCCGGCGTCCGTCTCTTTCTCCAGCTTGATATAGACGTCTTTCACTTCGTCGGCAGGTTTGTGGCGGTCAATGGGCGGGTTGACGATTGCATGGTTAAAGTACAGGCCGGTCTCCTGAATACGGGTGTACCAGTTGCGGGCGTTCTGCTCAAACTGGCCGTAGAAGGCTGGGTTAGCGCCCAGGGCGCAACCAAAGGCGGCTTTGTAATCCGGTGTGCGTCCCATCCAGCCGTAACTCAGGCGTGACCACTCGGCGATAGCATCACGCTGTTGGCGCAGATCGTCTGCGCTTTTCGCCACGCGGAAAAATTTATGCGTATAACCGCCGCTGCCGGTATCGGTATTCCAGCACAGGGTATCTTGCATCGACGGTTTATGTAATGCGTCATACAGTTGTGCGACAGAGGCTGCGGCATTGCGGAATGCCGGATGTGTCGTAACATCTTTAACGCGTTCGCCGTAAATATAAATTTCCCGCCCGTCCTGCAGGCTTTTTAAATACTCTTCGCCCGTTAACGGACGCTTGTTATCAGTACGAAAATCTTCAGGTTTCATTGCGGCCTCTTCCTCGTTAATCGGAATGTTTTGTTAATAATATGTTTCTTATTTGTTGTTCAATTGAATAGGCAGAAGCGTAAACTGTGAAGAGACTTTCAGGACAACGGCGGGTACTTTTCAGATGAACGTCGAAGAAGAAGAGTAAAATGCGATCGCCGTCAACGTTGTAAGCGGGAGGGGATTCCCGTGTCGGCGGCGTGGGAAGGTAAGAATACTATGCTTCCGCTTCGCTATCAGGATGCTGGCGCCCCAGAGCAATAAGATCGTCCAGCAGCAGCATCAATTGCTGTGTTTTTTCGGGCGTGAAATCGGCCTCAATTTTTCGATAAGCCTCTTCTACCTGGCTTCGGGCACGGGCGTACAACGTTTGTCCCTGCTCCGTCAACATGACATATAACTTACGCTGATCGTTAACCGGCTTGAGTCGCAACACCAGTCCGTCTCGCTCCATGCGCGTCAATATTCCGGTCAGACTTGGACGCAAAATGCAGGTACGAAAGGCCAGCTCGTGAAAATCCATAGAGGGGCTATCGGCCAGGATTCGCACAATGCGCCATTGCTGGTCGGTCAGATTGTGGCTTTTAACGATGGGGCGGAAATAGGTCATTGCCGCTTCGCGCGCCTGAAGCAAGGCGATGGTTAATGAATCATGCATAAGCGTTTCTCTTTTGCAGAATTATTAATACCTGAATAATCGTGTTTACCGATGTGAGCTATGACATCTGTTTTATGTCCAAAGTTTAACAGAAACAAGGGGTTTTATTTAACTCTTTGATATATATGTGTTTAATAATAAATTTGTGAAAATATTGTTAATCACATCACAAATACTTTACTTCAGCTTGCTAAATGTACAGCGAAAGCATAAATCTAATCATTAATATATTAATGAAATCACAGCCCGTTAAATCGGCCTGAGGAGTTTATGTATGAAGGGTACTGTTTTCGCCGTTGCGTTAAACCATCGCAGCCAGCTTGATGCCTGGCGAGAGGCTTTCTCTCAGCCTCCCTATAATGCGCCGCCTAAAACCGCAGTGTGGTTCATCAAGCCGCGTAATACGGTGATTCGTCACGGCGAACCCATTCCTTATCCGCAGGGAGAAAAGGTACTGAGCGGCGCGACAGTGGCGCTCATTGTGGGGAAAACCGCCAGCCGGATACGCCCTGAAGCGGCGGCGGACTATATCGCCGGGTATGCGCTGGCTAACGAGGTCAGCCTGCCGGAAGAGAGCTTTTATCGCCCGGCGATTAAAGCGAAATGTCGCGATGGCTTTTGCCCGCTGGGTGAAATGGCGCCGCTGAGTGATGTGGATAACCTCACCATTATCACTGAAATCAACGGACGAGAAGCGGACCACTGGAATACTGCTGATTTACAGCGTAGCGCCGCACAACTGCTTAGCGCGTTAAGTGAGTTCGCTACGCTTAACCCTGGCGATGCGATCTTACTCGGTACGCCGCAGAATCGCGTTGCGCTGCGTCCCGGCGATCGGGTGCGTATTCTGGCGAAAGGTTTACCCGCTCTGGAAAATCCGGTTGTCGCAGAAGATGAATTCGCCCGCCACCAGACGTTTACGTGGCCGCTGTCAGCGACGGGAACGTTATTTGCGCTGGGGTTGAACTACGCCGATCACGCCAGCGAGCTGGCATTTACGCCGCCGAAAGAGCCGCTGGTATTTATCAAAGCGCCAAACACCTTTACCGAACATCACCAAACGTCGGTGCGCCCGAACAACGTCGAATATATGCACTACGAAGCCGAGCTGGTCGTGGTGATTGGCAAAACGGCGCGTAAGGTGAGCGAAGCCGAAGCTATGGAGTATGTGGCCGGTTACACCGTCTGCAACGACTACGCGATCCGCGACTATCTGGAAAACTACTACCGTCCGAATCTGCGGGTAAAAAGCCGCGACGGCCTGACGCCGATAGGCCCGTGGATTGTGGATAAAGAGGCGGTTTCTGATCCGCATAACCTGACGTTACGCACCTTTGTCAACGGTGAGCTGCGCCAGGAAGGGACGACCGCCGATCTGATCTTCAGCATCCCGTTCCTGATTTCTTATCTGAGCGAATTTATGACGTTGCAACCGGGCGACATGATTGCCACCGGTACGCCGAAAGGGTTGTCCGATGTGGTGCCGGGGGATGAAGTTGTCGTGGAAGTAGAAGGCGTGGGTCGCCTGGTTAACCGAATCGTCAGTGAGGAGAGTGCAAAATGAAGAAAATAAATCATTGGATTAACGGCAAAAACGTTGCAGGTAACGACTACTTCCAGACCACTAACCCGGCGACCGGTGATGTGCTGGCGGAAGTAGCCTCCGGCGGTGAAGCAGAAGTGAACCAGGCTGTCGCGGCGGCAAAAGAGGCGTTCCCGAAATGGGCCAACCTGCCGATGAAAGAGCGCGCGCGCCTGATGCGTCGCCTTGGCGATCTGATTGACCAGCATGTGCCGGAAATCGCGGCGATGGAAACCGCCGACACCGGCTTGCCTATTCACCAGACTAAAAACGTGCTGATCCCGCGCGCCTCGCATAACTTCGAATTCTTCGCCGAAGTGTGCCAGCAGATGAACGGCAAGACCTATCCTGTTGACGATAAAATGCTCAATTATACGCTGGTGCAGCCCGTCGGCGTCTGCGCGCTGGTGTCGCCGTGGAACGTGCCGTTTATGACCGCGACCTGGAAAGTCGCGCCGTGCCTGGCGCTGGGTAACACCGCGGTGCTCAAAATGTCCGAGCTGTCGCCGCTGACTGCTGACAGGCTGGGCGAGCTGGCGCTGGAGGCAGGAATTCCGGCAGGGGTGCTGAACGTGGTGCAGGGCTATGGCGCGACGGCGGGCGATGCGCTGGTACGCCACCATGACGTGCGTGCGGTGTCGTTTACCGGCGGTACCGCCACCGGTCGCAATATCATGAAAAATGCCGGCCTGAAAAAATACTCGATGGAGTTGGGCGGCAAATCGCCGGTGCTGATTTTTGAAGATGCCGACATTGAGCGCGCGCTGGACGCCGCGCTGTTCACCATCTTCTCGATCAACGGCGAACGCTGCACCGCCGGGTCGCGCATCTTTATCCAGCAGAGCATTTACCCTGAGTTCGTGAAGCGCTTTGCCGAACGTGCGAATCGCCTGCGTGTCGGCGATCCGACCGACCCGAACACCCAGGTCGGCGCGCTGATTAGCCAACAGCACTGGGAAAAAGTCTCCGGTTATATCCGCCTCGGCATTGAAGAGGGCGCAACGCTGCTGGCGGGCGGTGCGGAAAAACCCACTGACCTGCCTGCGCATCTGAAAGGCGGTAACTTCCTGCGCCCAACCGTGCTGGCCGATGTCGACAACCGTATGCGCGTCGCGCAGGAAGAGATCTTTGGGCCAGTTGCCTGTCTGCTGCCATTCAAAGACGAAGCGGAAGGGTTACGCCTGGCGAACGATGTGGAATACGGTCTGGCCTCTTATATCTGGACCCAGGACGTGAGCAAAGTGTTGCGCCTGGCGCGTGGGATTGAAGCCGGCATGGTCTTCGTCAACACCCAGAACGTCCGCGACCTGCGCCAGCCGTTCGGCGGCGTGAAAGCCTCCGGTACCGGGCGCGAAGGCGGCGAATATAGCTTCGAAGTGTTTGCGGAAATGAAAAACGTCTGCATCTCAATGGGCGACCATCCTATCCCAAAATGGGGAGTTTGATATGGGCAAGTTAGCGTTAGCAGCAAAAATTACCCACGTGCCGTCGATGTATCTTTCTGAACTGCCAGGAAAAAATCACGGTTGTCGTCAGGCAGCCATTGATGGGCATATTGAAATTGGCAAGCGTTGCCGCGAAATGGGCGTTGACACCATTATCGTATTCGACACCCACTGGCTGGTGAATAGCGCTTACCACATTAATTGTGCCGACCATTTCCAGGGCGTCTATACCAGCAACGAATTGCCGCACTTTATTCGCGACATGACCTATGACTATGACGGTAATCCGGAGCTCGGCCACCTGATCGCCGACGAGGCAGTCAAACTGGGCGTGCGCGCTAAAGCGCATAACATCCCGAGCCTGAAGCTGGAGTATGGCACGCTGGTGCCGATGCGCTACATGAACAGCGACAAGCACTTCAAAGTGGTCTCCATCTCGGCGTTCTGCACTGTGCATGATTTTGCCGACAGCCGCAAACTGGGCGAAGCCATTCTCAAGGCGATTGAGAAATATGACGGTACCGTAGCGGTATTCGCCAGTGGTTCTCTGTCGCACCGTTTTATTGACGACCAACGGGCGGAAGAGGGGATGAACAGCTACACCCGCGAGTTCGATCATCAAATGGACGAGCGCGTGGTCAAGCTGTGGCGCGAAGGCAAATTCAAGGAGTTTTGCACCATGTTGCCGGAGTACGCCGACTACTGCTACGGCGAAGGCAACATGCACGACACGGTCATGCTGCTGGGAATGCTGGGTTGGGACAAATACGACGGCAAGGTGGAGTTCATCACCGACCTGTTCGCCAGCTCCGGTACCGGCCAGGTGAACGCTGTTTTCCCGCTGCCTGCGTAAGGGGTGTTTATGCCGCACTTTATTGCTGAATGTACTGAAAATATTCGCGAGCAGGCTGATTTACCCGGCCTGTTCAGCAAGGTAAACGAGGCGCTGGCCGCCAGCGGGATTTTCCCCATCGGCGGTATCCGCAGTCGCGCCCACTGGCTGGATACCTGGCAGATGGCTGACGGTAAGCATGATTACGCGTTTGTGCATATGACGCTGAAAATCGGTGCCGGGCGCAGCCTGGAGAGCTGTCAGGAAGTCGGCAAAATGCTGTTTGGGCTGATTAAAGCCCACTTCGCCGACCTGATGGAGAACCGCTATCTGGCGCTGTCGTTTGAGATTGCCGAGCTACATCCAACGCTCAATTACAAACAAAACAACGTACACGCGTTATTTAAATAGCACACTCTTTCGCCCGGTGGCGCTGCGCTGACCGGGCCTACAAAAAAAAACGATGCACGAAGCAATACCGAACCGTAGGCCGGGTAAGACGCACCGCGTCGCCACCCGGCGCAGCAGCACCGAATGACGTAACAGGAAGCAACTATGCTCGATAAACAGACCCATACCCTGATCGCCCAGCGACTTAATCAGGCTGAAAAACAGCGTGAACAGATTCGCGCAGTGTCGCTGGATTATCCCAACATCACTATTGAAGATGCCTATGCCGTACAGCGTGAATGGGTCAATATCAAGATGGCCGAAGGGCGCACGCTCAAAGGCCACAAAATCGGCCTGACCTCAAAAGCGATGCAGGCCAGCTCGCAAATCAGCGAACCGGATTACGGCGCGCTGCTTGACGATATGTTCTTCCATGACGGCGGCGATATCCCCACCGACCGTTTTATCGTCCCGCGTATTGAAGTGGAGCTGGCGTTCGTGCTGGCGAAACCGCTGCGCGGCCCTCACTGCACGCTGTTCGACGTCTACAATGCCACGGATTATGTGATTCCGGCGCTGGAACTGATTGACGCCCGCAGCCACAACATCGACCCGGAAACCCAGCGCCCGCGCAAAGTGTTCGACACCATTTCCGACAACGCCGCCAACGCTGGGGTGATCCTCGGTGGTCGTCCCATCAAACCAGACGAGCTGGATCTGCGCTGGATCTCCGCGCTGCTCTATCGCAACGGCGTGATCGAAGAAACCGGCGTCGCCGCAGGCGTGCTGAATCATCCGGCCAACGGCGTGGCGTGGCTGGCGAACAAGCTTGCCCCCTACGATGTCCAGCTTGAAGCCGGGCAGATCATCCTCGGCGGCTCGTTCACCCGCCCGGTGCCGGCGCGCAAGGGCGACACTTTCCATGTCGATTACGGCAACATGGGCGCGATCAGTTGCCGGTTTGTGTAAGGAAAAAACGATGAAAAATGCTTTCAAAGACGCGTTAAAAGCGGGGCGTCCGCAAATCGGTTTGTGGCTGGGGCTTGCCAACAGTTACAGCGCTGAACTGTTAGCGGGCGCCGGCTTCGACTGGCTACTGATTGACGGTGAACACGCGCCAAACAACGTGCAGACGGTGTTGACCCAGTTGCAGGCGATTGCGCCTTATCCCAGCCAGCCGGTGGTGCGTCCGTCATGGAACGATCCGGTACAGATTAAGCAACTGCTCGACGTCGGCGCGCAAACGCTGCTGATACCGATGGTGCAGAATGCCGATGAAGCGCGAAACGCCGTGGCGGCTACTCGTTATCCGCCTGCCGGTATTCGCGGCGTGGGCAGCGCGTTGGCGCGGGCATCGCGCTGGAACCGCATTCCGGACTATCTCCACCAGGCCAACGATGCCATGTGCGTACTGGTGCAGATTGAAACGCGTGAGGCGATGAGCAATCTGGCGTCAATTCTCGACGTGGATGGCATTGACGGCGTGTTTATCGGCCCGGCGGACCTCAGCGCCGATATGGGCTTTGCCGGCAATCCGCAGCACCCGGAAGTGCAGGCGGCGATTGAGAACGCCATCGTGCAGATACGCGCGGCGGGGAAAGCGCCGGGGATTCTGATGGCCAATGAAGCACTGGCGAAACGTTATCTGGAACTGGGGGCGCTATTTGTCGCCGTCGGCGTTGACACCACGCTGCTGGCGCGCGGAGCGGAGGCGCTGGCGGCGCGCTTTGGCGTAGAAAAAAAACTGTCCGGTGCGTCCGGCGTCTATTAAGCCTGGCCCGGTAAGCGCAGCGCTACCGGGCAACCGTAGTACCCTACAAAATTCCCATCAGAGGAAAAAAAATGAGCGACACATCATCTGCACTTCCGGAAAGCCCCGAGTCTGTCCGTTCGCACAACGCGCTCAGCACGGGTCAACAAACCGTCATAAATAAACTGTTCCGCCGACTGATCGTATTTTTATTCGTGTTGTTTATCTTCTCGTTTTTAGACCGTATCAACATCGGTTTTGCCGGGTTGACGATGGGGCAGGATCTGGGGTTAAGCGCCACCATGTTTGGCCTTGCCACGACGCTGTTTTACGCCACCTACGTCATTTTCGGCATTCCCAGCAACGTGATGTTGAGCATTGTCGGCGCCCGCCGCTGGATTGCGACCATTATGGTGCTATGGGGCATTGCATCTACCGCCACGATGTTCGCGGTGGGACCGAAAAGCCTGTATGTGCTGCGAATGCTGGTGGGCATTACCGAAGCGGGCTTTTTGCCAGGAATATTGCTCTATTTAACCTACTGGTTCCCGGCATTTTTCCGCGCCCGCGCCAACGCATTATTTATGATTGCCATGCCGGCCACTACCGCGTTGGGGTCGATTGTCTCCGGCTATATTTTATCGCTGGACGGCATATTCAATCTGCATGGATGGCAGTGGTTATTCCTGTTGGAAGGATTTCCGTCAGTTTTGTTAGGCATTATGGTCTGGTTTTACCTGGATGATACCCCGGCAAAAGCCAAATGGCTGACGGCAGAGGATAAAAAATGTTTGCAGGAGATGATGGATAATGACCGCCTGACGCTGGTTCAGCCGGAGGGGGCCATCAGCCATAACGCCATGCAGCAGCGTAGTCTGTGGCGCGAAGTATTCACGCCAATTGTACTGATGTATACGCTGGCCTATTTTTGCCTTACCAATACGCTTAGCGCCATTAGTATCTGGACGCCGCAAATCCTGAAAAGTTTTAATGAAGGCAGCAGCAATATCACCATCGGCCTGCTGGCGGCGATCCCGCAGATTTGTACTATTCTGGGCATGATTTACTGGAGCCGCCATTCGGACAAACATCAGGAACGTAAACATCACACGGCGTTGCCGTTCCTGTTTGCCGCCGCGGGCTGGCTGCTGGCGTCGGCGACCGACCATAACCTGATCCAGCTCCTGGGGATCGTGATGGCATCCACGGGTTCCTTTAGCGCGATGGCGATCTTCTGGACCACGCCGGATCAGTCGATCAGTTTACGCGCCAGGGCGATAGGCATTGCGGTCATCAATGCCACCGGCAATATTGGCTCCGCGCTCAGCCCGTTTATGATTGGCTGGCTAAAAGATATCACCGGTAGCTTCAATAGCGGACTCTGGTTTGTCGCTTCTCTGTTAGTCGTCGGCGCCGCCATTATCTGGCTCATTCCCATGAAAGCATCGCGTCCGCGCGCCACCCCTTGAGGAGAAACTATGTGCCAACGTGCGATCGCCAATATTGATATCAGCAAAGAGTATGACGAAAGCATGGGCAGTAACGATGTGCATTATCAGTCGTTTGCTCGTATGGCGGATTTCTTTGGTCGTGATATGCAGGCGCATCGCCACGACCAGTTTTTTCAAATGCACTTTCTTGATACCGGGCAGATTGAGCTACAGCTCGACGATCATCGCTATTCGGTGCAGGCGCCGCTATTTGTGCTTACGCCGCCCTCGGTGCCGCATGCTTTTATTACCGAATCGGATAGCGATGGCCATGTTCTGACGGTACGCGAAGAGCTGGTTTGGCCGCTGCTGGAAGTGCTTTATCCCGGCACCAGAGAGGCCTTTGGCCTGCCGGGAATCTGCCTGTCGCTGGCGGATAAACCCAACGAGCTGGCGGCGCTCAAACATTACTGGCAGCTAATTGAGCGGGAGTCCACGGAACAACTGGCTGGCTGCGAACATACCCTGGTGCTACTGGCGCAGGCGGTATTTACCTTGCTGTTGCGTAATGCGAAGCTGGACGATCACGCCGCAACCGGGATGCGCGGTGAACTGAAACTTTTTCAGCGCTTTACCCTGTTAATTGACAACCACTTCCATCAGCACTGGACGGTGCCCGATTATGCCTGCGAGCTGCATATTACCGAATCTCGTTTGACCGATATTTGCCGACGTTTTGCTAATCGCCCGCCTAAACGCCTGATTTTTGATCGGCAATTACGCGAGGCGAAACGACTGCTGCTTTTTTCCGACAATGCTGTCAACGAGATCGCCTGGCAATTAGGTTTTAAAGATCCGGCTTATTTCGCCCGTTTCTTTAATCGCCTTGCTGGCTGTTCTCCTTCGCAGTTTCGCCAACGTGAAGTTCCCTCTTTTCTCAACTAAGAAGAGTAAAAACATGATGAAAAAAAGCGTCGCTATGCTGGCGGTTTGTATGCTGGCGCAAAGCCACCTTGCCATTGCTGCCGGTACTCCTGCGCCTCAAGAGATCAACATTGTTTTACTGGGCACCAAAGGCGGGCCTTCTTTGCTCAATACAGCCAGACTACCGCAAGCGACGGCGCTCACTATCGGCGATAAAATATGGCTGATAGATGCCGGCTACGGTGCCAGTCTGCAACTGGTGAAAAACGGCATTCCACTGCGCAACATCAATACTATTTTGCTCACCCATCTGCACAGCGACCACATACTGGATTATCCTTCCTTGCTGATGAATGCCTGGGCAAGTGGTCTGAAAGACCATACCATACAGGTGTATGGCCCGCCGGGAACCCAGGCGATGACGAAGGCTAGCTGGAAGGTCTTTGACAGGGATATCACGCTACGCATGGAGGAAGAGGGGAAACCCGATCCGCGCAACCTGGTTAAGGCGACCGATATTGGCCAGGGCGTCATCTATAAAGATGAACTGGTCACAATAAGCGCGCTAAAAGTGCCTCATTCCCCTTTCCCGGACGGTGAAGCGTTTGCTTACCGTTTTGATACCCAGGGTAAGCGAATCGTCTTCTCTGGCGATACGTCCTGGTTTCCGCCGCTTGCAACGTTTGCTCAAGGGGCGGATATCCTGGTACATGAGGCGGTACATGTCCCTTCGGTAGCAAAACTGGCTAATAGTATTGGCAACGGAAAAACGCTGGCTGAAGCGATTGCGTCGCATCACACCACGATTGAAGATGTCGGTAAGATTGCTCGCGAGGCCCACGTGAAAAAACTGGTGTTAAGTCATCTGGTGCCTGCGACGGTTGCGGATGACGTCTGGCAACAGGAAGCCATGAAAAATTACCCGGGCCCTGTCATTGTCGGTCATGACAATATGACGATAAGCGTACCGTAAGTATCAGAGCAGGGATAAACCCACGGGCTGACATGATGTCAGCCCGTTATGCTTTTGGCGATCAGCATGACGCGCAGAGCTTTTGTCTAAAACATTATTTTTTCTAAACACTACTTGCTGATTTTTATGCACAATAAAGGTAAGATGATTGCTCTGGTGAAATATCACTAAATAAGAATGTCACGGATGGAATTTATACAGTGTTAAAAGCAATGCGTTTCTTTGTCTGCCGGCCATCAGTAATATCCTCTGTACCGGCTCCTCGTTGCCAAAGTGAAGGTTAGATTAAACGAATCAAAAAATATCCGAACTGTACAATTTTTATATCAAACATATTTAACTGCAAAATACTGCAAACGTGCGCGAATACACTTAATCAGTAGTATGGCTAATGCATACTTTATTTCCTAAACTTTCTTATTATCTATTTGAATATTTCTGGTTAAACCAAATGGACAAACGGATACCAGACACTCGAAAGGATAACTGCAGGCTTCTGGTTTAGGATTGCAGTTACCAGGACAGTGGCTATTTTCTTTAAGCGATTTCCATAGAACAGGATTAAACCTGGTAACGTTGTAAACAGTAACGGGATAAAGTTTATCGTTTATTAAGACCCCCTTATTAAAGGGGATGATAATGCTACCTGGAGGCATGTAAACATCTGCCTGATACCATAAGGTCAATCTAAGATTTTTTAGGCTATGTATGCATGAGAACGACACTCCGGTAGAGGGACTTATAACTGTATCAACGACCTTCCATTCCATTACAGAAACCTTTTAAGTGAAATAGTCAATGGTGTAAATTACATTTTCCGTAAGCCTATTCAGGATAGATGAAAATCTGAGAAACATAACTCGTTGAAAACGATCGTTTTTTATTGACCACTCTATTTATATTGATTTTTTAATAAGTTATTTATTTTATGCTCTTATTTTGTTTACATTCTATTACATTTTTGTATTTTAGACGTGGTGTAAATATTGGGCGGTAGTGGATGTTATAACGCTCAATTATTAAACTGTAAGTGACTGTTGTATTTCTTATTTATAAATACCGCAACCTGTAAGCGCAGCGGTACATTTTACCCGGCATTGACAGGGAGAAGGTACGTATCAACCAGAGAGTACAAAACAGTGAAAGAATATATTCTTCAGGCAATAAATGATCGCTAACGTGTAAAAATAACCGACGTATCTAAAAAATGTGAACGTGTGGCTGGTCTTTATTTAAACGATGATCTTCGCAATGGCGCATTAATGGCTGACATTGGCGGTTCGTTGATCGGGTTGTGCGCGGTGAAAGGCTATATTTCTTCCGTTGGGGGAAGTATGTCAGAGGCATTCTGGTATTATACCGGGTGCATGTAAATCCGGGGTGGGCAGAAAGCCCACCCTCGGTTTATTGCCTTTATCGTGGATTAGGGATGCGAGATAAAGCGAGAAAGGCGTTGCAGTAGTAACCGGTTTTCTTCGCGCAGCCGTGAATTCTCTTCCAGCAGCGTTAACGCGACCGCGATCCCAGGCCAGTCGAGCGCCAGCTCCTCACGTAAGCGTAGCGCGCGTTGTACCACGCTCGCTGCGCGATCGTCGAATTGCCAGTCGGCGTTATCGTCTTCGTAAGGCTCAATTACGCCAAGTCCGACGATTTCGTTTAGCTCCTCTTCCGTCACGCCGGTGTGCAAACAAAATTCGGTGATGGTAAAGGTGACAGTGATGTTAGCCATTATGCTTTCCCCCATTGCTGGCGTGGGTCAAAGGACGACTGCGCGTCCGCCAGTTGTTGCCACAGGGCAGCTGTTTTCTCGTCAGGTTTCGGCGGCATAACGATTTTGATGATGGCATAGAGATCGCCAGTGTGCTTTTTACTGGCTAATCCTTTTCCTTTGATACGCAGCCGCTGACCTGCCTGGCTACCGGGGGGAATGGTCAGCAAAATACGCTCTTTAAGCGTTGGCACAGACACCTTAGCGCCGAGCGCCGCCTCCCATGGGGCAAGCGGAAGGACGACTTCCAGATCCTGATTGACAATATCAAAGAGCGGATGCGGGGCAATATGGATAACGAGCCATAAATCGCCATTAGGTCCGCCGTTTTCCCCCGGCGTGCCCTGGCCTTTCAGTCTGATTCGTTGCCCGTTGCTGACGCCAGCCGGGATTTTCACATTCAATGTCTTGGGAATTTCCCGCTCCACCAGGCCGAACGCGTTATAAACGGGGACGGAATAGCTAATCGTACGCTGGTGCTCTTCCAGCGTTTCTTCCAGGAATACCGCCACTTCAATTTCGATATCATGACCGCGTGCGGCGTGGCGGTGATGCGAATGGCGACCGTGCTGACCAAAAATAGACGAGAAAATATCATCAAAATCTTCAGCGTTATACGGCTGGCCTTCGTGTTGCTGGAACTGGCGATTAAATTGTGGATCGTTACGGTGTTGCCATAACTGGTCATACTCGGCGCGCCGTTGCTCATCACTCAGCACTTCCCATGCTTCAGCAACCTCTTTGAAACGGGCTTCGGCATCGGGTTCTTTGCTGACATCTGGATGGTACTTGCGGGCCAGTCGGCGATAGGCGGTCTTAATCGTCTTGAGATCGTCCGTCGGTTTCACGCCCATAATGGCGTAATAATCCTTAAGTTCCATAGCATCATCTCGCTAAATCAATACATACAGAAGGGACCCCAAAAAGGTTTCTCCACTAAGTGTAGGGTAAACCTGAAAAGTGCGTATGAAAACACCAGTTATATCATTAGTAAGAATAAATTACGTTGTTCGACTATCAGAAGGTTGCGCAGCGCGCCGACATAACTTTACAGGGGAAAGGTTGCCAAAACCGCGCCAGTGGCTAAGATAACTCGCGTTAAACAGTGAGGGCGCAATGGCGAAACAACAACGGATGGGCTGGTGGTTTCTTTGCCTTGCATGTGTCGTGGTAATGGTTTGTACCGCGCAACGCATGGCGGGCCTGCACGCCTTGCAGATGCAGGCGACGGCCTCTGCTGCGGTGGTCAGCGCTCCCTCCTCGACAGATGACGGCTCGCCGGTCACCCCCTGCGAATTAAGCGCCAAGTCGCTGCTGGCGGCGCCTCCGGTACTCTTTGAAGGCGCTATCCTTGCGCTTTGTCTACTGCTTTCCTTACTGGCGCCTGTCCGGGTCATGCGCCTGCCGTTTTCGCCTCCACGGGCTATTTCGCCGCCCACATTACGGGTACATCTACGATTTTGTGTCTTCCGTGAATGACAGACCGGTTATTGCTAACGGTTAATTACTCATTCACGGAGAAAAAATATGATGATTTTGTTCAGGCGGATACTGTTCTGCCTGTTATGGCTTTGGCTGCCCGTCTCCTGGGCGGCGGAAAGCGGCTGGCTGCGTTCGCCCGATAACGACCATGCCAGCATACGGCTACGTGCCGATACGTCCGCTAACGGTGAGACCCGGCTGTTGCTGGATGTCAAACTGGAAAACGGCTGGAAAACCTACTGGCGCGCGCCGGGGGAAGGGGGCGTGGCGCCCTCTATCGCCTGGAAAGGCGACATGCCTGAGGTAAGCTGGTTCTGGCCAACCCCCTCGCGCTTTGATGTGGCGAATATCACCACCCAGGGATATCACGACGAGGTGACCTTTCCGATGATCGTGCGCGGTACGCCGCCGGCGACCTTGCGCGGTGTGTTGACGTTATCAACCTGCAGCAATGTTTGTCTGTTGACCGATTACCCCTTTTCCGTGACGCCCACTGTGCAGAATGCCGATTTTGCCCATGACTATGCGCGGGCGATGGGTAAAGTTCCGCTCCGCAGTGGACTAACGGACTCGCTTGACGTCGGCTATCGCCCGGGAGAACTGGTGGTCACTGCTACGCGAGCGGCGGGCTGGTCATCGCCCGGGCTCTATCTTGACACCGTAGATGACGTCGATTTTGCGAAGCCTCGTCTGCGCGTAGAGGGCGACAGGTTACAGGCGACGGTGCCGGTGACGGACAGTTGGGGCGAAAAGGCGCCCGATTTGCGCAACAAATCGCTGACCCTCGTGTTAGCCGATGGCGCTATCGCCCAGGAGAGCACGCAAACCATTGGCGCTGCGCCAGCGCAAACGCCGGACAATGCGGCGCTACCTTTCTGGCAAGTTGTAATGATGGCGCTGATCGGCGGACTGATTCTTAATTTAATGCCCTGCGTACTGCCGGTTCTGGGCATGAAGCTTGGCTCTATTTTATTGGTAGAGGAAAAAAGCCGCTCTCACATCAGGCGACAATTTTTGGCTTCGGTCGCCGGTATCATTGCGTCATTTATGGCGCTGGCGGCGTTTATGACCCTCCTTCGCCTGTCAAACCATGCGCTGGCCTGGGGAGTCCAGTTCCAGAATGTATGGTTTATTGGTTTTATGGCGCTGGTGATGTTGTTGTTTAGCGCCAGCCTGTTCGGGCTTTTTGAGTTCAGGCTTCCCTCATCTATGACCACGAAACTGGCCACTTACGGCGGTAACGGTATGTCGGGACATTTCTGGCAGGGGGCATTCGCCACGCTGCTGGCGACGCCTTGTAGCGCGCCGTTTCTGGGCACGGCGGTCGCGGTGGCGCTCACGGCGTCGCTGCCGACGCTGTGGGGGCTGTTCCTTGCGCTTGGCCTGGGAATGAGCGCGCCGTGGCTACTGGTCGCGATACGACCAGGGCTTGCGCTACGTTTACCGCGCCCCGGGCGTTGGATGAATGTCCTGCGCAGGATCCTCGGTCTGATGATGCTGGGGTCGGCTATCTGGCTGGCGACGTTACTCCTGCCGCATTTCGGCTTCACTGCGTCAAAGAGCGCGCAAGACACGGTTCAGTGGCAACCGTTGAGTGAACAGGCAATCCAGTCGGCGCTGGCGCAGCATAAGCGGGTATTTGTCGATGTCACTGCGGACTGGTGTATTACCTGTAAAGTGAATAAATACAACGTCCTGCAAAAAGAGGATGTGCAGGCCGCCTTGCAACAGCCGGATGTTGTGGCGCTGCGGGGAGACTGGACGCTGCCGTCCGATGCCATTACAGATTTTCTGAAAACGCGCGGCCAGGTCGCCGTGCCGTTTAATCAGGTATATGGCCCCGGCTTGCCGGAAGGGGAGGCACTGCCCACTTTGCTGACCCGCGATGCGGTATTACAAACGTTGAAAAAAGCGAAAGGAATAACCCAATGAAATACATGATTGTTTTACTGCTGGCGCTGTTTTCGACGCTGAGCATCGCGCAAGAAACCGCTCCTTTTACGCCGGATCAGGAAAAGCAGATTGAAAATCTGATCCATGCGGCGTTGTTTAACGATCCTGCCAGCCCGCGGATAGGCGCTAAACACCCTAAGCTGACGCTGGTGAACTTTACGGATTACAACTGCCCGTACTGCAAACAGCTCGATCCGATGCTGGAAAAGATTGTGCAGAAATATCCTGACGTTGCGGTCATTATTAAACCGCTGCCATTCAAAGGAGAGAGCTCCGTACTGGCGGCGCGTATTGCGCTGACCACCTGGCGCGATCATCCGCAACAGTTCCTCGCGCTACATGAAAAACTCATGCAAAAGCGCGGTTACCATACGGATGACAGTATTAAACAGGCCCAGCAGAAAGCAGGGGCTACGCCAGTGACGCTGGATGAAAAAAGCATGGAAACGATACGCACTAATTTGCAGTTGGCAAGGCTGGTCGGCGTGCAAGGAACGCCAGCGACGATCATTGGCGACGAGCTGATTCCGGGCGCGGTGCCCTGGGATACGCTGGAAGCGGTGGTGAAAGAAAAACTGGCGGCTGCCAATGGCGGGTAAACTGCGGCGTTGGCTGCGTGAAGCCGCGGTTTTTCTGGCGCTCCTCATCGCGATAATGGTGGTCATGGACGTCTGGCGCGCGCCGCAGGCGCCTCCGGCGTTTGCCACGACACCATTACGTACGCTGACGGGAGAGTCGACAACTCTGGCGACATTGAGCGAAGAACGCCCCGTACTGCTCTATTTTTGGGCCAGCTGGTGCGGGGTATGCCGCTTTACTACGCCTGCGGTCGCTCGCCTGGCGGCTGAAGGGGAAAACGTCATGACCGTTGCGCTCCGCTCCGGCGATGACGCTGAGGTTGCCCGCTGGCTGGCGCGCAAGGGCGTTGACTTCCCGGTCGTCAATGATGCTAACGGCGCCTTATCCGCTGGCTGGGAAATCAGCGTGACGCCAACGCTGGTGGTGGTTTCACAAGGTCGGGTTGTGTTCACCACCAGCGGCTGGACCAGCTACTGGGGCATGAAGCTTCGGCTATGGTGGGCAAAAACGTTCTGAATATGCGCCGGGGTTTCCCGGCGCTAACGCGTTTACTGTAAGAAAAACCCCCGTTTTGCGAAATCGTTCCCGGAAAAATGATCCATTTCTGTCACACTCAGAACGATTTGATAACAACAAGAGGTCATAGGGATGAAAAAATCATTACTCGCTGTTGCTGTGGCAGGGGCTGTTTTGTTGTCATCCGCCGTACAGGCGCAGACAACGCCGGAGGGTTATCAATTACAACAGGTGCTGATGATGAGCCGCCATAATCTGCGGGCGCCGCTGGCGAATAATGGCAGCGTACTGGCGCAGTCGACGCCGAACGCCTGGCCGGCGTGGGACGTTCCCGGCGGGGAACTGACGACGAAAGGCGGCGTGCTGGAAGTCTATATGGGACACTACACACGTGAATGGCTGGTCGCGCAGGGGCTGATACCGTCGGGAGAATGTCCGGCGCCCGACACGGTATATGCCTATGCGAATAGTTTGCAGCGCACCGTCGCCACCGCGCAATTTTTCATTACCGGCGCTTTCCCCGGCTGTGATATTCCTGTTCATCATCAGGAAAAAATGGGCACTATGGACCCTACCTTCAATCCGGTAATTACCGATGATTCCGCCGCGTTCCGGCAACAGGCCGTACAGGCGATGGAAAAGGCGCGTAGTCAGCTACATCTTGATGAGAGTTATAAACTGCTTGAGCAGATAACGCATTATCAGGACTCGCCGTCCTGCAAAGAGAAGCATCAGTGTTCGCTAATCGACGCGAAAGATACCTTCAGCGCGAACTATCAGCAAGAGCCTGGCGTGCAGGGGCCGCTTAAAGTAGGGAACTCGCTGGTGGATGCGTTTACCCTGCAATATTACGAAGGGTTTCCGATGGATCAGGTCGCCTGGGGCGGGATCCACACCGATCGGCAGTGGAAGGTGCTGTCAAAACTGAAAAACGGCTATCAGGACAGCCTGTTTACCTCACCCACGGTGGCGCGCAATGTCGCTGCGCCGCTGGTGAAATATATCGATAAGGTGCTGGTTGCCGATCGCGTTAGCGCGCCGAAGGTTACCGTGCTGGTGGGGCATGATTCCAATATCGCGTCGCTGCTGACGGCGTTGGATTTTAAACCCTATCAGCTCCATGACCAGTATGAGAGAACGCCGATTGGCGGTCAGCTTGTCTTCCAACGCTGGCATGACGGCAACGCTAACCGGGATTTGATGAAAATCGAGTATGTCTACCAGAGCGCCCGGCAGTTACGTAACGCGGAAGCGTTAACGCTCAAATCGCCCGCGCAAAGGGTAACCCTGGAACTGAAAGGATGTCCGGTGGATGCGAACGGCTTCTGTCCGCTGGATAAGTTCGATAACGTCATGAACACTGCTGCAAAATAGCCATATGCCCCCGCGCAGGCGGGGGCGTTTGTGTTATACGTTTTTACGTTCGATGATTTGTTCGCCCCAGAAGAGCGAGTCTTTGTCCGTTTTCTCAAAGGCTTTGATCAGCACCTCATCGCTACCTTCTTCCCATATTTTTTCTGCCAGTTTCTCGTCATAGTGAGCGACTTCAAAAATGGCTTCGGCAATTTCCGGCGACGTATTACGCAGGCTTGCCCATTCGCCGACGCGGTGCGCTTTTGCTTCTTGAGTTGGCATTCGAATCCTCCTGTTGAAGATTAGCCGTTGAGTTTGACTGCCAGACCGGCGACGTATTCCCCCTGATAGCGAGCGATAGAGAGTTCCTCCTGGCTTGGTTGACGTGAACCGTCGCCTCCGGCGATAGTCGTTGCGCCGTAAGGCGTGCCGCCGCGAACCTGGGAGACGTCAAAGAGTTCCTGTGCGGCATAGCCTATCGGGACGATCACCATCCCATGATGGGCAAGAGTAGTCCAGGTCGAGGTGATGGTCTGCTCCTGGCCGCCGCCTGTTCCGGTAGAACTGAACACGCTGCCGAGCTTGCCGTATAGCGCGCCGGATGCCCACAGTCCGCCGGTTTGGTCCAGGAAGGTACGCATCTGGCCTGACATATTGCCAAACCGGGTTGGCGTACCAAAAATAATGGCATCGTAATCCGCCAGCTCCTGTGGGGTGGCAACCGGTGCGTTTTGCGTTTTACCGCCAGCTTTTGCGAAGATTTCAGGCGGCATTGTTTCTGGCACACGCTTTATAATGACCTCTGCGCCGTCGACTTTCTTTGCCCCTTCCGCCACCGCGTGCGCCATGGTTTCAATGTGTCCGTACATGGAATAATAGAGCACCAGAATCTTTGCCATTTGTACTACTCCTCAGATTAATCAGGTGTGTAGCGATTCGCTACGTCTATTTAAAGATATGCTCTCCTGTGAAGAGTGCAAATTTCAGCGCCATTTCTTTGATTTATAACAATAATTAATTTGGCGACCTTTGTTGCAAAATGATACATTTTTAAGCGCTTTGATTTTCCCAAATATAAGAATAACTTATTTATTTCTTATGGTTATTATTCTGCGTATTCGGCTTCCAATGTTGCAGAATATTTCGGTAAGCGGCCTACCACGACGTTTTTCACTATGCTTAATGTTACGCGGCGTTACTGATGATATCGTTCATACGCTGCGCGAGGAGATACTCCTCATTACCTATGCAATATGATGTCTAATCTATGACGGAGGTCAGTAATGGCAAACCATCGTGGCGGTTCCGGTAATTTTGCGGAAGACCGCGAAAGAGCATCAGAAGCAGGTCGTAAAGGTGGTCAGCACAGCGGGGGCAATTTTAAGAATGACCCGCAGCGTGCATCCGAAGCAGGCAAAAAAGGGGGCAAAAGCAGTAACCGTAATAGCTAGCCTGCGTCACAACAGCAAGACGCTGAGCGTTTCGCGCTAAAAAGCGTCATGCGCCACCGCCGCCGGATTTCCGGCGGTTTTTTTGTTTATAAGCCGGATTTGGTATGCTTGCGTCCTGACGAAAAGGAGAGGGCGCATGTCGCAACGCACAGAGAAAAAAATCGGAAAACGTTCGCAGGCCACCGGTGCAAAACGGCAGCTTATCTTAACCGCCGCGCTTGCCGTTTTTTCCCAGTATGGCATTCATGGCGCGCGTCTTGAGCAGGTCGCCGAGCGGGCTGGCGTCTCCAAAACCAATCTGCTTTATTATTATCCCTCGAAAGAGGCGCTGTATGTCGCAGTAATGCGACAGATCCTGGATGTCTGGCTGGCGCCGCTCAAGGCGTTTCGCGCAGAATTTTCCCCTCTGGAGGCCATCAAAGAGTATATCCGTCTCAAGCTGGAGGTTTCGCGTGATTATCCGCAGGCGTCGCGGCTCTTCTGCATGGAGATGCTGGCGGGCGCGCCGCTCTTAATGGAGGAACTGACCGGCGATCTAAAAGCGTTGATAGATGAAAAATCCGCGCTGATTGCCGGATGGGTGCACAGCGGGAAACTGGCGCCCGTTTCTCCGCATCATTTGATCTTCATGATTTGGGCCGCCACGCAACATTACGCCGATTTCGCCCCTCAGGTTGAAGCGGTAACCGGCGCGACGCTTCGCGATGAAGCCTTTTTCAACCAAACGGTCGAAAGCGTTCAGCGCATTATTATTGAAGGGATTCGCGTGCGTTAACCGGCTGGCGGCAGTGGGCAGCTCAAATCACCCTCTTCACATTGCAGCAGCGAGGCTAAAAACGCTTCGCGTTCGTTCGTTTTATCGGTCAGGCACTGGCTGGCGATCATGGGTTGCACGCTGCCGCCCTCCGTACCTGAGCGAATCAGAGCGCAATCGGCGTCCCGCAGGGCAATCCATGCCACCTGCGCTTTTTGCAACAGCTCGCGCTGCGGCGGTTGCGCACGCTTAATCGCGCTTTGATAGGTTTCGTTCAGCTTTTTATCTGCCGCCTGGTATTGCGCGGCGGCGCAGCGATTCATTTCCAGCTGCGTACTGGCGCTGGCACACTCATCGGCCAACGCCTGACTGCTGAACAACAACGCCGCGCAGGTAAGGAAAATTCGTTTCATACGGTCCTCTGACGCGAGTAAAAAGGCTCCATTGACGGAGCCTTAATTAACCACAGTATTAGCCAATTGTCATCAGGCTGGCATTACCGCCAGCGGCGGCAGTGTTTACGCTCAGCGAACGTTCAATATAGAGCCGTTCCAGCAGTATATTGCTTTCGCCGCGGGCGAACCCCTGTACCGACACTATCGCGCCTTCGCGGGCGGCGACGGCTTCGCACACGGTTCGCAGCTTGTCGGAGTCGCCGTGGAAAATCACCGCGTCAAACGGCTGCGCCATCAGCGTTTCCGCTTTCGCAAACTGGACACGCGCCGCAACGGCGGCGGGGAGACGTTTCGCCAGATCGCGGTGGAAGGCGTCGTCTGACCATAGCGCCTGACTGCCGACGGCGAGAACGGCGGCAAGCTGCGTCAACGCGTCCTGTTCGTCATCAGCCAGGCATAATACCCGTTCACGCGGCAACAGCGTCCAGGTATTACGCTCGCCGGTCGGTCCCGGTAGCAGGCGCTGCGTGCCGGCCTGCGCCAGATCGGCGAATTGTCGGCAGAGCGTCTGTAGCGCTGGACGATCCGCCGCCCATTGCGTCAGGGCGGTCAACGGCGCGAGTAGCGTGGTTTTAAGCTGCGCATCTACCGGGTAACGCGCATCCTGACGAGTCAGCGTCGTATTGAGCGCATTGGGCGGGCGGTGTGCCAGCAGGCGGTAGAGATAGAGCGGCCCTCCCGCTTTTGGCCCGGTACCGGACAGTCCTTCGCCGCCAAACGGCTGGACGCCGACGACCGCGCCCACCATATTACGGTTAACGTACAGGTTGCCGACATGGGCGGAACCGGTGACTTGCGCAATGGTTTCATCAATACGGGTATGTACGCCCAGCGTTAGCCCGTAGCCGGAAGCGTTAATCTGTTCGATAAGCTCCGCCAGTTGGTTACGGTTATAACGCACGACGTGCAGCACGGGCCCGAAGACCTCTTTTTCCAGTTCTGCGAAGTTTTCCAGCTCAATAAGCGTGGGCATAACAAACGTACCGGTCCGCCATTCCTGCGCATCATCGCTGTTTTCACGTGCGGCCTGGAAAACCGGGCGGCCTTTGGCGCGCATCGTCTGGATGTGACGTTCAATGTTGGCTTTGGCCTCGCTATCGATCACCGGCCCGATATCGGTCGTCAGACGGCCTGGATTCCCCATCCGACACTCCGCCATCGCGCCGCGTAACATTTTCAGCGTATGTTCGGCGATATCGTCTTGCAAACACAGCACGCGGAGCGCGGAACAGCGTTGTCCGGCGCTGTCGAAAGCGGAAGCCAGCACATCCACGACCACCTGCTCGGTGAGCGCGGAAGAGTCGACAATCATAGCGTTCATACCGCCGGTTTCCGCAATCAACGGAATAGGGCGGCCCTGGGCGTCAAGACGCGTGGCGATGTTGCGCTGCAACAACGTCGCGACCTCCGTGGAACCGGTAAACATCACGCCGCGTACACGCGCATCGGCGGTAAGCTGGGCGCCGACGGTTTCTCCCCGTCCCGGCAACAGTTGCACGACGCCCGGCGGTACGCCCGCTTCCAGCAAAATGGCAATGCCCTGGGCGGCAATCAGCGATGTCTGCTCTGCCGGTTTCGCCAGAACGCTGTTACCTGCCGCCAGCGCGGCGGCGATTTGGCCGGTGAAAATGGCCAGCGGGAAGTTCCACGGACTGATACAGACCACCGGCCCTAACGGGCGATGCGTTTCGTTATCGAAATCGTCACGTACTTGACCGGCATAATAATGGAGGAAGTCTACCGCTTCGCGCACTTCGGCAATGGCGTTGCTGAACGTTTTCCCCGCTTCACGCACCAACAGGCCAATCAACTGCTGCATTTGGTCTTCCATCAATACCGCCGCCCGCTGCAAAATAGCGGCGCGTTCTTGCGGCGGCGTCGCAAACCAAACCGGCGCCTGATTGACCGCGTTTTGCAATGCCTGTTCAACCTCGCTTTCTGTCGCTTCGCGTCCCCAGCCAACAATATCTTTCGGTTCCGCTGGGTTGATAACCGGCGTCATCTCACCGTCGGCCACCGGTTGTTCCAGCACAGGTTTGGCCTGCCATTTCTGCATGGCGTTGCTTAACAGGGCAGAAGAAAGCGAGGCGAGGCGATGTTCATTCGCTAAATCAAGTCCGGCGGAGTTTATCCGACCTTCGCCGTACAGATCGCGCGGCAGCGGAATTTTCGGATGCGGTATGCCAGCCTGACCTTCCTGCTGCGCCAGTTTTTCCACGGCCTCGACCGGGTCCGCCACCAGTTCATCTAGCGGTAGGGTGGCATCGGCGATACGGTTGACAAAAGAGGTGTTGGCGCCGTTTTCCAGCAGGCGTCGTACCAGATAGGCCAGCAGGGTTTCGTGTGTTCCCACCGGCGCGTAAATACGGCAGGGACGGTTAAGTTTTCCGTCCGCCACTTTACCGGTGACCTGTTCATACAGCGGTTCGCCCATGCCGTGTAGGCACTGGAATTCGTACTGACCCGGATAGTAATTTTGCCCGGCCAGATGATAAATCGCCGCCAGTGTGTGAGCGTTATGGGTCGCGAACTGCGGGTAGATCAGATTAGGGACGGCGAGCAGTTTTTTCGCGCAGGCCAGATAAGAGACATCGGTATACACTTTGCGGGTATAAACCGGATAGCCCTCCAGCCCTTCCATTTGCGCGCGTTTGATTTCGCTATCCCAGTAGGCGCCTTTTACCAGACGAATCATCAGCCGACGGCGGCTACGGGAGGCCAGATCGACTAAATAATCAATGACCAGCGGGCAGCGTTTCTGGTAAGCCTGGATCACAAAGCCAATGCCGTTCCAGCCCGCAAGTTCGGGTTCGAAGCAGAGTTTTTCCAGCAGATCGAGCGAGATCTCCAGACGATCCGCCTCTTCGGCGTCGATATTGAGACCAATGTCGTACTGGCGCGCCAGCAGCGTCAGGGATTTCAGGCGCGGATAAAGCTCCTCCATTACCCGATCGTATTGTGCGCGACTATAGCGTGGATGCAGGGCGGACAGCTTAATCGAGATGCCTGGCCCTTCGTAAATACCGCGACCGTTAGACGCTTTGCCGATGGCATGAATCGCTTGCTGGTAAGAGACCATATAGGCCTGCGCATCGGCGGCGGTTAACGCGGCTTCGCCCAGCATATCGTAAGAATAGCGGAACCCTTTCTCTTCCAGTTTTCGGGCATTCGCCAGCGCCTGAGCAATGGTTTCACCAGTCACGAACTGCTCGCCCATTAAACGCATCGCCATGTCGACGCCTTTGCGGATTAACGGTTCGCCGCTCTTGCCGATAATGCGGTTCAGCGAGCGCGAAAGATTGGCTTCGTTATGCGTTGAGACCAGTCGGCCGGTAAAGAGCAGCCCCCAGGTGGCGGCGTTTACAAACAGCGACGGGCTACGGCCAATATGCGACTGCCAGTTGCCATTACTGATTTTGTCGCGAATTAACGCATCGCGCGTAGCTTTGTCGGGAATACGCAGCAGCGCTTCCGCCAGACACATCAGCGCAACGCCTTCTTGCGAAGAGAGGGAAAACTCCTGCAACAGGCCTTGCACCATACCCGCGCGACCGCTGGCGGATTTTTGATTGCGCAATTTCTCCGCCAGTTGATACGCCAGTTTATGCGCCTGCTCAGCGACAGGCGGCGACAGGCGCGCCTGTTCCATTAGCATTGATACCGCATCGGTTTCCGGGCGGCGCCAGGCGGCGGTGATGGCGGCGCGAGAGACGGATTGGGGAAGAATCTGTTCGGCAAACTCCAGAAAGGGCTGATGCGGCTCATCCTGCGGCGCGACCGGCTCCTCGCTTTCATTTGCCGCGCCGGCAAACAGCGCAGGTAGCTCCGGTAGCGTATCGCTATTTTCCAGCTTGTCCAGATAGCTAAAGATTGCCTGTTTTATTAACCAGTGCGGCGTGCGATCGATACGCGACGCGGCCATTTTGATCCGTTCGCGCGTGGCGTCGTCCAGCTTAACCCCCATCGTGGTGGTTCCCATACCCTCTACTCCTGTTATTCGCTCTATCTGCTAACCAATAGTTAGCGGAAAATATCCACTATGTTGCAACTTTGTGCAACCGAGTTAAATGTGACCTGCGTTGCAAGCTTAAAAATGAATAAATTGTTAAAAAAAGAAAGAGGGAGTCTGACGGGGAAAACCATCTGGATTTATTTTCTCTGCGGTAGTTAACACTTTTAAAAGGTGCAACCGCAAAAAATGTGAGAGAGTGCAACCTGGAGAAAAATAGTATCCCTCTGCAATCAAATTTGATGTAAATGGTGTGTTAAATCGATTGTGAATAACCACCGCTTCCGGCAGGATACGGTCGCCCTGGTAAACATAACACCCTTGCCACGTTCCGGCAGGGTACAAAACGGCACGCTACGGTAGTGCCAATAAATAAATTTGGAGAACCTTGATGGCTATTAGCACACCGATGTTGGTGACATTCTGTGTCTATATTTTTGGCATGATATTGATTGGGTTTATCGCCTGGCGCTCAACCAAAAACTTTGATGACTATATTCTTGGTGGTCGCAGCCTGGGGCCGTTTGTTACGGCTTTATCAGCCGGCGCGTCGGATATGAGCGGCTGGCTGTTAATGGGGCTGCCTGGCGCTATCTTTCTGTCGGGGATCTCTGAAAGCTGGATCGCCATTGGCCTGACGTTAGGCGCATGGATTAACTGGAAGCTGGTGGCCGGGCGCCTGCGCGTGCATACCGAATTTAACAATAACGCGCTCACGCTACCGGACTATTTTACCGGTCGGTTTGAAGATAAGAGCCGAGTCCTGCGTATTATTTCCGCGCTGGTCATTCTGCTGTTTTTCACCATCTATTGCGCATCAGGTATTGTCGCTGGGGCACGACTGTTCGAAAGCACCTTCGGTATGAGCTATGAAACCGCACTGTGGGCGGGGGCCGCGGCAACCATTATTTATACGTTTATAGGCGGGTTTCTTGCCGTTAGCTGGACGGATACCGTTCAGGCCAGCCTGATGATTTTTGCGTTAATCCTGACGCCGGTGATGGTTATTGTCGGCGTAGGCGGTTTTAGCGAGTCGCTGGAGGTGATCAAGCAAAAGAGCATCGAGAATGTCGACATGCTCAAGGGGCTGAATTTTGTCGCTATTATTTCTCTGATGGGCTGGGGACTGGGTTACTTCGGTCAGCCGCATATCCTGGCGCGCTTTATGGCGGCGGATTCCCATCACAGTATTGTTCATGCGCGTCGTATCAGTATGACCTGGATGATTCTGTGTCTGGCGGGCGCGGTGGCGGTGGGCTTCTTTGGCATTGCGTACTTTAACAATAACCCCGCGCTGGCCGGGGCGGTGAATCAAAACTCAGAACGCGTATTTATTGAACTGGCGCAGATCCTGTTTAACCCGTGGATTGCCGGTGTTCTGCTGTCTGCTATCCTGGCGGCGGTGATGTCGACGTTGAGCTGTCAGTTGCTGGTATGCTCCAGCGCGATTACGGAAGATTTATATAAGGCTTTTCTGCGTAAAAGCGCCAGCCAGCAAGAGCTGGTATGGGTAGGGCGAGTGATGGTGCTGGTGGTAGCGCTGATCGCCATTGCGCTGGCGGCGAACCCCGATAACCGTGTGCTGGGGCTGGTGAGCTACGCCTGGGCTGGATTCGGCGCGGCATTTGGACCTGTTGTCCTGTTTTCTGTGATGTGGTCGCGTATGACACGTAACGGCGCGCTGGCGGGAATGATTATTGGCGCGGTGACGGTTATCGTCTGGAAACAATATGGTTGGCTGGATCTGTATGAGATCATCCCTGGCTTCATTTTCGGCAGCCTGGGGATCGTAATCTTTAGCCTGCTTGGCAAAGCGCCGACAGCAGCGATGCAGGAACGCTTTGCAAAAGCGGACGCGCATTATCATTCCGCGCCGCCATCGAAGCTACAGGCGGAATAACCGACATGTCCGATAGCATTATTGCCATCGGACATATTTTACCAGGCGGCGTTATACGCCTGCCTGGTCCTCTGATAAGTCCCGGACCGATTGACTGAAGATGTTCAGGTAAATGAGGACGCTCTCTCAAACTATTTTTAGCCCTTGAGCGCCGTTAACGCGGCCGTAATACGTCTCGAGTAATCACTAACTGGCCATATATGAAATCGCCTGTTAATGGTACCAATAGCCTTGACGCAATAGGGTAATGACAAAAATTAAAACGAGTCAGCGTTACTGGCGTAAGTATGCCGCACAAAATTTTGCATAAATAATGCCGTTTTAGTGATGGGAGAGAGGATACGTTAATTACTCCATTTTAACCTTTTATATGTTGAATATTCAATGGCTTATGGGTAGTTTCACCATTAATACCCGCAGTAGCTAATGATTATCTTTTTTAGTCTCCTGCCGATGAAATAATCGTGTAATCTTTCTGTAAGAGACTGACAATGACGCAATAATGTCTGGTTAATACTTGGTGAATATATTGTTGCATTATTGATGTTTTGTGTTGTACTTAGTAGTAATAGCGGTAGTTCCCCGGCAGTGATGGTCACTCACTATGGAGATCGCGAATGGTAATGTCCGCACCAGGACACATTGTTTACAGTAGTTACAACACCCTGTACGGACATTCTCTCTCCGGTGGCGGTCTTGTCACCTTAAAAGCTCTCATCATTTCCCTTACTGTCCATACCCATGACGTCATATGTGGTGCGCGTAGCCGTGTGTGGCGTCGTTTCAAAAAGCAAGCTAAGGCTTACAAGGAAGCCAACCCTCAGATGTGTGTGCGCATAATCGCGTTCAAGAGAACGCGGGTGATGTATACCTACAACTCAAGGTGCTATCCATGGGAAGACAAAAAGCAGTGATCAAAGCTCGTCGTGAAGCAAAGCGTGTGTTGAGACGAGATTCGCGTAGTCATAAGCAACGTGAAGAAGAATCGGTCACGTCACTGGTACAGATGGGCGGAGTAGAAGCCATTGGCATGGCGCGCGATAGTCGCGATACCTCTCCTGTTAAGGCGCGAAATGAAGCACAGGCGCATTATCTGAACGCTATCGACAGTAAACAGCTTATTTTTGCGACCGGCGAAGCCGGCTGCGGAAAAACATGGATCAGTGCGGCAAAGGCGGCAGAAGCATTGATTCATAAGGACGTCGAGAGGATCATTGTGACGCGTCCGGTATTGCAGGCTGATGAAGATCTTGGTTTTTTGCCCGGTGATATCGCTGAAAAATTCGCGCCTTATTTTCGTCCCGTCTACGATGTCCTGCTTAAACGGTTGGGCGCGTCCTTTATGCAATATTGTTTGCGCCCGGAAATCGGTAAGGTAGAAATTGCCCCGTTCGCCTATATGCGTGGGCGTACTTTTGAAAATGCGGTCGTGATCCTCGACGAGGCGCAAAATGTGACTGCGGCGCAAATGAAAATGTTTTTGACGCGACTAGGCGAAAATGTCACGGTCATTGTCAATGGCGATATTACGCAATGCGACCTGCCGCGCGGCGTGCGTTCCGGATTGAGCGATGCGTTGGAACGCTTTGAAGAAGATGTAATGGTAGGGATTGTGCATTTCAACAAAGACGACTGCGTGCGCTCGGCGCTTTGTCAGCGAACGCTCCACGCATACAGCTAATATAGCATTGACTTTCAGAGCCCGGGAGACCGGGCTTTGTTGTCTATAAAGCGTCCAGCAGACTCATGGACAAAAAAGGAAAATGACGCCTGTACGTGAAGGGAATTATTTTGTCATGTCCAGGGCATTCATTGTCCGTAATTTGCTTTCTCGGGCCTGTTCCGGCGAGGACTGTACAAGAAGGGTATAGAGCAGGTCAAAGACGAAAAGCTGCGCGGCTTTCGTACCGATCGAGTCACCCTGCAACATTCCTTGCCGATTACCATTGATCAGGCAAAAATCGGCCTCTTCACATAATGGAGAACCCAGATTATGGGTAATGGCGACTGTGGTGGCGCCAGCCTGTCGGGCCAATCGGAGTGAATGCACTGTTTCTGGCGATGTGCCCGAGTGACTGACACCCATCGCGACATCGCCTGCTTTTAATAGCGTAGCCTGCATGTACATAAAATGGTTATTGCTTACCGCATCGCCCCGTAAACCAATACGCATTAGCTTGTGTTTCATATCCAGCGCCGTGATCCCCGATGAGCCCACACCAAAGATATAAACTGAGTGACAGTGACGTAGGGCGTCCACGACACCGAGAACCTGTTGCATATCAAGCAGATTTAGCGTTTCAGATAATACATTACTAATGGTGTTCTGCAATTTTAAACCAATGGCGTGGGCATCGTCGGATTCGCTAACTTCGGCATCCAGTAGAGGACTACTGTCATCAGACTCGGTAGTGGCAAGTTCAATGGCCAGGTCCATTTTAAAATCCTGAAAACCTTTATAGCCCAGGGTGCGACAAAAGCGAATAACCGTGGCTTCTCCGGCCTGTGTGTCGCGCGACAAATCGGCAATAGATGACTGTGTCACCTGTCTGGGGAAGGCTAAAATATATTGCGCAATACGCTGGGAGGCACGTGTCAGGCTTTTTTGCATAGCACCCAGAGTGTCAAGGATTTTTCCGGGTTTAAGACGTGGGGGTTGAGGCTCCATATAGTTCCTGCTCTTGAGGGCTGATTGCGGCACAAAGCCTGCAATATCGAACAGAGCAGAGCCTATCAAGTCTGCGGCATGAAAAAAAGCGCGATGTAAGTAAAGGAGGGGGAATATTTACATCGCGTTGCCAACTTATGACAGAACATCACTGGAGAGTAATCTGTTTGCTCTTACGGTGTTTATAGCGCGCCATCTGTCGGATGGTTTATATCTGGCCCGGTATTGTCGCCCCGGGCGTTGGCGTCACCGTGTGCTGTGTCGGTATAGCGTGGTATCATGAAATCATAATGTCACCTTTGGTTCAGGTTTTTCATCCAGCGTCAATGGCGGTGCCGGGGCAAATAACGGGGCGAAAATAACGCCGCTGATCACCACGCTTAGCGAGCCAATGACCCCATAAAAGAAGAAGTTAAGGTCAGTGGCATAGCGTGCGCCCAGCACGGTAATGACGCTGATAATAATTCCTAAAACCGCACTCCCGGCATTTGCTCGTTTAAAGAAAATGCCCAGCATGAACAGACCGGTCATTGGCCCTCCCATCAGACCTATCAGACTATTAAATGCATCCCAGATTTCTGATTCATCGGCCATGACCAGCCATACCGAGGCCGCGCTACTTATCAGGCCCGCGACCAGAATAACTAACTTAGCTATTTTCATACGGTTTTCTGGCGTTCTTTTTTTATGACTCAAACGCTGATAGATATCGGAATTAAAACAACTGGAAATGCTGTTTAAGCTGCTGGAGATGCTGGACTGCGCGGCAGCGAAAATAGCGGCGATTATCAACCCTGCAATGCCGACTGGCATTTCGGTGACCACGAATAAGGGTAAAATGCCGCCAGTGTTGAATCCCGCCGGTAATAATTGTGGATGTTGCTGATAGTAGACAAACAATGCCGAGCCGATAGCAAAAAAGAAAACAGGGATCACAGCAACCAGTTTGGCATTTGTAAGTAATGTTTTCTTCGTTTCCTCTATGGAGTCAGTCACGATATAGCGTTGGACCACATCCTGACTGGCAGTAAATTGCTGAATATTGGCAAACAGAAAACCAATCATCAATACAGGTACTGTGCTTTCCGTCCAGCTCCAGTGGAACTGCGTAGCCGGAAAGAATTTATCCGCCTGCTGCGTCACCGTAAAAATTTCACCAATGCCGCCCTGGACTTTGAGACATATCACTATAAAAATCAGTATCGCGCTGCCAGAAAGTAAGAGGCCTTGAATAACATCAGTCCATATTACTCCTTCAATTCCACCCATCCAGGTATAAATGATACACATCACGCTAATCAACAGTACCAAAATCACCGGGTCTATAGCGATGAAGGGGCGCAAGGCCAGCACGGTGAGGAAAGTGATAATGGCGATACGTCCGATATGAAACAACATAAATGACATGCTGGCGAATAGACGGCAGCGCACATCGAACCGTGCTTCGAGATATTCATAGGCTGATGTGACTTTCAATTTCCGAAAAAACGGAATATAGAAATAAAAAACCAGCGGTAAAATTGCGATAGCCAGATACTGACCAATGATAAACGTCCAGTCGGAAGTAAACGCTTTGGCAGGAATTGACATAAATGTAATTGAGCTTAACGTAGTAGCAAATACACTGACCCCAGCCGCCCAACCAGGAACCCGGCCACCACCGCGAAAATAATCGTCTGCTGTTTTTTGCCGTCTGGAAAAATAGACACCGACTAACATCATGGCCAGGAGGTAGCCAAATAATACAAGATAGTTAACGATGCCGAAAGAATGTGTAATCATAGTTCTTTCCTGCTTATGGTTTTGAGTAGAGTTGCGGTCATCGTCTGTGTATTTTTATCTTCCCATCATTCAGACGATACGATATTCAGATCAAGTAATAGTTTTTGTTACTCTCAATGACGGTAATCATGAGATGTAAAAGGCAGAGCATTTATGCTCCACCAATGGTGATGCCCAGACGTATGTCCTGCCGGATACCT
Source organism: Salmonella sp. SAL00670 (assembly GCF_046552235.1). NCBI lineage: Bacteria > Pseudomonadati > Pseudomonadota > Gammaproteobacteria > Enterobacterales > Enterobacteriaceae > Salmonella > Salmonella sp. SAL00670. The sequence continues at coordinate 343,362 of NZ_JBGDUO010000001.1, forward strand.
GAAATAGCAGATATCCGATATTGCGTTCAAACAGGCTTCAGGCCTGGGGATCGTATTTGCCGATAGCATTATTAACGTCGGATTATTATCTGAGACATAAATATCAATAGTAAGCGTGTTCATTTTCTTTTCCTGTTCAGCGTTTTACTGCGTGACTGAACCACTGACAGATATGCTCGATACGGGTGATAGCGGAACCAACGGTAACTGCCCAGGCACCATGCTCAATAGCATTGGCCGCCAGTGCAGGCGTGTTATAGCGCCCCTCGGCAATAACACGACAACCTGCATGGCTCAGTTGTGTCACCATTGCCAAATCTGGCTCAACCGGCGTGATGGGGCCGGTATAGCCAGACAGTGTTGTACCAATGAATTCGATTCCTTTCTGATGGCAACTTATGCCTTCATTCACGGTTGAACAGTCTGCCATCGCCAGTAATCCATGCAGGCGAATACGTGTCAGTAAACTATCAATATCAACCGGGCGAGAGCGGAATGAGGCATCAAAAGCGATAATATCGGCACCTGCCTGCGCCAGGGCGTCAACATCCTGTAAATAGGGAGTGATACGGACTGGCGACCCTGTAAGGTCACGTTTAATTATCCCAATAATAGGAACAGAAAGATGGGGACGAACAGCCCGCAGATTCTCAATGCCTTCAATGCGCACAGCGACCGCACCCGCCGAAGCCGCTGCCTGTGCCATTGCAGCCACAATTTCAGGTTTATCCATAGGGCTGCCTGGTACCGGTTGGCATGAGACAATCAGCCCACCGTTTTCGTGTACACTTTGTTCCAGCCTGGCTAATAGTAACATCCAGTTCCGCCTTATATATTTTGAAGTTTTACTCCGTTTTATATTATGTTGTGGAGTGTTGCTGCATCAAGCAAAAAGATAGAAAAATGTGAACACAGTCATAAGGTATGTTTGTCATTCAATTACTGCGCCAGCGGATTTGAGGCTATAACCTGAAGCTACAAGACAAATACAATTCACTCTGATGGCAGCATGCTGTATTTTATTAACTGCTTCCGGCATAAAGATAAAATGCTCAGAAGGAGCTTATACGCCACGGGATAGCCAGTATGAAATGCATCACATAATTCTTGTTGTATTTATTCGAATGCTATCACTAATGAGTTTGACCATAACAGGTCACCCATAATCACTTCTAACATCACCATGGTGTGCTTTTACCTCGCACATGATAACCCCATGTAATTATTTTTAGCGCTTGGTCACATTTTGTCATTATCATTGTTGAAATTGCGCACCATAAGATCACTAATGATGAAGCTTTACTCCAATTGTATTTCTTCGCATGGGGATGCAGATGAAAAATTTTAAGAAAATGATGACGCTAATGGCGCTATGTTTATCAGTCGCTATCACCACATCAGGATATGCAACGACGCTTCCTGATATACCAGAACCACTGAAAAATGGTACTGGCGCTATTGATAATAATGGCGTGATTTATGTCGGCCTAGGTACCGCAGGGACATCCTGGTATAAAATTGATCTTAAAAAGCAACATAAAGACTGGGAGCGTATAAAGTCGTTTCCTGGTGGAGCTCGTGAGCAATCCGTGTCGGTATTTTTAAATGATGAGCTTTATGTTTTTGGTGGCGTAGGGAAAAAAAACAGTGAATCACCGTTGCAGGTTTATAGCGATGTGTACAAATACTCACCAGTGAAAAATACATGGCAAAAAGTTGACACTATATCTCCAGTTGGATTAACAGGGCATACGGGAGTAAAATTAAACGAAACGATGGTACTTATTACCGGAGGGGTTAATGAGCATATCTTTGATAAGTATTTTATTGATATAGCGGCTGCGGCTGCGGATGAAAGTGAAAAAAATAAAGTCATCTATAATTATTTTAATAAACCTGCCAAAGATTATTTTTTTAATAAAATCGTATTTATCTACAATGCTAAAGAGAACACATGGAAGAATGCTGGTGAGCTGCCAGACGCGGGGACGGCAGGATCGTCATCGGTAATGGAAAATAATTTCCTGATGCTGATTAATGGTGAGCTCAAACCGGGTTTACGTACCGATGTGATTTACCGCGCCATGTGGGATAACGACAAGCTAACATGGTTGAAGAACAGCCAGTTACCGCCATCGCCTGGAGAACAACAGCAAGAAGGGTTGGCCGGAGCATTTTCGGGCTATAGTCACGGTGTCCTGCTTGTCGGTGGTGGCGCGAATTTTCCGGGAGCAAAACAAAATTATACCAATGGAAAGTTTTATTCCCACGAAGGAATAAATAAAAAATGGCGAGATGAAGTCTATGGTTTGGTTAATGGCCATTGGCAATATATGGGTAGAATGAAACAACCTCTCGGCTATGGTGTATCAGTAAGTTATGGTGATGAAGTTTTCCTTATTGGTGGTGAAAATGCTAAAGGGAAACCTGTTTCGTCTGTAACCTCCTTTACCATGCGTGATGGTAATTTATTAATAAAATAATTTTTTAAATACAAAAATAAAGTTAATTGATGAGCGGAGTATTTTATGAAAATCAACAAATATCTTCTGGGTATGGTTTCGTTTATAGCATTTTCATCATATCTACAAGCGGCAACCCTTGATTATCGGCATGAATATGCTGATAGAACCAGAATTAATAAAGACCGTATTGCTATAATTGAAAAGCTTCCTAACGGCATTGGTTTTTATGTCGATGCCAGCGTTAAATCGGGAGGAGTAGATGGTGAGCAGGATAAGCATTTAAGCGATCTCGTCGCAAACGCTATAGAACTGGGCGTAAGTTATAATTATAAAGTTACGGACAATTTTGTTTTGCAGCCTGGATTTATATTTGAAAGCGGTCCAGACACTTCAATTTATAAGCCTTATTTAAGGGGGCAATATAATTTTGATTCTGGTGTTTATATGGCTGGTCGTTACCGTTATGACTATGCAAGGAAGACAGCTAACTATAGTGATGATGAGAAAACGAATAGATTTGATACTTATATAGGTTATGTTTTTGATGAGTTGAAATTAGAATATAACTTTACCTGGATGGATAGCGATCAAATTAAATTTGATAACAAAAAAACAAACTATGAACATAATGTGGCTTTAGCCTGGAAACTGAATAAGTCATTTACACCATACGTTGAGGTCGGAAATGTAGCGGTGAGAAATAATACCGATGAGAGACAGACCCGTTATCGCGTTGGATTACAATACCACTTTTGAGAAAGGTTAAAGAGTTACTGTACTAATCTTTGCTTAGTATTCATGTCGATAATCTTATAGCCCGTGGCTACGTTACAGAACGTTAGACTTTGTCTTGAGTATTCACGTCCTTAACGTAGCTACGAATAAGGATGGTAAACAATGAATATACGTCTTACATAGCTACGATCTCAGGCGGTTGTCGGAAAGTGCCGGTTGATTGTGTCTTATTCGGCAATTGATATGACTTAAAAATTAATTCCGTAAGCATTTCAGACGGTAACAGCAAATAAGGGTTTTATTGTGATAGCAAAATTCTTCCCGTGGTATAGCGAGATAACTCGTCCACAAAAAAATGCTTTATTTTCAGCATGGCTGGGTTACGTTTTTGATGGCTTCGACTTTATGCTGATTTTCTACATTATGTATCTGATCAAGGCTGACTTAGGATTGACAGATATGGAGGGCGCATTCCTTGCCACAGCGGCCTTTATTGGGCGACCATTTGGCGGGGCGCTATTTGGTCTGCTGGCAGACAAATTTGGCCGTAAGCCGTTAATGATGTGGTCGATAGTTGCCTATTCTGTAGGTACAGGGTTAAGTGGCCTGGCTTCCGGTGTAATTATGCTGACGCTTAGTCGCTTCATTGTCGGTATGGGGATGGCGGGGGAGTATGCTTGCGCTTCTACTTATGCCGTGGAAAGTTGGCCAAAGCATTTAAAATCTAAAGCGAGCGCATTTCTGGTTTCAGGTTTCGGTATTGGTAACATCATAGCAGCCTATTTTATGCCGTCATTTGCCGAAGCGTATGGTTGGCGTGCTGCTTTTTTTGTCGGTTTGCTACCCGTTCTTTTAGTAATCTACATCCGGGCCAGGGCTCCTGAATCTAAAGAGTGGGAAGAAGCTAAACTCAGTGGTCCCGGAAAGCATTCACAAAGTGCCTGGTCAGTTTTCTCTTTGTCAATGAAAGGGCTATTTAATCGAGCTCAATTTCCACTGACATTATGTGTATTTATTGTTCTGTTCTCTATTTTCGGCGCAAACTGGCCGATCTTTGGTCTACTGCCTACATATTTGACGGGAGAGGGCTTTGATACGGGCGTGGTCTCTAATTTAATGACGGCGGCGGCATTCGGCACTGTATTGGGAAATATCGTTTGGGGTCTGTGCGCAGATAGAATTGGTTTGAAGAAAACGTTCAGCATTGGTCTTCTCATGTCCTTTTTATTCATTTTCCCGTTATTCAGAATTCCGCAAGATAATTATTTACTGCTGGGCGCATGTTTATTCGGTTTAATGGCGACTAACGTAGGTGTTGGCGGGTTGGTTCCCAAATTTCTCTACGACTACTTTCCTCTTGAGGTTCGTGGTTTGGGTACCGGGCTGATTTATAATCTTGCTGCGACATCAGGCACATTCAATTCAATGGCGGCGACCTGGCTTGGAATAACAATGGGGCTAGGCGCTGCGCTAACGTTCATTGTTGCTTTCTGGACCGCAACAATTCTACTCATTATTGGCCTATCCATTCCGGATAGACTAAAAGCACGTCGTGAAAGTTTTCAATCAACAAAAGAATTTTAATAGAGGATAAATGATGACGAAATACGGTGTTGTAGGTACAGGTTATTTTGGCGCTGAACTGGCGCGATTTATGTCTAAGGTTGAAGGGGCGAAAATCACTGCGATTTACGATCCGGTAAATGCGGCTCCGATAGCGAAAGAGTTGAACTGTGTCGCCACTGCAACGATGGAGGCGCTTTGTTCCCATCCTGATGTGGATTGCGTAATTATTGCTTCACCAAATTACTTACATAAAGCGCCAGTCATTGCGGCGGCTAAAGCGGGTAAACACGTGTTTTGTGAAAAACCTATCGCCTTAAATTACCAGGATTGTAAGGATATGGTTGATGCCTGCAAAGAAGCTGGTGTTACCTTTATGGCGGGTCACGTTATGAACTTTTTTCACGGGGTTCGCCACGCTAAAGCGCTCATCAAAGCTGGTGAAATTGGTGAAGTTACACAAGTTCACACTAAACGTAATGGTTTTGAAGACGTGCAGGATGAGATCTCATGGAAGAAGATTCGCGCAAAGTCAGGTGGGCATCTGTACCATCACATTCACGAGCTAGATTGTACACTGTTCATCATGGATGAAACCCCATCCCTGGTTTCAATGGCGGCGGGGAATGTTGCGCACAAAGGTGAAAAATTTGGTGATGAAGATGATGTTGTCCTGATCACCCTTGAGTTTGAAAGCGGTCGTTTCGCGACACTTCAGTGGGGATCATCGTTCCACTACCCTGAGCACTATGTATTAATTGAGGGCACGACAGGTGCAATTCTCATTGATATGCAAAACACGGCGGGTTATCTAATAAAAGCGGGCAAAAAAACACACTTTCTTGTGCATGAAAGCCAGGCGGAGGATGATGATCGTCGCAACGGTAACATATCCAGCGAGATGGATGGCGCAATCGCTTATGGTAAACCCGGTAAACGTACGCCGATGTGGCTCTCATCAATTATGAAACTGGAGATGCAGTACTTGCATGATGTGATAAACGGTCTGGAGCCAGGCGAGGAGTTTGCTAAATTGCTAACGGGAGAAGCGGCGACAAATGCCATTGCTACCGCTGATGCTGCGACGCTTTCCTCAAACGAGGGGCGCAAAGTAAAACTCACTGAAATTCTTGGCTAAAATGGGAAGCCGGATGGTGGTGTTATTACCCGGTGGCGCTGCGCTTATGTAGACCGGATAAGGCGCCCGTGAACTGTGCCGCCATCCGGCAATGGACGGGTCACATATAAGCAAAAAGCCCGTACTTCTGTACAGGCTCTCAACTTAAATATGGCGGTGAGGGGGGGATTCGAACCCCCGATACGTTGCCGTATACACACTTTCCAGGCGTGCTCCTTCAGCCACTCGGACACCTCACCAAATTGTCGCTCCAGCATTACTGGAACGGGCGCTAATGTAGGGAAATATCCTTTCTACGTCAATCAACTTTTTTAAAAAAAAGCGCGTTTATACAAACTTCCACCAATCTGTGGCTTTAATAAGCGAAAACTGCTTTTTTTGCCCGCGCCGGGAAATTTGCTATGCTGCACATCCCGTTGAAAACGCTGATAACAGGCGCAATCACATTCCGCACTATACTGCTCAGGAGATAACATGGAGATAATTTTTTATCACCCGACATTTAACGCCGCCTGGTGGGTAAATGCGCTGGAGAAGTCTCTCCCACATGCGCGCGTTCGTGAATGGAAGGTCGGTGATAACAACCCCGCAGACTATGCGCTTGTATGGCAGCCCCCGGTTGAAATGCTGGCCGGAAGACGCTTAAAAGCCGTCTTTGCGCTGGGCGCGGGGGTGGATGCAATTCTGAGTAAATTAAATGCGCATCCGGAAATGCTGGACGCCTCCATTCCTCTATTCCGTCTGGAAGATACCGGAATGGGCCTGCAAATGCAGGAATATGCCGTAAGTCAGGTCTTACACTGGTTCCGCCGTTTCGATGATTATCAGGCGCTGAAAAATCAGGCGCTATGGAAACCGTTGCCGGAATATACCCGCGAAGAGTTTAGCGTCGGTATCATGGGCGCAGGGGTGCTGGGCGCAAAAGTGGCAGAAAGTCTACAGGCATGGGGGTTCCCGTTACGTTGCTGGAGTCGTAGCCGCAAATCCTGGCCTGGCGTGGAAAGTTATGTTGGGCGTGAAGAGCTGCACGCTTTCCTGAACCAGACGCGGGTGCTGATTAATCTGCTGCCGAATACGGCCCAAACGGTAGGAATTATTAATAGCGAATTGTTGGATCAATTGCCGGATGGCGCTTACGTGTTGAATCTCGCGCGCGGCGTGCATGTTCAGGAGGCGGATCTGCTGGCTGCGCTTGATAGCGGTAAGCTAAAAGGCGCGATGTTGGATGTCTTTAGCCAGGAACCGTTACCGCAGGAAAGTCCATTATGGCGCCATCCGCGAGTCGCCATGACGCCGCACATTGCGGCAGTCACCCGTCCAGCGGAAGCCATCGATTATATTAGCCGCACCATTACCCAGCTGGAGAAGGGAGAGCCGGTGACGGGGCAGGTGGATCGGGCGAGAGGATATTGACATCAACCCGGCGCGGGCCGGGTTTCGCTAAAAAACGCTGGCGATACCTGCTATCCTTGTCGGAAATGACTACAGGAGAGAGCAATGTATCCCGTTGACCTGCATATGCATACCGTCGCCAGCACTCATGCCTACAGTACTCTGAGCGATTATATCGCGGAAGCCAAACGCAAAGGTATTAAACTTTTTGCGATTACCGATCATGGTCCGGACATGGAAGATGCGCCGCATCACTGGCATTTTATTAACATGCGCATCTGGCCGCGTCTGGTTGACGGCGTGGGGATACTGCGTGGCATTGAGGCGAATATCAAGAACATTAACGGTGAAATTGATTGTTCCGGAAAGATGTTCGACTCGCTGGATCTGATTATCGCAGGCTTCCATGAGCCCGTTTTTGCGCCACATGATAAAGAAACCAATACCCAGGCGATGATCGCGACCATCGCCAGCGGCAAGGTGCATATAATTAGTCACCCCGGAAATCCAAAGTATCCAGTGGAGGTTAAAGCCATCGCGCAGGCGGCGGCGAAACACCATGTAGCGCTGGAAATCAACAACTCTTCTTTTCTGCATTCGCGTAAAGGAAGCGAAGATAATTGCCGCGCGGTCGCTGCCGCCGTACGCGATGCGGGAGGCTGGGTAGCGTTAGGCTCTGATTCCCATACGGCCTTTACGCTTGGCGATTTCACCGAATGCCGGAAAATTCTGGATGCGGTGAATTTTCCGGAAGATCGAATCCTGAACGTCTCGCCGCAGCGCTTACTGGCCTTTCTCGAATCACGCGGTATGGCGCCTGTACCGGAATTTGCCGAACTTTAATCGTTATTTATGGGAAGATATCAATGAATGAGTTTTCAATCCTGTGCCGTGTGCTGGGATCGTTGTTTTACCGCCAACCGCAAGATCCTTTACTGGTTCCGCTGTTTACGTTAATCCGTGAAGGTAAACTGGCGGCAAACTGGCCGCTGGAGCAGGATGACATGCTGGCGCGTTTACAGAAAAGCTGCGATATCACGCAGATTTCCACTGATTACAATGCGTTATTTGTTGGGGAAGAGTGCGCGGTAGCGCCATACCGCAGTGCGTGGGTCGAAGGCGCGGAAGAGTCTGAGGTGCGCGCTTTTTTAACGTCGCGAGGGATGCCGCTGGCCGATACGCCTGCCGATCACATTGGCACTTTATTGCTCGCGGCCTCCTGGCTGGAAGATCAGTCTGCCGAAGATGAAAGTGAAGCGCTGGAAACCTTATTTGCCGATTATCTGCTTCCCTGGTGCAATACCTTCCTCGGTAAAGTTGAAGCCCATGCCGTTACGCCATTCTGGCGCACTCTGGCGCCGCTAACGCGTGATGCGATAGGGGCCATGTGGGATGAACTTCAGGAAGAAGATGAAGAATAATGTGATGTAAATCACCATTAACTGCAACGAGTTTTACATCATTGCATAAAATGTGTGCGCGATCTCATTAATGTGCCGCTTTTCTGTTATGATGCGCGCCATGAACATACTTCTTTCTATTGCTATCACGACGGGCATCCTTTCTGGAATATGGGGATGGGTGGCCGTCTCCCTGGGGTTACTAAGCTGGGCCGGTTTTTTAGGCTGTACGGCTTATTTCGCCTGTCCGAAGGGCGGCTTTAAGGGATTGTTGATTTCCGCCTGTACGCTGTTAAGCGGTATGGTGTGGGCGCTGGTCATTATTCACGGTAGCGCGCTGGCGCCGCATCTGGAAATTGTCAGTTACGTGTTGACGGGGATCGTGGCATTCCTGATGTGTATCCAGGCAAAGCAGCTATTGCTTTCTTTTGTTCCGGGAACATTTATCGGCGCCTGCGCGACATTTGCAGGGCAGGGTGACTGGCGGTTGGTATTACCGTCGCTGGCGCTGGGGCTAATCTTTGGCTATGCCATGAAAAATAGTGGGCTATGGCTGGCATCACGCCGCGAGCAACATTCAGCGAATACGGCGGTCACAAAATAAAAAAGCGTGGGGTTCTTCCCCACGCTTTGTCGTATTGATCAGGATTCTGGCGGTACTGACAGCTCACGGTATTTCACCAGAATATCATTTTGCCTGTCCGCTTTATTCTGCAAATCCCACAGTCCGCGATCGATACCATCATTAATGAGGAAGATAACGCCGGTTTCAATGGCTGACATCAGACACAGCATCACCGGTTCGTTCGAGGTATAGCCGATTTCGCCTTCCAGTAAGCGCTGGTAATCAATAAAACGGAACACGCCTGCCTGTACTTCATAGGAAAGGATCGTTTTACTGGTGTTCACCGAAGAAAGGATCTCGCCCGTACTGACGTTAACCACGCGCAGGTTGACAGCAATCTGATCCAGCTGATACTGCGTATCGGCGCCAATACCGAAATATCTTGCGCCGACCCCGCCGGATTTGACGTTACTTTCATAACCAATAATAGAACCTTCCACCATAATATTTGCAGCCGTCAGCGACTGAAGCGGGATACGGTTATTCATCGCCACGGTGCCGTTTTCCTGGGCTGCGCGAATAATTTTCCGTTCATTCAAAAGATTCTGTAAGCCTTGTCGTTCCAGCGGGATAAACCAGCGCGAATCTTTCAGCGCGGTGACCAACATAGCGGTGGCGCTCTGCGGCACAGCCGTAGAAAAGTTACTTGCCGGGTAAGGTTTAAATTGGCCCGTTTCATCCTGAATGTTATATACCGAAACAAAGATCTTACCGGTGGGAGCAGGTAAGTGCGTCAAATCTTTGTAACTTTGTGCGCGGGGCATTAATGTCGGTTTCGCAGCTTGTTTCGGCGGGGCAGTTAAGCATCCACTCAACAATAAAACGGCAACCAAAATAAGTAAGCGCGGCATGATTTATATCCTTTAGTGACTGTAGCTTAAAAATCGGTTGACTGAGTTTGTAAACCTGACACTTCGATGGTCGAGGTTCTTCCCGTTTTTCTGTCCGTGACGTTGAGCTGGAGCTGTCCGTCGCGATTAGCGATATCGATAATAAAATCGTTGGTCACCATACGTCCTGGTTTCCCGGTATTAATATTGGTCAACAAGCCGCCCAGAATTTGCGATTGAATAGCCTGCGTAAAGTTATCCAACGCTGAGGGGGTTTCGATACCAAAATCGTTATCATAAGCGGGGTCTTTATATGAATTTTGCGCCTGGGCGCTATTCAATAAAAAGGAACCGTTATTGGGGTTTCCACCAAAGTTAGGATTACGGAACTGGAACGTCATATTTCCAGCCCAGGTTAATGGCGAAAAAAGCATGAGCAGCACTACTGCATGTTTAACACGCATGACAGCCTCCGGATAAAAATCATGTTTTAGAATTCATCACGCGCTAAATCACTCGTACTTAATAGCGTTTGATCTATTTGTCGGCGATTTAATGCTTCCTCTGTTTGCGCTAATGCGAAGACGACGGTTTTCTCGAAGTCTCTTTTCATTGGAAATAAAAAGGTCTGGAAAATAACGTCCTGATTTACCGTTATGGTGATCCAGCTTCCCCAACGCGCACTGGGTCTTTCATTAATGGTCAGATTGCCGGTGTATTCGCTTTCCCATTTGTCGCTGAATGCACGATAGAATTCATGTCCTATCGAAGAGACGGTATGGTCGGTTAACAATCCGGGAACCTCGACTTCAACTTCATTGGCATGCAGGTTTCCGGTAGCGAACAGTAACTCTGCTGCTACAATCCAGGTCAGATAGCGTTTCATGGCCTTACCGCCTGAGATTATCGTTTGCCCATGAAACTGCCTGGGTGCGATTTTTGACAGCTATCTTTTTGAAAAGATTATAAAGATGTGTCTTAACCGTATTCTCGCTGATAAATAGCGACCTCGCGATTTCATTATTAGAGGCACCAATACGTAACTTATTGAGGATCTCTTTTTCGCGATGAGTGAGTAATGCGGACTCGGTGCTGTTGTAGCGGTAATTTCCTGAGTGCGTAATCAGGTAACTGGCTAATTTTTGTGAAAAATAGCATTCGCCACGCAGAATACCCTGTAATCCGCTGACCACGTGTTCCTGGTCTTCAGTGGCGTAAAACACGCCGTTAATATGAGGCCAGTTTTCAATTTCACGGTAGGGATAATCGTCAGGGGTATTTAACAATAATGTTTTTATATTATTGTTTTTGCGGCTTAAATTATCCTGCCAATAGTGGATAAGCTTCTTATCCGCTTCCATCATATCCATTAAAACAATGCAACTGGCTGAGATATCTTCCAGAGAACGTTGAATATTATGCAGTTTTCCGGTTATGGCCAGCGATTGCTTTAAATGTTGCAATAATGCCGTAGCTTGCAGAGATGGCTTTGTGATCAACAATAGTGTGTGACCATGACTACTATGGACTTCATTAAACATGATGAAACTCCACTTTTTTTAATCGCACATCTGACAGCTGCCCCCATAAAATAAAGGCACCAGAAGTACTGACAGATGTTGCACTGCTGTGGGTTGAAATAGCCCATTATCCAGAAAGAGAAAAATATTTACGAAAATACTTTTAACTGTTTTCAATCTAGCCATTACAAATCTTAAAGCAAGTGTTAAACTTGTAACAATATGTAAAAATATATATTAAAATGTTGTTTTTGGTTTTTTTTGAAGTTTAGATTTGATAGTAAAGTTGTACATTTCGCTGTTATTGCATAGATTTAAAAAATCATACAAATTATAATAATTCATTGATTTTTAATCATTTTAATTATTATATGTTATGTTTTGATTTTATTTTTTCTTAAAATTTGAGACGTGGCATTAACCTGGACAGCACAAAGACAAAAAAAACGAAGTGTGTCACGTCTTGTGCGTATTGCCCCACATGGGAAGCATAAGAACATCCCCATGGCGGCATAACACACACCAACACTTCATTTTTTAGGTGCGCGATACACTATCTTCTGTGGCCAAAAATCAATTATAAAAAATCACATGGCTATCGTTTTATTAGCACTTTGGTATGAGCTTAAATAACAAAATACCACGCGTGGGTGAGTTATTAAAAATGTTTCCACGGACATACTCTTCATCGTAACGACGCGTTAACAAAAAACGCATGTCGCTAACAAGGTAATAGATAATTTTCGCTATGTACGACCAGGTCCAGGGTGACAGCATGAAAAACAAATTGTTATTTATGATGTTGACAATACTGGGTGCGCCTGGGATTGCAACCGCGACAAATTATGATCTGGCTCGTTCAGAGTATAATTTTGCGGTAAATGAATTAAGCAAGTCTTCATTTAATCAGGCGGCCATTATTGGTCAAGTCGGCACGGATAATAGTGCCAGAGTACGCCAGGAAGGATCAAAACTATTGTCCGTTATTTCACAAGAAGGAGGAAATAATCGGGCGAAAGTCGACCAGGCAGGGAATTATAACTTTGCGTATATTGAGCAAACGGGCAATGCCAACGATGCCAGTATATCGCAAAGCGCTTACGGTAATAGTGCGGCTATTATCCAGAAAGGTTCTGGAAATAAGGCCAATATTACCCAGTACGGTACGCAGAAAACAGCAGTTGTAGTGCAGAAACAGTCGCATATGGCTATTCGCGTCACCCAACGCTAATACCGTTACGACTTTTAAATCAATCCGATGGGGGTTTTACCATGAAACTTTTAAAAGTGGCAGCATTCGCAGCAATCGTAGTTTCTGGCAGTGCTCTGGCTGGCGTCGTTCCACAATGGGGCGGCGGCGGTAATCATAACGGCGGCGGCAATAGTTCCGGCCCGGATTCCACGTTGAGCATTTATCAGTACGGTTCCGCTAACGCTGCGCTTGCTCTGCAAAGCGATGCCCGTAAATCTGAAACGACCATTACCCAGAGCGGTTATGGTAACGGCGCCGATGTAGGCCAGGGTGCGGATAACAGTACTATTGAACTGACTCAGAATGGTTTCAGAAACAATGCCACCATCGACCAGTGGAACGCTAAAAACTCCGATATTACTGTCGGTCAATACGGCGGTAATAACGCCGCGCTGGTTAATCAGACCGCATCTGATTCCAGCGTAATGGTGCGTCAGGTTGGTTTTGGCAACAACGCCACGGCTAACCAGTATTAATTTAGCGTCTGCGCTAATAAAAAAACAGGGCATAAGCCCTGTTTTTTTTCGGGAGGAAATTATGCATACTTTATTGCTCCTTGCCGCACTTTCAAATCAGATTACGTTTACCACGACTCAGCAAGGCGATATTTACACGGTGATCCCTCAGGTCACATTAAACGAACCCTGCGTCTGTCAGGTGCAAATTCTCTCTGTGCGCGACGGCGTCGGGGGACAAAGCCATACACAGCAAAAACAAACGCTATCTTTACCTGCTAATCAACCGATTGAGTTGTCTCGTCTTAGTGTAAATATATCTTCAGAGGACTCGGTTAAAATTATTGTTACTGTTTCGGACGGACAATCACTGCATTTATCACAACAATGGCCGCCTTCTGCACAGTAGTTTTTGATGGTGGCGGAAATGGATTGGCTGACCTGGGTATAAAGAGGCGATAAAAGCGTCTCATCGTCTCGGCATGTCGCTATAAGGTAACGCCGAACCCTCGAGGATGACTAATCATTGAGGAGTTAACATGTCCGTAATCAAGAAAAATATCCCTGCCATAGGCCTGTGTATCTGCGCTTTTTTTATCCATTCTGCGGTAGGGCAACAAACGGTACAGGGCGGCGTTATCCATTTTCGCGGCGCGATTGTTGAGCCACTGTGCGATATTTCTACTCACGCCGAAAATATTGATTTAACCTGCCTGCGCGAAGGTAAAAAGCAAATGCACCGGATTGACCTTCGGCAGGCATCTGGATTACCGCAGGATATTCAGTCCATTGCGACGGTACGGCTGCATTATCTCGATGCGCAAAAAAGCCTGGCGGTGATGAATATTGAGTACCGTTAACGGCGGTGTCATAGATATAAAAAGAGCGACTCTGTTGAAAGCCCTGCTGTACACTTTGCAGATAAGGTGAGACAAAGGGGGGGGGTTATGACATCACGTCTTCAGGTCATACAGGGTGATATCACTCAACTTAGCGTCGATGCGATTGTGAATGCCGCTAACGCATCATTAATGGGCGGCGGTGGCGTAGACGGCGCGATTCATCGCGCGGCGGGGCCGGCATTGCTGGACGCCTGTAAACTCATCCGCCAGCAACAGGGCGAATGTCAGACGGGACATGCGGTTATCACGCCTGCCGGCAAGCTTTCGGCAAAGGCGGTTATTCACACAGTGGGGCCCGTCTGGCGAGGCGGCGAACACCAGGAAGCTGAGCTACTCGAAGAGGCATACCGGAATTGTTTGCTGCTTGCCGAGGCGAATCACTTTCGTTCCATCGCTTTTCCGGCAATCAGTACCGGCGTTTATGGCTATCCACGCGCCCAGGCCGCTGAGATCGCCGTCAGGACGGTTTCAGATTTTATTACCCGTTACGCTCTGCCTGAACAGGTATACTTTGTCTGTTATGATGAAGAAACTGCCCGGCTTTACGCAAGATTACTTACTCAGCAAGGCGACGACCCTGCCTGATAAAACACGCCTGGAGCGTGCCGTTGAACCGCTATGCGCGCGCCATCCCGGAGAGTGCGGCATTCTCGCGCTGGATAACAGTCTGGACGCTTTTGCCGCCCGCTACCGCCTGACCGAAATGGCGGCGCGGACGCTGGATGTGCAGTATTATATTTGGGAAGACGATATGTCCGGGCGACTGCTCTTTTCGGTACTGCTGTCGGCGGCGAAGCGCGGCGTTCATGTTCGTCTGCTGCTGGATGATAACAATACGCCTGGTCTGGATGATACGTTGCGCTTGCTGGATAGCCATCCTAATATCGAAGTTCGTCTGTTTAATCCTTTCTCTTTTCGTACGCTACGCGCGCTGGGATATTTGACGGATTTTGCGCGGCTGAATCGGCGGATGCACAATAAAAGTTACACTGCCGACGGCGTAGTGACGCTGGTCGGTGGGCGCAACATCGGCGATGCCTATTTCGGCGCTGGCGAGGAGCCGCTATTTTCCGATCTGGACGTGATGGCCATTGGCCCGGTGGTCAATGATGTCGCCAATGATTTTGAACGTTACTGGCGCTGTAGTTCAGTGTCGACATTGCAGCAAGTATTATCCCTTTCTGAGCAGGAACTGACGCAGCGTATCGAACTTCCCGAATCCTGGTATAACGATGAGATCACCCGCCGTTATCTGCATAAGCTGGAAACCAGCCAGTTTATGGCGGATCTCGATCGCGGAACGTTGCCGCTGATTTGGGCAAAAACACGCTTGCTTAGCGATGACCCTTCTAAAGGCGAGGGGAAGGCGCAGCGCCATTCGCTTCTTCCGCAGCGATTATTTGACGTGATGGGGTCGCCGACGGAGCGTATCGACATTATTTCCGCTTACTTTGTTCCTACGCGCGCAGGCGTGGCGCAGTTGCTTAATCTGGTCAGGAAAGGCGTGAAGATCGCCATCTTAACTAACTCTCTGGCGGCCAACGATGTGGCGGTCGTTCACGCAGGGTACGCGCGCTGGCGCAAGAAATTACTGCGCTATGGCGTGGAGCTCTACGAACTGAAACCGACCCGCGAACATGAAACCGCCGTACATGATCGCGGACTCACCGGGAACTCAGGTTCCAGCTTACATGCTAAAACGTTCAGTATTGATGGTAGTAAGGTGTTTATCGGGTCGCTTAATTTTGATCCCCGTTCAACGCTTTTAAATACCGAAATGGGCTTTGTCATTGAAAGTGAAACGCTGGCGACGCTTATCCATAAGCGTTTTACACAGAGCCAACGCGATGCGGCCTGGCAACTGCGGCTGGATCGCTGGGGACGAATTAACTGGATCGATCGTCAGCAAGAAGAGGAAAAGGTGTTAAAGAAAGAACCCGCTACGCGTTTCTGGCAACGAGTTCTGGTACGGTTGGCGGCAATTTTACCTGTGGAATGGTTGCTGTGAACCCACGCGCGGAAAACTACCCGATCGTGGCGCGACTTTCTCGTTTTACCGGCGGTTTACCTGAAAAGAGAAATTTCAGGAGCGGGATGCGTAAATGAATTTCATACAGAATTAACGCAATACCCATAACAAATATCAGCCCGCACAAGAACCCGATCAGGTTGGAGGAGATATGCGGCGTAATATACGCGCCAAAGAAAAGCGTTAAGGGATGATGCACCAGATAGATAAACAGCGAAGCATTCACGAAATAGGTGACACGCGCGGACTGAAAGTTTAACAAGCGATGCCCCAGTGAAAATACCACGTTCACCATCCATAGCCCCATTACCATCGTAATCACGGATTCGGTTTCGTACATCCAGGCGTCGCCGCTCCCATAACGTTGATTCAGCAGATACGCGATAAAAGCAACGGCAGCGCCTAAAGTGCATCCGCGTGAGGGCGTGGTGAAGCGCGCTTTCAGATCGGGGTGAATGAAGGCCAACGCGCCGAGAATAAAAAACGGCACATAAAATAGCGTTTGCATCACAATAAAATTGAACATGCCGTCACTGAGGATTGCCGGATATACGATGAATATAATGCGCCTGATAGCAGCGTAAGCCACCCCCAGCAGGAAAAAAATAAGAGAAAGTTTGGCCAGCGAAATAGCGGCGGGACGAGGCTTGCTTGTTTCCTGCCTTTTTTGGAACCAGGTAAAAATCCCGATGCTGACGGTGGTTAATATCACCAGCACCAGTAAAAACCACAGATGTGAAATGAGTTCCCACGCTAACGTATTATATTTTTCATAGGCAGAGAGTGTAGGCCAGTTCTCTGTTTTCTCTTTGACATATTGCAACAGGATAAATTGCGGCAAGGTAAGCAAAGGGATTGCGGTAAGCATGGGAATACCCACACGTTCTACCCGTACTTTCCACCAGTGTTTTAATGGATAACGTAAAAATAACATGTACGAAAAATAACCAGAAATAACAAAAAACACCTGCATACGAAAAGCGTGGATAAAATCGTTAAACAGGGTTAGCCACCACGATGGCGCGGCGCTATTGACATGCCAACTGTGAGTGGAATAGATCAACGAGATATGAAAGGGAATCCCTAACAACATCAGCCATGCGCGGATAGAGTCAAGAAAATATTCACGCGGCGCGGGTACAGAGCTCATATAAGGTCACGTATTCTCAGATTTTTCACCTTATCCATAAGGCGAATTATAGTTACATTCGGTAGCAACCCTACACCAACTCCGACAACCTGTCTCCAGGATAAGCACGCAAAGTGAAAACAGGCGCGGGAGGTGCTTAATCCATGAGCCAGCGCGCTGAACAAAGCCTGGATTCAGTTGTCGTAATGCCTGATTATCCATTAAAATGGATCGGATCGATATAAGCACACAAAGGGGGAAGTGCTTACTTATTATGAAACATAAACGACAAATGATGAAAATGCGTTGGTTGGGCGCAGCTATTATGTTAACGCTCTACGCATCATCGAGCTGGGCGTTCAGCATTGATGACGTGGCAAAACAAGCTCAATCTTTAGCCGGGAAAGGCTATGAGGCGCCTAAAAGCAACTTGCCCTCCGTTTTCCGCGACATGAAATATGCGGATTATCAGCAGATCCAGTTTAACAGCGATAAAGCCTACTGGAACAACTTAAAGACCCCTTTTAAGCTCGAATTTTACCATCAGGGGATGTACTTCGATACGCCGGTCAAGATTAACGAAGTGACGGCGACGACGGTCAAAAGAATCAAATACAGCCCGGATTACTTCAATTTTGGCAATGTTCAGCACGATAAAGACACGGTAAAAGATTTAGGCTTCGCCGGGTTCAAAGTCCTGTACCCCATTAACAGTAAAGATAAGAACGACGAAATCGTCAGTATGCTTGGCGCCAGCTATTTCCGCGTTATCGGCGCAGGCCAGGTATATGGCTTATCTGCGCGCGGCCTGGCGATTGATACCGCCTTACCATCTGGTGAAGAGTTTCCCCGCTTTCGCGAGTTCTGGATTGAGCGTCCAAAACCCACCGATAAGCGTTTGACCGTCTATGCATTACTCGATTCTCCGCGCGCGACCGGCGCTTACCGTTTTGTGATCATTCCTGGCCGCGATACCGTGGTGGACGTGCAGTCAAAAGTCTATCTGCGCGATAAAGTGGGCAAGCTGGGCGTTGCGCCATTAACCAGTATGTTCCTGTTTGGGCCAAACCAGCCGTCGCCGACGACCAACTATCGTCCGGAACTGCATGACTCGAACGGCTTATCCATTCATGCGGGTAATGGCGAGTGGATTTGGCGTCCGCTGAACAATCCAAAACACCTCGCTGTGAGCAGCTATGCAATGGAAAACCCTCAGGGATTCGGCCTGTTGCAGCGTGGTCGCGAGTTCTCGCGCTTTGAAGATTTAGACGATCGCTACGACCTGCGTCCAAGCGCCTGGATTACCCCGAAAGGCGACTGGGGCAAAGGTAAGGTTGAACTGGTTGAAATTCCGACCAATGATGAAACCAACGATAACATCGTCGCTTACTGGACTCCGGATCAACTGCCGGAACCGGGTAAAGAGATGAACTTCAAGTACACTCTGACCTTCAGCCGCGATGAAGATAAACTTCATGCGCCGGATAATGCCTGGGTGCTGCAAACACGCCGCTCAACGGGCGACGTTAAACAGTCGAATCTGATTCGCCAGCCCGACGGCACTATTGCCTTTGTGGTGGATTTCGTTGGCGCCGACATGAAAAAACTGCCGCCGGATACGCCCGTCGCTGCGCAAACCAGCATTGGCGATAACGGTGAAATCGTTGACAGTAATGTACGCTATAACCCAGTCACTAAAGGCTGGCGTTTAATGCTGCGCGTGAAAGTCAAAGACGCGAAGAAAACCACGGAAATGCGTGCCGCATTGGTGAATGCCGATCAGACGCTAAGTGAAACCTGGAGCTACCAGTTACCTGCCAATGAATAAAACAACTGAGTATATTGACGCACTGCTGCTTTCTGAACGTGAGAAAGCGGCATTGCCGAAAACTGACATCCGCGCCGTGCATCAGGCGCTGGATGCCGAGCATCGGACTTACTCGCGAGAAGACGATTCACCGCAGGGTTCCGTAAAAGCCCGCCTTGAACACGCCTGGCCGGATTCATTGGCGAAGGGGCAGTTAATTAAAGATGATGAAGGGCGCGATCAGTTGCAGGCTATGCCAAAAGCGACGCGCTCTTCGATGTTTCCTGATCCCTGGCGAACCAACCCGGTTGGCCGTTTCTGGGATCGCCTGCGTGGGCGGGATGTAACGCCGCGCTATGTTTCTCGTCTGACAAAAGAAGAGCAGGCGAGCGAGCAAAAATGGCGTACCGTCGGCACTATACGCCGCTATATTTTGTTAATTTTGACTCTGGCGCAAACCGTCGTCGCGACCTGGTATATGAAGACCATTCTGCCTTATCAGGGATGGGCGCTCATCAATCCTATGGATATGGTGGGGCAGGATATTTGGGTCTCTTTTATGCAGCTCCTGCCCTACATGCTGCAAACCGGTATCCTGATTTTGTTTGCCGTGCTGTTCTGCTGGGTGTCAGCCGGATTCTGGACGGCGCTGATGGGCTTCCTGCAACTGCTTATCGGGCGCGATAAGTACAGCATCTCCGCGTCTACGGTTGGCGATGAGCCCCTCAATCCGGAACACCGGACGGCGCTGATCATGCCTATCTGTAATGAAGACGTTAGCCGCGTTTTCGCCGGTCTGCGCGCGACCTGGGAGTCCGTTAAAGCCACAGGCAACGCCGCGCATTTTGACGTCTATATCCTTAGCGACAGTTATAACCCGGATATCTGCGTGGCGGAGCAAAAGGCGTGGATGGAGCTTATTGCGGAAGTGCAGGGCGAAGGCCAAATTTTTTACCGTCGCCGCCGCCGCCGTATGAAACGCAAAAGCGGCAATATTGACGATTTTTGCCGCCGCTGGGGCAATCAGTACAGCTATATGGTGGTGCTGGACGCGGACTCAGTGATGAGCGGCGAGTGTCTGAGCGGTCTGGTGCGCCTGATGGAAGCGAACCCAAACGCCGGGATTATCCAGTCTTCGCCGAAAGCGTCGGGAATGGATACTCTGTATGCCCGCTGCCAACAGTTCGCGACCCGTGTTTATGGGCCGCTGTTTACCGCCGGGCTGCACTTCTGGCAGTTGGGGGAGTCGCACTACTGGGGGCACAATGCCATTATCCGCGTGAAGCCGTTTATCGAGCACTGCGCTCTGGCGCCGCTGCCGGGAGAAGGTTCGTTCGCCGGATCGATTCTTTCCCACGACTTTGTGGAGGCGGCGCTAATGCGTCGGGCAGGGTGGGGCGTCTGGATTGCCTACGATCTCCCCGGTTCCTATGAAGAGCTGCCGCCAAACCTGCTGGATGAGCTTAAACGCGACCGCCGCTGGTGTCACGGCAACCTGATGAACTTTCGTCTGTTCCTGGTGAAAGGAATGCACCCGGTGCATCGCGCCGTGTTCCTGACCGGGGTAATGTCATATCTGTCCGCGCCGTTATGGTTTATGTTCCTCGCGCTTTCTACCGCGCTGCAGGTCGTTCATGCGTTAACAGAGCCGCAATATTTCCTTCAGCCGCGCCAGCTTTTTCCGGTCTGGCCGCAGTGGCGTCCGGAACTGGCAATCGCGCTGTTTGCGTCAACGATGGTGCTGCTGTTCCTGCCGAAGCTGCTCAGTATTATGCTGATCTGGTGTAAAGGCACCAAAGAGTATGGTGGTTTCTGGCGCGTTACGCTGTCGCTGTTGCTGGAAGTGCTGTTCTCCGTGTTGCTGGCGCCGGTGCGTATGCTGTTTCATACCGTGTTTGTGGTCAGCGCGTTCCTCGGCTGGGAAGTGGTCTGGAACTCACCGCAACGCGACGATGATTCTACGCCGTGGGGAGAAGCCTTTATGCGTCACGGCTCTCAACTGCTGCTGGGGCTGGTCTGGGCGGTGGGTATGGCGTGGCTGGATTTACGCTTTCTGTTCTGGCTGGCGCCGATTGTTTTTTCGCTGATTCTGTCGCCATTTGTTTCGGTGATCTCCAGTCGTTCAACGGTAGGATTACGCACCAAACGCTGGAAGCTGTTCCTGATCCCGGAAGAGTATTCGCCGCCTCAGGTGTTGGTCGATACCGATAAATATCTGGAGATGAATCGCCGCCGTATTCTGGACGATGGCTTTATGCATGCGGTATTTAACCCGTCGCTTAATGCGCTGGCGACCGCGATGGCCACTGCGCGTCACCGCGCCAGTAAGGTACTGGAAATAGCCCGCGATCGTCATGTGGAGCAGGCGCTAAACGAAACGCCGGAGAAACTGAACCGCGATCGGCGTCTGGTTTTGCTCAGCGATCCGGTGACGATGGCGCGTTTACACTATCGGGTCTGGAATGCGCCAGAGAGATACTCTTCCTGGGTAAACCATTATCAGTCTCTCGTCCTGAATCCGCAGGCGTTGCAGGGACGAACATCGTCAGCGAGATAAGGTCTTCAGGTCTGGAGTGAGGTGAAAAATACCGGCGTGATGCCGGTATTTTTATAGTGAAATGAGGTATCAGGTGCGTATATTCGCGGTGAGCATAATGGTGATTACCCTGAGCGGCTGCGGCAGTATTATCAGCAGAACGATCCCCGGACAAGGACACGGCAACCAGTATTACCCTGGCGTGCAGTGGGATATGCGTGATTCCGCATGGCGCTATATCACTATCCTCGATCTGCCCTTCTCACTGATCTTCGATACACTGCTACTGCCGCTCGATATTCACCACGGGCCTTATGAGTAATTAACGCTCATCCCATTCGTCTGCCGCAGTACGGCCTTCCTCGGTATCAAGCGGGGGTTCAAGCTGGAATTCCCCTTCATCCCATTCATGCAAAGTATTCTCTTCCTGCCATTCCTGGCGGATCTCTATCTCATCATAATCGCCGTCAAACACGCTCTGTGCGGCTTCACCACTCAGCATCGGCAGACATTCGCCATCTTCACCTTCATCGGCGAAAAATTCGACCTGCCACATGATGTCCCCATCCTGCAGTACATATTTCTGAACGTTGAACTGCTGCACATTCGCTTCGTCTTGTTCGAGGCCTGGATGGTCAGCCAGAAATTCTTCCCGGGCTGCATCGATAGCTTCTTCCAGCGTGGCATACATGGTCATCAGTGTCTCCCTTTGATTTGATGAGGTATTTAGGGAAAGAATAGCTGATTCTGTAATATTGCAAGTATGAAAGCGCAAAAATTATTCTATTGCCAGTCTGCGCCGTCGTAAGCTGTTCCATGAATAGATAGCATTGAACAACACCACGCCTGCCGTGACGCAGAATACGGCGCGGAAGCCATAGCTCGCGGAAATTGCGGCGCCCATGAGAGGGCCGGTGACGTTGCCGATATCGCGGAAAGATTGGTTGTAACTGAATATGCGCCCGGCTATCTGGTTGGTAGAGTTGTAAACCAGCAGAGTTTGAACGGCTGGCAGCAGCGCGCCATCCGCCGCGCCAAGCAGAAACCGCAATAGCGCGAGCTGCCACGGCGTTTGCACAAAAGACATTGGAATCAGCAGCAGTACGGAAATAATCAGCGCGACGATAAGGATCTTTTCCGGGCCAATTCTGTCGCCAAGCTTGCCGAGCCGGGGGGCGCTAAGTAATGCCGCCACGCCGGGAACGGACGCTATCATCCCGCTAATGAATGCAATATTACTGACATTTCCCGCGAGTTCGCGCACATAGAGCGTCAGGATGGGCGCAATAGACCCCGTCGCCACCTGAATAATCAGCGTGGTGACAAACAGGCTTAACACCAGGCGGGGATTTTTTAACGAGGCGACCACTTCCCGAACGTGAAGCATCTCTTTTTTGCTCACCGGCAGGAAATTCTCGCGAATAAAAAAGAAGGTGAGCAGAAAACAGATAAACAAAACGCTGGCGGTAATAAAAAAGACCGGACGAAGGCCGTAATGGTCGGCGAGCAGACCGCCCGCAAGTGGGCCAAGCAGAGCGCCGCTGACGCCGCCAGTAGAGAGCGTCCCTAACGCCCAGCCGCTTTTGTGGCGCGGCACCTGAGTGGCGATGAGCGCATTGGCGTTGGGAATAAATCCGCCCAGCAGGCCTAATAACGCGCGGAGGATCAGAAATTGCCAGATATTTTGCGCCATGCCCATTAACAGCATCACAATGGCCATGCCGAGAGCGGAACGCAACAGCATGATCTTACGCCCTTTACGATCCGCCAGGCCGCCCCAAAAAGGGGAAGCAATAGCTGAAAAGAGGAACGTAATACTAAAGACCAGCCCGGACCACATGTTGAGCGCGCTATGGCCTGTTACGCCGAGTTGCTCAACGTAGAGAGGGAGAAAAGGCATGACCAGGCTGAATGCCGCGCCGGTTAAAAAACAGCCCAGCCAGGTAACGGTTAGATTGCGTTTCCAGTTTATGGGGACATCAGAGGGTGACATAGCGTTCCACAGTATGATGCGCGTTTTGCGCTATCATCAATTTAATTATGAGCGTACTAATTATAATTATGCGCCGACCTTACCAGCCTCGCAATGTGGGGAGCTTTTAAAGCTAAAAGAGGGGAAAAATTGCAGCCTGACGGCTGCAATCCTGTCAATAGCGCGACGGTACGCCTTCAGGGCGAGTTTTAAAGCGGCGATGCAGCCACATATACTGCTCTGGCGCCATCATAATGCACTGCTCAACAATCTTATTCATCCATGCGGCAGTCGCTTCTGCGCTCTCCAGCGGAGGCGAATATTCCGCAGGAAGAATGATCAGTTCGTAGCCTTTCCCATCGGGTTTACGGCGAGGCACGAAGGGGATAATACAGGCTTTAGACATGCGCGCGAGCATCCAGGTACCGGAGGTCGTAGCGGCCTGGTCGACGGCGAATAACGGTACAAAGACGCTGGCGCGCGGGCCGTAATCGTGATCCGGCGCATACCAGATCAATTCGCCGCTTTTCAATGCCTTAACCATGCCTTTCAGATCTTTGCGATCCAACATTGATTTATTGGAGCGTAAGCGTCCCCAGGTCTGTAACCAGTCGAGCAACGGATTATCATTCGGGCGATAAACTCCGATACCCGGGTTATGCATACCAAACATGCGGGCGCCAAACTCAAGGGTAAGAAAATGTATTCCTACCAGAATGAACCCCAGCCCCTGCGCCTTAACTTCACGGATATGCTCCAGACCGCTCGCTTCCATCCAGCGATTCACTCGCCGATCGGGCCAGAACCAGGCCATGCCGGTTTCCATCACGCCCATACCGACGGATTCAAAGTTTTTGACCACCATGGTGTGGCGTTCCTGCGCGCTCATTTCCGGAAAGCATAATTCAAGGTTGCGATAGGCGATTTTCGCGCGGCGTTTCATTACGCGTCGCGCCAGGTGGCCCAATGCGCAACCCAATTTATAGATGACCGGGTAGGGGAGTTGCACGACCAACCAAAGCGCGCCTATACCCAACCAGGTTAACCAATAGCGCGGGTGCAGTAAGGCCACGGAGAACTTAGGCAACTTCGTCATTTCTATCCTGTCTTTCAACGAACAATTCCCCGTATTCTCGCATCTTTTTGCGTTGAGCAAAAATATGTAGCAGGAGAGTGGCGATTAAATCGACAATTGTTGTTAATTATTTAGTGTAAAGCAGGAAATGTAGCGCAAAATGTGTGGATGTAAATTGGCGAGACTTGCCTTATCATGCCTGCCCACTTTATTTTTTGCTGATTGCAGGATACGTACACCATGCCAGTGTTACACAACCGCATCTCTAATGACGAGCTGAAAGCCAAAATGCTGGCGGAAAGCGAGCCGCGTACGACAATTTCTTTTTATAAATATTTCACAATCGCCTCGCCGCAACAGACGCGGGACGCGTTGTATCAGGTGTTTACGGCGTTGGACGTTTTTGGTCGCGTTTACCTGGCATATGAAGGCATCAATGCGCAAATCAGCGTGCCGCAAAGCAAGGTCGAGACCTTTCGTCAACAGCTTTATACGTTCGACCCCGCGCTGGACGGGCTGCGTTTAAATATTGCGCTGGAGGATGACGGAAAGTCATTTTGGGTGCTGCGTATGAAAGTTCGCGACCGTATCGTTGCTGACGGTATTGACGATCCGAGTTTTGACGCCAGTAATGTCGGCGATTATCTGAAGGCGGCAGATGTGAATGAGATGCTGGACGATCCTGACGCGGTCTTTATTGATATGCGCAACCACTATGAGTATGAAGTTGGCCATTTCGAAAATGCTCTGGAAATCCCGGCGGATACGTTTCGTGAACAGTTGCCAAAAGCGGTTGAAATGCTGCGGGAACATGCAGATAAAAAGATAGTGATGTACTGTACCGGCGGTATTCGTTGTGAGAAAGCCAGCGCCTGGATGAAACACAACGGTTTCAATAAAGTCTGGCATATTGAGGGTGGCATCATTGAGTACGCCCGTCGCGCGCGCGCGCAGGGGCTTCCCGTTCGCTTTATCGGCAAAAACTTTGTATTTGATGAGCGAATGGGCGAGCGAATCTCGGATGAGGTTATCGCGCATTGCCATCAGTGCGGCGCGCCCTGCGATAGCCATACCAACTGCAAAAATGACGGTTGCCATCTGCTGTTTATCCAGTGTCCGCAGTGCGCCAGTAAATTTAACGGCTGCTGTAGTGAACAATGCTGTGAAGAGTTGGCCTTGCCGGAGGAAGAACAGCGCCGACGTCGCGCGGGTCGCGAGAACGGCAACAAAATTTTTAATAAATCGCGTGGTCGGCTTAATAGCAAACTGAGCATTCCCGATCCGGCTGAGTAATATTTTGCCGGATAGCAGCGTAAAGGCCGCTATCCGGCATTTCGCCAGGCGTTACTTCTGCTGAACGCCTTCTACTGAGATGATAAGCTCAACCTCTTGTGAGGCCGGGCCGAGATCGGTAGTTATATTGAAATCCTTCAGCTTAATTTTTCCTTCGGCCTCAAAGCCCGCGCGCTTACCGCCCCACGGATCGTCGCCCTGGCCCATCAGCTTCGCTTCCAGCGTCACCGGTTTAGTCACGCCATTGAGCGTCAGATTGCCGGTAATATCCAGTTCATCGCCCTCTTTTTTCACGCTGGTAGAGGTGAAGGTTGCCTGCGGGAATTTCGCAACATTAAGAAATTCCGCGCTACGCAGGTGTTTGTCACGTTCGGCATGGTTAGTGTCGACGCTATTGGTGTTAATGGTCACGTTCACTTTGTCTGCCGACGGATTTTTTTCGTCAAAAGTGAACGTGCCGTCGAAATCTTTAAAGGTGCCGTATAGCCAGCTGTAGCTCAGATGCTGGATGCGGAAATTGACGAACGCATGTTGGCCTTCTTTATCAATTTTATACTCCGCCGCCACGGCGGAACCGGTCGTGAATAACAAGGATGCGAGGGTGAATCCCAGCAGGTTTTTTTTCATTTTTGAGCTCCATAGTCAGATGACGACATTCCTGTCATACGTTTCAGTGTGTCGTCTTTATCGATGAAATGGTGTTTTAGCGCCATAACCCCATGCGAGAGCGAGATAATGACCAGCGACCAGGCAAACCACAGATGCAGCGTTCCGGCGATGTCAGCCTGCGCGCCCGCGTCCGTAAGCGTGGCCGGAATCTCAAACCAGCCAAAGACGCTAATCGGTTTACCATCGGCGGTGGAAATCAGGTAGCCGCTAATGATTATCGCAAAGAGCAGGAGATACAGGAGAAGATGACCCGCGGCGGCGCCAGCGCGCGTTAAACGGGAATAGCTGGTCAACGCAACGGGCGGCGGAGAATAAAGCCGCCAGATAATACGCACGATCAGCGCCATCATCAGTAATATGCCAATACTTTTATGTATTTCCGGTGCTTGGTGATACCAGCCGTCGTAATAACTGAGCGTGACCATCCATAAGCCCAACGCAAACATGCCATAGACCACCAGGGCGGTCAGCCAGTGGAGCGCGGCGGAAACCACGCCATAACGCTGTGGAGTATTTTTAAATTGCATAAACACACCAATGAATATTTCACGAGAGAATGAAAATGGCGTGGAAAAGCGCCGAATGCAACTTATAAATAAGAATTTGAATGATATTTATTTTTATTTCAATAATTTTGATGTTGTTTGCGGTTCAGCTTCAGAAGTTTCGAGATATTTCCCCCTGATAACCGCGCAACGGCAGGAACTGGCATTATTGCCGTGCTTCAACGTTATGAAATAAAAAGTGAGGAATTTTCAGGAAGTGTCAGTTAACGTCAATGAAAAGCAATCAGAAGAAAAGGAGATAAACAATATCCATCACCGCCAGCAGCGACCAAAGAATAACGTAAAGCATGAAATGTTCGCGAATATTATTCATCAGAAAATGAAAGAGACGACGCATAGCTTACCTTAATAAACAGCCCCTTTACGGGGCCGACAAATTATTGGCTAAAACGGGACAGCCGGAACGGCGTCAGATCAAAGGAGGGCGTTTTTCCCAACGCAAAATCTGCAGCGATTTCTCCTAACACCGGGGCGAATTTAAAACCATGTCCGCTGAGTCCAGTGATGACAAGCGTATTCTCATGGCCAGGCAGCGTATCGATAATAAAATCCTCGTCCGGCGAATTATCATAGGTACATGCTGCCCCATGTAAACAACCGCCGATACCCGGCAGTACGTTACGCAGGAAAGGAAATGCTTCCGCGCCATCGCTGGCAACGGCGGCAAAGGGCTTGCGCTCTTCCTGAGCCTGTATTAGCTGTCCGCCATTGTGTTTGCCGATTTTTAACTCGTCGTTCTCCGCCGGGAAGCCGTAATATTGATCGCCGTTGGGCATTTCGCCGGTAAAGGCCGGAAAGCGGTTTTTAGTGCTGTAACGTCCATCCGCCTTAAACCAGGCAAAAACTTTACGTACGGGCTGAACGGGCAGCTCCGGTACCAGCGCTTTGACCCAGGTGCCCGCGCTAATCAGCGCCTTGCTGGCGTGGTAGCAGCCTTCACTCGTCTCTATCGTCACACCGTTATCATCATGGTGAATATGGCTTACCGGGCTGTTAAATAGCTGTGCGCAGCCTGCCTCTCGGGCCAGACGAAGCCATGTGGTAATGGCTAATTCGCTGCGCAGGAAACCGGAGTCAGCTTCAAACAGCCCGATATAATTATCGGGCACGCGAATTTCCGGCCAGCGCGTCATGAGGGCCGTCGCGTCCAGGCGCTCGACGTTCAATTGCCACTGTTGCGCGCTTCGTGCGACGTTGGCTAAGAAAGCGGAATCGGCCGGGCCGAGGTTGACGACGCCGGAGCGGACAAAAATAGGCTCTTCATTGTGTGTGGAGAGTTCATCCCAAAGCGCCTGGGCGCGAAGCACCAGCGGGACATATTTTTCGCCTTCACCATAAGCGTGGCGGATAAGTCGGGTATCGCCGTGATGGCTGCCCTGTTGATGAGGCGGCATATGCGCATCGGTCATCAGGACCTTTAGCCCGGCGCGGGTGGCGTAATAACCAGCGGCGGCGCCAACCGAACCGCTGCCGATAATAATAAGGTCGTATTTCATCAGCTTCTCTCTGCTATCGCGATGATTTCAGGGTAAATAACTGCGCTGAGATATACAAGCCAGAAATAAGTGAGGCACCTTACGGTGCCTGAGAGAGGGGGAGCGCGTCACGCTAATGGCGACGATACTCGTTTTCCTGGTAATCACCTGATTCTATTTTGGCGATGCCGGCTTCTAATATTGAAATAAATTGCCTGGCTACATCTGTCGTTAACCAGAGCGTTTGACCAACTTCAGTCCCTTCCGGTTCCGGACGATTTGGGGTCTGGTAGTGCAAACGCAGCATCAGCGCATCATAGCTATCGACGGTGCTGATGTCCCATCCTACAAGCGGATGGGTCTGAATGACTTCATTATTCTTTTCCATCATGCCCCCCTGGTACGTGTTATAAGACAACGGTTCTCGAGGTTCAATGCGTGTTTTTCTTCTGAAACAACTTCAGTATACCAATTAATAAGGCTATTCACTGCGTTTTTAAAGAGACCGGAGGATAAATTTCTCTTTTTAAGAATTATATGAACAATAAAGCGGCAGTTCATTCATATTTTTTTAGGATGTTGTGCAATTATTTTGACGGTCAGGCGAAATATTCATCAGTTGCGCAAATAAAAAAGCCGGGGCGACCCGGCAAACATACATCACTGCATATCATTTTTTATTCATTGATGAACCAGTCATCAGCGCTCTCCCAGGTCTCCTGGAGAATCTCGCTAATGCGTTCTTTGTCCTCTTTTGATGCGCCAATGACGGACAAGTTGTTGGCGGTAGCGTAACGCACGGTGACGTTACCCAAATTCTCAGGAAAATGATGGCTAATACGGCGGGAGAGTTCGCCCGCCAGCGCATCAATCGCACCGGCAGGCAGAGGTGACGTTTTGGCTATAGTGACTTCAATACGCATAATGGCCCCCTGTTGAATATACTGGATATATATACAGTTAAATCCAATATATAGCAACAGGTAAGCGCATTTTTTATTTTTTTACTGACCAGCGTACTGTTTCACCCGCTAAAAAAGGCACCAGCGAATCATCAGCCAGCGCGATATTTTCCGGTACATGTTGTTCATCGCGAACCAGTTCCACCCACCCCGTATTCACCGGCAGGCCATAGAATTGCGGGCCATTCAGTGAACAGAACGCTTCAAAGTGCGCCAGCGCGTTCATTTCCTCAAACACGGCGGCATAACTGCCAAGGGCGGAGGGGGCGTTGAAACAACCGGCGCAGCCGCAACTGGTCTCTTTACGATGACGTGAATGCGGCGCTGAATCCGTCCCCAGGAAGGCGCGCGTAAAACCACTGGCAACCAGTTCGCGTAACGCCTGCTGGTGAAT
This sequence comes from Salmonella sp. SAL00670, assembly GCF_046552235.1. Classification (NCBI taxonomy): domain Bacteria; kingdom Pseudomonadati; phylum Pseudomonadota; class Gammaproteobacteria; order Enterobacterales; family Enterobacteriaceae; genus Salmonella; species Salmonella sp. SAL00670. The sequence goes on from NZ_JBGDUO010000001.1 coordinate 373,546, forward strand.
ATTGCGTTTTAGAATCGGCAGACAGTACAGGTGAGGACGAATGCCGCCGACCAGCATATCATTACGGTTAAACATTAAATGTTGAGGCGTAATGGTAGCCGCCAGGTAGTCGTTGCCGTCACGTACATACTGCGCGGCATCTTTGGTCGTGATGTGCTCAAAGACCACTTTAAGCGTGGTCAGACGCTGGCGTAGCGGTTCCATTACGGTGTCGATAAAACGCGCTTCGCGATCGAAGATATCAACATCCGCATGGGTCACCTCACCGTGGACCAGTAATGGCATTCCGAGTTTTTCCATCCGCTCCAGTACCGGCATGATAGCGTCGACTGACGTTACGCCATGACTGGAGTTAGTGGTGGCATTGGCCGGGTAAAGCTTAGCCGCAGTAAACACGCCTTCATGGAAACCACGCTCCAGTTCATCGGCATCGAGCGAATCCGTTAAATAGCAGGTCATCAACGGCGTGAAATCATGCCCGGCGGGCACCGCATCGAGAATACGCTGGCGGTAGGCGATCGCTGCATCAACGGTCGTGATGGGGGACGCCAGGTTCGGCATCACGATAGCGCGACCATAAATTTCGCTGGTATAGGGTACGACCGTTTTTAACATGTCGCCATCGCGAAGGTGAACGTGCCAGTCGTCCGGGCGGCGGATCTTTAAAACCTGGGATGGTGCAGTCATTAATAAGCTCCGGCTGAGGAATAGTCTTTTTGCCGGAAACAAAGGATAAGCGGAAACGTTTTCGTTTGCACGTAAAAAAAGGGCGCGAGCGCGCCCTCCGAAATCAATTGGTGAAAGGAATAACGATTTCACCAGGTTTAACTTCAATGCCTTTCGCGAGTTTCTTCGCTAACGCTTCGCCTTTACTGCTGTCCTCACGCAACACGTAAGCGGGCCGCTGGTTAAAGTAGCTACGTAAAGACTGATTTAAATAGGGCAGGAGCGTTTGTAGCACCGATTGCATTTTCTCCGGCGTCACGGTGGCGTCTACTACTTCCATCTCCTGAAGATAGATGGCGCCTTTTTCTTTATCAAAGACCGGCAGGGCTTTTAGCTTGAGTTTCATCGTCGCTTTTTGACTGCCAAACAGGGAATTCATATCCAGCCTGGCATCGCCAGTAAGGGTGACTTTATTAGGTTCTTCCCGACCAATCTGGCTGACAAGGTTAGTCAATACGATATGCGCGTCGGCAATGCCGGGCAGACCAATATCTTTTGAGAAATTATTCCGTTTTTCAAGCGCTTGATTGATTTCTTGTTCGCTAATGGTGTATTGCGTAAGTTGATTACAACCCACTAACAGGCCGCTAACTACCAGCGCAGCGGCAAAAAAAAACTTTTTCATGGCGTTCCTTAGCATGTTGCCTGTGCCCTAATCTTGACACAAAGCAGCATGTCGCGCCAGCGGACATGGCGCCGCTAGAAAAAGCTGAAAAAGGCGGCAAGAAAGGGGTGCCGCCTGGCGGGCGTTAGATAGCCATTGAGGAGAGTAAATTAATTTGCGTCTGCTTCGCCATATTATCGCGATAGTCCGCGACTTTTGTCGGCCAGTGGATACCGGCGACCAGCGTCAGATTACGCAGAAGCGGAAACAGATGAATATCATCTTCCGATAATTCGCCGTTAACGGCGTTAGGATGTACGATGAGTTTATCCAGCAAACGTAAATCATCGCCGATCTTTTTAATCAGTCCGGCAGAGTGCGCAAGATGGTTGTCAAAACTGCCAGATGAGGCTTCTTTTTTGCGGATAAAATACTGGCGCGCCGCAGGGGTAGAAAATTCATCGAAAGCGGATTTTGCAAATCGCGGCAGCAGTAGCTGATTAACGTAACCGTTAACTTTGCGCAACCACTCTTCAATGGCTGGATTGCGTTTCCCGGTTAACAGCGGTTTGCCGTCGAGGTTGTCGACATAATGTACAATATCCATACTTTCAGGAAGGTAGCGACTATCATCTTTTTGCAGGATGGGCACCATCTTTTGACCAATCATCCGGGTGGGCGTCGCCTCGTCGTCATTTTGTAACACGTTAAGTTCAACGGGGATGTTCTTCAGGCCGAAAATCATGCGGGCTCTAACGCAGAAAGGGCAATGATCGTAAATATAAAGCTTCACGTTTCTCCTCCATTTGACTGTCGGTATCTGACCAGTATGGAGGAGATAGCGACAGGTATCAAATCAGGCGCCGGGTTCCAGCATCCGGCGCGGCGTGCGTTTATGACTAAATTGCCAGCCTAAAGCCAAAAAGGTGATGAAACCGATAATACCGAGCATCATCCACGGTAGTTCAGGCTGCGCAAGCGCTTTACCCATATCAAACAACCAGCCGCCGCCGATATAACCAATCGCGCCGCCAATGGCTAATCCCAGACGGCTAAAGCCCATATAGCTTCCCCGCGCCCTCGCGTCCGCGAGCGACGCGCTGAGCGTTTCGCGCGCCGGTTCGGCGATAACCGAGCCGATGTAGAAAGCGCAAATAAGCGTAAAAAGCTGCTGTAAATTGCCCACCATCCCGATGGGGAGCATGCTCAGCGACATGACGAGCAAACCGGCCATCAGCCGATGCTCCAGCCGAAAACGCTTTTCGCTCCAGCGGGCAATCGGATAGAGCAACGTCAGCGAGAGACACGCCTCTATAGCGTACATCCATTTCACGGCAGCAGGCGAACCGGCGATATCGTTTACCATAATCGGCAGCATTAACATGACCTGTACCGCCAGCATATAGTAGCCCGCCAGCGTCAGCACGTAGGTGACAAACCTTTTATCGCTCATGACGCGACGCATTCCTTCACGCACCGGCGTTCTGACCGTTGATAGCTTCCAGGCCGGAAGCAGCCATGCGTTGAAAAGGGCGCATAATATGAACAAAATAGCGCCTGTCGCGCAGACCAGGCGAAAATCGTATTGTAGCAACCAGCTTCCCAGCAGCGCGCCAATCACCGCGCCCGCGCTGTCCTGCATCATCAACAGAGAGAAGAAGCGGCCCCGTTGCTCCGGACGAATTAATTTGACCACCAGCGCTGAACGCGGCGGGTCAAAAAGCGTACCGCCGAGACCGGAAAGAAAGCAGGAAAACCACAAGAGCCAGGGCTCATGCGCGATACCCATGGTGGCAAAGCCTGCGGCGCGCATCAGCATACCGGTGACAATCATCGGTTTCGCGCCAAAGCGATCGGCGATGGCGCCGCCAAAAATGCCCAGACCTTGTTGAATAAACTGACGCAGGCCGAGCGCGATCCCTACCATTACGGCAGCCCACCCCATTTGATCGACAAAACGAATAGAGATGAGCGGGAAGACGACGAAAAAACCCAGCACCACTAACATGTTATCGATGAGAAGAAAATATTTACCCAGGTTCCTCGCCTGCGAGACGCGCGACATTTCCCCTCCCGGGAAATAAAAGATGAGCGTCTTCTATTCTGCGGCGGCGTTTCGTTTTTTCCTACCGTTAGCGGGACAATATTTTTTTATCAAAAGTCCTTTTTAATCGAGAGTTTTCATCAAAATGTGGCAGCAATTCAAAAAATGACGATTTGCGCTTTTCACAGAGCCTGGTTGCGCAGGTATAGTAATGTTACTGGCGTGCTGAAGACGTTACAGGAAGGAGTAGGTATAGAATGTTTGGCTATCGTAGTAACGTGCCAAAAGTGCGCTTAACCACCGATCGTCTGGTGGTACGTTTAGTGCATGAGCGTGATGCCTGGCGTCTGGCCGATTATTACGCGGAAAATCGTCATTTTTTAAAACCCTGGGAACCGGTCCGTGATGAAAGTCATTGTTATCCTTCAGGATGGCAGGCGCGTCTGGGAATGATCGGTGAATTTCACAAACAGGGCTCCGCCTTCTATTTCGCGCTACTTGATCCGGAAGAAAAAGAAATTATCGGCGTGGCGAATTTTTCCAATGTGGTGCGCGGTTCTTTTCATGCCTGTTATCTGGGCTATTCCATTGCGCAAAAGTGGCAGGGGCAAGGGCTGATGTTTGAAGCCTTAACCGCTGCGATTCGCTATATGCAGCGCACTCAGCATATCCACCGTATCATGGCGAACTATATGCCGCACAACAAACGTAGCGGCGCGTTGCTGGCGCGGCTTGGCTTTGAAAAAGAAGGCTATGCGAAAGATTATCTGTTGATTGATGGACAATGGCGCGACCATGTCCTGACGGCGTTAACCACGCCGTTATGGACGCCGGGGCGTTGAGCGGCTTACGGAATGAGAGGCAAAGGGAGAAAACGATGAAATATGAATTAACCGCCACTGAAGCGCGAGTGATTGGCTGTCTGCTGGAAAAGCAGGTGACAACGCCGGAACAGTATCCGCTTTCCGTCAACGGGGTGGTGACAGCCTGTAATCAGAAAACCAACCGTGAACCGGTGATGAACCTGACGGAACAAGAGGTGCAGGAACAGCTCGATAACCTGGTGAAACGCCACTTTTTGCGTACGGTCAGCGGGTTTGGCAACCGCGTCACCAAATATGAACAGCGCTTCTGTAATTCCGAATTTGGCGATCTGAAACTTAGCGCGGCGGAAGTGGCGCTCGTCACTACGCTGCTGCTGCGCGGCGCGCAAACGCCCGGCGAGTTGCGTAGCCGGGCGTCGCGGATGCATGAATTCAGCGATATGACGGAAGTTGAATCCACGCTGGAACGGCTTGCCAGTCGTGAGGACGGCCCGTATGTCGTCCGTCTGGCGCGTGAACCGGGTAAGCGCGAAAGCCGTTATATGCACCTTTTTTGCGGCGACGTCGATGAACTGTCTCTCCAGACGTCTGCGCCGGAAAGTGCGTCGGGCGATCTTCAGTCGCGCGTCGAAGCGCTGGAAAGCGAAGTGGCGGAGTTAAAGCAGCGGCTGGATTCTTTGTTAGCTCACCTGGGGGAGTAATGTGAGAACATTACGGATTGGCATTGTCGGATTAGGCGGTATTGCGCAGAAGGCCTGGCTGCCGGTATTAACCAACACCGCCGGATGGACGTTACAGGGCGCCTGGTCTCCTTCGCGGGATAAAGCCTTACGTATCTGCGAAAGCTGGCGCATACCGTATGTGGATTCGCTGGCGAATTTAGCGTCCGGCTGCGATGCGGTCTTCGTCCACTCCAGTACCGCAAGCCATTATGCCGTGGTCAGCGAACTTCTCAATGCCGGCGTCCATGTTTGCGTGGATAAACCGCTGGCGGAAAATCTACGTGATGCCGAACGGCTGGTGGCGCTGGCGGCGCAAAAAAAATTGACGCTGATGGTTGGCTTTAATCGCCGTTTCGCGCCGCTGTACCGCGAACTGAAGACGCGCCTCGGCACTGCGGCGTCACTACGTATGGATAAACATCGTACCGATAGCGTCGGGCCGCACGACTTACGTTTTACTTTGCTCGATGACTATCTGCATGTCGTGGATACCGCTCTGTGGCTGGCGGGCGGCGAGGCGCGCCTTGCCAGCGGCACGTTGCTCACCAGCGAGTCCGGCGAAATGTGCTATGCGGAACATCATTTTTCCGCCGACAAACTACAAATTACCACCAGTATGCACCGGCGCGCCGGAAGTCAGCGTGAATCGGTCCAGGCCGTCACCGACGGCGGGCTATATGACGTGACGGATATGCGTGAATGGCGCGAAGAGCGCGGGCAGGGTATTCTCATCAAACCCATTCCTAGTTGGCAAACGACGCTTGAACAGCGTGGTTTTGTCGGATGCGCGCGGCATTTCATTGACTGCGTACAAAATCAGACGGTTCCGGAAACGGCGGGGGAGCAGGCGATTTTGGCCCAGCGCGTCGTGGAGGCGCTGTGGCGGGACGCCATCAGCGAATAACCCTCTGTAACATCTGGCGGTAGTAATTCATCGTAATCCAGGTACTATACCCTCAATAATTCGAGTTGCAGAAAAGCTAACGCACATGCAGCTCGAAGTATGGCGGGTATATATGCCCACTCTACATAATACCTCTTTTCACAGTGAATAATGGCAAACCGTGGGGAGTCTGTAAGGCCTGATAAGACGTTTTAACGTCGCCGTCAGGCGCGGTGATACAGCCGGATACGGCAGAAGTTGCGTTATCCGGTCGATGGATCAGCCATGCAGGAGTTTTACGCCAGGGTCTGGAATACAAAAGAAATGAATTTATTGAAATCGCTGGCTGCCGTCAGCTCGATGACTATGTTTTCACGCGTGTTGGGCTTTGCCCGTGATGCGATTGTCGCCAGAATTTTTGGCGCAGGGATGGCGACCGACGCCTTTTTTGTGGCGTTTAAACTCCCCAATCTACTACGCCGGATCTTTGCCGAAGGCGCTTTTTCTCAGGCCTTTGTGCCTATCCTGGCGGAATATAAGAGCAAGCAGGGTGAAGAAGCGACGCGGATCTTTGTCGCCTACGTTTCCGGCCTGTTGACGCTGGCATTGGCCGTCGTGACGGTGGCCGGTATGCTGGCCGCCCCGTGGGTGATTATGGTAACCGCGCCGGGTTTTGCCGATACTGCGGATAAATTCGCGCTGACGACGCAACTGCTGCGGATTACGTTTCCCTATATTCTGCTGATCTCGCTGGCTTCACTGGTTGGCGCCATTCTCAACACCTGGAATCGCTTCTCTATTCCCGCTTTTGCGCCGACATTTCTTAATATCAGCATGATCGGTTTTGCATTATTCGCCGCGCCATACTTTAATCCGCCGGTGCTGGCGTTAGCCTGGGCAGTCACCGTCGGCGGTGTGCTGCAACTGGTGTATCAACTTCCGTATTTGAAAAAGATCGGTATGCTGGTGCTGCCGCGCATTAACTTTCGCGACACCGGGGCGATGCGGGTGGTCAAACAGATGGGGCCGGCGATTTTGGGCGTTTCCGTCAGTCAGATTTCCCTTATCATCAATACCATTTTCGCCTCGTTTCTGGCCTCTGGCTCGGTTTCATGGATGTACTATGCCGATCGGTTGATGGAGTTCCCGTCCGGCGTGCTGGGCGTGGCGTTGGGGACCATCCTGTTGCCGTCATTGTCGAAAAGCTTTGCCAGCGGCAATCATGATGAGTACTGCCGCCTGATGGACTGGGGGCTGCGTTTGTGCTTTTTACTGGCGTTGCCGAGCGCGGTAGCGTTAGGCATTCTGGCGAAGCCGCTGACGGTCTCGCTGTTTCAGTACGGTAAATTCACCGCCTTTGATGCGGCAATGACGCAGCGGGCGTTAATCGCCTATTCGGTGGGGCTGATTGGCTTGATCGTCGTAAAAGTGCTGGCTCCGGGCTTCTATTCTCGCCAGGATATTAAAACGCCGGTGAAAATTGCCATCGTGACGTTAATCATGACGCAGTTAATGAACCTGGCGTTTATTGGACCGCTGAAACACGCCGGGCTGTCGCTCTCTATTGGTCTGGCGGCATGTCTCAATGCGTCGCTGCTGTACTGGCAACTGCGCAAACAGAATATCTTTACGCCACAACCGGGTTGGATGTGGTTCCTGATGCGTCTGATCATTTCCGTACTGGTGATGGCCGCCGTATTGTTCGGCGTGTTGCATATTATGCCGGAGTGGTCGCAAGGGTCGATGTTATGGCGTTTGCTACGTTTGATGGCGGTAGTGATCGCGGGTATTGCGGCCTATTTCGCCGCGCTTGCCGTGCTGGGCTTTAAAGTGAAAGAGTTTGTTCGCCGGACGGCGTAAATTCAGTGCCTGATAGCGCTGTGCTATCAGGCCTACAAGGCATTCAGGCCGGAAAGGCGCAACGTCGCCATCCGGCAATGATTAGATAGAAATTTTTTTACCGCCGCGGTGAGAGACGGAAGTCTGACCGTCAGCCCCGTACAAGGTCGGCTCCTGGTGAGGTTTCAGCACCTCCAGCGCCTGTTGATTACGCTCGATTTGCCCTTCCAGCAGCCAGCCGTTGTGCTGGTTGAGGTCGCGAAGATGCTGCGTTTTTTCGGTAATCGCCTGCCAGCGCTCTGCAATGTCATCGTTTGCGCTACGCTGCGCGTTCTGCTCCAGACGGCGCTGTTGTTCCAGATAATCCAGCGTCGCCAGCAACGAGCTTTTTTCTTCTGTAATACGCTGTAGCTGGCTGCCGTTAATCTGGCCTACGGAAAGCTGTTGTTGCTCGGCGTCCATCACCGTCTTCAGGTCATTCAGGACGGTGGTCATCTGGTCAAGTATTTCTGACAAACGAGTCATACGCTTATTTACTCTGTAAGTAGCTCTGCGCCTCGCGAATGAGCGAGTCTGCTATTTTTCCCGTATCCATTTTTAACTCACCGTTACGGATAGCCGTTTTTAATGCTTCGACGCGTTCCATATTAATGTCGCTGACGCCTGGCTGCATGAGCTTCGCTTGCGCGTCGCTTAACGTTACGCTGGCGCTCGTCGCGGCGGACGTTTTTTCCTGACGCGTTTTTTGTACCGGCGTGTCGCTGGTTTCGCGCGTCTGGACAGTGCTAACGGGTTTCAAAGGTGAGGTACGGTCAATGCTCATTTATTTATCCTCATCGAGGGTTACGTTGTAGCGGCCAGCTACCATCATGGTTGAATATCTCATCGGCAGCCGCGACAAAATCTTTACACAATTATAGGTTAATAAGAATATTCCCATCAGAATCGACGGTTCCACTCACGATTTGACCCGATGTCATGCGCACGCGCGCATTTTGCGCGACGGCGGCATTATTCATCGCCTGACCTTCCGCATTGACGCTGAACCCCTCGCCATTGGCGATGACCTGTACTCGTTGCCCCGCTTTGACGCGCCAGGCCTGACGTATCATCGTAAGCTGTACCGGCTGCCCGGGTGCGAGATCGCGCAAACTGACGGCATCCTGAATCTGACGGATATCCAGTACCGTCCGCGGCGGTAACTGATCCAGCCTGCCACGTTTTAGCGTGACGTTGGCCGGCGTCAATTTTCCGCCGCGCGCGACGGGCGCGGCAACGGCGACATAATTGCCGGTCGCTTGCACATTCACCTGCAAATAACGTTTTTCATTGGCGCAGCGCGCCACCACATTGACGTTGCCCCACAGCTTCGCGCTGCCCGTCATGCTGAAGGCTGGCTGTTCGCAGCTCGGTAGCAGATTGGGCGATGAACGGAGCGTGACAACCACCTTGTCGCTGAAGCCAGCCAGACGCTGGGAAAACCACGTGGTCAGCTGGGCGTTGATGTCCTGCGCCATTGTCAGGGGGCTGAACAGCAAAGCCGCCACGGCGAATCCTCGTTTTAACGTTTGCATGGTACTTCCCCCTGGTTGATGTCATGACAGGATTCTACCCGTGTGAAGCAGGCATCAACGCAATAAATAGCGACGCATTTTGCGTTTATTCCGGCGATAACGCGCGCATGAAGGCATTTAAGCTGTCGGCTGAATTTTGCCATTTGCGGAGGAGATATGCTCGACAGGCTCGATGCCGCCTTACGATTTCAGCAGGAAGCGCTAAATCTGCGCGCGCAACGTCAGGAAATATTAGCGGCGAATATCGCCAATGCCGATACGCCGGGGTATCAGGCGCGCGATATTGATTTTGCCAGTGAGTTAAAAAAGGTGATGGTGCGTGGACGGGAAGAAACCGGCGGCGTCGCGTTAACGTTGACTTCCTCTCACCATATTCCCGCCCAGGCGGTCTCTTCTCCCGCAGTGGATCTGCTTTACCGCGTACCCGATCAGCCTTCTTTGGATGGTAACACCGTAGATATGGACAGGGAACGTACGCAGTTTGCGGATAACAGTCTCAAATATCAGATGGGGCTTACCGTTCTGGGTAGCCAACTCAAAGGCATGATGAATGTGCTACAGGGAGGAAACTAATTCGTGGCGCTGTTAAACATTTTTGATATTGCCGGATCGGCGCTTGCCGCGCAGTCCAAGCGGTTGAACGTTGCGGCCAGTAACCTGGCGAATGCGGATAGCGTCACCGGCCCGGACGGACAGCCTTATCGCGCCAAACAGGTGGTTTTTCAGGTGGACGCCGCGCCGGGTCAAGCCACTGGCGGGGTAAAGGTCGCCAGCGTGATTGAAAGTCAGGCACCGGAAAAGCTGGTTTATGAGCCAGGCAACCCGCTGGCGGACGCTAATGGTTACGTCAAAATGCCCAACGTCGATGTGGTCGGCGAAATGGTCAACACGATGTCAGCCTCGCGCAGCTATCAGGCAAATATCGAAGTCCTGAATACCGTAAAAAGCATGATGCTTAAAACGCTGACATTAGGCCAGTAAAGGAGGCGCGTATGTCTATTGCCGTAAATATGAATGACCCGACCAACACGGGCGTCAAAACGACGACCGGCAGCGGGTCGATGACCGGAAGCAACGCTGCCGATCTGCAAAGCAGTTTCCTGACCTTACTGGTCGCGCAATTGAAGAACCAGGACCCGACTAACCCATTACAAAATAATGAGTTAACGACACAGTTGGCGCAAATCAGTACCGTGAGCGGCATTGAAAAACTGAATACGACGCTGGGGGCTATTTCCGGGCAAATCGATAATAGTCAGTCCCTACAGGCGACCACGCTGATTGGACATGGCGTTATGGTGCCTGGCACCACAATTCTGGCGGGTAAAGGCGCGGAAGAAGGGGCCGTGACGTCCACGACGCCGTTTGGCGTGGAATTGCAACAGCCTGCGGACAAAGTGACGGCAACCATTACCGATAAAGATGGCCGGGTGGTACGGACGCTGGAGATCGGTGAGTTGCGAGCCGGGGTACACACCTTTACCTGGGATGGTAAGCAAACGGACGGAACAACGGTACCGAATGGTTCTTACAACATTGCGATTACCGCCAGCAATGGCGGGACGCAACTGGTGGCGCAGCCGCTGCAATTCGCTCTGGTACAGGGCGTGACGAAGGGCAGTAACGGCAACCTGTTGGATCTGGGTACCTATGGCACCACCACACTCGACGAAGTTCGGCAAATAATCTAAGCCCTTACACTTATCAGGAGTCAGTCATGTCTTTTTCTCAAGCGGTTAGCGGCCTGAACGCTGCGGCCACCAACCTTGATGTTATCGGTAATAACATCGCCAACTCCGCCACCTATGGCTTTAAGTCCGGTACGGCATCATTTGCCGATATGTTCGCCGGTTCCAAAGTGGGGCTGGGCGTAAAAGTGGCGGGGATTACCCAGGATTTTACCGACGGTACGACAACGAACACCGGGCGCGGGCTGGATGTCGCGATTAGCCAGAACGGTTTTTTCCGCCTGGTAGACAGCAACGGTTCCGTGTTCTATAGCCGCAACGGCCAGTTCAAACTGGACGAGAACCGTAACCTGGTCAATATGCAGGGGATGCAGTTGACCGGCTATCCGGCCACCGGTACGCCGCCGACCATTCAGCAGGGGGCGAATCCTGCGCCGATCACCATTCCGAACACGCTGATGGCGGCGAAATCGACCACCACCGCGTCAATGCAGATCAACCTGAACTCAACGGACCCTGTACCGTCTAAAACGCCCTTTAGCGTGAGTGATGCGGATTCGTATAACAAAAAAGGCACCGTCACCGTTTATGACAGCCAGGGTAATGCCCATGACATGAACGTCTATTTTGTGAAAACCAAAGATAATGAATGGGCCGTGTACACCCATGACAGCAGCGATCCTGCAGCCACTGCGCCAACAACGGCGTCCACTACGCTGAAATTCAATGAAAACGGGATTCTGGAGTCTGGCGGTACGGTGAACATCACCACCGGTACGATTAATGGCGCGACAGCGGCCACCTTCTCCCTCAGCTTCCTTAACTCCATGCAGCAGAACACCGGGGCTAACAACATCGTCGCCACCAATCAAAACGGCTATAAGCCTGGCGACCTGGTGAGCTACCAGATTAACAACGACGGCACCGTAGTTGGCAACTACTCCAACGAGCAGGAGCAGGTGCTGGGGCAGATTGTGCTGGCTAACTTCGCCAATAACGAAGGTCTGGCATCCCAGGGCGATAACGTCTGGGCGGCGACGCAGGCTTCCGGGGTAGCGCTGCTGGGGACTGCCGGTTCCGGCAACTTCGGTAAGCTGACGAACGGCGCGCTGGAAGCCTCTAACGTGGATTTGAGTAAAGAGCTGGTGAATATGATCGTCGCGCAGCGTAACTACCAGTCGAATGCGCAGACCATCAAAACTCAGGACCAGATCCTCAATACGCTGGTTAACCTGCGCTAAGCGCCTGACGGGATAGCTTAATGGATCACGCAATTTATACCGCTATGGGGGCGGCCAGCCAGACGCTTAACCAGCAGGCGGTAACGGCCAGCAACCTGGCTAATGCCTCAACGCCGGGCTTTCGCGCGCAGCTTAACGCGCTACGCGCGGTGCCCGTTGATGGCCTCTCTTTAGCAACGCGCACGCTGGTTACGGCGTCGACGCCGGGGGCGGATATGACCCCGGGTCAGTTGGACTACACCTCCCGTCCGCTGGATGTCGCGTTGCAGCAGGACGGCTGGCTGGTAGTGCAAGCGGCGGATGGCGCTGAAGGATATACCCGTAACGGGAATATCCAGGTGGGCCCGACCGGGCAGTTAACCATTCAGGGACATCCGGTTATCGGCGAAGGCGGACCGATTACCGTTCCTGAAGGGTCGGAAATCACCATTGCGGCAGACGGCACGATCTCCGCGCTCAATCCCGGCGACCCGCCAAACACGGTGGCGCCAGTTGGGCGGCTGAAGCTGGTCAAAGCGGAAGGCAATGAGGTGCAGCGGAGCGATGACGGTTTATTCCGCCTTACCGCCGAGGCACAGGCTGAACGCGGGGCGGTACTGGCCGCCGACCCGTCAATTCGCATTATGTCGGGCGTGCTGGAGGGCAGTAACGTCAAGCCGGTTGAAGCGATGACCGACATGATCGCCAACGCACGTCGTTTTGAAATGCAGATGAAGGTTATCACCAGCGTAGATGAGAACGAAGGGCGAGCTAACCAACTGCTGTCGATGAGTTAATACAGGACATTTTATGATCAGTTCATTATGGATCGCCAAAACCGGTCTGGACGCGCAGCAAACCAATATGGATGTGATTGCCAATAACCTGGCAAACGTCAGCACCAATGGTTTTAAGCGTCAGCGCGCGGTATTTGAAGATCTGTTGTATCAGACCATCCGCCAGCCGGGCGCGCAGTCGTCCGAGCAGACGACGCTGCCTTCCGGGCTGCAAATCGGTACCGGCGTGCGTCCGGTCGCCACGGAGCGCCTACACAGTCAGGGGAACCTGTCGCAGACCAACAACAGTAAAGATGTGGCGATTAAAGGGCAGGGCTTTTTCCAGGTCATGCTGCCGGACGGTACGTCTGCCTATACCCGCGACGGCTCTTTCCAGGTGGATCAGAATGGTCAACTGGTGACGGCGGGCGGTTTTCAGGTGCAGCCGGCAATCACCATTCCGGCCAACGCGTTAAGCATCACGATTGGCCGCGACGGCGTGGTCAGCGTGACCCAGCAGGGGCAGGCCGCGCCGGTTCAGGTCGGGCAGCTTAACCTGACCACCTTTATGAACGACACCGGGCTGGAAAGCATCGGCGAGAACCTCTATATCGAAACGCAATCGTCCGGCGCGCCGAACGAAAGCACGCCGGGGCTCAACGGCGCGGGGTTGTTGTATCAAGGGTATGTCGAAACGTCGAACGTTAACGTGGCGGAAGAGCTGGTGAACATGATTCAGGTTCAACGCGCCTATGAAATTAACAGTAAAGCAGTATCGACGACCGATCAGATGCTGCAGAAACTGACGCAACTCTAAGGGGCCGCCGGTGGGGATACGCCACCGGCTCCCTGATTTTGAAGATGAAGGTAATGCAAAAATACGCGCTTCACGCTTACCCAGTTATGGCCCTGATGGTCGCGACGCTGACAGGATGCGCCTGGATACCCGCTAAACCGCTCGTGCAGGGGGCGACCACGGCGCAGCCGATACCTGGCCCGGTACCGGTGGCGAATGGCTCCATATTTCAGTCTGCGCAGCCGATTAATTATGGCTATCAGCCGCTTTTTGAAGATCGTCGACCGCGTAATATCGGCGATACGCTCACGATTGTGTTACAGGAAAACGTCAGCGCCAGTAAAAGCTCGTCGGCAAATGCCAGCCGCGACGGCAAAACCAGCTTTGGTTTTGATACGGTACCGCGTTATCTGCAGGGATTATTCGGTAATTCCCGCGCGGATATGGAGGCCTCCGGCGGCAACTCTTTTAACGGCAAAGGCGGCGCGAATGCCAGCAATACCTTTAGCGGCACGCTGACCGTGACCGTCGATCAGGTTCTGGCCAATGGCAATTTACACGTCGTGGGGGAAAAACAGATCGCGATTAATCAGGGAACGGAATTCATCCGCTTCTCCGGCGTGGTAAATCCACGCACCATCAGCGGCAGCAACTCCGTTCCCTCGACACAGGTGGCGGATGCGCGGATTGAATATGTCGGGAACGGCTATATTAACGAAGCGCAAAATATGGGCTGGCTGCAACGTTTCTTCCTTAATTTGTCGCCGATGTAAGCGAGGTGTATGTGTTTAAAGCTCTTGCAGGAATCGTTCTGGCACTGGTTGCCACTCTGGCGCACGCCGAGCGTATCCGGGATCTGACCAGTGTCCAGGGAGTACGGGAAAACTCGCTGATCGGCTACGGGCTGGTGGTCGGGCTGGACGGTACGGGCGACCAGACGACCCAGACGCCATTTACCACCCAGACGCTGAATAACATGCTGTCACAACTGGGGATTACGGTCCCCACCGGCACCAATATGCAGTTGAAAAACGTGGCGGCGGTGATGGTGACGGCGTCGTATCCGCCTTTTGCGCGACAGGGACAAACGATCGATGTCGTCGTTTCCTCAATGGGGAACGCTAAAAGTCTGCGTGGCGGGACGTTATTAATGACGCCGTTAAAAGGGGTGGACAGCCAGGTGTATGCTCTGGCGCAGGGCAATATTCTGGTCGGCGGCGCGGGCGCTTCCGCAGGCGGCAGTAGCGTGCAGGTTAACCAGCTTAATGGCGGGCGCATCACTAATGGCGCGATTATCGAACGCGAGTTGCCGACTCAGTTCGGCGCTGGCAACACTATTAATCTGCAATTGAACGACGAAGATTTTACGATGGCGCAGCAAATTACCGACGCCATCAACCGCGCCCGCGGTTACGGCAGCGCCACTGCGCTTGATGCGCGAACGGTACAGGTACGCGTGCCCAGCGGCAACAGCTCGCAGGTGCGTTTTCTGGCGGACATTCAAAATATGGAAGTCAACGTGACGCCGCAGGATGCAAAAGTCGTGATCAACTCGCGTACCGGTTCGGTGGTCATGAATCGGGAAGTCACGCTGGATAGCTGCGCTGTGGCGCAGGGCAATTTGTCAGTGACAGTCAATCGCCAGCTCAACGTCAACCAGCCGAATACGCCATTTGGCGGCGGGCAGACCGTGGTGACGCCACAGACTCAAATAGATTTGCGTCAGAGCGGCGGATCGCTACAGAGCGTGCGTTCCAGCGCCAATCTGAACAGCGTAGTGCGCGCGCTGAATGCGCTTGGCGCGACGCCGATGGACCTGATGTCGATTTTGCAGTCCATGCAGAGCGCGGGCTGTCTACGCGCCAAACTGGAAATCATCTGATGATCGGAGACGGTAAATTGCTGGCCAGCGCGGCCTGGGATGCGCAATCTCTGAACGAACTGAAAGCGAAAGCGGGCCAGGACCCGGCGGCGAATATCCGTCCTGTGGCCCGTCAGGTGGAAGGGATGTTTGTGCAGATGATGCTGAAAAGTATGCGCGAGGCTTTACCCAAAGATGGTTTATTCAGCAGCGATCAGACGCGTCTGTATACCAGCATGTATGACCAGCAGATCGCCCAGCAGATGACTGCCGGCAAGGGATTGGGGCTGGCGGATATGATGGTTAAACAGATGACGGGCGGGCAGACGATGCCTGCAGATGATGCGCCGCAAGTACCGCTTAAATTCTCCCTGGAGACGGTAAACAGCTATCAAAATCAGGCGCTGACCCAACTGGTGCGCAAAGCCATACCGAAAACGCCGGACAGCAGCGATGCGCCGCTCTCCGGCGACAGTAAAGACTTTCTGGCCCGGCTTTCGCTCCCGGCGAGGCTGGCCAGCGAACAAAGCGGGGTGCCGCATCATCTGATTCTGGCGCAGGCGGCGCTGGAGTCCGGCTGGGGGCAGCGGCAAATCCTGCGGGAGAATGGCGAACCCAGCTATAACGTATTTGGCGTGAAAGCGACCGCCAGTTGGAAAGGGCCGGTGACGGAAATCACCACCACTGAATACGAAAATGGCGAAGCGAAAAAAGTGAAAGCGAAATTCCGCGTCTATAGCTCGTATCTGGAGGCGTTATCGGATTATGTCGCGCTGTTAACGCGTAACCCACGCTACGCTGCCGTGACCACTGCCGCCACGGCAGAGCAAGGCGCAGTGGCCCTGCAAAACGCCGGATACGCCACTGACCCGAATTACGCGCGTAAATTGACCAACATGATTCAGCAGTTGAAAGCGATGAGTGAAAAGGTCAGCAAAACCTACAGCGCGAATCTCGACAATCTCTTTTAAATTGCTCAAGTCCACGTAGTCGCTGCCGATAACAACGAGTATTGAAGGATTAAAAGGAACCATCATGTCCAGCTTGATTAATCACGCCATGAGCGGACTTAACGCCGCGCAGGCCGCGTTAAATACGGTCAGTAATAACATCAACAATTATAACGTTGCGGGTTATACCCGGCAGACAACTATTCTGGCGCAGGCAAACAGTACGTTAGGGGCTGGCGGCTGGATAGGTAATGGCGTTTACGTTTCAGGCGTACAGCGCGAATATGATGCGTTTATCACTAATCAGCTACGCGGCGCGCAAAACCAGAGCAGCGGCTTGACCACGCGCTATGAACAGATGTCGAAAATCGACAACCTGCTGGCCGATAAATCCAGCTCACTGTCTGGTTCGTTGCAGAGTTTTTTTACCAGCCTGCAAACGTTAGTCAGTAACGCGGAAGATCCTGCGGCGCGTCAGGCGCTGATTGGTAAAGCGGAAGGGCTGGTAAACCAGTTCAAAACCACCGATCAGTATCTGCGCGATCAGGATAAACAGGTCAATATCGCGATTGGCTCCAGCGTGGCGCAAATCAACAATTACGCGAAGCAGATAGCTAACCTGAACGATCAAATCTCCCGTATGACGGGCGTAGGCGCGGGCGCATCGCCGAACGACCTGCTCGATCAACGTGATCAGTTGGTTAGCGAGCTTAACAAGATCGTTGGCGTCGAGGTGAGTGTACAGGACGGCGGCACCTATAACCTGACGATGGCCAATGGCTATACGCTGGTGCAGGGGTCGACGGCGCGTCAGTTGGCGGCGGTTCCCTCCAGCGCCGACCCGACGCGAACGACTGTCGCTTATGTCGATGAGGCCGCCGGTAACATCGAAATTCCGGAAAAGTTGCTGAACACCGGTTCGCTCGGCGGGCTACTGACGTTCCGTTCCCAGGATCTGGATCAGACTCGTAATACGCTGGGCCAGTTGGCGTTGGCGTTTGCCGATGCGTTTAACGCGCAGCATACCAAAGGTTATGACGCCGACGGCAATAAAGGGAAAGACTTCTTTAGCATTGGCTCGCCGGTGGTATATAGCAACAGTAATAATGCCGATAAAACGGTATCGCTAACCGCTAAGGTGGTCGATAGCACGAAGGTTCAGGCGACGGATTATAAGATTGTTTTTGACGGTACAGACTGGCAGGTTACTCGCACTGCGGATAACACCACCTTCACGGCGACAAAAGATGCTGACGGAAAACTGGAGATTGACGGTCTGAAAGTGACGGTAGGGACCGGCGCACAGAAAAACGACAGTTTTCTTCTCAAGCCGGTCAGCAATGCTATCGTCGACATGAACGTTAAAGTGACGAATGAAGCCGAGATTGCGATGGCGTCTGAGTCAAAACTCGATCCTGACGTGGATACCGGCGACAGCGATAACCGCAATGGTCAGGCATTGCTGGACTTACAAAACAGCAATGTAGTGGGCGGCAACAAAACTTTTAACGATGCTTACGCCACGTTGGTCAGCGATGTGGGTAACAAAACGTCAACGCTGAAAACCAGCAGCACCACGCAGGCGAATGTGGTTAAACAGCTTTATAAACAGCAACAGTCGGTTTCCGGCGTTAACCTCGACGAAGAGTACGGCAATTTGCAGCGTTATCAGCAGTATTATCTGGCGAATGCGCAAGTATTGCAGACCGCGAATGCGCTGTTTGATGCGTTATTGAATATTCGCTAAAGGAGAAGGATGACATGCGTATCAGTACCCAGATGATGTACGAACAAAATATGAGCGGCATCACTAATTCTCAGGCCGAATGGATGAAGCTGGGCGAGCAGATGTCTACCGGTAAGCGCGTTACCAACCCATCTGACGATCCGATCGCCGCGTCGCAGGCGGTAGTACTCTCTCAGGCGCAGGCGCAGAATAGCCAGTACGCCCTGGCGCGTACGTTTGCCACCCAAAAAGTGTCGCTGGAAGAAAGCGTACTCAGTCAGGTGACGACGGCGATTCAAACCGCGCAGGAAAAAATCGTCTATGCCGGAAACGGCACGTTAAGCGACGATGACCGCGCGTCGCTGGCGACGGATTTACAGGGCATCCGCGATCAGCTGATGAACCTGGCAAACAGCACTGACGGCAATGGTCGCTATATCTTTGCCGGGTATAAAACGGAAGCGGCGCCATTCGACCAGGCGACAGGTGGTTATCATGGCGGCGAGAAAAGTGTTACCCAGCAGGTGGATTCCGCACGCACGATGGTAATTGGCCATACGGGAGCGCAAATTTTTAATAGCATCACCAGCAATGCGGTGCCGGAACCGGATGGCTCGGACTCCGAAAAGAATCTGTTTGTCATGCTCGATACGGCAATTGCCGCGCTCAAGACCCCGGTGGAAGGCAATGACGTGGAAAAAGAAAAAGCCGCTGCCGCCATTGATAAAACCAATCGCGGCTTAAAAAATTCGCTTAATAACGTCCTGACCGTTCGTGCGGAACTGGGAACGCAACTGAGCGAACTCAGTACGCTGGATTCACTGGGAAGCGACCGTGCGCTGGGACAGAAGTTGCAGATGAGCAACCTGGTAGATGTGGACTGGAACTCGGTCATTTCCTCCTACGTCATGCAACAGGCGGCATTACAGGCGTCCTATAAAACGTTTACCGACATGCAGGGAATGTCGCTTTTCCAGTTGAACCGGTAACGCCTCTTTTTGAAACATATCACGAAACTGGATATGTTTTGTCTGCCCGCGCCATCCACCCCGGCGCGGGCATTTTTTTAGTCGTCATTGAGTTAGTGGTCATATTGTCGCGCCTGTAGCGACGCCATCCGTACGTATTATCCCGCCCGATCTCATAAACGCCTGGAGTGACTAAAAGACGCCATGGGGTGAGGCATCGCCCTGTAAGGGGCATAAAAAAGCCGACCTGGCGGTCGGCTTTGTATCACATTTACATCATTCTACCGGCTGTGGGCGTGTCGCCGGGGCGCTGGCGTGACGTGTGGCGCTGTGTCCGCCTGCCGCGCCTTTACCTTCAAAGTGGAAGGAAGGGCGCTGCCAGTCGCTATGGTGCGGGGTTTCCGGCACATATTCCGGCGCTGGCGCACGCGTCATCGGCGCGCTGGCGTGGTTATGATCGTCGTCAACGCAGACAACGTCCTGCGGCTTTTCCACCACCTGGGCCGGTGCGATAACGGTTTCTTCTGTCGTGTGCTCCACAACAGCCGCTTCCGCTTTTGTCTCTTCTTCTGGCTCGACAACGACAACATCAGCTACGTTTTCAGCCACCGTAATGGACGCGTCGGCGGTTTCTGCTACCGGTTCGGCGTCAGCAATAACCTCTTGCGCCACCGGCGTATCGCTTTCGGCAATCAGTTGCGGCTGTTCATCAACCGGCGCGGCAATCACTTCCGGATGCGTTGTCTCGACCTCGACGACTTCCGGCGCCTGTGGTTCGGCGACAGTCTGCGGCTCAACGGCAACGTTTTCTACCGCCTGTACCGACGCTTGTGGTTCTAACGCTACGGTCGCAGCGATAACCTGCTGTTCAGCGACAACCGATTGTGGCAGCGCCAGATCTGCTTCACGCTGCTCTTCAACAACCTGCGTTTCCTGAGGACGGACAATCGGGTAGCGGATCCAGACTTTACCGGACGCCATTTCCGGCGACGCGCAGGCGACGGTTAACGGCATCGGCGATTGTGTCGGGTAGCGCTCGTCACGATAGCGACGGCGACGCTGACCGCTTACGCGCAGGTGGCGCGGAGAACGGCGGGAGCGACGCGGCATACCGGTATTATCGCGAGGTTCTACGCTATCATCCTGCTCCTGCGTGATATCGGCAACGACAGGTAAATCAACTTTCGCCAGCTCGGTACGCGGCGCTGGAACGGGCTGTTCAACGTTTTCAACCGGGCGTGGTTCGTCGACGACGACCGGCGTGTCAACCGTTTCAACCACTGCGCTGTTGGTAAAGCGGACTTTCTGATTAAGCTGACGCTGCTTGCGGCGCGGCTGAACCTGCTGAACGCGTTCTTCCTGCTCGGTCTCCTGGACAGGCTGTTCTTCGCGGTTAAGCGCTTTTACTTCCTGCTGCGCCTGGCGCTTGTCATCATTGCGGCGGCGGCTGCGTTCGCGACGCGGCGTCTGTTGCTGTTCATCGCCGGTTTTCACTTTTTCCGCCGTTTCCTGCTGGCGGGTATCGCGCGCTTCCGCATTTTGCTGCTGCGTCTGGCGACGGTTACGACGATTATCGTCGCGGCTCTCGCCGCCGTCACGTCCGGCACGGTTATCACGGGTGTCGCGGCGTTCGTTACGATCGCGACGGTTGTTCTGCCGTGGCTTGCGACGATCCTGCTGACGCTCCGCTTTTTCTTCCGCTTTCGGCGCGGCTGTTTCGACGGCTTTCGTTTCTTCACCGCTGAACAGTTGTTTCAGCGCGTTAAGGAAGCGGCTAAACAGACCCGGCTGGGCAGGCTGCGCGGCGGCAACATTATCCTTTTTCGCCGTGGCGACGCTAACCGCCGGTTCGACAGGCGTCGGCGCCGGAGGCACATCTGGCATAGCGAATGTCGCCAGCGCAGGCTGTTCCGGGCGTTTACGCTCGGCGTACTCTTCTTCAGAAGGCAGCGCCATCGCTTCTTCGTGCAGCTTCGGCAGCATGTAGCTCAGGGTCGGCGTTTCTTCCCCTTTGCGTACGCGCAGCACGGAATAGTGCGGCGTTTCCATCTGATCGTTCGGGACGATGACACAGCGGACGCCATCCTGACGCGTCTCAATAGCGTTCACTGCCGTCCGTTTTTCGTTAAGCAGATAAGAGGCGATCGGCACCGGAACAATGGCATGGACTTCCTGCGTATTCTCTTTCAGCGCTTCTTCTTCAATCAGGCGCAGAATGGACAGCGACAGAGATTCGTTATCGCGCACGGTGCCGGTACCGCTACAGCGCGGACACACGTGATGGCTGGATTCGCCCAGAGACGGGCTCAGGCGCTGACGCGACATTTCGAGCAGGCCGAAGCGGGAAATATGGCTAATCTGAATACGCGCCCGGTCCTGACGCACCGCTTCACGCAGACGGTTTTCTACCGCGCGCTGGTGACGTACCGGCGTCATATCGATAAAGTCGATAACGATCAGGCCGCCCAGGTCGCGCAGACGCAACTGGCGGGCAATCTCATCGGCCGCTTCCAGGTTGGTATTAAACGCCGTTTCTTCGATATCGCCGCCGCGAGTCGCGCGGGCGGAGTTGATATCGATGGCGGTTAACGCTTCGGTACTGTCAATGACGATGGAGCCGCCGGAGGGCAGGCGCACTTCACGCTGGAACGCTGACTCGATCTGCGATTCGATCTGGTAATGGCTGAACAACGGGATTTCACCGGTGTACAGCTTAATTTTGCTGCTAAAATCCGGGCGGCCCAACGCGGCGATATGCTGACGCGCCATTTCCATCACTTTTGGATTGTCGATCAGGATTTCACCAATATCCTGACGCAGATAGTCGCGAAACGCGCGTACGATGACGTTGCTTTCCTGATGGATCAGGAACGGCGCGGGACGGCTTTCAGCGGCTTTCTGAATGGCCTCCCAGTGTTTCAGGCGGAAGCTTAAATCCCACTGCAACGCTTCGGCGGATTTACCCACGCCCGCGGTACGCACGATAAGCCCCATCCCTTCAGGAAGTTCCAGGCTGGCCAACGCTTCTTTTAACTCGGTACGATCGTCGCCTTCAATGCGACGGGAAATACCACCCGCGCGCGGGTTATTCGGCATCAGTACCAGGTAGCTGCCCGCCAGACTGATAAAGGTGGTTAACGCCGCGCCTTTGTTGCCGCGCTCTTCTTTATCGATTTGAACAATGACTTCCTGGCCTTCGCGTAACACGTCTTTAATGTTCGGGCGACCATGAGCGCTGTAGTTAGCGGGGAAATATTCGCGGGCAATTTCTTTTAACGGGAGGAAACCGTGGCGTTCTGCGCCGTAATCAACAAAAGCCGCTTCCAGGCTCGGTTCAATACGGGTAATTTTGCCTTTATAGATGTTCGCTTTTTTCTGCTCGTGTCCGGGGCTTTCTATATCCAGATCGTACAGACGCTGCCCATCTACAAGGGCGACGCGCAACTCTTCCTGCTGAGTCGCGTTGATTAACATTCTTTTCATCGTAACTTACTCATTATTCTTACGTTGACGACTAAGCTGCGGGCATGGTGACGCCTTACCGGGCATGAACCGATGGCCTCGTGACTATTTCGCGTCGCCAACCTCACGGTTATCGTCAGCTCAAAGAGGCGCAGAGTGTCGGTTGCCTGTATTTCATACGGAAACACAGCGCAATTATCAGGGAAGCAGCCTGGGCATTACTCTCCAGAGAAGATCCTATCTACCGGTAAGGACTGCAACCCGCAGCCCGCTAACTGTCTGAAAAATCAATACGTCTTACGCCATTGCTGCGTTGATGATCGGTCAGACAAAATGGGTTATTCCGCTAAACTTTTTGTTTTAACAAGTTTCGGTGCGGAAACCGCATCATTATTCCACTGCTAACCTTGTTATAGCAAGATGACTTTTACCATTTATCACCCGCTTACTCACAGTTTTTTCACCAGCGCGAGCCAATCGCTTTAATAACCAGCAAAACCGCAGTGAAAAATGTTCATCCGCTGGCGTAGACGTCTCTATAAGCATAGAAAAATGTGTGGCGCGAATCTCACAGGCTATTTAGAATCGCCCCCCATGAAAACAGAAACGCCATCCGTAAAAATTGTTGCCATCGCCGCTGACGAAGCGGGGCAACGCATTGATAACTTTTTGCGCACCCAACTGAAAGGGGTACCAAAAAGTATGATTTATCGCATCTTGCGTAAAGGCGAGGTGCGGGTGAACAAAAAACGCATTAAACCGGAATACAAACTGGAAGCGGGCGATGAAGTCCGCATTCCGCCGGTTCGCGTTGCTGAACGCGAAGAAGAGGCCGTGTCGCCGCATTTGCAAAAAGTGGCGGCGTTGGCGGACGTCATTTTGTATGAAGACGACCATATTCTGGTGCTGAATAAGCCTTCCGGCACCGCCGTACACGGCGGGAGCGGGTTAAGTTTCGGCGTCATCGAAGGGCTGCGGGCATTGCGCCCGGAAGCGCGATTCCTGGAACTGGTGCATCGTCTTGACCGCGATACCTCCGGCGTGCTGTTGGTGGCGAAAAAACGCTCCGCGCTGCGTTCGCTGCATGAGCAACTGCGCGAAAAGGGAATGCAGAAAGATTATCTGGCGCTGGTGCGCGGCCAGTGGCAATCGCACGTTAAAACCGTACAGGCGCCATTATTAAAGAACATTCTGCAAAGCGGCGAACGCATTGTCCGCGTGAGCCAGGAAGGTAAACCGTCAGAAACGCGCTTCAAGGTGGAAGAGCGCTATGCCTTCGCCACGCTGGTGCGCTGTAGCCCGGTCACAGGCCGTACGCATCAGATTCGCGTCCATACCCAATATGCCGGTCACCCTATTGCGTTCGACGATCGCTACGGCGACCGTGAGTTTGATCAACAGCTTACCGAAGCGGGAACCGGTCTTAAACGTCTCTTTCTGCACGCCGCGGCGCTGAAGTTCACGCATCCGGGAACGGGCGACGTCATGCGCATTGAAGCGCCAATGGATAGCGCCCTGAAGCGCTGTCTGCAGGTGCTGCGTAACGCAAAATAGTTCCTCTCTCGGGCAGGTTATCTGCCCGAATCTCACTTTTCTCATAATATTTTTGTTTTGCTGTATCCGACGCATTTTTACCGTTGTGTACTGTTTATTCTTGCGATCCGGATTTCGGCGTGTTTAAGGACGAACAGATGGCCAATACTAGCTGGATGCGCTCATTTACTCAGCGTTGGGGAAAATACGTTATCGTGCCGCTCGTGATCGCGATGCTGACCGGTTGCGAAGGGAAGGGCGATAGTTCACGACGGGCTTTCGTTGAGTATTTGAATACGCAAATCATTACGTCTCCCGTGGTGGGCGTCTGTGAGTTGACGCCAGCCCAACGTCAGGCTTTTGGTCATTACGCCGATGACTACGATGTACTATTAGCTGCCTACGGGCAAATCTTTGCTGTGGTGTATGAGACCTGCCAGGAGGATAAGATCACCGGTGTTATTCAGTCTGAGCGTGATAATCTGGTTTTCCTGAACGAGCTACATGTGGCTCGTGACGTAAACAATCGATTTATCCTTCGGTTGAAAAATGTGAGTAGTGAAAACAGAAAAAAATATTCTGCTTTAAAGCTCCCCTCTGATGTGAAGCCTGTCTTTGACGCTGCGTGGAATAAAACCGTAACACCGCTGGATGAGACGATGACTCGCTATTATTTTCTGTGCGGAAAGCGGCTCGACCAACTGGTCGCAATGGGCGAGTTTCTGCAAAAACAGGGAAATAAAGTCCGCTTTGAAACGAATGGAAAAGCGGTTTTTGCCGACCTGGCAGCAAAAGAACACTTTCAGGATCAACAATTTAATTTTTTCATTACGCAGAATGATATAAACCATCTTACTCAGCAGATGGTTGAATTTATACATAGTCAACAAGATGCGGCTGATGCTGGCGGCGTTAATTAAAGGAATGTGTCGTGAGGTGAAGCAATGTTAGGGGGGCGTAAACTCATCGCGAGATGGAATTTAACGAGTCGCAAGGGGAAGGTTTCAGGACAGTAAACGTCCTGAGAGTTGCTCGCGAGAATAAGTTCGTAAGCCGTTTTTGACGCCGTAGAGCGCGTCAGGCGAGTATTGAGAACATGTGTTTTTACAAAACTGAACTGAGATGGGGAATTCATTAACGCACACGTATACCGCTGTTGATACCCTATGGGATAAAACGCACCGTACATCGGTTCGTAATGCCAATGCTTTTTTTCTGGTCGGTGAATGGATTGACCAGGAAACGGGCCCGCACGAAGAGAGTGAAGATCGGCAGGCGCTAAATTGTTCACAACAAGCGCTTTCCAGTTGGTTAGAACTGGAAGCGGTCGAAACTGCTCCCCAATAAACGGGAGATAATTACCTACACGTGCAGAAACGGCTTTTAGCGGTATTTGAAAAGCCTACAGAGTAGGCCGTTTACTGCTGTAGCGGGTTGAAGCCCTCCCGTCGCAGCATCTGGCACAGGGCAATAAGCGGCAAGCCGATCAGCGTGTTCGGATCGCGGCCCTCTAAGCGCTCAAATAATGCAATGCCTAAACCTTCGCTTTTAAAACTTCCCGCGCAGTGCAGCGGATGCTCTTTACGGACATAGTCGTCTATTTCCGCTTCGCTTAAATGGCGAAAATGAACGTCAAAAGGCTCCACTTCGGTTTGTAAGTGCCCGGAGGCGGAGTTATACAGTGCCAGTCCGGTATAAAACGTCACAATATTTCCGCTGGCTTTGGCTAATTGCTGACGCGCTTTTTCTTCCGTCAGCGGTTTGCCGGTGATTTCGCCGTCCAGAACACAAATTTGGTCGGAGCCAATAATCAAATGATTCGGGAAACGCGCGGCGAGCGATTGCGCCTTCGCCTGCGCCAGCCGCAGCACCAACTGACGCGGCGCTTCGCCCGGCATGGGGGTTTCATCAACATCCGGCGCGGCGCATTCGAAAGGAATCGTCAGCTTTTCCAGCAGCGCGCGACGCCAGGGAGAGGTAGACGCAAGGATGAGACGGGGCATATTTTTTCCCTCAGATATAGCGTAATGATGAGAGCCATCTTAAACTATGCTCTTCGGTCTTCAAGCCTGTCATACTGACTCGTCTTGAGCGAAAATAAGTCTGTAGCCCGCAATGTGTGCGAATTATTGGCAAAAGGCAACCGCAGGCTGCCTTTTTCTTTGACTATATGACGTTACGAAGTTAATATGCGCGCCCTATGCAAAAGGTAAAATTACCCCTGACTCTTGATCCGGTTCGTACCGCTCAAAAACGCCTTGATTACCAGGGTATCTATACCCCCGATCAGGTTGAGCGCGTTGCCGAATCTGTAGTCAGTGTGGACAGTGATGTGGAATGCTCCATGTCGTTCGCTATCGATAACCAGCGTCTCGCCGTTTTAACCGGCGATGCGGTCGTTACGGTGTCGCTCGAATGCCAGCGTTGCGGGAAACCGTTTACCCATCAGGTTCACACAACGTATTGTTTTAGCCCTGTCCGTTCCGACGAGCAGGCTGAAGCACTGCCGGAAGCGTATGAGCCGATTGAGGTAAACGAATTCGGCGAAATCGATCTGCTGGCGACGGTTGAAGATGAAATCATCCTCGCCTTGCCGGTAGTTCCGGTGCATGATTCTGAACACTGTGAAGTGTCCGAGGCGGACATGGTCTTTGGCGAACTGCCTGATGAAGCGCAAAAGCCAAACCCATTTGCCGTATTAGCCAGCTTAAAGCGTAAGTAATAGGTCTTCCCCGCGGACGCAGGGATAAACCGTAATTGAGGAGTAAGGTCCATGGCCGTACAACAGAATAAACCAACCCGTTCCAAACGTGGCATGCGTCGTTCCCATGACGCTCTGACCGCAGTCACCAGCCTGTCTGTAGACAAAACTTCTGGTGAAAAACACCTGCGTCACCACATCACTGCCGACGGTTACTACCGCGGCCGTAAGGTCATCGCTAAGTAATCGCGCGATACTCGATGCCTTTTGCATCACAGGCGTGCCTGTGGTGTAAAAGCCGAAGAGTACAAGCGTGATAAAGCTTAGTGAGGATTTCTCCGCGTAAGCGGAGAACACCGAACCAGGCAGCGACGATACCTTGACACGTCTAACCCTGGCGTTAGATGTCATGGGGGGCGATTTTGGTCCTTCCGTGACGGTGCCTGCAGCATTGCAGGCACTGAACGCTAATTCGCAGCTCACTCTTCTTTTAGTCGGGAATCCCGATATTATCACGCCATTACTTGCCAAAGCTGACTTTGAACAACGTTCGCGTCTGCAGATTATCCCTGCACAGTCAGTTATTGCCAGTGATGCCCGGCCTTCGCAGGCGATCCGCGCCAGTCGCGGGACATCCATGCGTGTGGCCCTGGAGCTTGTGAAAGAAGGCCGAGCCGAAGCTTGCGTTAGCGCCGGTAATACCGGGGCGCTGATGGGGCTGGCGAAATTATTACTCAAGCCTCTTGAGGGGATTGAGCGTCCGGCGTTGGTGACGGTATTACCGCACCAGCAAAAGGGCAAAACGGTAGTGCTTGATTTGGGGGCCAACGTCGACTGCGACAGTACCATGCTGGTGCAGTTTGCCGTGATGGGCGCCGTTTTGGCGGAAGAAGTCGTCGGGATCAAAAATCCCCGCGTGGCGCTACTCAATATCGGGGAAGAAGAAACCAAAGGCCTCGACAGTATTCGCGAAGCCTCTTTAATGTTAAAAACAGTCCCAACCATCAATTACATCGGCTACCTTGAGGCGAATGAGTTACTGACGGGAAAAACCGATGTACTGGTGTGTGACGGCTTTACAGGCAATGTCACACTTAAAACGATGGAGGGGGTTGTCAGAATGTTCCTTTCACTGCTGAAATCACAGGGCGAGGGGAAAAAACGGTCGTGGTGGCTGCTGTTATTAAAACGTTGGTTACAAAAAAGCCTGACGAGGCGATTCAGTCACCTCAACCCCGACCAGTATAATGGCGCCTGTCTGTTAGGATTGCGCGGCACGGTGATAAAAAGTCATGGTGCGGCCAATCAGCGAGCATTTGCAGTCGCGATTGAACAGGCAGTGCAGGCGGTGCAGCGACAAGTTCCTCAGCGAATTGCCGCTCGCCTGGAATCTGTATACCCAGCCGGATTTGAACCGCTGGACGATGGCAAAGGCGTAAACCTGCGGGCGCACAGATAATATCGTTGTCTCCCCGGCGCCGCCAGCGTGCCAGACGTTTACAGGTAACGGTATATAACCGAAAAGTGACTGAGCGTACATGTATACGAAGATTATTGGTACTGGCAGCTATCTGCCCGAACAAGTGCGGACTAACGCCGATCTGGAAAAAATGGTTGAGACCTCTGACGAGTGGATTGTCACTCGTACAGGTATTCGTGAACGCCATATCGCCGCGCCGAATGAAACTGTCGCGACGATGGGCTTTACCGCTGCGAATCGCGCGATTGAGATGGCGGGGATCGATAAAGACCAAATTGGCTTGATTGTGGTGGCTACCACATCAGCAACGCATGCATTTCCAAGCGCGGCATGTCAGATTCAAAGTATGCTCGGTATTAAAGGTTGCCCGGCGTTTGATGTCGCGGCAGCGTGCGCAGGTTTCACCTACGCGTTAAGCATCGCCGACCAGTACGTTAAATCCGGCGCGGTTAAACACGCGCTGGTGGTCGGTTCCGATGTATTAGCCCGCACTTGCGATCCTGGCGATCGCGGTACGATCATTATTTTCGGCGATGGCGCAGGCGCGGCCGTACTGAGCGCTTCTGAAGAACCGGGTATTATCTCCACTCATCTTCATGCCGATGGCCGTTACGGTGAATTACTGACCCTGCCGAATGCCGATCGCGTAAATCCGGATAACCCGATTTACCTGACAATGGCGGGCAATGAAGTCTTTAAAGTGGCGGTCACTGAACTGGCGCATATTGTCGATGAGACGCTGGCGGCTAATAACCTGGATCGCTCAGAACTCGATTGGCTGGTGCCGCATCAGGCTAACCTGCGTATCATTAGCGCGACAGCGAAAAAACTCGGCATGTCGATGGACAATGTCGTCGTCACGCTGGACAGGCACGGCAATACCTCCGCGGCTTCTGTGCCGTGCGCGCTGGATGAAGCCGTGCGTGACGGGCGAATTAAAGCCGGTCAGCTGGTATTGCTTGAAGCCTTCGGGGGTGGATTCACCTGGGGCTCCGCGCTGATTCGTTTCTAGTATAAGGATTTAAACATGACGCAATTTGCATTTGTGTTCCCCGGTCAGGGTTCTCAGAGCGTTGGGATGTTGGCCGAAATGGCGGCAAATTACCCTATCGTAGAAGAAACGTTTGCTGAAGCTTCTGCGGCTCTGGGATATGATCTGTGGGCGCTCACCCAGCAAGGTCCAGCGGAAGAACTGAATAAAACCTGGCAGACGCAGCCGGCGTTATTAACCGCTTCCGTCGCGCTTTGGCGCGTTTGGCAGCAGCAGGGCGGTAAAATGCCTGCGTTAATGGCAGGTCACAGCCTGGGCGAATATTCCGCGCTGGTTTGCGCTGGCGTCATCAACTTTGCTGATGCCGTTCGTCTGGTGGAAATGCGCGGTAAATTCATGCAGGAAGCGGTTCCGGAAGGCACTGGCGGCATGTCTGCGATCATCGGGCTGGATGATGCCTCTATTGCTAAAGCCTGTGAAGAATCTGCCGAAGGGCAGGTTGTTTCGCCGGTTAACTTTAACTCGCCGGGACAGGTGGTTATCGCCGGGCATAAAGAGGCGATAGAACGTGCGGGCGCAGCCTGTAAAGCCGCTGGCGCGAAACGCGCGCTGCCGCTGCCGGTGAGCGTACCGTCGCACTGCGCGCTGATGAAACCAGCGGCAGATAAGCTGGCGGTTGAATTAGCCAAAATTACCTTTAGCGCGCCAACGGTGCCGGTAGTAAACAACGTTGACGTGAAATGTGAAACCGATGCCGCCGCTATCCGTGATGCGCTGGTTCGCCAGTTGTACAATCCGGTACAGTGGACGAAGAGCGTGGAATTTATCGCGGCGCAGGGCGTTGAACATCTTTATGAAGTGGGTCCAGGTAAAGTCCTCACTGGTCTGACGAAACGTATTGTCGACACCCTGACAGCGTCGGCGCTGAACGAGCCGGCGGCGCTGTCTGCGGCACTTACGCAATAAAAGAGGAAAACCATGAGCTTTGAAGGAAAGATTGCGCTGGTGACTGGTGCAAGCCGTGGCATAGGCCGCGCAATTGCAGAGACTCTCGTTGCCCGCGGCGCGAAAGTTATCGGGACTGCGACCAGTGAAAATGGTGCGAAGAACATTAGCGACTATTTAGGTGCTAACGGGAAAGGTTTGATGCTGAATGTGACCGATCCTGCATCTATTGAATCTGTTCTGGAAAATATTCGCGCAGAATTTGGTGAAGTGGATATCCTGGTTAATAATGCCGGTATCACTCGTGATAATCTGTTGATGCGAATGAAAGATGATGAGTGGAACGATATTATCGAAACCAATTTATCATCCGTTTTCCGCCTGTCAAAAGCGGTAATGCGCGCTATGATGAAAAAGCGTTGTGGTCGCATTATCACTATTGGTTCTGTGGTTGGTACCATGGGAAATGCAGGTCAGGCAAACTACGCTGCGGCGAAAGCGGGCCTGATCGGTTTCAGTAAATCACTGGCGCGTGAAGTTGCGTCCCGTGGTATTACTGTCAATGTTGTGGCTCCGGGTTTTATTGAAACGGACATGACGCGTGCGCTGTCTGACGATCAGCGTGCGGGTATCCTGGCGCAGGTGCCTGCGGGTCGCCTCGGCGGCGCTCAGGAAATCGCCAGTGCGGTTGCATTTTTAGCCTCTGACGAAGCGAGTTACATCACTGGTGAGACTCTGCACGTCAACGGCGGAATGTACATGGTTTAATCACGATTGAAAAATATTTGCGTTATTAGGGCGAAAGGCCGCAAAATAACGTAAAATCGTGGTAAGACCTGCCGGGATTTAGTTGCAAATTTTTCAACATTTTATACACTACGAAAACCATCGCGAAAGCGAGTTTTGATAGGAAATTTAAGAGTATGAGCACTATCGAAGAACGCGTTAAGAAAATTATCGGCGAACAGCTGGGCGTTAAGCAGGAAGAAGTAACCAACAATGCTTCTTTCGTTGAAGACCTGGGCGCAGATTCTCTTGACACCGTTGAGCTGGTAATGGCTCTGGAAGAAGAGTTTGATACTGAGATTCCGGACGAAGAAGCTGAGAAAATCACCACCGTTCAGGCTGCCATTGATTACATCAACGGCCACCAGGCGTAAGTGAACATCTCCAGGCGGTCGTTCGACCGCCTGAGTTTTATCTTTTTGTCCCACTAGAATCATTTTCCCTCCCTGGAGGACAACCGTGTCTAAGCGTCGTGTAGTTGTGACCGGACTGGGCATGTTGTCTCCTGTCGGCAATACCGTAGAGTCTACCTGGAAAGCTCTCCTTGCCGGTCAGAGTGGCATCAGCCTGATCGACCATTTCGATACTAGCGCCTATGCAACGAAATTTGCTGGCTTAGTAAAGGATTTTAACTGTGATGACATTATCTCGCGCAAAGAACAGCGCAAGATGGATGCCTTCATTCAATATGGAATTGTCGCTGGCGTACAGGCCATGCAGGATTCTGGCCTTGAAGTGACGGAAGAGAACGCAAGCCGTATTGGCGCCGCTATCGGCTCCGGTATCGGTGGTCTCGGTCTGATCGAAGAAAACCACAGTTCGCTGGTAAAAGGCGGACCGCGTAAGATTAGCCCGTTCTTTGTCCCGTCGACGATTGTTAACATGGTAGCAGGCCATCTGACTATCATGTATGGCCTGCGTGGGCCAAGCATCTCTATTGCGACTGCCTGTACTTCAGGCGTGCATAACATCGGCCATGCCGCGCGTATCATCGCCTATGGCGATGCGGACGCGATGGTGGCAGGTGGCGCAGAAAAAGCCAGTACGCCGCTGGGCGTAGGTGGTTTTGGCGCAGCGCGCGCGCTGTCGACCCGCAACGATAACCCACAGGCGGCGAGCCGTCCGTGGGATAAAGAACGCGATGGTTTTGTATTGGGCGACGGTGCCGGTATGTTGGTGCTTGAAGAGTACGAACATGCAAAAGCGCGTGGTGCGAAAATCTATGCTGAAATCGTCGGCTTTGGTATGAGCAGCGATGCTTACCATATGACGTCGCCGCCGGAAAATGGCGCAGGCGCTGCGCTGGCGATGGTTAACGCGTTGCGTGATGCCGCGATTGAGCCTGCTCAGATTGGCTACGTCAACGCGCACGGCACGTCGACGCCTGCCGGCGACAAAGCTGAGACGCAGGCAGTTAAGTCAGTCTTTGGCGATGCTGCAAGCCGAGTGATGGTGAGCTCGACCAAATCGATGACCGGCCATCTGTTGGGCGCCGCAGGCGCAGTAGAGTCTATTTTCTCTATTCTGGCGCTACGCGATCAGGCCATTCCGCCAACCATTAATCTGGATAACCCGGATGAAGGTTGCGATCTGGACTTCGTGCCGCATGAAGCGCGCCAGGTCAGCGATCTGGAGTACGCTCTGTGTAACTCCTTTGGCTTTGGCGGAACTAACGGTTCCTTGATTTTTAAAAAGATCTAAGTTAAGCCAGAGACAGACATTAATAAAAAGGTCCGCTTGTCGGGCCTTTTTTATCAGGCATATCACCTCTTGTTCTGCGTTATTCATCCTGCCACACTAGCAGGCGACGGATAAGGAGCCACTATGTTTTTAATTAATGGCCATGCGCAGGATCAACTTGCTGTAAGCGACCGGGCGACGCAGTTCGGCGATGGCAGTTTTACGACCGCACGTATTGTTGATGGCAACATTTGCCATCTGGAAGCGCATCTTCAGCGCTTGCAGGTTGCCTGTGAAAAATTACGGATCGCTTTTAGCCATTGGGCGACCCTTCGGCAAGAGATGACAATGTTGGCCACAGGGCATGATTCAGGCGTGTTGAAAGTGATCATTAGCCGTGGCAGCGGCGGCCGGGGATACAGCGCCACGAATTGTCAGGCAGCTACCCGAATCCTCTCCGTTTCTGCTTATCCCGCTTATTATTCTCAGTGGCGTAAGCAAGGCATCACTCTTACCCTTAGTCCCATACCGCTTGGGCGCAATCCTTATCTTGCCGGATTAAAACATCTGAACCGCCTCGAACAGGTGTTGATTCGCTCTCATCTTGAGCAGACGGACGCCGATGAGGCGCTGGTTCTTGACAGCGAGGGATGGGTTACGGAATGCTGTGCGGCTAATTTGTTCTGGCGTACAGGCGACATTGTTTTTACGCCGCGTCTGGATCAGGCCGGGGTGAACGGCATTATGCGACAATTTTGTTTACGCCAACTGGCGCAATCTCCTTTCCAGGTTCTTGAAGTACAGGCGAGAGAGGAGGCAGTCAGGCAGGCGGATGAGATTATCATCTGCAACGCGCTAATGCCGATTATTCCCATACGCGCCTATCACGGGACGTCGTATTCTTCGCGAACACTGTTTCAATTTTTAGCCCCATTTTGTGAGCATCCGAATTAGTTATGAAAAAATTGTCAGGCGTTTTCCTTCTGCTGTTGGTTGTGCTGGGTATTGCTGCGGGCGTGGGGATGTGGAAAGTTCGCCATCTGGCGAACAGCACGTTACTTATTAAAAACGAGACTATCTTTACGCTCAAGGCGGGAACCGGGCGGCTGGCGCTTGGCGACCAGCTTTATGATGAAAAAATCATTAACCGCCCCCGGGTATTTCAGTGGCTGCTGCGCGTGGAGCCTGAGTTATCGCACTTTAAAGCAGGAACTTACCGTTTTACGCCGGGGATGACCGTACGGGAGATGCTTGAGTTGCTGGAGAGCGGCAAAGAAGCGCAATTCCCGTTGCGGTTTGTGGAAGGGATGCGCCTTAGCGATTACCTGAAACAGCTACGAGAGGCGCCGTATATTCGCCATACATTGCCGGATGATGACTACGCCACTGTCGCTCAGGCATTAAAGCTTGCGCATCCGGAATGGGTAGAAGGGTGGTTCTGGCCCGATACCTGGATGTATACCGCCAACACCAGCGATGTCGCTATTCTCAAGCGAGCGCACCAAAAGATGGTGAAAGCTGTCGATACTGTCTGGAAAGGCCGGGCCGAGGGGCTGCCTTATAAAGATCAGAACCAACTGGTGACAATGGCCTCGATTATTGAAAAAGAGACGGCTGTAGCCAGCGAACGCGATCAGGTGGCCTCAGTCTTTATTAATCGCCTGAGAATCGGTATGCGCCTTCAGACCGATCCCACCGTGATTTACGGGATGGGGACGAGTTATAATGGTAACTTGTCGCGTGCGGATCTGGAAAAGCCGACGGCTTATAACACGTATACCATAACCGGGCTGCCGCCAGGACCGATTGCATCGCCCAGCGAAGCGTCATTGCAGGCGGCGGCGCATCCGGCGAAAACGCCGTATCTCTATTTTGTGGCCGACGGTAAAGGCGGTCACACATTTAACACCAATCTTGCCAGCCATAATCGGTCAGTGCAGGAGTACCTGAAAGTGCTTAAGGAAAAAAATGGGCAGTAATTATATCGTCATCGAGGGCCTGGAAGGCGCCGGAAAAACCACTGCGCGCGACGTGGTGGTGGAGACCCTTGAGCAACTGGGTATTCGTAATATGATTTTTACCCGTGAGCCGGGCGGTACGCAGCTTGCCGAAAAACTAAGAAGTCTGGTGTTGGATATTCGATCGGTAGGCGACGAAGTGATTACCGATAAAGCGGAAGTGCTGATGTTTTATGCCGCTCGCGTACAGCTCGTCGAAACGGTAATCAAACCCGCGCTGGCGCAAGGCATATGGGTGATCGGCGATCGCCACGATCTCTCGACCCAGGCGTATCAGGGGGGAGGGCGCGGCATTGATCAAACCATGCTGGCGACACTACGCGATGCCGTGCTGGGCGATTTTCGCCCTGACCTGACGCTGTATCTGGATGTCACGCCGGAAGTCGGGCTAAAACGCGCCAGAGCGCGCGGCGATTTGGATCGCATTGAGCAGGAATCTTTTGATTTCTTTAACCGGACTCGCGCGCGCTATCTGGAACTGGCGGCGCAAGACTCGCGTATCCGCACCATTGACGCGACCCAGCCGCTGGATGCCGTCATGCGCGACATTCGCGCCACGGTGACGAAGTGGGTGCAGGAGCAAGCGGCATGAAATGGTATCCATGGTTACGGCCCGCCTATGAAAAACTGGTAGAAAGTTACCAGGCGGGACGTGGGCACCATGCGCTACTGATTCAGGCCTTACCTGGCATGGGCGACGAGGCGCTGTGCTATGCGCTGAGCCGTTATCTGTTATGCCAGCAGCCTGAGGGCCACAAAAGCTGTGGGCATTGCCGTGGCTGTCAGCTTATGCAGGCTGGCACGCATCCGGACTATTACACGCTGACGCCGGATAAAGGCAAAAGCAGCCTCGGCGTAGATGCGGTACGCGAGGTCAGCGAGAAATTGTACGAGCACTCCCGTCTGGGCGGCGCGAAGGTGGTGTGGATTGCGGATGCGGCGCTATTAACCGACGCCGCCGCCAATGCGTTGCTCAAAACGCTGGAAGAGCCGCCGGAGCAAACCTGGTTTTTCCTTGCCAGCCCGGAGCCTGCTCGTCTGTTGGCGACATTACGCAGCCGCTGCCGGCTGCATCATCTGGCGCCGCCGTCCGAATCGTATGCGATGTCATGGCTGTCGCGAGAAGTGACGGCGTCACAAGAAGCATTGCTCACGGCGCTACGTCTGAATGCGGGGTCGCCCGGCGCCGCGCTGGCGCTGTTGCAGTCTGAACGCTGGGCGCAGCGTGAGGCGCTGTGTCAGGCGTTAATGGACAGTTTGCATACGGGCGACTGGTATGCGTTATTAACGGCGCTCAATCATGAGCAAGCCCCGGCGCGCCTGCACTGGCTGGCGACGCTGCTGGTAGACGCGCTGAAACGTCAGCACGGCGCGTCGTACCTGACAAACGTTGATGCGGACGCGGTTGTTGCCGCGCTGGCGGGGCCGCTATCCCCGGCGCGTATTCAGGCAATCCTGAACGATGTTTGCCATTGTCGTGATCAATTACTTCATGTGACCGGATTAAACCGCGAACTGGTATTAACCGATCTCATTCTCCGCATCGAGCATTACCTGCAACCAGGCACCTTGTTGCCTGTTCCTCATCTTTGAGAGAGACATTATGTTTTTAGTCGACTCACACTGCCATCTTGATGGTCTGGATTATCAATCTTTGCATAAGGACGTGGACGATGTGCTGGCGAAAGCCGCCGCGCGCGATGTGAAGTTCTGTTTAGCGGTGGCGACGACGCTGCCGGGGTATCGCCATATGCGCAAGCTGGTGGGCAAGCGCGATAATGTGGTCTTTTCCTGCGGCGTGCATCCGTTAAATCAGGATGAAGCATATGACGTAGAAGAACTGCGCCTCCTTGCTGCAGAAGACGATGTGGTGGCGATGGGCGAGACCGGGCTTGATTACTTTTACACGCCTGAGACCAAAATCCGCCAGCAGGCGTCTTTTATTCATCATATCCAGATTGGCCGCGAATTGCATAAACCGGTGATTGTCCATACTCGCGACGCGCGTGCCGATACGCTGGCTATCCTGCGCGAAGAAAAAGTGACGGATTGCGGCGGCGTACTACACTGTTTTACAGAAGACAGAGAAACGGCCGGCAAATTGCTGGATCTGGGGTTTTATATCTCTTTTTCCGGCATCGTAACGTTCCGTAACGCTGAACAGTTGCGTGATGCGGCGCGCTATGTGCCGCTGGATCGGTTATTAGTCGAGACCGATTCTCCTTATCTGGCGCCGGTGCCGCATCGCGGTAAAGAGAACCAGCCTGCGATGGTACGCGACGTCGCAGAATATATGGCGGTATTGAAAGGGGTTGCCGTTGAAGAACTGGCGCAGATCACCACCGATAACTTTGCTCGCCTGTTCCATATTGACGCGTCTCGCCTGTCATCAATCCGTTAAACGAGTTTTTTTAAAGCTCGTAATTAATAAGCAAAGCGCGTAAAGTTCACCGCCACAAAAGGGGCGGTGAACGAGCTTCTGGAAACATTCGGAAACTCATTTTGGCAGAATGTGATACTTTTTAGGCTATCTGGCGCTGAAACGTGATAGCCGTCAAACAAAATCAGACGTATTTATTTTACTCTGTGTAATAAATAAAAGGGCACTTAGATGTCCTGTCCACGGCGGGGTTCTCCCCCCTCGCCAATGCGTGAGAACGTAGAAAAGCACAAATACTCAGGAGCACTCTCAATTATGTTTAAGAATGCATTTGCTAACCTGCAAAAGGTCGGTAAATCGCTGATGCTGCCGGTATCCGTACTCCCTATCGCAGGTATCCTGCTGGGTGTCGGTTCCGCTAACTTCAGCTGGCTGCCAGCCGTTGTATCGCACGTTATGGCAGAAGCGGGCGGATCTGTTTTTGCCAATATGCCGCTGATTTTCGCTATCGGCGTGGCGTTGGGCTTCACCAACAACGACGGCGTTTCGGCTCTGGCGGCGGTAGTAGCGTATGGCATCATGGTGAAAACCATGGCTGTGGTTGCGCCGCTGGTTCTGCATTTACCTGCTGAAGAGATCGCCGCTAAACACCTTGCTGATACGGGTGTTCTCGGGGGGATTATCTCCGGTGCGATCGCAGCGTATATGTTTAACCGCTTCTACCGCATCAAACTGCCTGAGTATCTGGGCTTCTTTGCGGGCAAACGCTTCGTGCCGATCATTTCGGGTCTGGCCGCTATTTTTACCGGTGTGGTGCTGTCTTTCGTATGGCCGCCAGTCGGTACGGCTATCCAGGCGTTCTCGCAGTGGGCGGCTTATCAGAACCCGGTTGTCGCGTTTGGTATTTACGGTTTTATCGAGCGTTGCCTGGTGCCGTTTGGTCTGCATCATATCTGGAACGTTCCTTTCCAGATGCAGATCGGCGAATACACCAACGCCGCGGGTCAGGTATTCCACGGCGACATTCCGCGCTATATGGCGGGCGACCCGACGGCGGGTATGTTGTCTGGCGGCTTCCTGTTCAAAATGTACGGTCTGCCGGCTGCGGCCATTGCTATCTGGCACTCTGCTAAACCGGAAAACCGCGCAAAAGTGGGCGGTATCATGATTTCCGCCGCGCTGACCTCGTTTTTGACGGGTATTACCGAGCCTATCGAGTTCTCCTTCATGTTCGT
Source organism: Salmonella sp. SAL00670 (assembly GCF_046552235.1). NCBI lineage: Bacteria > Pseudomonadati > Pseudomonadota > Gammaproteobacteria > Enterobacterales > Enterobacteriaceae > Salmonella > Salmonella sp. SAL00670. The sequence continues at coordinate 411,958 of NZ_JBGDUO010000001.1, forward strand.
GGCGCCGATCCTGTACATTATTCACGCGATTCTGGCAGGTCTGGCATTCCCGATCTGTATCCTGCTGGGGATGCGTGACGGTACGTCGTTCTCCCACGGTCTGATCGACTTTATCGTGCTGTCCGGTAACAGCAGCAAATTGTGGCTGTTCCCGATTGTTGGTGCCGGTTATGCGATTGTGTACTACACCGTGTTCCGCGTGTTGATCAAAGCGCTGGATCTGAAAACGCCGGGTCGTGAAGACACTACTGATGACGCAAAAGCGGGCGCGACCAGCGAAATGGCGCCGGCTTTGGTTGCGGCGTTTGGCGGTAAAGAGAACATCACTAACCTGGATGCCTGTATCACGCGTCTGCGCGTGAGCGTAGCCGATGTAGCGAAAGTGGATCAGGCTGGCCTGAAGAAACTGGGCGCGGCAGGCGTTGTCGTCGCGGGTTCCGGCGTTCAGGCTATTTTCGGTACGAAATCCGATAACCTGAAAACGGAAATGGATGAGTACATCCGTAACAGCTAAGCAGTAATGATGTTGGGGAGAATTAAGGCAGCCATTCGGCTGCCTTTTTTAATGGCGCTTTACATGCCGCTCTCCGACAGTCTGTCAGAACTGATAATTGGCGGTGAGGCTGACGTTACGCGGCGCGCCGTAAACAATGGAACCATCAATATTGGTGTCGTAGGTTTTATCGAACAGGTTGTTGATGTTTCCCTGTACGGAGAAATTTTTCGTCACCTGATAGCGGGTAAACAGATCGACCAGCGCATAGCTGCCCTGTTCGGCGCGGAAAGTGCCGTACGGCGTCGTGGTATCTTTGTAAACCCGATTCTGCCAGTTCACGCCGCCGCCGACCGTCAGCTCCGGTATCGCCGGCAGACGATAGCGGGTGAATAACTTCACGCTGGTGCGCGGAAGATTAGGGTTCACGGCGTTACCTTCATTGTCCTCGGCAACATACCGGGTAGCCCCGAAAGTCATCTGCCAGTTATCGGTAATTGCGCCGTTCACTTCAAATTCGACGCCTTTGCTCACCGTTCCGTCAGTAGACTTCCAGGCAAACTCCCCATTACTGCCAGGGATGGGAATAGTGGTTGCCTGAGCGACGTTATTCTGCTCAATGCGGAACACGGACAACGTGGTGGTGAGGCGACTGTTCATCCAGTCGGACTTCAGACCCGCTTCATAGTTATTACCGGTAATCGGAGCCAGATATTGACCCGCTTTGTCGCGTTTATTCTGCGGCTGAAAGATAGAGGTATAACTGGCATAAGCGGACCAGTTGTCGTTGATATCATAAATCAGCCCGGCATACGGCGTGGTATGGTTTTTCTCCATGCTGTAGGTCAGTGTATCAACACGCCAGTTGGTATAACGAGCGCCGAGAATCAGATGCAGCGGGTCGGCCAGCGAAATGCGCGTAGCGGCATACAGCGATTTCATATGCGTGGTATCGTCCTGCGCCAGATTTTGTGGCGCCCAGTGGGTTTGGGGGAAATTACCGTTAAAGGCGCTGAAGTTGCCAATGTCGTCCGGAAAGACGTTCGCCCAGGCGCTAAAATAGCGGTTATTCTGTTTACTATAACTGCCGCCAAACATCATATTGTGCTGACGGCCAAACAGCTCATAAGCGCCATCGGCAAAGAGATCTATGGCATCTACTTTGCGCTTGCCGCTGTTCCAGCCCGTACCGCCGACCACGGGGTAGCTTGCGCCATAAGGACTCACCAGCGTACCTGTCTCTTTATCCACTAACGCATCGATATACATCATTTTACTGTCGAATTTGACCTCAGTATGGGTCGCATTCAGGGTCGCCTGCCAGCTTTCGGCAAAACGCTGCTTAAGCGTGACGAAGAATTTATTTATCTCTTTATTGTTATAAGCCCAGTCCGGGGCGGTACTACGCGCGCGGTCATAGCTATTTTTGCTGCCATCGGTGTTCCAGCGCGGCAGACCGCCCCAGGTCGGGCTGTTGACATCAATTTTTTGATATTCATAACCGGCTGAAAGGCTGGTAGTTGCCCCCAGATCGGCATCGATAATTCCGGAAAAGAACGCTTTCTCACTGTTATAGCGGTCCAGCCAGGAATCATTATTCTGATAACCCGCCACGATGCGCCCACGGACATTACCGTCTGCGGTGAGCGGACTTTGCAGATCCATGACGTAACGCTGCTTATTCCAGCTACCGTATTCTGTGGAGACGTTACCTTTGAACTCCCGACTGGTGGCGTGTTTACGGATCATATTAATTGAGGCAGAAGGATTGCCGGTTCCGGTCATCAGCCCATTCGCGCCGCGAACCACCTCCACGCGCTCATACAGCGCGGTATCCGTTAGCGCATCGCCCAGATTCCAGCGGGACTCAAAATACGTTGGAATACCGTCAACCATATAGTTGTCAATTTCAAACCCGCGCGAGTAATAGCTGATGCGATCGGAGTCAGCCTGGCTTCCGCTGATCCCCAGCGTATTGGTCATCACCTCGCCCAGGGTTTGCAACTGCTGGTCTTCCATACGCTGTTGGCTGACAATACTGACCGACTGCGGGATATCGCGCTGAGTCATCGGCATTTTGGTGCCCGCTGCGGTCGTTTTCACGCTGTAATCCTGTTCTTCACGGTTTACGGCGTCAGCGGTCGTCGCGCCTTCGACAATAACGGTATCCTAAGCCGCGAAGGCGGCAGGCATAAATGCCATCGCCATACCCATAGCTAACAGCGACGGTGCGGCGGTGGACGGAAGGTGTTTGTCCCGGCGGTATTGAATGAAAGACATCTGAAAATCCTTGCTTGTTATTGGGGTAAGTTCAGGACGTATGACGTTGAACCTTTTCATTCTTTGCTAGTTAATGCGCATAAAAATGCAAATGAGAAATATACGCATTTGTATTAAATGTGTAAAACGGTATAAACAGGGAAACTAGAAATATTTTTTAAGCGTACAAAGGCGTCATGGCAGGGGGATATGGCGGTAAGTCCAGCATGTAGTCATTTTTCGCTTAATAAATCGTGGGTTAAAGTTGAAAGAGCGTCGGTAACTCGCTCATACTCTATACTCGCAGTATGGCTCGGCGTAGCATGTGCGCTGCAAGGGCTATTATGAAAAAGGAAAACGTCGTGGCAGAAGAAACTATATTCAGCAAAATTATTCGTCGTGAAATCCCTTCGGATATCGTTTATCAGGATGAGCTGGTCACCGCCTTTCGTGATATTTCACCGCAGGCGCCGACGCATATCTTGATTATTCCCAATATCCTGATCCCAACCGTCAATGACGTGACGGCGGAACATGAACAGGCGTTAGGTCGGATGATCACCGTGGCGGCGAAAATCGCCGAACAGGAAGGCATTGCCGAAGATGGGTATCGTTTAATCATGAATACCAACCGTCATGGGGGCCAGGAGGTTTATCATATCCATATGCACCTACTGGGCGGCCGCCCGCTAGGCCCGATGCTGGCGCATAAAGGCTTGTAAGTATGATCAAAGGATGCATCGCGGTTTCTCTGGGCTTGCTGCTGCTTACCGGCTGCCGGTCACACCCTGAAATTCCGGTAAGCGACGCGCAGTCGCTGGTGATGGAGTCCACGGTTCTGGCGGCGGGCGTCACCGCAGAGCCGCCTGAACTGACGGCGTCTGATATCCAGCCATCAGCCTCTTCCCGCGTCTATAACGAAAGGCAAGAGCCCATAACCGTTCATTATCGGTTTTACTGGTATGACGCGCGGGGGCTGGAGATGCATCCGCTGGAGGCGCCGCGTAGCGTAACCATACCCGCGCGTTCGTCGGTAACGCTATTTGGCAGCGCCAATTATCTGGGGGCGCATAAGGTCAGGCTTTATCTTTATTTGTGAGGAGTGAATTTTGATGACAAAAATGCATCGCTACGCCGCCATCGCTGCGCTGGCGATATTTCTCTCCGGGTGTATGGCGCAACGTCAACCTGCGCCAGTTGAAGAGGTAAAACCAGCGCCAGAACAACCCGCGCAGCCGCCGCAGCCTCCTGTTGTGCCGTCTGTGCCAACGATTCCACAGCAACCGGGGCCGATCGAACATGAAGATCAAACGGGCCAGCCAGCGCCTAAGGTGCGCCACTATGACTGGAACGGCGCGATGCAACCGCTGGTCAGCAAAATGTTGCAGGCTGATGGCGTGACGGCCGGAAGCGTATTGCTTGTCGACAGCGTGAATAACCGGACGAATGGGTCGTTAAATGCGAACGAGGCAACGGAAACGTTACGTAATGCGCTGGCGAACAACGGTAAATTTACGCTGGTGTCCGTACAGCAACTCTCGATGGCAAAACAGCAGTTAGGATTGTCTCCGCAGGATAGTCTGGGAACGCGCAGTAAAGCTATTGGCATTGCGCGCAATGTCGGGGCGCAATATGTACTTTACTCCAGCGCATCCGGTAACGTTAACGCGCCTGCATTACAGATGCAGTTAATGCTGGTGCAAACTGGCGAGATAATCTGGTCAGGTAAAGGTGCGGTCCAACAACAATAATCCCTTAACGCGCGACGAGATCCTGTCGCGCTATTTTCCCCAGTATCGTCCCGCCGTCGCCGCATCGCAGGGGCTAAGCGGCGGGAGCTGTATTATTGCCCACGATACTCACCGTGTCGTGCTGCGCCGTCATCACGACCCCGACGCTCCACCAGCCCATTTTTTACGTCATTACCGCGCCTTATCCCAATTGCCGGCCAGTCTGGCGCCGCGAGCGCTTTTTTATACGCCGGGCTGGATGGCGGTAGAATATCTGCATGGTGTGGTAAATTCCGCTCTGCCAGATGCCGACGAACTGGCGGCCTTACTGTATCATTTGCATCAACAGCCGCGTTTTGGCTGGCGTATCGCGCTATCGCCACTATTGGCGCAGTACTGGTCGTGTTGCGATCCGGCAAGGCGTACGCCGTTTTGGTTGCGGCGGCTCAAACAGTTGCAAAAAAACGGTGAACCTCGCCCGCTGCGGCTCGCGCCTTTGCATATGGATGTCCATGGCGACAATATAGTATTAACGACCGCTGGGTTGAGACTGATTGACTGGGAGTATGCCGGCGACGGCGATATTGCGTTGGAGCTGGCGGCAGTATGGGTTGAGGATGAACGCCAGCACCGACAACTGGCAGACGCTTATGCCGCGCGCGCGCGAATCGACGCCCGGCAGCTATGGCGACAGATACGATTATGGCACCCTTGGGTCATTATGCTAAAAGCAGGGTGGTTCGAATACCGCTGGCGACAAACCGGCGAGCAACAATTTATCAGGCTGGCCGATGAAACCTGGCGCCAGCTACGTATGAAAGGATAAGGAGAGCAGTGTGGGCCCAGTAATGTTGAATGTCGAAGGATGTGAGCTGGATGCGGAGGAGCGCGAGATACTGGCGCATCCGCTGGTTGGCGGGCTTATTCTGTTCACGCGTAATTACCATGACCCGGAACAGCTGCGCGAATTAGTGCGCCAGATTCGGGCGGCATCGCGTAACCATCTGGTGGTGGCCGTCGATCAGGAAGGCGGGCGCGTACAGCGTTTCCGTGAAGGGTTTACCCGCCTGCCCGCGGCGCAATCTTTTTTTGCGCTGCATGGGCTGGAAGAGGGGGGGCGACTGGCGCAGGAGGCAGGGTGGCTGATGGCCAGCGAAATGATCGCGATGGATATTGATATCAGTTTTGCGCCAGTGCTGGATGTCGGGCATATCAGCGCGGCAATTGGCGAGCGTTCTTATCATGCCGATCCCGCAAAAGCGTTGGCAATGGCAACACGCTTTATTGACGGTATGCATGACGCCGGGATGAAAACGACCGGTAAGCATTTCCCCGGCCACGGCGCGGTCACGGCGGACTCCCACAAAGAGACGCCGTGCGATCCACGTCCTGAAACGGACATCCGTGGCAAAGATATGTCGGTGTTCCGCGCGCTGATTAGTGAGAATAAACTGGATGCGATTATGCCTGCCCACGTAATCTACCGCGCTATCGATCCACGCCCGGCAAGCGGTTCGCCGTACTGGCTGAAAACGGTGCTGCGTCAGGAGTTAGGCTTTGACGGCGTCATTTTCTCCGACGATCTGTCGATGGAGGGCGCGGCGATTATGGGCAGCTATGCTGAGCGCGCTCAGGCGTCGCTGGATGCGGGTTGCGATATGATTCTGGTCTGCAATAATCGTAAAGGCGCAGTCAGCGTGCTGGATAATCTGTCGCCGATCAAAGCAGAGCGTGTTACACGTTTGTATCATAAAGGTTCATTTTCACGCCGGGAGCTCATGGACTCAGCACGCTGGAAAACAGCCAGCGCCCAGCTCAACCAGTTACATGAACGCTGGCAGGAAGAAAAAGCAGGTCATTAACTCGAGTTTTCGTGAGGGTGCCAGATGATTATTTATTTACACGGTTTTGATTCAAATAGTCCGGGCAACCATGAAAAAGTGTTGCAATTACAGTTTATCGACCCGGATGTTCGGCTGGTAAGCTACAGTACGCGGCATCCTAAGCACGATATGCAGCATCTGCTGAAAGAAGTGGACAAAATGTTGCAGTTGAATGTGGACGAGCGCCCTTTAATCTGTGGCGTGGGGCTGGGCGGTTACTGGGCGGAGCGGATTGGCTTTTTGTGCGATATCCGTCAGGTGGTTTTTAACCCGAACCTGTTCCCCTATGAAAACATGGAGGGGAAAATCGATCGCCCGGAAGAATATGCGGACATCGCTACAAAGTGCGTGACCAACTTTCGCGAAAAAAATCGCGATCGTTGTCTGGTGATCCTCTCGCGTCATGACGAAGCGCTGGACAGCCAACGCTCAGCGCAAGCGCTTCACCCGTATTATGAAATTGTGTGGGATGAGGAACAGACTCACAAATTCAAAAATATTTCGCCGCACTTGCAACGTATCAAAGCGTTTAAAACGCTGGGATAACGCCATCCGGCAATATGGCGTTATCAGTGACCGGATAACCAGCCTTGCGGCTGGTTTTTTTATGCTCAATTCTCGCAAACTGTCTATCTTTTCAGCATGAAAACTTGATGCACATCAATTTTGGTATGACCAATGCACCGTTCATGCTATTCTCATATCAGAAGCTTATTCTCATTAACGTAACTTGTTGTTAATTAAAGGCTATACTAATAACTTTTAATTAACAATTGGTTAATAAATTTAAGGGGGTCACGTTGACTACACCATTAAAAAAGATCGTGATTGTCGGCGGCGGCGCTGGCGGGCTGGAAATGGCGACGCAGTTAGGCCATAAACTGGGGCGCAAGAAAAAAGCGAAAATCACGCTGGTAGACAGAAATCACAGCCATCTGTGGAAACCATTGCTGCACGAAGTGGCGACTGGCTCTCTGGACGAAGGCGTGGATGCGCTGAGCTATCTGGCTCATGCGCGTAATCATGGTTTCCAGTTCCAGCTGGGGTCGGTGATGGATATCGATCGCGAAGCGAAAACCATCACTATTGCCGAGTTGCGTGATGAAAAGGGCGAACTGCTGGTGCCGGAGCGCAAAATCGCGTATGACACGCTGGTGATGGCGCTGGGCAGCACCTCTAATGATTTCAACACGCCGGGCGTGAAAGAGCACTGTATCTTCCTCGATAACCCGCATCAGGCGCGCCGTTTTCACCAGGAGATGCTGAACCTGTTCCTCAAGTATTCGGCTAATCTGGGCGCGAACGGTAAGGTCAATATCGCCATCGTTGGCGGTGGTGCGACGGGGGTTGAGCTGTCGGCTGAACTGCATAATGCGGTAAAACAGCTGCATAGCTATGGTTATAAGGGGCTGACCAACGACGCGCTGAACGTGACGTTGGTTGAGGCTGGCGAGCGTATTCTGCCTGCGTTGCCGCCGCGTATCTCCAGCGCCGCGCATAATGAACTGACCAAACTGGGCGTTCGCGTGCTGACGCAAACTATGGTCACCAGCGCCGACGAAGGCGGTCTGCATACGAAAGAAGGTGAATATATTCAGGCCGATCTGATGGTGTGGGCGGCGGGTATCAAAGCGCCAGATTTTATGAAAGAGATTGGTGGTCTGGAAACGAACCGCATTAACCAACTAGTGGTGGAACCGACGCTGCAAACCACGCGCGATCCTGATATTTATGCGATTGGCGACTGCGCTTCCTGCGCACGTCCGGAGGGAGGTTTTGTGCCGCCTCGCGCTCAGGCGGCGCATCAGATGGCTACCTGCGCGATGAATAACATTCTGGCGCAGATGAATGGCAAACCGCTGAAAGCTTACCAGTATAAAGATCATGGATCGCTGGTCTCTCTGTCCAACTTCTCTACCGTGGGTAGTCTGATGGGGAACCTGACCCGCGGTTCAATGATGATTGAAGGACGTATCGCCCGCTTCGTGTATATCTCGCTATACCGTATGCACCAGATAGCGCTGCATGGATACTTTAAAACCGGCCTGATGATGCTGGTGGGCAGTATTAACCGCGTCATTCGTCCGCGCCTGAAACTGCATTAATTTCTCTGCGCCTCACCGGCTGCTCGCCGGTGAGCGCTTCTCCATCACTTGCTTCGGAGTTGTCCGAATCCTTCAGCTTTACCGCCTCATCCCGCATTTTTCATCCTCATTCCGATTGGCTTTGTTCGCATACTGGTTGCAAAATTGTTACCAATAGCAACGAAGGAGGAACTCCCGTGAATAAATCAATGTTGGCGGGTATAGGGATTGGCGTAGCGGCTGCGCTGGGTGTGGCGGCAGTGGCCAGTCTCAACGTATTTGATCGTGGTCCGCAATATGCGCAGGTGATATCGGCTAAACCGATTAAAGAGACGGTAAAAACGCCGCGTCAGGAGTGCCGTAATGTCACGGTCACGCATCGCAGACCGGTTCAGGACGAAAACCGTATTGCCGGCTCGGTGCTTGGCGCAGTAGCAGGCGGCGTGATTGGACATCAATTTGGCGGCGGTCGTGGTAAAGATGTGGCGACGGTCGTCGGGGCGCTGGGCGGCGGTTATGCTGGCAATCAAATCCAGGGATCAATGCAGGAAAGTGATACTTACACTACCACTCAGCAACGCTGTAAGACGGTGTATGACAAATCTGAAAAGATGCTTGGCTACGACGTGACCTACAAAATTGGCGATCAGCAGGGCAAAATCCGCATGGATAAAGACCCCGGAACGCAAATTCCCCTCGACGGCAATGGCCAACTGGTTCTGAATAACAAAGCATAAAAAAGCTGTACTCTGCAAGTTAGCCCCTCATTCGCTCAGGCTGAGGGGCTTTTTTTATCCGAAGCCGCGTCGTTCAGGACTTGAGTAGTTCAGGCCAGATGCGCAGAGTCGTACGCGTAATTTGCATCAGTTGTTCGAAGGTGGCTCCTTCACGGGCGCTGATCGACATTCCCTGTAAAATACAGTTTATATATTCCGCGAGCGCCTGCGGGTTACAGTGCGCCGGAATTTCACCGCGCTCCTGACGTTGGCGCAGAAACTGGATGAGCGTCTGTTCCTGCATGGCGTGGCGTGATTTTACCGTGCGGGCGATATCGCGCGAGGAGGCGGCGAGGGTGGCGGACGTATTAATCATAAAGCAGCCAGCCGGCGTGTCTGTACTGGTAAAGCAGGCGGCAATTTCTGTGAAGTAATCTTCCAGCGCCGATTCCACGCTTTTCTCTTCACAAAAGAGCTGGGCTTCGTGCTTTGAGGCAAAGCGAGTGATGTAGCGATCCAGTACAGCGCGAAATAATCCTTCTTTATTAGTGAATTCCGCATAGAGAGTAGGCGCTTTCGCCCCGGTAGCCTCTACGAGATCGGCAAGCGAAGTTGCTTCATAGCCGTGCTGCCAGAAGAGAGTCATGGCCTTATCAAGCGCGGCTTCCCTGTCGAACACTTTTGGTCGGCCACGGCTTTTCTTCGCGCAACTCGTGGTATCCGTTGTCATGATGCCGTTGTACCTGTTTAAAGAGCGGTCTCTCTATTATAAAAACAAACCACTTCTGGCTCCAGAGTATTCATTAGAAAAATAAATCAATTCTATTCACATGAAAAATAACATCTTTATAAATTATATAACGATCATTATAAAAAGAGGTTGACGTGTGATGTAGATCACATCTATGATTAATTTATCGATCGTTAAGTTAATGCTTACGACACCCATTCATCTGCTAAAGGTCATCACTATGAAAAACGTAAAAACCCTCATCGCTGCTGCGGTACTGAGTTCGCTCTCATTCGCCAGCTTCGCCGCCGTTGAAGTTCAGGCAACGCCAGAAGGTCAACAGAAGTTCGGCACCATTTCCGCGAATGGCGGCACGAATCTGGGCTCGCTGGAAGATCAGCTGGCGCAAAAAGCGCAGGAGATGGGGGCGAAGTCTTTCCGTATTACCTCTGTTACCGGCCCGAATACCCTCCACGGTACGGCGGTAATCTATAAGTAAGCATTAACCCTCATTAATGCCGCTGCGATTGCCACAATAAAAAGAGAAAGCCTCGCGATGCATCGCGAGGCTTTTTTGTCGGTCAGCTATTCACGCTTACAGCGACTGCGGTTTCGCCTCTGATTGACGGGTTACATCCACCGGCATTCCGGAACGCACTTCCATAACATGTTCCATCACCGCAGCATCGGTCTGCGGCGCGTCCTTAAAGGCCTGCATCGGGCCATTCAGCACAATCGGCAGCACCTGTGGATCGTCGCCTATATTTTTAGACAGCGGCTGATGAACTTCCACCAGTCGCACGCCGCCTGGCTCCACCGAGGCTTTAATCGGCGTATTGATTATATTCACTTTGGTTCCCGGCGTGACCTGACGGAACAATGTCTCTATATCACCGTCGCGCAGACGGATACAGCCGGAACTGACGCGCATACCAATGCCAAAATCGGCATTCGTGCCATGTAACAGATAGACGCCGCCGTAGGCCGCTAAACGAATCGCGTGATGCCCCATTGGGTTATCGGGACCGGCAGGCACCACGGCGGGGAGATCGATGCCTTGCGCTTTATAACGGGCGCGAATATTGGCGGTCGGCGTCCAGGTTGGATTGGCGCGTTTATCCGAAATGGTCGTCACCATCGTTGGCGTCAGGGTATCGCCGCCCAGTTGGCCAATCCCGATAGGGTAGACCGTGACCGTATTTTTCCCCGGTTGATAATAGTAAAGCCGTAATTCCGCGAGGTTAATGACGATACCTTCACGTGGCGCGTCCGGTAGCAGCGTTTGCAGCGGAATCGTCAGCACGCTGCCTGCGCGTGGCACGTAAGGATCAATGCCAGGGTTGGCCTGTAACAGGGCTAAAAAGCCCACGTTATATTTTTTGGCGATCGCCTCCAGCGAGCCGCCGTCGTCTTCAACGACATGGAATTTATTTTCTCCCACCAGTCGACTGCCGGGGGGCGGAAGAGGCCACGTATTCGCCTGCGCGGGAAGGGCAAGCATGATGGTCGCGGTAAGCGCAAGCAACGCCCACCAGCGAGAGAGTCGCGTATTGTTGAACATTATAATAAACCCATGATTATTATGTGGTTATTTTTATAAAAGAGGAAATAAGAATTATGGCGGTTGGCTGTGTCTGGAACTGCAGGGAAGTGCAAAGAATTTGTAAAGATTAGGCCGGACGCAGAGTAATGACGCCCGGCCTGACGCTTATGCAATAGCGTTTTCTTCCAGTTGCTGCATGAACTGGCGTACCCAGTCTATACGCGTTTTACGTTCGCTTAAATCCTGAATAAACTTGAGGCGCGTCGGGCCATCCAGACGGAAATGCTGCGGCTGTTTTTGCAGCAACCCGATAAGCCAGGCGGGGTCAACGTGGTTTTTCTCGGCGAACTCAATCGTTCCGCCTTTCTCGTTACCCTCCAGTTTTCGGATGCCGAGCTTTTGCGCCTGTTGGCGCAGGCGTGCGATATCCAGCAGATTACGCGCCGGATCGGGCAGCAGGCCGAAGCGGTCGATCAATTCCACTTTGATCTCTTCCAGCTCGTTTTCGTTCTTTGCGCTGGCAATGCGTTTATAGAATGACAGCCGGGTATTAACATCCGGAATAAAATCATCTGGCAGTAACGACGGCATTCGCAGCTCGACTTCCGTTTGCTGACTGGTGAGATCTTCCAGCGAGGGTTCGCGGCCTGCTTTCAGCGCATCAACGGCGTTTTCCAGCAGTTCCATGTAGAGTGAGAAGCCAATGGTTTCCATTGAGCCGCTTTGCTCTTCGCCAAGCAGTTCGCCCGCGCCGCGGATCTCCAGATCGTGGGTCGCCAGCGCAAACCCGGCGCCTAAATCCTCCAGCGACGCAATCGCCTCCAGCCGTTTTTGCGCATCGGTGGTCATGGCCTTAGGATGTGGCGTCAACAGCCAGGCGTAGGCCTGGTGGTGCGAGCGCCCAACGCGGCCACGCAGCTGGTGCAACTGCGCGAGGCCGAAATGATCCGCGCGTTCAATGATGATCGTGTTAGCGGTGGGAATGTCGATCCCCGTTTCGATAATGGTAGTACACACCAGCACGTTAAAACGTTGATGGTGGAAATCGTTCATGACCCGTTCTAGCTCACGTTCACGCATCTGCCCGTGGCCTATAGCGATTCGCGCTTCCGGCACCAGTTCCGCCAGCCGCTCTGCGGCTTTCTGAATATTTTCGACGTCATTGTACAAATAGTAAACCTGACCGCCGCGCAGGATTTCACGCAGAATCGCTTCCCTTACCACCAGGCTATCATACTCGCGGACAAAGGTTTTTACCGCCAGACGACGGGCAGGGGGGGTGGCGATAATAGAGAGATCGCGCATACCGCTCATCGCCATATTCAGCGTCCGCGGGATCGGCGTCGCCGTGAGCGTCAGAATATCGACATCGGCGCGCATCGCCTTAATTCGCTCTTTGTGGCGCACGCCGAAACGGTGCTCTTCATCGACAATCAGCAGGCCGAGGTCGCGTAGCTTCACATCGCTTTGTAGCAGTTTATGCGTACCGATCAGAATATCGATCTTACCCTCGGCGGCTTCCGCCAGGATTTGCGTCTGCTCTTTGGCGCTGCGAAAGCGGGACAGCATCTCAATGCGTACCGGCCAGTTGGCGAAACGGTCGCGGAAGTTGTCATAGTGTTGCTGCGCCAGCAGCGTGGTCGGCACCAGTACCGCTACCTGTTTATGGTTTTCCACCGCCAGGAACGCGGCGCGCATCGCCACTTCGGTTTTGCCGAAGCCGACGTCGCCGCACACCAGCCTGTCCATCGCCAGCGGTTGGCACATATCGCTCAATACGGCGTTAATCGCCTGTGCCTGATCGGGCGTCGTTTCAAACGGGAAGCTGTCGCAGAATAACTGATACTGCTCACGATCATGCTTAAAGGCAAACCCCTCTTTTGCCGCCCGTTGCGCATAAATATCCAACAGTTCCGCTGCGACATCGCGCACTTTTTCCGCCGCTTTCTGCCGGGCGCGCGACCAGGCGTCGCCACCCAGTTTATGCAGCGGCGCACTTTCTTCCGCGCCGCCGGCATAGCGGCTAATCAGATGCAATGAGGAAACCGGCACATACAGTTTGGCGTCATTGGCGTAGGTGAGCATCAGATACTCACCCTTGATGCCGCCAGCCTCCAGAGTGGTCATGCCGGCATAGCGTCCGACGCCGTGCTCCAGATGCACTACCGGTTGACCGACGTGGAGCTCCGCCAGGTTACGAATCAACGTATCCGGGTTGATCGTACGACGGGAATCCAGGCGGCGACGCGCGACCCGTTCACCCAGGAGATCGCTTTCGCAAATCAGCGCCAGATTGCGTTGGGTGTCGATAAAACCATGTTCTGCGGCGCCAATCATCAGATAGCGTCCCGCATCCTGCGCCTCGTCCAGGCGTAATATCCGCTTCGGCGCGATTTTTATGCGGGCCAGGAGCTCTCCCAGCGCTTCGCGGCGTCCTTCGCTTTCCACAGAAAAAATCACCGGACCGCTGAAAGATTCGAGGAACTTACGCAGCGCGTCCAGCGGCGCTTTCTGCTGCGCCTGGATAGCCAAATCCGGTAATTTCTGGAAACCGAGATTGGTATTGGCGGCTTTTTCCGGCAGGTGGTCGGTTTTAAGCTGGAGGCGAGGCCAGCGTTTAAGCTCGGAAAAGAGCTCATCCACCCGTAGCCAGAGGGCTTCCGGCGGCAAAAGCGGGCGCATAGGATCGACGCCACGATTTTCAAAACGCGCCAGCGTATCGGCCTGAAAGCGTTCGGCGCTGGTTTCCAGCGAGCCGGTATTCACCACCAGAGTATTGGCGGGGAAGTAGCTAAATAATGGCGGTAACGGTTCGCTGAAAAAGAGCGGCTGCCAGTATTCGATCCCGGCGGGGAGGGTGCCTTTGCTGACCTGCTGATAGATGTGCTCGGCGTCGCGTTTTACCTCAAAGGTATCGCGCCACTGGCTACGGAAAAGCTCAATAGCGGCTTTGTCGGTAGGAAATTCGTGCGCGGGCAACAAATTGATGGCCTCAACCTCCTCCAGCGTACGCTGGGTATCCGCGTCAAACAGACGCAGGCTGTCGATTTCATCATCAAAAAAGTCGAGGCGATAAGGCTGTTCGCTGCCCATCGGAAAGAGATCCAACAGCGCGCCGCGCGTCGCGTATTCGCCATGCTCCATCACCTGATCGACATGCCGATAACCGGCGCTGTCAAGCTGCGCGCGCAGAGCGTCGCGGGACAGCCGCTGGCCTTTTTTCATCACCAGCGCATGACCATGCAGATAGCTATGCGGACAAACGCGCTGCATCAGGGTGTTTACCGGTACAATCAAGACGCCGCGCTGCATCGACGGCAACTGGTAGAGCGTGGACAGACGCGAAGAGATAATTTCCTGATGCGGGGAGAAGCTGTCATACGGTAGCGTTTCCCAGTCCGCCAGGTTCATGACCATCTGATCGGTAAACTGGCGGATTTCATCATGCAATCGCAGAGCATTTTGCATGTCAGGCGCTATGAGTACCACCGGACCGGCATGGCGTTCAGCTATCTCCGCCACCAGCGTAGCGCAGGCGGCACCGGTAAGTTCGCCCAACTGGCGCTGATCGCCCGCTTTTGTCGGCAGCGTGTAACGTTGTTTTTCAGGCATAACGGTTGTCAGTATCTCTTTTTGTTTTACGCCGCACTCTACGCGTCACCCTTCAGGCTGCTTCATGGTTGGCTGCACGCCAGGACAGCATGAAGGACTCAGGTATTCAGGGGCATATGACTGATAAGCAATGTTCTTTATTATCCGCGATCGTTGTTTATTAGCAAATTGAATCCGCCGCATAACACGCCGAACAGGTAAAGTATGAACATGTAAGTGACTTGATTTGTCGGCCTTTTTCAGAATAACGCTGACGAACTCTTACGGTTCAGACATTTACGCATTCCGCTTTCGCTTATATACTCGGGACTTTGCTAACAGCAACCAGACGGATTACATGTATCAACCTGTCGCTCTATTCATTGGCCTGCGTTACATGCGCGGGCGTGCAGCAGATCGCTTCGGTCGCTTCGTTTCCTGGCTTTCCACTATCGGCATTACCCTGGGGGTGATGGCGCTGGTCACGGTATTGTCGGTGATGAACGGTTTTGAGCGCGAACTGCAAAATAACATTCTTGGTTTGATGCCTCAGGCCATCCTCTCTGCTGAACATGGTTCTCTTAACCCGAGTCAGATGCCGGAAAAAGCGGTGAATCTGCAAGGCGTTAACCGTATTGCGCCGCTGACGACGGGCGATGTCGTACTGCAAAGCGCGCGTAGCGTTGCAGTTGGCGTGATGTTGGGTATCGATCCGACGCAAAAAGATCCGTTAACGCCGTATCTGGTCAATGTGAAGCAAAGCGAATTACAGCCGGGTAAGTATAATGTCATCCTCGGCGAGCAGCTCGCCGGACAGTTAGGGGTCAACCGCGGCGATCAGATTCGGCTAATGGTGCCATCTGCCAGCCAGTTTACGCCAATGGGACGCCTGCCCAGCCAGCGTCTGTTTACGGTGATTGGCACATTTGCCGCCAATAGCGAGGTCGATGGCTATGAAATGCTGGTCAATATTCAGGACGCGTCGCGTTTAATGCGCTATCCGGCAGGCAATATTACCGGCTGGCGTCTGTGGCTGGATGAACCGCTGCAAGTCGATACCCTCAGCCAACAGACGCTGCCGCAAGGCACGAAGTGGCAGGACTGGCGCGAACGCAAAGGCGAGTTGTTCCAGGCTGTGCGCATGGAAAAGAACATGATGGGATTGTTGCTGAGCCTCATCGTGGCGGTCGCGGCTTTTAACATTATTACTTCGTTGGGCCTGATGGTTATGGAGAAGCAGGGTGAAGTGGCGATTTTACAAACTCAAGGGCTGACGCCGCGACAAATTATGATGGTCTTTATGGTGCAGGGCGCCAGCGCCGGGATTATCGGCGCGCTGTTGGGCGCCGCGCTGGGCGCATTGCTTGCCAGCCAACTGAATAACCTGATGCCGATCATCGGCGCGTTTCTGGATGGCGCTGCGTTGCCCGTGGCGATAGAGCCGTTACAGGTGATCGTTATCGCGCTGGTGGCAATGGCCATCGCGCTGCTTTCTACGCTTTATCCTTCCTGGCGCGCTGCCGCCACTCAACCCGCTGAGGCTTTACGTTATGAATAAGATCCTGTTGCAATGCGACAACCTGTGCAAACGCTATCAGGAAGGCACCGTACAAACCGACGTGTTGCACGATGTCAGCTTCAGTATCGGCGAAGGCGAAATGATGGCGATCGTCGGCAGTTCCGGTTCGGGTAAAAGTACGTTGCTGCATCTGTTAGGCGGGCTGGATACGCCCACCTCCGGCGATGTGATTTTTAGCGGCCAGCCGATGAGCAAACTCTCTTCTGCGGCAAAAGCGGAATTACGTAACCAGAAACTGGGGTTTATCTATCAGTTTCATCATCTCCTGCCGGATTTTACGGCGCTGGAAAACGTGGCGATGCCATTATTGATTGGCAAAAAGAAACCGGCGGAGATTGACGCTCGGGCGCGAGAAATGCTGCACGCCGTAGGGCTGGAGCATCGCGCAACCCATCGACCTTCGGAACTTTCCGGCGGTGAGCGCCAGCGTGTCGCGATAGCGCGCGCGTTGGTGAATAACCCGCGTCTGGTGCTGGCGGATGAGCCGACCGGTAATCTCGATGCGCGTAATGCCGACAGTATTTTTGAGCTTCTGGGCGAGTTAAATCGTCTGCAGGGAACCGCGTTTCTGGTGGTGACTCACGATTTGCAACTGGCGAAACGTATGAGCCGCCAGCTTGAGATGCGCGATGGCCGCCTGACGGCGGAACTGAGCCTGATGGGGGCTGAGTAATGGCGTCGCCTTTATCATTGTTAATTGGCTTGCGTTTCAGCCGTGGACGGCGGCGCGGCGGTATGGTTTCGCTCATTTCCGTCATTTCTACCATCGGTATCGCGCTGGGCGTGGCGGTGTTGATTGTCGGTTTAAGCGCGATGAACGGTTTCGAACGCGAGTTGAATAACCGTATTCTGGCGGTGGTTCCGCACGGGGAGATTGAAGCGGTCAATCAGCCGTGGACCAACTGGCGTGAAGCGCTGGCAAAAGTGCAGAAGGTGCCAGGCATTGCCGCCGCCGCGCCGTATATCAATTTTACCGGCCTGGTAGAGAGCGGGGCCAATTTGCGCGCCATTCAGGTTAAAGGCGTCGACCCTAAGCAAGAGCAGCAGCTTAGCGCGTTACCGTCATTTGTGCAAAATCACGCCTGGGATCATTTCAAAGCGGGCGAGCAGCAGATCATTATCGGTAAAGGCGTCGCCGATGCGCTGAACGTGAAACAGGGCGACTGGGTGTCCATCATGATCCCCAATGCGAATGCCGACCATAAGCTGCTCCAGCCCAAACGCGTGCGTTTGCATGTCATCGGGATTCTGCAACTGAGCGGCCAGCTCGATCACAGCTTCGCCATGATCCCGCTTGAGGATGCGCAGCAGTATCTGGATATGGGGTCCAGCGTTTCCGGTATCGCGCTTAAAGTCCACGACGTGTTTAATGCGAACAAACTGGTGCGTGACGCGGGTGAAGTGACTAACAGCTATGTCTACATTAAGAGCTGGATCGGCACCTACGGCTATATGTATCGCGATATCCAGATGATTCGCGCCATTATGTATCTGGCGATGATTCTGGTGATCGGCGTGGCCTGTTTTAATATCGTTTCCACCTTAGTGATGGCGGTAAAAGACAAAAGCGGCGACATTGCGGTATTAAGAACGCTGGGGGCGAAAGATGGTTTGATTCGTGCCATTTTCGTCTGGTACGGGCTACTGGCGGGCTTGCTGGGCAGCTTGATTGGCGTGGCGATCGGCGTTGTCGTTTCGCTTCAGCTTACCGCCATTATTAATGGGATTGAAAAGGCGATCGGGCATCAGTTTTTGTCCGGCGATATCTATTTTATCGACTTCCTGCCATCCGAATTACATTGGCTGGACGTTGTTTACGTACTGGTCACAGCGTTGTTGTTAAGCTTACTGGCGAGCTGGTATCCGGCGCGGCGGGCGAGCAACATTGACCCTGCGCGAGTATTGAGCGGCCAGTAATCGCGGAATATAAAAACAAGGAGCGGTGATGTATTACGGGTTTGACATTGGCGGAACAAAGATTGCGTTAGGCGTATTTGACTCAACGCGGCGGCTGCAGTGGGAAAAACGGGTTCCCACGCCCCATACCAGCTATAGCGCCTTTTTAGACGCCGTATGCGAACTGGTCGAGGAAGCCGACCAGCGATTTGGCGTAAAAGGGTCGGTAGGGATTGGCATACCCGGTATGCCGGAAACCGAAGACGGCACGCTGTACGCCGCGAATGTCCCGGCAGCCAGCGGTAAGCCGTTGCGCGCCGATCTCAGCGCCCGACTGGATCGCGATGTGCGTCTGGACAATGACGCTAACTGTTTTGCCTTGTCCGAAGCCTGGGATGATGAATTCACGCAATATCCTTTGGTTATGGGGCTTATCCTCGGCACCGGCGTCGGCGGTGGCCTGGTGCTAAACGGGAAGCCGATTACCGGTCAGAGCTATATCACCGGCGAGTTTGGTCATATGCGTTTGCCGGTTGACGCGCTAACGTTGATGGGGTTTGATTTTCCTCTCCGCCGTTGTGGATGCGGTCAGATGGGCTGCATTGAGAATTATCTGTCCGGGCGCGGGTTTGCGTGGCTATATCAGCATTATTATGATCAATCGCTGCAGGCGCCGGAGATTATCGCGTTGTGGGAGCAGGGCGATGAGCAGGCGCACGCGCATGTTGAGCGCTATCTGGATTTACTGGCGGTTTGTCTGGGGAATATACTGACGATTGTCGATCCCGATTTATTGGTGATCGGCGGCGGACTATCGAACTTTACGGCAATAACAACGCAACTGGCGGAAAGACTGCCGCGCCATCTCCTCCCTGTTGCCCGCGCGCCGCGCATTGAGCGTGCGCGGCATGGGGATGCAGGTGGGATGCGCGGTGCTGCTTTTTTACATCTTACCGACTAATCAAAAAAAGAGGTTGTTATGCAGTCGCGTCGGTTTCATCGATTAAGCCGCTTTCGTAAAAATAAACGTCTGTTGCGTGAACGTCTGCGCCAGCGGATCTTTTTCAGAGACAGAGTGGTGCCGGAAATGATGGAAAACCCAAGAGTATTAGTCCTTACAGGTGCAGGAATTTCTGCAGAGTCTGGTATTCGTACGTTTCGCGCGGCGGATGGCCTTTGGGAAGAGCATCGGGTTGAAGACGTGGCAACGCCGGAAGGATTCGCCCGTAATCCGGGGCTGGTGCAGACATTTTATAATGCCCGCCGTCAGCAGCTTCAACAGCCGGAAATACAACCCAATGCGGCGCATCTGGCGTTAGCGAAGCTTGAAGAAGCGCTTGGCGATCGCTTTTTGCTGGTGACGCAAAACATCGACAATTTGCATGAACGCGCGGGCAATCGCAACATCATTCATATGCATGGCGAGCTGTTGAAGGTGCGCTGTTCGCAAAGCGGCCAGATTCTGGAATGGAACGGCGATGTGATGCCGGAAGATAAATGTCACTGCTGTCAGTTCCCGGCGCCGCTACGTCCGCACGTGGTGTGGTTTGGCGAGATGCCGCTTGGCATGGATGAAATTTATATGGCGCTGTCGATGGCGGATATTTTTATCGCCATTGGCACGTCCGGTCATGTCTATCCGGCTGCGGGTTTTGTGCATGAAGCAAAACTGCACGGCGCACATACGGTGGAACTGAATCTTGAGCCAAGCCAAGTCGGCAGCGAGTTTGAAGAGAAGCACTACGGCCCGGCAAGCCAGGTTGTGCCGGAATTTGTTGATAAATTCCTGAAAGGGCTGTAGTGCTGTTTGCCCGGTAACGCCTTATCCGGCCTACATTTCACGTTACGTTCATCTGTAGGCCCGCGACAGGCGCTTTGGCTGAATTAGCGTCCTGCTTTTAGCTTCTGATAATACTCTTCATAAATGGCGCTGGCGTCGCCGACATCGTTTTGCCACTCGCCTTTGCTGATGGTTTGCGCATCCGGATAGAGCGACTTATCATTGGCGACCTCCGGGCTTAACAGCTTACGCGCCGCCAGGTTGGGGGTAGGGTAGCCGATGGTTTCTGCCACCTCTTTCGCGACGTCAGGACGCAGCAGGAAGTTGATTAGCTTCAGCGCGCCCTCTTTATTTTTCGCGTTTGCCGGAATAGCCAGGCTATCCATCCAGAAAATACCGCCTTCTTTCGGCCAGACGACCTCCAGCGGCGTGCCAGCCTGACGAGCAACGAAGGCCGAACCGTTCCACACCATCCCCAGATTGACTTCCCCTTCCATATACGGATTCGCCGGATTATCGGAGTTGAAGGCCGCTACGTTCGGCATCAGTTTTTTCAACTCTTCATATGCCGCTTCGATCTCTTTCGGATCGGTAGTGTTACCGGAATAACCTAGCTTGCGCAGCGCCATCTGGAAGACTTCTCGCGCATCGTCGGTTAAAAGCAGGCTGTTTTTATATTCCGGTTTCCACAAGTCAGCCCAGCTGGTAATGGTTTTTGGATCGATAGCATCGCTGTTCACGCCAATCGCCGTTGCGCCCCAGATATACGGAACAGAATAATCGTTGTTGGGGTCAAACGGTTTGTTGAGCATTTCCGGATCGAGGTTGTGGAAATTGGTTAATTTCGACTTATCGATCTTCTGGATCATGCCTTCTTTGCGCATTTTGTCGACATAGTATGTAGAAGGAACAACCAGGTCATACGCGCCATCTTTATAGGTTTTGAGTTTGGCATACATGGTTTCGTTCGACTCGTAGGTCGAATAAATCACCTTAATGCCAGTCTCTTTAGTGAACTGTTCCAGCAGGCCCGGCGGCACATACTCAGTCCAGTTATAGAAATAGAGCGTGTCGTTGTCGGAGGCATGAGCGGCACTCATACCCAGCGCCAGGGCGCCCGCCGCGAGCAGGTGGCGTGACCATTTTTTCATTTAACGTCCCCTGAATTACGGGCCTTATCGGCCCTTGGTTTTATCACGAGCAATAAGCTGGCTGGCAATGACCATTACCAGAGACAGCACCAATAAAACGGTCGCCAGCGCGTTCACTTCTGGTGAAACGCCGACTTTTACCATGGAATAAATCTTTAAGGGTAAAATTTCATAGCCCGGCCCGGTGACAAACGACGAGACCACTACATCGTCCATCGACAACGTAAAGCTCAGCAACCAGCCCGCCGCCACCGCCGGCATCGCCAGCGGCAGAATGATTTTGCGTAAAATCGTTACCTCACTGGCCCCCAGGTCTTTTGCGGCTTCCAGCATTCTGACATCAAAGCCTTTCAGGCGCGAATAGACCGTGACGACCACAAACGGCAGGCTAAAGGTGATGTGCGAGAACAGCAACGACCAAAAGCCCAGTTGAATGCCGAGTAACATAAACAGCACCAGCAGGGAGATCGCCATCACGATATCCGGCGACATCATTACTACAAACAGCATCCCGCTGACGAATGGCTTCCCGCGAAAGCGGTAGCGATAAAGCGCCACCGCGGTTAACGAGCCAATCAACGTGGCGAAGGTCGCTGAAAAAATCGCCATCGTCAGTGAATGTTGAGCGGCCTGCAACAGACTGTCGTTATTGACTAGGAGTTCGTACCATTTAGTGGTAAAGCCCTGCCAGTTAATGCCGAACCGCGAACTGTTGAAGGAGTTCACGATCAGAATAATGATGGGAATATACAGATACGCATAGATGGCAGTCATGAAACCGCCACGGAGCAGCCGACCGATCATTCAAGTTCCACCTTCTTATTCAGAGGATGGGGTGCTTTTAGAGTATTGAAAATGATCAATTTTTTCTCTTCTCCAAAATCTCTCCAAAACGTCTCGCGGTTATCAGCAGCCAGGAAGAAGCAAGCTGCCGCTTGAAGCCGCGAATTTTACAACAAATTGCCAGACGAGCGGGAAAAAAAGGCCATTTAAATGACTATTCTCATCCGATCCGGTCATATGCGGCATTATTGTGCCTGGCAAGAGGTTACTCAGTAGGCAAACAGGAAGTACGTGAGTAAACCCTGAACGTGACGTCTGAGAAAGCGTCGTCTGATTTTATAAAAAACAACATAAACAGCCGCTTTGTTGTTCTGAGCGAACGTGTAGCGTGGTTAACTGTTCTTCCGCCATTTTTTGTATAGCCTGGGGGTCTATTCTAAAAATGGCGTGAAAAACCTGATCAGAGATGGCTTCGACTATCTCAGCTAACATACTTTGGCTGGTGCTGGGATCCGTTACGAGGAACGCCTGAAACGTCTTATCCGCTAGTAAAACCTCTTTTACCATTTTTTCAATAGGTATGTGGGTATGCGGTGGTGGTATTTCAAGCTGTTTTAATCCACACATCGCCATTGTTTCTAAAAATGCGTTTTGCTGAGTACTTTCGGATATATTCGCATGGTGTAAAATGCGCGTTGTCTTTTCAATCCCAGACTGAATTTTCGCTGCCAGGTAGGTTGCCTTTTCTTGCGCTTTCCACCCATCTAAATGTCCTTTTCTCAATTCAGTATATAAATACCCCTCTATGTTGTCTAATGGAACCGATAATATCGGCGCGCCAGCAGGATTGAGACATAATGTCGAAGGGAGGGGGTAGTCTACGATTTCGCTATATCTTCTCTTAATCATGGCCGTCATTTGTGGATGCGATTTTAAAATATCCGGGCGATCTTTCATTAAAAAATAAAGATTCCCCATGACTTCACAGCTAAAGGTATCGGTATTTTGAGTGATACGTAACAATTCGTTCTCTTCGTTTTGATCCATGATGCGAAGAATAATGGTGGCATCATTTTCATGAGGATTATGAACCTGAAATCTATCTCTTTGCGATGCGCAGGCTAACTCTTTCAACTCAAAAAAAATCTCTGTAAGCCGCTCTCGTGTGGGGGCGCGTTCGGCAAACAACATCTCATGTAGACAACGGTCCGCTTTTGCTTTGCCAGTAGAAAAAAAGAAGTCTTTAATTTTTTCCCATAAAACTTTCCACCATGCTTCTTTCGTATTCCTTGGGGAGTTGGTAAGGATTTCACTTTTTAAAAAACCATTCCCTATAGTAATCGGCATATTAATCTCACTTATACTGGAGTAAAAATGACTACATAATTGATTAAATCGACCCTTTTTATCTCAACTGCGGGCGCATCGGATGTAATATAATTTTTAAAAGAGACTGGCAATCAGTATAAAACCTGAGAGCTTCGCGTATAAACGCATTACTGTCTGTGATAGCGTCGCTACAGGTAAAAATAAAAGAAGGACTACCGCGGATGATGTTGTAGATTTGCAATACTGGCGGCAACTTCTTTCATGCGTTTTTTATGCCGAAGGCATGAAGTTTACCCTTGAATAAACTTCATGCCTGGATGCGTGTGGATTTGTTAGCGTTGCGCAATTAATCGCTTATATCACTCACCTTCTTATTCAATAAGCGGGAAGCCCGCCAGTAAATCAACAGCATGAGTCCCATCACAATGGTCAGCGTAATGCTGGTAGCCGCGCCAAACGGCCAATCGCGAATATTCAGGAACTGTACCTTAATGACGTTACCAATCAGCAGGTTTTTCGCGCCACCCATTAAATCGGAGACGTAGAACAGGCCCATTGCCGGTAGCATCACGAGCAGGCAACCGGCGACAATGCCCGGCATGGTTAATGGAATAATGATGCGGATGAACGTTTGCATTTTACTGGCGCCGAGATCGCGTGCGGCCTCCAGTAGTGGTTTGTCGAGCTTCTCAATGCTGGAGTAGAGCGGCATGACCATAAATGGCAGCAAAATGTAAACCAGGCCGATAATAACGGCGCTCGGGGTGAACATGATGCGAATCGGTGTATCAATCACGCCCAGCCACAGCAGGAATTCATTGAGATAACCTTTAGTGCTCAGGAATATTTTCAGCCCATAGATGCGGATCAGTGAGTTGGTCCAGAAAGGAACAATCAGCAAAAACAGCAATAACGGACGTATCTTTTCCGGTAACTTCGCCAGAAACCAGGCAAAAGGATAGCCCAGCACCAGGCAGGAGAGGGTGGCGATCAGCGCCATATTCAGAGAGTGCAGGAGCACTTCAAAATAGAGCGGATCGAGCAGGCGCGCGTAGTTATCCAGCGTAAAGACCATCTTGACGAAACTGGCGTCGTCACGGGTCAGAAAGCTGGTGCCAATGATCATCAGGTTGGGCAGAAAAACAAATAACACAAGCCAACCGACGATAGTGACAATCACTACATTCTGGAATTTACTTGTGTTCTTCATCAGCCAGTACGACCTCCCAGCTTTCTACCCAACTAATGGCCATTTTTTGGTCAAGTGAATGGTCGAAGTCAGGATCGTCTTCGTTGAAGAATTCGCTGACCATCACCATTTTGCCATTTTCCAGTTCAACCACCGACTCCAGCGTCATACCTTTATAATTGCGCTCGCGCACGTAGCCGATAAGCCCTTCGATGTGGTTATCATCGTTGATCTCTTCGACGCGTAGATCTTCCGGTCGCAGCAGGACGTTCAGTTTTTGGCCTGGTTCGACAGCGAA
The DNA here is from genome assembly GCF_046552235.1 of Salmonella sp. SAL00670. Lineage (NCBI taxonomy): Bacteria > Pseudomonadati > Pseudomonadota > Gammaproteobacteria > Enterobacterales > Enterobacteriaceae > Salmonella > Salmonella sp. SAL00670. The sequence goes on from NZ_JBGDUO010000001.1 coordinate 436,992, forward strand.
ATTGACGTATATATTGCACTCCCGACCTTCTACGCTGGCGCGGACGCGCTGTTCATCAAGCCGTTCAATGACGGTTGCGTCAAAGCGGTTAATTTCGCCGATAAAACCGGCGACAAACAGGTTTTTTGGCTCTTCATAGATTTCACGCGGCGTGCCGTCTTGCTCAATCACGCCATTACGCATTACCACGATACGATCGGACATGGTGAGCGCTTCTTCCTGATCGTGAGTGACAAAAACAAACGTGATACCGAGTTTACGCTGTAATGCTTTAAGCTCGTTCTGCATTTGTTTGCGCAATTTATAGTCCAGCGCGGAAAGCGATTCATCCAGTAATAACAGGCGAGGTTTATTCACCACCGCGCGAGCGATAGCCACACGCTGCTGCTGTCCGCCGGAAAGCTGGTGCGGTTTACGTTGTGCAAACTCTTCAAGCTGCACCATACGCAGCGCATCGGTCACGCGAGGCGCTATCTCGGCGGCTGGCGTTTTTTGCATCCGTAAGCCAAACGCGACATTTTCAAACACCGTCATATGCGGAAATAAAGCGTAGCTTTGAAATACGGTATTTACATAACGATTTTCGGCGGGAACGTGGGTGATATCCTGGTTATCCAACATGATATGCCCGGCATCAACGGTTTCCAGGCCGGCAATCAGGCGAAGAACGGTTGTTTTACCGCAGCCGGAAGGGCCAAGCAGCGTGAGGAATTCGCCATTGTTAATGGTCAAATCCAGCTGTGAAATGACCTCTTTGCCATCGAAACTTTTGCTAATTCCCGACAAAAGCACCAGCGGTGAAAGCGAACGCGGTTGATTATTCAATTTCTTACTCTGTCCCATGTAAACGCAACGGATGGCTGACCGCTGCGGGGTTTGTGGTTAACCACCTTAATCACTCTTAATGAGGGCGGTCATTCTACGGCAAACCACTGTGATCGCCAATCCTTGTTGCGAATTACTGACTTAGCTTTATAGTCAGAAAGCGTGTCAAAGTGAAATATTCTTGTTTGCAGGGATAAAAGTGACCTGACGCAATATTTGTCTTTTCTTGCTTATTAATAATGTTGTCACGAAAAGTGAGGGTGACTGCATGGATAAACTACTTGAGCGTTTTTTACACTACGTATCGCTGGATACCCAATCAAAGTCGGGTGTTCGGCAGGTTCCCAGCACTGAGGGGCAGTGGAAGTTACTACGTTTGCTCAAACAGCAGCTCGAAGAGATGGGGCTGGTTAACATTACATTAAGTGAAAAAGGGACGTTGATGGCGACGCTCCCGGCCAATGTTGAGGGGGATATTCCCGCCATTGGTTTTATCTCCCATGTGGATACCTCTCCGGATTTCAGCGGTAAAAACGTTAACCCGCAGATTGTCGAGAATTATCGCGGCGGCGATATAGCATTAGGGATTGGCGATGAGGTGTTGTCACCCGTGATGTTCCCGGTACTGCATCAATTACTGGGACAGACGCTGATTACTACCGATGGTAAGACATTGCTGGGCGCGGACGATAAAGCCGGCGTTGCGGAGATCATGACCGCGCTGGCGGTGCTGAAAGGTAATCCTATTCCCCACGGCGACATTAAAGTGGCGTTTACGCCTGACGAAGAGGTAGGGAAAGGCGCGAAGCACTTCGATGTTGAGGCCTTTGGCGCGCAGTGGGCCTATACGGTCGACGGCGGCGGCGTGGGAGAACTGGAGTTTGAAAACTTCAATGCCGCCTCGGTGAATATCAAAATCGTCGGCAATAACGTGCATCCTGGTACGGCGAAAGGCGTCATGGTCAATGCGCTGTCGTTGGCGGCGAGGATTCACGCGGAAGTGCCGGCGGATGAAGCGCCTGAAACCACCGAAGGTTACGAAGGGTTTTATCATCTGGCCAGCATGAAAGGCACCGTTGACCGGGCCGAAATGCACTACATCATTCGCGATTTCGACCGTAAGCAGTTTGAAGCGCGTAAACGCAAAATGATGGAGATTGCCAAAAAAGTCGGTAAGGGGCTGCATCCGGACTGCTATATCGAACTGGTGATTGAAGACAGTTATTACAATATGCGCGAAAAAGTGGTTGAGCATCCGCATATTCTCGATATCGCCCAGCAGGCCATGCGTGACTGTCATATTACGCCGGAGATGAAACCAATTCGCGGCGGTACAGACGGGGCGCAACTGTCGTTTATGGGCCTGCCGTGTCCTAATCTCTTTACCGGCGGATATAACTATCATGGTAAACATGAGTTTGTGACGCTGGAGGGGATGGAAAAAGCGGTACAGGTGATTGTACGTATCGCGGAGCTGACGGCGAAGCGCGGCCAGTAGCGAATGTTACGCATTGTGGTGAAGCGTTTTATTATTTATGGCGGGATATTTTCCGCCATCAATTTTTCTGCCTGGAGCGCCGAATATACGCCTTCCTGGTCCCAGCGCCAGCAACAATCTGCAGCATGTTTTATGACCGGCAATGAAACCTGCATGACGTTTATTGATGATGCGGTGAGGCTGGCCTCGCGGCAATATGGCAAACGCTCAATACAGCTTGTTCGTAGCCTGCTATTACAAAGTGATATTTATCAATGGCTGGGTAAACCTGAATTAACGCCGCAAATGCTGCTGCGAGCGCGGGCAATAATGAAAACATTTCCGGCGGGCACTTATCCGGGCGATCGGGCCGATATGTTTGAACACCTGGCGGCCTTTAATGTTTACAGTGACGATCGTTATATAGAGTATTCACCGACAGAGCAGTGGCGATACGAGATCAAGGTTGATTACCGTCAGCAGATAGCCTGGCAAGAGCAGGCATTAACGTGGCGTCTTAAAGACAAAAAGGCATCGACGGAAGCATTGGTTTATACCTTAAACAGGATGCGCGACGCTTATTCTGATGCGCTGGAAGAGCGGGATGTCGAATGTGATAGTGCGCGTAAAGCCTATTATTTGGCGAAGATAGACGCAACGGAGCGGCAGTGGCTGAGCGTTATTTTACGAGATAAAACCTGGGATAATCGTGAGCGCGTCGCCTCTTTTTTGCAGCAGAAAGCGGATATTGCTTATAATGCAGGGCATATTAGCGAGGCGATTAATGCGCTAAGTCAGGCGCTAAAAATTGAGCAAACGCTTTATGGCGCCGAATTCGGCGAAATGACGGTTGACAGCAATAATCTTGCTGGCTTTTATGCACAGGGCCATCATTATAAGGAAGCGAAAGATCTCTACCTTAAACTTATCGCGTATTACCAGAGCCGTTTAACGCCAATGGCGACGGTAATATCACGATTACGCTTTTATTTGCCCGAAAACATCGACCTGGACAGTACCTCCCTCTATCTCCCATTGCTGGCAGAATATAAACGTCGGCAGTCCGACGTATCCATGGTGTTGTATGGTATTTCGCTGCTTTATAAGAATAATCAACAGCTTGAACAAGCAAAAGACTTTGCGGAACGCGCCTTTACGCTTGATGCCGTAGCTTATCCAGCAAAGATGCAGTATGAACGATTACAGCAACTGGCTAATATTGCCGAAGGTCTTGGCGATAACGTACTGGCGCGGCGCTATCGGCAAATGTCATTTCGCCATCGAATGGCCCACTCGATTTATCCGGGCGATCCGCAATATAACGATGTCGCCAAACCTGGCGGCGATCGTTGTGGATAGTTTGCGTCAGCCCGGCGGTCGCCGGGCATTGCGATGTTCTTATCCTTCGAAGAACCAGTACCCGCTATTCACCAGCGCCGCCAGCATCGCGAGGAAGGACGGGTCTTCCAGCGCATCGCCGAAGTTTTCAGCGGTCAGTGCAATATGACTGGCGAGCGCCTCCAGAGCGGGGCGATGCGGAGAGTCTATTTTTTCGCCATTCGCATAGACCTCATCGCCGATACGCAATACGCGAAGCCCGCCGAGACGTACTAATACCTCGCCTTGCTTTAAGGCATCGTAAATTTCATCAGGCTGATACGGCGGCTCCGGCGGCGCAATATCCAGTTCGTGGCGTGACTGAGAGAGAAACTCGCCAAGCCACTGTTGGAAATGCGCGGGTTGATTGATCAAATCGAGCATCATATTACGCAGTTTATCCATCTCCTGCGGCAGGATATCCGCCGCATGTTTGCGGGACGGTATATCCGGATCGCTGTAGTATGTGTTGCCCAACTCCCGTTGCAGGACGTAATCGGCAAAACCGCTGATCAGCTCACGGCTATTGGGCGCGCGAAAACCGACCGAATAGTTCATGGCGTTTTCCAGCGCATAGCCTTCATGCGGGAATCCTGGCGGAATATACAGAATGTCGCCCGGCTCCAGCTCTTCATCGATAATGGCCTCGAACGGATCGACTTGTAACAGGTCGGGATGCGGGCAGTGCTGACGCATTTGCAGCTTTTCGCCCACGCGCCAGCGACGGCGACCGGTTCCCTGGATAATAAACACATCATACTGATCCAGATGCGGGCCAACGCCGCCGCCGGGAACGGAAAAGGAGATCATCAGATCGTCGATACGCCAGTCCGGCAGAGCGCGGAACGGGCGCATCAAGGCGGCGGTGGGTTCGTGCCAGTGGTTTACCGCCTGTACCAGCAGCGACCAGTTGCTCTCACCCAGATGATCGTAGCTTTCGAAAGGGCCATGGCTGACCTGCCATTTGCCATCCTGATGGCTAACGAGTCGGCTGTCGATTTCGCTTTCCATCGCCAGCCCCGCCAGCTCATCCGGCGAGAGCGGATCGATAAAGTTGCTAAACCCACGTTTTAAGACCACCGGGCGTTTTTGCCAGTGGCGTTCAAGAAAGTCGGGCCAGTTAAGAGTTAATTGGTATTCCATGTTAAGTATCCGCAGGCTGGTATCTGACACCGATTATAACGGATGCTTAACGAGATGCGTGGAAGAACGCGCAGAAATGTTTATTCCTCTTTCTGTGTGGGGTGCTGTCGGCCAAAAACGACCTCCATACGGGCACCGCCGAGCAGGCTGTCGCTGGCAATGATCTGCCCGGCGTATTGTTCCGTAATCTCGCGCGCGACAGCCAGCCCCACGCCTTGTCCTGGTCGTAGGGTATCGGCGCGCTGACCGCGATCAAACACCAGGGATCGTTTACTGTGGGGAATGCCTGGGCCATCATCTTCGACGAAAATATGCAAATGATCGTCGGTCTGGCGAGCCGAAATCTCGACAAACTCCAGACAATATTTACAAGCGTTGTCCAGTACGTTGCCCATTACTTCGACAAAGTCGTTTTGCTCGCCGACAAAACTGATCTCTGGTGAAATATCCATACTGATATTCACCCCTTTACGCTGATAAACTTTATTGAGCGCGGAGATCAGGTTATCTAACAACGGCGCGACGGGATGCAGTTCGCGGCTTAACAATACGCCGCTACCGCGCATACTGGCGCGATGCAGATAATAGCCGATCTGCTGGGAAATCCGGCTGATCTGTTCCAGCATCACCGGTTCAGCTTTGCTGACGCTCATCTTTTCGTTGCGTAAAGAGCGTAACGTACTCTGCAAAACCGCGAGCGGCGTTTTTAAACTGTGCGTCAGGTCGGTCAGGGTCGTGCGGTATTTGTTATAACGTTCACGCTCGCTTTTGAGCAGTTGATTAAGGTTGCGCACAAGGCTGGTCAGCTCACGCGTCGTCTCCGGATTGAGCATTTCGCGGTGATGATCTTCAAGCTCGCGGACTTCCCGCGCCAGCGCCTCGATAGGGCGTAAGCTCCACCAGGCGGCGATCCACAGTAAAGGAATGACTAACAGTAAATTGGCGGCCAGCACGTATACGAACCAGCTCCACACCATATATGAGCGTTTTAGTTCTATCGGAATGGTATCGACCACCACGATGGTTAACTGCGGCATCCGCGCCGTGGCAGGATAAATATTTACCGCTACCGAGTGGGTCATCTCGGCATCATCGTCATCTTCACGTACTTCTTTGAGTTTTTCCTGCGCGGAATGGTCCTCGCTCAACAGCGTGCTGGTAGCGTCTACGTTGGTTTCAATTTCATGGAAGCCGTTCGTTTTTAACCATTCCGGTTGAATGCTTTTAATCAGCCAGGGGATGTTGCGCTGCGTCCATAATAATTTGCCCGTTTCATCGTAAATCAGCGTCATGGTCGGGCTTTGCATGTCCAGATTTTCAGGCAGCTCAACGCTGATTTTATTATTTTCCCATTTGGCGAGGGTGTAAAACAGGTTGCTTTCGCCGCGCAGCAGACGAAAGGTGGTTTTATCAAAACTTACGCTATAGCCGACCAGCGCCACTATGCCATATGCCAAAGAAAGCACCAGCACGACGCCGGCTGTCGCCAGCAAAAAACGAACCCGCAGCGACAGCGGCAGAAAATGGCGAGCAAATTTATTCATTAGCGCAATTCAAAAAGATATCCTTGTCCGCGTACGGTGGTAATGACATCGTGCGGATACTGGGCCTGTATTTTTTTCCGCAGACGCCCCATGAGAACATCAATGGTATGACTTTCCCGCAGTTCCGCATCCGGATACAGCTGAAGCATCAGCGAATCTTTGCTGACCACTTTACCGTTGTTACGGATAAGCGTTTCCATAATGGTGTATTCGAACGCCGTGAGTTTGATGACCTCTTCATTGACGGATAATTCCCGGCGTGAGAGATCCACCTGGAACGGCGGGATGTTGATCACCTGGGAGGCCAGACCGCTATTACGGCGCATTAACGCCTGCATACGCGCCATTACCTCTTCGATGTGGAATGGCTTCGTCACGTAGTCATCGGCCCCGGAGCTGAGAACCTCGACTTTATCCTGCCAGCCTTCGCGCGCGGTTAACACCAGAACCGGCAGTGAAACATCACTGCTGCGCCAGCGGCGTATTAAGGAAAGGCCGTCTTCATCCGGCAGACCTAAATCGACAATAGCGATATCCGGAAGGTGTTCATTAAGGTAGTAATCAGCTTCCCTGGCATCTTCTGCGGCATCGACCTGGTGACCTGAATCCTGGAGCTGAACCTTCAGGTGGTGGCGTAATAATGCATTATCCTCTACAACCAGTACGCGCATCATCTCTTCTCCCTTGTGTTAACAATAAGAACAGTCTAGCGTTGATTATGGTGCTTTGGGGATAAACAGTTAATAAACCAGACAAATAGTCACCCTCTTTCTGAAGAAAAGAGGGTGAGGCAGGCATTATTTAAGTTCGTCGACCAGAGTCACAGCGCGACCGATATAATTTGCCGGCGTCATGGCTTTAAGGCGCGTTTTTTCTGCTTCCGGCAGGGCCAGACTATCAATAAACTGTTTCATTCCTTCGGCATCGACACGCTTGCCACGGGTCAACTCTTTCAGTTTTTCATATGGTTTTTCAATACCATAGCGGCGCATGACGGTCTGGATCGGTTCGGCTAATACTTCCCAGTTGTGATCCAGTTCGTCAAGCAGATGATCGCGGTTTACTTCCAGCTTGCTGACGCCCTTCAGGGTGGACTGATAAGCGATAAGCGCATAGCCGATGCCGACACCCAGGTTACGCAGGACGGTTGAGTCGGTCAGATCGCGCTGCCAGCGGGAAACCGGCAGTTTGTTTGCCAGATGGTGCAACACTGCATTAGACAGACCGAGGTTGCCTTCTGAGTTTTCAAAGTCAATGGGGTTAACTTTATGCGGCATAGTAGAAGAACCGATCTCCCCGGCGATGGTTTTCTGTTTGAAATGGTTCAACGCAATATAGCCCCAGACATCGCGATCGAAATCGATCAGGATGGTGTTAAAGCGCGCGATACAGTCAAACAGTTCCGCAATATAATCATGTGGTTCAATCTGGGTGGTGTAAGGGTTCCACTGGATGCCCAGCGAGGTGACGAACTCTTCGCTGAACTGATGCCAGTCAACTTCCGGATAGGCGGCGATATGCGCGTTATAGTTGCCTACGGCGCCGTTAATTTTACCGAGGATCTCCACCTGGTTGAGCTGGCGGAACTGACGCTCCATCCGATACGCCACGTTCGCCATCTCTTTACCCAGAGTGGAAGGCGTTGCCGGCTGGCCGTGGGTGCGGGAGAGCAGAGGAATGTCGCGATACTGCGTGGCGAGATCTTTAACCGCGTTAATCACCTGACGCCAGTAAGGCAGGATCACTTCATCGCGCGCGGTTTTGAGCATTAACGCGTGCGACAGGTTGTTAATGTCCTCAGAAGTGCAGGCAAAGTGGATAAATTCGGAAACGTCATGTAGCGCCGGGATCGCGGCGACTTTTTCTTTCAGAAAATACTCAACCGCTTTCACATCGTGATTCGTGGTGCGCTCAATGGTTTTAATGCGCGCGGCATCTTCTTCATTGAAGTTTGCCACAAGCGTATCCAGGTAACCGTTTGCGTCGGCAGCAAAAGCAGGAACTTCCTTGATCGCTGCGTGCGCGGCTAATTTCTGCAGCCAACGTACTTCGACTTGTACACGAAATTTCAGCAAACCGTATTCGCTAAAAATTCCGCGCAGCGCGCTGACTTTATCGCCGTAGCGTCCATCGACAGGGGAAACGGCGGTCAGTGAGGATAATTCCATAGATCATAACTCCGGGGTTAAATGAGCAAGAATTTGTTTTGCCTGAGTCGTCAGGCGATGACGAGAAAACATAAGTTGTAGGCGACCACCGCCTACCTGATGCCAGAGCACGGCTGCACGGATGCCTGCCAGTAGCGAGGCGCGGACTTTGGCCTGCACCTGCGGACTTTGCAGAACGGCCGGGGAGCCCGTCACCTGAATGCGCGGGCCCAATGGGCTAATCACATCCACGTAGATGCCCGCCATGGCGCTCATTAACGTGTCTGACTGTAAATCAAAATGATCAAGCTGGCGCTGCAGGCCGTTAATGCGATCGCCTAACGTATTCAATGCGCCTTTGGCGGATGACAGCTTGCGCTCCAGCACCATCAGGCTAAGCGTATAACGCGTCAGTTCGGCGTTAAGTCCTTGTCGGCTGCTGGCATTCAGCACGCCGAGCAGTGTTTCCAGACCAAGACGCAGGTTAGCTTCGCTGCCGCCGAACACGCCCAGAGTAGAACTGGGATTCATATCAATGACACTGTTGAGTGAAACGTGCAACGCGTCGGCATCACAGTGTCCCTGGTGCGCCAGTTGTTGCACCAGGCGTGCCGACTGGCAAATGCCAGACAGCGCGAGGGTGATGTCATAATAATTCTTTGCCACAATCACTGCTTCCTTGTATCAAATAAAATACACTTCATCTTTTAAGCCGCTTTGAGGCGACTTGAATGGTGTTGTGTATTGAATAATCAGACCGTCAGCGGCAGTCGCTGCTCGATAATGCCGCCGCCCAGGCAGACTTCGCCGCTGTAAAAGACAGCGGACTGGCCCGGCGTAACGGCGGCAACCGGCTCGTCAAAAATGACCTCGATACGATCGTCATCCAGCGCGTTAATCGTGCACGGAATATCGGTCTGGCGGTAGCGGGTTTTTACCGTACAGCGCAGAGTGCCGGTGAACGGTTCGCGATCGACCCAATGTAGCTGCTGGGCGATGAGGCCTACCGACATCAGGCGTGGGTGCTCATGCCCTTGGGCGACAATTAACACATTGTTTTCAACGTCTTTATCCACCACATACCAGGGGTCTTCGCTACCGTCTTTGGTGCCGCCGATTCCCAGCCCTTTACGCTGACCGAGCGTATGATACATCAGACCCTGATGCTCGCCGATTTCATCGCCGTCAACGGTAATGATTTTCCCCGGCTGCGCAGGCAGATAGCGCCCTAAAAAGTCGCGGAATTTGCGCTCGCCGATAAAGCAGATACCGGTAGAATCTTTTTTCTTTGCGGTTACCAGCCCCAGATCTTCGGCGATTTTACGCACCTGCGGTTTTTCCAGCTCGCCAACCGGGAACAGACTTTGCGCAATCTGCTCATGGCCAAGTGTATAGAGGAAGTAGCTCTGATCTTTGTTACCGTCGAGCCCGCGCAACAACCGGCTTTTGCCGTTTACATCCGCGCGGCGAACGTAGTGACCGGTGGCGATATAGTCGGCGCCTAAATCTTCTGCGGCAAATTCAAGGAAGGCTTTAAATTTGATCTCTTTATTGCACAGAATATCCGGGTTCGGCGTACGGCCCGCTTTGTACTCTTCAAGGAACAGTTCAAAGACGTTATCCCAATATTCTGCGGCAAAATTAACGGTATGCAGTTCAATGCCAAGCTTGTCGCACACGGCCTGCGCGTCAGCCAGATCGGCTGCTGCGGTACAGTATTCCTCACCATCGTCCTCTTCCCAGTTCTTCATGAACAGGCCTTCTACCTGATAACCCTGTTGTTGCAACAGCCAGGCGGAAACGGAGGAATCGACACCGCCGGACATGCCGACGATCACTTTTTTTGGGCTTTCTGACATTGGAATACTCGCGACATTGAACTTCAAGGCGGCGTATTCTACCACGCAGCCCTTTACTTGACACCCTCTGTAAACGGCCAGTTAAATTCGCCCACTATAGATAAGGGGTAACGTTGTCCCGTTTGATAACTGCGAATGCTTTCAGCCACCAGCGGAGAACGTAAATTCGGCGCGTTCAGAATCTCGTCGGCGCTCACCCAACGGCAGCAATCGATGTCATTGTCATGGGGTTCGGTCGCGCAAATATGATCAAGCTTGATAGCGAATAAAAAGCGCAGGAACGGGGTTTTATCCGGAGCAATCCACTGATGCATACGGATAAAATACTGTGGTTGTGCCGTGATGCCAGTCTCTTCCCACAGTTCTCGCGCGGCGGCCTGCGCCAGCGTTTCATCTGCCTCCAGGTGTCCGGCAGGTTGATTCCATAACGATTTACCGTTGATGGTCTCTTCCACCACCAGAAATTTATCTTCGGCATGTACGATGCAGGCAACGGTCACGTGCGGCTTGAACATAGGCATCCTTATTAAAGCGGTTTATCAATGTGGTCATAGATCGCGTCAAGCTGTTTCAGACGCTCGTTATAAGCTTTTGTCAGGCAGGTGACGTCGGCCTTGCACTGCTGACGCTGTTTAAGCCAGCTCTGCTGGGCGTCCTGCAGGGCGCCGCGACTGCCCATCGCGAACAACCCTTTCAAAAACTGATATTTGGTGTGCATTTCCACGTCTTTATCATTCAGCGTCAGGTGCGCGCAGATAGCCTTTTCATCCGCAGCCTGCGCTTTCTGGCAGTCGAAGCTGGCCGCATTAACGGATAACGGTGTTAATAAAGCAAAAGCAATGAGAAGCCGTTTCATCTGTCTTTCTCCTGTGCTATCTCGCGCCACTGTCCATTATCGAGGCCGTTGAGCGTGTAGTCGCCCATGCTGTAACGAATTAATCGTAGAGTGGGATGACCGACATGCGCTGTCATGCGTCTTACCTGGCGGTTGCGGCCTTCATATAAGGTGACTTTTAGCCAACTGGTGGGAATATTCTTCCGTTCGCGAATCGGCGGGGTGCGCGGCCACAGCCAGTCAGGCTCCGCGACAATCTCAATACCGGCGGGCAGGGTAGGGCCATCGTTGAGCGTGACGCCAGTACGAAGCGCCTGCAGCGCTGCATTATCCGGGATGCCTTCTACCTGAACATAGTAAATCTTGCCGGTGCGCTTGCCCGGTTGCGTGAGGCGCGCCTGCAGCGCGCCGTCATTAGTCAGCACCAAAAGCCCTTCGCTGTCGCGGTCCAGGCGGCCTGCGGCATAAACGCCTTGCACAGGAATAAAATCTTTTAACGTGCGGCGACCTGCTTCATCCGTGAACTGCGGCAACACATCGTAAGGTTTATTGAACAAAACCACGCGTTTTGGCTGGTTTTCTTTCCGTGATTTAGATGCTTGTCGTGAGCTGAATCGCTTAACGTAGTGATTTCTAAAAGAAGTTTTTTGCATGGTGTTTTCAGAACTTATTAATTGCCGCATTATAGCGCAATAATGAGTGTCTTTCATGGCGGCAAACAATAGGGTAGTATTGACATGCTCATTACAAAACATTAACAAAAAATTGCTCTAACGCAGTCGTGCAGCAGGACGCCATTGCACATGCAGCGCGATGACAGACGAGCAAACCAGAAGCGCTCGAAGGAGAGGTGAATGGAAAGCAAAGTAGTTGTTCCGGTGGAAGGTAAGAAGATCACCCTGCAAAACGGCAAACTCAACGTTCCTGAGAATCCGATTATCCCGTTTATTGAAGGCGATGGTATCGGTGTTGATGTCACTCCAGCCATGCTTAAAGTGGTCGATGCCGCCGTCGAGAAAGCCTATAAAGGCGAGCGTAAAATTTCCTGGATGGAAATTTACACCGGAGAAAAATCCACACAGGTTTACGGCCAGGATGTCTGGCTCCCCGCTGAAACCCTTGATTTGATTCGTGATTACCGCGTAGCGATTAAAGGTCCGTTGACCACGCCGGTTGGCGGCGGTATTCGCTCTCTGAACGTTGCCCTGCGTCAGGAGCTTGACCTGTACGTTTGTCTGCGTCCCGTTCGTTACTATCAGGGCACGCCAAGTCCGGTGAAACATCCGGAGCTGACCGATATGGTCATCTTCCGTGAAAACTCTGAAGACATCTACGCCGGAATTGAATGGAAAGCTGACTCTGCAGACGCTGAGAAAGTGATCAAGTTCCTGCGCGAAGAGATGGGCGTGAAGAAAATTCGCTTCCCGGAGCACTGCGGTATCGGTATCAAACCGTGTTCTGAAGAAGGCACTAAACGTCTGGTTCGCGCGGCGATTGAATACGCTATTACCAACGATCGCGATTCCGTCACGCTGGTACATAAAGGCAATATCATGAAGTTCACCGAAGGCGCGTTTAAAGACTGGGGCTACCAGTTGGCGCGCGACGAGTTCGGCGGTGAGCTTATTGACGGCGGTCCGTGGCTGAAAATTAAGAACCCGAACACGGGTAAAGAGATCGTGGTTAAAGACGTTATCGCCGATGCGTTCCTGCAACAAATCCTGTTGCGTCCGGCGGAATACGACGTTATCGCCTGTATGAACCTGAACGGTGACTATATTTCCGATGCCCTGGCGGCTCAGGTTGGCGGTATCGGTATTGCACCGGGTGCGAATATCGGCGACGAATGCGCGTTGTTTGAAGCGACTCACGGGACTGCGCCGAAATATGCGGGCCAGGATAAAGTCAACCCAGGCTCCATTATTCTGTCTGCGGAGATGATGCTGCGCCACATGCAGTGGTTCGAAGCCGCAGACCTGATTGTTAAAGGTATGGAAGGCGCGATTGCCGCGAAGACCGTGACCTATGACTTTGAACGCCTGATGGAAGGCGCTAAGCTGCTGAAATGTAGTGAGTTTGGTGACGCGATTATCGCGAATATGTAATAACGATAATTGTTAAAAACAAAAACGGGGACTTAACGTCCCCGTTTTTATTATTAGTATTCGAACGGTTATCAAAACTTTATCAAAACTCCCTCAATTCAGACCGCAATAGTAGTTCATCCTTTACCCCGATCGTCATGATAACCTGAGACCCCCCTGAAAGCTGATAGTTACCGATTTTGATTGTAGTGGTTTTCTTAATAATGTGTGATTTGGCTATTTTTTGAAAGTGCCTTACCAGATTTATTGTTATTATCAGGATAATTTTTTAATAAAAAGTGATGGTTTATTGACTACAATAGTGGGTAGGTTAAGTATTTTATAAAATTATTAGCATGCTTTATTTGCTCTTCTACAAGGCTGCTAAGAAGTGTTGAAATTTCAGCCTGATAAAGAATACGTCAGCGAAAGTGAATGCTATATTAGTCATAAAAATTCAGGAGACATATGCTCAAACCTATCTGCCATAGTGGAAGTATAAAGGTTCCGGAATATCTGGAAACAGATAAGGAAAAAAATGCCGGACGTACTCCACTGTCTTCAGACATTCAGCAAGTTAGAAATGTTGTTGAAGATGTTCCGCCATTTCCAGAAAGCAGAACGGCGAGAGGTTCTGTAAGCGCAGCGTACAGGCTTTCTTTTGACGAAGTGTTTTGCGGTCTCAGCAATGAAGAGCGTAAAAAGGTGTATGGTCGCCTTTTTGGAAAACAAGTACTTGCGCATATTCATTCCAGGTGTCAGCGCGACGCTGACATAATAAGAGAAAAAGCGCTCAGGCGGATAAGCCGTGAGTGTGGTGCCGAAATAGATTGCACTCTCTTGCTAAATAAGATGGTGGATATTTTACAAAATGCCCGGCTGACAATAAATTTTAATGCGGCAAAAATTGACTTTGTCTCTCTCTTAAAAAATAAAGAATATCTGAACTCTTATGCATTAGGTTGCAGACCAGGAGATTTACCTGCTTATAATGTCGGACGTGATTCAGTTGAAACTAAAGCATTTGAACTGGAGAGGCTTGCAGATTCACCTTATGCCCCATATGGTCAGACAGGCGGTTTTTCCGTAGCATATACTCCCAACAGTAGAACTTTTAGCCCTACAAGCAGACCAATTTATGCTGCACTGGACTTTCTGAACGGTGAAAATGGAGGTGCCAGCGCCTATGGAAAATCATTTTTTGAATTAAATGATAATGTAAAAACAAACTGTACATTCTCACCTTTTGATATCTACGGCCACAGATTTGGCCTGGATACGAGTAAATTATCTACATTTTGGTATATGGAGAACCTGATTGCATCCTGTCAAAATGATTTTTTTGGTTATAATTGCTTTAAGAGTTTGGTTAAAATGGCTAAGGACGAAAAATTTTTAGCTCATTCTAATTATGGTAAAGGCTATGAAGGGAATTATATAGAGGCTCATATTCATGGTGATGTATGTTTATTCAGAGATATAAAACACGTTTATTTGTCTTTGCAAGAAAACTCTTACTCGAAAAGTCAACTATATGATTATGCAAAACAAATAAACCAGGCGCTTAATAGAGACTGCATAATATTATATTGACAAGCTTATTATCAGTCTCTTTAAAAGAGCTTTAAATGATCATGAGCGCATACTTCTTGAGGTAGGCAGTAACTGCTTTTATATTTATTATCTCAGGACCGTTCTGGCAGATACCTGTGTGGCACTTTAGTGTGGTCTGGCAAAATAGAGGAATATGGACCAGCAGAAGCGCCTGCTGGCTGCTTTTCACTTAAAATGCTGGACTTCACCGGTGCTTCAGATGAAGCGACCTTCACAGTCATCAAGTGGCCTGTATTACCACAGGAGTGATTTACTGGCTATCGATATTCCTGCTCATATCAATGACAGTATTTCGCTCTTTCCCGTACATTGCTCTCCCGACCAGCTCACGGTCCAGTACATGACAGTCCTTTTCCACTTCGCTACGCCTAATTTTTTTTAGTTGCTCTGTTTTATTGCGCTGAATTTGTACCTCAAAACAATAATTTTAAATACTTATTTGAATATTTTTTTTATGATTTTTTCACGAAATGAGTAAAAAACAAAATGAAGAATGATATAAATAATTAATGCAATAAAAAATGATATCACACCAATTGATGGTCCTGTTTTGTATACGAATAACATGCATAAAAATATAGCAAATAGATCAAGGGAAATATCCGCGATGAAATCAGTAATTATTTTGAAAAAATTCTTCATATTACCTCTTTAAAATATCTATTTTATTCATCATTTTTAGGTCGGGCAGTGCTCGAAATTCTCACGTACAACGTATACGCTCCGGTTTCTGCGCGCTGCCCGGCTTCACACTGGCTCCAACAAGTACGCCCGCTGGAATAGATTCCTGGCGTCACATAACTTCACCTGGTTATCCACAAAAGACTCAATAAATAAACATCTTGAGTACGAAAAATTACAGTGTCAGAGAATGAAATAGCGATTCGCTGTCTTCAAGCAGTGCCTTAGTACCTGGCACGCGCTCTTTCGCGCTATAATTTTTATCAATGTTTGTATCGTCTGCTATTTTTTAAATGTCTGCTGTATTTCGTTCATCTTTTCAGCTGCTTTTTTACGCTGACTTTCAATGTCTTTTCTCGATTGTTCAACAAGTTGCTGTGCTTTTTCGGCTTCTTTTTTTGGGTCGAAAGGTTCTTTGATCTCATATCCGGCAATAGAACCATCCTTATTTAAGGTCATTACCGCACGTGCTGTATTTTTAGCAGTGATGGTAATGTCATAGACGAATTCGCCATTATGAGCTATCTCTGCTCGTACAACGATATCGCTATCTTCCGTAACGGAAATGATGCCACTGGCGTTAGCACGTTTAATTGTTTCCTGAATACGCTCTGGTATAATGCTGAAATTGATCGAGTCGAATTTGAATAAAGCCTCTTTTAGTGCTTCTTGTTTTTGCTCCTCTGTTATAGTGCCAAAGATGGTTAAGTTGACAGGCGAAGGTCCCCCCCAGTAGCCGTTGTTAAATTTAAACATCTCTACTTTAGCAGGGGTGTTAACGCTTTGTCGAATGAATGAATACCCGCCCTTGAAGAAACGGACTTCAATAATCGCAAGATTGGCTCCACCTTTTGCGTTGATATTGGCAATAGCTTTTTGCATTTCGGCTTTGTCGTAAAAGAACATTGATTGCTGGTGCTCTTTTTGCTGGATTTTTTGCATGTATTTCTCTTGATTTTTTTCAGCTTCCGCCATGGCATCTTTATCGTTATCACAGGCGCTAATTAGAGTTGCCGCGATGAAGGTAATCGGAAGTAAGAGATTTTTATATGTAACATGTATTTTATTCATGTGAAGTATTTCCCTTTTTTATATAAAATAGATAGGCTTGACTGGTCGAGACTATCCTGGAAACATAGTAATAATGCGTGTGCATATCTGCAGTAAGTTTTAGTTATGCTGGTTTTATTTCGGATTTTTACCTGTTACTTTTTGTTCGTAAATAGGTATTTTACGTATTGATGATAAGTTTAGAACCTATCCCAGTAGGCGTAATCGTTAAAGCCAGTTTGGCGAATAAAAGAGTCTAATGGGATAGGCTCTTAATAAACAACAAAACCAAACGTACTTTCAGATTTCAGGCTGGAATGCGCACAGCTGATTGTTGATAAGGGCTACTCATACCGACAGGCCAGTGAAGCGATGAATGTCGGTTCCACATACCGGTCTGAGGTATCAACAACAACATGTTCTGAGTGGTAGCGTTTGCGTTATATCGTCACAGACAGCGCCTCAGGGCGCTGTTTTCGATCGGACATGTCGCTTTCGCAGGAGGGGACGTTATTCGGCGACCAGCCACATATCAGCCTCTTCAAACATCTCTTCCAGCATACGGTGCAGCCGTACTTTCTCGGTTTTTGTACAGTCACTGTTTAATGCGTTCGCCTGCATTGGCTTAACTTTCACTTGCGCATCGGGAAAAAGTTGATGTACGCGTTTTGTGAGTTCATTGAGGATGATTTCGCGTGCGCTTGGCAAACCTTCAACATTTCGCTTGTCATAAACGAGTTCGACGTACATCGCCATTTCCTTTTTACTGGTTGGATGACCAGTATTTAAGCTGGGTATATAACTGGTGTCAAGGTTTAGCCGCCGTTTTGTCATCCTGACGTTGCGGACGTAAAGTAAATTGATCGCACGTGGAAGTAAAGGTCGCTAACCTGTTGTCGTGTCAAGAGGTTAGCGGCACTCTCTTCACAGCGGTGTCCTGCTACCTGATGGTAAATTCCAGGGCGCGACTAAAATCGCAATCGGCCAACACAACAGGGTCGCCTTTTCTGACAATAATGCTATTTGTGCCCAGGCATTTTCGGCTCTGTTTCCCCTTAATTTTGTTATCATCAGTGAGCCAGCGCTGGTTATCATTACCCGTGCATGAATAAAGAATGATTGGTGTGCCTTCTTTTGTACCTTGTCCTGCGGCATCCAGACATTTCTCACCCTGCGTGATTCTGTCTCGGTGAAATGAGAAAAGCTGAGATTGCACATGCTTACACTCCCGCAGCGTCAAACGATTCTGTTGATCTGGGCCTGTATCAAGGCACAGACCATCAGTTGTCCGAATTTGTTCCGCATCATTTATGTAATAACCACCGGAATTAATTTGGTTTTGTGTAATGACCGGGAACGACAAATTAATACTATAAGGTGCGGGTAAGCCGTTCGTCGTACATCCACATAAAATAGAGGAGAGGCAGAGAACCAGTGTGTTTTTTCCTGAAAGCAAAGTCATTCAATTATTACCCTAAAAATAAATAGCGTTACAACTATATTGGCAATTTATACCCACTGAATATGACGTAGCATTGAGCGGCAATAGAGATAATTCCGATAGAATCACATAAATACTTCGGTTAAATGCGCGCAGCCAGCCACTCCTGTGACGATGGGTATATAGCGTTAAATACTTTTGCAATATTACATGCTATCACAGTGAAAAACGGCTGTACATTTCTTCACGTTAAACAAAGTGAGAAGGGGGGGCACCCGATATATGATAAAAGAGGTCACAGGAGTCATTAGCAAAATAAATCTTTTAGATTTTCGCCACTGAAAACATTCTGCAGCCTTTCAGGCAAAGCCTCATAGCAGGCTGCGGAGGTAGACGTACTCGCTAAATTTTTCTGAAAAAATGCCGGGTGACGAATTATGAAAGATAAACGTTGGCGGCGGTAGGTCCGCGGAGGCCATTAATACGACAAAACTCAACGCGTATACCGGGGATAAGCGCTTCTGTTTCGTGTTGGCGACATGCTGAAATGTGGACCTGAACATCTTTGCGTCCATCGGAGGGGGTGATGAGACCTTTACCGCTCTTACAATCAAAGGTTTTGACAATTCCTGTCATTTTACGAGACAAACAAATTCCTTAATGGGGATAACGAGGCGCACTATACACGTCAGGAAAAATAATGCCAGCTATATTTGATGGCAATCAAGATTTCCGGATGGCTAAAAGTAGTCGTTCGGCACCATTGTAGATAAATAACATTATGTTCTGGAGAAAGTATTCCCTTTCCTGGCGTCATTGACTGGTGCGGACATCATGGGTTTTGTCGTCGGGCAGGACGGTGAACTAATCTGCCTGGCTTGCTTTTTATCAGTATTTGTAGGTGGTTGCGGGGTTTTACTACCAAAATCGTAGATAAAAATATCCCATGATGCCTGTTGTAAACCAGAACAATGGCCTGAACTGGCCAAAACATGGAATGAAAAAATAAGTAATGACCAAAGCATAAAAGCATGATGTTTCATAGCACCTCCTGTTATATATAATGACTTGTGAAGTTCATCTCCTGAATTATGGAACGTCATTGACATTTTTTATTCAACGAAGAGTTAACCACTCTTAATAATGGGTTTTATAGCGAAATAGACTTTTTTATCGCGTGTTCAATATTTGCGTTAGTTATTATTTTTTTGGAATGTAAATTCTCTCTAAACACAGGTGATATTTATGTTGGAATTGTGGTGTCGATTCTATTCTTATAATATAACAAGAAATGTTGTAACTGATAGATATATTAAAAGATTAAATCGGAGCGGGAATAAAGCGTGCTAAGCATCATCGTGAATATGATTACAGCGCCTGCGATGGCATATAACCGTATTGCGGCTGGAGCGTCACGTGAGGACTGTGAAGCACAATGCGATATGTTCTGATTATATGGCGAGTTTGCTTAATGACATGTTTTTAGCCGAACGGTGTCAAGTTTCTTAATGTGGTTGTGAGATTTTCTCTTTAAATATCAAAATGTTGCATGGGTGATTTGTTGTTCTATAGTGGCTAAACACTTTATGGTTTCTGTTAAATATATATGCGTGAGAAAAATTAGCATTCAAATCTATAAAAGTTAGATGACATTGTAGAACCGGTTACCTAAATGAGCGATAGAGTGCTTCGGTAGTAAAAATATCTTTCAGGAAGTAAACACATCAGGAGCGATAGCGGTGAATTATTCGTGGTTTTGTCGATTCGGCATAGTGGCGATAACTGAATGCCGGATCGGTACTGCAGGTGTTTAAACACACCGTAAATAATAAGTAGTATTAAGGAGTTGTTATGAAAAATATTATTTTATCCACTTTAGTTATTACTACAAGCGTTTTGGTTGTAAATGTTGCACAGGCCGATACTAACGCCTTTTCCGTGGGGTATGCACAAAGTAAAGTTCAGGATTTCAAAAATATCCGAGGGGTAAATGTGAAATACCGTTATGAGGATGACTCTCCGGTAAGTTTTATTTCCTCGCTAAGTTACTTATATGGAGACAGACAGGCTTCCGGGTCTGTTGAGCCTGAAGGTATTCATTACCATGACAAGTTTGAGGTGAAGTACGGTTCTTTAATGGTTGGGCCAGCCTATCGATTGTCTGACAATTTTTCGTTATACGCGCTGGCGGGTGTCGGCACGGTAAAGGCGACATTTAAAGAACATTCCACTCAGGATGGCGATTCTTTTTCTAACAAAATTTCCTCAAGGAAAACGGGATTTGCCTGGGGCGCGGGTGTACAGATGAATCCGCTGGAGAATATCGTCGTCGATGTTGGGTATGAAGGAAGCAACATCTCCTCTACAAAAATAAACGGCTTCAACGTCGGGGTTGGATACCGTTTCTGAAAAGCATAAGCTATGCGGAAGGTTCGCCTTCCGCACCGCCAGTCACAAAACAGGGCTTCTTTACCAGTAACACGTACCTGCCTGTCTTTTCTCTCTTCGTCATAGTGACGCTGTACATAACATCTCACCAGCATAAGCACAGATAAGGGGTTGTGGTAAGCAATCAAGGTTGCTCAGGTAGGTGATAAGCAGGAAGGAAAATCTGGTGTAAATAACGCCAGATCTCACAAGATTCACTCTGAAAAATTTTCCTGGAATTAATCACAATGTCATCAAGATTTTGTGACCGCCTTCGCATATTGTACCTGCCGTTGAACGACTACTGAAAAGTAGCAAGGTATGTATTTTATCCAGGAGAGCACCTTTTTTGCGCCTGGCAGAAGTCCCCAGCCGCCACTAGCTCAGCTGGATAGAGCATCAACCTCCTAAGTTGATGGTGCGAGGTTCGAGGCCTCGGTGGCGGTCCAATGTGGTTATCGTATAATGTTATTACCTCAGTGTCAGGCTGATGATGTGGGTTCGACTCCCACTGACCACTTCAGTTTTGAATAAGTATTGTCTTGCAATCCTGTTACAGAATAATTTCATTTATTACGTGACAAGATAGTCATTTATAAAAAATGCACAAAAATGTTATTGTCTTTTATTACTTGTGAGTTGTAGATTTTTCTTATGCGGTGAATCCCCCTTTGCGGCGGGGCGTCCAGTCAAATAGTTAATGTTCCTCGCGAACCATATTGACTGTGGTATGGTTCACCGGGAGGCACCCGGCACCGCAATTTTTTATAAAATAAAATTCACACCCTATGGTTCAGAGCGGTGTCTTTTTACATCAGGTGGGCAAGCATAATGCAGGTTAACTTGAAAGATACGATCAATAGCAGAAACCAGTGATTTCGTTTATGGCCTGGGGATTTAACCGCGCCAGAGCGTATGCAAGACCCTGGCGCGGTTGGCCGGTGATCGTTCAATAGTGCGAATATGAATGGTTACCAGCCGCTGCGAATTCTACCTGGGTCACTTAATAAAGCAAAACATTTAAACGCTCAACAACGACAATTCAGACAGTTCGAACTTTTCTTTAAAAATAGGATTAACCATGCTTAAAAGTGGTTACTAATTAGCCATTATACTACGGTAGTGATTCACATATTCTTTAACGTTACGTTACAGGAAGGTTGAAGTGGAAATGCCTGATGAGTCTTCAGGCATTTCTTAAGGTTAGTTAGCTAAGGAACAGTTACTGAGAACAGGTTTATCATCACCTTCCACCAGTTCAGCCGTTTTGCCTTTGGTATAAAGTTTATAAGTATAATTTTTGTCTATGGCTTCGTAATTTGCTCCGGAGGCCATTTTCATTAACCGCATCGGGATCATCTCGTTTACCTGACTGATAATCGCATAGGCGTTTCCAGCCTCGGTGTTGACGTAAATCACCTCCATAACCTGGTTATCATTACAGGTGTATATAGATTTAGAAATCTCCTGCGAAGCTGCTATAGAGGTGGTACTGGCGCTAAGCGCAGCGAGAAAGAGGGTAAATGGGATCAATTTACGTTTCATCATTAGTATCCTTTGTGCATAAAATTGTCGTTAATTCCCTGAAGAACGGGAGATAAAGCGGCATCAATACGATGAATGCTGTAGTATTCCTGTTTACTGACGAAAAGTGCGCCAGAAAAGCGTATTATAATTTATCCATCACTGGCATATGTGATGAGTAGACAAATCTTAAAATCATAAACTATAGGCTGCAAATCATTATGGTGCGATAGAAAATGATTGTCACCACTGCTCAATACTATGGCATAAAAACCGAAGAAAACGGTACTGTTCACTGTCTCGTTTCATACGGTATCTGTCAGTGAAACTATTTCTTCAAATGATGGTCTTTTTATTATCGATCAGATAATGGCATCAACAGGGGTTATTCAGGAGTATATGTGAAAAAGTGGCTTATAGGAGGGATATTGATCGCAAGTTTTCTGACCGGTTGTCTGATGTGGCACAACATTGATAAATGGTTTAATAAAGATATCGAATTTTTCTACGTCGGAGACGATAGCTAAAATTCCTGTGAGTTGGCAACGGGTGTCATATCTTCAGGTATGGCGCCCGGAGCCGCCGGGCGCAAATTGTAGGTGTATAAATGTCATTTCATTAAAATTTTAGCGACAACATGTACAGTCACTACCGCGTGCTAGAGGCCCTCTGAAGTCACAAGATGAATAAGCCAGTTTTTTGTTTCAGCGGTGACTGAAACATATTTTGCTCCTGGTGGGCTTACCGCCAGTTGCTGAAAAAGACAACGATGATGTAACTGTTGCAGAGACTGACGAATACGACGACCGTGAATTTTATTTTTGGCGACCATATTTCCTCCCAAAAGGCCGCCCGAAGGCGGCGCTGGGTTTGATAATGGAGAAGGGCGTTGGTCACTGCCATAACCAACCTGTATACATTAATGCAATTGATAATCATTATCAATTGTACTGGTGGAGAAAAATTGTAAAGATGAAGGGACAGCGGAAATGGCAATGAACGGGATGAGATTTTTCGTTAACCACTTAAATTCGTGACTAAAAAAAGGCTTTTATAGACTTGAAAATGTTTTTCCCGTCCCTATGTAGTCAGTGGACAAGCAATGCTTGCCTTGATGTTGAACTTTTGAATAGTGATTCAGGAGGTTAATGATGGCACTCAGAACCTTGTCAGCACTTCCCGTGTTTGCTGATTCTCTTTTCTCTGACCGTTTCAACCGTATTGATAGACTTTTCAGTCAATTAACAGGAGATACGCCAGTCACTGCGACGCCAGCTTACGATCTGCAAAAGCGCGATGCGAATAACTATCTGCTTACCGTGAGCGTTCCTGGCTGGAAAGAGGAAGAGCTTGAAATTGAAACGGTTGGCGGCAACCTGAATATTACGGGTAAACACACTGAAGAGACGGTAGAGGATCAGACGCACTGGATTTATCGTGGTATTCGTAAGGCGGATTTCCAGTTGAGTTTTTCTTTGCCTGAACATGCTAAGGTGAATAATGCGAAACTGGAACAGGGCCTCTTGTTGGTCGAGATTTACCAGGAGATCCCTGAAAGCGAGAAACCGAAAAAAATTGCCATAGAAAGCAAACCAAAGGCGATTGAACATAAATCATAAAAGCATTAATGGAGGCCCGTTTAGACGGGCCTTCATTGTCTGTAGCGAAAAGTATCCCGTCATGCTTGTAGGCACAGATCGCTAAATATTATAGCCCTGACCTCTATATTATCCCGTGCCACTGACCTCGTCGCCATTGGACGGCGGTAAGTTGGAATTATCCGCGAGGTCAGTCCAATTTTTGTCCACTCTCGACATTCTGCCTGTTATGGGCGCGATACCTGAACATAAATTCGTATAGCGGTTGATCGTTTTCACCGCGTTGATGCTATTTCTGCTAACACTACTTTCATACGTAAAAAAGCTGATGCTTTTTACCTTATTTAATCGAGGCAGGTATGAAATTAGCGCTCGTCAATCGACAGGTCATTTTACCGGAAAGCGGAACCGAGTCCTTCCAGTGTCATGCCTCTACGCTTGTTCGCCTACCGTGCGGTACGCTCGTGGCCGCATGGTTCGCGGGGTTGTGCGAAGGAAGCGAAGATACAGCCATCTGGCTATCTCGCTATGAACATAATATCTGGACAACACCGCAGCGAGTGGCGGCACGCGAGGGGGAAGCGCACTGGAATCCGGTGTTATTTTACCCGTCGGATAAATTGTGGTTATTTTATAAAGTAGGCAGCGACGTACACGTGTGGAAAACCTGGTTTATCACCTCCAGCGATCGAGGATTTACCTGGAGTACGCCAGCTCCGTTGGTCAACGATGATATTTTGCCGCGCGGTCCCGTAAAAAATAAACTCCTGCTGGCATCAAATGGCGCCTGGATTGCGCCAGGGTCGATTGAAAGTCCTGAACGGTGGAGGGCATTTGTGGATCGATCCTCTGACGAAGGAAAACACTGGAATATCTCTTTTGTTCCGCTGGAGCCTGATAACGCTATTTCCGGGACAAACGTAGCGTTGTGGGATGGTATAAAAAAGGGGGTGTTGTGGGAATGTTGTCTGGAAAACCTCCTGCGCTGGGATGGCGTTATTCAGCCTACGCTGTGGGAGTCTTCTCCAGGGCATATCCATATGTTGTTACGAAGCACACGCGGGGCAATTTTTCGCAGTGATTCAATCGACTATGGCGCTACCTGGTCTGTTGCCCGCGCGACATCTTTACCGAATAATAATAGTGGTATCGATCTGGTTAGTATGCAGGACGGTACGCTGATTCTTGCGTTAAATCCGGTCAACGGCAACTGGGGAAAGCGCTATCCGCTTTCACTGATTGCTTCCCAGGATAATGGCGAATCATGGCTACCGCTACTGGACCTGGAAAGTGACCGCGGTGAGTATTCTTATCCTGCTATTATTAGCGAGGGCGGCGTCGTACATATCACCTACACGTGGAACCGGAAAAATATCGTATATTGTCGATTACAAACGGTGTAAGGCGCTATCAGTCGAAACCGATAGCGCTGGAACAATAATGCCTTGCCCGGCGTGCTCTCTCACGCCGGGATGGCCGAATAGTCATGATTTACCGGGTAACATCCTTGAAAATGTATCGTCTTTTTGTATGTAATGGTGAAACAACGCCGCTGCTGCATGCATAGCAATCAGGAAATAGCCGATATTGGCCAGCATTTCATGAATACGCTTTATATCCGATTTTAGGGCGCTATCTGGCGTCAAAAATACCGGTACAGTAAAACCAAAAAAGCTCCAGCTTTTCCCGCCTGATGCCATCATCGCGACGCCCAGCAGCGGTAAGGCGAGAAAAGTGAGATAAAGCGCGATATGCATTAATTTAGCGGCTACGTGCTGCCAGTGAGGAGGGGGAGGCGTAATGACCGGATCCGGGTATTTGTGTTTAAGATATAACCGTAAAAACATCAGCGCCCAGACCAGAACGCCCATGTCATAGTGCATGTCTTTCATAAACAGGTAAACGCTGGAGCCTTTTGGCGCCCACCCCCGTAACTCAATAGCAGCATATGCGATGCCTGTCAGGAGCAGTGTTAACCAGTGAAGCGTTATTTGCAGTCTTGAGAAATGTGCCATTATTATTATCCTTTATTAACAACTGCTTGTAGAGTATGCGTAAAATCTTAACAGAACCTTAAAGCGGGGGCTGAGTCGCAAGGAACAGACAGAGATAGCGGCACGTAAAATGGGATAAAAAGCCGGCGGCATCGCCGGCTTACTGTTGTTATTGTCCTCTTACGACAACACAGGTTTTACCATAAAACGGATATGAGCCTGTAGTTTCATAATCAACACTCGACACTAAAGAAATATCGCCCGCTTTTTTCGCTGAATCAATAGATGCGTCGCCGGTATTTACAATACCCAATACCGTTTGCGCACACGCTTTACCGGTTTTGGTTGCCGGGAGACTCGTGGCAGTAATTGGCCCTTTAACATCCGTATATAAGCCAATCCCTGTCGGTGATGGTCCTGTAGCACACCCCGTTAAAAGAGAACCAATAAAGATAATTGAAAAAATGTGTTTTTTATTTGTCATGGGATTAGTCCATTATAAATTAATAGAAAACTTACCGTCCGAAAATGTCCGGACAGTCATTTAAAAAGTGGTGTATATTAAATATGCGATATTACTCTTTGCACCCTCCTGTTGATGTCGTACCTGACGGACAAATATCCGTTGAAGCCGGATATATTCCCCATGCCGTGTTTTTATAACTTGTGCATCCTGTCAGCAATGAGAACAGTACGGCTAAAAAAATCATCACGAGCCCTGGCGGCGTTAACATTTTTCGGTTGGACTCCATAGCATGTCATTTCATCGGGTTGCCATATGACTGGCGTTCTGCTGGTAAGTTTCATTAACGCCCGGTTCGTTTAATATTGGTTTAGGTTTAAAGCCAGGAGGCGCTAATTACGATACCTTCTTACGTTTCAGTACTGACTAATAACGTTGAGAAAATGAACAGTGTCGGATGGGAAGACGTAATACAGAATAGAAAGGAAATAAGAGAATAAGATGGCGTTAATTAACCCGGTATTCTTGGCGTCATTTCCCTTGCGTTTTATCCCCGTCAAAAGCGGCCTTTAGCTCACGTTGGCGCTCCCGACGTTTGTGCGTATGATGTTTTTAAAAGATCGTCATACTTTCTGTTCTGCGTCAATTTTTTCATTACAAATGCTCGCCATAATGCCGTCCTCAGGAGGTCTCCCGACGTTTATGCTGCGCCGGGAGAAACAAAAACAACGCATAATCTGGGACAAATTGATGATTAAAGGCAAACTGGCGCTCGTGACGTGCGCGCTGACTCTGGTATTCACTTCGTCGCTTTTCGCCGCGTCGGACACGGCAGACGGTCGTACCCTGAAGCTGGCCATTGGTCCTGAGCCAACGGAAGGCTTTGATCCTATGCTGGGCTGGAGCCACGGCAGCTACTTATTGCTTCATGCGCCGTTGCTTAAGCAAAACGCCGACATGAGTTGGGGTAATTTACTGACGGAAAAAGTGGATACCAGACCCGACGGTAAAATCTGGACGCTAACCTTAAAGCCCGGGCTGAAATTCTCCGATGGCTCGCCATTAACTGCCGAAGATGTCGTTTTTACATACAATAAAGCGGCGAAGAGCGGCGGTAAAATTGACATGGGCAATTTTAGCCATGCGCGAGCGCTGGACGCACGCCGAATTGAGATGACGCTGAGCCATCCGCAGAGCACCTTTGTGAATGTACTCGGGTCGTTAGGGATTGTTCCGGCCAGCCGTTATGATGAAAAAACGTTCGCCCGCGAACCGATAGGCGCCGGTCCGTACCGACTGGTCAGCTTTCAGCCGGGTCAGCAACTGATCGTTGAAGCTAATCCCTGGTATACGGGTAAAAAGAATGACTTTAACCGGCTGGTTTTTGTCTTTCTGGATGAAGATAATGCTTATGCCGCCGCGCGCAGCGGACAGTTGGGATTGGTGCGCATTGCCCCTTCTATGGCGGTGGCCCCGCAGCAGGATAATCTTAAACTCTGGGTACGCGATAGCGTTGAAAACCGGGGCATTGTCTTCCCGATGGTGCCAGCCGGTAAAAAGGATACTAACGGTTATCCTGTCGGCAACGATGTGACCGCTGATGTCGCTATCAGACGCGCAATTAACTATGCCATTAATCGTAAGCAACTGGCGGAACAGGTGATGGAAGGCCATGCGATACCCGCCTATAGCGCGGTGCAGGGATTGCCGTGGCAAAATCCTTCAGTGGTATTCAGCGATGGCGATATTGCAAAAGCGCGCGCCATCCTGGAAGAGGCTGGCTGGAAGATAAACAGTGCGGGCGTGCGTGAAAAAGCAGGTAAAGAAGCGCGTCTGACCTTATGGTATGCCAGTGGCGACAGCACCCGGCGGGATCTGGCCGAGGCGGTGCGCGCCATGTTGCAGCCTTTAGGCATTGTCGTCTCGTTGCAATCGGGAAGCTGGGAAACCGTAGAGCGCCATATGCACGCTAACCCTACGCTGTTTGGCTGGGGAAGTCTGGACCCGATGGAACTCTTCCATCACTACAGCGGGAAAGCCGCTGGTGTGGAATATTATAACCCGGGCTATTACAGCAACCCTGCGGTAGAAGCACATCTGAAACAGGCTATAGATGCGCCTGACTGGCAAAAGGCGATCCCTTTCTGGCAGCAGGTTGAGTGGGATGGGAAGCAGGGCGCGGGCGTCCAGGGCGATGCGGCATGGGCATGGCTGCTTAATATTCAGCATACCTATCTGGCCAACCCCTGTATTGATCTGGGAAAAGGCGCGCCAGAAATCCACGGTAGCTGGTCGGTGTTAAACAATCTTGATGACTGGACCTGGACCTGTCGGTGATGAAATTGTTCTTCAGTCATTTTTTGCGGCTGATTATTCTGTTGGTGCTGGTGGCTGTCGGCACCTTCATTTTGCTTAGCTTTTCGCCCGTTGATCCTATCCGTGCTTATATTGGCAACGATCTGCTCCATGTTCCGCCAGAACAATATGCGCGGATTGCGGCGCGCTGGGGGCTTGACCAGCCGCTGTGGGAGCGTTTCGGTCACTGGTTTTGGCGTCTGCTCCAGGGCGACATGGGGTATTCCATGCTGTTCAACATGCCTGTCGTCAGCGTGATCCGGGAACGTTTTGCGACGTCATTCGCGCTGCTGGCAGGCGCCTGGCTATTGTCTGGTGTGCTGGGCGTAACATTGGGTTTTCTGGCCGGACGTTTTCTCCACCGTTGGCCGGATAAGATGATTTGCCGTATCAGCTACTTATTGTCATCGTTGCCCACTTTCTGGATAGCCATGTTGTTGCTGGCGCTGTTTGCCGTCCGCTGGCCGGTATTACCTGTTTGTTGCGCCTGGGACCCCGGAAATAATGCAGGAACAGCTCTTTTATCGGAACGTTTACGCCATCTTGTGTTGCCGGTATGTGCGTTAAGTCTGTTGGGCATGGGGCAAATTGCGCTGCATACGCGAGAAAAAATAGCCAGCGTAATGAAGAGCGAATTTATTCGTTTTGCGCGCGCTCAGGGGGATAAAGGATGGTCGCTGTTATGTCACCAGGTGTTACGTCATGCGATTACCCCAGCGCTCTGCTTACAGTTTGCTTCTCTGGGCGAACTGATGGGGGGGGCGTTACTGGCAGAAAAAGTCTTTGCGTATCCGGGGCTGGGACAGGCCACTATCGATGCCGGCCTGCGTGGCGATGTCCCGCTACTCATGGGGATCGTTTTATTCTGTACGCTATTAGTGTTTGCCGGAAATACGATTTCAGCCTGGCTTGTGGTGGTGCTTAATCGATCGCTGGAGCGTCCCGATGCTCTATAATCCTGCTCCGACGTTGCTTCGTCTGATCCTCTCCGTTACCTGTCTGCTGTTTATTGCCGGATACGGTTATGCC
Organism: Salmonella sp. SAL00670; assembly: GCF_046552235.1. Taxonomy (NCBI): domain Bacteria; kingdom Pseudomonadati; phylum Pseudomonadota; class Gammaproteobacteria; order Enterobacterales; family Enterobacteriaceae; genus Salmonella; species Salmonella sp. SAL00670. Next base: position 466,459 of record NZ_JBGDUO010000001.1, read on the forward strand.
ACGTTGAGCCAGCCGCCAGAGGTTAATCTGCTTGCCCGGCATCTGTCGCCTGATATCCAGCACTGGTTTGGCACCGATAATCTGGGGCGCGATGTATGGCTTCGTTGCTTTCAGGGGGCCTTCACCAGTTTACAAATTGGCGTTGGCGCCGCGCTGTGCAGCGGCGTTATCGCGTTAGTGATGGCGGCAGTGGCGCGCATTCATCCCCGGCTGGACCTCCTGATGCGGCTGATAACCGATGCTATGCTCGCCATGCCGCATTTACTTTTGCTGATCCTTATCTGTTTTACGCTCGGCGGCGGTAAAAGCGGCGTCATTGCGGCCGTGGCGTTAACGCACTGGCCCCGTCTGGCGCTGATTCTGCGCGCCGACGCGGAGCGGGTAGCGCAGAGTGACTACCTGACATTGACCTATCGTCTGGGGCATGGACACCTTTATTGCTGGCGATATCACTATTTTCCGGCGCTATTGCCGCAATGGTTGACGGGAACGTTATTGATGTTTCCTCATGCGGTATTGCACAGCGCGGCATTAAGTTTTCTGGGGTTTGGGCTGGCGCCGCATGAGCCTTCGCTGGGGCTGTTGCTGGCGGATGCGTTACGGTTTATTAGCCATGGTAACTGGTGGCTGGTGCTGTTTCCCGGCCTAATGTTATTCACGCTGGTGATGCTCTTCGATCAGTTTGCGCGCGCCACTCAGCGGCTGTGGCTAAGGAGTGACGTATGCTGAGTTTACAACAGGTTACGCTGGAAAGTGCGCGTTATTGCTGGTATGGCGCGAGACGCTGGTCGCCGTTATTACAGAATGTCTCTTTTGATATCGCGCCCGGCGAAATGGTGGCATTGGTTGGCGGCAGCGGGGAGGGCAAAAGTCTGCTGCTGCAATGTCTGCTCGATCTGCTGCCGGAAAATTTACGCTTTCGGGGGGAAATTACGCTTGATGGCAACCGGCTGGACAGGCATACCATCAGGCAGCTTAGGGGCAATACGTTTAGCTACGTGCCGCAGGGGGTACAGGCGCTTAATCCCATGCTGAATATCAGAAAACATTTGAGCAGAGCATGTCATCTGACCGGACGCGCCTGGGATGAGACGCAGATGGTACAGCTATTGCAGCAAAGCGATCTCGAACCGACAGTCCTGGAACGCTTTCCCCGCCAGCTCTCCGGTGGGATGGCTAAACGAATTCTGGCGTGCCACGCCTCGCTCAGCCAGGCTCGTTATATCCTCGCGGATGAGATCACCGCCTGGCTTGATACCGCACTGGCAAACCAGTTGCTTGAGCACTTGCGAGGTCTCTGCGAGCGGGGATGCGGCGTGCTGTGGGTGACTCATGACCTGCTGCTGGCGGCGCGGTATGCCGATCGCATTGTGGCGCTGCATCAGGGTTATATCACGGACAATATCCGCTGCGAGCAGTTACAGCCGGAAGAGATGAGTGAGCCGTTAAAACGGCAATGGCAAGCATTGCCTGAACTAAGCCCGTTATTTATGCCGACCGGAGAGGGAATAGAATGTTGAGCTGCCGCGACCTCGTTATTCGTCAGGGCGGGAAAGTCTTATGGCAGAACCTGACGTTTACGATTTCTGCCGGTGAACGGGTAGGAATTCATGCGCCAAGCGGAACGGGGAAAACAACGTTGGGGCGCGTCCTGGCCGGATGGCAAAAGCCGACGACGGGCGACGTTCTGCTGGACGGCAGCCCGTTACCCCTGCATCAGTATTGCCCGGTACAGCTGGTCCCCCAGCATCCTGAACTGACGTTTAATCCCTGGCGAAGCGCCGGAGACGCTGTGCGTGATGCCTGGCAGCCTGACCCGGAAACGTTGAGACGTTTGTATGTGCAGCCCGAGTGGCTGACGCGTCGGCCAATGCAGCTCTCAGGCGGGGAGTTGGCGCGTATTGCGATACTGCGCGCGCTTGACCCGCGAACGCGTTTTCTGATTGCCGACGAAATGACGGCGCAACTCGATCCGTCTATTCAAAAAGCGATATGGGTATACGTGCTTGAGGTGTGCCGCAGCCGTTCATTAGGGATGTTGGTGATTAGTCATCAGTCTGCGCTACTTGATCAAGTCTGTACCCGCCATTTACAGGTGGAATAGCCGCAAGTCGTTTCTCCGCATTGCCGTGTCGCCGTTAACGCACCGGGAACCCATGGGTTCCCGGTATTGTCGGCAGAGATTTTACTGCATGACGTGTTTATCTGCGTTTTTTGCATCAGCGGTATTACTGTAGTCTCTGGTCTCTTCAACCTGTACAGGGGCTCTGACAACCAGACTTGGCAGCGCCAGTTCGATATCATTCTCAATGAGTTTTTCAATAATACGGATATTTATCTCTTGCTGAATATCCATGTATTTATTGTAATCCGCGGTATTGACGATATGCACCACCTCATAGGTCAGCCGATCCTGACCAAAGGCCAGTAGATGGGCGCGGTCGAATTGTGTTTCGCCGACATCGGTAATAATCTTTTTCACCATATCGCCGATGAGGCGTAACTTTTCCGGCGGTGTCGCAGTGGCGACGCCAAAAGTAAACACGATACGACGCGTTTGCATCCGCTTATAGTTGTGTATGGTTTGCTGCAACAACTGCGCGTTCGCACAAACGATCTGTTCGCCGCTGAGGCTACGGATGCGAGTGGTTTTCAAACCGATATGTTCAATCGTACCGGCTACATCATTAAAGACGACGAAATCGCCGATCTCGAAGGGCTTATCGAAACCAATCGACAGCGAAGCGAAGACATCGCTCAGAACGGTTTGTACCGCCAGGGCAATAGCAATACCGCCCACGCCGAGGCTGGCTACCAGTGCGGTAATATCCACGCCGACGTTCGCCAGGATGGAGAGCAGCATCATAGACCAGACGAGCACGCGCAAAATCATACCAAGAATGACTAACGTCACCGGGTTTTTATTGGAGCCTGGGGCATACAGTAAATGACGCATCCATGACTGTACGCCCTGATCAAGCCAAATCGCCATTTGAATCGCAACCACTAAAAACCAGGCGTGAGAGAGGGTGGAGAATAACCGGTCGGGCAGGGCGACAAAGCGCAGGCTAAAGAGAAATGCGGCAAAAAAGATGAGCATCTTACTGGTCTTTTTCAGCATCTCGAAAACAATAGGCCGCAGCCGCCCATGAGCATCATCCTTTTTATCCGGGCGTTGTAGCGCTTTATAGACCACATTGAGTAGCCAGTTGATGAGCCAGTAAGTAATGAGGGTGACGAAAAAAACGACCGCCAGATTGATCCAGAACGTCGTTGACATCAGCATCGCAACGATATTTAGTCGTGCTAAATACTCCATTTTACCTCCGATGAAAAGCAGATGAACATTACAGTATAGACGTCACATCACGGAGGCCGATTTCCGGCTTTACTATTGCTGTTTTATTCAGCACTTTTGTTCAAAAAGTATGAAAAAGAGGGGTAGCCGTTTGGCTATCCCGGCGTTTCTGTGCAGACTTATCTACTCCTCTTAATAAAATAAGGAGTCATTTATGCAACAAGAACATCGTGAGTGTATTGAGCAGTGTTATGAATGCGCGGCGGCGTGTGATATCTGCGCCTCTTCTTGTCTGCGTGAAGATAACGTCGAAATGATGAAGCACTGCATCCAGTTAGATATGCAATGTGCGGCCATTTGTCGCCTGGCGGCGCAATTTATGGCATTGGAAAGCGAGTACTCACAAAAATTATGCCGCCTGTGCGCGGATATCTGCAAAGCCTGCGCCGAAGAGTGTGCAAGGCACGATCACGACCATTGCCAGAATTGCGCGCGGGCATGCAGCCAATGCGCAGACGCCTGCCTTAAAATGGCCGCGTAATTTTTCTTCCGCCATTAGCTCAACCGGATAGAGCATAGAGCTTCTACCTCTAAGGTTCGGGGTTCAATTCCTCGATGGCGGACCAGTTGATATCAAAAAAGGCCACCTGCGCGGTGGCCGCTGAGTTTCTGTTGAAATAAATGCAATGTTATAATATAACAATCATCTTTCTAAGAAAGATGAGGGTAACGTTTTGGTGATTCATTTAAAAAAACTGACAATGCTTCTGGGAATGCTGTTGGTAAATAGTCCTGCCTTCGCGCATGGTCATCATGCTCATGGCGCGCCGATGACGGAGGTTGAGCAAAAAGCGGCAGCGGGCGTGTTTGATGACGCTAATGTACGCGATCGCGCGCTCACCGACTGGGATGGTATGTGGCAATCCGTCTATCCTTATCTGGTCAGCGGCGAGCTGGACCCTGTCTTCAGGCAAAAGGCGAAGAAAGACCCGGAGAAAACGTTTGAGGATATTAAAGCGTATTATCGCAAAGGATACGCGACGAATGTTGAGACGATCGGCATTGAAAATGGCGTTATAGAATTCCATCGCGACAATAACGTTGTATCCTGTAAATACAATTATGCCGGCTATAAAATTCTGACTTACGCATCGGGTAAAAAAGGGGTGCGCTACCTGTTCGAATGTAAAGATGCGAATAGCAAAGCGCCTAAATATGTTCAGTTTAGCGATCATATCATTGCCCCGCGCAAATCGGCGCACTTCCATATCTTTATGGGAAATACCTCGCAGCAGGCATTGTTGCAAGAGATGGAAAACTGGCCTACCTATTATCCTTATCAGTTAAAGGCGAATGAGGTCGTTGACGAAATGCTACATCATTAAGTCTGATTGCAATGTTAAAAGCTCGCTATGAATAGTGAGCTTTTTTTCTGCCGTTATGCCATATTTCTGGCAACCAATATAAAAAATACCTGCGCCCCCGGAGCGATGATGACACTGTCCATACCGCCCTCGATTCAATGCCAAACGGAAGCGGCATGTCGCCTGATTACTCGTGTCACAGGCGATACGTTGCGTGCTATTCATTTATATGGTTCCGCTGTCGCGGGCGGTCTGAAGCCAAACAGCGACATTGATCTACTGGTGACAATATGCCAGCCGCTGACGGAGGCCCAACGCGCAACGCTGATGCAGGAATTGCTGGCGCTTTCATCGCCGCCGGGGGCGTCGGCAGAAAAACGCGCTCTGGAGGTCACTGTCGTGCTTTATTCGCAGCTGGTTCCTTGGTGTTTTCCACCTGCCCGGGAAATGCAATTTGGCGAGTGGCTAAGAGAGGACATTTGTCAGGGGATTTATGAACCAGCGCAGCAGGACTGGGACATGGTGTTACTGATAACCCAAATTCTGGAAACCAGTATACCGCTAAAGGGAGAACGCGCGGAACGGCTGTTCACGCCAGCCCCTGCGGCGCAGTTGCTGAAGGCCTTGCGTTATCCCCTCGACCTTTGGCAATCCACGGCAGATGTGCAGGGAGATGAGTATCATATCGTTTTAACCCTGGCGCGTATCTGGTATACCCTTTCTACCGGGAGATTTACCTCTAAGGATGCGGCGGCTGACTGGCTGTTACCTCAGTTGCCAGAAGATTATGCTGCCACGTTGCGTGCGGCGCAGCGTGAATATTTAGGTCTGGAGCAACAGGACTGGCATATTTTGCTGCCTGCGGTCGTACGCTTTGTGGATTTTGCCAAAGCGCACATCCCCACGCAGTTCACATAAGATGCCCCAGGACGTCTGTCAGGTTGCGCAAACGGCGTTCCTCAACTACTACTTAATAGGTTCTCATCGCTGAAGTAAGCAGATGATCTTATGCGGGCCATCGAATGGATATTCCCACATGGCTCTCGTTTTGTTGAGGTGGATATGACTGGTTCCGCATCATCTGTTTTAAAGACAGATACAAGACTATTGAGCGAAAACCTGTTTCTTAATTATGGTCTGGAGTCCTTATTTAAGGACGTCGCAATAATAGCTGGCAACGTAAATTATATTATTTTTGATATCGACGATTACTACACCGTACAGCAGTATATTACTTCCACATTTAAAACGGTACTCATTGGAATTGTTACCCATAATGAATATAACTTTATTGATGAACATCATGTCATATATCGAATAAAGGTCGATGCCTCTATTGCTGAGTGGCGCGAATTACTGATTTTGGCCGCTGCTGGTCAATTTTTTCCCAGGTCAGAGAAAGTCAGATTAACGGCGAATGAAAGAAATGTTTTGGCGATGCTTGTTAAAGGAATGGATATCCGACAAATAAGCTGTGAGCTGAATGTACATTTAAAAACTATTTACTCAGTACGCTACCATGTTCTGACTAAATTAGGTTGTAGAACAGTTCTGGATTATCAAATACTGTCCGTTTCTAAAGCCTTTACGCACTGGCTTACAATAAATAATGTTGATAATGTAATTTCCCGTGTAAATAGTAAGGTCATTGCTTAATAATGATTTGCTTCTGATGGCGTTTAGGTTCACTATGCTTTCTTACATCATCATGAGGCCAGACAGGCATGGCTACTTTTAGTATTAGCGCAATGGCGGCGCAGTGTGGTGTCACAACAGCAAATATCAGGTCCTGGGAACGCTATGGCCTGCTTCAACCTACCAAAGATGAAGCTGGCAATCGTTTTTATTGCATAGAAGATGCTATCAGAATACAGCATATTATCGACGCGTTAAGCAAAGGCTTTTCATTAAAAGAGATTAAACCTGCCCTCTATGGTGAAGAAACGCATTGCCGCTCGGGATGGTTATTCTACCAGGAAGAGATTTTAGCGCAGTGTAGAAAATTCGAACCCGCCAAATTGCGAAAATTACTCTGGCGTTATGGTCGGGAAATTCCGCCGTGTATCGTAATTGAGTCAATACTGCGTCCTTTACGGCTGTGGTTGTCCGCAGGCGATGATGATGCACGCCGATTTGAAAAGGCATTACTGGATACTGCGATTATTGAATACGCCACGTTCCAGCTAAGTAGCGTACGAAAGGCGCCAGCAGGCACAATGCTTATTGCTGCGTTTTCGCTGAACGACCCCATTGAGCTATGGCTGGAAACGATTAAATATTGTAGTGAAGGTATGCGAGTTGAAGTCATCCCCTGGCAGGCGCCGATGCCCGATCTTTTATCAACGTCTTTCGAGCATATTGTTCTGTGGCATGATGAGACATTAACTCCCGCGCAGGAAAATCTTATTCAGGCTTTAAAAGAATCGGGTAAATTTAGTCTTCATGTGAAAAATGGCTCAGGCTTAACATTACTGCCAGCCGTATATCGGCAGCATGAGATGCCAGAAAGCATGCAGCATGTTGCACCGCAAATCCATGCAAACGGCTACGAAAAATCAGGCACCGCACGTTGAGGCATCTGCATTATTAACGAACAGGGGAGGAGTAAACCCCTCCCTTGTTTATACTCTTCATACTTCAAGTTGCTTATGTGTTGGCTACGGATTACTCGGCCCATCCATGGGCCTCGCCCTGACGGGCCGTCGCACGCGACGTTCAAACCTGCTCCCGGCAGATTTGTCGTTCACCCCAGTCATATAGTTATCTATGCTCCTGGGGACTCACTCCCTTGCCGCCTTTAAGCAACTCGAATTATTTTGGGTATATATTAGATGTCGTCAGGTGTCTGAAACAAAACGGCTTCTAAGGCATTACGGTAAATATCAAGCTGCACTACGTCTTTTTCTGTTTCCAGTTTTTCAATAAGTTTGGCGATGATATCCTTATTTGAGACATGCTGCTGCGATTGCAATAGTTCGTAAGTAATTTCCTGAATAGCTCGCTGTTCACATAACATATGTGCAGAAAAAGGATTGCCAGTACTATTTTGTTCGTTGACTAGTGTAATGGTAGTCATATTTCACCATATTCGATGTAAATTGAAGCCGATCTCCCTGAGCGGGGGAGAGAAATTAGTGACCTATTAAAGTTAGACCTATATCATAAAACTGTAATAAAAAATCACACAAACGTGATATGCATCACATTTGTGTGATTTGTTGTATATTTTATACACTTTAAATGAAGGTGAAGATTCCGCAGAATCAACGGCCTGTTCTTTCTATCACTCCAGTTTCTCACTCCAGTTTAAACGAATAAGCATTAATACCCATCTGTAATAATTACTTAATGTTATCTTAATAAAGGTAAATTACTGTCAGGCCTCCGTAAAAGGAGGTTGATTAATGATTCGTCATATCGCCATTTTTCTTTGTTCTTTATTGATGTGCAGCACCACTTTTGCCGATTCGGTAACATCGGTATCGCTTGGCGCACTCTTAACCGCGCTCAATGAACGCATGTTATTAATGAAAGATGTGGCTGCTTATAAAATGAAGCACCATCTGCCGATAGAGGATTTCACGCGTGAACAAAATGTTTTTGCCGAGGCTGAAGAAGAAGCGAAAAATAACGGTCTGGACCCGCATTCGATAACCCCTTTTATTCGTTCGCTAATGGATGCCAGTAAAGCGATACAGTACCGCTATTTAGCGCAGTGGCGAACCGGCCCAGAACCCTCCTTTCCGATACAAACCTTGTCGGTCACCCGGCAACGTATTCGACAACTTGATAATCAAATGTTGATCATTATCAGCCAGCGCCTGATGGTCGGCGCTTTCAGCCATGAGGATATGGTGTGGCTGAGAACGCACTTTAATGCGCCGAATCTGAATGAGAGCGATATCAGTGATGTGTTGGCATCTCTGTCTTTGGTGCGACGCGCGCGTTAATTCCCCACGAGGAAACGTGGGCCAATACCTGGTGATTGCCTGCGGGGGGCGCGATACAAGAACGTTTTTGGGTGATGGGGATATAAGCGTGGCGGAATAGCGGCTGGAGAGACATGGTTTCGCTTCCCATCTTCCGGTGCATTCGTTAGCATACTGTTTCGCAGCTAAGCGTAAATGTTTTCAGGAAGAGGTTAATGTGTTCGCGGAGTATGGTGTTCTGAATTATTGGACGTACCTGGTTGGGGCGATTTTTATCGTTCTGGTGCCGGGGCCGAATACGCTTTTTGTGCTTAAAAACAGCGTGGGACGCGGGGTTAAAGGAGGATATCTTGCCGCATGCGGTGTGTTTATCGGCGATGCGATATTAATGTTTCTGGCGTATGCGGGCGTGGCGACGCTGATCAAAACAACGCCGGTTCTGTTTAACATTGTTCGCTATCTCGGCGCGTTTTATCTGCTCTACCTTGGCGCAAAAATCCTTTACGCCACGCTGACCTCAAAAGGGCGTGCGGCGACGGAAACGGTAGTTCCTTTTGGCGCTATTTTTAAGCGTGCTTTAATTCTTAGCCTGACGAATCCTAAAGCCATACTTTTTTATGTTTCCTTTTTTGTGCAATTTATTGATGTTACTGCGCCGCATACTGGGGTGTCATTTTTTATTTTGGCCACCACCCTTGAAATCGTCAGTTTTTGCTATCTGAGCTTTTTAATTCTTTCTGGCGCTTTTGTAACCCACTATATTGGTACCAAAAAGAAACTGGCAAAAGTGGGCAATTCTTTGATTGGCCTTCTTTTCGTCGGATTTGCCGCCCGGCTGGCAACGCTCCAGTCTTAACCACCTGGACCCGTCGTCAACGGCGGGTCATTGCTCTCCTTTCGGTTTTATTGCGTGGAAAACAGCAAAATAGTAACCAATAAATGGTATTTAAAATACTGTTTTTGGAGCGTAACCTTTTTACGACAGCGATGAGATTATCGCTGAGTAACCTGCGTGAAGAGGGAAGCAAATGCGGCAAATTCCACAAAATCATATTCATACACGTTCCACGCCATTCTGGAACAAAGAGACGGCGCCTGCCGGAATTTTCGAACGCCACCTTGATAAGGGAACGCGACCCGGCGTTTATCCTCGCCTCTCGGTGATGCAGGGGGCGGTCAAATATCTCGGATACGCTGATGAACATTGCTCTGAGCCGGAAGAGATCATGGTGATCAATGCCGGCGAGTTTGGCGTGTTTCCTCCGGAAAAGTGGCACAATATTGAGGTCATGACGGATGATACCTATTTTAACATCGACTTTTTTGTCGCGCCGGAAGTACTGATGGAAGGGGCGACCTCACGAAAAGTCATTCATGCCGGGAGAGAATAATAATGGGAAAAGCTACTTATACCGTCACGGTCACGAATAATAGCAACGGCGTCTCTGTGGACTATGAAACGGAAGCACCGATGACGTTGCTGGTACCTGAAGTTGCAGCAGAAGTTGTGAAGGATTTGGTCAATACCGTGCGTTCCTACGATACCGAAAACGAACACGACGTTTGCGGTTGGTAAGGATCTTGTAGTATCTATTTGATATAAAGTGATTTTTTAAATCAGAAGCCGCATCGCGCGTCGCCAGCGTGATGCGGTTTTTGCGTATTGAAAAGCGCTGTTTATTTACATCAGACATGGGTTGAAAAGAAACATTAAGAAAACATTAAGAATATCGCATTGTTTGCTAATGAGAGCGTATTCATAAAACTTATGATTGGGTATTAAAAACCAGAAGAGTCTTATAATCATGAAACTCGATACCCGATTAACTTCGTCAGCACTTACTCTTGCGCTTGCCGCTGTGGTCATCCCGTTTACGGCGGACTGGCAATTGCCTTTGCTTAACGGCGTGGTGGTCCGATGGATTGAAAACGGACAAGCGTTATGGTTACTGTTTGGGGCGCTATTTACCGCCTGGTATATACGGCCACTTTCCCGTCCCGAAGGGGCAAAGCAGTTTTGGCTATGGGCTGTTGTCTGGTGGGTGGTGCTATTGGGTAGAAGCACCAGTTGGGGGCGTGACTATTTCCCTGACGAGCCGCGTATGCTGTTCAGAACGATTTCAGTGATATTAATTGCTGCGTTGGTATTGCCAGTCCTGTTTTCTGCCGGGCTACGTAAGGAGATTGTTCGTCGTCTGCGGGACGTTCCTCTGCCATTGTGGCTGTTTACCGTGACGGCATGTTCATATCTGATTTCCGACACTGTCGAGCATCATCGCTGGTTGTCGCCGATATTCCTGCATAACGCGCGTTACACAGATTTGATTGAAGAGCTTTATGAAGTGCCATTTATGATCGGTTTGTTTATGGTGACCGTGGTGTTTATGCAGCAGGACAAGCAGGATGAATGTACGGCGCTGGAGATGACCCCGTATCACGCAAAATAGCGCGGCTGAAAAAGACCATGAATTCGACATGGGATAGATAGCGGTTAGCAAAAAAAGCCCGCACTCGGTGAGGCGGGCAAATAATACTGGAAGCAATGTGAGCAATGTCGTACCGAACAGGTGGGTTATAAACTCAACTACTCGGTGTTGATAAAGATAATCGTTATCATTAATGATTGCAACCCTGATATTTATGCGCTTTTATCCACGGCGCTAAAAGGTGATGGATATCACAAACTTTACTTTCCTGACGATGTGCTATTCTTTTTAACGGCAAATAAACCGCTAACGTTAAGACATAAGTGAGGAAAAAATGGGCATTCTTTCATGGATTATTTTTGGACTTATTGCGGGTATTTTGGCTAAGTGGATCATGCCAGGTAAAGATGGCGGCGGATTCTTTATGACGATCATTCTGGGGATCGTTGGTGCGGTAGTCGGAGGATGGATCAGTACGTTCTTTGGCTTTGGCAAAGTGGATGGTTTCAACTTCGGCAGCTTTGCAGTCGCGGTGATCGGCGCGATTGTCGTGCTGTTAATCTACAGAAAAATCAAAAGCTAAACGCAGAACTTTCAGAGATAATAAAGGCTACGACAGGTAGCCTTTATTATTCAAAATGAATTTACCACCAGCCCAGTTCGGTACCCGCCACCGCAATTAGCGCGATGCCCATCAACACCATCGTTGTTTTCCTCATGGTTATGCTCCCGGCGCGGCGTAACCGCCAATAAAAAACCATGCCAAAAATAATATTGCCGTAATGAAAATGACGACAGGGAAGAGGATACCCACTCTCATGCTATTACCTTCACTGTTCAGGGGGCGCCAGAATAGCAGGGTTTTCTCAGCGACAAAAGGTCGGTTGCTTTGTGACAGGGCGTGGTTATTACTGACTTAACCCGGGATAAACACCCACTAAAGCGCTGACAGAAAGTATGGAAATAGCGTACCCGCCAGGTTATCCTGGACAAAATATCGCTTTAAGGAGTCGTTATGAAATTTACGTGGATTGCGTTGCCAGGCGTATTGCTGCTGAGCGCTTGTTCATCGTCGCAACCCAACGCCCCCAGGCCGCCGCGTATTGGGATGCCTAATCCGGCAGCCGTCTACTGTGAGCAACAGGGCGGTACGCTGATGCCGGTGCAGACCCCACAAGGCGTGCGTTCCGATTGCAAATTGCCCAATGGCGAAATCATTGATGAGTGGACATTATGGCGCAGAGAGCACCCTGATACGAAAAAGTGACAACCTGCGGTCCGACGGGATATGATTAAGAACAATCTGATAATGAGTTTCATGCGGCGCAAGAAAATATGTTTCAGTTAAAGCCGGGCGCGTTGGCAATAGTTATTGGCGCTAAAACACCCGCCGGACGGCGGAATATTGGTAAATCGGTTGAGCTATTTTGCCTGTGTCAACCCGGAGATGAATTCATTAACCCGGTAAATGGACACGTCACCTTACTGCCGAAAGAAGCGCCTCGGGCGCTGTGGCTGGTCACGGGCGATGTAGCCTCCGCCGATGGCCAGCACGGTTTTGCCTGGGTGCGGGCAGAACATTTGATGCCGTTGTCCCCGGACAGACAACCAGGCCAGGCGGCGGCACGACAATCACAGCTCTCGTAGCCACTCTGCCAGCACAATGGCATGGTTCTGGCGAGTATCTTTAGCGGCGTATAGCAACGTTAGCGGCTGGTGTCGGGCAATATCCGCCAGACGTTTGCCTTCTTGATGCTGTTGCGCAAGTTCTGCCCGGTATTGCTGCGCGAAGTGGTTAAAATCAATCAGTTCGCTATGAAAGGCTTTGCGCAATTCGGTGGAGGGCGTAATGGCCTTATTCCATTCATCATAGACCAGCGCTGCTTTTTTAATGCCTCGCGGCCATAGCCTGTCAACCAATACCCGATAACCATCGTCTTTTTCCGCCGGGAAATAGACGCGCTTACACTGGATTCGCATTTTTCCCTCCTGTGATGGTGTCGCTTACGGTACTTTTGTCGGATAGCGGTAATGATTTTAATGGATCAGGCCTGATAAACGAAGCGTCATCAGGCATTCAAGTGGGTATCAGGTTTATTTATGACGCTATCTCTCGATCGCGTCCGGCGTAGAGGCCGAAAATCGCCATGATGATAGCCAGAACCGTTACGCCCGATAGCGGCAGATACCAGCTACCGCTGGCATCATGAAGTTTTCCCATGACGGGCGGCCCACATGCCGCCAGTAAATACCCGACCGACTGCGCCATGCCGGAAAGCGCCGCCGCCTGATGCGCCGAACTGGCGCGCAGGCCGATAAACGTCAGGCCGAGGATCATCGTCGCGCCTGTACCGAAGCCGAACAGTAGCGTCCAGATGATCGCCTGGCCCGGCACAAACCAAAGCCCCGCCGCGCCCACTGCGCACAAGAGTGAGACCAGCGCGGCAATCCAGCGTTGATCGTTAAAGCGAGGCAAAATAAGCGGAATGGCTAACCCAGGCGCCGCGGTCGCCAGTTGCAGCAGGCCATGTAGCGATCCTGCCTGTGCTTCGCTGTAACCGTGGCTGATGAGTATTGTTGGTAACCAGCCGATAATTACATAATAAATCAGTGAGTTAAGTCCCAAAAACAACGTAACTTGCCAGGCTAAAGGCGAACGCCAGATACCGCGTTCATGTAATGCCCGGGAGCTACTCAGGTTAGCTGAGCGGGTAGGGCGCCACTGCGGCAACCAGATAAGAAACGCCAACAGCGGAAACAGCATTAGCATTAACAGCGCGCCGCGCCAGCCAAAACCGTGCAACGCCAGCGGAACCACCAGCGCAGACCCCAACGCGGCGGCGGCGCCCATCGTCAATGAGTACGCGCCCGTCAGCCTGGCGACATGTTGTGAAAAATCGCGCTTAATCAATCCTGGTAGCAGCACATTACCCAGCGCTATCCCGCACCCAATAATGGCAGTTCCGGCAAACAACAATGCAGCGGAGGGCAGGGAGCGGAGAGCAATACCCGCGCAAATCAGCAGCATTGCGGCAAACAGACTGCGTTCCATCCCAAACCGGCGGGCAATACCGGCCGCCAGCGGCGAAACCAGTGCAAACGCCAGAAGCGGCAAGGTTGTTAGCAGGCCCGTCTGGGCGGTGGAAAGACCGTAATCCGAACGGATTGTCTCCAGCAACGGCGCAGCGCCGGTAAATGTTACGCGCAGCGTAGTGGCTATCATCAAAATACCGGCAATCAGTAAAGCGCCCTGTTTGCCGCGTGGTGAAAGGGCTGTCGTCATCGTTTTCTCATCTCGTCAGGCGAGGCGATACCTTAACAGTTTTTACTGTTTGGATGAATCAAGCTAAAATGACAATTTATCGCTAAAATCGGACAATATAATGATTGGCCTGAGACTGGACGGTTACGATCCCGACCTTCACCACGATGCCGCTGTGGCCTTTTGTATTCGCGCCAGGGATGATGAACTGTTTAGCCCTCGCCATCAGCATCGCAAGGGACAGTTGATCCTCGCTCTGCACGGCGCGATCACCTGTGAGGTGGAAAATGCGATGTGGATGGTTCCGCCCCAGTATGCCGTCTGGCTCCCCGGCTCGCTGCCGCACAGTAATCATGTGACCGCAGGGGCGGAGCTGTGCTTTTTATTTATTGAACCTGCGGCGGTCGTCATGCCGGAGCGTTGCTGCACGCTGAAAATTTCGCCGTTATGCCGGGAGTTGATTTTGTCGCTGGCGCGCAGAACCGATCCCGAAAGAGCGCAAATGCCAACGCAGCGCCTTATTCAGGTGTTGTTTGATGAACTGCCGCAGCAGCCGCAGGAACAATTGCAATTACCGGTATCGGGGCATCCGAAAATCCGCCAAATGGTTGAGACAATGGCGCAGGAGCCCGCGCGATGGAATACATTAGGGCAGTGGGCCAGCGTATTCGCGATGAGCGAGCGTAACCTTGCCCGGCTGGTCGTCAAAGAGACGGGACTAAGCTTTCGTCGCTGGCGTCATCAGTTGCAATTAATTCTGGCGCTACAAGCGCTGATCGCGGGACGTAATGTACAGCAGACGGCGCAAATGCTGGGTTATGATTCCACCACGGCATTCATTACCATGTTTAAAAAAGGCCTGGGGCAGACGCCAGGCCAGTATCTGACGGGCGAGTTACTGCTTCCCCACAATTAAGGAGACCAGCCCCGCCGCAATCAGTGGGCCGACCGGCACGCCGCGAAACAGCGCGACGCCAAGTACCGTACCGACCAGCAGCCCGGCGACGAGCTGCGGTTGGTTTCCCATCAGCGTAATGCCGCGACCGCCCAGCCAGGAGACGAAAACGCCGACGGCAATCGCGACCAGCGATTTCCAGTTCACAAAAGAGTGGATCAATGTGGAGGGCGGTAGGGTTCCGCTGGCGATGGGAGCCATTACGCCGATGGTCAGAATGATAATCCCGACGGTGAGTCCCTGTTTTTCAATCCAGGGAAAAAAGGTATTCAACGGGGTTACGCGGACAATAATCAGCACCAGAATTGAGACGGCGACAGTGGTGTTGTGGCTGATAAATCCCAGAGCTGCCAGTCCGAGCAGGATCAGCAGAGTGACATCAAACATTATGGTTTCCTTGCCAAAAAGTAAGCCTGACTACTTTACGCCCAAACGGGAAAGCGCACAGGCCTTTTTAACGATTGATGCGGATTTCAGGCAACTGCCTGAAAGACAATCTCTACGTGAAAAACGGCGTTATCATTAAATTGTCATCAACGCCGCGTATTGCTAACAGGTGAACCGTCATTGTTGTCTTCCTGAGGATACAATTATGTACGATCCACCGTTTCTTGAAGCGCTGATGATTACGGCGTCGTTTTTCGCCATTTTTATCATTATCGTTGTGTCTATATTGCTCCTTGAAGAGGGAGGGGACTAAGAGCCTATCCCATTAGGGCTATTTTACTTGCCATTTTGGACCTGGGCAGTGCTCAAAATCCTCACGTACTACGTGTACGCTCCGGTTTTTGCGCGCTGTCCGTGTCCAAACTGGCTGCGCCAATAACGCCTGGTGGGATAGGCTCTAAGCCGTTGGCGATGACTGAAAGCGGCGGAAGACTGCCAGTTCTGGTCGGGCGATGCGCAGATAGTCTTGTGTATTCATAATGACTGATTTTTCCAGCAGGCCGGCATTAAAGGCAATTTCATCGAAACGCTCAAACAGGAGCGGATCGGCGACCAGTTTCAGATTAGGGTGAAAACTGAAAGGCGGGATCGCGCCAAAAACGCAGCCGGTCAGCATATCGACTTCCGCCGGGCTGGCAAGGGAAGCGCGTAAGCCGCCCAGATGTGAAGCAAGCTGAGAGAGATCGGCTTGCTGATCGGCCGCCAGAATAGCAAGAACGTGCTGGTTGACGCCGTTGCCTTTGACTTTACAGACCAGCGCTTTTGCGCCCTGGCCCAGCGCAGTACCGCGTATTTCAGATACCGCTTCGCATTTTCCTACCGCTTCATGGTTCACCACACGATAGCACGCGTTCTCCTGGGTTAATAAAGCCACTAAACGTTGGTGTGTAGCGACACCCTTCGCGACTTCAGTCATTTCGGCCATTTCTCACTCCTGGTGCAATATGAACATTTACTGCGAAGCACTATGATGAACGATGTTGTTTTTGTTGTTTGTTCAGATAGAGCTGCGCATCGGAAGCCTGGTAGGCATCATTAATCGTATCATTGGGCTGCATATTATAAATCCCGGCAGAAAAATGGACTGTCTTATCCGGTGCGATAATTTGCAGGTTACGAATAATACGCTCCGGCAGATGGATAGCCAAATCCGCCGCGTAATCAACAAGAATAATACAGAACTCATCGCCGCCGAGGCGAATGGCGTAATCGCTTTTACGAATCGATGTTTTAATCGCTTTCGCCAACAGGGTTATAATTCGGTCGCCTTCCTGGTGCCCCTGGGTATCGTTGATCAGTTTTAACCTATCGCAATCAATAGCGACAAATGTCACCGGCGTCCCGGTATTGACCAGGCGTTGCAGTCGCTGTTCCAGCACCGGTGTTAATATTTTACGGTTGTAAAGCCCGGTCATGGCATCGCTAATATTTTCGCGTGTGACGTTGCGATAAAGCCGAAAGTGCATCCGTACCATATTAAGCAGGAGCGCCGTTGCCAGTAAGTAAAAGGCCAGCGCTTTCCAGGACGAGACAAGGAAATAGGTTAAATCAAGGGACAACGAAACGCGCAGTCCACCCGGGATATCATGGCTATAATTCACATATTGAAACAGATTATTTTTGCTTTGATTAATAATAATTTCTTTTCCGGAGTCCATATCCTTTAGTGTTACGTTAAGATAACGCCAAACCAGCGGACGGTCCTGGGTATAAAAAATATTTTTTAAATTATCCTGGTTAACATCCACCATCACGATACCTTTTAACGTTCCCGCCAGATAGACTGGCGTTAAAAAGCTCATGACGTTTTCCTGGATAATATCATCCATGTAAATACTTGAAATAACCGTACGGCCGGTAAAAAGTTTATCTATATCTTTTCTGTTAATACCCATTGTGCCTTTTTGTAAAAAAGTCCAACGATGCATGGCGAAGCGCCGTGAGTTGATTAAATCATAGAAATAGACATAATGTTTATTTAAATCAACGTAATAACGGAATTTAAGCTCCAGTGTGCCCAGCCCGTGACTGTGGTCGTCCTGCGAACGGTTGATGCTTACCGCCTGATCAAACGCAGGCAGTAAAAGGGCGTCATCAAGATTATCGGTACACTGTGTAGCGGCGGTTTGCAGGGTACCATGTAGCGCCGGATAATTATGCCGGGTCAGGTTGACACCGTGCGTACCGTTAATAGCCTCAAAGGCATCGCAAAACGCGCGGCGTTTTTCTGCAGTGACGGGGGCTCCCGGCGCTTCAAAAGTTCGCATCAAATGTGCGGCGATGCTCTGATTCTGGTACTTATCGTACAAAAACGACGAATCGGCTCTCTCCATGATATAACGCATATAGGCATTCATTGCTCTGTCGCTGGCAATAAGTTCGTAAATCAGGAAGGACGATGTCAAAACGATGACGCTTGCCGAGATAAAGTGCCTGAGCGCTTTATGATGCAAATTCATGATGAACTACAGCCCTGAAAGTCGGATGCGTTAGTTTACCATAGCGATGAGAATTCCTCTAATAGACTGTTTAAAAATAAAACGTGTTGATGTTATGGAATAAAAATCATTCTCGGTTTAATTACGGCAATAATTCGATGTGTTGATATTTTCAATGGTTATTAATGGTAGCGAAAGTAAATTTTCAGGTAACGATGTTACGTTATTTCTTTTAAAAATAGGAAAACCATTATTATTACCGTGAAAGGAGCGTCGAGCGGTAAGGATAATTTAGTTATTCTCTTATTCCTGTAGGGGGAATGATGAAAAAGTTGAAAGAAATGGCTGCTATCTCGCTTTTTACATTATTGGCGGTGGGTTTTTCCGCATCGGCTATGGCAGACGACCAGGCGCCTGAAAGAGTTCCAGCAGCTAAAGTTAAGCCCGTTGGTGAACATGTACACTGGTGTACTCTCTTTGAGCCAGATGGTATGGAGTTGCCGCCGTTGCCAGGCATGGAATGGCCGTGGTGTTTGTAATATTAACGCAAAGGCATAGCGCTACGAATCAATTTGTAACATAGGCCAGAACAGCTTTATTCATGCTATACGCGAATAATGATATCAGTCGCGAAGGGTGAACGTTAAGTTGCTAATAAACCTGCCCGTAATAACAACGGGCAGGTTTAGGGTTATGCACTTTGATTGGCGCTCTGTTTCTGAAACAATTCGCGGAATACCGGATAAATATCCTCCTGATCGCGAATATGCTGCATGGCGAAGTTATCGAACGTCGCCTGCAGATGTTCATACTCGCGCCATAAGGTCTGGTGGGCGCGGCGGGTAATCTCGATATAGCTGTAATAGCGCACTACCGGCAGCAGCTTTTTCGCCAGAATCTCATGACACAGCGGTGAATCGTCGGCCCAGTTATCACCGTCTGACGCTTGCGCCGCATAGATGTTCCACTGCCCCGGGTCGTAGCGCTCTTTAACCACTTCATCCATGAGTTTAAGCGCGCTGGAGACAATCGTCCCCCCGGTCTCTTGCGAATAAAAGAACTCATGTTCGTCCACTTCCTTCGCCTGGGTATGGTGGCGGATATAAACCACTTCTACGTTCTTATATGTTCGGCTCAAAAACAGATAGAGCAGAATGTAAAAACGCTTGGCCATATCTTTGGTTGCCTGGTCCATCGAACCCGAGACGTCCATCAGACAGAACATCACCGCCTGGCTGGAGGGCTCAGGCCGTTTTTCATAATTTTTATAGCGTAAATCAAAGGTGTCGATAAACGGCACTCGCTCGATTTTAGCCCGTAGTTCGGCAATCTCCCGACGTAATCGCTCCTCTTCAAGCAGTTGCGCTGGTTCGCTGTGGCTGATGGTCTCCAGTTCCGTTTCCAGGGCGTGCAGTTCGCGGCGTTTTCCTGCCGTCATTGCTGTACGGCGCGCCAGAGAGTTTTGTAGCGAACGTACCACGCTGATATTGGCCGGTACGCCGTTTGAGGTGAAACCGGCGCGGTGAGTTTTATACTCGTTAAGCTGGCGATGCTGGTTTTTCTTCAGATTAGGCAGCGCTAAATCTTCAAAGAGCAGATCCAGATACTCATCTTTTGAAATCTGAAAAACAAACTCATCCTGGCCTTCGCCGTCCTGGCTGGCCTGACCTTGACCGCTACCGGAACCGCCGCCGCCACCGCCTTGCGGACGCTCAATGCGATCATTCTGGATAAAGTGATCGTTACCCGGATGGACGCGATGGCGCAGACCGCCGCGCCCCTGATGAAACATCGGTTCGCTAATATCATCGGTTGGAATAGAGACGGACTCTCCGCTGTCGACATCGGTCACAGAGCGTTTATTAATCGCTTCGGAAATCGACTGCTTAATTTGTGCTTTATAACGACGCAAAAAGCGCTGGCGATTCACCGTGCTTTTATTTTTGCCGTTAAGACGTCGGTCTATGAACCAGGTCATATGCCCCCCGTACTGCCAACTGAGCGCCTGTTCTGTCAGTGCCGGATAGCGCTAACGCTTAGCCAGTCTACAGAACATTACTTTGTAGGCCCGGTAAGCGCAAGCGCCACCGGGCATTAACATCACGACGATTTACGCACGCGCAGGTACCACTCGCACAGCAAACGAACCTGCTTACGGGTATACCCTTTCTCCATCATCCGATCGACAAAGTCGTCATGCTTTTTCTGCTCGTCAGTCGACGTTTTGGCGTTAAAAGAAATGACCGGCAACAGCTCTTCAGTATTGGAGAACATTTTTTTCTCAATCACCGTGCGCAGCTTCTCGTAACTGGTCCAGTTTGGATTACGGCCGCTATTGTTGGCTCTGGCGCGCAGGACAAAGTTTACTATCTCATTACGGAAATCTTTCGGGTTACTGATACCCGCTGGTTTTTCAATTTTTTCCAGTTCGGCGTTCAGCGACTCGCGATCGAACAGTTGACCGGTATCCGGGTCGCGATACTCCTGATCCTGAATCCAGAAATCCGCATAAGTCACGTAACGATCAAAAATGTTCTGCCCGTACTCAGAATAAGATTCGAGATAGGCCGTCTGGATCTCCTTGCCGATAAATTCGGCGTATTTCGGGATCAGGTAGCCTTTCAGGAATTCCAGATAACGCTCAGCTTGCTCCTGCGGGAACTGTTCACGCTCGATTTGTTGTTCCAGAACGTAGAACAGATGTACCGGGTTTGCCGCCACTTCCGCATGGTCGAAGTTGAATACGCGGGAGAGGATCTTAAAGGCGAATCGGGTGGAGAGACCGTTCATCCCTTCGTCCACGCCCGCATAGTCGCGATACTCCTGGTACGATTTGGCTTTAGGGTCGGTATCTTTCAGGCTTTCGCCGTCATAAACGCGCATTTTCGAGTAAATACTGGAATTTTCCGGCTCTTTCAGGCGGGAAAGAATCGAGAAGCGCGAAAGCGTTTCCAACGTGCCCGGCGCGCAGGGCGCATGAGCCAGCTCGCTATGATTAAGCAGTTTCTCGTAGATTTTGATCTCTTCGGAGATTCGCAGGCAATAAGGCACCTTCACAATATAGACACGATCGAGGAACGCTTCGTTATTTTTATTGTTACGGAAAGTCACCCATTCAGATTCGTTTGAGTGGGCAAGTATGATGCCATTAAAGGGCAGGGCGGAAATACCTTCCGTACCATTGTAGTTACCTTCCTGAGTTGCGGTCAGCAAGGGGTGCAGCACCTTAATAGGCGCTTTAAACATCTCGACGAACTCCATGATCCCCTGGTTAGCGCGGCACAGCGCGCCAGAGTAACCATATGCATCCGGATCGTTCTGGGCGTGATGTTCGAGTTTACGAATATCCACCTTGCCGACCAGCGCCGAAATATCCTGGTTGTTTTCATCGCCGGGTTCCGTTTTGGCGATGGCAATCTGCTCCAGAATGGAGGGCCAGACTTTCACCACGCGGAATTTAGTAATATCGCCGCCAAACTCATGCAGGCGTTTGGCCGCCCACGGGGACATAATCGTACCGAGATAGCGGCGCGGAATACCGTACTCTTTTTCCAGAATCTGCGCGTCTTCCTGCGGATTAAACAGGCATAACGGATGATCGTTGACCGGACTACGCTCGCCGTTGGCGCTTAAAACATAAATTGGCACGCGCTGCATTAGCGATTTCAGCCGTTCAGCGAGCGATGATTTGCCACCCCCCACAGGTCCCAGCAAATAGAGAATTTGCTTCTTCTCTTCCAGCCCTTGCGCCGCATGTTTTAGATAAGAGACAATCTGTTCAATCGCGTCTTCCATGCCGTAAAACTCTTCAAACGCAGGATAGCGAGCAATAACCCGGTTGGAGAAGAGTCGGGAAAGTCGGGGTTCCTGGGCAGTGTCGACCATATTAGGCTCGCCGATAGCCATTAATAGCCGCTCTGCCGCGTTGGCATAAGCACTGCGATCTTGCCGACAAATGGTAAGAAAATCCTGCAGTGTGAACTCTTCGTCCTTGGCAGCTTCGTAACGCTGGCGATAGTGATCGAATATATTCATGATATGCCATCCTTTCGTTTTTTCGCACATGTTAAGAGCCGTTCATATGAATAGTAGAGGCTCCCGGAAGAGGTAGACTGAACGCCGTCTCTGCTAAGGAAAAAAAGCAACTCTCATGCCATTTTATTGGTCAGAAGATCAACGTGTCCGGTGATACACCTTCTTAACATTAAGCGTAGATGGCATTTGCAAAACTTGCCTGTACGCGTCAGTGGATTTCGATGACATATCAATAACTCATCAGGTAGAAAAGGCTGGTGGATATCAGAAAAAGCGTTCCCGGTCACATAACGATCATCAGCCGATCATCTGAAAATAATCGGTGGTGGTGATATTAAACGGTTACATTGTGTAAAATAGTTGGGCTTACAGGTATTGGCGGTTACACTTTTGCCGCAGAACATTTGAATAAGGAATTATGGATTGTGACCAAACTTAAACTTCTGGCTCTTGGCGTGTTTATTGCAACATCCGCCAGCGTCGCGCACGCTGAAAGCAACCTGACGTTGGGCGCAGGCGTTGGTGTGGTTGAACACCCTTATAAAGATTACGATAGCGATGTTTATCCGATACCGGTCATCGCTTATGAAAGCGAAAACTTCTGGTTCCGTGGTCTGGGCGGCGGGTATTACTTGTGGAATGACAATGCCGATAAGTTGTCAATCATGGCATACTGGTCCCCGATGTACTTCAAACCGGGCGACAGCGATGACCATCAGTTGCGTCGTCTGGACAGGCGTAAAAGTACTATGATGGCGGGCGTTTCTTACGCGCATCACACCCAATATGGATTCCTGCGTACCTCACTGGCAGGGGATACGTTGGATAACAGTAACGGTATTGTCTGGGATCTGGCCTGGCTGTATCGGTATACCAATGGCGGGCTAACCTTAACGCCTGGTATCGGGGTTGAATGGAATAGCGAGAACCAGAACGATTACTATTACGGCGTATCACGTAAAGAATCTTCGCGTAGCGGCCTGCGCGGCTATAACCCGAACGATAGCTGGAACCCGTATCTTGAACTTAGCGCTAACTATAATTTCGCCGGTAACTGGAGCGTATATGGTACTGCGCGCTACACCCGCCTGTCGGATGAAATTACCGACAGCCCGATGGTGGATAAATCCTGGACCGGTATCCTTTCTACTGGCGTGACCTATAGATTCTGATTGATTGAATTTGCCGGAAAAACCATGACAAAGCCTGCGTTATGCAGGCTTTGTGCTAACTGAAACGCGAACATGGCGGCTTGCATAAATGCGCTGTTGACCGGGGATGGCGCAGCCTTACGTGATTTATACTTTGTTACATCAATTTAAAAAACTAGCCTTTTATATGAAAAATCCAGGTGATTACAACTGCGCTAACAATTAGCGTAATAATTGTTGCAATGCTGGCTGATATCGCCCTGTCACGTCCCGCTTATGCTATACCCATTCTTCACAGCGAGTAAGACGAATGAGCATAGTATTCAATACCGTAGCCAAGCCCAGCGGCAGTCTGTGTAACTTATCCTGCAAGTACTGTTTCTATCTTGATAAACCCCGGGGGCAGCGCGTCATGTCTGACGATGCGCTGGAGACGTATATCCGCCGGGTAATTGATGATACGCCATCCTCAGAGGTCTCGTTTTGCTGGCAGGGGGGAGAGCCGACGCTATGCGGTCTTTCTTTTTACCAAAAAGTGGTGCGCTTGCAGCAACGCTATGCCAACGGCAAAACTATCTACAACAGTCTGCAAACCAATGGCGTATTAATCAATGAAGAGTGGGCGGCTTTCTTTGCGCAGCACCAGTTCCTGATTGGTATATCGATTGATGGGCCGCAAGTCGTTCATGATAATTACCGGAAAACGCCGTCAGGGCGGGCGTCTTTTTCCCGAGTCGTTAATGCTATCCGCCTTCTGCAGGCAAATGATGTCGAGTTCAACACGCTCACTGTCGTGAATGATGCGTCATGCCGTCATGGCAACGCTATTTATCATTTTTTGACGCAGGAACTGGAAAGTAAACACCTGCAATTTATTCCCATTGTTGAGCCGCTCGCACAAAAAGCGCAGCGTTCTTTGACGTTATCTGACAATGAGGATTCGCCTTCGCTGATGCCCTTTTCCGTCACGCCTGAAGGGTGGGGGGCCTTTATGTGCGATGTTTTTGATCAATGGATACGTCACGATGTCGGACGCATATTCGTACAGCTTTTTGATAACTTACTTGGCGTCTGGATGGGGGAGCCCGCCACGCTTTGTACGATGCAGTCGACCTGCGGGCAAAGTTTGCTGGTGGAGCAGAATGGCGACGTGTTTAGCTGCGACCATTTTGTTTTTCCCGCCTATAAACTGGGCAATCTGCAGCAACACTCTTTAGAAGAAATGGCGGCCTCTCCTTTTCAGCAGCAGTTTGGCGCGGCTAAAGCAAACCTTTCCTCACGCTGCCAGAACTGTACGTGGCGCTTTGCCTGTCACGGCGGTTGTCCGAAACATCGAATTTGTATGGACGGCGGCGAACGGCAAAATTATCTCTGTAAAGGATATCTGGAGTTCTTTCAACATGTGACGCCCTATATGAATGTGATGCGTCAATTATTACTGAATCAGCGACCCGCCGCGCATATTACCCGCATCGTCGACATGATTGCGGATGACGTTCGTCAGTGACAAGAAAATCGCCCCCTTGCGCGGTATGATGCCGGACATTACCGTAGGGTCTAAGAGTCCTGTATTGTTTTACCGTCGAGTGACATTGAAAAGGAAATGAAATCAGTGAAAAACGTAACGTTTTGCGGGCAGGTGACGCTTCCTGCCATCGGACAGGGAACATGGTATATGGGCGAGCGCGCGGATCAACGTCAGCGCGAGGTTTCGGCGTTGCGCGCGGGGCTGGATTTGGGGTTACGCCTTATTGATACAGCGGAAATGTATGCCGACGGCGGGGCGGAAAAGGTCGTGGGCGAGGCGTTAGCAGGGCGACGCGATGAGGCATTTCTGGTGTCAAAAGTGTACCCGTGGAACGCTGGCGGCCAGAAGATAGTTGCCGCCTGTGAAGAAAGCCTGCGTCGCCTGAAAACAGATTATCTCGATCTCTATCTATTGCACTGGGCCGGAAGCTTTTCATTCGAAGAGACCGTTGAAGGTATGGAGCGGCTAATCGCGCAGGGGAAAATTCGCCGTTGGGGAGTCTCTAATCTTGATTATGACGATATGCAGGCGCTGTGGCGCATCCCTGGGGGACAGCAATGCGCGACAAATCAGGTGCTCTATCATCTGGCGTCACGTGGTATTGAGTATGATTTATTGCCGTGGTGTCAACAACAGCGAATGCCAGTGATGGCCTATAGCCCGCTGGCGCAGGCTGGCCGGTTACGTAGCGGTTTACTGAATCATCCGGTGGTGAATGAAATTGCGCAAGCGCATAACGCTACGGCGGCGCAAATCTTACTGACGTGGGTGATTGCGCATCCGGGCGTGATGGCGATCCCGAAAGCCGGAAGTACAGAACACGTGAAGCAAAATGCGGCGGCGCTTGAGATCGCCTTGTCAGCAAACGAACTTGCCTTACTGGACAACGCCTGGCCTGCGCCAAAAGGGAAAACCGCGTTGGATATGGTGTGACGCCGGATAAAATGTGTAAGCGCCGCCATCCGGCAGGTCATGCCTGATGGCGGCTGACGCCTTTCAGATCCTATAGTAACGCCGTTATCCATTCACTTTTAGCGTTTAGCGACGCAGATAGTCTGCGCCAGACGAGAGGGTTTTTCTTCTGTGGCTTGTTGCGGCGCAGTAGCGTAAACCGTTTCAACGCAGACAAACGTTTTATAGCCGTCATCCGGCATGTCGCCCATGCTGACGGACAACGCCGGGCCAGGGTTCCAGCCTACGACGTTAAGGTGATGGTGGTGGACCACATCAATCGTGCGGTTTAATGTCGCATCGTGGATCACGCTACATGCTTCAGGATTGAGGTAAACGCGATCGGTACGGTCCGGAAAGGTTTGTATACCGTCGGTCAGGACACCTTCTTTAGCGTCGTTAACTTTATCAATAAACCGATCGCCGAGTCCGCTGACCTTAACGTTGGCGATGTCGCCAACGTTAAAATAGCTGTGGAGCGCGGATGTGGTTGCAAATTCGCCATGCGCTTCCAGTTCAATTTCACAGGTTTTACCCACTTTAAAACGAGCCAGCAGCGTGAAATCGTGCGGCCAGTATTTCCGGGTGGCCTCACTGCTTTGCAGCTCAAATGTCAGCATTACGCCATTATCATCTTCATTATGCGCTTTTAGCGCCCACGGAAGATTACGCGCAAAGCCGTGTGACGGCAGACCCTGTTGAGCCGCAGGTCCAAACCAGGGCCAGCAGATCGGTACGCCGCCGCGTAGCGCCACGCCGGTTTTGAAAGGCGTATTATTACTGAGCCACAATACCTCTTCCTCGCCAACGGGTTTCCAGGAGAGAAGGTGCGCGCCCTGTAATGCAAAAGAGGCTTTCACCTGCGGATGGTCAACGACGATCAGATCCAGGTCATCAAGCTGACGACGGGAAAGGACAGGGGTAAGCTGTTCGATAACCGGGAGGGCAAAAATTTTATTAATCATTACGCAATCCTCTTAACCCTAAATAATTCGAGTTGCATGACAAGGCGCTTGTGCCTTGACCAGTGCTTGCGCTGGCCCGTAGAGGCGAGGCCGCAGGCCGAGTAACGCGGCAAGTGAACGACAAATTCATCGGGAACGAATTTGAACAACCGTAGGTCATCTCCGGCCAGGGACATGGACATCCCTGATTCATCCCGATAAGTTCGACTTCCGTCAGTGATTCGGGTGAGAAAGCATAGCCAACACACCTGCAACTTGAAGTATGACGGGTATATCTTTAAGCAAAAAAAAGAGCGACCTGAGTCGCTCTTACCAATGACTGTGTCATCTCAACTTATTTGGAGATGTGAGCAATCAGGTCCAGTACTTTGTTGGAGTAACCGGTTTCGTTATCGTACCAGGAGACCAGTTTCACGAAGTTGTCGTTCAGCGCGATGCCTGCTTTAGCATCGAACACGGAAGTGCATACTTCGCCGTTGAAATCGGTAGATACAACGTCGTCTTCGGTGTAACCCAGAACGCCTTTCATTTCGCCTTCGGCAGCAGCTTTAACAGCAGCTTTGATCTGCTCGTAGGTAGCCGCTTTTTCCAGACGAACGGTCAGGTCAACAACGGATACGTTCGGAGTCGGAACGCGGAACGCCATACCAGTCAGTTTGCCATTCAGTTCCGGCAGTACTTTACCTACCGCTTTAGCAGCGCCAGTAGAGGACGGGATGATGTTCTGAGATGCGCCGCGGCCGCCGCGCCAGTCTTTGTGAGACGGGCCGTCAACGGTTTTCTGGGTTGCGGTAGTCGCGTGAACAGTAGTCATCAGACCTTCGATGATGCCGAAGTTGTCGTTGATAACTTTAGCCAGCGGCGCCAGGCAGTTGGTGGTGCAGGAAGCGTTGGAAACGATGTCCTGGCCTTCGTATTTGTCAAAGTTAGCGCCTTTAACAAACATTGGGGTGTTGTCTTTAGACGGACCCGTCAGAACCACTTTTTTCGCGCCAGCGGTGATGTGTTTACGCGCGGTTTCGTCAGTCAGGAAGATACCGGTAGCTTCAGCCACTACGTCAACACCAACTTCGTCCCATTTCAGGTTAGCCGGATCGCGTTCAGCGGTAACACGGATTTTTTTACCGTTAACGATCAGATGACCGTCTTTCACTTCAACAGTACCGTCGAAACGGCCGTGAGTGGAGTCATATTTCAGCATGTATGCCATGTACTCTGCGTCTAACAGGTCGTTGATTGCAACGATCTCGATGTCAGAACGTTTCTGAGCAGCACGGAAAACAATGCGACCGATACGGCCAAAACCGTTGATACCTACTTTGATAGTCATATATTCCACCAGCTATTTGTTAGTGAATAAAAGGTTGCCTGTAAAATTACAAAAACCTTACGCAGCGTCAAGCGGAATCGTGTCAATCATTGCGACAAATCAATCCTCTGCACAACCTTTGCGCGGCTGATTCGCCTCACTCTTCCTTTCGGCTTGAAACCACATGGGGGCGCCGCCCCGAATTTTAAAGGGCAACCGAGATAATAATGTGACATCAGTCACGATTCGTGAGCCGCCATTTCGCAATGATCAAGTTTAGAACAAAAGTTGGTACTGAGGTGTTAATGTTTTGTTAGAATCGGTCAGGCAATGTGAGCACGTTTAAAGTGAGATGTGAGCAAATGGCTAACCAACCTTCAGCAGAAGAACTCAAGAAAAAATTGTCCGAAATGCAATTCTACGTGACGCAGGATCGTGGCACAGAACCGCCATTTACCGGACGCCTGCTACATAATAAACGCGATGGGGTTTATCACTGCCTGGTCTGTGATACGCCGCTTTTTCACTCCCACACCAAATACGATTCAGGCTGCGGCTGGCCTAGCTTTTACCAGCCTGTCAGCGAAGAGGCGATTCGTTACATAGACGATTTTTCTCATGGAATGCAGCGTGTCGAAATTCGTTGCGGTAACTGCGATGCGCATCTCGGACACGTTTTCCCGGACGGGCCGCAGCCAACCGGTGAGCGCTATTGCGTTAACTCGGCCTCGCTGGCCTTTTCTGACGAGAAAAACGGCGATCAACTGAAAGGCTGAAAAAACGATTCAGCAAATTATTCCACAGGAGCGGACACATCATGAATCTTGATGAGATCATTAACAGCATGACGCCGGAAGTGTATCAACGTTTATCCACCGCCGTTGAGCTGGGTAAGTGGCCGGATGGCGTGGCGTTGACGCCGGAACAGAAAGAAAACAGCCTGCAACTGGTGATGCTATGGCAGGCGCGGCACAATACCGAAGCGCAACATATGACGATCGATACTCACGGTCAGATGGTGATGAAAAGCAAGCAGCAGCTCAAAGCGGATTTCGGTATTACGTCAAAGCCGATTGCGACATTGAAAATGCAGTAACGGGGAGCCGGATAAGAGGTAGTCGCCATCCGGTGGTTTAATTGCCAATGCGTTGTGCTTACCGGGCCTGCTCATTGCTGCCAGACACAGGCCCGCCATATTTTTACGAATAACGCTTAATGTCCAGCGAGTCCGCCAACTGTGTCGCTAACTGATTATTGTCATCGGTGCCTTATTCCCAGAACATTGCGACAGCCAGCCCGCGCTTTTTAATCTGTTTTGTTAGAAGCGCTCTCCAGCCTGCGTTGAGCTTTGCCTGGTAGCGGCGCTGACGTGACGTATCCGGCCCAAAGATCTATGCAATGGTCTCACCGTTGCGTGATGTATTGACCGGATACGATACCTGCTCCGCTACCTGGCGACAGCCTGGCCCTGCGTCTCTTCCCAGTCTGCCAGCGTATACAGCGTCGCGCCTGCCGCCGCCATCTCCATAAACGCGTGTGCGCTATCCTGCGGGTGAATATTCACGCCGCGACAGCCATCGGTGATAACGTTAACGGCATAGCCCAACTCTAGCGCATCCAGCACCGTAAATTTTACGCAGTAATCGGTCGCCAACCCCATCACGATAAGCTCGGTAACGTCATGCTCGCGAAGCCAGGTATCAAGGGTAGTTTTCTGCCGATGTTCGTTGTCAAAAAACGCGCTGTAGCTATCAATCAGCGGGTTTTCACCCTTATAGATACAGGCGTCAATCGCATGTTGGTTAAGCAGGGGATGTAACGCCGCGCCGTCGGTATGTTGAACGCAGTGATCCGGCCAGAGCGTTTGCGGCAGCCCGTCCAGCTTTCCCTGACTATAGGGTTCCGCCTGATGCTGGCTGGCGAAGCTGCCATGCTGCGCGGGATGCCAGTCCTGGCTGGCCAGCACCGGAATCTGCCGGGGCTGGCACCAGTCAATAAGAGCGTTGGCGATGTCGATGGTACTGTCGCCTTCCGCTACAGCCAGCGCGCCGCCGGCGCAAAAGTCATTTTGCAAGTCGACCAGTAATAAGGCCCGGTTTGTCATTATCTTCTCCTTGTCGTCGGGATTTTTTAATCATCCGGCGTCAATTCACCACGCAAGTTTTGCGCCATCGCGCTACGAATCGCCTGAGTGTCCAGACCCTGGCTTAACAAATAATGCAGTTTGGTTAAGGTAGCTTCGACGGTCATATCGGCACCGCCAATCACGCCAGCGTGCGCCAGCGCATTACCGGTAGCGTACCCGCCCATATTGACTCTCCCTGACATGCATTGCGTCAGGTTAACCACCACGATGCCGCGCGAACTGGCCTCTTTCAGCTCCTGTAAAAACGCTTTATTTTGCGGCGCGTTGCCTACGCCATAAGAGCGCAGAATCAGCGCTTTTACCGGCTGACGCAGAAAGTTACGTACTACCTCGGCGGAAATCCCCGGATAAATCGTCACTACGCCTATCGGCTGCGGCGTAATAGGGTGAACGATTAATTCACCAGAACCGTAGGGCGCGGGAGGCGTATTTAAACGGCGAATGTGAATTCCTGCTTCCAGCAAGGGCGGCAGATTAGGAGAGGCAAAAGCGTCAAAACCATCCGCATGGGCTTTGGTCGTGCGATTGCCGCGGAACAGACGATTATTAAAAAACAGCGTTACTTCATTAATAGGGTAGTTGGCGGCGACATAAAGCGCATTCAGCAAATTAATTTGCCCGTCGGAGCGCAGCTCAGCCAGCGGAATTTGTGACCCTGTCACAATAACCGGTTTACCCAGATTTTCCAGCATGAAAGAGAGCGCCGATGCGGTAAACGCCATCGTGTCGGTGCCGTGCAGAATAACAAAACCGTCATACTCATCGTAGTGCGCTTTGATATCTGCAGCGATATGCTGCCAGTCTTCCGGCGTCATATCTGATGAATCCATCAGCGGGGCATATTCATGGATGGTAAAATCCGGCATCTCCGGGCGGTGGAATTCCGGCATCAGCGCCAGCTGGCGCTGAAGGTGCCCGGACACCGGGATATACCCTTTATCTGAGCGCTGCATACCGATAGTACCGCCGGTATAGGCAACGTAAATTGATTTCTTTTGCATGATAATGTTCAGTCGTGTCGCGAAGGACGTATTAATGATTATCGGATGGCGGCTATGAGCAGACGCCGCCATCCGGTATGGCTATTGATGAAGCATTAGCGAACGTTCGCGCAAGTCAAACAGAACGCATAACGGTTTTGGGGATCGTTAAATGCCGCCAGTTTATCCCCCTCGGCCTTCACCGTGTTGGCGGCGGAAACGAGCGGCGCCGGGAGCATAGCCTGAATGGCCTCCGGCAGCATGGCGCGTACTGATCCGGTCATACTGTCCATGACCATATCAAGGACCGTCGGTTCGTCCTGATAGTAATCAAGATGCCACTGTTTCAGTTTCGCCAGCTCCGCCGCTTTGGCGACGGCGTCGTCAAAGTCGCCGAGACTGTCCACCAGACCATTGGCTTTCGCGTCTTCTCCGGTCCAGACATGGCCTTGTGCGATTTTATCAATTTGCTCCGGCGTACGCTTACGCGCGTCTGCCACCAGCGTGATAAAGCGTTTGTAGCCGTACTCAATACTGAGTTGCATCATCTGCTGCACTTCCGGTGACAGTGCTTTGGTCATCGAAATATCCGCCAGCGGCGAGGTGGAAACGCCGTCGCTGTGTACGCCAATCGACGACAGGCTGTTTTCTACCGTATTGATGACGCCGAAGATGCCAATTGAACCCGTCAGCGTGCTGGGGCTGGCCACGATATAGTTTGCCGGCGTAGAGATCCAGTAACCGCCGGAGGCCGCCATGCCGCCCATTGAGACCACCACCGGTTTGCCAGCCGCTCTTGCTGCCGCCAGTTCGGCGCGGATAACTTCGGAGGCGTTGACGCTCCCGCCTGGGCTATTGACGCGCAGCACAATCGCTTTCACTTTAGGATCAAGGCGTGCGTCGCGGATCTGCGATGCCGTAGTGTCGCCGCCGACATTCCCTGGCGTTTCTTCGCCATCCATAATCGCGCCATTGGCGAAAATAACCGCAATAGTACCGCCGGTATCCGCAGGCGTTTTCAGCGAATAATCGTAATAGCTGATCGCGCGATAGTTATTTTCGGTTTTGCTCCAGCCAAACTGCTTCGTCAGCGCTTTTTCAACATCTGCGCTGGAGGCGAGGGCGTCCACCAGTTTATGGTCGAGCGCATATTTGGCGGTGTCGCCGCCCACGCTGGTTAACCCGTCGATAATAGCCTGCGCGCCGGGGAACAGTTGTTGCGGCGAAATCTGGCGATTGGCAGAAACGGTATGCAGGTAGTTCTGCCACAGTTCGCCTATCCAGCGGCTGTCGGCCTCGCGGGCGGCGGGCGACATATCGTCGCGGATAAACGGCTCGACGGCGGATTTATAGGTGCCGACCCGGAAAACGTGGGTAGAGACTTTCAGTTTATCCAGCAGCGTTTTGTAGTACAGGCCATTCGTAGCGAAGCCGTGAAGATCTACCTGACCCTGTGGGGAAAGCCAAATTTTATTGGCGAAACTGGCGAGGTAATACTGACCCTGGCTGTAGTTTTCACCCACGGCGAAAACCGGTTTGCCGCTATCGCGGAATTCGCGCAGCGCTTTACCGATATAGCGCATTGACGGCTGATCGGCACCGGTGAAGTTTTTCAGATCCAGAACGATACCCGTGATGTTACGGTCATCTTTCGCCTGACGAATAGCGTTGACGATGTCAAACAGGGAGTTTTCCTGCAGACGGTCGGAGCTGGCGCCAAATAACTGGCGACCCAGCGCGCCCAGACGATGATTGGTGGAGGGTTTATCCACAATGACGCCGGAAATATCCAGCAGCAGAGCGCCGCGCGCCGTTTGTTCACTGTTGCTGCCGTTACCGATCTGCATCCAGATCCCAACGCCCACCA
This sequence comes from Salmonella sp. SAL00670, assembly GCF_046552235.1. NCBI lineage: Bacteria > Pseudomonadati > Pseudomonadota > Gammaproteobacteria > Enterobacterales > Enterobacteriaceae > Salmonella > Salmonella sp. SAL00670. The sequence continues at coordinate 499,510 of NZ_JBGDUO010000001.1, forward strand.
GGACCAGAAAAATAAAGAACAGGTTGAGTACCATTTCACGGACGAAGTTCAACACTCGCCACGTCCATTTAAAAAATCCGGCAATAAATCGCCACAGGGTTCGCATGTATTCTCCCTATCTGAGTAACAACGCTTATACCTTGGTGAGGATAAAGCATTAAGATGTGGCTATCGTAATGACCCATCAGGCAGTTGTCAGCAGGAATCACTGCCTGCGCTGTAACAAAATCCGCTCCCGTGTTAATTTTGTGAATAAATATCATTGCTGGAGTTAATCAAATGGATGCACTAGAACTGCTGGTCAACCGTCGTAGCGCCTCTCGTCTCGCAGAACCGGCGCCTGTCGGAGAGCAATTACAGAACATTCTGCGGGCGGGAATGCGTGTTCCCGATCATAAATCTCTACAGCCGTGGCGTTTTTTTGTGATTGAAGGAGAGGGGCGCGACCGCTTCAGCGCCGTGCTTGAACGAGGCGCTGTCGCTGCCGGAGGCGATGAGAAAGCGATCGAAAAAGCGCGTAATTCGCCGTTTCGCGCGCCGCTGATCATTACCGTGGTGGCGAAATGCGAAGAAAACCATAAGGTTCCCGTGTGGGAACAGGAGATGTCTGCCGGATGCGCGGTGATGGCGATGCAAATGGCGGCGATTGCGCAAGGGTTTAATGGTATCTGGCGTAGCGGCGCATTAACGGAGAGCGCTATCGTGCGGGAAGCCTTTGAGTGCCGCCCGCAGGATAAAATTGTTGGTTTTCTCTATCTCGGCACGCCGCAGCTCAAAGCGTCAACGACGATCAGTACCCCCGACCCCACGCCGTTTGTGCGTTATTTCTGACGCTGAGGGATAAAACTGTCTGGATTCTGAGCAAAGGCGCGGTAATTCAGACAGTGATACTTACCACATCAGGGAATGAGCGCTACCATAGCGCGAATGCAATGACAGGAGATGTCCATGAGCGAGCAAGCCATTCGTTTAACGCAATACAGCCACGGCGCTGGTTGCGGTTGTAAAATTTCCCCTAAAGTGCTGGAGACTATCCTGCATAGCGAGCAGGCGAAGTTCGTCGACCCGAACCTGCTGGTGGGTAATGAAACCCGCGATGATGCGGCGGTTTACGATCTGGGTAATGGCACCAGTATTATCAGCACCACCGACTTCTTTATGCCGATAGTCGACAACCCGTTTGATTTTGGCCGCATTGCGGCAACAAACGCCATCAGCGATATTTTTGCGATGGGCGGCAAACCGATTATGGCGATCGCGATCCTTGGCTGGCCGATTAATACCCTGTCGCCCGATATTGCGCGTGAAGTGACCGAGGGGGGGCGTTTTGCCTGCCGTCAGGCCGGTATCGCGCTGGCGGGCGGACACTCTATTGACGCCCCGGAGCCGATCTTTGGTCTCGCGGTCACAGGCGTAGTGCCGACCGAACGGGTGAAGAAAAACAGTACCGCGCAGGCGGGATGCAAACTCTTTCTGACCAAACCGTTGGGGATTGGCGTGTTGACCACCGCCGAGAAAAAATCGCTGCTTAAACCTGAACATCAGGGGCTGGCGACGGAAGTCATGTGTCGGATGAACGTTGCTGGCGCGGCGTTTGCCAATATCGACGGCGTAAAAGCCATGACTGACGTTACCGGTTTTGGCCTGCTGGGGCACCTGAGCGAGATGTGCCAGGGCGCAGGCGTGCAGGCGCTGCTTTGCTATCAGGACATCCCTAAACTGCCGGGCGTGGAAGAGTATATTGCTCTGGGCGCCGTACCGGGCGGCACAGAGCGTAACTTCGCCAGCTATGGTCATCTGATGGGCGACATGTCGCGTGAAGTTCGTAGCCTGCTGTGCGATCCGCAAACGTCAGGCGGTCTGCTGTTGGCGGTAACGCCGGACGCCGAAGACGATGTTAAAGCCACCGCGGCGGAATTTGGTATCGATCTGACCGCGATTGGCGAACTGGTCGAGGCCCGCGGCGGTCGCGCTATGGTTGAGATTCGTTAACCTGATGCGGTTGTTTATTGCCGAAAAACCGAGTCTGGGGCGCGCCATTGCGGATGTGCTGCCAAAACCGCACCGTAAAGGCGATGGTTTTATTGAGTGCGGAAACGGGCAGGTCGTCACTTGGTGTATCGGTCATTTGCTGGAACAGGCGCAGCCGGATGCGTATGACAGCCGTTATGCGCGCTGGAATCTGGCTGACCTGCCTATCGTGCCGGAAAAATGGCAGCTTCAGCCTCGTCCTTCCGTCACCAAACAGCTCAATGTGATTAAGCGCTTTTTGCATCAAGCCGGTGAAATTATTCACGCTGGCGACCCGGATCGCGAAGGGCAGCTTCTGGTTGATGAAGTGCTGGATTATCTCCAGCTTCCTGCCGAAAAGCGCCAGCAGGTGCGGCGTTGTCTGATAAACGACCTTAACCCGCAGGCGGTCGAGCGTGCTATTGACAGGCTGCGGGCGAACAGCGACTTCGTGCCGCTGTGCGTCTCCGCGCTGGCGCGAGCGCGAGCGGACTGGCTGTATGGCATTAATATGACCCGCGCTTACACGATCCTGGGCCGGAATGCCGGCTATCAGGGCGTGTTATCCGTGGGACGCGTACAGACTCCGGTACTGGGGCTGGTGGTGCGGCGAGACGAAGAGATTGAGAACTTCGTCGCCAAAGACTTCTTTGAAGTAAAGGCGCACATCGTTACGCCTGCCGACGAGCGTTTTACCGCTATCTGGCAGCCGAGCGAGGCGTGCGAACCTTATCAGGATGAAGAGGGGCGCTTGCTTCATCGTCCGCTGGCGGAGCATGTAGTGAACCGAATCAACGGTCAGCCCGCGCTGGTAACCAGTTATAATGATAAACGGGAATCAGAATCCGCGCCGCTGCCGTTTTCGCTCTCGACGCTACAGATTGAAGCCGCCAAACGCTTTGGCCTGAGCGCGCAAAACGTGCTTGATATTTGTCAGAAGCTCTATGAAACCCACAAACTGATTACCTATCCGCGTTCCGACTGCCGTTATCTGCCGGAAGAACACTTTGCCGGACGGCAGGCGGTCATGAACGCGATTAGCGTCCACGCCCCGGATTTACTGCCGCAGCCTGTGGTTAATCCTGATACGCGCAATCGCTGCTGGGATGACAAAAAAGTGGATGCGCACCACGCGATTATCCCGACGGCGCGCAGTTCTTCTGTCCATCTGACGGAAAACGAAGCGAAAGTGTACACCCTGATTGCGCGTCAGTATCTGATGCAGTTCTGCCCGGACGCGGTGTTTCGTAAATGCGTTATTGAACTGGAAATCGCCAAAGGGAAATTTGTCGCCAAAGCGCGTTTTCTGGCGGAGGCCGGTTGGCGGACGTTACTGGGCAGTAAAGAGCGCGACGAGGAAAACGACGGTACGCCGCTGCCGGTTGTCGCCAAAGGTGATGAGTTGCTGTGTGAAAAGGGGGAAGTGGTCGAGCGCCAAACCCAGCCGCCGCGTCATTTTACTGATGCGACATTGCTTTCCGCGATGACCGGAATTGCCCGCTTCGTGCAGGATAAAGATCTGAAAAAGATCCTGCGCGCGACCGATGGGCTGGGGACGGAAGCCACGCGCGCCGGGATTATCGAGCTGCTGTTCAAACGTAGCTTTCTGACCAAAAAAGGGCGCTACATTCATTCTACCGATGCTGGCAAAGCGTTAATACATTCGCTGCCGGAAATGGCGGCCCGTCCAGATATGACCGCGCACTGGGAATCTGTTTTGACGCAAATCAGCGAAAAGCAGTGCCGTTACCAGGATTTCATGCAACCGCTGGTCGGCACGTTATATCAGCTGATCGAGCAGGCTAAGCGCACGCCGGTGAAGCGCTTCAGAGGGATAGTCGCGCCAGGCGGTGGAGACAAGAAAAAGAGCGCGCCGCGTAAGCGAGCGGGCAAAAAAAGCCCGCCTGCTGAGGAGACAGGCCGTCAGACCGAATAAGCGTAAAGCTATCTGGCCTGACGACGGGATTAAATGACGCCCTGCGCCAGCATGGCGTCGGCGACTTTCACGAAACCGGCGATGTTGGCGCCCTGAACGTAGTTGGTATGCTTATTGTCGCCGCCGTACTCGACACAGGCGTGGTGGATATCCAGCATAATGTGATGCAGACGGGCGTCCACTTTCTCGGCTTTCCAGCTCAACCGCGCGGCGTTCTGCGCCATTTCCAGCCCCGATGTCGCCACGCCGCCCGCGTTGGCGGCTTTACCCGGCGCAAACAGTACGCCCGCTTCAAGGAAGAGATCGGTCGCTTCAATCGTGGTTGGCATATTTGCCCCTTCCGCCACGGCTTTTACGCCATTGGCAATCAGTACGCGCGCGGCGTCAACGTCCAGTTCGTTCTGCGTCGCGCATGGCAGGGCGATATCCACCGGTACGCTCCAGGGCTGCTGGCCTTCCAGATAGGTTAAGCCAAACTCACGGGCGTAGTCAGCGACGCGACCGTCACGGCTGGCTTTAATTTCACACAGACGCGCCAGCTTCTCTGGCGTGAAGCCACTTTCATCGACCACCGTCCCGCTCGAATCCGACGCGGTAACCACGCGCGCGCCAAAGGCCATCGCTTTCTCAATGGCGTATTGCGCTACGTTGCCGGAGCCGGACACGGCGACGCGCATCCCTTCGAAACCGAGACCATGACGTTTAAGCATCGCTTCGGTAAAGTAGACCAGGCCATAGCCCGTCGCCTCCGGGCGAATCAGGCTGCCGCCGAAGGAAAGCCCTTTGCCGGTGAAGACGCAGGAGCTGTTATTGGAAAGCTTGCGCATCATTCCCGCCATAAAGCCCACTTCGCGCCCGCCCACGCCGATATCCCCGGCAGGCACGTCGGTATCCGGCCCTAAATGGCGATACAGTTCAGTCATCAGCGCCTGGCAGAAACGCATCACTTCGCCTTCGCTTTTCCCTTTCGGATCGAAATCGCTGCCGCCTTTACCGCCGCCCATCGGCAACGTGGTGAGGGCATTTTTAAAGGTTTGTTCAAAGCCGAGGAACTTAAGGATGGAAAGGTTTACCGAAGGATGGAAGCGCATACCGCCTTTATAGGGGCCGATAGCAGAGTTGAACTGCACGCGCCAGGCGCGATTTACCTGCACCTGGTTTTTGTCGTCCAGCCACACTACGCGAAACTGGATTACGCGCTCTGGTTCAACCAAACGTTCCAGTAAAGACATGTGGCGGTAACGGGGGGTTTGTTCAAGAAACGGCCACAGGGTGGTCATGACTTCACGGACGGCTTGCGCGAACTCGGTTTGATGCGGGTCGCGCTTTTGTACATGGTTGAGGAACGATTCCAGAGAACATGTCTGATCCATAGATATAAAAACCTCTTATATATTAATGTGGTTGTATTTGCGTTTTATCAGAATATGTATTTGCAGTTTTCGACTATACCATCAGCAATGTGACGGTAAGCAAGAAAAAAATGACGCTGCTAAGTAAATTCATAACGGGGCGAGGGTCATAACTAAAAGCGATGACAAAAGAGGATTAAAGTTTTCACGGCGGCTTACCGTTATACTGAGAATATACCTGGAAAAATAAGGAAATCCTATGCGCCGAAGCCTCGTGGTCGCCGTGATGGCGATAATGCCAATGGTCGGGCTGGCAAACCAAAACAGTCGTCCTGATATTCAGGTGAATGTCCCGCCGGAAGTTTTCAGCACGCGCGGTCAGTCATCCCAGCCATGCATTCAGTGCTGCGTTTACCAGGATCAGAATTACTCCGAAGGCGCGGTAATAAAAGTGGAAGGCGTCTTGCTCCAGTGCCAGCGTGACGAAAAAACCATCAGCACGAATCCGTTAGTCTGGCGTCGCGTAAAGCCATAAACGCCTGCAATAGCGGAATATCCGCCGGGGCGAGGGGGTATTCCAGCGCCTCTTCCGGCGTACACCAGGCTAAGGCCTGATGTTCCAACGCACGTATCAGACCGTTAAACGCAGGCACATGCCAGGCGTGCAAATGAATCCGTCGGCCAGATACGTCGCGTTGATGGCTGGCGATATAGACGCCGGGCGTGGCGTCAATCCCTAACTCTTCGCGTAGCTCGCGGATAAGCGCCTGCGGCTGGGTTTCGCCGGGTTCGACTTTACCGCCGGCAAACTCCCAAAAACCAGCTTGATCCGCATGAGCTGGGCGCTGGGCCAGCAGTATTTTGCCGTCGCGTTCAATGATGGCGGCAACAACATCGAGTTTTTTTATCATTGTCGTTAAGGTCGTTATTCCTGCCGGGAAGCGTCGCGCTATCCCGGCCTTACGGTTAATCAGAAAGCGGAATCAAACACGAAACGTCGCCCAGACCGGCGCATGGTCGGAGGGTTTTTCCATACTGCGAATGTCGTAGTCTATACCGGTTTCTGCGCAACGTTCCGCCAGCGGAGCGCTTGCCAGCAAGAGGTCAATGCGCAGTCCGCGATTATCCACGAAACCTTTTGAGCGGTAATCAAACCACGAAAATTTATCCATCGTTTGCGGATTCGCCTGACGGAACGTGTCCACTAATCCCCACTTCAGTAACCGTGACATCCATTCACGCTCCTCCGGCAGGAAGGAGCATTTACCGGTACGCAGCCAGCGTTTGCGGTTTTCTTCGCCGATGCCAATATCCAGATCGGTCGGGCTGATATTCATGTCGCCCATAATTAATACCGGATTATCGCACTTGAGTTCCGTTTCAAGATAGTTTTGCAAGTTCTGATAAAACTGCGCTTTCGCGGGGAACTTCAACGGATGATCCCGGCTTTCCCCCTGCGGGAAATAGCCGTTAATGACGGTGATATTACCCAGCGGCGAGGGGATTTCCGCCATGATAATGCGGCGTTGCGCCTCTTCGCCATCATCCGGGAAACCGCGTCTGACGGAAATGGGCGTGGCTTTTGTTAGCAGCGCGACGCCGTAATGGCCCTTTTGTCCATGATAGAAAACGTTATAGCCCAGCTTCGCGACCTCTTCGAGCGGGAACATTTTGTCGTGGACTTTTGTCTCCTGTAGACCGATCACATCGGGCTGGTGTTTTTCGACAATCGCTTCAAGCTGATGGGGACGGGCGCGCAGGCCGTTGATATTAAAAGAGACAAATTTCATAGTCACTGCCACTTTGCAAGGTGAATCGTGTTGGGATGGTAACAGAAATTTTACCGGGTGACTGCCACTCATCGTCAGATTCGGCCAATGGAAGCGTATGGTGTTTTCTATAGCGCGAAAATGGCACGGTTTGCGTGCAGATGCGCCAGAACGGGGCGGTAATTTCCAGTAAATTTCGTATAAGATCACAATTCCAGAATTATATTTGGCAACTGAATAATATTTCGCTTTTTCCTCTTTTTAGCCACCGATTATGCGGAAACATTCACTTTTCATGCAGTAAAAGTGAATATCGCTACGCTGTAACCCATTGATTTACCGTTTATCACCTCTGTTTATGAAATGTTAACGCTGGCTGGCACGAATGCTGCAATCTACATTTACAGCGCAAACACTCATATTAATTAACATATAAATAACTTTATTTTTACCAAAAGAGGTCGCTATGTCTCTGTCAGTTACGCGCGAAAACTTTGATGAATGGATGGTGCCGGTATACGTTCCCGCGCCTTTTATTCCTGTACGCGGAGAAGGCTCACGCCTGTGGGATCAGCAGGGGAAAGAGTATATTGATTTTGCTGGTGGGATCGCGGTCAACGCCTTGGGACATGCGCATCCGGCGCTGCGCGAGGCGTTAAATGAACAGGCGAATCGCTTCTGGCATACCGGGAACGGTTACACCAATGAACCGGCGCTGCGACTGGCGAAAAAACTGATCGACGCGACCTTCGCCGAACGCGTTTTCTTTTGTAATTCAGGCGCTGAAGCAAATGAAGCTGCATTAAAACTGGCGCGCAAATATGCCCACGATCGTGTCGGCAACCATAAAAGCGGCATTGTGGCCTTTAAAAACGCGTTCCATGGCCGCACGCTCTTTACCGTCAGCGCTGGCGGTCAACCGACCTATTCACAGGACTTTGCGCCGCTGCCGCCGGATATTCGTCATGCAGCCTATAACGATCTGAACTCCGCCAGCGCGCTAATTGATGACAATACCTGCGCCGTGATCGTAGAACCGGTGCAGGGCGAGGGCGGCGTGATCCCCGCCACGAAAGCTTTTTTGCAGGGGCTGCGTGAATTGTGCGACCGGCATCAGGCGTTACTGATTTTTGATGAGGTGCAGACGGGCGTCGGACGTACCGGCGAACTGTATGCATATATGCATTATGGCGTTACGCCCGATATCCTGACGACCGCTAAAGCGCTGGGCGGCGGCTTCCCGATCGGCGCGATGCTGACCACGCAAAACTATGCCAGCGTCATGACGCCAGGCACGCATGGCACCACCTACGGCGGTAATCCGCTGGCGACGGCAGTTGCCGGAAAAGTACTGGATATCATCAATACGCCGGAGATGCAAAACGGCGTCAGACAGCGCCACGATGCGTTTATTGAACGTCTAAATACCCTTAATGTACGTTTTGGCATGTTCAGTGAAATTCGCGGGCTGGGGCTACTGCTTGGCTGTGTGCTACAGACGGAGTTTGCCGGAAAAGCCAAACTCATCGCCCAGGAAGCGGCAAAAGCAGGCGTGATGGTGCTCATTGCCGGTGGCGACGTGGTGCGTTTTGCGCCAGCGTTAAATGTGAGCGACGAGGAGATAGCCACCGGGCTTGATCGTTTTGCCCTGGCGTGCGAACGCCTTCAGACGGGAGGCGCACCATGCGGGTGATTCGTCCTGTCGAACATGCGGATATCGCCGCGCTGATGCAGCTTGCAGGCAAAACGGGCGGCGGCTTAACCTCGCTACCGGCAAATGAAGCGACGCTGGCGGCCCGCATTGAACGCGCGCTAAAAACCTGGTCCGGCGAGTTGCCAAAAGGCGAACAAGGATATGTATTCGTTCTCGAGGATAGTGAAACGGGTGAGGTCGGCGGGATCTGCGCCATTGAGGTCGCGGTCGGCCTTAATGACCCCTGGTATAACTATCGTGTCGGTACGCTGGTTCATGCCTCCAAAGAGCTGAATGTATATAACGCGTTGCCAACATTATTCCTGAGTAATGATCACACTGGCAGCAGTGAGCTTTGCACGCTGTTTCTCGATCCCGAATGGCGTAAAGAGGGTAACGGCTACCTGTTGTCAAAATCGCGCTTTATGTTTATGGCCGCGTTTCGCGATAAATTCAATGAGAAAGTGGTGGCGGAAATGCGCGGCGTCATTGACGAGCACGGTTATTCTCCCTTCTGGCAAAGTCTCGGCAAACGCTTTTTCTCTATGGATTTCAGCCGGGCGGATTTTTTATGCGGTACCGGGCAAAAAGCGTTTATCGCCGAGCTGATGCCCAAACATCCTATTTATACCCACTTCTTATCTGAAGAGGCACAGGCCGTGATTGGCGAAGTCCACCCGCAAACGGCGCCAGCCCGCGCGGTGCTGGAAAAGGAAGGTTTTCGCTATCGCCACTATATCGACATCTTCGACGGTGGGCCGACGCTGGAGTGTGATATTGACCGCGTGCGGGCCATTCGTAAAAGCCGACTGGTGGAAGTCGCGGAAGGGCAACCCGCGCCTGGCGACTATCCGGCATGTCTGGTCGCCAATGAAAACTATCACCACTTTCGGGCCGCGCTGGTGCGTGCCGATCCGCAGACTTCACGACTTGTACTTACCGCCGCGCAGTTGGATGCGCTGAAATGTCGCGCGGGCGACCACGTTCGGCTGGTACGCCTTTGCGCTGAGGAGAAAACTGTATGACGCTATGGATAAACGGCGACTGGATAACCGGTCAGGGCGAACGCCGCCGCAAAACGAATCCGGTGAGTGCGGAGATACTTTGGCAGGGGAATGACGCTAATGCGGCACAGGTCGCCGAGGCCTGTCAGGCGGCGCGCGCGGCGTTTCCTCGTTGGACCAGAGAGCCTTTTGCCGCACGACAGGCTATCGTAGAGAAATTTGCCGCCCTGCTGGAGGCGCATAAAGCCGAGCTCACGGAGGTCATCGCACGTGAAACCGGTAAACCGCGCTGGGAGGCGGAAACGGAAGTGACGGCGATGATCAATAAGATTGCCATCTCGATTAAGGCTTACCACGCCAGAACAGGCGAACAAAAAAGCGAACTTGTCGATGGCGCCGCGACGTTGCGCCATCGTCCTCACGGTGTGCTGGCGGTATTCGGCCCTTATAACTTTCCCGGCCATTTACCGAATGGCCATATTGTGCCCGCGTTGCTGGCAGGCAATACGCTGATCTTCAAACCTAGCGAGCTAACGCCATGGACCGGGGAAACGGTAATAAAACTCTGGGAACGGGCGGGGCTACCGGCAGGCGTTCTTAATCTGGTGCAGGGCGGCCGGGAGACCGGACAAGCGCTAAGTTCGCTCGACGATCTCGACGGACTGCTGTTTACCGGCAGCGCCAGTACCGGATATCAGCTTCATCGCCAGCTATCCGGCCAGCCGGAAAAAATCCTGGCTCTTGAAATGGGCGGAAACAACCCGCTCATTATTGAGGATGTGGCAAATATAGATGCGGCGGTACATCTGACGCTGCAATCGGCGTTTATTACCGCCGGACAGCGCTGTACCTGCGCGCGACGCCTTCTGGTAAAACAGGGTGCGCAGGGAGATGCATTTCTGGCGCGGCTGGTTGACGTCGCCGGACGTCTGCAGCCCGGCAGATGGGACGACGATCCGCAGCCGTTTATCGGCGGACTGATTTCAGCGCAGGCGGTACAGCATGTGATGGAGGCCTGGCGTCAACGAGAGGCATTAGGCGGTCGCACGCTACTGGCGCCGCGGAAGGTCAAAGAGGGAACCTCTCTGCTGACGCCTGGCATCATTGAGCTGACGGGCGTCGCGGATGTGCCGGATGAAGAGGTGTTTGGTCCGCTGCTGAACGTCTGGCGTTATGCGCATTTCGATGAGGCGATTCGTCTGGCGAATAATACCCGTTTTGGTCTGTCGTGTGGGCTGGTGTCGACGGATCGCGCGCAGTTCGAACAGCTCTTGCTGGAGGCGCGGGCAGGGATCGTTAACTGGAATAAACCGCTCACCGGGGCAGCGAGTACTGCGCCGTTTGGTGGTGTCGGCGCGTCTGGCAACCATCGACCCAGCGCCTGGTATGCCGCCGATTATTGCGCCTGGCCGATGGCCAGTCTGGAATCTCCCGAACTGACGTTGCCTGCGACATTAAGCCCCGGCCTCGACTTTTCTCGCAGGGAGGCGGTATGACGGCGCATGAAGTTAATTTTGACGGGCTGGTGGGGCTTACGCACCATTATGCCGGGCTATCCTTCGGCAATGAGGCATCGACCCGCCACCGTTTTCAGATGTCGAATCCTCGTCTGGCGGTAAAGCAGGGGCTGCTAAAGATGAAAGCTCTGGCGGATGCCGGCTTTCCCCAGGCGGTGATCCCGCCGCATGAGCGGCCTTTTATTCCGGCGTTGCGTCAGCTCGGCTTCACGGGTAGCGATGAGCAGATTCTGGATAAGGTTGCGCGTCAGGCGCCACGCTGGCTTTCCAGCGTGAGTTCCGCGTCGCCAATGTGGGTTGCGAATGCGGCGACGGTTTGCCCATCGGCAGACGCGCTGGACGGGAAAGTTCACCTGACGGTGGCGAATTTAAACAATAAATTTCATCGCGCTCTTGAGGCGCCTGTTACCGAAGCGCTGCTACGCGCCATATTTCGCGATGAAAGTCAGTTTTCAGTGCATAGCGCGTTACCGCAGGTCGCATTATTGGGAGATGAAGGCGCGGCGAATCATAACCGTCTTGGCGGCGAGTATGGTTCGGCAGGCGTGCAGCTTTTTGTCTATGGGCGCGAAGAGGAGAATGAAATACGACCCGCTCGTTATCCGGCGCGCCAGAGCCGCGAAGCCAGCGAGGCCGTGGCGCGTCTTAATCAGGTGAATCCGCAACAGGTTATCTTCGCTCAGCAGAACCCGGAGGTCATCGATCAAGGCGTATTCCATAATGATGTCATCGCCGTTTCGAATCGACAGGTATTGTTTTGTCACGAAGCGGCGTTTGCCCGGCAGAAAGTGCTCATTAATCAGTTGCGTACGCGCGTTGACGGTTTTATGGCGATAGAGGTGCCCGCCGGAGAGGTTTCTGTATCAGATGCTGTGGCGACCTACCTGTTTAATAGTCAGTTGTTAAGCCGTGACGACGGCTCAATGCTGTTAGTGTTGCCGCGGGAATGTCAGGATCATGTCGGCGTCTGGCGCTATCTGAATAAGCTGGTGGCGGAGGATAACCCCATCAGCGCGATGCAGGTGTTTGATTTGCGAGAAAGTATGGCTAACGGCGGCGGGCCGGCCTGTCTGCGATTACGCGTGGTGTTAACAGAAGAAGAACGACGGGCGGTGAATCCAGCGGTAATGATGAATGACGCTCTGTTTACGGCCCTTAACGCGTGGGCGGATCGTTATTATCGCGATCGCCTGACCGCTGCCGATCTGGCCGATCCGTTATTATTGCGAGAAGGCCGGGAGGCGCTGGATGTGTTAACGCGTCTGCTGGATTTGGGGTCGGTTTATCCTTTCCAGCAAACGGGGGCGGCTGATGGATAACTTTCTGGCGTTGACGCTAAGCGGCACGACACCACGGGTGAGGCAGGGGAAGAGCGCGGGTTTTCGCTGGCGCTGGTTAGGCCATGGTCTGCTTGAACTCACGCCCGATGCGCCGGTCGACCGCGCGTTAATTCTTTCTGCGGGGATACATGGCAATGAAACCGCGCCGGTCGAGATGCTGGATAAGCTGCTATCGGCGCTGTATTCAGGCAGCTTGACGTTAACGTGGCGAGTGCTGGTGGTACTCGGCAATCCGCAGGCGCTGGCGGCGGGAATACGCTATTGTCACAGCGATATGAACCGTATGTTTGGCGGGCGTTGGCAGTCCTTTGCCGAAAGCGATGAAACGCGGCGGGCGCGTGAGCTGGAGCTAAGTCTGGAGACCTTCTTTTCATCTGGCCAGGCGCGGGTACGCTGGCATCTGGATCTGCATACCGCCATTCGTGGCTCGCATCATTTGCGTTTTGGCGTATTGCCGCAGCGCGACCGCCCGTGGGAGGCGGATTTTCTGGCGTGGCTGGGCGCGGCAGGACTGGAGGCGTTGGTATTTCATCAGGCGCCCGGCGGTACGTTTACGCACTTTAGCTCTGAACATTTCGGCGCGCTTTCCTGCACCCTGGAGTTGGGAAAGGCGTTGCCGTTTGGGCAAAACGATCTGACGCAGTTCAGCGTAACCTCGCAGGCGTTGTCGGCGCTGCTGAGCGGTGTCGAAACGTCAACCTCGTCTTCGCCGCCGCTACGCTATCGGGTGGTGTCGCAAATCACGCGTCACAGCGACAAGTTCGCGCTTTATATGGATGCGCAAACGCTGAATTTTACTGCCTTTGCGAAGGGAACGTTGCTGGCCGAGGAGGGGGATAAGCGCGTGACGGTGACGCATGACGTTGAATATGTTCTTTTTCCTAATCCCGCTGTCGCCTGCGGATTGCGGGCTGGATTAATGCTGGAAAGACTGCCCTGATAAACGTCCCTGTAAGCTCACGTTAGGGTTACAGGGATGATTTGGGATACAGTTTCATGCTATTACGGATTATTCCTGGAGAATTGCTTTATTAATAAGCGTTGCTGCGTTATAGTTCTGCATAATTTCTGCTATATCATGCTGTTGTATATTTCTCTTTCAATTCTGCGCAATTTATTCTTTTTTTCTTCACAATTGGCGAAAAAGTGTTTTTTATACTTTCATTGTTTTACCGTTGTTATGACTAATTGACGCTAAGACGGTTAAAGTTAATCACGACAACACGGCGCTGTTTTAAATATGCCGTAAAAATAACTGAAAGGAAGGATGGAAATATGCGTAAACTGACTGCTCTATTTGTTGCCTCTACCCTGGCGATGGGTGCTGCGAATCTCGCTCATGCCGCTGAGACTACCACCGCCGCGCCAGCGGATGCGAAGCCAATGATGCAGCATAAAGGTAAATTTGGCCCACATCACGATATGATGTTTAAAAACCTGAACCTGACGGACGCGCAGAAGCAACAAATTCGCGACATTATAAAAGCGCAGCGCGAGCAAATGAAACGTCCGCTGCTGGAAGAGCGTCGCGCCATGCATGATATTATCGCCAGCGATACCTTCGATAAAGCCAAAGCCGAAGCGCAAATTACGAAAATGGAAGCGCAGCGCAAGGCCAATATGCTGGCGCATATGGAAACCCAGAATAAAATTTATAACGTTCTGACGCCGGAGCAGAAAAAGCAATATAACGCTAATTTTGAGAAGCGTCTGACAGAACGCCCGGCGCAAGAAGGTAAAATGCCTGCTGCGGCAGAATAACTTTCCGCATAATTTAAGACCGCCGGTCTTGTCGACAACACAATCGTTGAGGTGGACAGGATCGGCGGTTTTCTTTATGACTGGCGACAGTCGGTGTGCAGATCAATGATCTCATATTGACCTGACATTAACGGTTTACAGAGAATCTTATAGCCGTCCTGATCAAAACCCGCAGGTGTGCGCACCAGGGTGGCGGCCTCATCCAGCGAGGGGACCGCCCCCAGCCATAACCAGTTGTTGATAATGTGGAACTGGGTCATTTGTGGGCGGCTCTCTTTTAACGCGATAGCGCCTTTCCAGGGCCAGCAAACCACACGTAACCGTTCCAGCGAGGCCTGCAGACGAAGAAAATGCGCCTGCGGGGTTTCTTGCCCACAGCACGCGCCAGCGCAGCGCTTCAGAGCGAAACGAAAACAGGCGCGCCCACGGCTTACCGGTTCAAGCCCCAGCAGGCCATAACACAATTTTTGTTCATCGGCGAGGTTCTGTAAGCTTTGCAGCGCCGCCCGACGGTTGGCGAAGAGGCCAAACAGGTTTGGCTCATGGGAAAAATCGACGCTGCGGGCGGAAACGACCTCAATCTTTTGTTCGCTCAACTGTAGAGAGCAAAGCTGGCGATTACGACGTAACCGCTTGTTAAACAGCGGCTGTTGTTCTTTGATCAGCCGTGCCTCCAGCAGCAACGCGCCCATTTCCCCAGCGGTGCAGATCCAGCTTATCCGCCGCGCCTGTCGCAGCATAGTGGCCTCGTCAGGCGTTCGCAGATGTGAAAGCACCCGGCTGCGAATATTCACGCTTTTACCGATATAAAGCGGCAGCGTATCGCTTTCGCTATAAAATACATAGACGCCCGGGAAGGCTGGCAATTCGCTGAGGAAAGGACGTAAATGTTCTGGATATTCGTAAATGGCCGCCGCTTCAAACTCAAGGCGGGGGGCTGATTGACGCCGTACCACAGTGATCTCCGTTAACTGGTTATTCATCCAGTATAACAGCGGATGGGTGATTAAAAAAGAGGCTGGGAAGAGAGGAGGCCGGATAGACGAGCGATATCCGGCACAACAGTAGAAGTACGCTTACCTTTTCCAAAAGTCGTCGAATACCGTAATCGGTAAACGGCGCTTATGTTCAGTTTTTACATACCAGCCTTCGATAGTTTTAGCGATGGCGGGGTCCAGCGTTTTGCCTTCCAGGTAATCGTCAATATTGTCATACGTTACGCCCAGCGCGGCTTCATCAGGCAGTGAAGGGCGGTCGTCTTCCAAATCGGCAGTGGGGACTTTTTTATACAGATGCTCAGGACAGCCCAGCGCTGCGAGAAGCTGTTTGCCCTGGCGTTTGTTAAGGCGATGAAGCGGGTTAATATCGGTACCGCCGTCGCCATATTTGGTGAAGAACCCGGTTATCGCTTCCGCCGCATGGTCGGTGCCCACCACGACGCCGTGAGTCATACCGGCGATGCTATATTGCGCTTTCATTCGCTCACGCGCTTTTTCATTGCCGCGAACAAAATCGCTCAGCTCAATTCCCGCTTCGCGCAGCGCCTGTTCGCTGGCGAGGACGGCGCCTTTAATATTGACGGTGAGTACTCTGTCCGGCTGAATAAAAGCAATGGCGTCCTGGCAATCCTGTTCATCGGCCTGTACGCCATAAGGCAGACGAACGGCGATAAACTGCAGCGCATTATCACCGGTCTCTTCTCGCAATTCGGCGATAGCCATCTGGCTGAGTTTCCCGGCCAGCGTCGAATCCTGCCCGCCGCTGATGCCTAACACCAGCGATTTCAAAAAGGGATAGGTTTTCAGGTACGCTTTAAGAAAATCCACGCTGCGGCGAATTTCTTCTTCAGGGTTGATATGCGGTTTCGCGCCAAGCGCCTGGATTATCTCTTGCTGCAGAGTCATTTAACCCCCTTCGACATTAAAAAAATGAATCTTTACCCTGTTAAAGCTAACCCTTCGCCGCTGAAACGACAAGGTTTGGCGGGCTAAGCGGTGTTTAAAACAACATATCGCTGCGTTAGAGAATTTTCCGAAAGACTTTTTGTGGCGAGGCGCGGCTTGAAAAATGTTCTGATGTATTCCAGGCTTACATAACACGCTGATAAACAAGAGGACGGAAAATGAACAAGAACGTAGCAGGAATTTTAAGCGCAGCGGCGGTAATGACTATGCTGGCAGGCTGTACGGCGTATGATCGTACAAAAGACCAATTTGTTGAGCCTGTCGTTAAAGATGTTAAAAAAGGAATGAGCAGGGCGCAAGTTGCGCAGATTGCGGGCAAACCGTCATCTGAAGTGAGCATGATTCATGCGCGCGGTACTTGTCAGACCTACATCCTGGGTCAACGTGATGGTAAAGCGGAAACCTACTTTGTTGCGCTGGATGATACTGGGCACGTGATTAACTCCGGCTATCAGACCTGTGCGGAGTACGACACTGACCCACAGGCGCCGAAGCAGTAACAACTGTACATTGCCTGAACATTCAAGGAAACCGGCCTGCGAGCCGGTTTTTTTGTGCCTGCCATAACCTTATTTATTATCGCGAATTATTTGCCCGAAATGTGAGGGGGGTCATAACGCCAGGTCAATGAGAGACAATTTAGTGGGTCAAGGAAATACCATCCGGCGGTCCGATCCCGTATACTCATTTCAGCCACCTAAAAAAGTAAATCCGGTTACGCAAGTCGCCCAGAGTATGGATGCAGGTTGAGGCTTGCGGCGTATCTGGTTGACAGATAATCGCACATGAGGAAGGTTTTTATGGAAAAGAAACACATTTATCTGTTTTGTTCTGCGGGCATGTCAACATCGTTACTGGTATCAAAAATGCGCGCTCAGGCTGAAAAATATGAAGTGCCGGTGATTATTGAAGCATTCCCTGAAACCCTGGCCGGTGAAAAAGGCCCGGCAGCGGACGTCGTGTTATTAGGCCCGCAAATTGCTTATATGCTCCCCGAAATTCAGCGTTTATTACCCGGTAAACCGGTAGAAGTCATTGATTCAATGTTGTACGGCAAGGTAGATGGCTTAGGCGTGCTTAAAGCTGCGGTAGCGGCAATTAAAAAAGCCGCCGCGAATTAATTATTTTTTAATTTTTCCCGTCAAAGAGTTATTTCATACACTAACCGCAATATTTTATTGCGGTATTTAAGGGTATTTTTCTATGAGTAACGTTATTGCTTCACTTGAAAAGGTACTCCTTCCTTTTGCTGTAAAAATAGGAAAGCAGCCACACGTTAATGCAATCAAGAACGGCTTTATTCGTTTAATGCCATTAACCCTTGCGGGGGCGATGTTTGTATTAATTAATAACGTTTTCCTGAGCTTTGGGGAGGGGGCGTTTTTTTATTCCATGGGCATTCGGCTTGATGCCTCAACCATTGAAACTCTTAATGGATTGAAAGGTATCGGCGGGAACGTCTATAACGGCACATTGGGCATTATGTCGCTCATGGCGCCATTTTTTATCGGCATGGCGCTGGCGGAAGAGCGTAAGGTTGATGCGCTGGCCGCCGGACTGCTCTCCGTGGCGGCATTTATGACCGTAACGCCGTATAGTGTCGGCGAGGCCTATGCCGTAGGCGCTAACTGGCTGGGCGGCGCGAATATTATCTCCGGTATTATTATTGGCCTGGTGGTCGCGGAGATGTTTACATTTGTTGTCCGGCGTAACTGGGTGATTAAGCTACCGGACAGCGTACCGGCTTCGGTGTCTCGTTCATTCTCAGCATTAATTCCCGGCTTTATTATTCTCTCTATTATGGGGATTATTGCCTGGGCGCTGTCTAATTACGGTTCTAACTTCCATCAGATTATTATGGACACTATCTCTACGCCGCTGGCATCGCTGGGTAGCGTGGTAGGGTGGGCATATGTCATTTTTGTACCGCTGCTGTGGTTCTTTGGTATTCATGGTTCGCTGGCGCTGACCGCGCTGGACAGCGGCATCATGACGCCCTGGGCGCTGGAAAACATCTCTATTTACCAACAGTATGGCTCCGTCGATGCGGCGCTGGAAGCCGGTAAAACGTTCCATATCTGGGCGAAACCGATGCTGGATTCTTATATCTTCCTCGGTGGTAGCGGCGCAACGCTGGGTCTGATCATCGCTATCTTCCTGGCATCCCGTCGCGCGGACTATCGCCAGGTGGCAAAACTGGCGCTGCCGTCAGGTATCTTCCAGATTAACGAACCCATCCTGTTTGGCCTGCCGATTATTATGAACCCGGTGATGTTTATCCCCTTCATTCTGGTTCAGCCGATTCTGGCGGCGATTACGCTGGTGGCTTACTATTTGGGTATTATTCCACCGATTACCAATATTGCGCCGTGGACCATGCCAACCGGGTTGGGGGCGTTCTTTAACACCAACGGCAGTGTCGCCGCGTTGCTGGTTGCGCTATTTAACCTGGCGGTCGCTACCCTGATTTATCTCCCCTTCGTGGTGGTGGCTAACAAAGCGCAGAACGCCATCGAGCAGGAAGAAAGCGAAGAAGATATCGCTAACGCACTGAAATTCTAAACTCCGCGTCGGCATGGGATGCCATGCCGGGCTGAATCAGAGGAAAGACTATGTTTGATCTTGAAAATGTTGTAGATAACCAGACAGCGGCTGAGGAACTCGAAGAAGTCGTTATGGGGCTTATCATCAATTCTGGTCAGGCGCGCAGCCTGGCATATGGCGCGCTCAGAAAAGCGAAAGAAGGCGATTTTGAGGCGGCGAAAGCGATGATGGACCAGTCGCGCATAGCGCTCAATGAAGCGCATCTTGTGCAGACAAAACTCATCGAAGGCGATCAGGGCGAAGGTAAAATGAAAGTCAGTCTGGTCCTGGTTCACGCTCAGGATCATTTGATGACATCAATGCTGGCTCGTGAACTGATCGCTGAGTTGATTGAGCTCCATGAGAAACTGAAATAACAGGGGGCGGATGATGCAGCTACAGGTTAACGCAACGGAAATCAAAACGGTTTATGAGCAGCAGCTCTTCAATGGCAAAAATTTCCATGTGTTTATCTATAACAAGACGGAAAGCGTCACCGGGCTGCATCAGCACGACTACTATGAATTTACCCTGGTATTAACCGGACGTTATTACCAGGAGATCAACGGGAAGCGTGTGCTGCTGGAACGTGGAGATTTTGTTTTTATCCCGGTGGGGTCGAATCACCAAAGTTTCTATGAGTTTGGCGCAACGCGTATTCTGAACGTAGGAATTAGTAAACGTTTTTTTGAACAGCATTATCTTCCGTTACTGCCGTTTTGTTTTGTGGCATCGCAGGTATACAGGGCGAATAGCACCTTCCTTACCTATATTGAAACGGTGATTGCGTCGTTGAATTTTCGCGGCAATGGGCTCGACGAATTTATCGAAGTGGTGACATTTTATATTATAAACCGCTTACGTCATTACCGCGAAGAGCAGGTTTATGATGATATTCCACAATGGCTGAAAGCAACCGTGGAGATAATGCATGATAAAACGCAGTTTGGCGAACATGCGCTGGAAAATATGGTGCGCCTGTCGGCAAAATCCCAGGAGTATCTGACGCGCGCCACCCGACGTTATTACAGCAAAACGCCGATGCAAATCATTAATGAGATTCGCATTAATTTTGCCAAGAAACAGTTGGAAATGACCAACTATTCGGTTACGGATATTGCTTATGAAGCCGGGTATAGCAGTCCAAGTCTGTTTATTAAAACGTTTAAGAAGATGACCTCATTTACGCCGAATAGTTATCGGAAGCGATTGACGGAAATTAATGAGTAACGGTTTACATTGCTCGATTAGTTACATTTCACGCTTGCCCCAATAGCGCGGGGAACGTCACGCTATTTCTTACGAGCGGGCATAGCGTAATACATATCAGTGTCATACACTGAAGGGAGATATTATGAGCCAGAAATTAAAAGTCGTCACTATTGGTGGCGGGAGCAGCTACACCCCTGAATTACTTGAAGGCTTTATTAAGCGCTACCATGAATTACCTGTCACCGAATTATGGCTGGTTGACGTTGAAGACGGGAAAGAGAAGCTGGGCATTATTTATGATCTCTGCCAGCGAATGATTGATAAAGCAGGCGTTCCGCTAAAATTGTATAAAACGCTGGATCGCCGGGAAGCGCTGAAAGGCGCTAATTTTGTCACTACCCAGCTACGCGTTGGTCAACTCAAAGCCCGTGAGCTGGACGAGCGTATCCCGCTTAGCCACGGCTATCTGGGGCAAGAAACCAACGGCGCTGGCGGTTTATTTAAAGGGTTGCGTACCATTCCGGTTATTTTTGACATCATTAAGGATGTTGAAGAATTATGTCCGAATGCGTGGGTCATTAACTTTACTAACCCGGCGGGGATGGTGACGGAAGCGGTTTATCGTCATACCAACTTTAAAAAGTTCATTGGCGTATGTAATATTCCTGTCGGCATGAAAATGTTTATTCATGACGTGCTGGCGCTGAATGAGAATGACGATCTCTCCATTGACCTGTTTGGTCTAAACCATATGGTCTTTATTAAAGACGTGCTGGTGAATGGCACCTCACGGTTCGCAGAATTACTGGATGGCGTGGCGTCCGGTCAGTTGAAAGCGTCAACCGTAAAAAATATCTTTGATCTGCCGTTTAGTGAAGGATTGATTCGCTCGCTGAACATGCTGCCGTGCTCTTATTTGTTGTATTACTTCAAGCAAAAAGAGATGCTGGCGATTGAAATGGGCGAATATTACAAAGGCGGCGCGCGCGCTCAGGTCGTACAAAAAGTGGAGAAACAACTCTTCGACTTGTACAAAAATCCTGAGCTAAACGTGAAGCCGAAAGAGCTTGAGCAACGCGGCGGCGCTTATTATTCCGATGCCGCTTGTGAAGTCATTAACGCTATTTATAATGACAAGCAGACTGAGCATTACGTTAATATTCCACATCATGGGCATGTCGAGAATATCCCGGCGGACTGGGCGGTGGAAATGACCTGCATTCTGGGACGCAATGGCGCGACGCCGCACCCGCGTATCACCCGTTTTGACGAAAAAGTGCTGGGGCTTATCCACACTATTAAAGGATTTGAGGTCGCGGCCAGCAATGCGGCGCTGAGCGGAAACTTTAATGATGTGCTGCTGGCGCTTAACCTGAGTCCGCTGGTGCATTCCGACCGCGACGCAGAAGTCCTGGCGCGTGAGCTCATTCTGGCGCATGAAAAATGGCTGCCTAATTTTGCCGCTTGCATCGAAGCGCTTAAAGGTAAGCACCACTGACAGAGGTAGGCTATGGAACGCGTGTTGATTGTGAATGCCGATGATTTTGGCCTGAGTAAAGGGCAAAATTACGGCATTGTTGAAGCATATCGCAACGGCGTTGTGACCTCCACGACGGCGCTGGTCAATGGCGAGGCTATTGACCATGCGGCGCAGCTTAGCCGCGAGCTGCCTGCGCTTGGGGTGGGAATGCATTTTGTTTTGACGTTAGGCAAACCGGTGTCAGAGATGCCGGGCCTGACGCGAGACGGCCTGTTGGGGAAATGGATCTGGCAAATGGCGGAGGAGGATACGCTTCCGCTGGATGAAATTGCGCATGAACTGGCGTGTCAGTATCAGCGTTTCATCGACGTATTTGGCCGCGAGCCAACGCATCTCGACAGTCACCATCATGTGCATATGTTCCCGCAAATTTTCCCCATCGTCGCCCGCTTTGCGGCGCAGCGCGGGATTGCGTTACGTATTGACCGCCAGACGGTGTTGAACGCCGACGATCTGCCGTCGGATTTGCGCAGCACTCAAGGATTTAGTAGTGAATTTTACGGCGAGGAGATCACCGAAGCGTGCTTTTTACGCATTCTGGATGCCTCGGCGCATCGAGGAGAAGCCTCTCTGGAGGTGATGTGTCATCCGGCGTTTGTGGACAACATTATTCGCCAGAGCGCCTATTGTTACCCCCGCTTAACTGAACTGGAGGTGTTGACGTCTGCGTCACTCAAGGCAGGGATTGCGGAACGTGGATATCGTCCTGGCAGTTTTCTTGATATTTAGCTCCTGAGTTTGCGGCGCAAGAATGCGCCGCATTTTTTGCCGTTTATGCAGGAATCGCGTTAATTTTCCCCGCACGCGACCAGACACGGTGTGCCGCCATCAGCGTCAGCAGAGTGTCCATAAAGTGGTGGTCAACGTTATCGGCCTCAACAAGTCCTTCTTCCCCCTGGCTATCAATGTTTAAAAGCGCCTTAAACCGTCGGGCGTCGCCTGCCAGTGCGATGGGCTTCAGATGTTTGTAGGCTTCCAGAAGGTAGTAACGGGCATCGCCGCAACTCTCGATATCGGCAATATTGCCGCACGGTACTATTACCGCATCGACCGTTAGCGACGGCGCGCCGGCAAAGGTTGCCGCAATAGTTAATGTTGAACCGTCATCAGCCGTTACTTCACCCATCCGTGAATAGAGCAGTTTTGCGTGGACGCCTTTGGCTTTTAAAGCCTGCAAAATGGTCAACAGTTCGGCGGCGTTAACCTTGTCGTTCAGCAGGATAGCGACCACGCGGCCTTTAACATCGCCGTCCGGCACCGCATACAGGCTGAGCGCCGGATCTTTTTTCAGACCGTTGACATCAGGAGGCGGGGCAATTTGCGTTTGCTCATGGGTGAGTGCAAAACCGAGATTATGCGCGACGCCCTCAGCCAGCGTAACATCAATATGCGCTAACTGATCGACCACCCGCTCCCGAATATACGCGCGGGCGACTTTACCCAGTTCAAAGCTGAACGCGTCAATAATATGCTGCTGTTCTATCGGCGTCTGACTGAGCCAGAACAGGCGAGGATGCGAGTAATATTCACCGAAAGAGGGGCTGCGTTCGCGGATTTTATTGCCATCCACGCGTTCCTGGTATGATTCGAAGCCGCCGCGTTTTGGCGCTGGCGGCGTTTCGCGCGGCCAGTTGTCATTAATGGAGTTTGGTTCATAGTTCGCCGGATTGGTGTCGATATCCATCCGGTGCATACCGTCACGCTGGAAGTTATGGTAGGGGCAGGTAGGGCGGTTAATCGGAATTTCGTGGAAGTTTGGCCCGCCCAGACGACTGATTTGCGTGTCGGTATAAGAGAACAGACGCCCCTGTAACAGCGGATCGTTGGTAAAATCAATGCCGGGAACAATATGTCCTGGATGAAATGCCGCCTGTTCGTTTTCAGCGAAAAAGTTATCCGGATTACGGTTTAACACCATTTTGCCGACGCGTTGTACTGGCACCAACTCTTCCGGAATCAGTTTGGTCGGATCGAGCAGATCAAAATCGAATTTAAATTCATCCTCTTCGGCAATGAGTTGTAGGCCCAGCTCGTATTCCGGGAAATCGCCCGCTTCGATGGCCTCCCACAGATCCCGGCGGTGAAAATCCGGATCGCGACCGGTCAGTTTTTGTGACTCATCCCATACCAGCGAGGCTTTACCTGCCAACGGTTTCCAGTGGAAACGGACAAAGGTCGCTTTCCCTTGTGCATTGATCAGACGGAAGGTGTGAATGCCGAACCCTTCCATCGTCCGATAACTCCGTGGAATACCGCGATCCGACATTGCCCACATGACGTTGTGCAGCGTCTCAGGCTGTAAGGAAACATAGTCCCAGAAGGTGTCGTGCGCGCTCTGCCCTTGCGGAATAGCCCAATGTGGTTCGGGCTTAACGGCGTGCACAAAATCCGGAAACTTATGCGCATCCTGGATAAAAAAGATCGGCGTGTTATTACCGACGAGATCGAAAATTCCCTCTTCGGTATAAAATTTGGTCGCAAAACCGCGGATATCACGTACGGTATCAGCAGACCCCGCGCCGCCCTGTACTGTCGAAAAGCGAACAAAGACCGGGGTAATTTTCTGTGGATCGCACAGAAACGCGGCTTTCGTGATGTCGCTCAGGTCTTTATATGGCTGGAAATAGCCGTGCGCTGCAGATCCGCGGGCGTGAACGATCCTCTCCGGGATGCGCTCATGGTCAAAGTGGGTAATTTTCTCGCGCAGGATAAAATCTTCCAACAGCGTAGGGCCGCGGCTGCCGGCGCGAAGAGAATTTTGATCGTCGGCGATGCGCACGCCCTGATTGGTGGTCAGCGCATAATTTTCGCTGCCTTTACGAAAGGCGTCGAGGGCAGTGAGCTTATCATTCGCGGTCTCGGGCGCTTTTAAGCTGCCGGGGGCCGTTGGTTGCGCGCCCGGCGGCGTCGGTTCTGGCGTGGGGCGATGTGAACCGTCTGACGGCGCCAGGGAGTCCAGGCCGGGCTGTGATTCACGGGTATCATGCACGGGGGACTGATGGGGGGATTTCTCATTATGCGACATTGAACTCGTCTCCTGCTTTCATCACTGAAATGGGCGTGGTAGTAGTCAAAATCACTCTAACTATAGAACATTTCAGCAATTATGCCGGGGGAGAGCGGAACGGCAGACAAGGCTCAATAGGGAAATCGCACGCGCGGAACAGGACGTCGGGGGCGAAGATCGGCTAAAATAGTGTTTTTCTGATTTTTAGCCTTAGAGCCTATCCCAGTAGGCGTTATTGGCGCAGCCAGTTTGGACACGGACAGCGCGCAAAAACCGGAGCGTACACGTAGTACGTGAGGATTTTGAGCACTGCCCAGGACCAAAATGGCAAGTAAAATAGCCCTAATGGGATAGGCTCTTAGCCTCTTTTAGTGAAGCATTAATGATGAAACCTCTTCGCCAGCAAAATCGCCAGATTATTAGCTATATTCCGCGTGTTGAACCCGCGCCGCCGGAACATGCGATAAAAATGGATACGTTTCGCGACGTCTGGATACTGCGCGGTAAATATGTTGCCTTTGTTCTGACGGGGGAGTCATTTCAACGGTCGCCCGCCTTTAGCGTGCCAGAATCGGCGCAACGTTGGGCGAATCAGGTTCGCCAGGAAAACGAAATCGCTGACTAAGAAAAAACAAAACGCCGGTACTGGAGACCGGCGTTTTTAGTGACAGACATTTTGAGTTGCTGATCGTCATGTCTCAGACGATGTGAACGCCCGATAATGTATTATCGATGCGCCAGTTCAGCGTCTTCTTCGCTATCGAGAATGGTTTTATCGGTCTGCTTCAGCCACTGGCTGGTCAGCGTACCAGCGGTCATTGAGCCACTCACGTTCAGCGCGGTACGGCCCATATCAATCAACGGTTCGACGGAGATTAACAGCGCGACCAGCGTGACCGGTAAGCCCATGGCAGGCAGCACAATCAGCGCGGCGAAGGTCGCGCCGCCGCCAACGCCGGCAACACCCGCCGAACTTACAGTAACGATACCCACCAGCGTGGCTATCCATACGGGGTCTAAGGGGTTGATGCCGACCGTCGGCGCAACCATTACCGCCAACATCGCAGGATAAAGACCGGCACAACCGTTTTGGCCGATGGTCGCGCCAAAAGAGGCAGCAAAGCTGGCGATGGACTCCGGCACGCCCAGGCGGCGGGTTTGCGCTTCGACATTAAGTGGAATGGAGGCGGCGCTGGAGCGGCTGGTAAAGGCAAATGTCAGCACCGGCCACACCTTGCGGAAATATTTCAGCGGGCTAATCCCGTTCACGCCCAATAGTATGCCGTGAACCACAAACATTATCGCCAGACCAAGATATGACGCTACCACGAAGCTTCCAAGCTTAATGATGTCCTGCAAATTAGAGCCGGCAACCACTTTCGTCATCAGCGCCAGTACGCCGTAAGGCGTAAGTTGCATCACCAGACGCACCAGCTTCATCACCCAGCTTTGCAGGGTATCGATAGCAACAAGCACACGCTCGCCTTTTGGCGCATCATCTTTCAGCAGTTTAAGCGCGGCCACGCCCAGGAATGCGGCGAAAATCACCACGCTGATAATAGACGTAGGATTTGCGCCAGTCAGATCCGCAAACGGATTTTTCGGTACAAAAGATAGCACCAGTTGCGGCACGCTGAGATCGGCCACTTTGCCGACATAGCTCGTCTCAATGGCATTCAGACGCGCGGTTTCCGCGCCGCCCTGAACCAGACCTTCCGCCGTCAGTCCGAACAGATTGGTGACCAGCACGCCCACCAGCGCTGCGATAAGGGTAGTAAACAGCAGCGTGCCGATAGTCAGAAAACTGATTTTCCCCAATTGAGAGGCGTTATGCAGTCGTGCCACGGCGCTTAAAATAGAGGCGAATACCAGCGGCATCACAATCATTTGTAGCAATTGCACATAGCCGTTGCCGACAATATTGAACCACTGAATGGAGTCTTTTAACACCTGACTGTCAGCGCCATAAATGGTGTGCAGGGCCAGACCAAAGACCACGCCCATCACAAGGCCGACAAGCACTTTTTTAGCCAGACTCCACTGTTTATGACGGGCCTGCGCCAGTACAAACAGCAGAATGACGAACACCGCAATGTTCGCAATTAATGGAAAATTCATCCCCGTTCTCCTGATTTTTTTATTATGAAGCGCTGTGTTTTAGCGATTCTGTTCGCGCAAGATTAGCAGAACTGTGAGCTGGCTCTTATATTCAAATGGAATGGTTTATACCAAAAATGATTTTGGCGTTGATTTACTAATCAATCTGGTGATTTATAAAACGATTGAACTGCATTTGCAGGATAGTAATCATCTGCGAAGACCAGCGTATGACGTTGTTTTCCGGCATGGACTGTGGCATCCACACCGCCCAGGCAAACAACGCCATGCATAAAAATCGCTCCAGTTGATTGCCTTTGCGCGGCGCCAGAATAGGCAGGCGGAAACGCCAGCGGCACGGCCACAGTAAGGGAACGCC
The DNA here is from genome assembly GCF_046552235.1 of Salmonella sp. SAL00670. NCBI lineage: Bacteria > Pseudomonadati > Pseudomonadota > Gammaproteobacteria > Enterobacterales > Enterobacteriaceae > Salmonella > Salmonella sp. SAL00670. The sequence continues at coordinate 526,674 of NZ_JBGDUO010000001.1, forward strand.
TGCGGGGGTGAGCATATCCGCGACGATATGGCTTAAATAGCCAAGTACCATGCCTTGCAGCGCATCCGCCGGGATAATCCACGTATCCGGTACCTTGAGATAAAAGGTCGCCAGTAGGGCAAAGACCGCCAGCAGACTATGGGTAAACCCCCGGTGACCAAACGCGCGGGCGATCGGTTTCGATACCCATTTCAGGCGCTGGCCAAGAAAAGATTTGGGGTGGTCGATATCCGGCAGCAGACAGGTCAAAATAGCCGAAGGAATAATATGCCACCAGTCGCCGTGCGCAAGGACGGGCGTTAACTCGGCATTCTTGGCGAAAACCGCGCTGGCTATAGAAAAAAGAAGATGTCCTTCCGCCGTCATGATAAAACCCATTAAACTGTCAATTCATACAGTATAGGGTTTTTATACAGTAGGCGGAAGTGGTGACGTTGTAACTCTTTGTCTCTGTCAAAGCCGCTTGCCGTCTGGCTCAGCGGCTAATTGCCCGTTGACTTTGTTTCGGAAACATCTTAACCGAGTAGATGCGCCGCCGTCAGCTCTGTCAGTGAGTTAAGTTTGACATTCGCCAGCGCAAAGCGCGGATCATGCTGGTTTTCTTCTGCTGGCACCACAATGGCGCGCATTCGCGCCGCCTTTGCCGCGATTAGACCATTCACCGAATCCTCCAGCGCCACGCAGGTTAATGGATCAACACCTAATTTGGCCGCACAATCCAGATAGACCTGCGGGTGCGGTTTGCTGTAGGGCAATTTTTCTGCAGAAGCCAGCGCGTCAAAACTGTCGCGCAGTTCGAACATGGTGAGCACTTTTTCCAGCATATGCAGCGGCGATGCCGAGGCAAGCCCCACTAATAGCCCCTGCGCTTTACACAGCGCCACAGCTTCGCGCACACCCGGCAAAAGAGGGCGCGTCTCTTCGATAAGCGTAATCGCGCGGGCAATAACACGGTTTGTCACTTCCTGGCGATCGGGGCCGCTCCACGGTTGCTGCGCGAACCAGAGATCGACAACCATATCAATGCGTAGCCCAAGCGTGTCTGGCAGTTCATGGCGCCGAGTAATATCTACGCCTAAACTTGCCATCACGTCCAGTTCAGCGCGATCCCAGAGCGGTTCGGAATCGATCAGTAGTCCATCCATATCGAAAATTGCAGCAAGAATTTGACGTGGGGTTGACATCACAACCTCTCCTGTTGAGATTAAAAAATAACGAATTAAGCGTTCATTATGACCATGTTCTTAGTATATCGCCCTTAAAGATCAGGCGAAAACGGGAATCAACAGGTAGACTTAGGCCAAAACGACGCGTCTTTATCAAGGGGAACTCATGACGTATCAACAAGCTGGACGCATTGCAATCCTAAAAAGAGTTGTTGGGTGGGTTATTTTTATTCCGGCACTGCTTTCCACGCTCATCTCAGTCCTTAAATTTATGTATGCGCACAGTGAAAAGCAGGAGGGGATAAATGCGGTAATGCTGGATTTTACCCACGTAATGATAGACATGATGCGCGTGAATACGCCGTTTCTGAATGTTTTTTGGTACAACTCGCCGACGCCGAATTTTCAGGGAAGCCTGAATATCGGTTTCTGGCTCATTTTTATTCTGATTTTTGTCGGGCTGGCGATGCAGGATTCCGGCGCCAGAATGAGCCGCCAGTCACGTTTTTTGCGTGAAGGCGTGGAAGATCAGTTGATCCTGGAAAAAGCAAAAGGCGCGGAAGGGCTAACGCGTGAGCAGATAGAGTCACGTATCGTGGTGCCGCACCATACCATCTTTTTACAGTTTTTCCCGCTCTATATTTTGCCGGTCATTATTATCGTGCTCGGCTACTTTTTCTTTTCCTTGTTAGGCTTCATGTAAACTGAAAAATGCCGGATAGTCCGTATCCGGCATGGGCTGTACCTATACCGCAAGCAGCCGATCCATCGCTTTTTGCGCAGTAGCCAGGTGCTGACCGCCAAACAGCCTTGCCCGATTAAGCAGGGTGTAGAGCTGGTAAATCGGCTGCCTGTCGAGAAAATCCAGCGGTAGCGGCGAAACGGACTGATAGCCATCATAAATCTGCGGTGGCTGATCGGTATGCAGCGGTAGCATCGCCAGATCGCATTCTCTGTCGCCCCAATAGCAGGCTGGATCGAAGATATAGGGGCCGTCAGGGCCAAGCGCGCAGTTCGCCGACCATAGATCGCCATGCAAAAGAGAAGGCTGCGGTTGATGCGACGCCAGACGTTGCTGAACATGTTCAACAATGGCGTCAATATTACCAAAAGTAATGCCTTTTTCCGCGGCGAGTTCAAGCTGCCAGCCAATGCGCTGTTCGGCGAAAAAAGTCGACCAACGGCGTTGCCAGGTATTCGGCTGCGGCGTGGTAGAGAGCGCGTTATCAAAATCGAGGCCGAATTGAGGTTGGTCGCTCCATTGGTGCAGGCGCGCCAGCTGTTGCCCAAGAATAAACGCATTATGGGCATCCAGCGGGCGGGGCGAGAGGTAGTCCATGACTAAAAAGCTGTAATCCCGATCCGAACCTACCGCCCATACCTTAGGCACAACAACGGTTTTACTGCGGGAGAGCAGCTCCAGCTGATCGGCTTCTGCGGTAAAACCGCGGAGCATTTCTCGTTCATCGCACTTCACGAAAAAATCATGGCCTGCATAACGTAAATGCCATGCGGCATGAACTTCTCCGCCTGGCAGTTCATTACGCAGTTCGATTTCGCCTTCACCGACTTGCTCGCTTAAAAGACGACTGATAGCTTGCCACATAATGTCTCTCCCCACGTTGTCTGCCAGATCATAAGGTTAGCGCAAAAATGCGGTTAAAAAATACGAACTAACGCACATCGCGGACGCGCCGCGGCGGGAATGGCACTTATTGTGCGTTTTTACTCCACGCCTCCCAGGTCGCCACGGTAATGTCGACATCCTTATCTAACGCGCTTTTCGCAAGTCCGGCGACAAGCGCTTTGATTTCATCAGCGCTCTGAGCGCTAACAAAGCCAAACGTATTGGTGCCGAGCTCATGCACATTCCCTTCATCGTCCGTTAATGTCAGCAAAAAACCGCTGCGCGTCAGATGGTTATTGAGTTCGTTAATCTCGGTCAGGGAATCTTCATGGAAGGTTACGGTAATAACATAACGGGTAATATCGCCACTGGCCATCGTTCACCTCGTTGGGAGCAACTGTGTTTTTAACAGCGGCGGATGCGCCGCCCGTTAACCGATTTTCCGGTATCCCCCTCGGCGAGGGGGAAACGATTATTGCGCGGAAAGATAGGCGTATATTTTTTGGGTATCGTCATGAGAACACAGACGCGTACCTTGATTGAGCGTAGCGGCGCTGCCTGCCGCCACACCGAAGCGCACCATCTCTTCCAGCGACGCGTCTTGCGCCAGTTTTAACGTCATCGCGCCTACCATACTGTCGCCTGCGCCGACAGTACTTTGACTTTTCACCGGGGGAGGAACAACCTGGATGCAATTCTCACTATCTATGCCCAGCGCCCCTTGCGGCCCCAGAGAGACCACTACCCGGCGAGCTTTGCCGCTTTGCACTAATTCCTGGGCCGCTTTACGCACATCATCAGGCTGCGTCAGATCGCGATTGACCAACGCGCTCAATTCTTTCAGGTTAGGTTTTACCAGTTCGATATCGCCAAGCGCCAGCGCGGCGGTGAGCGCCTCGCCAGAGCTATCAATAATGCAGTGAATGCCTTGCTTCTGTGCGGCGGAAATCAGTTGCGTGAGTTTCTCGACCTTAACGCCGGGCGGAAGGCTGCCGCTGATAACCAGAATTGCCCCGGATTCAATTTCCAGTACCTGTTCTTCAAGCTGGCGAAATTCGTCATCGTCCAGCGTGGCGCCGGGCATAACAAAACGATACTGTTCGCCGCTGGACTCGACGTGGACGTGCAGGTTCTGACGCGTCCAGTCCTTCGCATCGACGGTAGACACGGGGACATTTTCGTCAGCCAGTAGTGCGACCAGATGTTCGCCGGTAGCGCCGCCAGCCGGGAAAATTGCGGTCGCGGTGCCGCCAAGATGCGCAATGGCGCGAGCGACATTAATACCCCCGCCGCCGGGTTCGAATACCGGCGCGGAGCACCGCAGTTTACCTTCGGGATAAATTTGCGGCGTGATTGTTGCGCTATCGAGAGAGGGCGCAAGCGTCAACGTATAGATACGTACCATCGTTACCTCCTGTTAGGCTGATTTCAGTCTGGCACTTAATCCCCGGAAAGTGAAGGAATTAACAATATGATTTTCCGGATCTTTATTTAAAGAAGTGCGATGTAAAGTTATATAAATAAATGAATGCTTCGGGAGGGTTCTTATTCAAAAAATGAAATAGTAATTGATTGCTATGTTATTCGGGGCTTCTTATAATTCGCTACCTTTCCAGGGGCGTTTGTCATTGATCCCTATGAAAGTTTCCGGGACCGTCGTGGTCTCTTTTTTAGTTGTACGGACTCTATATAAATGAAGCTTTTGAAGGCAGTACCCGCTGTAGTTATGCTGGCGGGTGGCGTGTTCGCGTCTCTGTATGCCGCCGCCGATGATTCCGTTTTTACTGTCATGGATGATCCCTCCACCGCGAAAAAACCTTTTGAAGGTAATCTGAATGCGGGCTACCTTGCTCAGTCAGGCAATACTAAAAGTTCTTCCTTAACGGCTGACACGGCGATGACCTGGTATGGACAACGTACCGCCTGGTCATTATGGGGCAATGCCAGCAATACCTCCTCTAATGATGAACGCTCTTCAGAAAAATATGCGGTAGGCGCGCGTAACCGTTTTAATATGACGGATTATGATTATACCTTTGGCCAGGCCAGTTGGCTGACAGACCGTTTCAACGGTTATCGTCAGCGCGACGTACTGACCGCCGGTTACGGGCGGCAGTTCCTTAATGGTCCAGTGCACAGCTTCCGTTTTGAATTCGGTCCTGGGGTTCGCTATGACGAACATACGGACGATACCACTGAAACGCAGCCGTTGGGTTATGCTTCCGGCAGCTATGCCTGGCAGTTAACTGACAATGCTAAGTTTACACAGGGGGTGTCAGTATTTGGCGCAGAAGACACCACACTAAATTCGGAAACAGCCCTCAATGTCGCCATTAACGAACATTTTGGTCTAAAGGTGGGGTATAATTTAACGTGGAACTCGCAGCCGCCTGAATCTGCGCCTGAACATACCGATCGTCGCACTACGGTAACGCTGGGCTATAAGATGTAATATTGTACCGGGTTACGTTACGTAACCCGGTTATTCCGTGGTGACGCCTCAGAAGAAGAAGGTGATGTCTCCGTTGATATAAGAATAGTCGTCTCCGGTGCGAAATTCCGACGTGACTTTGTTTAAAGAAAGAGAAAATGCGACGGGAGAATAGCCGATGGTGGCACCGACGCGATATTCATCCACGGTTTTATTAATATCCACCGTTTCCATTTTTGTTTGCAGCGTTTTCCCCTGTAACGTGTAGTTTTTATCAACTTCCCTGCGCTCAACGCCAGCAAATACCTTATAGATCAATCCCTCTTTTTGAGTGTGTATTAACCCTCGGCGGGACAGTAACCCAAACCCATTATCAGAGTTGAAGGTCTTATCATTTCCCAGCGCAACGGTTGCGCCGTACCCTAAATACTGGAAGAGATTGCCGCCGACAGCAGAGACTTCTGGATAGAAGCCCACATTGACGCCCAGAATATCAATAGCTGGCGTAAGGGACACCATTCCTTTTGCTGTATAACCATAACGGTTTTCAATTTGATCCTGCCAGGCAGGGTATTTTTCTGCGCCTATTATTCGATGCGCCCGATTCTGAACCTCCTGACCACCTGCGTCAGGACCAATAACACCGATATCGGTACCTAAACGATAACGTAACCAATTGGTGGCTAATGAATTCCACTCCAGTCCGGTATGAAGAAAGGCGCTGAACGCGCGGTCGCCTTTGACGGCTTCAGGCTTTCTCTTATTGGCACCTGATGGAGAATAAATATCTTGCGCGATATGAAAAGAGAGTTGACTGGCGTCAGTGAGATCGTGGCTGTAGCCTAAAAAGAGCCCGGCAGTATAATCACCCCGGTCTGCAGCCGGGTGCCCATAAAGGGCATTTAAGGATGGTTGAAATATACCTGCATCATCATTCGCCACTGAAATAGCAAGGCTACTGGCATTGGCCATTGTGGTCGTACTGAGTATGGCGGCAATCATCGTTGCGCAATAGCTGTATTTGTTCACTTTTTACCCCTGAATATGAAAGTGAATACTCTTATTTTTACAAAGTAATAAGCACAGCAGCATGATGCGCAGTGCCTATTAAACCTTTAAATATAACTAAACTCCTGCCAGCAGCGAGTCATTGAGAGGATACGTTGCCTTAATGTTGAAAAATGGTGTTAAAAAACATGCGCCAGATATTATTGAATATCCATTTTTCATTCGCTATCTGAGTGCGAGAAATTATTGGCTTCACGATTATGCATATAATACGATGTTTTTTGGTATCAATATGAATATCACGTTGTATTCTTTTGAGCTCATTTTCTATGATGGCTTCGATGTTTATCTGTTATTAATTTTTACCGTGATAGTGTTGTCTTTAATGATGAGCGCATCTAACGGCTGGCAGGGTAATATAACCAAATTATTGCTACCTGAATTATCAGGGCAGTTATTATTAAGAAAGAAAAAATGAATAAAACCATTAATCTGCTAAAATTACTGCCCGTAGTATTATTAAGCGCATGTACTACATCGTATCCTCCCCAGGATACAACATCGGCACCCGAGTTACCCCATCGTAACGTACTCGTTCAGCAACCTGATAACTGTAGCGTTGGCTGTCCTCAAGGAGGAAGTCAACAAACAATCTATCGCCATGTCTATACGCTCAATAATAATAGCGCCACGAAATTTGCCAACTGGGTTGCCTATAGCGTGACAAAGACCAGCCAGGCAAGCGGTCGCCCGCGGAACTGGGCGCAGGACCCCGATTTACCGCCCTCGGATACGTTGGCCCCTTCGGCCTATAAAAATGCCCATACGCTATTAAAAGTCGACAGGGGACACCAGGCGCCGTTGGCAGGATTGGGCGGCGTTTCGGACTGGCCGTCGTTAAATTATTTATCGAATATTACGCCGCAGAAATCCGCCCTGAACCAGGGAGCATGGGCTGCACTGGAAAACCGGGTGCGCGAACTTGCCAAACAGGCTGATGTATCTGTAGTGCACGTAGTGACCGGCCCCCTTTTTGAGCGGCATATCGCCACATTGCCAGAAGATGCGACGGTAGAAATTCCCAGCGGGTACTGGAAGGTTTTATTCACCGGAACGGCGCCGTCAAAAAGTGAAGGAAATTACGCTGCGTTTATTATGGATCAGAATACACCCCGTTCGGCGAATTTTTGCGACTATCAGGTTACCGTGGAGGCTATCGAACATAAAACGAAGCCAGTGCTGACGCTGTGGTCTGCCTTGCCTGAAGCGGTAGCCAGCGAGGTGAAAACGACAAAGGGGAGTCTGGCGCAGAAGTTAGGTTGTCGATGAGAAGCGCTATACGGCGCGTGGAAAGATAATGGAGAAACTCTGTCAAGGGCCTTGATTTGCTACAGAGTGATGCAATCTCCCTTTTTTTAGTGTTACCATCGTCATGCCGGACGAAAATAGCGATTTTCGTCTGTGTCGAAGGTTGTGCGCCAATTTAGCAATGGTTGGCTAGATGGATACACAACTCACTGTCAATAAATTCATTTTCTCTTTGTATGTGATCTTGCGTATGGGTCACCACTGCAAATAAGGATATTACATGCCTGTTATTACTCTTCCTGATGGCAGCCAACGCCATTATGACCACCCTGTAAGCCCGATGGATGTTGCTCTGGACATTGGTCCTGGCCTGGCGAAAGCCACCATTGCGGGCCGTGTGAATGGCGAGCTGGTTGATGCTTCCGATCTGATTGAAAATGATGCGACGCTTGCCATCATCACCGCAAAAGATGAAGAGGGTCTGGAGATCATTCGTCACTCTTGCGCGCATCTGTTAGGTCACGCAATCAAGCAACTTTGGCCGCACACGAAAATGGCGATCGGCCCGGTTGTCGACAACGGTTTTTACTATGACGTTGATCTTGACCGCACGCTAACTCAGGAAGATGTCGAAGCGCTCGAAAAGCGGATGCATGAGCTCGCCGAGAAAAATTACGACGTTATCAAGAAAAAGGTGAGCTGGCATGACGCGCGCGAAACCTTCGTGAAGCGCGGCGAGACTTACAAAGTCGCTATTCTTGATGAAAATATCGCCCATGATGATAAGCCAGGCTTGTACCATCATGAAGAATATGTCGACATGTGTCGTGGTCCGCACGTGCCGAATATGCGTTTCTGCCATCACTTTAAACTGATGAAAACTGCCGGCGCATACTGGCGCGGTGACAGCAATAATAAGATGCTGCAGCGTATTTACGGTACGGCATGGGCAGATAAAAAAGCCCTGAACGCTTATCTGCAGCGCCTGGAAGAGGCCGCAAAACGCGACCACCGTAAAATTGGTAAGCAGCTCGACCTGTATCATATGCAGGAAGAAGCGCCGGGCATGGTGTTCTGGCATAACGACGGCTGGACTATCTTCCGCGAGCTGGAGGTCTTTGTTCGTTCTAAACTCAAAGAGTACCAGTATCAAGAAGTTAAAGGCCCGTTCATGATGGACCGTGTGCTGTGGGAAAAAACCGGGCACTGGGACAACTATAAAGATGCGATGTTCACCACATCCTCAGAAAACCGCGAATATTGCATCAAGCCGATGAACTGCCCGGGCCACGTTCAGATCTTTAACCAGGGTCTGAAATCCTATCGTGATTTGCCGCTGCGTATGGCGGAATTCGGTAGCTGCCACCGTAACGAGCCATCAGGCGCGCTGCATGGTCTGATGCGCGTACGCGGCTTTACGCAGGATGATGCGCATATCTTCTGCACCGAAGAGCAGATCCGCGATGAAGTTAACGCTTGTATTCGTATGGTCTACGATATGTACAGCACCTTTGGCTTCGAGAAGATCGTCGTCAAGCTTTCCACTCGTCCTGACAAGCGTATCGGCAGCGATGAGATGTGGGATCGTGCTGAGGCGGATCTGGCGGTTGCGCTGGAAGAAAATAATATCCCGTTTGAGTATCAACTGGGTGAAGGCGCATTCTACGGTCCGAAAATTGAATTTACCTTATATGACTGCCTCGATCGTGCATGGCAGTGCGGTACAGTACAGCTGGACTTCTCCTTACCGTCTCGTCTGAGCGCCTCCTATGTAGGCGAAGACAACGAGCGTAAGGTGCCGGTAATGATTCACCGTGCGATTCTTGGGTCGATGGAACGCTTCATCGGTATCCTGACCGAAGAGTTCGCTGGTTTCTTCCCGACATGGCTCGCGCCTGTTCAGGTAGTCGTGATGAATATTACCGATTCGCAGTCTGAATACGTTAACGAATTGACGCAGAAACTACAAAATGCGGGCATTCGTGTAAAAGCAGACTTGAGAAATGAGAAGATTGGCTTTAAAATCCGCGAGCACACTTTACGTCGTGTCCCTTATATGTTGGTCTGTGGTGATAAAGAGGTGGAAGCAGGCAAAGTTGCCGTTCGCACCCGCCGCGGTAAAGACCTGGGCAGTCTGGACGTAAATGACGTGATTGAGAAGCTGCAACAAGAGATTCGCAGCCGCAGTCTTCAACAACTGGAGGAATAAAGTATTAAAGGCGGAAAACGAGTTCAAACGGCGCGTCCGAATCGTATTAATAGCGAAATTCGCGCGCAAGAAGTTCGCTTAACAGGTCTGGAAGGCGAGCAGCTTGGTATTGTGAGTCTGAGAGAAGCTCTGGAAAAAGCTGAAGAAGCCGGAGTAGACTTAGTCGAAATCAGCCCTAACGCCGAGCCGCCGGTTTGTCGTATAATGGATTACGGCAAATTCCTCTATGAAAAGAGTAAGTCTTCTAAGGAACAGAAGAAAAAGCAAAAAGTTATCCAGGTGAAGGAAATTAAATTCCGTCCTGGGACAGATGAAGGCGACTATCAGGTAAAACTCCGCAGCCTGATTCGCTTTCTCGAAGAGGGCGATAAGGCCAAAATCACGCTGCGTTTCCGCGGTCGTGAAATGGCCCACCAGCAAATCGGTATGGAAGTGCTTAATCGCGTGAAAGACGATTTGCAAGAACTGGCAGTGGTCGAATCCTTCCCAACGAAGATCGAAGGCCGTCAGATGATCATGGTGCTTGCTCCTAAGAAGAAACAGTAAGGCCTTCAAGTAACAATTCTGTGAAGCCTTCGGGCTTCACAGGTTTTGTTCGCCTATGTTTCGTTTATTAACAATGCGAAGTGGAAGTTATTAAAATGCCAAAAATTAAGACCGTACGCGGAGCTGCTAAGCGCTTCAAAAAAACCGGTAAAGGTGGTTTTAAGCACAAGCACGCTAACCTGCGTCACATTCTGACCAAAAAAGCGACTAAACGTAAACGTCACCTGCGTCCGAAAGCCATGGTTTCTAAAGGCGATCTGGGCCTGGTTATCGCGTGCCTGCCGTACGCATAAGCCGTTAACGTTTTTAACTTTTTAATTAGAATAGATACAGGAGAGCACATATGGCTCGCGTAAAACGTGGTGTAATTGCACGCGCACGTCACAAGAAAATTTTGAAACAAGCCAAAGGCTACTACGGTGCGCGTTCTCGCGTATACCGCGTTGCCTTCCAGGCAGTTATCAAAGCTGGTCAGTATGCTTACCGTGACCGTCGTCAACGTAAGCGTCAGTTCCGTCAACTGTGGATTGCGCGTATCAACGCAGCAGCACGTCAGAACGGTATTTCTTACAGCAAATTCATCAACGGCCTGAAAAAAGCCTCTGTTGAAATCGACCGTAAGATCCTGGCTGATATCGCCGTATTCGACAAAGTCGCGTTCACCGCGCTGGTTGAAAAAGCGAAAGCAGCTCTGGCATAAGCCAGTGAAAAGAGGGAGCCTGGCTCCCTCTCTTTTATTTACTGTTCAGTGAGTTGACAATTGACCTGTAACCCTTTTCAATAAAGGATATCTGGTTTTACCACATAAGGTAACGCAAGCATGAACGCTGCTATTTTCCGTTTCTTTTTTTACTTTAGCACCTGATTCCAGGAGGCTAGCGCGTGAAAAACGAAACGAAAAACAGCGCAAAAAAGCCTCCTGATGGAGGCTTTTTTTGTATCTGAAATCGAGAGATTACGTCCAATGAACCGGTGTCTTCACCGACACAATGAGGAAAACCATGTCACATCTCGCAGAGCTGGTTGCCAATGCAGCGGCCGCCATTAACCAGGCGTCAGATGTTGCCGCGTTAGACAATGTACGCGTCGAATATTTGGGCAAGAAAGGGCATTTAACCCTTCAGATGACGACCCTACGCGATCTGCCGCCGGAAGAGCGTCCGGCAGCCGGGGCAGTCATTAACGCCGCGAAAGAGCAGGTACAACAGGCGCTTAACGCGCGTAAAGCCGAGCTGGAAAGCGCAGCGCTTGACGCCCGTCTGGCCGCTGAAACCATCGATATCTCCCTGCCGGGACGCCGTATTGAGAACGGCGGTCTGCATCCGGTCACGCGTACCATTGACCGTATTGAAAGTTTCTTCGGCGAGCTTGGTTTTACCGTGGCGACTGGCCCGGAAATCGAAGATGACTACCATAACTTCGATGCGTTAAACATTCCGGGTCATCACCCGGCCCGCGCCGATCATGATACCTTCTGGTTTGACGCGACCCGTCTGCTGCGGACCCAGACGTCTGGTGTCCAGATCCGGACGATGAAAGCGCAGCAACCGCCGATCCGTATTATTGCGCCGGGCCGTGTATACCGTAATGACTACGACCAGACGCATACTCCGATGTTCCATCAGATGGAAGGTCTGATTGTTGATACCAACATCAGCTTCACCAACCTCAAAGGTACGCTGCACGACTTCCTGCGTAATTTCTTTGAGGAGGATCTGCAGATTCGCTTCCGTCCTTCTTATTTTCCGTTTACCGAACCTTCTGCAGAAGTGGATGTGATGGGTAAAAACGGCAAATGGCTGGAAGTGCTGGGCTGCGGGATGGTGCATCCGAATGTGCTGCGTAATGTCGGTATCGATCCGGAAATCTATTCTGGCTTCGCTTTTGGTATGGGGATGGAACGTCTGACCATGTTGCGTTACGGCGTCACCGACCTGCGTTCATTCTTCGAAAACGATCTGCGTTTCCTCAAACAGTTTAAATAAAGGCAGGATAAAACAATGAAATTCAGCGAACTGTGGTTACGCGAGTGGGTTAACCCGGCAATTGATAGCGATGCGTTGGCTAACCAGATTACGATGGCTGGCCTGGAAGTAGACGGCGTTGAGCCGGTCGCGGGAAGCTTCAATGGCGTTGTGGTTGGGGAAGTGGTTGAGTGCGCCCAGCATCCGAACGCTGACAAATTGCGTGTAACGAAAGTCAACGTCGGCGGAGAACGCCTGTTGGATATCGTCTGCGGCGCGCCAAACTGTCGTCAGGGGTTGAAAGTAGCGGTGGCCACCATTGGCGCTATTCTGCCGGGCGATTTCAAAATTAAAGCGGCGAAACTGCGTGGCGAACCGTCTGAAGGAATGCTGTGCTCCTTCTCCGAACTGGGGATTTCCGACGATCACAGCGGCATTATCGAACTGCCGGCGGATGCGCCGCTGGGTACCGATATCCGTGAATACCTGAAGCTCGACGACAATACCATCGAAATTAGCGTCACGCCGAACCGTGCGGATTGCTTAGGTATCATCGGCGTTGCGCGTGATGTGGCGGTACTGAACAAAGCGCCGCTCCAGGAGCCTGAAATGGTGCCGGTTACGGCAACCATCAGCGATACGCTGCCGATTACGGTAGAGGCCGCTGATGCGTGTCCTCGCTATCTTGGTCGGGTGGTAAAAGGCATCAATGTTAACGCGCCGACGCCGCTGTGGATGAAAGAGAAACTGCGTCGCTGCGGTATTCGCTCCATCGATGCGGTGGTTGACGTCACGAACTATGTGCTGCTCGAACTGGGTCAGCCAATGCATGCTTTCGATAAAGATCGCATTGATGGCGGTATTGTCGTGCGGATGGCAAAAGAGGGTGAAACCGTCGTCCTGCTGGACGGTAGCGAAGCGACGTTAAATGCGGACACGCTGGTGATCGCCGATCACCATAAGGCGCTGGGGATAGCCGGTATTTTTGGCGGCGAACATTCCGGCGTGAACGGCGAAACGCAAAATGTGCTGCTGGAGTGTGCGTACTTTAATCCGCTGTCTATCACCGGTCGCGCTCGCCGCCACGGTCTGCATACCGATGCGTCTCACCGCTACGAGCGCGGGGTGGACCCGGCGCTGCAATATAAAGCGATAGAGCGCGCTACTCGTCTGCTTCTTGATATCTGTGGCGGTGATGCGGGTCCGATAATTGATGTGAGCAACGAAGCAACGTTGCCGAAACGCGCCACCATTACTCTGCGTCGCAGTAAACTGGATCGCCTGATCGGGCATCATATTGCGGATGAGCAGGTCAGTGATATTCTGCGTCGTCTGGGCTGTGAAGTGACCGAAGGGCAGGACGAGTGGAAAGCCGTGGCGCCGACCTGGCGTTTCGATATGGAGATTGAAGAAGATCTGGTGGAAGAGGTGGCCCGCGTTTACGGCTATAACAATATTCCGGACGAGCCAATCCAGGCCGGTTTAATCATGGGGACGCACCGTGAAGCCGATCTGTCGTTGAAGCGGGTTAAAACCATGCTGAACGACAAAGGCTATCAGGAAGTGATTACCTATAGCTTTGTCGATCCTAAAGTACAACAGCTCATCCATCCAGGCGCAGAAGCGCTGCTGCTGCCAAACCCTATCTCCGTTGAGATGTCGGCGATGCGTCTGTCGCTGTGGAGCGGATTGTTGGCGACGGTGGTCTATAACCAAAACCGTCAGCAGAATCGCGTGCGTATTTTTGAAACCGGTTTACGTTTCGTTCCGGATACACAAGCCAATCTGGGTATTCGACAGGATCTGATGCTGGCTGGCGTGATTTGCGGCAACCGCTATGATGAGCACTGGAACCTGGCAAAAGAGACCGTTGATTTCTATGATTTGAAAGGCGATCTGGAAGCAGTATTGGATTTAACCGGCAAACTGGGTGATATCCAGTTTAAGGCGGAGATGAATCCGGCTCTGCATCCGGGACAGTCTGCGGCGATTTATCTGAAAGATGAACGTATTGGTTTTATTGGGGTTGTTCACCCTGAACTGGAACGTAAACTGGATCTGAATGGTCGTACGCTGGTGTTTGAACTGGAATGGAATAAGCTCGCAGACCGTATCGTGCCGCAGGCGCGGGAGATTTCACGCTTCCCGGCCAACCGTCGCGATATTGCGGTTGTTGTTGCAGAAAACGTTCCCGCAGCGGATATTTTATCCGAATGTAAGAAAGTTGGCGTAAATCAGGTAGTTGGCGTAAACTTATTTGACGTGTACCGCGGTAAGGGTGTTGCGGAGGGTTATAAGAGCCTCGCTATCAGCCTGATCCTTCAGGATACCAACCGTACACTCGAAGAAGAGGAGATTGCCGCTACCGTCGCCAAATGTGTAGAGGCATTAAAAGAGCGATTCCAGGCATCATTGAGGGATTGAACCTATGGCGCTTACAAAAGCTGAAATGTCAGAATATCTGTTTGATAAGCTTGGGCTTAGCAAGCGGGATGCCAAAGAACTGGTTGAACTGTTTTTCGAAGAGATCCGTCGTGCTCTGGAAAACGGTGAGCAGGTGAAACTCTCTGGTTTTGGTAACTTCGATCTGCGTGATAAAAATCAACGTCCGGGGCGTAACCCGAAAACGGGTGAAGATATTCCTATTACAGCACGGCGCGTGGTGACCTTCAGACCCGGGCAGAAGTTAAAGAGCCGGGTCGAAAACGCTTCGCCCAAAGAAGAGTAATCAGATCCAGGCATAACATCCATCAGGGTGTATTGCGGCAGATACGCTGCCATCCCGAAAGTAGATCAGCGGGATGACAGCGTATCTGTCAGCCTGAAAGATGACCCGTATAACTAAAAAGGCCGCATTGCGGCCTTTTTTCTTTCAAGTAAAGGATACCCACCGTAAAATCACGCTACCTCTTTTCAGCTGAATGGATAACATGCTGACTTTTGCCCGCCAACAACAGCGACGAAACGTTCGCTGGCTTCTGAGCCTGTCACTGCTGGTGCTACTGGCTACACTTCTGAGCTTATGCGCAGGCGAACAGTGGATTGCCCCCGGTGACTGGTTAAGCGCCCGGGGGGAACTGTTTGTCTGGCAAATTCGCCTTCCCCGCACGCTTGCGGTATTGCTGGTTGGCGCTGCGCTGGCGCTATCTGGCGCTGTGATGCAGGCGCTGTTTGAAAACCCACTTGCTGAACCGGGTCTGCTCGGCGTTTCGAATGGGGCCGGTGTTGGGCTTATTGCCGCCGTCTTACTGGGGCAGGGGCAACTGCCAGGATGGGCGCTGGGACTGTGCGCTATAGCCGGCGCGCTCATTATTACGTTAATTCTGCTGCGTTTTGCGCGTCGCCATCTTTCTACCAGCCGCTTGTTGTTGGCGGGCGTCGCGCTGGGCATTATCTGTAGCGCGCTGATGACGTGGGCTATCTATTTTTCCACCTCTTTCGATCTGCGGCAATTAATGTACTGGATGATGGGAGGATTCGGCGGCGTTGACTGGCAGCAGAGCTGGCTAATGATTGCGCTCATCCCGGTACTGATCTGGATATGTTGCCAGTCGCAACCGCTGAATATGCTGGCGCTAGGGGAAACCTCGGCGCGGCAGCTTGGCCTGCCGCTGTGGTTCTGGCGCAATTTGTTGGTCATCGCCACCGGCTGGATGGTGGGCGTCAGCGTGGCGATGGCGGGGGCGATTGGTTTTATCGGTCTGGTTATTCCGCACATCCTGCGCTTATGTGGTTTAACCGATCACCGGGTTTTACTTCCCGGCTGCGCGCTGGCCGGGGCTATCGCCCTGCTATTGGCTGATGTGGTCGCCCGACTGGCGCTGGCGTCGGCTGAACTGCCTATCGGGGTGGTCACCGCCACATTGGGGGCACCAGTGTTTATCTGGCTGCTACTCAAATCCGCGCGTTAGCGCATCGGTAAACAACTGCTTTCATCATTCGCAGTCTATGATTAAAGGCTAACGATGAAACCCGCTATTCTACCGACATCAGGGAGACACCATGCAAAACTCGCTTCTTAATACTCACGTTACGACGATTGATGGAGAGGTCACTACACTTGAAAAATACGCCGGAAAAGTGCTGCTCATTGTAAACGTCGCCTCCAGATGTGGCCTGACGCCGCAATATGAACAGTTGGAAAATATCCAGAAGGCGTGGGCAGATCAGGGGTTTGTCGTGTTGGGTTTTCCCTGCAACCAGTTTATGGGGCAGGAGCCAGGCAGCGAAGAGCAGATTAAAACCTATTGTGCCAGCACCTGGGGCGTCACGTTCCCGATGTTCAGTAAAATTGATGTGAATGGCGACGCGCGCCATCCGCTGTATCAAAAACTGATAGCCGCTGCGCCAACGGCAGTCGCGTCGGAGAAGAGCGGCTTTTACGAACGGATGGTAAGCAAAGGGCGTACGCCACTCTATCCGGATGATATTCTGTGGAATTTTGAAAAATTTTTGGTAGGCCGGGATGGTCAGGTGGTACAGCGTTTTTCGCCGGATATGACGCCTGAAGATCCTATTGTGATGGAAAGCATAAAAATCGCGTTGGCAAAATAATGTCTCAATTGATGCAATTAAAGGACGTCGCCGAGAGCACCCGCCTGGGGCCGCTTTCCGGCGAAGTAAGCGCAGGAGAGATCCTTCATCTTGTCGGGCCGAACGGTGCCGGGAAAAGCACGCTACTGGCGCGTATGGCGGGGTTAACCTCCGGCGAGGGGAGCATCAGGTTTGGCGGAGCGCCGCTGGAGGCATGGGCGACGGCAACGCTTGCCCAACACCGCGCTTATCTTGCGCAACAGCAAAATCCGCCGTTCGCCATGCCGGTCTGGCATTACCTGACATTGCATCAACCTGATAAAACGCGAACCGGGCAGCTTAACGAGGTGGCCGATATGCTTGGATTGGGCGACAAACTGGGGCGAAGCGTGAATCAGCTTTCCGGTGGCGAGTGGCAGCGTGTTCGCCTTGCTGCCGTTGTACTACAAATTCATCCCGACGCTAATCCGGTCGGTCAATTATTGCTGCTTGATGAGCCGATGAACAGTCTCGATGTTGCGCAACAAAACGCTCTGGATCGGGTATTACATCATTTATGTCAGGCAGGAATTGCGATTGTGATGAGTAGCCACGATCTGAACCACACGCTGCGCCATGCGCATAAAGCCTGGTTACTAAAGCGCGGTAAACTCATTGCCTGCGGCCGCCGGGAAGAGGTGCTCACCCCCTCTTATCTGGCGCAAGCCTACGGTTTGCGCTTTCGACGACTCGACGTCGAGGGGCATCCAATGCTCATTTCGGCCACTTAAGTAAAATCGTTTCTTGAAAAGCAGGTAATTTCGACGCTAAATTAATACCAAAATAAAAACAGAGGATTGTTGCGGCATGCGTTTTTGGCTTCTTGTTATCACAGCATTGTTCCTGGCAGGATGCAGTACTCATCGGGCACCGGCGCCAAATGCCAGATTATCAGACTCCATTACCGTCATTGCGGGTCTGAACGATCAGTTGCAGTCCTGGCGCGGTACGCCATACCGTTACGGCGGCATGAGTCGCAGAGGCGTGGACTGTTCCGGCTTTGTGGTGGTCACTATGCGCGACAAGTTTGATTTGCAGTTGCCTCGTGATACGCGTGAACAATCAAAAATCGGCACCAGAATCGATAAAGATGAATTGCTGCCCGGGGATTTGGTTTTCTTTAAAACCGGTTCGGGCGAAAGTGGTTTACATGTTGGTATTTACGATACAAATAATGAGTTTATTCATGCCTCTACCAGTCGTGGCGTGATGCGTTCATCGCTGGATAATGTGTACTGGCGAAAAAACTTCTGGCAGGCACGGCGAATTTAACCTCGCAGACGATATAAATTTTATAGTCTATTTTTAACATATCGCCGGTTGAACTTATGACATCTGTTGTCATCATATATAATGATATAACCGTAGCATTTACAAACGTACTTTTATTAAAAACGGGCGTGTTCACGCCCTGTGAAAAGTACAACATTGGATATTGGTTTATAATCAGAGTAAGTTAAAAAAAGGAACCGGTTTACCGGTAAACAAGAAAAATGATGACGCTTCAATTAGTATCTGAAGTTACGTCTGTTTCCGTCCGTAGTGACTGGATGGCGAATAGCGCCCTAACCATGGGACTGGCGTAATGATTGCTTCACTTGATGAGCTTTACCATTCCGAACTCTTTTTCCTTCCCGTCATGGATGAAAACGCTCGGCTTGTTGGTTTGGAGATTATTGCAACATTTGCCGCTGAAGACGGCGCCGTGCGGATGCCGACTGAGTTGGTAGCGCCTCGCCTTTCGGTGGAGGAACAATACTGTCTGTTTGTTGAAAAACTGGCGTTGTTAGAAACCTGTCAGCACTTTTTTATTCAGCATAAACTTATTGCATGGCTTAATTTACCGCCCGCAATTAGTGACTTATTATTATTAGATAGCGAACTTTTTTCCCGGGCAGCGCGCTTTCCGTTTCTTGAATTAGCTATAAATGAGAACTATCCTGGGTTAAACCAGGGCAAAAACAATGAAACGTTAGCTAATCTGGCAATGCATTTCCCATTAATGCTGGCAAATTTTGGGGCAGGCGAGGCGTCGACTAAAGCTATTTTCGATGGGCTTTTCAAACGAGTCATGTTGGATAAAAATTTTATTCAGCAGCGAGCTGAAATGATCTCATTCGAACCATTCATGCACGCTATTGTTGCCCAGATCTCCTCCAGCTGCGAGTCGCTGATGATTGCCGGTATTGATAATGAGGCGATGTTTTCGCGCGCAGCGCCATTGGGATTTAGCGCATTCCAGGGCGGACTATGGCCTCCGGTGCCGGTAAGCCAGCTCATTAAACTCGTTCAGCGATAACCTTTCTGTTTGCCGGTGTTTAACCGGTGATTAACCGTCTACACTGAAGACAGGAGGCCCTATGACCCTGTCTTTTACTGCCCGTTGGCGCGATGAACTGCCAGCAACGTATACCGCGCTTTTACCCACACCGTTAAAAAATGCGCGACTGATTTGGTATAACGACAAACTGGCGCAGCAGTTAGCCATTCCCGCGTCGTTATTTGACGCTACCAATGGCGCTGGCGTTTGGGGCGGCGAAACCTTATTACCCGGTATGTCGCCTGTCGCGCAGGTATATAGCGGGCATCAGTTCGGCGTCTGGGCGGGACAACTCGGCGACGGACGCGGTATTTTGCTGGGCGAACAGCTCCTGGCGGATGGCTCGACCCTCGACTGGCATCTGAAAGGCGCCGGATTAACACCCTATTCGCGAATGGGGGATGGACGCGCCGTCCTGCGTTCAACCATACGAGAAAGCCTTGCCAGCGAAGCCATGCATTATCTGGGTATTCCCACTACGCGCGCGTTATCTATCGTAGCCAGCGATACGCCGGTTCAGCGAGAGACGCAGGAAACGGGCGCGATGTTAATGCGTCTGGCGCAAAGTCATATGCGTTTTGGTCATTTCGAACATTTCTACTACCGCCGTGAGCCGGAAAAAGTTCAGCAACTGGCTGATTTCGCTATTCGTCATTACTGGCCGCAATGGCAGGATGTAGCGGAAAAATATGCTTTGTGGTTTGAAGAGGTGGCGGCGCGTACCGGAAGACTCATCGCCGAGTGGCAAACTGTCGGTTTTGCGCACGGCGTTATGAATACGGATAACATGTCGATTCTGGGGCTGACCATCGACTATGGCCCCTTTGGTTTTCTCGACGACTACGATCCCGGCTTCATTGGTAACCATTCCGATCATCAGGGACGTTACCGCTTCGATAATCAACCGTCGGTGGCGCTGTGGAATTTACAACGTCTGGCGCAGACGTTAACCCCTTTTATTGAGATCGACGCGTTAAACAGAGCGCTGGATCGTTACCAGGACGCGTTGTTAACGCACTATGGGCAGCGAATGCGCCAGAAGCTGGGTTTCTTTACCGAGCAAAAAGACGATAACGCTTTACTGAATGAATTGTTTAGTCTGATGGCGCGCGAAGGGAGTGATTATACCCGTACATTTCGGATGTTAAGCCATACGGAGCAACAGAGCGCTTCCTCGCCGTTGCGGGATACGTTTATCGATCGCGCGGCGTTCGATGCCTGGTTCGACCACTACCGGGCGCGATTGCGCACAGAGGCGGTGGATGACGCGCTGCGCCAACAGCAGATGCAACGCGTGAATCCTGCGATTGTGTTGCGCAACTGGCTGGCGCAACGCGCGATAGATGCGGCTGAACAAGGAGACATGGCGGAACTGCATCGGTTGCATGAAGTTTTACGTCAACCTTTTACCGATCGAGATGATGACTATGCCAGCCGACCGCCGGAGTGGGGAAAGCGGCTGGAGGTCAGTTGTTCAAGTTAGCCAGATGCCAGCAGAATCGTCTGCTGGCGGGAGCGCTATTTGGTTAACAGTAGCTTACCGGCCTGAGTTTTACGCAACAGATACTCCTGACCGTTGTGATCGATAATGACTTTGCCGTCCGGACCTAATAGCGCCTGACTGTTGACGCGCCGTTCAGCGGCAGGGAGAAGCGTTTCATTGTCTATTTCCTTAGGGTGAGGCAGCTCGGTGTTATCCATACGCGACATGTTATTTATTAATAATCAAACTCACAATGATTATTATTATCAATAATTAATGCGATAACAGCAAGTGCTAATTCTGTGGAGTGATATACGCGCGCGTAGAGAAAAGGGTGGGTAACGCATCGAAGAAACGCCCATCCCGGCAGGATGGGCGAGCTATTAAAAGCGGCTGTCTACCGCCGCGGCAAGTTTTTCCAACAGAACTTCCGTATCTTCCCAGTTCAGGCAGGGATCGGTAATGGATTGACCATAGATTAACGGTTGACCGCTGATAATTTTTTGCGTGCCTTCCCGTAAAAAACTCTCTGCCATAATCCCGGCAATTGCCGTGGAGCCATTACGAATCTGCTGGCAAATATCATCACATACGTCCAACTGGCGGCGATGCTGTTTTTGACAGTTGCCGTGGCTGAAGTCGACGACCAGATGTTCCGGCAGATCAAATTCATGCAACGTATCGCAGGCGGCGGCAATATCTTCAGCGTGGTAGTTCGGTTTTTTACCGCCGCGCATGATGATGTGCCCATACGGGTTGCCACTCGTCTGGTAGATGGTCATCTGTCCGTCTTTATCCGGCGAGAGAAACATATGGCTGGCGCGGGAAGCGCGAATAGCGTCAACGGCAATGCGAGTATTGCCATCTGTACCATTTTTAAAGCCGACCGGACAAGAGAGCGCAGAAGCCATTTCCCGATGGATTTGGCTTTCGGTGGTACGCGCGCCAATCGCTCCCCAACTGATCAGATCGGCAATAAACTGGCCAGTGACCATATCAAGAAACTCTGTGGCGGTCGGTACTCCCAGTTCGTTCACCTGCAATAGCAAGCGACGCGCCAGTTCAAGCCCATAATTGACGCGGTAACTTCCATTCAAGTCGGGATCGGAAATCAGGCCTTTCCA
This sequence comes from Salmonella sp. SAL00670, assembly GCF_046552235.1. Taxonomy (NCBI): domain Bacteria; kingdom Pseudomonadati; phylum Pseudomonadota; class Gammaproteobacteria; order Enterobacterales; family Enterobacteriaceae; genus Salmonella; species Salmonella sp. SAL00670. The sequence continues at coordinate 548,432 of NZ_JBGDUO010000001.1, forward strand.
TCCCACGACGGTGCGCGGTTTTTCAAAATAGGTGCGCATGACGATTTCCAGACGCGCCTGATGCTTTTGGCGTTGTGCCTGGAGCTGCGTCGCGTATTCCATGGCAGCATTCAGATCGTGAATCGAACAGGGGCCAATGACGACCAGTAGCCGTGGATCTTCACCATTTAAAATCTTTTCTATCCGGCGTCGGGAGTCGGTAACGTGACTGGCGACGGAGGACGATACAGGATACCGCTGCGCGAGTTCGGTCGGTGTTACCAGGCTGTCGATACGCGCAGTACGGAGTTCATCGGTTCTGTTCATTACAAGTCTCAGAAATTTGTTGCTTCAACGGCAGGACTACCGGGAAGTGATGGGCATCACGATAAACCAATCCCTGCTGATTTCAAGTGCGAGGCGTGTCACACCTCGCAGGCAGAACGGCATGATAACAAAAACCAATCCATTAAACTAGTTTGCTAGTACATTCTGCGGTTAAGCCCCATAATATCGAGAATCTTGGTGGCTATCTCTTCAACGGAATAATTGGTGCTGTTCAGGCAGGGGATCTGATTTTTACGATACAGCGCTTCGACCTCTGCCACTTCCATGCGGCACTGACGCAACGAGGCATAGCGACTGTTTTCACGGCGTTCTTCGCGAATTGCCGCCAGGCGTTCAGGGTCAATTGTCAGGCCGAACAGTTTATGTTGTAGCGGTTTTAACGATGTGGGCAGCGTCAAATTATCCATATCATCGGCGATGAAAGGGTAGTTAGCCGCACGAATACCGAATTGCATCGCCAGATAGAGGCTGGTGGGCGTTTTTCCACAGCGCGAAACGCCAAGTAAAATGACCTGAGCCTGATCGAGGTTGCGCAATGAAATGCCATCATCATGCGCCAGGGTATAATCGATAGCGGCAATACGGGCGTCATACTTGTTCAGGTTACCCGGATTAAGCCCATGAGTACGATGAGCGATCGGCGTCGGATCCAGTTTCATCTCCTGCTGAAGCGGCGCCACCAGCGCCTGGACGATATCCTGGCAGAAACCTTCGCTCTGTAAGATGATGGCGCGAATTTCAGGTAAAACAATCGAGTAAAACACCAGCGGGCGAACGCCGGTTTGCTGATAAATGGCGTCAATTTGGTCTTTGACGGCGCGGGCGCGACTTTCGTTTTCCACGAATGGCAGCGTGATGCTGCTGATCGTCACCGGAAACTGCGACATAACCGCGTGACCCAGGACCTCGGCGGTGATGGCGGTACCATCAGAAATATAGAAAACATGGCGATCAACAACATTATCCATTCTGTTCATCCTGAAGAGTAAACATAATTATCTGAAAGCATAAATTAAAAGTAACGGGAAACGTATAACTTGTCGCTTATTTTATAAAATGACAGGCACTTTTTATAATTAATGAAAAGTGTGTTTCATTTCCTGGAAACGCAGTTTATACCGTGGGTGATTAAGGGAATGCCGTGCTATGCGCGGGTTTGCGCAACTACGTAAACAATCTGAAAAAATGAAAAAATAAATTTGCTTGAACGATTCACCGTTTTTTTCGCGGGTTTAAGTATGCCAGGATAAATACGCAACTATGTGTTTCTTAAACTCGTTCATTTATCACAAAAGGATTGTTCGATGTCCAACAATGGCTCGTCACCGCTGGTGCTTTGGTATAACCAACTCGGCATGAATGATGTAGACAGAGTTGGGGGCAAAAATGCCTCCCTGGGTGAAATGATTACTAACCTTTCCGGCATGGGCGTATCCGTTCCGAATGGTTTTGCAACCACTGCCGATGCGTTTAACCAGTTTTTGGATCAAAGCGGCGTAAACCAGCGCATTTATGAGCTGCTGGATAAGACAGATATTGATGATGTCTCCCAGCTGGCGAAAGCGGGCGCGCAGATCCGCCAGTGGATTATCGACACTCCTTTCCAGCCGGCGCTGGAAAACGCCATCCGCGATGCCTATGCGCAGCTTTCGTCGGATGATGAAAATGCCTCTTTTGCCGTGCGTTCCTCCGCCACGGCGGAAGATATGCCAGATGCTTCGTTTGCGGGCCAACAGGAAACGTTTCTTAACGTTCAGGGCTTCGACGCGGTGCTGGTGGCAGTGAAACACGTATTTGCTTCTCTGTTTAACGATCGCGCCATCTCTTATCGCGTTCACCAGGGATATGATCATCGCGGCGTAGCGCTTTCCGCTGGCGTGCAGCGGATGGTTCGCTCCGATCTCGCCTCGTCAGGGGTGATGTTCTCTATCGATACCGAATCCGGCTTTGACCAGGTGGTCTTTATCACCTCGGCATGGGGACTGGGTGAAATGGTGGTGCAGGGCGCGGTTAACCCGGATGAATTTTATGTCCATAAGCCAACCCTGGCGGCAGGCCGTCCGGCCATCGTACGCCGCACCATGGGGTCGAAAAAAATCCGCATGGTTTACGCCGCCACCCAGGAGCACGGTAAGCAAGTGAAGATTGAGGATGTGCCGCAGGAACAGCGCGACATTTTCTCGCTCACCAACGAAGAAGTGCAGGAACTGGCGAAACAAGCGGTGCAGATTGAGCAGCACTATGGTCGTCCGATGGATATCGAATGGGCGAAAGACGGTCATACCGGTAAGCTCTTTATTGTGCAGGCACGTCCGGAAACCGTGCGCTCCCGTGGCCAGGTGATGGAGCGTTATACGCTACATGCGCAGGGGAAAATCATTGCCGAAGGTCGCGCCATTGGGCATCGTATCGGCGCAGGTACGGTAAAAGTTATTCACGATATCGGCGAAATGAACCGTATTGAGCCTGGCGATGTGCTTGTCACCGATATGACCGACCCGGACTGGGAACCGATCATGAAAAAAGCGGCGGCGATTGTCACTAACCGTGGCGGGCGCACCTGTCACGCGGCGATTATCGCCCGCGAATTGGGCATTCCGGCGGTAGTCGGCTGCGGCGACGCCACCGAACGCATGAAAGATGGCGAAAAAGTAACCGTCTCCTGCGCAGAAGGTGATACCGGTTATGTTTATGCCGACATGCTGGATTTCAGCGTAAAAAGCTCCAGCGTAGACACCATGCCAGAGCTACCGCTGAAGGTCATGATGAATGTCGGCAACCCGGACAGGGCATTTGACTTTGCCTGCCTGCCGAATGAAGGCGTAGGTCTGGCGCGACTGGAATTCATCATTAACCGTATGATTGGCGTTCACCCGCGCGCGCTGCTGGAGTTTGACGACCAGGATGCTGCGCTGCAAAACGACATTCGTGAGATGATGAAAGGGTTCGACTCGCCGCGTGAATTTTACGTTGGTCGACTGACGGAAGGGATCGCGACGTTAGGCGCCGCCTTCTACCCGAAACGCGTCATCGTTCGCCTGTCTGACTTTAAGTCCAACGAATACGCCAACCTGGTCGGCGGCGAACGCTATGAGCCGCATGAAGAAAACCCGATGCTGGGCTTCCGCGGCGCGGGTCGTTATGTCGCAGAAAGTTTCCGCGATTGTTTTGCGCTGGAATGCGAAGCGGTGAAACGCGTGCGCAACGATATGGGCCTTACCAACGTCGAAATCATGATCCCGTTCGTGCGAACGGTCGACCAGGCGAAAGCGGTCATCGAAGAGCTGGCGCGCCAGGGGCTTAAACGCGGCGAGAACGGGCTGAAGATCATCATGATGTGCGAGATCCCGTCCAATGCCTTGCTGGCTGAACAGTTCCTCGAGTATTTTGATGGCTTCTCGATTGGTTCTAACGACATGACGCAGCTGGCGCTGGGGCTGGATCGCGATTCCGGCGTGGTGTCTGAACTGTTTGACGAGCGTAACGACGCGGTGAAAGCGCTGCTGTCGATGGCGATCCGCGCGGCGAAAAAACAGGGCAAATATGTTGGAATTTGTGGTCAGGGTCCGTCCGACCATGAAGACTTTGCCGCCTGGCTGATGGAAGAGGGGATCGACAGCCTGTCGCTGAACCCGGACACCGTGGTTCAGACCTGGCTGAGTCTGGCGGAACTGAAGAAGTAGTGTAATACCGGATGGCGGCGTTAACGTCGCCATCCGGCAATTTATACCGCAGTGTGCTCCTGGCGCAGCCGCTCAATAATATCCTGCCGCAACAGAAACTTCTGCACTTTGCCAGAGGCGGTTCTGGGCAGTTTTTCTACGATGACGATCCGTTCCGGATATTTATACTTCGCTACCCGTTTTCGACTGAAAAAAGCGATCACCTCTTCCAGCGTCAGCGAAAGGTGTGGCGGTTTTAAGACTACATACGCGCATGAACGTTCGCCTAAGCGTTCATCAGGCATAGCAACGACGCAAGCATCGTGTATGCGGGGGTGTTGCAATAAAATATCCTCCACCTCGCGACTGCTGATATTTTCACCTCCACGTATAATAATATCCTTTTTGCGCCCGGTAATTTTGATATAACCGTCTTCATCCATGCGGCAGAGGTCGCCGCTGTAATACCAGCCCTCATTATCCAGTGCGCGGGCGGTAAGTTCCGGCTCGTCCAGGTATCCCATAAAAACGTTCGGCCCGCGCGAGGCTTCTTCGCCTTCGTGGCCTGCTGGAAGCGTATTGCGATCTTCATCCACGATTTTAATTTCTACACCGGTGGCGGCATAACCATCGGTGTTCATCATGCGTGAAGTCGAATCACCCAGATTAACCATAGAGTGTGGAGAACTTTCTGTAGAACCGTAAATACTCAATAATTTGATACCGCGCTGCTGGCAGTCGCGGGCAACCTTTTTGGGAATAGTCGTGCCGCCGCATAAGAAGAATCGCAGTGAGGAGAGGTCGGCAGGCTGTTGCTCAACGGCACAAAGCAGATCGTAAATAAACGGCGTCGCGCCTGACATACAGGTACAGCGTTGCTGCGCTAATAAGGTAAGGCAGGCTTCTGGGGTAAAGATGTCCAGCAATACGCTACGCGCCCCGATTAAAAAGGGCGCGGTGACGCCGTGTAAAAATCCGGTGGCGTGGCCCAGTGGCGCAGGCATCAGGAACACATCTTGCCAGGTTAAATTCAACCGCGCGCAATACGCCCGTTCGCTGGCAAGAATATTATTGTGGGTCAACATCACCCCTTTCGGCATTCCTTCTGTGCCGGAGGTAAACAGCACTGCCGCCAGCTCATCACCGTGAATGTTAATGTCTGACTGCAACGGTTCGCTGCGGTCGATGATTTGACTAAGCGCAAGCGCTGTGGTGGCAGGCGCCAGTTTATCCACGCCGACAATATGCGTCAGATGGCGCAGTTGATTTTGTAGCGGAAGGATAAGATCGACCGGACGATTCTGTTTGAATACGGTGGGGGCGAAGAATATTTTAGCCTGACATTTGTTCAGCACCCAAACCAGCTCTGCTTCTCGCCAGGCGGGAAGTAGCGGGACAGATACCGCGCCCGTTTTCAGGCAGGCCAGATAAATGAGGGTAAACTCACACCAGCCCGGAAGCTGAAAGGCCACGCGATCGCCCGGTTGAATCCCCTGAGACAGTAACCAGTTTGCCAGGCGGCTTGCCGCGTAGTCGAGCGCGGCGTAGGTCCAGGACGCGCCATGATTATCGACCACGGCGATTTTATCGGGTACGGCGCGTGCGGTTTGCCGCCAGTAGTCGCCCAGTGAAGCATCGCCCCAGTAGCCGGACTCGCGATAGGTTTTCCGCCTTGCGGCGTCAAACGTTAATGTAACACTCATTGACTTGTTCTCTATTAATACAAATGACGTAATCTCTGGGGACAAGCCGAATAAGACGCCGTAGCGTCGTTATCCGGTGTTTCAGAGCGTCAGCCGTAGCGAAACTCAACGCCGAACGTTCCCGCCGGGTATTCCCATTTTTCGAGAAGAGTATTGCCGCAGAGAACCCTGCAGGTCCCGCATTCCAGGCAGCCCGCGGAGTCAAAATGAATATTTCCCGCATCGTCCAGCTTATAGAGTCCGGCAGGGCAGGCTTTTATTAATTTATTAAACTCCAGCATGTCAGGCGAGGAGCGCAAAATGATATGTGGGTGTCCTTCATCTACGTAAAATTTATTTACGCCCAATTTGACGTCAACATTCACCTTATTGTCCGAACTCATAATGCCGTAGCCCCTTTTATGCCGTCTTTTAATAGATTCACCAGTCCAATTTTTTTCGCATGTGACAGGATAGTTTTACGCAACGGTGGGACTGGACCGCCATCAACGGTGAACAGATCGCCCACAATGTTTGCCGCCATTCGCGGGTACTCGGTAAAAAGCCGTGGGTTTTCCATTAATCCGGGGAGTTTGCGGAAATGCCGCATATCGCGTAACACGCCGTTTTTCTCCAGCGCGCGTTTGTAACCGGCAAGACTCGCGGCGGAAAAATCTTGCCGCGCTTTAGCGTCAATGGCGGTTTGAGCGGCCGCTTGCGCGGACGCGATGGCTAAATCCATGCCGCGGACGGTATAACCGAGATTCAGGCAAAGACCGGCGGCGTCGCCGACAATCATCACGCCGTCATTTGCCAGCTCCGGCATCATTGCTATGCCGCCTTCGGGCACCATATGAGCGGAGTATTCAAGCAGCGTTCCCCCCTGAATCAAAGGGCGTATTGCCGGATGCTGTTTAAAATCTTCCAGCATTTGCGGTACGCTTTTGGTCGCGTGAGCAATGTCGCCCAGGCCACATACCAGCCCCAGAGAAACCGAATCGCGGTTGGTATAAAGAAACCCGCCGCCCATGAGCCCGTTGGAGGGCGCGCCAGCGAATAACCAGGCGGCGCCTTCATGGGACGCCAGATTAAAGCGCTCTTCAATAAGTGCCGGAGAGAGCCCAATCAACTCTTTTACGCCGACGGCATAGTGATGCGCAGAAGAGACAGGCACCATGTCCAGCGAACGGCCCAGCATGGAATTCACGCCGTCCGCGAGAATCACAATATTCGCATCCAGAATATCATCCCCGGCCTGAACGCCAGTGACGCGATTGCCTTCACGTACCAGAGCGTCGACCCGTACACCTGGGATAAACTGCGCGCCAGCCTGTTCCGCCTGCGCCATTAGCCACGGGTCCAGTTTGTTGCGCAGTACGGTATATGACGTAAGGGGCGGAGTAGGGGGCGCGCGGTGAAAATCAAGTGTGACGGCGCTTTCTTCGGTTAAAAAGGAGATTTTTTCACGGGTAACGACACGTTCGATGGGGGCGGACGTTGCGAATCCCGGCATAATACTTTCGATACTGTGAGCGTAGAGCCGCCCACCGGTCATATTTTTGCTGCCCGCGCTGTTTCCGCGTTCAATAACCAGTACATCCAGTCCCGCTTTTGCCATCACATACGCGGCGACCGTTCCTGCTACGCCTGCGCCCACCACAATAGCGTCAAATTTATCATCCGACATGCTTTATGCTCCTTTCCCGCCGTATCGACGACGGGAGATGTGCGTTGAAAAAGGAATTAGCGGCTTAACTGGTCGATGAGGGCAGGAACAACCTTATAGATATCGCCCACCAGACCATAATCGGCATAATTGAAAATGGGCGCGTTTTTATCTTTGTTTATTGCGACAATAATTTTTGCGCCGTTTCCACCCACCATATGTTGAATTTGGCCGGAAATGCCCAGCGTCAGATAGAGATCGGATTTCAACAGAACGCCGGATACGCCAATATAACGCTCGCGTTCCATCCAGTTTTCACCTTCCGCAATGGGGCGGGAACAGCCCACTTCTGCGCCGAGGACGGTCGCCAGTTTATGCACCATATCCAGATCGCTTTGCGCCGCCAGACCTCGTCCTACGCCGATGACCCGTTTGGCTTTGCTCAAATCGACGCTGCTTAACGATTTCGCGCGCCGCTGCTGGCACAATACCTCGTGGCGTGGGGCAATATATGCCAGCGTGGTCTGCGGGCAAGTATGACCGGGGAGAGGGGCGGCGGGTTCCAGCACGCCGGGTGCCAGCGTAATAATCGCCTGCGGACTGTTTAATTTCTCTTTGCCGAAAGCAAGTCCGCCGTACATGCGATGCTCTGCGTGTAGCGTCCCGTCGAGGAGGTCAATAGACGTCGCGTCGTTCACCATCACGGCGTCAAGCTGGATGCTCAGCCGGGCGCCCAGCGCTTTACAGCGCTTGGTCGCCGCCATGAGCAGCAGCCCATTTTTGTCGCCTAATAACGAGGCCAGCGTTTCGGCATAGTTTTCCACGCGCTGCAAATCCGTATGCGATTCAAGAATGACTATCTCATCAGCGCCAAGCGCTTTCACGTAGTCGATCTCCGTGTTTCCTTGCACGATGGCGTAAACTTTTTCTCCCCACTGCCGCGCGCCGGTCATTAATTCGGCATAACGCTCTACGTTATCGCTAAATACCCATACGTTAGCTAAATGATTCATGATAATTTTTCTCCGTTGGGCTTAGTTCAGGGATTTTTTCAAATGGTCGGCCAGTGCGGTGATGGCTTCCGGCGAATCGTTATCGAGAATGATATGCTTGCGTTCTGTCTGCGGCGGTACCGAGATGGCGACCAGTTCCGCCATTGGCGTGGTTGGGGTCCAGTGGATATCGCTCGCCAGCCACGACGTAACGGCTTTTTTCCCGGCGCCGAGAATGGCTTTCATTGACGGGATGCGTGGAACGTTAATATCTGAGGTCACGCAAAGCACCGCGGGCAGCGTGAGCTCGATAATTTCAACGTCTTCTTCCAGTGTGCGTTCAACGATGATTTTGTCGCCGTCGCGTTGAATATGGCTTACTGCGTTGATGACGGGGAGTTTCAGGAGTTCGCCAGTCAGCAGGCCCACCTGTTGGGCATAAATATCGCCGGAGCCCTCCCCGAAGAGCAGCAGGTCAAAGCCGATTTTCTCCGCCGCGGATGCTAGCGCCAGCGCGGTTTCTTTGGGCAGGGCGTGCTCCAGTTGCGCATCCTGAACCATAAAAAGCGCATCTGGCCCGCGGGATAACACATCTTTGCGGACTTTTGAATTTTGTAACAGAGAGCCGCCGACGGTGAGCGCGGCGATCTCGTCGCCATCGCCAGCTAACTGCGCGGCGGCTTCAATTGCATTTAAATCAAACTGGCTGATTTTGGCCTCGGCACGATCAAAATTGAGCGAATGCTCCGGGGTCACGGTAATGTCCTGTTCTTCAGGCACCAACTTAAAGCAGGTTATTATTTTCATTGCATCTCCAGTGAGTCGCGTGCGGATAAGTAACGTAAATCTGACTGAAAATAGTCTGCGGCAGTCTGAAGAGGTTTTCGATGGGTCAATCTGTTTTCCTTGCCAACAATCTTGCACGAAAAATCTGCGAACAGAGAATCGTTAGCAACCATCTGAAAAGGGCGTCATAAAAATATAAATACGGTAGTGAGAATAATAAGTGCGAAGCATATCATCATTTTTTAACATGAAACGTGCGATGTTGTTTCTGTGAGGTTAAAAGAAAACATCAAAGATATGTCGGCTATGTATTTTTGTCTGATAATACGCTATCGACAGGTAATCAGAACTGTCTGCAAAAGAACATAATATCTTGCATTCGGAACGAATAATCTTGTTTTGCTGGTAATCTCCACGGTTGTACAACACTGACGCTCGCTTTATTTTATCCTGGTTATCTTTTTAAACCTGACAGAGGTTATTATGTATCAGCGCTGTTTTGACTCCGCCGCGGAGACGATTTTTGAACAGGACAAGACCCCTCGATTTTCACGTTTTGTCATTAGCGATGATCCAAACTGGGAGTCTGGCCATCATATGCATGATAATGAAACAGAGCTTATTTACGTCAAAAAAGGGATAGCCAGGTTAATTATTGACTCTTCACTCTACGTCGCGCATGCGGACGATATTGTCGTCGTTGAGCGGGGGCGGCTACACGCTGTAGCATCCGACAGCAATTCGCCGGCTACCACCTATACCTGTGCGCTGTATGGGTTTTGTTTTCCAGGTTGGGAAGAAAACCAACTATTGCAGAGTCATTCCTGTCCGGTGGTTTCCGTGGTTCAGGGGAAAGAGGTCATTAAAAGTATCTTTAATGAATTAAGCGTGTTACTTCCGCAGGGGAAAAACGTATTGGCTTCCTCTGTATACGATGCATTTGCTTACACTCTGACCGCGCTTTATTATGAAAATTTTAAAAATGCCTATCGTTCTGAACAAGGCTACATTAAAAAAGATGTATTAATTAAGGATGTACTTGTTTATCTCAATAATAATTATCGTGAAAAAATCACGCTTGACCAGCTATCGAAAAAATTTCGCGCCAGCGTCAGTTATATATGCCATGAATTTGCCAAGGAATATCATATATCTCCTATCAACTATGTTATTCAACGACGTATGACCGAGGCCAAGTTTGCGCTGACAAACACTGAGTCGCCACTGGCAGAAATTTCATGGCGGGTAGGATATGAAAATGTGGACCATTTTGCCAAATTGTTTATGCGGCATGTAGGATGTTCTCCCAACGATTATCGTAAGCAATTTAAAAATAGTCTGGTTGAGCAGGCGTATTTGCTGCCAAATACCTGACGGCGAAATTTATCTGATTTATTCGGCCTGATGCCGTAAAGCAGTCAGGCCGAATAAGACGTTCCGGTACGATCCTTACTTGTTCTGATAGTCTTTCAGAATCTGGCGTCCTGCCACATAGATCATAATTTCATCCGTGCCGCCACCGATACGTTCGCAGCGAACATCGCGCCAGAAGCGGGAGACACGGGCTTCGTCAGTATAACCAAGCCCACCCATAATCTGAATCGCATCGTCAATCACTTCCATCGCTGTGCGTGCGCAGTACAGCTTAGCCAGCGCGGCGCTGGTACGCAGTGACTCTTCCCGATCGGCCTGCCAGGCGACTTTCAACACCATATTGCGCATGTTTTCGATTTTGATGGCCATTAACGCCAGCTTTTCCTGGATCATCTGGTTATGGCCGATGGGTTTACCAAAGGCGATACGCTGGTTGGCGTAACGGGCGGCATCTTCAAATGCGCATTCGGCGAAACCTGTACTGCGCGCCGCATTAATCAAACGCTCCATCTCAAAATTGTACATGACATTGAGGAAACCCATGCCTTCTTCACCGACCCGGTCGCTTTCGTCCACCTCGACATTATCGAGATAAACTTCGCATGTACTCAACATGTGCCAGCCAATTTTGTGCAGCGGATTAATCTTTATGCCCGGTTTATTTGAGTCCACCCACCAAAGCGTGAACGCTTTTTTAGGATCTTTTGGCTCCGTATCGCGCGCCAGAACCAGCATGTAAGGATATTCTTTTGCACCGGTGATAAATGTTTTTTGGCCGTTAAGATAAACCTTGCCGTTTTTACGCGTCCAGGTTGTTGTGGCGCTATTATTATCAGAGCCCGCGCCAGGTTCTGTTAAGGCTAGCGCATATGCTGGATCGCCGGTGGCCAGAGTACTTTCTGCTGTTTTACGCAGTTGTTCTGCGGAACCAAAACGGCGCATACTGTGAATGCATTGGCCGTTGGTAATCAAAAAGGCCGGAGCGCCGCATTTTGAGATTTCCATCAGCGCCAGCATTTGCGTTACATAGTCAGCCGGAATGCCGCCGAATTCTTCCGGGACGCCCAGCATCGAAATACCGTTTTCCGCCAGCGCCTGCATAAATTCTTTGGGATAGGTGCCCGTTTGATCGCAGGTACGGAAATACTCTTCCGGAAAATTGCTGGTGATTAACTCGCGAATACTGGCCAGTAATAGTTCTTGTTCTTCAGTTAATGAAAAATCCATATTTGTACTCCTTTTAATGTGTTGCGTCAGGAAGCGTGAATCCCATAGTGCTATCGGTAAATAATCTTGTGTCCATCAGTTTTAAATCTGGTGAGATAACCGGTGAAAAATCCATCTTGTCAAGAATATCCCGTTGCAGATCGACGCCAGGCGCAATTTCAATTAAATGCAGGCCATCTTGTTTGAGAGTGAAAACCGCACGTTCAGTGATGTAACGCACGTCTAACCCGCGCTCAAGCGCAATTTTTCCACTGAACGTAATTTCCGGCAGTTCGCTGACGAATTTTTTCACGCGACCTTCCTGCAGAATATTTAATTTGCCATCGGTAATTTCAGTTTTTAAACTTCCGGCCGTCAGAGTTCCGCAGAAAATAATTTTTTGCGACGTTGCGCTAATATCGATAAACCCGCCGGTGCCCATAATTTTGCCGTTGAATTTATGTACACCGACATTACCGTGTTGATCCACTTCGGCAAAACTTAAATAGCAGACATCGAGCCCACCGCCGTGATAAAAATCAAATTGTGAGGTCATATCAAGGATCGCGCGGGTATTGACATTGGCACCGAAGGCCACGCCCTGAGAGGTAATACCGCCCACCGGGCCTGTTTCCACGGTCAGCACGAAGTCATCGGCGCAGCCTTCCTCGCGAGCGACCAGACCAATACCGTCGGCAATGCCTACGCCCACATTGCCTACCGCGCCTTTACGCATTTCAAACAGCGCGCGTCGGGCTACCAGCTTGCGCTGATTAAGGGGCAGGGTAAGCTGGGTACTGTCATCAAGAGTAAAATCCCCGGAGATAAATCGGTTCACCGGCGCGCCGCCATAGAGTTGCGTCTGGTCGGCGTCGACAACCACAATATCCACCAGATAGCCGGGAATACGCACGGATTTTGGATGCAGCGTGGCTTTTTTTACCATTTTCTGCACCTGCATCATTACAATACCGCCATTATTGTGAACGGCCTGGGCGATCACCAGCGCATCAAGATACATCACCTCATCTTCAAATGATGCATAGCCTTCGCTGTCGCAGGTGGTGGCGCGGATAAAAGCCACATTAGGCGCTATCGCTTTATAATAGAGATATTCTTTATTATCGATCTCTACCAGCTTAATGAGATCTTCTTTAGTCACGTCGTTTAATTTTCCGCCCTGTTGGCGAGGGTCGACAAAGGTACCAATACCAATATCGCTCAGAATACCCGGCTGGTGTGCGGCGCTGGCGCGCAGCGTCTGGGTTAATACGCCTTGTGGGTAGTTATAGGCGGCGATTTTATTTTGTTCAGCCAGTTCAGAAATACGGGGAGATTGCCCCCAATGTCCGCATAGCGCCCATTTTACCAGCCCCTCCTGCGCCAGCGGGCTGATGCCGCGATCGGCGCGGTCACCTAATCCGGTAGGGCTAATAATAGATAAATCTCGTGGTGACTGGGTTGTTTGATATTTATCTGCCAGTGCGGTAATTAATGTTGTCGCTTCGAGAATACCGCCGCCTGCGCCCAGAATACATAAAGTGGCCTCATCTGGAATATAATTTACTGCTTCTTGTGCAGAGAGCACGGGAACGCGGCCATTAATGCGTGATGGCTTATTGATTTTCATATTTACTCCACTATTATCCCTGAAAGCAATATCGATATAACCGTGTTAAGGTAATAAAGACAGCGGCTTTCAATGAATATGGAACATATTCATGTCAGATAACTATTTATTTTATTGTGGCAGAAAGAGAATATTCCGCCACACGATAAAGTATTACGCCTGGTGCAATATAGTTAATACGGTACGCAGATCGGCTACCGATATTTGTCCCGGCGCAGATGCTTTTTTCACCGCGCCAAACGTTGCCGCAGAACCGAACACTTCGCCGGCAAGACGAGATATTACCCCGGTTTTCGACATCGACATGGTAATAATCGGACGATCCGCATAGCGCTCCTGCATTTCTACAGTGGCGGTAAGTAAGGTCAGGACATCGGCTTTAGTCTGTGGCATGACGGCGATCTTCGGAATATCGGCGCCCAGTTCCTGCATTTTACGCAGACGCTGAACAATCTCTTCCGCTGCGGGCGTTTTATGAAAATCATGGTTAGACATGATCACCGCAACATTGTGTTGATGAGCATAGCCGACGGTGGCTTTCACCTCATCGTCGCCGGTAAAAAGCTCAAGATCGATCATATCGACCAGACCGCTGTCAACCGCTGCACGATTCAGAGCGATATACTGTTCGGTGGTTAGTGCCTGTTCGCCGCCTTCTTTCGCGCTGCGGAAGGTAAATAGCAAGGGTTTATCGGTGATAATCTCCCGGATGGCGCCGGCGGCCTCAAGTACGCTTTCCGCCGTTGTCACGTTGGCAAAATGGTCAACGCGCCACTCCAGAATATCGAAATCCGCTTCACGGTAGGCGAGTGCTTCCGATTTCACATCGGTAATGGTTTTTCCCATTAGCGACACAATGATCTTTGGCGCGCCTTCGCCAACCACGAGATCTCTTACAGTTACGGTTTTCATTTGGTACCCTTCATTGTCATTCGTCGCAATTATAATTTTACCGGTCAGGCTGTGAATCCCATCACCTGCTTCACATAGTCCAATGGAAATGCTTTTCCTGTCCACAGTTCAAACTGTTCGGCTCCTTGCCATAACAACATGCCGTAACCATCAATTGTTTTGCAACCAGCTTGTTGCGCCTGCTGCAATAACTTTGTCATATGCGGATTATAAACACATTCGGTGACCAGCAATTCAGGGCGGAGCAGGGAAACATCGCCGATCAGGGATTCGTTCTCCAATGGTTTCATGCCAACTTTGGTACCGTTCGTCAGAATATCTGCGCTGGCAAGCGCTTCAGTAAAAGCGTGCTGATCGGCAAGATCGGTGACGGTAACGACGCAATCGGTGTTTTCATTCACCCGCTTCGCAAAGGCAACCGCTTTTTCGAAAAAGTCATCTTTACGGTTAAACAGTTTAATTTCCTTAATGCCTTCAATGGCTGCCTGGGCGCCAATGGCGGTAGCCGCGCCTCCCGCGCCGAGCAGCACCATGGTTTTTCCCCGAATATCGAAACCGCTTTCTTTAATTGCCCGAATATGGCCCGTACCATCCGTGTTGTAGCCGCGTAGATAGCCGTCATCGTTAACAATGGTGTTGATAGCGCCAACCAGTTTTGCTGCTGGCGTTAATTCATCGACATACTCACACGCGAGCTGTTTGTTTGGCATGGAGACGCCCGTACCGCGCATTTTTAATGCTTTCAGTCCTTCAATGGCGCTGGCAAACGTCGTGTTATCCACTTCGAAAGCCATATAGGTATACGGTAGCCCCGCTTTTTCTAACGCTTTGTTTTGCATTTCGGGCGATAAGCTATGACGGATAGGATACGCCATAAGACCAATTAATTCATATTTTGCGGTAACATCCATTTTATACTCCTTAATAAGTGGACAGTGCAGAGCAGGGCGCATGCCTGTTGCGCATCGTTAACATTTTTACTGGAAATAACGCTCGCCAAATCGGACATCGTTTTGCGGGATCTTAAATACGCGATAATAGCGAATAAATACAATAATGGCGGTGATAAATGTCAGTAGTGCAAAGGCAAAATCTAACAAAATGATATATTGCAGGCCAATAGTAGAGAGATAACCGGTGATCAGTGGAATAATAAAGTTAGCTACGCCCCCCATCATCATATATATACTGGTGACTTTAGCTTTACTCTTAGGGAAAAATTCCGACATTACCGATACACCTAATTGTAAAATACCTCCAGCAGCGGAAAAACCAATCACGAAGGCGCCAGCATTACAGATCAGTGGAGAGGGATACAGGTAAATTGCCGCAGCGGTGAGTGTCGCCAGCCCGGCATTGAAAACATTGGCCCAGATAGGGCGAACCATTTTTTTCAGCAATGCGGCAAAAATAAACACGCAAACCAACGATCCCATACTGTAATAAGAGATGGTTTTCAGCGCGTCGGATTCCGCCATTCCGGCGAAGGCCATCGCATATTTAGGCATCCAGACCACAATCACATAGAAGGTTGAGAACGCGGCGACGCCAAATAAAACGGAAGCTACGCCTTCCAGCCAGACGAGGGGAGAACTGTTCATCTGGGGTAATTCTTTCGCAATACTGGCATCGACAAGTTGGCTGGGAAAACGGCTTTTCAACAGCATCAACGTGATGAGGACGAAAAGGATACCGGGGATTACCACCGCGTAGCCGTACCAGATATGGTTGACTAACAAGGCGCTGACAATAAGGGGATAAATCATTTGCCCAAAAGAGACCATCGCTTTAACCAGAATAACTGCCGAGCCCGATGCTTTGGGAAAACACTCCATTAATGCAGGGTATCCGCCGGTATCCAGCGCGGAGTTCGCCACGCCGACACACACCGCTAATATGAAAGCGATCATCAGATTAGGACTGGCGGGAATACCGAAGAAAAACAGCATATATAGTACGGCGCCAAGCAGTATTATTGCCCGACGGCCAAATTTATCGGACAGTACGCCAAAGAATAAAATACTGACCAGACGGCCAAGACCAATGCCAGAGATTAAATAGGCGATACCGGCACTATCCGTGGAGAATTTCTGTGCAAGGGAGGTCATGTTCTGGGCTAGTGTAATAACACTCATGCCGTGGAGAAAGTAACTAAAATAAATGCAGATAACAGCCAGCAAATATGGCATGTTGCGAGCCTTGTTCTGAGACATTTGTTCACAGCTCCTTGCTGATGGTTTGATTCAATGTCCTGCTTATTACTGCTTTACTACATGCAGCGATTGTTCAGTAACACTATAAGTCGGTACTGTCGTTATATGTACATAACATGGCGTTTAAAATGCCAGGTTTATTGCATTGATAGCATTTCATTTGTTAGCCAGGAAATATAAAAATTGCTGCGAATTTGTTGTTTAATACATATAACTCGTGATGCTCATCGCAATTTTTCTGATAAGTGTGAAGATAATGAATAATAATTAACACGAAAATTACATTTTTTGTTTCCAGGTGATAATGGCTAACGTTTTATTTTGCATAGCAAGGCAATAATATTGCAGTTGGCACGCTAACATTTATTACGCAGTTGACGCTGCTTCAGCGTGATGTTGTGATTCAGCCCGACTTCGGTAACCGATGAACAGTGCGAGGAGAAATCCCACTGCGGCGATACCGGTATCAAACCACATAATATGTGCAATGCTCATTTCTGAAATCCGCGCTGTGATCAACGGAATAGTGAACGTCGCGATACTGCCGGCGCTGTAATAAATGCCGGTCGCTTTACCTTTCTCCTGTGGAAAACGGGCCGCCATCAGCGTCAGGCCGATTTGTACTACGCCACCGGCGGAAGAGAATCCAATGACGAATGCGAAGATCATAACAACATAGGCCTGAGGATGCAGGCAGACCGTCAGAAGCGCAATAAAAGAGATAAAGGTATAAAACATCAATAATGTGGTAGAGCGAATTGTTTTTCTGACCAGCGGGGCGGTTATAAAAACGCAGAGTAGCGAGCCGCAGGTATAAATACTTAACAGTTTGATGGATTGGGTATACGACATTCCTGCGACGAACTGTCCATACTGCGCCAGCCACTGGCTGATAAGGTAAAAGGTTGCCATCGAGATATAGCCATAAAGGGTGTAGCTGATCAGATCGATGAGGGAGCAATGATGTACGCCTGCGACAGGCGCTTGCGAGATTTTGGGTTTCAATATCCGACCTGGATAGGGTGGAAAAGGGCAGCGTAATAAAAACAGAGCATTAATAAGCATGATCGCCCCGGCAAGCAGGAAGGACCAGCCAAACCACATATTAGCCCAGACTAATAAACTGATAATAATGGGCAACAAGAATTGCCCGCCAGAGACAAATGCTTTGATCAGAATATTTGCCGTACTGGGGGAGCGAGGGAAGGCTTCCATCAAACTGGGATAGGTACCTGCATCTAAAAAACTGTTGGCCATACCCGCTAAAAAGCCACAGGCATAAGCGACAAAAATCGTCTGAGCATAAAGAATGCCAATGAAAAAAATCAGGTAACAGGTGGTCCCCAGAATGATAAAAGGACGGCGACCAAAGCGATCGGAAAGCATACCGGCGATTAACAAAACGCTTAGCCGGCCAATACCAAGCGAAGAGATCACAATAGATACGCCTGCGGCACTGGTATGCCATTGCTGTTCAAGCGATGGCATGTTCAGGCTCATCAGGATAACCCCCATGCCATGTACAAAGTAATTAAAATACAACCCTACAGCGGTAGGGAAATAACGATTTTTCATATTATCTGACTCAGAGATGCCGCCTGAACGTTACAGTGGTATACACAGGCAGGAAGCATATTGGATAGGGTGACAAGTCAATGTCGTGATTGTGTGGCTTTCTATCCGGTATCAATACGATGCGGCGATAAAGTTTACGTCTAACACAGCCGCTCCAGATCATGTGCGAAAAGTTCGGCAGCAACAGATTGATAAATTTTCCACTCGATAAAATCCCCCTCTGTATAAATGGACTGAAAAGAAGATAAATCAGGGAAGTAACGCATTGTATTATTGCCGATGCGGTTATTTATTTTGTCAACAATGGCGTTAATTCGTCGCTGTCTCCTGGCTTTCATTTCCTTTAGCCTGGCAATGATTTCTGGAGAGATGGGTATGTCGCCAGCTTCCCATCGTTGCCAGGTTGCCGAATTATTATCCTGGGTGATATAGATTGTGCATTCTTCAATCGTCATATCAAAAATACGCCGTAGTGCTTGTAGTTCTAACGCGTTCATCATTTTTTAGGCTTTTATATGAAAAAAGTGATGCTATAAATAGCACCACCGACACCGTTTCGACTTGAACAGAATCACACTATTTTGTGCAATATTATTTGTTCGTTGCAGATATCGCGGTGTTGAAGGGAAACGGGAGCTGGCTTATGTAACAATGCAGCGAAAAAAGTTAAAAAAAAAGCCCATCGTAGGAGACGGGCAAAGACTACACACAGCAATTCGTTGTTTCACTCAGGGGATTTCCATGCTTATAAATCAATGTGTTGATTTATAACCGTGTGCTAATAGTAGGCATGAGCACTTTTTGCGTCGATCAGATTCGTCTCAATAGTTTAAAAACTGTAACGGATTTGCGACAGAAATGAGATGCGGCGGGGAACAGACGGGCGAATCAAAATGGAGTGTGCGTTGAATTGATAAACGTCGCTAAAGCATCGGGCGGCAATGCCGCCCGACGGGATTATGACTGCTTGTTGGCTTCCTCGATGTCATCCAGCTCTTCAAGGATCTCCTCTGGTTCATTCGTCGGCGCCGGAACTTCATGTACCCATGCGGAGAACAAACGCCAGGTCACGGCCAGAAGCACCGGTCCAATAAACAGACCAATCATACCGAATGCAATCAGGCCGCCGATTACCCCGGAAAGGATCAGAAGCAGCGGTAAATCGGCGCCCATGCGGATGAGTACCGGGCGAATCACGTTATCCAGAGTGCCGACGACGGCGCTCCAAACCAGCAGCACGGTGCCCCAGGTGGTGTCGCCTGTCCAGTAAAGCCAGATAATGGCTGGAATCAATACCGGCAACGGCCCCAACTGAACCAGGCACGAAAGGATCATCACTACCGTCAACAGGGTAGCGTAAGGCACGCCGGAAATCGCCAGCCCGACGCCGCCAAGTACCGCCTGTACCAGCGCGGTGACCACCACGCCAAGCGCCACGGCGCGGATCGCCTGGGCAGCCAGCAGAACCGCCGCATCGCCGCGTTTAGCCGCGAGACGACAGGCAAAATGGCGTATTCCCATCGCCACTTGTTCGCCGCGCCAGTAAAGCAGGGCGCTAAACAACAGCATCAGGGCGCAGTGCATCATAAAGCGTCCGATATGCGCCGCCTGACCGACAAACCAGGTCGTGGTTGTGCCGATATAAGGCCGCACTTTCGCCATAATAGCGCTACCGCCCATATCCAGCAGGCTATGCCATCCGGCATACAGTTTGGCGCCAACCAACGGAATATTATTTAACCATGCCAGATCGGGTAGCGTCATATCGCCGCCGGTCACTGCATGGATGAGCGGGCCGCTACCGTCGACAATGCTGTTCACCAGCAAGGCGACGGGAATAACGAAGAGCAGCACTAACAGCAGCGTCATGACCAGTACGGCAAGCGAGCGGCGTCCCCACAATATTTTTTGTAATTTCAGCAAAACGGGCCAGGTCGCGATAACAATCGTACCTGCCCATGCAAACCCCAAAATAAAAGGCTGTACTATCCACAAACAGGCCACAATCATGATGGCTAAAAACAGCACCGATAGCAGCACTTGCGCAATATCCCTGGGCTGACGAACATTTACCATAAATACTTTTCACCTTTGTCTTTGCGCCAGAACGTTGGCGCGACGTGAACATGCAAACCACACCCTATAATGATGAGCAATTTCAGCGGTTTTTAACAGGCCGATTCTGCATGTAATTCTGTTGGGCGCACAGGAAAAAAATGTGATACAACAAATAACGCAACACGCAAACGATTAAGCATCCCTTCCTGTGCGTAGACCGCTCGCGCTCGCCGGGTTGGGCGCCACCGTTCACAACATAGACCGCAGGAAAAGGTCAATATAATGATTCCACAAATTTCTCAGGCACCCGGCGTCGTTCAGCTGGTGCTCAATTTTTTGCAGGCGCTGGAGCAGCAAGGGTTTACGGGCGATACGGCAACCAGCTATGCCGACCGTCTGACAATGTCGACCGATAACAGTATCTACCAGCTTCTTCCCGATGCTGTTGTGTTTCCCCGTTCTACGGCGGATGTCGCGCTTCTTGCCCGTCTGGCGGCGGAGCCGCGCTTTACGTCGCTGATATTTACCCCTCGAGGCGGCGGTACTGGCACGAATGGCCAGGCGCTAAACCAGGGCATTATTGTTGATATGTCCCGCTATATGAACCGCATTATTGAAATTAATCCTGAAGAGAGATGGGTGCGGGTAGAGGCGGGGGTGATAAAAGATCAGCTTAATCAGGCGTTAAAGCCGTATGGCTATTTTTTTGCGCCGGAACTTTCCACCAGTAATCGCGCCACGCTTGGCGGTATGATTAATACCGATGCCTCTGGTCAGGGTTCGCTGGTCTATGGGAAAACGTCAGATCACGTCTTAGGCATACGGGCCGTATTGTTGGGGGGCGATATCCTTGACACGCAATCGATGCCCGTAGAGCTTGCCCGGACGCTGGGTGAAAACACGACGATGCCAGGCCGCATCTATCAGACCGTCTATCAGTCCTGCCTGGAAAACCGTCAACTTATCCTCGATAGCTTTCCAAAGCTCAATCGTTTCCTGACAGGCTACGATTTACGCCACGTCTTTAACGATGACATGACCCGCTTCGATCTTACCCGCATCTTAACGGGGTCGGAAGGGACGCTGGCGTTTATTACTGAAGCCCGGCTGGATATTACCCCGATACCCAAAGTCCGCCGTCTGGTGAATGTAAAATACGACTCCTTTGATTCCGCGCTGCGTAACGCCCCTTTTATGGTTGATGCGCGCGCCTTATCCGTCGAGACGGTCGATTCCAAAGTCCTTAACCTCGCGCGGGAAGATATTGTCTGGCACTCCGTTAGCGAATTGATTACCGATGTGCCGGATAAAGAAATGCTTGGCCTGAATATCGTGGAATTCGCGGGTGACGATGAAGCGCTTATTGACGGACAGGTCGAGGCGCTGTGCCACCGGCTGGATGGTCTGATGGCGCGAGCGGAAGCGGGCGTGATCGGCTGGCAACTTTGTACCGATTTGACGGGTATTGAGCGTATTTACGCGATGCGCAAAAAAGCGGTAGGGCTGCTGGGTAATGCGAAAGGTGCTGCCAAACCGATTCCTTTTGCGGAAGATACCTGCGTGCCGCCTGAACATCTGGCCGATTACATCGCCGAATTTCGCGCCCTGCTGGATGGTCATGGCTTAAGTTACGGCATATTCGGCCACGTGGATGCCGGGGTGCTGCATGTGCGTCCGGCGCTGGATATGTGCGATCCGCAGCAGGAACTGTTGATGAAACAGATCTCCGATGAGGTCGTCGCGCTGACCGCCAGATACGGCGGGCTGTTGTGGGGCGAGCATGGAAAAGGTTTTCGTGCGGAATACAGCCCGGCCTTTTTCGGCGAAGTCCTGTATGGCGAGCTGCGCAAAATAAAAGCGGCTTTTGATCCGCATAATCGACTTAACCCGGGTAAAATCTGTCCACCGCAGGGGATAGAGGCGCCGATGATGAAGGTGGATGCGGTAAAACGCGGCACCTGGGATCGGCAAATCCCGCTGGCGGTACGGCAGACCTGGCGCGGCGCTATGGAGTGTAATGGTAACGGCCTGTGCTTTAATTTCGATGCGAAAAGCCCAATGTGCCCGTCGATGAAAATTAGCCTTAACCGGATCCACTCGCCGAAAGGGCGGGCGACGCTGGTGCGGGAATGGCTCCGTCTATTGGCCGATCGCGGCGTCGATCCGTTGAAGCTGGAAAAGGAGTTGCCAGAAAAACGCGCCAGCTTACGCACGCTGATTGCCCGCACCCGGAATAGTTGGCACAAACGCAAAGGCGAGTATGACTTTTCCCATGAAGTTAAAGAGGCCATGTCCGGCTGTCTGGCGTGTAAAGCCTGTACGACCCAGTGCCCGATTAAAATCGATGTTCCGGAGTTTCGTTCACGTTTCTTACAGCTTTACCATACGCGTTATCTGCGTCCGGTACGCGATCATCTGGTGGCGACGGTCGAGACCTACGCGCCGCTGATGGCGCGTGCGCCAAAGACCTTTAACTTTTTTATTAACCAACCGGTGGTTCGTAATCTGGCGAAAAAACATATCGGTATGGTGGATTTACCTCTGCTTTCTGCCCCTTCATTGCAACAGCAACTGGTGGGCCATCCGTCCGCTAATATGACGCTTGAGCAACTGGAGCGCATGAGCGCCGAGCAAAAAGCGAAAACGGTACTGGTGGTTCAGGACCCGTTTACCAGCTACTACGACGCTCGGGTCGTAGCGGACTTTATCCGCCTGGCGGAAAAACTGGGCAGGAGGCCGGTATTGTTACCGTTCTCGCCGAATGGTAAGGCGCAGCATATTAAAGGTTTTCTTAATCGCTTTGCGAAAACGGCGAAAAAAACCTCTGAGTTCCTTAATCGGATCGCCGCGTTGGGGATGCCGATGGTGGGTGTCGATCCGGCACTGGTTCTGTGTTATCGCGACGAATACAAACTGGCGCTGGGCGAACAGCGCGGCGATTTTCATGTGTTGCTGGTGAATGAATGGTTGGCGCAGGAAATAAATGCAAGACTGTCCGTCGAGGTGAGCGGCGAACCGTGGTACTTTTTTGGTCATTGTACGGAAGTCACGGCTTTACCCGGCGCGCCTGCGCAGTGGGCCGCCATCTTTGCCCATTTTGGCGCGAAGCTGGAAAATGTCAGCGTAGGCTGCTGCGGTATGGCGGGCACTTATGGACATGAACTCACCAATCATAAAAATTCGCTGGGAATTTATGAGCTATCCTGGCATCAGGCGATGCAACGTCTACCGCGAAACCGTTGCCTGGCAACCGGCTATTCCTGCCGAAGCCAGGTTAAACGCATTGAAGGTACGGGCGTGCGTCACCCGTTGCAGGCATTACTGGAGATTATAGGTTGATCTGGAAACGTGAAGTGACCCTCGATGCGCTTAATGCGATGGGGGAAGGGAATATGGTTGGCCTGCTTGATATCCGCTTTGAGCGTATTGGGGACGATACGCTGGAAGCGACAATGCCCGTCGATCATCGCACCAAACAGCCGTTCGGCTTGCTGCATGGCGGAGCGTCTGTGGTGCTGGCGGAAAGTATCGGCTCGGTCGCAGGCTATCTGTGTACGCAGGGGGAGCAAAAGGTGGTGGGGCTGGAGGTGAATGCCAACCATGTACGGTCGGCGCGTCAGGGGCGCGTACGAGGCGTCTGTAAAGCGTTGCATACCGGGGCTCGCCATCAGGTCTGGCAGATAGAGATCTTTGATGAACAGGGACGTCTGTGCTGTTCTTCGCGTCTTACTACGGCGATTGTGTGACGTTGTCACCATAAAAGTGTGATGCATATTGCTTTTGGTCAAAATGTGCGCAGAAAAAGGTGATATACTGTGCACGTTTACACATAAGCGAGGATGATATGTCTACTGATTTAGACCCGACCCAACTGGCGATTGAATTTTTACGCCGTGATAAAACCGAACTTTCTCCCGCGCAGTATTTGAAGCGTTTAAAACAGCTGGAGTTAGAGTTTGCCGATCTCCTCACCCTCTCTGCAACCGAACTGAAAGAAGAGATCTATTTCGCCTGGCGGTTGGGCGTGCATTAATAAAGTCTGTGTAGGCCGGATAAGGCGTTAGCCGCCATCCGGCTATGTTACCAGGCAATCTCACCAGACACTGTCCCCAGATAATAGATAGCCCCCTTGATTTTGTTTAAAAAAAATACAGATCGCCATTTGTGCTAAAAAGGCGCGCGTTCTTTATGAGATTATTCTTATGCCCCTTCAAGAGCTAAGCCATTAGGAGTGCCGGAGATAAGCGCCGGATGGGGCCGGAACCCTTAAGCCTGTATTGAACAGACTTAAGGGTTTTTCTTTTCCGGGCGCGTAAAAAACTAAGGTCTGTCAATAACCGCTGGCATGTCGTCAGCCGTATGATTATTCAAAATACGGTTAGCCAGCACACCTGACATCATCGATCCGTTAACGTTCAGTGCCGTGCGGGCCATATCAACGATAGGTTCGATGGCAATAAAAATACCGACCAGCGCAACGGGAAAATTCAACGTCGACAGGACAATCAGCGCCGCGAACGTACCACCGCCGCCGACGCCGGCTACGCCAATAGACCCTAGCGCAATGGCAGGCAACATCGCGGCCAGAAAATGCAGCGAGAGCGGATCAATGCCGATGGTGGGCGCAATCATCGCTACCATAATAGCCGGATAAATCCCGGCGCAGCCATTTTGCCCCATACTGGAGCCAAACGAGGCGGAAATATTGGCAATGGTGCTTTGTACGCCAAATTTTTCCTGGGCGGAAATGGCCAGCGGGATAGAGGCTGCGCTGCTGCGGGAAACAAACGCAAAGGTTAAGACGGGCCACACCATTCTGAAATAACGCGCTGGATTATTACCGCTGAGGATCAGCAAGATGGCATGCACGATAAACATCATAAAAATCGCGATGTAACAGGCACCGATAAAACCAAGTAAGCTGGCGAATTGTTCAAAGTGGTATGATGAAAATACGGTAGTCATTAATGCCATGACGCCATAGGGCGTTAATGCAATAACGATACGTACCATCTTCATGACCCATATCTGAATAGCGTTAATGCCTGCGCTTAATTTCTGACCTTCTTCCGGCGCCTCTTTTTTGACCTTTAACAGGGCGATCCCCGCTATTAGCGTGAAGATAACGATGCCGATAACGGAAACACTTCTGGCCCCCGTAAGATCAAGAAAAATATTAGTCGGAATCAGCGATGTCACTAACTGGGGAATCGACACCGCGGCAGTCTTATTGACTTCTTCTGTAGTTAACATTGACGGCATGTGCACAAAAGCGCTGGCGTCAAGCCCCAGTACATGGGCGGTCAGTAATCCGATAAAACCAGCAGCCATCACCAGGCATAACATGCATCCGACGATCGTCAGCGACATTTTTCCGATGCCGGCACTATTTTCCAGTTTATTGATGGCGGAAAGAATAGAAATAAAAATTAGCGGTATAGCGACCAGTTTTAGCAGGTGGACGTAACCATTGCCGACGATGCTGTACCATTCGATAATAGTTTTAGTGTGATTTGCTGAAATAAAATGTAGGGATAAACCAATAACAGCCCCTAAAAAGATAGCGATAAAAACGCTTTTCGACAGAGAATCGCTTTTTTGATTAATTCTCAAGATGACCCACGAGAAAACCAAAAAAAGTGCGATATACGCGAGCGTAACAACCATATTTTAAGCCTCTTGCCTCATTCAGCACCTGAAATGCCGGAAAGAGTTTACATAAACCTATAGCTCAAACTGAGTTATAGAACCGCAGCGGATTATAAAGAGCGCAACGCCAGGTATCCATACAAAAAATGGGGTTCTGACCTCGCCGCCCGGCAATGTCGACAGCCTATTAATTAAATAGTCATTTTCTATACATCTTTTCGTTTTTGACCTGCCAGAACGGTTAATGTCTTATAAATCATTACTTATCAAAAAGTTAAGTGGTTTTTTGTCTGTCGTATGACCTGGCGGACAGGGTCTATGCTTAATAAAAGGCGCTCAATATGACCATTTGTTGGAAAGCCCCTGCGGTTAAGGGGTTGAAGTGATAATCATTATCACTAACATGCTGTTATATCCTGGTGATTTAGAACGCGAGGTAACTCTATGGAATTGCATTCAGACACGTTTAACCCGGAGGACTTCCCCTGGCAAGGGCTGACGCTAACGCCAGCGGCGGCAGCGCACATACGTGAACTGGCAGCAAAGCAGCCGGGCATGTTGGGCGTGCGGTTAAGCGTAAAACAGACGGGATGTGCCGGATTTGGCTATGTTCTGGATACCGTTCGGGAGCCGGATAAAGACGATCTGGTTTTTGAAGCCGAAGGCGCAAAGCTTTTCGCACCGTTACAGGCGATGCCTTTTATTGACGGAACAGAAGTGGATTACGTACAGGAAGGGCTGAACCAGTTATTTAAATTTCATAACCCCAAAGCCCAGAATGAATGCGGCTGCGGCGAAAGTTTTGGGGTATAGGCGGTACTATGTCTCGTAACACTGAAGCAACGGAAGAGGTCGGCATCTGGACAGGCGGACGCCTTAATTACAAAGAAGGATTTTTCACGCAACTACCCACTGATGAACTGGCAAAAGGCATCAGCGAAGAGGTGGTGCGCGCGATTTCCGCAAAGCGTAACGAACCTGAGTGGATGCTGGAATTTCGTCTCAATGCCTATAGAGCCTGGCTGGACATGGATGAACCGCACTGGCTGAAGGCGTACTACGATAAACTGAACTATCAGGACTACAGCTATTACTCTGCGCCATCATGCGGAAACTGCGACGATAACTGCGTTTCCCAGCCGGGAGCCGTACAGCAAACGGGCGCGAATACCTTTTTGAGTAAAGAGGTTGAAGACGCCTTCGAGCAACTTGGCGTTCCGGTTCGCGAAGGGAAAGAGGTCGCCGTCGATGCGATTTTTGACTCGGTCTCCGTAGCGACCACATACCGTGAAAAACTGGCGGAACAGGGCATTATTTTCTGTTCTTTTGGCGAAGCGATACACGATCACCCTGACCTGGTCAGGAAATATCTTGGCACCGTCGTGCCGGGGAACGATAACTTTTTTGCCGCGCTGAATGCGGCAGTCGCTTCCGATGGGACATTTATCTATGTTCCCAAAGGCGTGCGTTGCCCAATGGAGTTATCCACCTATTTTCGCATTAACGCCGAGAAAACCGGTCAGTTTGAGCGCACGATTCTGGTGGCGGATGAAGGCAGCTATGTGAGTTATATCGAAGGCTGCTCCGCGCCCGTACGCGACAGTTATCAGCTCCACGCCGCGGTAGTGGAAGTCATCATCCATAAAGATGCTGAAGTAAAATATTCCACCGTACAAAACTGGTTCCCGGGCGACAACAACACGGGCGGCATTCTGAACTTTGTGACCAAGCGGGCGTTGTGCGAAGGGGAAAACAGCAAGATGTCGTGGACCCAGTCGGAAACCGGTTCGGCGATTACCTGGAAATACCCGAGCTGTATCCTGCGCGGTGATAATTCTATCGGCGAGTTCTATTCCGTTGCGCTGACCAGTGGACATCAGCAGGCTGACACCGGCACCAAAATGATCCATATCGGTAAAAACACGCGCTCAACCATTATTTCAAAAGGCATTTCCGCCGGCCACAGCCAGAACAGCTACCGTGGGCTGGTAAAAATTATGCCGACGGCAACTAACGCCCGAAATTTCACCCAATGCGACTCCATGTTGATTGGCGCGGACTGCGGCGCGCATACGTTCCCGTATGTTGAATGCCGCAATAACAGCGCGCAGCTGGAGCACGAAGCGACAACATCACGCATCGGTGAAGATCAGCTTTTCTATTGTTTGCAACGCGGTATCAGCGAAGAAGACGCTATTTCGATGATCGTCAACGGTTTCTGTAAAGACGTTTTCTCGGAACTTCCGCTGGAGTTCGCCGTTGAAGCGCAAAAACTGCTGGCGATTAGCCTTGAGCACAGCGTCGGTTAATGATGAAGGAAAAACCATGTTAAGCATTAAAGATTTACAGGTCAGTGTGGAAGAAAAAGCGATTTTGCGTGGCCTGAATCTGGAGATTCGCCCCGGCGAAGTTCATGCCATTATGGGGCCGAACGGTTCCGGGAAAAGCACGCTCTCCGCCACTCTGGCGGGACGTGAAGATTATGAGGTCACCGGCGGCTCGGTTACGTTCAAAGGTAAAGATCTGCTTGAACTGTCTCCGGAGGAACGGGCGGGCGAAGGGATTTTTATGGCCTTCCAGTACCCGGTAGAAATCCCCGGCGTCAGTAACCAGTTTTTCCTGCAAACCGCGCTGAATGCCGTGCGCGCCTACCGCGGGCAGGCGTCGTTGGATCGCTTTGATTTTCAGGATCTGATGGAAGAAAAGATCGCATTGCTGAAAATGCCGGAAGATTTGCTGACCCGTTCGGTAAACGTCGGTTTTTCCGGCGGGGAGAAAAAGCGCAATGATATTTTGCAAATGGCGGTGCTGGAGCCGGAACTGTGCATCCTTGATGAGTCGGACTCCGGACTGGATATCGATGCGTTGAAAATTGTGGCGGAAGGCGTCAACGCGTTACGCGACGATAAACGCGCTTTTATTATCGTGACCCACTATCAGCGCATACTGGACTACATCAAGCCCGATTACGTCCACGTCCTCTATCAGGGGCGAATTGTCCGTTCCGGCGATTTTACTCTGGTCAAACAACTGGAGGAGCAGGGTTATGGCTGGCTTACCGAACAGCAGTAAAGCGCTACAGCAATGGCAACATCTCTTTGAAGAAAAAGGAGAAAGTCGAACTGAGCAGGCAAGACAACATTTACAACAGATGTTACGTCTGGGATTGCCGACGCGTAAACATGAAGACTGGAAATACACGCCGCTGGAGGGCTTAACCCATAGCCAGTTTATCCAGCAGTGTGCGACTATCAGCGCCGCACAGCGTGATGCGTTGGCGCTGCAAATCGATGCCGTGCGGCTGGTGTTTGTCGATGGTCGGTTTATGCCAGAGCTCAGTGATAGCACGCAAAACAGCGGATTTGACGTAAGCGTCAGGGATGAGCGCCAGACGCTTGCCGCGCCGGTACATCCCGAGGTTTTTCTGCATCTGACGGAAAGCCTGGCACAATGTGTCACGTATATACAGGTACGGCGAAATCAGCGTCCGACCAGGCCGCTACTGTTAATGCATATCACGCAGGGCGTGGATGGCGACGAGCTGAACACCGCGCATTATCGCCACCATCTGGCGCTGGCGGAAGGCGCGGAAGCGACGGTTATTGAGCATTATGTCAGCCTTACAGCGGCAAAACATTTTACCGGCGCGCGTCTGACGATGAACGTTGCAGACAATGCGCAACTGCGTCATATCAAACTGGCGTTTGAAAATGCGTCCAGCTATCACTTTGCGCATAACGATCTTCTGCTGGCGACAGACGCCTCGGCGTTTAGCCACAGTTTTCTGCTGGGCGCCGCAGTACTACGTCACCACAGCAGCTCACAACTGAATGGTGAAAACGCGACGCTTCGACTGAATAGTCTGGCGATGCCGGTGAAAAATGAAGTCTGCGATACGCGGACATGGCTGGAACATAACAAAGGCTACTGTAACAGCCGCCAGTTGCACAAGACCATCGTCAGCGACAAAGGACGCGCGGTCTTTAATGGCCTGATTAACGTGGCGCAACACGCCATTAAAACCGACGGTCAGATGACCAATAATAACCTGTTGTTGGGGAAACTGGCCGAAGTCGATACCAAACCGCAATTAGAGATCTATGCCGATGACGTGAAGTGCAGCCACGGCGCGACGATCGGGCGTATTGACGATGAGCAGATGTTTTATCTGCAATCACGCGGCATCAGGCAGCAGGAGGCGCGGCACATGATTCTTTACGCGTTTGCCGCAGAGTTAACGGAAGCTATCCATGATAGCGCCCTTAAACAGCAGGTGCTGGCGCGAATCGGCCAGCGACTGCCCGGAGGCCTGGTATGACATTTCCTGTAGAAAAAGTACGGGCGGATTTTCCCATACTGCAGCGTGAAGTTAACGGCCTGCCGCTGGCTTACCTGGACAGCGCAGCCAGCGCTCAAAAACCTAATCAGGTGATTGATGCTGAATCTGCCTTCTACCGTCACGGCTATGCTGCGGTACATCGGGGTATCCATACGTTAAGCGCGCAGGCGACCGAAAGCATGGAGAATGTGCGTAAGCAGGCGTCGCGGTTTATTAACGCCCGCTCCGCAGAAGAACTGGTGTTCGTGCGCGGTACGACGGAGGGCATTAACCTTGTCGCCAACAGTTGGGGAACGGAAAATATTCGCGCCGGGGATAACATTATCATCAGCGAGATGGAGCATCACGCCAACATCGTTCCCTGGCAGATGCTGTGCGAGCGCAAAGGCGCTGAACTGCGCGTGATCCCATTGCATCCTGACGGTACGCTGCGGCTGGAGACCTTAGCTGCGCTGTTCGATGACCGGACCCGACTGCTGGCCATTACCCATGTTTCCAATGTGCTGGGGACGGAAAACCCACTGCCGGACATGATTGCGCTGGCGCGCCAGCATGGGGCGAAAGTGCTGGTGGATGGCGCCCAGGCCGTGATGCACCATGCTGTTGACGTCCAGGCGCTGGACTGCGATTTTTACGTTTTCTCCGGCCATAAACTTTACGGGCCGACCGGCATCGGCATTCTGTATGTTAAAGAGGCGTTGCTGCAAGAAATGCCGCCGTGGGAAGGGGGCGGGTCGATGATCTCGACCGTCAGCCTGACGCAGGGAACGACATGGGCGAAAGCGCCCTGGCGTTTTGAGGCGGGAACGCCGAATACTGGCGGCATCATCGGTCTCGGCGCGGCGATTGATTATGTGACGTCGCTGGGACTGGATAAGATTGGCGATTATGAGCAGATGCTGATGCGCTATGCGCTGGAGCAACTGGCGCAGGTGCCTGATATCACGCTATATGGCCCGGCGCAGCGGTTGGGCGTCATCGCGTTTAATCTGGGTAAACACCACGCTTACGACGTCGGCAGCTTTCTTGATAATTACGGTATCGCGGTACGAACAGGGCATCACTGCGCAATGCCGCTCATGGCCTGGTATGGCGTGCCGGCAATGTGCCGGGCTTCGCTGGCGATGTATAACACCCATGAAGAAGTGGACCGACTGGTGGCAGGATTAACGCGTATCCACCGCTTATTGGGATAACAGTGAGGTTTTATGGCTGCGCTACCGGATAAAGAAAAACTGCTGCGTAACTTTACGCGTTGCGCTAATTGGGAAGAGAAATATTTATATATTATTGAGTTGGGGCAGCGCCTGGCGGAGTTAAATCCGCAGGATCGTAATCCGCAAAATACGATTCATGGCTGTCAGAGCCAGGTGTGGATCGTGATGCGGCGAAACGCCAACGGCATTATCGAATTGCAGGGCGACAGCGACGCGGCGATCGTTAAGGGCCTTATGGCGGTGGTATTTATTTTGTACCACCAAATGACGGCGCAGGATATTGTGCATTTTGATGTCCGGCCATGGTTCGAAAAAATGGCGCTTGCGCAGCACCTCACACCTTCTCGTTCTCAGGGGCTGGAAGCAATGATTCGCGCAATTCGCGCTAAGGCCGCCACTCTTAGCTAAACTGTACAGACAGCGTTCTACCTGATGTCAAATCCTTTGTCGGACGGCGACGTCGCTTTATCCAGAGTGGATAGAGCGTGTATTTTGTTATTCTGATAAGCGAAGCGCTACCAGTCGTCGCAGAGGGCATCACCAGGAATACAGGAGGTTTGGTATGAAACGTGCGTCTTTCATTACGCTAACTATTATCGGCGCGTATAGCGCGTTACAGGCAGCCTGGGCGGTTGATTATCCATTACCGCCCGAAGGCAGCCGTCTTATTGGTCAGAATCAAACCTATACCGTACAGGAAGGTGATAAAAACCTGCAGGCTATAGCCCGGCGTTTTGATACGGCGGCGATGCTCATTCTTGAAGCGAACAATACGATTGCGCCGGTGCCTAAGCCCGGTACGCTAATTACCATTCCCTCGCAGATGCTATTGCCGGATGCGCCCAGGGAAGGCGTTATCGTCAATCTCGCGGAGCTACGGCTGTATTATTACCCGCCGGGAGAAAACCGCGTACAGGTGTATCCCATCGGCATCGGTTTGCAGGGACTGGAAACTCCCGTCATGGACACCCGGATAGGGCAAAAGATCCCCAACCCGACGTGGACGCCGACGGCAGGCATACGCCAACGTTCGCTTGAGCGGGGGATCACGCTGCCGCCGGTGATCCCTGCCGGGCCAAATAACCCGCTGGGACGCTATGCGCTGCGTCTGGCGCACGGTAATGGGGAATATCTCATTCATGGCACCAGCGCGCCGGATAGCGTAGGTCTGCGTGTGAGTTCCGGTTGCATTCGCATGAACGCGCCGGACATCAAGGCGTTATTTGCGCAGGTCAGAACGGGGACGCCGGTAAAAGTGATTAACCAGCCAGTGAAATTCTCTGTCGAGCCGAATGGCATTCGTTATGTAGAGGTACACAGGCCGCTATCGCCGGAAGAAGAGCAAAACGTGCAGACAATGCCCTATGTGTTGCCTGCGGAATTTACCGCGTTCAGAAACGCGCAAGGGGTGGATAGTCGCCTGGTCGATAAGGCGCTATACCGGCGAGCCGGGTATCCTGTCAGCGTGAGCGCCGGGCAGACGCCGGCGGTAAATACGACCGCAGTCGAATCCGCTCAGAACGGTTTTGTCGGGGAAGAGGGGCAAACGCGCGCGACGCAGTAGCCTTTGCAGCAAACGACGGACAAAAAAATGGCGCACGATGTGCGCCATTTTTATTACGCAGGTACTATTACTTACGGTATTTAGTAGCCTGGTTGTCCAGACGCTGGTTAGCGCGAGCTGCGTCGTCTTTAGCAGCCTGAACGTCGGAACGCATTGCGTTCACGTCGTTGCTCAGCTGGTCAACTTTAGCGTTCAGAGTCTGAACGTCAGAAGACAGCTGATCGATTTTAGCGTTGCTGGAGCAACCAGCCAGCAGAGTAGAACCCAGGATTACCGCGCCCAGTACCAGTTTAGTACGATTCATTATTAATACCCTCTAGATTGAGTTAATCTCCATGTAGCGTTACAAGTATTACACAAACTTTTTTATGTTGAGAATATTTTTTTGATGGGAATGCACTTATTTTTGATCGTTCGCTCAAAGAAGCATCGAAATGCATGAAAGTCCCTAAAAAACCGAAAGAAAACAGGGGGCTTCCATCGGATTCTTCTTAGATAATCCGCAATTAGATAGTAAAATCCGATTTGATTTTTTTATTAATAGTGGCTATCGATTAAATAAAAAAAGCGCCGGAAGGGCGCTTTTTTAAACAAATTAATTCACACAACAATTATTACAGTACGTGAACAGAGGCGGTGTTAGTGGTGCCGCTTGGAACCAGCGCGCCGGAGACCATCACTACGACGTCGCCTTTCTGGGCGAGGCCGCTTTGCAGGGCGACATCTTTGCCCAGACGGTAGAAATCATCAGTAGAATTGATTTCTTTCACCAGCTGCGATACCACGCCTTTGCTCAGTACTAACTGACGGGCGGTCACTTCATTGGTGGTCAATGCCAGGATGGTGGCGTCCGGGAAGTATTTACGCACGGCGCGAGCGGATTTACCGCCCTGGGTCGCTACCACGATCAGCGGCGCTTCCAGTTTTTCGGCGGTTTCTACCGCGCCGCGGCATACTGCTTCCGTAATGCGCAGTTTACGGCTGTCGTTGTTGTAGTCCAGACGGCTGTTCATGACGCGGTCGGTACGTTCGCAGATGGTCGCCATGATAGAAACGGCTTCCAGCGGGTATTTCCCTTTTGCGGATTCGCCGGACAGCATAACCGCATCCGTACCGTCGAGGATGGCGTTCGCAACGTCGCCTGCTTCTGCGCGGGTCGGACGCGGGTTTTTGATCATAGAATCCAGCATCTGAGTCGCGGTGATCACGACTTTACGTGCGCGGATACATTTTTCGATCATCATTTTCTGCGCAAAAATCACTTCTTCAACCGGGATTTCTACGCCCAGGTCGCCACGCGCAACCATGATGCCGTCGGAAGCTTCGAGAATTTCATCGAAGTTGTTCAGGCCTTCCTGGTTTTCGATCTTAGAGATAATCTGGATATTTTCGCCGCCGTGAGCTTTCAGATGCTCGCGAATTTCGACAACGTCAGAACGTTTACGGATAAAGGACGCCGCAACAAAGTCAACGCCCTGTTCGCAACCGAAGATCAGGTCCTGTTTGTCTTTTTCAGCCAGCGCCGGCAGAGCAATAGAAACGCCCGGCAGGTTAACGCCTTTGTTCTCGCCCAGATCGCCGTTGTTCAGCACCTTACAAATGACTTTATTGCCTTCGATGGCGGTCACTTCCATACCGATCAGACCATCGTCAACCAGGACGGTGTTGCCAACGCTCAGGTCGCTGGTAAAGCCTTCATAGGTGACGGCAACGATTTCATTATTACCGACCACGGATTTGTCGGTGGTAAAAGTAAAGGTTTGGCCCGCTTTCAGCGAAACGTCGTTACCGCCTTCCAGTTTAATGGTGCGGATTTCTGGTCCTTTAGTATCAAGCAGAATAGCGGCTTTTTTACCAGTTTTGCTCATCACGTTGCGCAAATTCTGGATACGCTGACCGTGTTCTGCATAATCGCCATGAGAGAAGTTCAGACGCATCACGTTCATGCCCGCGTCCAGCATTTTGCTTAACATCTCTTCGGATTCGGTTTTCGGACCGATAGTACAAACAATTTTCGTCTTTTTCATGACAGTCTTAGTCTTTAAGTTGAGGAGGATATGGAAATCTGGCTTCGGGCGCGCACGGCCCGGAAGCTAAGCCTGTGTTGCTAAAGTGATGATGCCTCGCTCTAAGGATAGGTGACATCGAAAGAGCGTGCAGAGGAATGTGTGCTCGCGTTTCAGCCCAACGGGAAGGGGATAATTTTAGTCGTTGAGTTTTACAGTCCAATGCGCTGAAACCATTCAAGAGACAATTGGCGCGCATTATACGCTGAAATTTACAAAAAAGGAAAATGAAAACCCTGTTTCAAAAGACATCTGTGCAGATCCACAACGGTTTGTTATTACGCTGTTTACGATGTCGCTGGCGATAACGCCGCCCGAACAGGGGCGGCGTTGCGCAACAGCGGGTGTTGTTGCGCATAATGTCAATCGAGCAACTTTTTGCCTTCCAGGTCGATGGCGATGTTTTGGTTGTGTGCTTTTCGATAGCACAGAATCGCTATCCCGATGGCCGCCCAGCTAATTCCGAGTATCAGAGCGTGAATGTTCATGTTTAAACAGACGTAGCCGATGACGATCATCCCCATGATCGGCGAAATGACATGGGCGAAAATGCGCCTCTGGGCTTTCATCCGGAAATTGAACAGGATAAACACACACAGGTTCACGACAAAAAAAGCGAAAAGCGCGCCAAAGTTCACCAGCGTGGAGATAGACTCAATCTTGCCGGAAAACAGGTAGCTGAGCAGCAGGGTGACGCCGCCGGTAAACAGAATGGCATAATCCGGCGTTTTACGCGTGGTATGGACGTGAGCGAGGAAGGCGGGCAACATTCGGTCGCGCCCCATTGAAAATAGCACTCTGGACACCGCCGTTTGCGCGGTAATAACGTTGCCGACGGCGCACACAAACGCCACAATGATGGAAAATGCCACTTTGAGCCAGATACCGCCAACGTTGCCGGCAATGGTGAAAAATGCTTCATTCGTCGCATTGCCTTCCGCGAAGCGGTCGACATTACCGGTGGCAAACGCCGCAAACGCCACAACGATAATAAACAGTACCGTCGCCAAAACTAACGCCAACAGCGTTGCTTTACTGACGGCGCGTCCCCCGCCTTCGCTTTCTTCACTTAATGTACTGATAGCGTCAAAGCCGAGAAAGTTCAGCGCAGCCACCGAAATCGCCGTCGCGATGAGCCCTGGGGTGAACCACTGTGAATCGAAAAAAGGCCGGAAGGAAAGCGTTATCTGACTACTGTCCAGCAGCATCAGACGGACAATGAGTAGCACGAAAATCGCCAGAATACCGAGTTGAATAAAGACCAGTAACTTATCGAATTTCGCCGTTTGCTGTATCCCGAGATAGTTGACTCCGGTGCCAATAGCCACATAAATCAACGGCCAGACCCAGACCGGGATTTGCGGTAAAATAGCGTGGACCGCGACGCCGCCCAGCACTGCCACGAGCGTAGGGAACAAAAGATAATCCAGCAGTAATATCCATCCGGTCAGAAACCCTACGGCGGGATTAATGCATACGCCAGCATACGCATAGGCCGAACCCGACGAGGAGATATGTTGCGATAAGGTAGAGTAGCTGTACGCGGTAAAAAACATCGCGATCGCGCCAATAATATAAACCAGCGCAACCATACCGTGCGAAAGATTATAAACGACGCCATAAAGAGAGACTGGCGCGATAGGCACCATAAACACCAGACCATAAAGCACTAAATCGGTAAGAGACAATTTTTTGACTTTTTTCATGATAAATACCTTAATGGCTTTTTATGCCAGATCGCGTAAAAACGCGCTTACCGCTGCGAGGCAGGGCGCGATATTTTCTTCATGCGGGTTATGGCTGCTGCCGGGAATAGTGACCGCGCGGCAGTCTGAAATGTGAGAGAGAAGCGGAGAGACGACGCGCTCGGTTGCCT
The DNA here is from genome assembly GCF_046552235.1 of Salmonella sp. SAL00670. Classification (NCBI taxonomy): domain Bacteria; kingdom Pseudomonadati; phylum Pseudomonadota; class Gammaproteobacteria; order Enterobacterales; family Enterobacteriaceae; genus Salmonella; species Salmonella sp. SAL00670. Next base: position 585,226 of record NZ_JBGDUO010000001.1, read on the forward strand.
GATCGTTTTCGCCGCGTAGTACCAGAACAGGACAGCGTATCTGGCACAAATGGGGCGTAATATCCCAGTCGGCAAGTTTGCCATTTGCCGCCAGTTCATTGGTTCCCCATAAAATGTGATAACCCGTAGGGTCGGCGGCGAACTGCGCATTAGAGCGCTGAACATGAACGGCTTCTTCCGCGAGGGTATAAACGTGTCTGGCATAATAAGCGACCAGCTGTTCCGGTGGGTTTTGATAAATGACGGCGGGCATAATGACGTTTTTGATATCGTCATCGGACATTGGCGTCAGAGCGTTAAAGAGCCGTATGGCTTCCTGTTGCCACAGGGCGATACTGGCCGGCGAACTGGCCAGTATCGTCCCGCGAAGCCCGGCAGGCTGTAAGCAGGCGTGCTCTGCGGCAAGCATTCCGCCCCAGGAATGTCCCAGTATCGAATACCCGTGTCCAATACCCAGGTGATGAATTAATTGGGTTAATTGACGGAGATAACGCGCAATAGTCCAGAAAGACGCGTCAGCATGAGGAAAATGCGTTGAACGACCGCAGCCATATTGATCGTAAAATATTACCATGCGCCCGTCATCAGCCAGACGGCGATAATTTAATAAATAATCAAAGCCGCCAGAAGGGCCGCCATGAAGGATAATGAGCGGCGTGAGTAATGATTTTCTGTCTCCATAAATCCGATAGCTTGTCAATATGTTTTCAGAAAACATTTCGCCATAGAGATAAGTATCATTCATATTCTTAATGACTCAGTGTGTGGCAGGGCAGGCGAAATTTATATTCGCCTGGGTAATATTATTTTTTTATTGTGTGTAAAACATTACACCAGAAGGTGGCGTAATGTTCCCATTGCAGAAACTGCGGGCTTCCCCAGTGCGGCGAACAATCACTGGCAAAGCAACATACTTTCCCTTTATGGTAAGTACCCATAACTAACAGTGGATCGCCATTAATTTCAGCAAGGACTTGACTATTTTCTTTGGCGATAAGCTTGTTATAGCCCAACAGCGGCGGCCATTCGCTAAATGGCTGGGTAATAACATGCTCTACCGCAGTATTTACTGCTTTACATCCTTGCGGTAGTTCTACGCGGTCATCTACATCCAGCATATCAACCGGCAATACCTCCGCCAGAACCGTATTTTTATAATTGGCTTTTGCTTCTATTCCCGTAAAGGATAAATACCCGCCGATCATCAACAGACCGCCGCCCTCAGCAACATAATCGGCGATAAGTTGTAATGCATCAGGAATAATGTCCATATTATAAAACGTTCTGTTTTGTAGCAGGAACGTATTGCTACCGATATCACTGATGACGATCGCATCATAGCAGGCTAATGCTTCGGCGGTTTGTGGAAAACGAGTTTGCACAATATGGGCAGGCATGTAGTCTACATCGATATTACCCTGGCGTAAGCAGGATAATAAATAGTCTGCGCCTTCTTCGTATTTGCTCGATGTAAAGCTATCAAAACCTTTAGAGTGAATCATATGAATGTGCCAGGATTCGCCAATAAATAAAATTTTCATTATGTCACCTGTTAATTAATGTGAATGACTTTATTAGATTGGGTACGCATTCGATGTAAAACCTGCAAGTGCTGAGGCATACTCGACGCACCGACTTGTTCCACCGCCAGAGAAGCGAAAGCGGAGGCATATTGAATGGCTGCGACCATGTCTGCTTGTCGCGCCAGCGCGGCGGCTAAGGCGCCATTAAAAGCGTCACCGGCCCCGGCGGCATCTTTTACCACGGCGCTCCATGCAGGAATATACAACGTGCGGGCGTGCTCACAGAGCAGAGAACCACGGGCGCCAAGGGTAATGATGACTTTTTTCACCCCGGATTGCAGAATAATATTTCCGGCTTTTTTCGCATCATTAATATCAGTAATGGTTACGCCGGATAAAAAAGAGGCTTCAGTTTCATTCGGCGTGATGATGTCAATATCAGATAATAAATGCGTCACCTGTTTCGTATAGGGGGCAGGATTCAGCATGATCATTTTATTTTCTTGTTTGCCCAGACGAATAAATTCAGTCAACGCTTCAATGTTCGTTTCGAGCTGCATTAACATAACGTCAGACTCGGCGATATAACGGTGTTGCTCGTTAATCTCTTGCGTGGTGAGCATCATATTGGCGCCAGGGTAGATGGCGATAATATTATCGCCATCCACGGCGGAGACATAGATCAATGCGCTACCGGTGGGCGCTTTATCTGTTTGATACGCGCTGTATGAGGTGATGCCTGATTGAATAATATGATTCATAGCAAATGCGCTGAACTGATCTTTGCCCACTTTAAAAATAAAATGTGCCGCAGCGCCGGCATTGTTTGCCGCTAAAGCCTGGTTGGCTCCTTTACCTCCAGGATAGAATCCAAATTGACTGGCCAGAATGGATTCTCCGCTTTGTGGAAACCACGGCACGGTTGCTGAAACATCAATATTGAATGAGCCTAAAACACACACCTTGCCTGCTTTTTTTGGGTTTTCCCGGCGCAGTTTTGCATCCTGATGGATTGGCGTGGCGATAGTGCTGGAGATATCAATCTTATTTTCAGTGATAAGCTTACTCAGCGCGTCACGGTTTAAAATCCCTCCGCCATAGCAACGCTGAAGCATACCTGATTTCTGGAAATAGCGTAGATCGGAACGAATAGTCTCCTGGCTAACCTTATAAAGGTCTGAAAGTTTACTGACGCTAACACTATTATCCTTTATCAGTAAATTAATGATGGCATGACGTCTTTCTTCTTTAAACATATTGCCTCCGGGTAGTGAGTTGAATTGTATTTATGGCAATGTTGTCATGCGGTGAATTCAATCACAGATTATGCGGTCAACCGGAAGTAACCCCAAATGAATGTCAATAATCAGAAGCGCAGCCAATGTGTTAAATATTAATTGCTTACAGAAGGGGAAAATAGTTTTGTGAGTGTTGTCATATATTTTCTATGTAATATGACGGGGTGAACGTAAAATAGTTGGGCTTGCACGATTCAGTGAGTATATGCAGCCGGACAGCGTTCGCTTATCAGTCGCTACCCTCGACGAAATAAGACGATATCGCTCTCCGGCCCGGGGGTTATATACGCTCGATTTTTGCCGGCAGCCCCTGACGTACTGCCGCGCCAGAAACCCAGTCGAGCCAGGTGTTGGTAATGGTTCTTGTCGGATCGGCAAAGCCCAGATCGTTAAGATTTATGCCTGCCCTGATTTGTGGATCATACGGCATAGGCACGCCATCCAGAGAGTGCTGCGTTGCGCCCATCTCGCGGTGGCCATATCCGTGTTCGATGGCGATGACGCCTGGCATCACGCCATTTAACAAACTGATTTGCGCCACGACCTGACCGCCCGGCGTAATGATCCGTACCCGATCGCCATGTTGCAGTCCATAACGCTCGCCGTCTTGCGGATTCAGCGCCACCAGGTTTGCTGGCTTCACATGGTGTAAGCGCGGGATGACGGCTGTTGAGCTGGACATGGTATTTGATTTAAATGAAATCAGTTTCAGCGGCCATTGCCCAATGGGAAACTGGTCGTCAATCGCACGACCATCTGACAAACGCGCCGGATACCAGACCGGGCAACCGCTGAAGCGCTCCCCGGTGATGGCGTGACGGTGGGCGGCGACATCTGCATTCCAGATCTGTAAGGGTTTTTTCCACGCGTTACCTAACCGTTGCTCCGTATAGCCGCTATCCTCGGGCGCAAACCGGCCGCCACGCGAGTAGATAAACGCCACGCGACCGACCTCATCAGCTTTAAGCGTGTGCTGAATTGCTGGCAGAATGCGGCTGACGCCGGTAAGCGAAATATCTTCCTGATTTGCCAGCGCGACCGGCGTCTTGCCCATAAAGGCGATATTAGCGGCTACGCGCAGATAGAAGTCTTCCGCCCGGTTCAGTGGAAAAGTATTGCCCTGCGGATCGGTTATCGCCCGGTCGCCGAAGCCGGGCAGATGGAGCCGTTTTGCTACCGCAATACAAAATGCTTCCATTGAGACAGGTTGCCCGTCCGCCGTGCGGTGAGTGGCGGGGGCGACAACCGGCCAGCGGGCGGTAGTGGCTTTACTGGCTACGCCGCCCCAGGGCGCCGTAAAGCCCCAGCTCTCAAAATTGTGCGTATCCGGCACAATGTAATCCGCCAGCGCCGTCGTTTCATTCATAAAGGCGTCAATCGCGATAAAGAGCGGCAGTCGGCGAGGGTCTTTTAGTTTTTCTTCCGCCACGGCGCGTAGACCGGGAACACCGTAAAACGGGTTGCTCATATTGGAAATCCAGGCTTTAAGCGGATAAGGATAGCCTTCGAGCGCGGAGGTCAACAGTTCGGTAAGCTGGCCTGCCACAAAGGGATACCACGGCGCTTTGGCTGGATAAGGGGATTGCCCACCGGCAATTTTGTCGCGGTATTCTTCCGATGCTTCATAAGCGGTTTTGCTACGGGCAATACTTAACCCGGACGGTTTCACTTTTCCGGCAAAACTGTTCATGTTGTAGCGGGGGCCGTCGCTAACGCCGTTGAATTTGCCGCCGCCGACAAAGACGCCGCCGGACAAGCTGAGGTTGCCGATCAGCGCGTTAAGCATCATGACCGACCAGGCGTTATAAAACCCATTGCCGGCCATCATGCCGCCGTGACTGATGACTGCGGCTTTACGTCCGTGAGCGGTAAAGGTTTCCGCCAGCGCGATAATTTGCGCTTCCGGCACGCCGCACTGTTCGCTGTATTGCGCCAACGAGAGCTTTTCTGCCGCCTCTTTCAGGCGTTGCAACCCGCTCTTCACCGTGACCCGTTGGCCGTCGGCGAGCGTAACGAACTGCGTCACGAAAAGCCGTGCCTGTCGGCAAGTGGACGCATCGACCAACTCGCCGTCGGTATTCAGCACGACAGGGGTCTCTTCGCCATCGGGCGTAAGATGGCGCAGCGTCAGGTGTTGTCCGGCAAGCGTCGGCAGTTCATCCGCAATGACCAGGTGCGTGGCGTTGGTCCAACTTTGCTCGCCGGCCTGCTGCATCGCCTGTACGCCGGGAATCGCCAGATAATCAGCATTATAACGTTGATTATCCATGATCCAGCGGATCATCCCCATTGCCAGCGCCGAATCACTGCCGGGCATGACCGGTTGCCAGCGACCGCGAGGATCGGCGAGCACCGTTGATAAGGGGAGGGCGGGGGCGACCACGACGTATTGAAAATTCTCACGCAGTCGGGCGCTCGCCAACTGACGTGCCTGGCGTTTAAACGGATTGCCGGACTGTGCCGGGGAGGTGCCCATAAAGAGCGCAAACTCCACGTTTTCCCAGTCGGGTTTGACATGCGGGTTTTTATCCAGATCGCCCATCAATGCCCCGGAGCCGGCCCGGTAAGCCAGTCCACAGTAGGCGCCATGCGCGCCGAAATTCTTGCTGCCGAAGCTATTTAGCGCAAAACGACGCAGAAACGCATCGCGGCCTTCGTCGCTGGTATTCGTGACCAGTAACTGATTGGTTTTGGGCCCGAAACTGGGGTGCTTTGCGTCAATTGGCGTATCCGGCGCATGAATAGCGCGCAGTCCGTCCACATGACCTTCGCCAAACAGATCGCCGCCTTCCACGACTTCTTCAATAAGTTGCTCAAAGCTGATGCGCTGCCATTTCCCTTCGCCGCGTTTACCCACGCGTTTCATCGGTTCAAGCAGTCGTAGCGGACTGTACAGGCTTTCCAGCAGCGTGGCGCCGCGCGCGCAGGCGGTTGAGCGGGCGTCAAGACCGCTTTCTCCCGCCAGTTGCTCCATGGCTTCGCTAAAAGGGACGGACGAGTCAATCGGGTGTTCCTGCGACAAGGGGTGATAGGGATTGCCGGCGATGCGTATCACTTTGCCATCGGCATTAACCCGGGCGCGGATACCGCACTGTGTCCAACAGCCGAAGCATTGCGTCATGGCGATGGTTTGTTGTGGATTTTGCTGCCAGTGTGTTTGCGCCTGCGCCTCCGGAATTAACGCGTTGCCAAAGATGCGGTCGCGCGTTACCTTGCCGGACGTCCCGTTTAACAGGCCATCAATTGCGCGTTTCGCCACATCACGGTAGCTCAGACCAAAAGTGACCATCCCACCGACGGCGAGACCGACTTTTAGCCACTGACGACGGGTTAAATTAGCCATGTTGTAATCTCCTGGTGAGTCCGTTCAGCGTTTCACGAATAATAATCAGTAGCGCTATCCACAGGCCGAAGGTGCCGAGAATAGCCAGCCAGCCATCCGTTCCGCCTGGTAACGAGTAAGGGTTAAATTGCGCGTTGAACTTGGGGACGGTTTGTACCTGAATCAACAATGTCCAGCGCATCAGCCAACATAGCGCCAGCGCGCTGAGAACCAGCAGGACGCGTCTTAGCTGCGATAACGGATGACGTAGCGTCAGGCTACAGAACAGCAGCGTGAATACCCACAGCGCTACCCAGCCGACAGCGTAATATTTGGCTGACAGGGCGACGGTAATCCACTGACGGATTGCCGTGCCGGAAAGCGTATCGCCGCTAACCCACATGGCCACAACCAGCCCCAGCGCCGCGAGCGTCCAGATTTGTCCCCACAATATTTTTGGCAGCCTTACCGAGTCGCGTCGGGCGGCGACAATCATCAGCGCGAAGAACGCCTGTAAGGCGCTAAGAAACATCGCCACGGGGAAGGCGTAGCTAAACCAGATTGGGCGCGCCAGCACAACGGAGACTTCGCGGCCGGTATAAATCAACAGGCCCACCGCGCAAAGCGCGCTGGCTAACGCCAACCATTTTGTGACGTTGTAACTTTTATTGAATAATCGTTTTATTTGCTGCGCCAGGAACCATAGGGCGAGAAAGCCGGTAAACAGCGGCAGAAATAATGCTCCCCAGGGCATCCACGACCAGGGCGTCGGCCAGGCATAGAAATGCCAGACGCGGGCGGTCTGGTGCAGATCCGCCGTCAGCGCCAGCGGTGCGGTAATCGCACAGGTAATGGCAATCAGTAATGCCCGATTTTCTTCTGTTGCGGCGTCTTTTTTCCGCCAGTGAAGATAACAGGCAAACAGTGCGGCGCAGGCGGCAATGCCAATAAAAAAGAAATATTGTACCGCCCACGGCAGCCAGCTAATGTCCTGCGGGTGAGCCAGCACTTCTTCAATGATGAGTGAATGCGTCATTCAGACCTCCTGCCAAAGCGCGGGCTGCGCACGGCCCATTAATGGGGTGACAAAGGCGTCGTCCAGACCCAGGTAGAAAACATGGGGCGACGTGCCGTTTTCCGGCTTTAATACCTTGATAGTGTCGCGATGTTGATGAAGCAGGGTGGAGATGCGGCTATGGGGATCTTTGATATCGCCAATAATACGCGCACCGCCGACGCAGGACTCTACGCAAGCGGGTAACAGTCCGGCTTCCAGACGATGAACGCAAAACGTGCATTTATCGGCAGTTTGCGTTTCATGATTGATAAATCGGGCGTCGTAAGGACACGCCTGGACACAATAGGCGCAGCCGACGCAGCGTTTGTTATCCACCACCACAATGCCGTCTTCCCGCTGAAAGGTGGCTTGTACCGGGCAGACCGGCACGCAGGGGGGGTTATCGCAATGGTTGCACAGACGCGGCAATAGCACATTCGTGACTTCCTGACTACCTTCACGCTGGACCTGGTATTGGTTCACCGTCGTACGAAACGCGCCCTGCGGCGTTTGGTTTTCAATAGTGCAACTTACGGTACAGGACTGACAGCCGATACAACGCCGCAGGTCGATAAGCATGGCGTAACGGTGTCGGGGAGAGCCTTCATGCCGCTCCGGCGAAAAAGGAAATTTCGCTTCAGCCAGCGGAACCAGCGAGGCGCCAGCGGTCAGGACGCCAAGCTGCTGGAGAAATTGCCGTTTACTGCTGTCCATATTGACTCCCGTCCACATTGCCAACAATGAAACATTTGTCACGATGTTGGTTCATGTGTAATGAATAAAAAATGTCGATGATTTACAGTGTAAAAATCGAGGCGGGGTGCGCTCTATTGTGGTTAACCACATACCCGGCTTGTTGTTGATCTAAAACAACATAATTGACAGGGATATTAGGGTGAGAGGTAAAACCGTAAGGCGCCTGGCGGTGTTGGCGGCAGTAGGGCTACTTTGTCATGGCGCGTGGGCAGGGACGTGGAATATCGGTATTTTGGCCATGCGCGGCGAGGCGTCTACGCGTAGCCACTGGCAACCCTTGGCAAAGACATTAAGCCAACAGCTTCCAGGCGAAACCTTTCACATCCAGCCGCTGGATCTGCATCAAATGCAGGAGGCTGTTAACCAGGGAACCGTGCAGTTTGTGATAACCAACCCGGCGCAATTTGTCCAACTGAACAGCCATGCGCCGCTGCGCTGGTTAGCTTCCCTGCGCTCCACGCGCGATGGGAAAGCAGTGAGTAATGTTATTGGCAGCGTGATTTTGACCCGACGCGATAGCGGCATCACCACGGCGCATGATCTCATCGGTAAGACCGTCGGCGCGATTGATGCTCAGGCGTTTGGCGGCTATTTATTAGGCTATAAAGCGCTCAGCGACGCGGGCTTACGCCCGGAGCGCGATTTTCATCTCCGTTTTACCGGATTTCCTGGCGATGCCTTAGTCTATATGCTGCGCGAAAAAGCGGTGCAGGCGGCAATTGTGCCAGTGTGCCTGTTAGAAAATATGGATCAGGAAGGATTGATTAATAAAAAGGACTTTATCGCGCTGCTTTCCCGACCGACGCCCCTGCCTTGCTTAACCAGTACGCCGTTATATCCTGACTGGTCGTTCGCGGCGCTACCTGCGGTAAGCGATGCGCTGGCGGATCGCGTAACGCGAGCGCTATTCAACGCGCCCGCCGCCGCGTCATTTCACTGGGGCGCGCCTGCGTCCACCAGTCAGGTGGAAGCCTTGCTGCGTGATGTTCGTCAGCACCCTCAGCAGCGTCGACTGTGGCTGGATGTCAAAAGTTGGTTAATCCAGCACCAGCTAATGGTCGGCGGCGTGATTCTGGCGTTCCTGTTGCTCACGCTCAATTATATTTGGGTCATGCTGCTGGTGCGTCGACGTGGAAAGCAACTGGAACGTAATAGCGTAGTTCTTCATCAGCATGAGCGGGCGCTGGAAACCGCCCGGCAAATGAGCGTGTTGGGTGAAATGACCTCCGGGTTTGCCCATGAGCTTAATCAGCCGCTTTCCGCGATTCGACATTATGCCCAGGGGTGCCTGATTCGACTGCGCGCTGCAGATGAACAGCATCCCTTGCTGCCAGCGCTGGAGCAGATTGACCAGCAGGCGCAACGCGGTGCGGATACTCTGCGTAACCTGCGTCACTGGGTCAGCCAGGCGCAGGGCAACCCGGTGCTAACCGAAGCGTGGAAGGCCATAGCCATTCGGGAGGCGATTGATCATGTCTGGCAATTGTTGCGTATGGCGCAACAGTTTCCGACAGTGACTCTGCATACCGAGGTTAGCGCTGCGCTGCGCGTAACTCTGCCGTCAGTGCTGCTGGAACAGGTGCTGGCGAATATCATTCTTAATGCGGCTCAGGCGGGCGCCACCCATTTATGGGTCGTTGCTGAACGCACTGAAAACGGCATCAGTATCGCTTTACAGGATAACGCCGGGGGAATCGATGAGGCGCTATTACGTCAGGCGTTTCAGCCGTTTATGACCACCCGCAAAGAGGGGATGGGCTTAGGGCTGGCGATTTGCCAGCGGCTGGTGCGGTATGGGCGGGGCGATATCAGTATCAGGAACCAGACCGCGCCGGACGGTCTGTCGGGAACGGTGGTCACGATACATTTCTTACATGAAAATGGGGGCAGGGATGGCGACAATTCATCTACTGGATGATGATACGGCGGTCACTAACGCGTGCGCGTTTTTACTGGAAAGTCTGGGATATGACGTAAAATGCTGGACGCAGGGGGCGGATTTTTTGGCGCAGGCCAGTCTGTATCAGGCCGGGGTCGTATTACTGGATATGCGAATGCCGGTACTGGATGGGCAGGGCGTTCATGATGCGTTGCGCCAGTGCGGAAGTACCCTGGCGGTTGTTTTTCTTACCGGGCATGGCGATGTACCGATGGCCGTGGAGCAGATGAAACGCGGCGCCGTCGATTTTCTGCAAAAACCGGTATCGGTAAAACCGCTACAGGCGGCGCTGGAGCGTGCGCTGACGGTTTCATCGGCAGCGGTGGCGCGTCGTGAGATTATACTGTGTTACCAGCAGTTGACGCCGAAAGAGCGTGAGCTGGCCAGCCTGGTGGCAAAAGGATTTATGAACCGTGAAATTGCGGAAGCGATGAATATCGCGGTGCGTACCGTAGAGGTGCACCGCGCCAGAGTCATGGAAAAAATGCAGGCCGGTAGCCTGGCGGAACTGATCAGGCGTTTCGAAAAAATGGCCTCGCCAGAGACCAGAATACGAACAACGTATGAGCCATGAATAATAAACTGCGTTATTTCTTTGATTTGCATCAAATTTTGTTTAATAGAGAAGACTGTTATATTCTGTTGGTTTGATCTGGCGACGAGTAAAACGTATGACAAAACCGACAAAAGATGACGAACTGTACCGCGAGATGTGCCGGGTGGTGGGCAAGGTCGTGCTGGAAATGCGCGATCTGGGGCAGGAGCCTAAATATATTGTTATTGCGGGCGTGTTAAGAACCGCGCTGGCGAATCAACGCATCCAACGTAGCGCGTTAGAAAAACAGGCTATGGAAACCGTGATTAACGCTCTGGCGCGGTCATAGCCGGTATCATGGTGGAAACGGCCTGTTGGCAATGACGAAATGCTAGTGGGCATCGCCTTTGAATCGTCGCGATTGTCACCATGGCGGGCTGGTTGCCCGCCGTTAGCGATGCGCAGGGTTATCAGGTGATGGCTAAGCGCAGCCCTAATGTATCAGGGTACGGCTCAAAATAATTCTGGCTGCGTAGATAGTCATCCGGATGTTCCGCCAGATAGTGCTTCAGCAGCGTTAACGGTGCCAGGATAGGTAGTCGGCCCGCCCGGTAGCCGAGAATCACCTCGCGTAATTCCGCGCGTTGCCTGCTGTTCAACGCGCGGTGAAAATAGCCCTGGATATGCATCAGCACATTGGTGTGATTTTTACGTGAAGCGGGGTGGCGCAGGATAGCCATCAGTTTTTCTCTGTATCGGACAAAGAAGGCATCCAGATCGTCCCACTCATGCAGACGCGCGACGAAAGGGCCAATTTCGCGGTAGCCGGCCTGGTGGTGGGCGAGAAGCTGAAGTTTGTATCGGCTATGAAACGCGAGCAAACTGTGACGACTCAAGCCCTGCGCGCGTAGCGCATTTAATTCATGTAGCGCGAAGATACGTGCGATGAAATTCTCGCGTAGTACCGGATCGTGCAGGCGACCATCTTCCTCTATCGGCAGCCAGGGATATTTGTCCATCATCGCGGCGGTAAACAGCCCCGTGCCAGCTTTGCGGCCCCTGTTACCCTTTTCATCATACAGGCGAACGCGCTCCATTCCGCAACTGGGCGATTTTGCACACACAATAAACCCCGCCAGTTCGCCTATTGTTGGCAGAAACCGATCAGCAAAGGCATTCATTCGCTCGGTGACGTCATCGTGCGGGGCATGGCTATAGCGCATCCGAATGTCGCCACAGGTCGTCTGGATAAGACGCAGCGCAGGGCGGGGCACGGGCAGGCCGATCGCCACCTCCGGGCAGATCGGTTTGTAGGCCACCCACGGCGCCAGAGAGTTCATGACAAAATCCATACGCTTATGTCCGCCATCAAAGCGTACCGTGGCGCCAGTCAGACATCCGCTAATGCCGACTACGGGTTTGTTATTCATGATTCCCCCTTATTGAAAGTACGACGACTGACGCCAATGGCGCAAAATGTTATCTCACGCTGATTTAAAACTTACACAACTTTGTTTTTTTGTCTAAGTTTTCGCGGAGATTTTTTTTGACGTAATTAAATATCAATAAGATAGAATGAGGGGAAGAAATCTATTTCAGCGCCTATAGTGTGATAACCTCCAGCGAAGCGACCACGTTGCGCCACTGGGCAAGCTGTTTTTTCTGCCCGGCAGTGAGCTTTCCGGTGGTCACCAGGAACCATTTTCTCTGGGCGAACAGCTCGGGCGCCAGCACGACTGGGGGAGAGGGAAGCACATTGAGCCGCAGCTCTTGTCCGGTACGAGTCAACGCTTCCAGCCAGATTTCACAGTGATCCGAGAGATTCCATCCGCTAATAAAGGCATTGTTGCCAGGCGCTTTTCTGTCGCCTTCAAGGCAAAAAGAGGTGTAGGCAATAATGATGCCATCCAGTATTTCGCGCAGCGTCATCACGGCGGGAAGGTGCGCGGACACTTTGCTGCGCAACGGACGCAATAAATGGGTCACCAGTTCTGCGCGAGGATATTCCCGGCCACAGTCATAAATCAACTGCCGCAGCGCGTCAATTCGCCCTTCGTGGAGATGTTGGAGCATCGTCTCCTGGATCGTTATCCAGTTATCGCCCAGGCGAATGACCGGACGCGACAGTAAGGGTTTGACCTGGCTTATCGGTACGCCTTTTCTCACCCAGTCGAGGATGCTAAGCGCTTGTCGAATATCGTCATCGCTGTATAAGCGATGCCCGCCATCAGTACGCTGCGGTTTCAATAAACCATAGCGTCGCTGCCATGCCCTTAGCGTGGCGGCATTGATACCGCATAGTCTGGCAAATTCGCCTATAGAATACGACATGGTAAAGCCCGTTAAATAAGGGGATTCTACTATATCATGATCAAATGAAGACTAAGGTAGTGATAAATGGTGCGGCATACCAGGGCATCCGCATGGATTTTGTCGATGATGAGCAATACTGCGTGGCGTAAGGCTCATCAAAATATGACCAATGCTTAATATCATCGGACGCCCCTGGTTAATACTCTATTAACCTCATTCTTCGGGCACAGTTAAGTAACTCTGTCACTTTATGAACCTGTAGCTTTCTCATCATATTCATCCGGTGTGTTTCGACGGTTTTTATACTGATATGTAGCTTTTCGCTGATCCCATGATTGGTATACCCCTCGTCAATAAGTTTAAGAACCTGACGCTCGCGCAAAGTAAGCAGTTGATGATTGGTCGTGTCAGCGTTTAATTCAGCCAGGATAGCTTCCCGATTCAACGTTGGGTCAATGTAACGCTTGTTTACTGCTACTGTTTGCAATGCCGCTAACAGAACTTGCTGACTACTGCTTTTTAAAACATAGCCATTAGCACCTGCGGCTAAAGTTTTAATGGTCATATACTCTTGTTGGTATGCCGTGTAAACCAGAATATTCATTGCTGGCCAACGCTGATGTAATTGAGGAATGATATCCAGGCCATTGATGCCAGGTAAGCTGAGATCAAGGATAAGTATGTCAGGTTCGTATGCGCAACAGGCATTATAAACCTCAAGACCATTTTTAACATGCTCTACAATTTTAAAATGAGGCCAGGGTAATAAGGCATTCATAATGCCGTTAATGATGATTTCATGATCGTCTACTAATAAGATCTTATATTCTTTCATTTTGCTGCCCTCGCGAAAATTAAGATAATATTAAGTAATGGTGTAGTTTTTGAAGATCATACGTATTTTCTGGCGTAAGTCGGTTAGTTCCTCCAGCGCGATGATTTTCCCCATTTTTACGCGATTCTCAATGTCTATGACATAGCATACCAATTCAGTCTGCCCTATTTGACCTAAACAGCCTTTTAATGTGTGAATTAACTGATCAATTTTTTTTCCAGCCGATACGGCATTTTCAATATCAGCCAGCAAGAGGTCCAGTGATTGGAAAATCTTGCTATTAATGACCACATCATCTGTCGCCAGTAGCGCTGAGCAGCGACTCGGATCCTGCTCCTGTAGCTCTATATTTCGTAAAAGTTGGTATTCTGCGGCAATACTGATATAGCGAGCTAAGGTAGCCAATGTCACTGGTTTGGTAATGTAATGATGAATCCCATTTTTTTTACAACGATGAATATCTTCTGCCGCTACGCTAGCGGATAGCGCCACAAACATGCAGTCAGGATCTAAATTATTCGGCTCATCGTGCCATAATTGTACACATTCAATACCATCTATTTCTGGCATTCTAATGTCAATCAGTACTAAATCGAATCGCTGCTGTTGTGATAAAGTCAGAGCCTCGTTACTACTGGCGGCAATAGTGACGTGTTGGCCCAGGCTGACAAGCATTTTGCCGATGATATCCCGATTAATATCGGCATCATCAACCAAAAGAATCTGCAACTGCCAGGGTGGTAACAAATTATTTATTACTGGCATATTTGGTGTACACAATATTAACTGTTGCGCCAGGTCGTAGAGTTTTCCGGGGAAATACAAAAGCTCTGCGTTGAGAAGCGCATTTTGCTGGTGGGGTGGCTCGCCGCGTATTCCCCAGCAAGCCAGTTGGCGATGCAGGCAGAACGGCGCTGACAGTGTCCCTTTAATTGGTTGAGGCGGCTGGTATTCTTGTAAGGGTAATACTAGCGAGACACAGGTTCCAACCCCGGGGACACTTTTTAGTGTCAGATTACCGCCCATCATTTTAGCCAGGCTTGACGCAATAGTCAGTCCAATTCCTGTACCTTGCGAATTTGTGTCTGCTTGATAAAAAGCAGTAAAGATTTGAGACTGCTGCTGTATTTCAATCCCTTTACCGCTATCGCTAACCAGAAATATTAATTGTTCCTCATGACGCTTGACCGTCAGACGTATCCCTCCGGTTTCGGTAAATTTTACCGCGTTCCCGAGTAAATTAACCAAAATTTGCCGTAAACGGATACTGTCGGTATGAAAATAGAGAGGGACATGTTGACCGACAAAAGTACGTAATGACAGTTTTTTGCTTTGCGCCGGCCCCTGGATGGTTTGCATTGCCTGGTCCAGTAACGGCAGTAACGCTGTTTCTTCCATATGTAATGTGAAATGACCAGACTCGATGCGTGAAAAATCCAGCAGATTATTAATAATAGCTAACAAAGACAGTGTACAATTTCTGGCGGTATCAGCTAGTCCTTGCTGCTCTATGTTTAAAGGGGTGGTTTGTAATAATTCAATCGCACCGAGTACGCCATTCATCGGAGTACGTAACTCATGACTTATTACCGTAAGATGAATGCTTTTACGTTTGTTAGCTCGCTCAGCGCGTTTTTTTGCTTCATTTAGCGCCTGGGTGCGCTCTGCGACTTTGTTTTCCAGATTGTCGTATTGGACTTGTAGAGTATCAAGCAGTTGGTTAAAAGCACCGGCAATACTATCTAATTCATCCAGTCGTTGTGCTGGTAAACGTGTGCTCAGCGGTGCAGTTGCGGTTTTATTAATGACATCGACAAAACGCCATAACGGTTTGGCCAGTGAGCGATGTAGTAACCAGCAAAAAGCCGACGTCATCAACACCAATGCTGTTAATGTAAAGGGGATTTGTTGAAGGATAATTTTTAAGATGCGATTATGTAGATTACCGTATGGGTACAGCGTAACCAGACTCCATCCGGGGCCATGCAAGGTTGTGCGTAATATCAGAAATCCGGGAATTTGCTGCCATCCATCATGCAGCGTTACATTTTCTAACTGTGTACGTATTTTTTGCGGGATGTATGAAAACGGCAATAAGTGGTTGTTTTGATCCAGCCATACTCGAATACTATCATCTAATGGCAGGTGGCTCTTAGTAATGAGATCGGGAAGTTTAACCGTCACCCCAAAAAATACGCCTTGCTGATCGGCAACCGCAACGGAAGCGTGCCATCCTTTGCCGTTTATGTATTCTGGTTCACTCCAGTAAAACCCGGCATGGGTTGGGTATAAAGGAAAGCTTTTTCGCGTTAAAGGCTGTAGAGTTGAATAATCTGAAGGGTTATCAGTAGATAATAACGAAATCTCATTTTTATGATTAAGAATAAAACTATCGCGACGAAAGCTTTTTTCATCGATATCAGAGGACTGCAGAAAGAGACGGTGCTTCTCTCCGTTTAGCGTCGGCGTGCAATTTGAAGGACCGACAGATAGATGCCGGCTCACCTCAGGGAAAATATCGTTATGATGAATCTCAGTCGCTAATGAGCATTGATACATTAAATTTTTAGCGTCACGTTCAGCCTCTTCAAACCGTTGATTGCTTAGTACAATATTCATCTCGGATAGAACGGATAAATCCTCTATTATATGCTGCCGTTTCTGAACCATTGATATATAAGCTGCGGTAAGCACAGATAGCAGCCAAATAATTATTGTTGTTAATAAAAATAAAAAAGTTAGCCTGATTACTAAAGATGTTTGCAGCGTATTCTTGAGATTGAGCAAATTCATAATGCTTCCCTCCAGTTGCCTGTTGCAAAATCTTTGGCACTTGATCACTATCGCAGTACATATAGTTTCATCAGAAGATTAATCGATGGTGTTATCATTAGGAAGATAAATTTCTTCATATATAACCCAGTCGATGACTACAATTACTTTTTAATAAGATGGCGATGTAAAAACATCGTAACAGTTTATTTAATAAATAATTTTTCAAATTGTAATTTTTTATGTCAATGCTGAAAGTGTAATTGTGAATTTATCGGAAAATCCGAATGATAGAATCGCCTGTGACAAGGTATATGTAGACAGCATCCTGATATTGTACAAGAAGAGTATAGTCGAAATAAATGTGAATCAGGCTTTTTACGGATGTGGTTGTGAGCGAATTTGATAGAAACTCCCATTTATGTCTGAGGAGGGATTCATGCTGGCAGTTTTAAAAGGCATTCCATTAATTCAGGATATCAGGGCCGAAGGTAATAGCCGATCCTGGATAATGACTATTGATGGGCATCCTGCCAGAGGAGAAATTTTCTCAGAAGCATTTTCTATTTCTTTGTTCTTAAATGACCTGGAAAGCTTACCTAAGCCTTGTCTTGCCTATGTGACACTACTGCTTGCAGCACACCCGGACGTCCATGATTATGCTATACAGCTCACAGCGGATGGGGGATGGTTAAACGGTTATTATACCACAAGTAGTAGCTCTGAGCTTATTGCTATTGAGATAGAAAAACACCTGGCTTTAACTTGCATTTTAAAAAATGTAATACGCAATCACCATAAACTTTATTCGGGTGGGGTATAAAATGGTAGTAAATAAACGTTTAATCTTAATTTTACTATTTATACTCAATACAGCAAAGAGTGATGAGTTATCATGGAAAGGTAATGACTTCACCCTTTATGCCAGACAAATGCCATTAGCAGAGGTTTTACATCTGCTCTCAGAGAACTATGATACGGCTATTACTATTAGCCCATTGATAACAGCTACATTTAGTGGAAAAATTCCGCCTGGACCACCGGTCGATATTTTGAATAACCTGGCAGCACAATATGATTTGCTTACCTGGTTTGATGGCAGCATGTTATATGTATATCCTGCATCGTTATTAAAACATCAGGTTATCACTTTCAATATTTTATCTACTGGACGGTTCATTCATTACTTACGCAGCCAGAATATCCTTTCATCACCGGGATGCGAGGTTAAAGAAATTACCGGTACCAAAGCTGTGGAGGTGAGCGGTGTTCCCAGCTGCCTGACTCGTATTAGTCAATTAGCTTCAGTGCTGGATAATGCGTTAATCAAACGAAAAGACAGTGCGGTGAGTGTAAGTATATACACGCTTAAGTATGCCACTGCGATGGATACCCAATACCAATATCGCGATCAGTCCGTCGTGGTTCCAGGGGTCGTGAGTGTATTGCGTGAGATGAGTAAAACCAGCGTACCGGCGTCATCGACGAACAATGGTTCACCCGCTACACAGGCATTGCCCATGTTTGCTGCCGACCCACGTCAGAATGCAGTGATCGTTCGTGATTATGCGGCCAATATGGCCGGGTATCGGAAACTTATCACAGAATTAGATCAACGCCAGCAGATGATAGAGATTTCGGTGAAAATTATCGATGTTAATGCTGGAGATATTAACCAGTTAGGCATCGACTGGGGAACGGCAGTGTCGCTGGGTGGCAAGAAAATTGCGTTCAATACAGGTTTGAATGACGGTGGTGCTAGCGGTTTTTCAACGGTAATCAGCGATACCTCAAACTTTATGGTGCGTTTGAATGCCCTGGAAAAAAGCTCTCAGGCTTATGTACTTTCCCAGCCATCTGTGGTGACTTTAAATAATATCCAGGCTGTGCTGGATAAAAATATTACTTTCTATACCAAACTGCAGGGAGAAAAAGTGGCTAAACTTGAATCCATCACTACGGGTTCTTTGTTGCGCGTTACACCTCGCTTGTTAAATGATAATGGCACGCAAAAAATAATGCTTAATCTTAATATTCAGGATGGACAACAAAGTGATACGCAAAGCGAAACAGACCCGCTGCCCGAAGTGCAAAATTCTGAAATTGCTTCGCAGGCCACATTATTGGCCGGGCAAAGTCTATTGCTGGGAGGATTTAAACAAGGTAAACAAATCCACTCGCAAAATAAAATTCCTTTATTGGGCGATATTCCTGTCGTAGGTCATTTGTTTCGCAATGATACGACTCAAGTACATAGTGTAATCAGGCTTTTTTTGATTAAAGCCTCAGTAGTAAATAATGGCATATCTCATGGTTAATCCAAAGAGCTCCTGGAAAATACGTTTTTTAGGTCACGTTTTACAAGGCCGGGAAGTATGGCTGAATGAAGGTAACCTGTCACTGGGGGAGAAAGGATGCGATATTTGTATTCCGCTTACTATAAATGAAAAAATTATTCTGAGAGAACAGGCAGATAATTTATTTGTTGATGCCGGGAAAGCCAGAGTTAGAGTTAATGGCCGCAGATTTAATCCAAATAAGCCGCTACCATCCAGTGGGGTTTTGCAGGTTGCGGGAGTGGCTATCGCGTTTGGTAAACAGGATTGTGAACTTGCTGATTATCAAATACCCGTTTCCAGATCAGGCTACTGGTGGTTGGCTGGCGTATTCTTGATTTTTATCGGTGGAATGGGGGTCCTGTTAAGTATTAGTGGTCAGCCTGAAACGGTAAATGACTTACCTTTGCGGGTTAAGTTTTTATTAGACAAAAGCAATATTCATTATGTGCGGGCGCAATGGAAAGAAGATGGCAGCCTGCAGTTGTCCGGTTATTGCTCGTCAAGCGAACAGATGCAAAAGGTGAGAGCGACTCTCGAATCATGGGGGGTCATGTATCGGGATGGTGTAATCTGTGATGACTTATTGGTACGAGAAGTGCAGGATGTTTTGATAAAAATGGGTTACCCGCATGCTGAAGTATCCAGCGAAGGGCCGGGGAGCGTGTTAATTCATGATGATATACAAATGGATCAGCAATGGCGTAAGGTTCAACCATTACTTGCAGATATTCCCGGGTTATTGCACTGGCAGATTAGTCACTCTCATCAGTCTCAGGGGGATGATATTATTTCTGCGATAATAGAGAACGGTTTAGTGGGGCTTGTCAATGTTACGCCAATGCGGCGCTCTTTTGTTATCAGTGGTGTACTGGATGAATCTCATCAACGCATTTTGCAAGAAACGTTAGCAGCATTAAAGAAAAAGGATCCCGCTCTTTCTTTAATTTATCAGGATATTGCGCCTTCCCATGATGAAAGCAAGTATCTGCCTGCGCCAGTGGCTGGCTTTGTACAGAGTCGCCATGGTAATTACTTATTACTGACGAATAAAGAGCGTTTACGTGTAGGGGCATTGTTACCCAATGGGGGAGAAATTGTCCATCTGAGTGCCGATGTGGTAACGATTAAACATTATGATACTTTGATTAATTATCCATTAGATTTTAAGTGAGTGGAAAATGACAACTTTGACCCGGTTAGAAGATTTGCTGCTTCATTCGCGTGAAGAGGCCAAAGGCATAATTTTACAATTAAGGGCTGCCCGGAAACAGTTAGAAGAGAACAACGGCAAGTTACAGGATCCGCAGCAATATCAGCAAAACACCTTATTGCTTGAAGCGATCGAGCAGGCCGAAAATATCATCAACATTATTTATTATCGTTACCATAACAGCGCACTTGTAGTGAGTGAGCAAGAGTAAAGTAAAAATATCTTAGAGCCTATCTCACCAGGCGTTATTGGTGTAGCCAGTCTGGATACGGACAGCGCGCAAAAACCGCAGCGTACACGTAGTACGTGAGGTTTGACTCGCTACGCTCGCCCTTCGGGCCGCCGCTAGCGGCGTTCAAAACGCTAACGCGTTTTGGCGAGCACTGCCCAGGTTCAAAATGGCAAGTAAAATAGCCCTAATGGGATAGGCTCTTAGTTAGCACGTTAATTATCTATCGTGTATATGGAGGGGAATGATGATAAAGAAAAAGGCTGCGTTTAGTGAATATCGTGATTTAGAGCAAAGTTACATGCAGCTAAATCACTGTCTTAAAAAATTTCACCAAATCCGGGCTAAGGTGAGTCAACAGCTTGCTGAAAGGGCAGAGAGCCCCAAAAAGAGCAGAGAGACAGAGAGTATTCTTCATAACCTATTTCCACAAGGCGTTGCCGGGGTTAACCAGGAGGCCGAGAAGGATTTAAAGAAAATAGTAAGTTTGTTTAAACAACTTGAAGTACGACTGAAACAACTTAATGCTCAAGCCCCGGTGGAGATACCGTCAGGAAAAACAAAAAGGTAAAGCATAATGTCTTCAGGAAACATCTTATGGGGAAGTCAAAACCCTATTGTGTTTAAAAATAGCTTCGGCGTCAGCAACGCTGATACCGGGAGCCAGGATGACTTATCCCAGCAAAATCCGTTTGCCGAAGGGTATGGTGTTTTGCTTATTCTCCTTATGGTTATTCAGGCTATCGCAAATAATAAATTTATTGAAGTCCAGAAGAACGCTGAGCGTGCCAGAAATACCCAGGAAAAGTCAAATGAGATGGATGAGGTGATTGCTAAAGCAGCCAAAGGGGATGCTAAAACCAAAGAGGAGGTGCCTGAGGATGTAATTAAATACATGCGTGATAATGGTATTCTCATCGATGGTATGACCATTGATGATTATATGGCTAAATATGGCGATCATGGGAAGCTGGATAAAGGTGGCCTACAGGCGATCAAAGCGGCTTTGGATAATGACGCCAACCGGAATACCGATCTTATGAGTCAGGGGCAGATAACAATTCAAAAAATGTCTCAGGAGCTTAACGCTGTCCTTACCCAACTGACAGGGCTTATCAGTAAGTGGGGGGAAATTTCCAGTATGATAGCGCAGAAAACGTACTCATGAAAAAAGACCCGACCCTACAACAGGCACATGACACGATGCGGTTTTTCCGGCGTGGCGGCTCGCTGCGTATGTTGTTGGATGACGATGTTACACAGCCGCTTAATACTCTGTATCGCTATGCCATGCAGCTTATGGAGGTAAAAGAGTTCGCCGGCGCAGCGCGACTTTTTCAATTGTTGACGATATATGATGCCTGGTCATTTGACTACTGGTTTAGGTTAGGGGAATGCTGCCAGGCTCAAAAACATTGGGGGGAAGCGATATACGCTTATGGACGCGCGGCACAAATTAAGATTGATGCGCCGCAGGCGCCATGGGCCGCAGCGGAATGCTATCTCGCGTGTGATAACGTCTGTTATGCAATCAAAGCGTTAAAGGCCGTGGTGCGTATTTGCGGTGAGGTCAGTGAACATCAAATTCTCCGACAGCGTGCAGAAAAGATATTACAGCAACTTTCTGACAGGAGCTAAAAATGAATCGAATTCACAGTAATAGCGACAGCGCCGTAGGAGTAACCGCCTTAACACATCATCACTTAAGCAATGTCAGTTGCGTTTCCTCGGGTTCGCTGGGAAAGCGCCAGCATCGTGTGAATTCTACTTTTGGCGATGGCAACGCCGCGTGCCTGTTATCAGGGAAAATTAGTCTTCAGGAGGCAAGCAATGCGTTGAAGCAACTGCTTGATGCCGTACCCGGAAATCATAAGCGTCCATCATTGCCTGACTTTTTGCAGACCAATCCCGCGGTTTTATCAATGTTGATGACGACATTAATACTCAGCGTTTTTGGTAATAACGCTCAATCGTTATGCCAACAGCTTGAGCGGGCAACTGAGGTGCAAAATGCATTACGTGATAAGCAGGTAAAGGAGTATCAGGAGCAGATCCAGAAAGCGATAGAGCAGGAGGATAAAGCGCGTAAAGCGGGCATTTTTGGCGCTATTTTTGACTGGATTACCGGCATATTTGAAACTGTGATTGGCGCCTTAAAAGTTGTGGAGGGTTTTCTGTCCGGTAATCCCGCAGAAATGGCTAGCGGCGTAGCTTATATAGCCGCAGGTTGTGCAGGAATGGTTAAAGCCGGAGCCGAAACGGCAATGATGTGCGGTGCTGACCACGATACCTGTCAGGCAATTATTGACGTGACAAGTAAGATTCAATTTGGTTGTGAAGCCGTCGCGCTGGCACTGGATGTTTTCCAGATTGGCCGTGCTTTTATGGCGACGAGAGGTTTATCTGGCGCAGCTGCAAAAGTGCTTGACTCCGGTTTTGGCGAGGAAGTGGTTGAGCGTATGGTAGGTGCAGGGGAAGCAGAAATAGAGGAGTTGGCTGAAAAGTTTGGCGAAGAAGTGAGCGAAAGTTTTTCCAAACAATTTGAGCCGCTTGAACGTGAAATGGCTATGGCGAATGAGATGGCAGAGGAGGCTGCCGAGTTTTCTCGTAACGTAGAAAATAATATGACGCGAAGCGCGGGAAAAAGCTTTACGAAAGAGGGGGTGAAAGCCATGGCAAAAGAAGCGGCAAAAGAAGCCCTGGAAAAATGTGTGCAAGAAGGTGGAAAGTTCCTGTTAAAAAAATTCCGTAATAAAGTTCTCTTCAATATGTTCAAAAAAATCCTGTATGCCTTACTGAGGGATTGTTCATTTAAAGGCTTACAGGCTATCAGATGTGCAACCGAGGGCGCCAGTCAGATGAATACTGGCATGGTTAACACAGAAAAAGCGAAGATCGAAAAGAAAATAGAGCAATTAATAACTCAGCAACGGTTTCTGGATTTCATAATGCAACAAACAGAAAACCAGAAAAAGATAGAACAAAAACGCTTAGAGGAGCTTTATAAGGGGAGCGGTGCCGCGCTTAGAGATGTATTAGATACCATTGATCACTATAGTAGCGTTCAGGCGAGAATAGCTGGCTATCGCGCTTAATCTGAGGATAAAAATATGGAAGCGAGTAACGTAGCACTGGTATTACCAGCGCCTTCCTTGTTAACACCTTCTTCCACTCCATCTCCCTCCGGGGAGGGAATGGGTACTGAATCAATGCTTCTGTTATTTGATGATATCTGGATGAAGCTAATGGAGCTTGCCAAAAAGCTGCGCGATATCATGCGCAGCTATAACGTAGAAAAACAACGGCTGGCCTGGGAACTGCAAGTCAATGTTTTACAGACGCAAATGAAAACAATTGATGAAGCGTTTAGAGCATCAATGATTACTGCGGGTGGCGCAATGTTGTCGGGTGTACTGACGATAGGATTAGGGGCCGTAGGCGGGGAAACCGGTCTTATAGCGGGTCAAGCCGTAGGCCACACAGCTGGGGGCGTCATGGGCCTGGGGGCTGGTGTAGCGCAACGTCAAAGTGATCAAGATAAAGCGATTGCCGACCTGCAACAAAATGGGGCCCAATCTTATAATAAATCCCTGACGGAAATTATGGAGAAAGCAACTGAAATTATGCAGCAAATCATCGGCGTGGGGTCGTCACTGGTCACGGTTCTTGCTGAAATACTCCGGGCATTAACGAGGTAAACATGGTGCAAGAAATAGAGCAATGGTTACGTCGGCATCAGGTGTTTACTGAGCCTGCATATTTAGGGGAGACCGCCATATTACTTGGGCAGCAGTTTATATTATCGCCTTACCTGGTGATCTATCGTATTGAGGCAAAAGAAATGATTATTTGTGAGTTCAGGCGCCTGACGCCCGGGCAACCTCGACCACAGCAATTGTTTCACTTACTGGGACTTTTACGCGGGATATTTGTGCATCACCCGCAGTTAACATGTTTAAAGATGTTGATAATCACCGACGTTCTGGATGAAAAAAAAGCCATGCTACGCAGGAAATTATTGCGCATCCTGACAGTAATGGGAGCGACCTTTACACAGCTTGATGGCGATAACTGGACAGTTTTATCCGCCGAGCATCTTATCCAGCGACGTTTTTAAATGACCTTCCTGACGTAAATCATTATCACGTGAAAATAACAATCAATAGGTATGATGATGAAAGAAGATCAGAAAAATAAAATACCCGAAGACATTCTGAAACAGCTATTATCCGTTGATCCGGAAACCGTTTATGCCAGTGGTTACGCCTCATGGCAGGAGGGGGATTATTCGCGCGCCGTAATCGATTTTAGTTGGCTGGTGATGGCCCAGCCATGGAGTTGGCGTGCCCATATTGCATTGGCTGGCACCTGGATGATGCTTAAAGAATACACGACGGCCATTAATTTCTATGGACATGCCTTGATGCTGGATGCCAGCCATCCAGAACCGGTTTACCAAACGGGCGTCTGTCTCAAAATGATGGGGGAACCCGGGTTGGCGAGAGAGGCTTTTCAAACCGCAATCAAGATGAGTTATGCGGATGCCTCATGGAGTGAGATTCGCCAGAATGCGCAAATAATGGTTGATACTCTTATTGCTTAAATAACAGAACGAAATATGAAAATTCATATTCCGTCAGCGGCAAGTAATATAGTCGATGGTAATAGTCCTCCTTCCGATATACAAGCGAAGGAGGTATCGTTTCCTCCCCCTGAAATTCCAGCGCCTGGCACCCCCGCAGCCCCTGTGCTGCTTACGCCTGAACAAATAAGGCAGCAGAGGGATTATGCTATACATTTTATGCAATACACTATTCGTGCGCTGGGTGCGACAGTCGTGTTTGGGTTATCGGTTGCTGCAGCGGTAATTTCTGGCGGGGCAGGATTACCCATTGCTATTCTTGCGGGGGCGGCGCTCGTGATTGCTATTGGGGATGCTTGCTGTGCGTATCATAATTATCAATCGATATGTCAGCAAAAGGAGCCATTACAAACCGCCAGTGATAGCGTTGCTCTTGTGGTCAGTGCGCTGGCCTTAAAATGTGGGGCAAGTCTTAACTGCGCTAACACCCTTGCTAATTGTCTTTCTTTATTAATACGTTCAGGAATCGCTATTTCTATGTTGGTTTTACCCCTACAGTTTCCACTGCCCGCGGCTGAAAATATTGCGGCCTCTTTGGACATGGGGAGTGTAATTACCTCCGTTAGCCTGACGGCGATAGGTGCGGTACTGGATTATTGCCTTGCCCGCCCCTCTGGCGACGATCAGGAAAATTCTGTTGATGAACTTCATGCCGATCCCAGTGCGTTATTGGCGGAACAAATGGCAGCGCTCTGTCAATCTGCTACTGCACCTGCATTAATGGACAGTTCTGGTCATACATCTCGGGGAGAACCATGAAACCTGTTAGCCCAAATGCTCAGGTAGGAGGGCAACGTCCTGTTAACGCGCCTGAGGAATCACCTCCATGTCCCTCATTGCCACATCCGGAAACCAATATGGAGAGTGGTAGAATAGGTCCTCAACAAGGAAAAGAGCGGTTATTGGCCGGACTTGCGAAACGAGTGATAGAGTGTTTTCCAAAAGAAATTTTTAGTTGGCAAACGGTTATTTTGGGCGGACAGATTTTATGCTGTTCCGCTGGAATAGCATTAACAGTGCTAAGTGGTGGAGGCGCGCCGCTCGTAGCCCTGGCAGGGATTGGCCTTGCTATTGCCATCGCGGATGTCGCCTGTCTTATCTACCATCATAAACATCATTTGCCTATGGCTCACGACAGTATAGGCAATGCCGTTTTTTATATTGCTAATTGTTTCGCCAATCAACGCAAAAGTATGGCGATTGCTAAAGCCGTCTCCCTGGGCGGTAGATTAGCCTTAACCGCGACGGTAATGACTCATTCATACTGGAGTGGTAGTTTGGGACTACAGCCTCATTTATTAGAGCGTCTTAATGATATTACCTATGGACTAATGAGTTTTACTCGCTTCGGTATGGATGGGATGGCAATGACCGGTATGCAGGTCAGCAGCCCATTATATCGTTTGCTGGCTCAGGTAACGCCAGAACAACGTGCGCCGGAGTAATCGTTTTCAGGTATATACCGGATGTTCATTGCTTTCTAAATTTTGCTATGTTGCCAGTATCCTTACGATGTATTTATTTTAAGGAAAAGCATTATGGATATTGCACAATTAGTGGATATGCTCTCCCACATGGCGCACCAGGCAGGCCAGGCCATTAATGACAAAATGAATGGTAATGATTTGCTCAACCCAGAATCGATGATTAAAGCGCAATTTGCCTTACAGCAGTATTCTACATTTATTAATTACGAAAGTTCACTGATCAAAATGATCAAGGATATGCTTAGTGGAATCATTGCTAAAATCTGAAGTTATTAGCGACGATGTTCGACGGTTGCTGCTGGAAATCATGTTTGCGGGCGTTAACCATAGCCTGATTTCCCAGGTACATGCGATGTTACCAGCGCTAACGGTTATTGTTCCGGATAAAAAATTACAGTTGGTATGTCTGGCATTATTGTTGGCGGGTTTAAATGAGCCGCTAAAAGCCGCGAAAATTTTATCGGATATAGATTTGCCAGAGGCTATGGCGCTGCGTCTGTTATTTCCTGCACCAAATGAGGGGTTTGAAAATTGAATATTTCTGATATGAGCGTAGTGCCTGTAAGCACTCAATCTTATGTAAAGTCCTCTGCAGAACCGAGCCAGGAGCAAATTAATTTTTTTGAACAATTGCTGAAAGATGAAGCATCCACCAGTAACGCCAGTGCTTTATTACCGCAGGTTATGTTGACCAGACAAATGGATTATATGCAGTTAACGGTAGGCGTCGATTATCTTGCCAGAATATCAGGCGCAGCATCGCAAGCGCTTAATAAGCTGGATAACATGGCATGAAGGTTCATCGTATAGTATTTCTTACTGTCCTTACGTTCTTTCTTACGGCATGTGATGTGGATCTTTATCGCTCATTGCCAGAAGATGAGGCGAATCAAATGCTGGCATTACTTATGCAGCATCATATTGATGCGGAAAAAAAACAGGAAGAGGATGGTGTAACCTTACGTGTCGAGCAGTCGCAGTTTATTAATGCGGTTGAGCTACTTAGACTTAACGGTTATCCGCATAGGCAGTTTACAACGGCGGATAAGATGTTTCCGGCTAATCAGTTAGTGGTATCACCCCAGGAAGAACAGCAGAAGATTAATTTTTTAAAAGAACAAAGAATTGAAGGAATGCTGAGTCAGATGGAGGGCGTGATTAATGCAAAAGTGACCATTGCGCTACCGACTTATGATGAGGGAAGTAACGCTTCTCCGAGCTCAGTTGCCGTATTTATAAAATATTCACCTCAGGTCAATATGGAGGCCTTTCGGGTAAAAATTAAAGATTTAATAGAGATGTCAATCCCTGGGTTGCAATACAGTAAGATTAGTATCTTGATGCAGCCTGCTGAATTCAGAATGGTACCTGATGTACCCGCGAGACAAACATTCTGGATTATGGACGTGATCAACGCCAATAAAGGGAAGGTGGAGAAGTGGTTGATGAAATACCCTTATCAGTTGATGTTATCGTTGACAGGACTGTTATTAGGAGTGGGCATCCTGATCGGCTATTTTTGCCTGAGACGCCGTTTTTGAGCCGACCTGATCCCGAGGTGTTGCAACTTTATCGTTATTTCTGGCAACCTGCTCGTTACGCTGTACCGGAATGGCTGGATAAGCTGGGTTTTCATCCTTCAAACTGCTGGCGTTATGGCGATCGGCCCGAGTTGGATCGTCTTCTTGACAGAGCGTTAAATAGACTAAGAGGAAGCTCTGTTATTCCAGCCTGTTTAAATGACAGGCAAAAACGGCAGGTTCGTCTTGCGCCGCGTATATCGGCATTTGCCTTTGGGCTGGGATTATTCAAACTCAGGTGTAGTGACTATTTTATGCTACCAGAGTATCGGCAATTGCTTCTACAGTGGTTTAGCGAGGATGAGATCTGGCAGCTATATGGTTGGTTGGGGCAAAGAGATGGCAAATTACTTCCTCCGCAAGTGATGCAACAAACTGCATTGCAGATCGGTACCGCCATTCTTAATCGGGAAGCGCATGACGATGCGGTTTTACATGCGCTATTAGTATTATTACCCCCTCCGCAGCGTATACTTTGGCCGAAGACTTCTCTTACCGAGATTATCTTCATGGAGCATTTGCTATGAGTTTTACTTCACTTCCTCTGACGGAAATTAACCATAAGCTACCCGCTCGAAATATTATTGAGTCACAGTGGATAGCATTACAATTAACTTTATTTGCGCAAGAGCAACAAGCTAAGAGAGTTTCACATGCTATTGTGAGCTCCGCTTACCGTAAGGCTGAAAAAATCATCCGAGACGCCTATCGTTATCAGCGTGAACAGAAAGTTGAGCAGCAACAAGAACTAGCGTGCTTGCGTAAAAATACGCTGGAAAAAATGGAAGTGGAATGGCTGGAACAGCATGTAAAACATTTACAAGAAGATGAAAATCAATTTCGTTCATTGGTCGATCACGCAGCGCATCATATTAAAAATAGTATAGAACAGGTTCTGTTGGCCTGGTTCGACCAACAGTCGGTAGACAGTGTTATGTGCCATCGTCTGGCACGCCAGGCCACGGCTATGGCGGAAGAGGGAGCGCTTTATTTGCGTATTCATCCTGAAAAAGAGGCATTGATGCGAGAAACTTTTGGCAAGCGGTTTACGTTGATTATCGAGCCTGGTTTCTCTCCCGATCAGGCTGAACTTTCCTCAACACGATATGCCGTTGAATTTTCACTTTCTCGTCATTTCAACGCGTTACTGAAATGGTTACGTAATGGTGAAGATAAAAGAGGTAGCGATGAATATTAAAATTAATGAGATAAAAATGACGCCCCCTACAGCATTTACCCCTGGCCAGGTTATAGAGGAACAAGAGGTTATTTCGCCTTCAATGTTAGCTCTCCAGGAGTTACAGGAAACGACGGGGGCAGCGCTCTATGAGACGATGGAAGAAATAGGAATGGCGCTGAGTGGTAAACTGCGCGAAAGTAATAAATTCACTGATGCTGAGAAACTGGAGCGCAGGCAGCAGGCTTTGCTGCGTTTGATAAAACAAATACAGGAGGATAATGGGGCAGCGTTGCGTCCGCTTACCGAAGAGAATAGTGATCCTGATTTACAGAATGCGTATCAAATTATCGCTCTTGCAATGGCGCTTACTGCCGGCGGGTTGTCAAAAAAGAAAAAACGCGATTTGCAATCGCAACTGGATACGCTTACAGCGGAGGAGGGATGGGAACTTGCCGTTTTTAGTTTACTGGAACTTGGCGAAGTGGATACCGCTACGCTGTCCTCTCTGAAACGTTTTATGCAACAGGCGATAGACAACGATGAAATGCCCTTATCGCAGTGGTTCAGACGCGTGGCAGACTGGCCGGATCGCTGTGAACGGGTCCGTATTTTGCTAAGAGCCATAGCCTTTGAACTTAGCATATGCATCGAACCTTCGGAGCAAAGTCGTTTGGCCGCAGCATTAGTACGTTTGCGTCGTTTGCTGTTATTCCTTGGCCTTGAAAAAGAGTGCCAGCGTGAGGAGTGGATTTGCCAGTTGCCGCCTAATACATTACTGCCGCTACTACTCGATATCATTTGTGAGCGCTGGCTTTTCAGTGATTGGTTGCTTGATAGACTTACCGCTATAGTTTCTTCATCGAAGATGTTCAATCGGTTACTCCAACAACTTGATGCGCAGTTTATGCTGATACCCGATAACTGTTTTAACGACGAAGATCAACGTGAACAAATTCTCGAAACGCTTCGTGAAGTAAAGATAAATCAGGTTTTATTCTGATACCTGGCTTTCAATATTTAGGTAAATTGGCTTTCTGGCTCATCATGAGGCGTCAGGATGGATTGGGATCTCATTACTGAACGTAATATTCAGCTTTTTATTCAATTAGCAGGATTAGCTGAACGGCCTTTAGCAACCAATATGTTCTGGCGGCAAGGACAATATGAAACCTATCTAAACTATCATAACGGTCGTATTCACTTATGTCAGATACTCAAGCAAACCTTCTTAGACGAAGAACTGCTTTTTAAAGCGTTGGCTAACTGGAAACCCGCAGCGTTCCAGGGTATTCCTCAACGATTATTTTTGTTGCGCGATGGGCTTGCAATGAGTTGTTCTCCACCTCTTTCCAGCTCCGCCGAGCTCTGGTTACGATTACATCATCGACAAATAAAATTTCTGGAGTCGCAATGCGTTCATGGTTAGGTGAGGGAGTCAGGGCGCAACAGTGGCTCAGTGTATGCGCGGGTCGGCAGGATATGGTTCTGGCGACGGTGTTATTAATCGCTATTGTGATGATGCTGTTACCTTTGCCGACCTGGATGGTTGATATCCTGATTACTATCAACCTTATGTTTTCAGTGATCCTGCTCTTAATTGCTATTTATCTTAGTGACCCTCTCGATTTATCGGTATTTCCGTCTTTATTACTTATTACTACATTATATCGTTTGTCACTCACAATCAGCACATCACGGCTGGTACTGTTACAACATAATGCCGGTAATATTGTGGATGCTTTCGGTAAGTTTGTCGTAGGAGGAAATCTCACCGTTGGGTTGGTCGTATTTACCATCATTACTATCGTGCAGTTTATTGTCATTACAAAAGGTATCGAGAGGGTGGCGGAAGTTAGCGCACGTTTCTCGCTTGATGGGATGCCAGGCAAACAAATGAGTATCGATGGCGATTTGCGTGCCGGAGTTATCGATGCAGACCATGCCCGTACATTAAGACAGCATGTCCAGCAGGAAAGCCGCTTTCTCGGTGCGATGGACGGTGCGATGAAATTTGTTAAAGGCGATACGATTGCCGGTATTATTGTTGTTCTGGTGAACATTATCGGCGGTATCATTATCGCTATCGTACAATATGATATGTCGATGAGTGAGGCTGTTCACACTTATAGCGTACTGTCAATCGGAGATGGTTTATGTGGGCAAATTCCATCGCTGCTGATTTCCCTTAGCGCGGGAATTATTGTCACCCGTGTCCCGGGTGAGAAACGCCAGAACCTGGCGACAGAGTTGAGTTCTCAAATTGCCAGACAACCTCAGTCGCTCATATTAACCGCTGTGGTTTTAATGCTCCTCGCTTTAATTCCTGGCTTTCCTTTTATCACTCTCGCTTTCTTTTCAGCGTTGTTAGCATTGCCAATTATCCTCATTCGCCGCAAAAAGTCTGTGGTTTCCGCAAATGGCGTCGAAGCACCGGAAAAAGATAGTATGGTTCCCGGCGCATGTCCTCTAATCTTACGTCTTAGCCCGACGTTACATTCTGCCGACCTGATTCGTGATATTGACGCCATGAGATGGTTTTTATTTGAGGATACCGGCGTCCCTCTCCCTGAGGTGAATATTGAGGTTTTGCCTGAACCCACCGAAAAATTGACGGTACTGCTATATCAGGAACCCGTATTTAGTTTATCTATTCCCGCTCAGGCGGATTATTTATTGATAGGCGCGGACGCTAGTGTGGTGGGTGACAGCCAGACGTTACCGAACGGGATGGGGCAGATCTGTTGGCTTACAAAAGACATGGCCCATAAGGCGCAAGGTTTTGGACTGGACGTTTTCGCGGGCAGCCAACGTATCTCTGCCTTATTAAAATGTGTCCTGCTTCGGCATATGGGAGAGTTTATTGGTGTTCAGGAAACGCGTTATCTAATGAATGCGATGGAAAAAAACTACTCTGAGCTGGTGAAAGAGCTTCAGCGCCAGTTACCCATTAATAAAATCGCTGAAACTTTGCAACGGCTTGTATCAGAGCGGGTTTCTATTAGAGATTTACGTCTTATTTTCGGCACCTTAATTGACTGGGCGCCACGTGAAAAAGATGTCCTGATGTTGACAGAATATGTCCGTATCGCGCTTCGCCGTCATATTCTGCGTCGTCTTAATCCGGAAGGAAAACCGCTGCCGATTTTGCGGATCGGCGAAGGTATTGAGAACCTCGTGCGTGAATCCATTCGCCAGACGGCAATGGGGACCTATACTGCGCTGTCGTCTCGTCATAAGACGCAGATCCTGCAACTTATCGAGCAGGCGCTGAAGCAGTCAGCCAAATTATTCATTGTCACTTCTGTCGACACCCGACGTTTCTTGCGAAAAATTACAGAAGCCACCTTGTTCGACGTACCGATTTTGTCATGGCAGGAATTAGGAGAGGAGAGCCTTATACAAGTGGTAGAAAGTATTGACCTTAGCGAAGAGGAGTTGGCGGACAATGAAGAATGAATTGATGCAACGTCTGAGGCTGAAATATCCGCCCCCCGATGGTTATTGTCGATGGGGCCGAATTCAGGATGTCAGCGCAACGTTGTTAAATGCGTGGTTGCCTGGGGTATTTATGGGCGAGTTGTGCTGTATAAAGCCTGGAGAAGAACTTGCTGAAGTCGTGGGGATTAATGGCAGTAAAGCTTTGCTATCTCCTTTTACGAGTACTATCGGACTTCACTGCGGGCAGCAAGTGATGGCCTTAAGGCGACGCCATCAGGTTCCTGTGGGCGAAGCGTTATTAGGGCGAGTCATTGATGGTTTTGGTCGTCCCCTTGATGGCCGCGAACTGCCCGACGTCTGCTGGAAAGACTATGATGCAATGCCTCCTTCCGCAATGGTTCGACAGCCTATCACTCAACCATTAATGACGGGGATTCGCGCTATTGATAGCGTTGCGACCTGTGGCGAAGGGCAACGAGTGGGTATTTTTTCTGCTCCTGGCGTGGGCAAAAGCACGCTTCTGGCGATGCTGTGTAATGCGCCAGACGCAGACAGCAATGTTCTGGTGTTAATTGGTGAACGTGGACGAGAAGTCCGCGAGTTCATCGATTTTACACTGTCTGAAGAGACCCGAAAACGTTGTGTCATTGTTGTCGCAACCTCTGACAGACCCGCCTTAGAGCGCGTGAGGGCGCTGTTTGTGGCCACCACGATAGCAGAATTTTTTCGCGATAATGGAAAGCGAGTCGTCTTGCTTGCCGACTCACTGACGCGTTATGCCAGGGCCGCACGGGAAATCGCTCTGGCCGCCGGAGAGACCGCGGTTTCTGGAGAATATCCGCCAGGCGTATTTAGTGCATTGCCACGACTTTTAGAACGTACAGGAATGGGGGAAAAAGGCAGTATTACCGCATTTTATACGGTACTGGTGGAAGGCGATGATATGAATGAGCCGTTGGCGGATGAAGTCCGTTCACTACTTGATGGACATATTGTGCTATCCCGGCGGCTTGCAGAGAGGGGGCATTATCCTGCCATTGACGTGTTGGCAACGCTCAGCCGCGTTTTTCCAGTCGTTACCAGCCATGAGCATCGTCAACTGGCGGCGATATTGCGACGGTGCCTGGCGCTTTACCAGGAGGTTGAACTATTAATACGCATTGGGGAATACCAGCGAGGAGTTGATACAGATACTGACAAAGCCATTGATACCTATCCGGATATTTGCACATTTTTGCGACAAAGTAAGGATGAAGTATGCGGACCCGAGCTACTCATAGAAAAATTACACCAAATACTCACCGAGTGATCATGGAAACTTTGCTGGAGATAATCGCGCGGCGTGAAAAGCAATTACGCGGCAAACTTACCGTACTTGATCAGCAGCAACAGGCGATTATTACGGAACAGCAGATTTGCCAGACGCGCGCTTTAGCAGTGTCTACCAGACTGAAAGAATTAATGGGCTGGCAAGGTACGTTATCTTGTCATTTATTGTTGGATAAGAAACAACAAATGGCCGGGTTATTCACTCAGGCGCAGAGCTTTTTGACGCAACGGCAGCAGTTAGAGAATCAGTATCAGCAGCTTGTCTCCCGGCGAAGCGAATTACAGAAGAATTTTAATGCGCTTATGAAAAAGAAAGAAAAAATTACTATGGTATTAAGCGATGCGTATTACCAAAGTTGAGGGAAGTCTTGGGTTGCCATGCCAGTCTTATCAGGATGATAACGAGGCGGAGGCGGAACGTATGGACTTTGAACAACTCATGCACCAGGCATTACCCATTGGTGAGAATAATCCTCCTGCAGCATTGAATAAGAACGTGGTTTTCACGCAACGTTATCGTGTTAGTGGCGGTTATCTTGACGGTGTAGAGTGTGAAGTCTGTGAATCAGGGGGGCTAATTCAGTTAAGAATCAATGTCCCTCATCATGAAATTTACCGTTCGATGAAAGCGCTAAAGCAGTGGCTGGAGTCTCAGTTGCTGCATATGGGGTATATAATTTCCCTGGAGATATTCTATGTTAAGAATAGCGAATGAAGAGCGTCCGTGGATGGAGATGCTTCCAACGCAAGGCGCTACCATTGGTGAGCTGACATTGAGTATGCAACAATATCCAGTACAGCAAGGGACATTATTTACCATAAATTATCATAATGAGCTGGGTAGGGTGTGGATTGCAGAACAATGCTGGCAGCGCTGGTGTGAAGGGTTAATTGGCACCGCTAATCGATCGGTTATCGATCCTGAATTGCTATATGGAATAGCTGAATGGGGGCTGGCGCCGTTATTGCAAGCCAGTGATGCAACCCTCTGTCAGAACGAACCGCCAACATCCTGCAGTAATCTACCACATCAGCTAGCGTTGCATATTAAATGGACAGTTGAAGAACATGAGTTCCATAGCATTATTTTTACATGGCCAACGGGTTTTTTGCGCAATATAGTCGGAGAGCTTTCTGCTGAGCGACAACAGATTTATCCTGCCCCTCCTGTAGTAGTCCCTGTATATTTAGGCTGGTGCCAGCTTACGTTAATTGAACTTGAGTCTATCGAAATCGGCATGGGCGTTCGGATTCATTGCTTTGGCGACATCAGACTCGGTTTTTTTGCTATTCAACTACCTGGGGGGATCTACGCGAGGGTGTTGCTGACAGAGGATAACACGATGAAATTTGATGAATTAGTCCAGGATATCGAAACGCTACTTGCGTCAGGGAGTCCAATGTCAAAGAGTGACGGAACATCTTCAGTAGAACTTGAGCAGATACCACAACAGGTGCTCTTTGAGATCGGACGTGCGAGTCTGGAAATTGGACAATTACGACAACTTAAAACGGGGGACGTTTTGCCTGTAGGTGGATGTTTTGCGCCAGAGGTGACGATAAGAGTAAATGACCGTATTATTGGGCAAGGTGAGTTGATTGCCTGTGGCAATGAATTTATGGTGCGTATTACACGTTGGTATCTTTGCAAAAATACAGCGTAAACCTGATAAGAAAAATAATATGCGAACAATATAATAGCGTTCCAGGTCGTGTCATGAGGGATACAGTATGTCTTTACCCGATTCGCCTTTGCAACTGATTGGTATATTGTTTCTGCTTTCAATACTGCCTCTCATTATCGTCATGGGAACCTCTTTCCTTAAACTGGCGGTGGTATTTTCGATTTTACGAAATGCTCTGGGTATTCAACAAGTTCCCCCAAATATCGCACTGTATGGCCTCGCGCTTGTACTTTCCTTATTCATTATGGGGCCGACGCTATTAGCTGTAAAAGAGCGCTGGCATCCGGTTCAGGTCGCTGGCGCTCCTTTCTGGACGTCTGAGTGGGACAGTAAAGCATTAGCGCCTTATCGACAGTTTTTGCAAAAAAACTCTGAAGAGAAGGAAGCCAATTATTTTCGGAGTTTGATAAAACGAACCTGGCCTGAAGACATAAAAAGAAAGATAAAACCTGATTCTTTGCTCATATTAATTCCGGCATTTACGGTGAGTCAGTTGACGCAGGCATTTCGGATTGGATTACTTATTTATCTTCCCTTTCTGGCTATTGACCTGCTTATTTCAAATATACTGCTGGCTATGGGGATGATGATGGTATCGCCAATGACCATTTCATTACCGTTTAAGCTGCTAATATTTTTACTGGCAGGCGGTTGGGATCTGACACTGGCGCAATTGGTACAGAGCTTTTCATGAATGATTCTGAATTGACGCAATTTGTAACGCAACTTTTATGGATCGTCCTTTTTACGTCTATGCCGGTGGTGTTGGTGGCATCGGTAGTTGGTGTCATCGTAAGCCTTGTTCAGGCCTTGACTCAAATACAGGACCAAACGCTACAGTTCATGATTAAATTATTGGCAATTGCAATAACCTTAATGGTCAGCTACCCATGGCTTAGCGGTATCCTGTTGAATTATACCCGGCAGATAATGTTACGAATTGGAGAGCATGGTTGAATGGCACAACAGGTAAATGAGTGGCTTATTGCATTGGCTGTGGCTTTTATTCGACCATTGAGCCTCTCTTTATTACTTCCCCTATTAAAAAGTGGCAGTTTAGGGTCCGCGATTTTACGTAATGGCGTACTTATGTCACTTACCTTTCCCATATTACCAATCATTTACCAGCAGAAGATTATGATGCATATTGGTAAAGATTACAGCTGGTTAGGGTTAGTCACCGGAGAGGTGATTATTGGTTTTTTAATTGGGTTTTGTGCGGCGGTTCCCTTTTGGGCCGTTGATATGGCGGGGTTTCTGCTTGATACTTTACGTGGCGCGACAATGGGTACGATATTCAATTCTACAATAGAAGCTGAAACCTCACTTTTTGGCTTGCTTTTCAGCCAGTTCTTGTGTGTTATTTTCTTTATAAGCGGCGGCATGGAGTTTATATTAAACATTCTGTATGAGTCATATCAATATTTACCACCAGGGCGTACTTTATTATTTGACCGGCAATTTTTAAAATATATCCAGGCAGAGTGGAGAACGCTTTATCAATTATGCATCAGCTTCTCTCTTCCTGCCATAATATGTATGGTATTAGCCGATCTGGCTTTAGGTCTTTTAAATCGGTCGGCACAACAATTGAATGTGTTTTTCTTCTCAATGCCGCTCAAAAGTATATTGGTTCTACTGACGCTCCTGATCTCATTCCCTTATGCTCTTCATCACTATTTGGTTGAAAGCGATAAATTTTATATTTATCTAAAAGACTGGTTTCCATCTGTATGAGCGAGAAAACAGAACAGCCTACAGAAAAGAAATTACGTGATGGCCGTAAGGAAGGGCAGGTTGTCAAAAGTATTGAAATAACATCATTATTTCAGCTGATTGCGCTTTATTTGTATTTTCATTTCTTTACTGAAAAGATGATTTTGATACTGATTGAGTCAATAACTTTCACATTACAATTAGTAAATAAACCATTTTCTTATGCATTAACGCAATTGAGCCATGTTTTAATAGAGTCATTGGCTTCTGTACTGCTGTTTCTGGGCGCTGGGGTAATAGTTGCTACTGTGGGTAGCGTGTTTCTTCAGGTGGGGGTGGTTATTGCCAGCAAGGCCATAGGTTTTAAAAGCGAGCATATAAATCCGGTAAGTAATTTTAAGCAGATATTCTCTTTACATAGCGTAGTAGAATTATGTAAATCCAGCCTAAAAGTTATCATGTTATCTCTTATCTTTGCCTTTTTCTTTTATTATTATGCCAGTACTTTTCGGGCGCTACCGTACTGTGGGTTAGCCTGTGGCGTGCTTGTGGTTTCTTCTTTAATAAAATGGTTATGGGTAGGGGTGATGGCTTTTTATATCGTCGTTGGCATACTGGACTATTCTTTTCAATATTATAAGATTAGAAAAGATCTAAAAATGAGTAAAGATGACGTAAAACAAGAGCATAAAGATCTGGAGGGCGACCCTCAAATGAAGACACGGCGTCGGGAAATGCAGAGTGAAATACAAAGTGGGAGTTTAGCTCAATCTGTTAAACAATCTGTTGCGGTAGTGCGTAACCCAACGCATATTGCGGTTTGTCTTGGCTATCATCCCACCGATATGCCAATACCACGCGTCCTGGAAAAAGGCAGTGATGCTCAAGCTAACTATATTGTTAACATCGCTGAACGCAACTGCATCCCCGTTGTTGAAAATGTTGAGCTGGCCCGCTCATTATTTTTTGAAGTGGAACGCGGAGATAAAATTCCTGAAACGTTATTTGAACCCGTTGCAGCCTTGTTACGTATGGTGATGAAGATAGATTATGCGCATTCTACCGAAACACCATAAATGCTTTTGGTATGCTTCTTCAGGCCACTGCGAAGGTTAAGAGGGTAATAGCGTATAGAGCAGTGCTTGACGATAAAGGTGAGAGACTGAAAATAATCGCTTTTAGCCTGGCACAAGCACCAGATAGCGTATTATAAAATTAAACAAGATAATGGATTGGTGCGTCTGAATGGACTCGAACCATCGACCCCCACCATGTCAAGGTGGTGCTCTAACCAACTGAGCTACAGACGCATTAAAATGATGGTGCGTTCAATTGGACTCGAACCAACGACCCCCACCATGTCAAGGTGGTGCTCTAACCAACTGAGCTATGAACGCAACGTTGTAGGTGACAACGGGGACGAATATTAGCGTCACAACTGCAATGAGGCAAGAGGGAAATCGCAATTTTCTTCCTGAAATCACCTGATTGCGGTGGAAATATGCAACATGTCGAGAAAATAGCCGCCATGCGACGGCTATCGTCGTATTATCGCGCAGCACGCTGCAAAATGATGGCGGACGGCTGACGTTGTAGATAGCGCATCCGTAGCATCATTAACACCGCCGCCGAGGTCAGGCCGATGATGAACCCCATCCAGAAGCCCGCCGGTCCCATACGATCCACCACCAAATCCGTTAACGCCAGGATATAACCGCTGGGTAAACCTAACACCCAGTAGGCGGTAAAGGTGATAAAAAAGATGGAACGCGTATCTTTATAACCGCGCAGAATACCGCTGCCGATAACCTGTATAGAGTCGGAAATCTGGTAAACCGCAGCGAGCAGCATTAATTGCGCGGCAAGCGCCACGACCTCAGGGTTGTCATTGTAGAGCAAAGCAATATGCTTACGCAGAGTAACGGTAAAAATAGCGGTAACCACAGCCATACAAATGCCGACGCCTAAACCGGTACGCGCTGCGGTTTGCGCACCCAGCGTTGAGCCCTGGCCCAGACGATAACCCACTCGAATCGTTACCGCCGCAGCCAGCGACATCGGCAGTACGAACATCAGCGAGCTAAAGTTAAGCGCAATCTGATGACCGGCGACATCCACAATACCTAATGGCGAAACCAGCAGCGCAACGACCGCAAATAACGTCACTTCAAAGAACAGCGCCAGCGCAATCGGCAACCCCAGTTGAATCAGGCGCTTCATGACGACGCTATCAGGTTTGCCAAAGCCTTTTTCATTACGAATATCACGCATTGAACGCGCGTGTTTAATGTAAGAAAGCATGGCGATAAACATCACCCAATAGACCGCCGCAGTCGCAACGCCGCAGCCGATACCGCCGAGTTCCGGCATACCAAAATGGCCATAGATAAAAATATAGTTCACCGGAATATTCACCAGCAGGCCCAAAAATCCCATCACCATACCCGGTTTGGTTTTGGCCAGACCTTCGCACTGGTTTCGCGCTACCTGAAAGAAAAGGTATCCTGGCGCGCCCCACAGCAGCGCGCGAAGATAACCCACGGCTTTATCGGCCAGCGCCGGATCAATATTATGCATAGAGCGGATAATGTATCCGGCATTCCACAGGACGATCATCACCAGCACGGAGACAAAGCCCGCCAGCCAGAACCCTTGTCGAACCTGATGCGCGATACGCTCACGACGGCCGGAGCCATTGAGTTGCGCAATCACAGGCGTCAAGGCCAGCAGTAAGCCGTGACCAAACAAAATGGCGGGAAGCCAGATAGAGGTGCCGATAGCGACGGCAGCCATGTCCGTAGCGCTATAGCCTCCCGCCATGACGGTATCGACGAATCCCATTGCGGTCTGTGCCACTTGCGCAAGGATCACCGGTATCGCTAACGCTAATAACTGACGCGCTTCACTGGTATACTTCTGCACGTATTCACCTTTTATTTTGTTGTTATATGAAAGACTAAAAAGCCGCCGTAGTGGCAGCCAAAAGAAATAGCAGGGGAAATTTCAGTCTATTGTAGCGGGGTATTACTATTTCTCCAGCGAAAAAACAGTTGTTAACGGCGCATTGCTGGCAAGCTGTTTTTCCACCTGCTATTGTGCTGAACAGTTCTGCTTTTATTTATTTCAGGAGTTGAAGATATGTTTACGGGGATCGTACAGGGTACCGCGAAACTGGTATCGATTGATGAAAAACCCAACTTTCGCACCCATGTGGTGACGTTACCGGACTACATGCTGGAGGGGCTGGAGACGGGGGCGTCGGTAGCGCATAACGGATGCTGTTTGACGGTGACTGAAATAAACGGCAACCAGATAAGTTTTGATCTGATGAAAGAAACGTTGCGCATCACCAATCTGGGCGCGTTGAGGGTAGGTGATGAGGTCAACGTAGAGCGCGCCGCCAAATTCAGCGATGAAATCGGTGGTCATCTGATGTCGGGGCATATTATTACGACGGCGGAGATCGCGAAAATCCTGACCTCCGAAAATAACCATCAGGTGTGGTTTAAAGTGCAGGATGCGTCCCTGATGAAGTATATCCTGTACAAAGGCTTTATCGGCGTTGACGGTATCAGTTTGACCGTCGGCGAGGTAACGCCAACGCGCTTCTGCGTGCATCTCATTCCGGAAACGCTGGAACGTACTACGCTTGGCAGAAAAAAACTGGGTGAGCGTGTGAATATCGAGATCGATCCGCAAACGCAGGCGGTTGTCGATACCGTAGAACGCGTACTGGCTACACGAGAAAATGCGGTCAGAAATCAGGCCGACATTGGCTAACGGAAAATAAGATTCCCCCGCATGAAATGCGGGGGAGATGATTAGCGAGGAACGCGCAGACCGTTTTCAACGCCGCGCGTAAATACCACCTGCCAAAGCTGAATATCACGCGCGCGAAACGCACCCGCGCAGGCGTTGAGATAATAGCTGAACATACGTTTAAAGCGCTCGTTATAATTGCCCGCAATCTCTGGCCAGGCATTGATAAAGCGCTCGTGCCACGCCATCAGAGTCGTGTCATAGTCGGCGCCAAAGTTATGCCAGTCTTCCATTACAAAGTGTGATTCGCTGGCCTCGGCGATTTGACGAACAGACGGCAAGCAACCGTTGGGGAAAATATACTTATTGATCCACGGATCGACATTATGATCGGTTTTTTTAGAACCAATAGTATGGAGCAGGAAAAGACCATCCGGTTTTAAATTCCTGTCAACAACGTCAAAATAGGTGTTGTAGTTTTTTGGCCCGACATGTTCGAACATGCCGACAGAGACGATTCGGTCAAACTGATCGTTAAGGTCGCGATAATCTTCCAGGAGAATGGAGACATCCAGACCTTCGCAACGCGTCTGCGCCATTTTTTGTTGTTCAGCGGAGATCGTTACGCCCACCACGCTAACGCCATAATGGGTCGCCATATATTGCGACAGGCCGCCCCAGCCGCAGCCGATATCCAGCACACGCATCCCCGGTTGTAGCTGTAGCTTTTCGCAAATTAATTTCAGCTTGGCTTGCTGTGCCGCTTCCAGCGTATCGGCATCTTTCCAGTAGGCGCAAGAATATTGCATATAGGGATCGAGCATACGGGAAAAAAGGTCATTACCAAGATCGTAATGTTCCTTGCCGACAATCCAGGCGCGTTTTTTACTTTGTAGATTAATCAGACGCGCGCCGAGGATACGGAGCGTATCTTTAACATGGTGGGGGAGTTGATTTTCAAGACCGGCACGTAAGACTTTGCTGAAGAAAATATCCAGACGCTCGCATTCCCACCAGCCATCCATGTAACTCTCACCT
This sequence comes from Salmonella sp. SAL00670, assembly GCF_046552235.1. Classification (NCBI taxonomy): domain Bacteria; kingdom Pseudomonadati; phylum Pseudomonadota; class Gammaproteobacteria; order Enterobacterales; family Enterobacteriaceae; genus Salmonella; species Salmonella sp. SAL00670. The sequence goes on from NZ_JBGDUO010000001.1 coordinate 627,208, forward strand.
AACCCCAACGATCCTTCCTGAAGGACGCGTTTAAAAAAATCGGGATTCTTAACACGAATGTCAGACGGGGCGGAACCATTAATTGTAATATCCGCGCGACTTAACAATTCGTTGGCGATTCGGTACCAGTTATCATCCGGTACGCTGACTTCTTCTATACACGATGAACTCATAGTTTCTCCATCACTGGACGGTGATCAGAACCTTAAAACAGCGTAGACGCTTTTTTGGCTTTGTGAGAAATCCCACGGAAAATTCCGTGAGCCAGTTATCCGACGTAGAACAGAGGAAGGGAGGAGCCCTTGCCGAAAAGGCCATCCATGGTGAATCGGGAACGCTCCGGTTCCCGTTAATGCCTAATAATTATCGTAATATAAACAATCGGGAATCAGTATAGGCCGCAATTTTTGATGATTCAACCGAAAATTGTTAGCGTGCTAATTACCAGCGGTTAACAAGTCTTTAGTGAGACTTGTCGTGGGCGACATTGGCATGGGGAAATTCGGACTCAGCGCAATCTGCATGAGACTGCATTTTGTAACCTAACGCCGCCAGAACAACGGTAGAGAGCATTACGCTGGTGGTGGTCAGCAGCGGCGTGCTGATGAGCCATGAAACCACCAGGCTTGCCAGGAAACATAACCCCAGTTGCAGCGTATTTTGTAGCGCCGCAGCGCGTCCCGTGGCTTGAGGGAAAGGGCGTAACGCTTGCGCGACGACGATAGGGTAGATGGCGCCATTAGCAATCGCCATTACGCAGAAAGGAATCAGGATCTTCACCAGTGAGGCATTATTCAGAAGGCCCGCTCCCCAGGTGGCGATAACGCTCAGCGCATACAGCCCTAACAGCCACGGAAGCAATTGGTAGCCCTGCCATTTTTGTAGCGCCGCGCGGCAACCATATCCGCCAATCAGAAAAGCGATGGTTTGCGGAACATAGCTCAGGCCAATCACTGCCGGGCTGTAACCCATCGCGCTGAGAATAAACGGGGACCCTGTTAGCCACGCAAAAAAGCTGGCGGAACAGGCGGCATAAATCAGCACATTACCGCGATAGGTTTTAGAGCGTAACAACGTCACGAAAGTGAGTTTATCCTGTCCCTCGGTACGCGCTTTTACCGATGGTTTTAAGCGCAGCGCCGGCAACATCAGCAACAACGTAATCACGAACAGGGTGGCGAAAATCGCCTGCCATGAGAAATGCGTCAGTATCCAGCTTCCCAGTAAGGGCGCAAGCGCCGGGGATAAGCCCACCAGTGGCATGATCGTGGCGAAGATACGGTTAATTTTTTGCGAAGGATAATAATCGGTCACCAGCGCTTGCCAGATTACCGTTGCCGCGCAAACGCCGACGGCCTGCACGAAGCGCAGCGTCAGCAGTGCTGCCGCGCTTTCTACCCACAGCATCCCCAGACTTCCGAGTGCAAAGATAGATAACCCCAGCAGTAAAATCGGTTTACGGCCATAACGATCCGATAGCGGTCCCCAGAGGAGTTGCGCGACGGCAAAGCCAGCTAAAAACAGGCTGAGGCTGGCGCTGACCGCGGCGGCAGGCGTTTGTAAATCCGCCTGTATGGCGGCAAACGCGGGCAGGTACATGTCCGTAGCCAGAAATCCCAGTACGCTAAGACCGGCTAACCAGACTAAAAAACCTTTTCCAGGTTGCATATTTGTTTCTCTTTCTTATCAGACAGACATTGTCGCAGAGTGTAGGGAGTGAAATTACGGTTGTGAAACGTTAATATTTGTCCAATGAATTCAAAATTTTTGTAGGCAAATTATGTGGTCGGAATACTCGCTTGAAGTGGTTGACGCCGTAGCGCGCAATGGCAGTTTTAGCGCGGCGGCGCAGGAACTGCACCGTGTGCCTTCAGCAGTCAGTTACACCGTTCGTCAGTTAGAGGAGTGGCTGGCCGTACCGCTTTTTGTACGACGTCACCGTGATGTTGAACTGACGCCTGCTGGCGTCTGGTTTTTAAAAGAAGGGCGTTCTGTTATCAAAAAAATGCAGATCACTCGCCAACAGTGTCAGCAAATTGCTAATGGCTGGCGCGGGCAGTTAGCTATTGCGGTGGACAATATCGTCAGACCAGAACGTACCCGGCAGATGATCGTCGATTTCTATCGCCATTTTGACGATGTGGAACTGCTGGTTTTTCAGGAGGTGTTTAACGGCGTCTGGGACGCGCTCTCCGACGGGCGTGTCGAACTGGCGATTGGGGCGACGCAGGCGATTCCGGTAGGGGGGCGTTACGCTTTTCGGGATATGGGGACCCTGAGCTGGAGCTGCGTAGTGGCAAGCGATCACCCGCTGGCGTCGATGCCTGGGCCGTTAAGCGATGATACCCTGCGCAACTGGCCGTCGCTGGTCAGGGAAGACACTTCGCGAACCTTACCGAAACGGATTACCTGGCTGCTGGATAACCAAAAAAGGGTCGTCGTACCGGACTGGGAGTCATCGGCAACCTGCCTGTCGGCAGGACTATGCGTGGGAATGGTGCCGACGCATTTTGCCCGACAGTGGATAGACAGCGGAAAATGGGTGGCGCTGACGTTAGAGAATCCGTTTCCCGATGCGGCCTGTTGCGTGACGTGGCAGCAAAACGAAGCCTCGCCCGCGCTGGCATGGCTGCTGGACTATTTGGGCGATAGCGAAACGTTGAATCGGGAGTGGCTGCGGGAGCCAGAAGAGGCTCCCGACAGTGGGGATTAACGCCGATAGTCGCGGAACGGGCCGTCAGCGACCGAGCGACGCTCAACCAGGCGTGGATGAACTTCAATAGACTGTGACTCTTCACGCTTATTGACGATGCGATCCAATAGCATATTAAATGCGGTTTCACCTAAAGAGTCTTTGGGCTGGTGAATCGTCGTCAGCGCCGGGGTAAAGAAACGGGCGTTACGCACATTGTCATAACCGATCACCGAAACGTCCTGCGGTACGCGAAGCCCCATTTCGTCAGCCGCGCAAAGCGCGCCCATCGCCATAATATCGCCGCCGCAGAAAACGGCGGTAGGGCGATGTGACTGCGATAAGATTTGCTGCATCGCGTGGTAACCGGATTCCGGCTCGAAGTCGCCCTGAACAATCCAGTTGTCCGGCACGTTGATCAGCGCCTCCTCCATGGCTTTCATAAAGCCTGCCAGCCGCCCCGCGCCGGTGTTGCGCTCCAGCGGGCCGGGAATAACGCCGATATCCCGGTGGCCGCGTTCAACCAGATAACGACCCGCCATATAGCCGCCTGCAAAGGCGTTATCAATCACCGTGTCGGTAAAATCGGCCTTCGCTTCACCCCAGTCCATCACCACCATCGGAATATGGCGATACTCTTCCAGCATGGAAAGCAGAGGTTCTGGATACTCAGAACACATCACCAGCAGGCCATCCACGCGCTTTTGCGCCATCATGGACAGGTAGGCGCGCTGTTTTTCCAGGTTATTCCAGGCGTTGCCTAAAATCAGCGTATAGCCTTTCTGGAAACAGTTTTTTTCAACTGCCTCGATAATTTCGGCAAAATAGGCCGCTTCGCTGCTGGTCGCCAGTAAGCCTATCGACTTGGTATGGTTAACCTTCAGGCTACGCGCGACGGCGCTGGGAGAGTAGTGCAGCTCTTTAATTGCCGCCCAGACCGCGTTACGCGTTTCTTCAGCGACAAAACGCGTTTTGTTGATTACGTGTGATACAGTTGTAGTGGAAACGTTTGCCCGTTTCGCTACATCTTTAATTGTTGCCATTACATTTCACTCCAGACCCTCGCTAAGCTCCTGAGAAACGCCAGGTAAACGTTTGCCTACACACACCCTAATCGCAACATCAGGGTTGCGGCACGCCGGAAAAACGACACGGAACGTCAGGAAGGGGTCAATGGCCGTTACGCTAATTCAGTAAGCCTGGAATTTTGTCTGATCTTGAGGAAAAGGGGAAGCGTTAAAAACAGTTATCAATATAAAACATGAGAGATTTTTGTGCGGGAATGTGCAAAAATGCGCTATATCACTTTTTGTGTGGGAATAAAAAGGAGAAAACTTGATGAGTACCGACCTGAAATTTTCGTTGATTACTACGCTGATTGTTCTGGGCGTGATTGTCGCAGGTGGATTAACGGCCGCTCTGCACTGATTTCCTCTCTTCTGAGGGTGGGCGTCTCCTCTATTCTATCCCTCTCTAAAACGCAGAAGGCGTACCTTCTGCGTACTCAGACTTATGCGGCGAGATTTTTCGCAACAAATTCCCAGTTAACCAGCGCCCAGAAATGCTCCAGATAGTTTGGACGGGCGTTGCGGTAGTCGATGTAATACGCGTGTTCCCACACATCAACCGTCAGCAACGGCATTGCATCCGTAGTCAGCGGCGTACCGGCATTTGAGGTAGAAACGATAGCCAGTTTGCCATCAGCGCTTTTTACCAGCCATGTCCATCCGGAACCAAAGTTTTTGATAGCGGCATCGGTGAACTGCGCTTTAAATTCCGCGAAGCTGCCAAAAGATGCCGCGATAGCATCAGCCAGTTTCCCGGTCGGTTCGCCGCCAGCGTTTGGCGCCAGGCAGTTCCAGTAGAAGGTGTGGTTCCATACCTGAGCGGCGTTATTAAAGATACCGCCTTCGGAGGCGCGCACGATCTCTTCCAGCGATTTGCCTTCAAACGCCGTGCCTTTGATCAAATTGTTAAGATTGGTCACGTAAGTCTGATGATGTTTGCCATAGTGATATTCCAGCGTCTCAGCAGAAATATGCGGCGCCAGAGCATCTTTGGCATACGGTAATGCAGGTAATTCGAACGACATTGCTTCTCTCCTTATTATTAATATTGCGCACGCACAATACCCCTGGTGCGCGTAAGGATAGGGTAGCAAATTGAGAGGTGGCGCAAAAGAAGAAGTTATCCTGTCGTTAAACGACAGGATAAAATATTAGCGAATTGTTTTAGGCGTCATCACCCGGCGGGCGCCGACATAATGACGTTGCCAGTACTCTTCGTTCAGTGAGGTGATCTTAATTTCCTGGCCGCTGCGCGGAGACTGGATAAACTTACCGTTGCCGACATAGACGCCAACGTGATCGGCGGTGCCGCGTCCCTGCGTACGAAAGAACACCAGATCGCCGTTTTTCAACTCGCTACGCTCAATAGGCGCCGCGTCACGCAGGTGATACATCTCATTCGCCGTTCGGGGGATACGGATCTTCACTAAATCTTTATAGGCATAATAAACCAGACCGCTGCAATCAAAACCGGTGCGCGGCGACGCACCTCCCCAGTGATACGGTTTACCAATCTGGTTCATGAGCTTGGACATCGCGGTTTTCGTCGCTTTTTGTACTTTTGCACGATGCGCATCGGCAATAGAGACCGGCAATGTTCCTTTCCCCTTCACGCAGTGCGGCTTACGGCCTTTACGCGTCGTGCATTTTTCCGTTACGTCGAGGGCGGCGATTGACGTGGGCGCGGTTCTGTTACGACGATGTGTCGTATGACGAGATTTCGTGGAGGCGGTGGTACGTTTTGGCGTAGAAGCGGAAGAAGAACGGCTGGTTTTTGAGGTTTTTTTTACGTTTTTTTTGCTGGTCTTACTGATCTTTTTCGTTGTGCTTTTCTTTTTATCTGCCGTTTTCGTGACATGAGAAACAGCAGGCGTCGCTTTGGCTTGCCTGGAAGCATGGGCCATTGGCGTAAAAGGGAGAGTAGTAAAAAGTAAAGCACAGAGCGTGATCGAGATTTTGTTTATCCGCGCCACTGAGCAATCCTCTGTTAAAGGCAGGCGATTCATGCCTGCGTATGATTTACAAAACCTGATAATTCTAATCTACAAAAGCACAGATTGGTAATTGCTTTTGGTTTCTGAAGCTGTGTTTCGTTAACAGATGTAAAAATATAGCAATTAATGCTAAACACGAACGCGTTATCTACAAATCACTGAGCGGCAACCCGCTTAAAAGATATTTTGTATACAACTTATTCCCGCAGACGGTAAAATAATAAGGCATGATGAAAATGTTATTTTCCGTTGCCAGCCTGACCCGTTACAATGACAGGCTTCAGTCGTAAAAGTAGTTTAAGGAAGCGAGACAATGAGCACCACTATCGAAAAAATTCAGCGCCAGATCGCTGAAAACCCGATTCTCCTGTATATGAAAGGTTCACCGAAACTGCCAAGCTGTGGTTTCTCTGCGCAGGCCGTTCAGGCGCTTTCAGCCTGCGGGGAACGTTTTGCCTATGTTGATATCCTGCAAAACCCGGATATTCGCGCTGAATTACCGAAATACGCCAACTGGCCGACATTCCCACAACTGTGGGTAGACGGCGAGCTGGTCGGCGGGTGTGATATTGTGATTGAAATGTATCAGCGTGGTGAGCTGCAGCAGCTTATTAAAGAAACTGCTGCAAAATATAAAACTCAGGAGCCGGACGCAGAGTAATCTGTGAAAGGGGAAAGCGACCTGTAAAGGTCGCTTTTTTACTGCCATAGAAAGCAAGAGCGGCGTTGTTAGCCTCGTTATTTGTCCGTCGACAAAGGTAACGGCCAGCCGCCCAGGCGCTTCCAGCGATTGACGATTTCACAAAACAGCACCGCTGTCCGCTCGGTATCATACAAAGCGGAATGGGCTTTTTCACCGTCAAACTCCATACCTGCCGCCAGGCACGCTTTTGATAACACCGTTTGTCCCAGCGCCAGTCCGCTCAATGCCGCAGTATCAAAGGTGACGAACGGATGAAACGGGTTACGTTTCAGCGAGGCGCGCTCTGCGGCGGCCATCATAAAACTGTGATCAAAAGTGGCGTTATGCGCGACCATAATGGCGCGGCTACAACCGCTGTCTTTGATACCTTTACGCACCATTTTGAAAATAGCGTGTAGCGCCTCATATTCACTCACCGCGCCGCGTAGCGGGTTAGAGGGATCGATACCGTTAAACGCAAGCGCTTCCGGCTGTAAGTTGGCTCCAGCGAACGGCTCCACATGGAAATGCAGCGTCATGTCCGGCATCAGCCAGCCTTGTTCATCCATTTTCAGCGTGATGGCGGCGATTTCGAGCAGCGCATCGGTTTTAGCGTTAAATCCTGCAGTTTCAACGTCGATGACGACAGGATAAAAACCACGAAAACGGTCGCACAGACCGGAAAGTTGAGCGTTATCGGACATCTGAGTCTCTTAATACGAAAAAATGCAGCGCGTATTATGGCAAATTTTACGCCGGGATGCAGTAAAACAACGGGCGCAGTGACCTGCGCCCGGCGGGGGATCAGTTACCCAGACCGCGGCCTGCGTCTTTAGCTTCAATCAATTCGATTTTATAGCCATCCGGATCTTCAACGAAGGCGATGATGGTCGAACCGCCTTTTACCGGCCCCGCTTCACGGGTCACGTTACCGCCGTTCTGACGAATGCGTTCACAGGCTTCAGCAGCATTGTCAACGCTCAGCGCGATATGCCCATACGCATTGCCCATGTCGTAGCTCTCAACGCCCCAGTTATAGGTTAGTTCGATGACCGCTTCTTCCGTTTCCGGACCATATCCCACAAAGGCCAGCGAGTATTTGTATTCCGGATTCTCACTGGTACGCAGCAATTTCATGCCCAGAACGTTAGTGTAAAAAGCGATGGAACGCTGCAAATCGCCGACGCGCAGCATAGTATGCAATAAACGCATTTTCGTTGTCCTTAAAATAGTCAAGATATTCAAAGTATAGCGGCGATGTGAGGCCGCTATCAATGAAATTACAGAGTAGGGTAGTCAGTGTAGCCTTCCGCGCCGCCGCCATAAAAACTTTCGGGACGCTGTGGATTAAGTTCCGCTTTACGTTGCAGACGCGCCACCAGATCCGGGTTAGCGATGTAATCGCGACCAAACGCCACGGCGTCAATCAGCCCTTTTTCGATCAGATCTTCCGCTTTTTCTGGCGTATAGGCGCCAGCGCCGATGATGGGACCGTGGAAACGCGCGCGCACTTTTTCACGGAACGCGTCGCTGTACGGTTCGCCGCCCGCCCAGTCTGGTTCAGACATATGCAGATAAGCGATGCCGCGTTTGCCTAACGCTTCAATCAGATAAAGGGCGTCAGCTTCTTCATTCGGGCCGTTATCGACATTCTGGAAAGTGCCGACAGGAGAAAGGCGGATGCCGATACGGTCCGCGCCCCATTCCTTAATGCCGGCATCAACCACCTCCAGCACCAGACGGGCGCGATTCTCTACGCTGCCGCCGTACCGATCGGTACGGTGATTAGAAGACGGTGAGAGGAACTGGTGCAGCAGATAACCATGCGCGGAGTGCAGCTCCACCAGATCGAAGCCTGCCTCTCGGGCATTGGCGATAGCCTGGCGGAAATCGTTGACGATCCCGGGGATCTCGTGAGTATCCAGCGCGCGCGGCGTGGAAGTCTCTACGCGGATGGCCTGGCCGTTTTCGTCACGCAAAGAGGTGCGGGTTCCCGCATTGATAGCGGATGGCGCGACGGGCGCTTGTCCGCCTGGTTGCAGGCTGGCGTGTGAAATACGGCCCGTATGCCACAGTTGCACCGCCATATGGCCGCCCTGGGTATGGACTCCCTGAGTGATTTTTTTCCAGGCGGCGATCTGCTCATCGCTGTGTAATCCCGGTGCGCCGGCATAGCCTTTCGCCTGTGCGGAGATTTGTGTGGCTTCGCTGATGATCAATCCAGCGCTGGCGCGTTGACGGTAATATTCCGCCATTAACGGCGTAGGAATGTCGCCCGGTTCAATACTCCGCAAACGCGTCAAAGGCGCCATAAATACGCGATTTGTCGCCGTGATGGCACCCACCTTGAGGGGGGTAAACAGTTTTGCTGATGACATAGTGGCTCCTGATATAAGTAGACCGGTCGTCTTGTAATAAAGGAAATAAAAACGCCCGTTACTGCTCAGGCGTTGCAATGATGGTCTTAACATGCGCCAACGCATTTTCCAGCGGCGCGGCGCTACGGGATATTTTGGCCTGCAAATTGGCGCCCAGCCACAGGGCATAAAGTACCTGCGCCTGTGGCAACGGCTGGCCGGTGAAATGTAAACAGTGGCTATTACGGCCATCTTCCAGCGCGCGTGCAAGCAGTGCCATGATCTCCTGCGCCCCTTTATCCATCGTAGAGCGCATATCCTCCGACAGATCGCAGACCTCCGCTGACAGTTTCACCGTCAGGCAACCGCTAATGGCGCCTTGCTGGCAAAACTGCTTTAACGTTTCCTGATACCAGGCGAGAAGACGATCGCGATGATTACCGGGACCGGAGGTGAAGTGCGCCGTAAGACGCTGATGATAGCAGGCGTAATGTCGCTCAAGCATGGCGACGCCGAAGGCTTCTTTCGAGCGAAAGTAGTGATAAAACGACCCTTTAGGCACCTGGGCGGTTTTGAGCAACTCGCTAAGCCCCATGCCGGTAAAACCCCGTTGCATACAAAGCTGCTCGCCGGTGGCCAGCAGATGTTCGCGGGTATCGTGTTCGGTTTGCTTATTCATGACAGGCAGTATAGTAGACCAGTCGGTCTACTGCAAACAGAGTTGCCATAATGTCAGTTAGCGTCTTCAATAGTCATAAGCGCCAAACGTTGAGGAGGGGATGTGGCCGAGCAGTTGGAGTTTTTTCCTGTAGCAAGCCCATGTCGCGGTATCTGCCAGTCTGATGAGCGTGGCTTTTGTCGGGGATGTATGCGCAGCCGCGACGAACGGTTTAACTGGCAAAAAATGAGCGATGCCGAGAAACAAAATGTACTGCGGCTTTGTCGCCAGCGTTTCTTGCGTAAAATACGCGCAAATAAGCCTCTCCCATCGGAAGATCCTCAACAACCTTCACTCTTTTAAACGCGGAATTGCGTATACTCAACCTCATTATTCTCTATGAGGAATCTGTTATGGTTCAGCGTGTCACCATCGCTCCACAAGGCCCGGAATTTTCGCGTTTTGTCATGGGTTACTGGCGTTTGATGGACTGGAGTATGTCCGCGCGTCAGTTAGTGAGTTTTATCGAAGAACATCTGGATTTGGGCGTCACTACCGTTGACCATGCGGACATTTATGGCGGTTATCAGTGCGAAGCGGCGTTTGGCGAGGCGCTAACGCTGGCGCCGCATTTGCGGGAAAAACTGCAAATCGTTACCAAATGCGGTATTGCGACCACCGCCAGAGCGGAAAATAGGCTCGGTCATTATATTACCGATCGCCGCCATATTATTCTGAGCGCCGAACAGTCATTAAAAAATCTGGCGACAGATTATCTGGATATGTTGTTAATTCACCGTCCCGATCCGTTAATGGATGCGGATGACGTCGCCGAGGCGTTTCAACATCTGCACCAAAGCGGCAAAGTGCGCCATTTTGGCGTTTCTAATTTTACGCCAGCACAATTTACGTTGCTGCAATCGCGCCTGCCTTTCACCCTGGCGACCAACCAGGTAGAGATCTCGCCGGTTCATCAGCCTTTGTTGCTGGACGGCACATTAGATCAATTACAGCAACTGCGTATTCGTCCGATGGCCTGGTCATGTCTTGGCGGCGGTCGGCTGTTTAATGATGAGGCTTATCAGCCGTTGCGCCAGGAACTTTCCGTTATCGCGCAAGAACTCAACGCCAGTTCTATTGAACAGGTGGTCTATGCCTGGATTTTACGTTTGCCGTCGCAGCCGCTGCCGATTATTGGCTCGGGTAAAATCGAACGCGTACGCGCCGCATTAGAAGCGGAAACGCTGTCATTGACGCGTCAACAGTGGTTCCGAATCCGCAAGGCGGCACTGGGTTATGACGTGCCGTAATCGCCAACTCGTTGACTTTCCGTACATGTTTTCGCCAGTGGTTTACACTTAACAGGCGACCACATGTAACGGAGGTTTTATGAAGCGATTAAGTTTAGCGATGGTGACGCTGCTGGCCTGTGCGGGTGCGCAGGCCGCCAGCGAGAAAGTAGAGATGAATCTGGTGACGGCGCAAGGCGTAGGACAGTCTATCGGCACCGTCGTCATCGATGAAACCGAAGGCGGCTTAAAATTTACCCCACACCTTAAAGCGTTGCCGCCGGGCGAGCATGGTTTTCACATTCATGCCAACGGTAGCTGCCAGCCCGCGATTAAAGACGGCAAAGCGGTTGCCGCAGAAGCCGCTGGTGGTCATCTGGACCCACAAAATACCGGCAAGCATGAAGGGCCGGAAGGCCAGGGGCATCTGGGCGACCTCCCGGTGTTAGTCGTTAATAATGATGGTATCGCCACCGAACCGGTTACTGCGCCACGTCTGAAGTCTCTTGATGAAGTGAAAGATAAAGCGCTCATGATCCATGTGGGCGGCGATAACATGTCCGATCAGCCGAAACCGCTCGGCGGCGGCGGAATGCGTTACGCCTGCGGCGTCATTAAATAACCCGGAGACAGTGTTCCCTGCGCTGGAGCCTGTTCCAGCTGCGACAGCGAACAGTGTAAACGCCAGATAATCGCCGCCAGCTCATGCGCGGCGGGTTGATGATGATGTGCGAGCGTGTCGCAGATACGCTGTAATTCCTGTAGCGTGACGGCAAGCGGGCGTTGCTGCACGCCGCGCTCGCTCATCACATCGCGCAGCAGGGATATACAAATATCCCGCACCCGGGAAAGCGGATCGGAACGCGACTCCCAGGCGCGCAGCTGCCACACCACATGCGAGCAGTTCAGCAGCACCACTCCCCAACGTAATAACCACCGGCGCGCCAGCGCATCCTGACTATTGCTGAGCTGACTGACGTGATGATAGGTCAGCGATTCAAACTCGCTTTCGTTATGGGAAGGGTGACGGCTAAGCTGATCGACGAAATCCCGGCGTAGCGCGCGGATATGGCGGCGGCTTTTTACGGCATCGGAACCGGGGCGCAAAATCGCAAACGCCAGCCAGGAAATCGCGACGCCGACGATCTTGGCGGTATTATCGTTAAGGAAGTCGGCGAAGTCGTACACCGGTGGATTGGTCACGGCGATGAATGAGCCCATAAAAACGATAAGCTGCCCCCACAGTCCCGCCAGCTTAGGCATCTGCAGTTTAAGCAGTTGCATCGTGACGAACAGCGGAAAAAGGAAAAGCAAGAATTGCCACAGATCGGTGATTTGCACCATCAGGCCAAATTTCACCACGAAGCTGAATAAGGACAGCAGCACTAAAGTACGCATCAATAAGGAAAGCGACTTAAACGGCGTGGCGACGATGGAGTAGAGGACGCAACTGATCGCCGCCAGGGTTAATGCGCCGGGCCCGGATTCCCATTGCGCGCCAATACTCCAGGCGCCAATTACCGTGAGCGTGCAAAAGGTACGCACGCCGCTCCAGATGGCCTCTGCGTTATCCGTATGCCGCGCAAGGCCGGGAGTGCGGCGGATATGGATTTGATCTACCGGCGCGCCGCTTTCGATCAGATATAACTGACGGCTGCTGCGCAGATATAGCTGGCAAAAATAGCGTAATCGCTGCCAGAACGCGAGGTGACGATAATCCTGTTCATCCTGCGGGCGTAGCGGCGCAATAATCCGCGCCACGGTGTAGCTGTCCGCGCGCGGTTTTGCCAACTCAGCTAAGAGTTGTTCAATGACTTCGCGGCTGTTTTCCGGCGGCGTCGGCCAATTTAAAAGCATTCTACGCAGACTGGAGATCACGCTGGTTAGCCGTAATTGCTGGTGTAACAATGCATTTAGCAATGCATTCTGGCGGCGAAAACGGTAGTGACTCCAGAAGGCCTGAATACGCAGCAGGTTCATGGTCAGGATTTGCCCAATGACCCCCTCATGCGCGGAGCGGATAGCGTCGGTAGTCTCCGGCTGCCACAGTAGACTGGCATGTTCCAGCAAGCGCGCATGCATGTTTTTCAACGCGGTGAGCAGGGCGGTACCATCCGATGTGCTGGGTAGGATCATCATCATCATGCCGCCACAGAGGATGCCGACGATAACTTCACATACACGTGCCTGGGCGATATCCCACAACTGCGTGATTTCTACAATATTAACCATCGGGAACGCGATGATCGCCGCCGTGTAGCCGGACAACTGGAAAGCATAAGCGGCATTATTGGTAAAATGCGCGCAGGCCCAGGTACAAAAACCGATCCAGACGGCCATGCTAAATAAGAACAACCAGGGTTCATTCAGCGTATGGCCGGCAATAATCAACGCGGCGGTCGCGCCGAGTAAACTCCCGGCAATACGCCCCAGACTTTTACTGATTACGCCGCCTACGGTCGGAAAGCTCACCACTGCGGCCGAAGTCATCGCCCAGTAGGGCTCATCCAGATTGAGATAATAAGCGAATGTCAGCGCGAGACACATGGCAATGGTATTGCGCAACGCGTAACGCCACTGGCCGGAGGTCGCTTTAAACCAGGGCGTATTTCGCAGGGCTGGCAGGGAGAGTTTCATTACCGCTGCCCAATGGCTACGCTGCAGGTAGTGCCGGAGACGAGCGTGATATCCTGCGGCAAAGCGTCAAATTCGATACGTACCGGTACGCGTTGCGCCAGACGTACCCACGGTACGTTGGGTTTAATATCGGGCACTAAACCGGAGTCACTTTCCACGCTTTGGTCGTAAATAGCGCGCCCGATACTGCCAACGTGACCCTGTAACTTAACATTGCCACTATACAGTGTTATTAATGCAGGCTCACCTTCGCGGATATGGCGTAGTTTGGTTTCTTCGAAATATCCCATTACATAAAATGAATGGCTATCTACCAGGGCGAAAAGTGGCTTACCGGTACTGGCATAATCACCGGTACGCGTGGAAAGGTTGGTCACCCAGCCGGATACCGGCGCTTTTACTTCCGTCTGGCTAAGCTGCCACTGCGCCTGTTTTAACGTCGCCAGTGCGACATCTACGCTGGCCTGCATCGCTTTAACATTCAGATTGGCGCTATCCAGATCTTCAGCAGAGATGTAGTTACGCGATAAATGTCGACGTCGATCGGCTTCATTATTCGCTTTTGCCAGATCGGACTGCGCTTTGGCCAACTGCGCCTGCGCGTTAAGTTCTGCAATATGGAAGGGCGTTTTATCAATGACAAAAAGAACGTCCCCGGCGTTGACGAACTGATTATCTTTGATATTGAGTTGGGTAATGCTGCCAGAAACCTGCGGCGTTACGCTGACCTGTTCCGCGCGGATTTTACCATCGCGCGTCCACGGTGACTGCATATAGTAATTCCATAACCACCATGCGGCCAGAACGGCGACGACGGCGACAATGAGAGTAGAAAAATATTTTATTGTTTTTAACGACATATTTACCACGCGATCAGTAAAACGAGGCCCAGACATACGCAAAGCGTAAAGAGGGAGAGATCCATTAACAGGGGATGCCAGATTTCATCAGAGTATATCCGGTCACGCAGGAGTCGGTGAATAAACAACCAGATAACGAACCCAAGCGCAAAGGCTTTAAAGAATGGCGGAAAGTAAACAGATGCTCCCAACATGAGATCTTGTAAGGGCAATCCTGTGGCGTTGAGTATACACTTCACAAGCAATGTTCCTTTGCGTCAGACATCGATGCTTTAGTTTTAGCCAAAACTGAAGCTACAGGTGCCAGGTGCGCACTATGTCTGAAAAAATGTCTATTGGTAAGCAAATTTAGCAATACATTTGTTTTGAGAATACAAATACTGCACACTATTCTAAAATCAGCATAATAACTTAGCAAGCTAATTATAAGGAGATGAAATTGGAATCGCCACTAGGTTCTGATCTGGCACGGTTGGTGCGCATTTGGCGTGCTCTGATTGACCATCGCCTCAAGCCTCTGGAATTGACGCAGACACATTGGGTCACGTTGCACAATATTCATCAATTGCCGCCTGACCAGTCGCAGATTCAATTGGCTAAAGCGATAGGCATTGAGCAGCCATCGCTGGTACGCACGTTGGATCAACTTGAAGATAAGGGGCTAATTTCGCGGCAAACCTGCGCCAGCGATCGTCGCGCTAAGCGCATTAAACTGACCGAGAAAGCGGAGCCGCTGATCGCTGAGATGGAAGCGGTCATTCATAAAACGCGCGGTGAAATTTTGGCTGGGATTTCTTCAGAGGAGATTGAGCTTCTGATTAAACTTATCGCCAAACTTGAACACAATATTATGGAATTGCACTCTCACGATTGAGGTGCAGGGGCATACGTGTGGCCATGTGACCACACGTAAAGCCTGGTTTAGCGTGGAGAGACGGTAACCTGGCTGCCGTTGCTGGCCAGCACGACACGCTGACCTGCCGAGAAACGCGTATTTCCTTGTTTCTGCACAACCATAATGGTGTTGCCATCGTCTTTACGAATTTCCAGTTCCACACCCTGGGTTTTATTCATTGCGCTCTGGACGCCCTGGCCCGCTACGCCGCCAGCCACCGCGCCTGCCGCGGTCGCCAGTGAACGACCCGTACCGCCGCCGATAGTGTTGCCGAGGAATCCGCCCAACACCGCGCCGCCGATAGCGCCAATCACGTTAGAATCATCACCGCCCTGAATTTGAACCGGACGAACGTTAACGATAGTACCGTACGTTACATTCTGAACTTGTTTAGCCTCGGATGCGGTATAAACATCACCCGAAAGGCTATCATTGTTAACACACCCAGCTAAGGATAACCCCATCAGTGAAACGGCCAGTACACGTTTAATCATTTACCCATCTCCTGTTCTTCACGAAACGCTATGTCAGCATCCCTATAGCTAAATTATATGGCATTTATGCAGTTAAGGTCATATCTTCTGCTGAAAGAATGTAAAAATCATAATCAGAAGTTAATTAACCAATCTTAAACGAAGTCGGAAGCAAGAAAAGATAGGTCATTGATATCCGTGGACGACACGGCAAAAAACGTGACGTGGGCATAGCATTACAAAATACGTTATGCCGAGTGTTAAGGCTTAACCCAGCTTAAAAGGAAGAGGTATGAAATCGGGCCGTTTTATTGGCGTTATGTCCGGAACCAGCCTTGATGGCGTGGATGTTGTACTGGCGGCAATTGATGAAACTATGGTTGCGCAACAGGCAAGTCTCACCTGGCCTATTCCCGTTCATCTGAAAAAAGGCATTCTCGATATTTGCCAGGGACAGCCGCTTACGCTCTCGCAACTCGGCCAGCTGGATACCCAGTTAGGCCGGCTTTTTGCACAGGCGGTTAATGCGCTGTTAGCGCGACAACGTTTGCAGCCGCGGGATATCGTCGCCATTGGTTGTCATGGGCAAACGGTCTGGCATGAACCGACCGGCGAGGCCCCGCATACGCTGCAAATTGGCGATAATAATCACATCGTCGCCCATACGGGGATTACAGTGGTCGGCGATTTTCGGCGGCGGGATATTGCGCTGGGCGGACAAGGCGCGCCGTTGGTGCCTGCTTTCCATCACGCGCTGTTGGGACATCCGACGGAAAAACGTATGGTCCTGAATATCGGCGGCATCGCCAATTTATCTCTGCTTTTCCCCGGACAGGCGGTGCGCGGGTACGACACGGGGCCGGGTAATATGTTGATGGATGCGTGGATTTGGCGACAATGCGCGCAGCCCTACGACAAAGACGCGGCATGGGCGAAAGAAGGTCAGGTTATTCTTCCATTGCTGCAAAAGATGTTGCGCGATCCGTACTTTGCTGCGTCGGCGCCCAAAAGTACAGGACGCGAATATTTCAACTATGGCTGGTTAGAGCGTCATCTTACGGCTTTCCCTGGCGCAGACGCGCGCGATGTACAGGCCACGCTGGCGGAGCTGACGGCGGTCTCCATCGCCCAACAGGTGCTGCTCAATGGCGGCTGCGAGCGGCTGATGGTCTGTGGCGGCGGAAGCCGGAATCCGTTAGTGATGGCCCGTCTGGCGGCGCTGTTGCCCGGTATCGAGGTTTCGACCACCGATAAGGCGGGGATCAGCGGCGATGATATGGAAGCGCTGGCCTTTGCATGGCTTGCCTGGCGAACGCTCGCGGGCCTGCCGGGAAATTTACCTTCCGTGACGGGGGCTACAGAAGCCAGTGTTTTAGGCGCTATTTACCCGGCTAACCCAATAACTCAGAGTTAACTGAATTTTTCCCGGACCCTATATCGGTAAACTAGCAAGGTCAGGAAGGGGCGTTTGCCCTTCCAGAAGCAGGAGAGCTTTCGGGATATGCCTATGAAAAAGATCGCAATAATGTGTTTACCTGTGCTGCTGACCGGCTGTAGCGTTTATCAACAATTTGTTGAACGTATGCAAACGGATACGCTGGAATACCAGTGTGATGAGAAGCCGCTTACCGTTAAAGTCAATAACCCGCGTGAAGAGGTCAGTTTTGTTTATGACAATAAGCTGCTGACCCTGAAGCAAGGAATCTCGGCCTCGGGCGCGCGTTATACCGACGGGATTTATGTTTTCTGGTCGCAAGGCGAGAGCGCCACGGTCTATAAGCGAGACAGAATTGTGCTTAATAACTGTCAGTTACAAAATCCGAAGCGTTGAGATTTTCAGTATGGGGGCGCACAATAGCGCCACCCACTGATTATTTCTGATCAACGCCATGTCTGATAACGACCAATTGCAGCAGATCGCGCATCTGCGCCGTGAATATACGAAAGGCGGCTTGCGTCGCCGCGATTTACCCGCTGAACCGTTAACCTTATTTGAGCGCTGGCTTGGGCAAGCGTGCGACGCGCGACTGGCCGATCCGACGGCAATGGTCGTGGCGACCGTAGATGACAAGGGGCAACCGTACCAGCGTATTGTATTGCTCAAGCATTATGATGAAAAAGGCCTGGTCTTTTATACCAACCTGGGAAGCCGCAAGGCGCATCAAATTGAGCACAATCCGCGTATCAGCCTGTTATTTCCCTGGCATATGCTTGAACGCCAGGTGATGGTGACAGGCAAAGCCGAGCGTCTCTCCACTCTTGAGGTGGTGAGGTATTTCCACAGCCGTCCGCGCGACAGCCAGATCGGCGCATGGGTCTCTAAACAATCCAGCCGCATTTCCGCGCGCGGTATCCTCGAAAGCAAATTCCTGGAGCTTAAGCAGAAGTTTCAACAGGGCGAAGTGCCGCTACCCAGCTTCTGGGGCGGTTTTCGCGTGAGTATTGAACAGATGGAGTTCTGGCAGGGCGGCGAACATCGTCTGCACGATCGCTTTTTATACCAACGCGACGACGGCGCATGGAAAATCGACCGTCTTGCGCCCTAAAGATGCAAAAATCTTGTTTTAAGCACTGGTGCGGATGAATCCGCCGTTTTATGCTATGTCTCTTTCGCGTCTGGCGAAAAGTCGTGTACCGGCAAAGGTGCAGTCGTTTTATACATGGAGATTTTGATGGCAAGCAGTAACTTGATTAAACAATTGCAAGAGCGGGGGCTGGTAGCCCAGGTGACGGACGAAGACGCGTTGGCAGAGCGACTGGCGCAAGGCCCGATCGCGCTCTATTGCGGCTTCGATCCTACCGCTGACAGCTTGCATTTGGGGCATCTGGTTCCATTGTTATGCCTGAAACGCTTCCAGCAGGCAGGGCACAAACCTGTTGCGCTGGTAGGCGGCGCGACCGGTCTGATTGGCGACCCGAGCTTTAAAGCTGCCGAGCGTAAACTGAACACTGAAGAGACCGTTCAGGAGTGGGTGGCGAAAATTCGTAAACAGGTTGCCCCATTCCTGGACTTTGATTGCGGCGAAAACTCCGCCATCGCGGCCAATAACTATGACTGGTTCGGCAGCATGAATGTGCTGACTTTCCTGCGCGATATCGGTAAACATTTTTCCGTTAATCAGATGATCAACAAAGAAGCGGTGAAGCAGCGTCTGAACCGTGACGATCAGGGTATCTCTTTCACGGAGTTCTCTTATAACCTGCTACAGGGGTACGACTTCGCTTGTCTGAATAAACTGCACGGCGTTGCCTTACAGATTGGCGGTTCTGACCAGTGGGGGAACATCACTTCCGGTATCGACCTGACCCGTCGCCTGCACCAGAATCAGGTATTTGGTTTGACCGTTCCACTGATCACCAAAGCTGACGGCACGAAATTCGGTAAAACCGAAGGCGGCGCTGTCTGGCTGGATCCGAAGAAAACCAGTCCGTACAAATTCTACCAGTTCTGGATTAACACCGCAGATGCCGATGTTTATCGCTTCCTGAAATTCTTCACTTTTATGGACATTGAAGAGATCAATGCCCTGGAAGAAGAAGATAAAAACAGCGGTAAAGCGCCGCGCGCGCAGTATGTGCTGGCCGAGCAGGTGACGCGCCTGGTTCATGGTGAAGAGGGGCTGGTCGCGGCGAAACGGATCACTGAATGCCTGTTCAGCGGTTCACTGAGCGCGCTGAGCGAAGCTGACTTTGAGCAGTTGGCGCAGGACGGCGTACCGATGGTTGAAATGGAAAAAGGCGCCGACCTGATGCAAGCGCTGGTAGACGCCGAACTCCAGCCGTCGCGTGGTCAGGCGCGTAAGACTATCGCCTCCAACGCTGTCACTATCAATGGTGAAAAACAATCCGATCCTGAATACATCTTTAACGATGAGGACCGTCTGTTTGGCCGCTACACCTTATTACGTCGCGGCAAAAAGAACTATTGTCTGATTTGCTGGAAATAAGGCATTAAGTAACAGGGAGTGAGAAATCACTCCCTTATTTTTGATGTTCAGGTAAAAAAATGAAGAATATCCTCGCTATCCAGTCCCATGTTGTTTTCGGACATGCGGGCAACAGCGCCGCCGAATTTCCCATGCGCCGTCTTGGCGCGAATGTTTGGCCGCTGAATACCGTTCAGTTTTCTAACCACACGCAATATGGTAAATGGACCGGCTGTGTCATGCCGCCCAGCCATCTGACTGAGATTGTCCAGGGGATTGCGGACATTGGCCAGTTAGCGCACTGCGACGCCGTACTTAGCGGTTACCTGGGATCTGCCGAGCAGGGAGAACACATTCTCGGTATTGTGCGCCAGGTTAAAGCGGCAAATCCGCAGGCAAAATATTTCTGCGATCCCGTGATGGGGCATCCGGAAAAGGGCTGTATCGTGGCGCCTGGCGTCGCAGAGTTCCATGTGCGTTATGCGCTACCCGCCAGCGATATTATCGCGCCTAACCTGATTGAACTGGAAATTCTCAGCAAACATAGCGTGAATAATGTGGATGACGCCGTGCAGGCGGCGCGTGAACTGATTGCTCAGGGGCCAGAAATTGTACTGGTAAAACATCTCGCCCGCGCCGGTTACAGTTCAGAACGCTTTGAAATGCTGCTGGTGACAGCGCAGGAAGCCTGGCATATTAGCCGTCCGCTGGTGGATTTCGGTTCACGTCAGCCAGTTGGCGTTGGCGATGTCACCAGTGGTTTATTGCTGGTCAAACTTTTGCAGGGCGCGACGTTGCAGCAGGCGCTGGAGCACGTTACGGCGGCAGTCTATGAGATTATGATCGCCACCAAAACGATGCAGGAGTACGAACTGCAGGTCGTGGCGGCCCAGGACAGGATCGCTAACCCTGAACATTACTTCAGCGCAACGCGGCTGTAATTATTGCTGCTAAAAAGAGGCCGGATGGCGGTACAGCGAGCTATCCGGCAACATGACATTAATTCAGTCCTTCCGCTTTAAGCGCTGCCGCAACGGTCGGTCTTTTTGCGACACGCTGCATATAACTTTCAATATGCGTTAACCCGTCCATATTCAGTTTTACGCCATAGGCCCAACGCAATACGGTAAACAGATAAGCGTCTGCAATCGTAAAACGCTGGCCGCAAATCCACTGGTCGTCTGAAAGCGACTCATCCACATACTGCAATTTCTTTTCCAGACCGGCGCGAACGGCGGGTTTGAGTGTTTCCGGCGTGTCAGGGCGGAACAGCGGGGTAAAGCCTTTATGCAGTTCCGTTGCAATATAGTTGAGCCATTCCAGCGTATGATAGCGAGCAAGGCTACTTACCGGCGCCAGAAGCTGGCGGTCGGGAACGCTGTCGGCGAGGTACTGCATAATGGCGACGCCTTCAGTCAACAGTGTACCGTCATCCAGCAGCAGAGCCGGAACCTGTCCTTTAGGGTTGACTGCCAGGTAATCATCACCGTTTTCCAGGCGTTTTTTTGCGAGATCGACGCCATCAAGCGTAAAGTCTTTGCCAATTTCGCGCAGGGTAATATGGGAAGCAAGAGAGCAGGCACCCGGTTTGTAGAACAGTTTCATCGGTAACTCCTTTTTGCTGAGGTTTAAAGTATGGTAGTGCGGGGACGAGCAAAAAAAAAGCCGCTAACGCACAGTTAGCGGCCTGAATGTTGTTTCCCGGAAAATTAAACTGTAGCGGCTTTAGAGCCTTTTTCAGCGGTATCATCGTCCTGGGTCATACGGTTCAGCTTAGGCGCTGTCAGCAGCATCAGGACGGCGATAACGGCGGTTGCTATGCCAATCTGCATAAATACGCGACCATAGACTTCCAGGGACATCAGTGGGTCAGTCACGTCGCTCGGCACAGCCATCAGGTTGGCGACATAACCGCCGATGATGTTAGCGCCTGCCGTTGTCAGGAACCAGCTACCCATGATGAAGCCCATCAGACGCTGCGGAACCAACTGTGCGACCATTGCCAGGCCCAGACCGGAGATCATCAGCTCACCGATACTTTGCAGGCCGTAGCTTGCGATCAGCCAGTTTACGGATACGATGCCGGCATCGTTCGCAAATTTGGCGCCCAGCGGCAGAATCAGGAACGCGCCGGAACACAGCACCATACCAATGGCGAATTTCATCGGCATCGGCAGCGTATCGCCCATCCTGTTATAAATAGCGGCCAGAATCGGGCTGCCGATAATGATCCAGAATGGGTTCAGCGCCTGATACTGTTCCGGTTCGAACGCGATACCGAGAATAGAGTGCTCGACGTTACGAATGGCAAAGAAGTTCAGCGACGTCGGCATCTGGCTGTACAGTACGAAGAAGATAATCGCCTGCAGCATCAAAATAAAGGCGACGATCATTTTACGGCGCGCCGCGCCGTGCATGGAAAACGCTTCTTTACCGAAGATAATGACGATGCCAAGAGCGATTACGCCCAGCACCATACGCGCGATATCCTGGTTGTGCAGCAGCCAGGTGGCGACCGCAATCAGAACGACAATACCCACGATGGTCAGCAGCAGATTACGGAAGTTGATCGGTTCAAAGTCGGGTTTGGAACCGTAGCTTTTCACCCAGCGCTGGCAGAAAGCAAAGTTAACGACGGTTATCAGCATACCGACGACACTAAGCGCAAACGCGGTGCTCCAGCCATAACGCGCCGCCAGCCACGGCGTCGCCAGCATAGAGAAGAAGGAGCCGATGTTGACGGACATATAATACATCGTAAATGCGCCGTCGAGACGCGGATCATCCTTCGCGTAGCAGGTAGACAGCAGGGAAGACGGGTTAGCTTTAAACAGACCGTTACCCACAGCGATAGCCGCCATGCCCATATAGACGATGCCAGCGTCATGACCAGACCATGCGACCAGCGCATAACCGATAGCCAGCACCACGGCACCCAACATAATAACGCGTTTGGTGCCCAGAATTTTATCACCTAACCAACCGCCAATGGCGACCAGGCCGTACACCAGCGCACTGAAGGAAGAGAAAAGGGTGATGGAATCCGCTTCTGACATACCCAGTTGTTTTACCAGGTAGACGGCCATAATGCCTTGCAGGCCGTAATAACCAAAACGCTCCCATAACTCTATCGAGAAGATGAGATAGAACGCCTTCGGTTGTTTGAAAGCGTTCAAACTGACGCTTTCAGTTGGTTTTTTGTTTGCAGTAGACACTTTTACCTCTTTTTTACGCCCCGTATTAACAGGGATTGTCTGGCGCGTGATGAGTCAGACTCATCCGTCCGATTGTTATATTGGAGGGGAAACGGCAGGTAATGTTCACTATCTTTCCTCTCCAGACAAGAGCTTTGTAATAATCTGTTACATATAACTCTTCTGGTTGAATCGTCCGATGTCAGAAATGTTATCCAGCGTTAAATTTCTTCATTTGAAGAATGGCAGATTTTTACACTGCAAAAAGGCCATTAGTTTGGGTGAAAGGCGATATCTTCTGCTATTTAAGGTGAAAAGCAGTGATATAGGCCATTATATGAAAAAATGGCAGAGTAATGTTTTGTAGTGAAAACGGGGCGTCAGTCTATCCGGTTGTAAATGTAACCTTAGATGTCATTAAATTTCACATGAAGTTATCAAAGTGATCCTGATCACGGATAGATAGAATTTTTTGCGATTAAAAAAATGATTAACCTGACGTGGAGTGAAAACGAAAGCACATTACATCAGAAAAAGGACAGAGACTGGAATGATTGATGGCTAAAATAGATCCAGGCCGAAGGTGGGAGCGCGCTGGCGTGACGGACGCACTCCGACCATATCAAATATCGACTTTTTCTTTGTATTCGCAAAGATCTTCAATGAGGCAGGAGCCGCAGCGGGGTTTTCGGGCGATACAGGTATAGCGGCCATGCAAAATTAACCAGTGATGGCAGTCCACTTTGAACTCATTCGGCACCACTTTCAGCAACTTCTCTTCTACCTGCTCGACATTTTTACCCGGCGCGAACTGTGTTCGGTTGCATACACGAAATATATGCGTATCAACGGCGATGGTCGGCCAGCCGAAGGCGGTATTTAGCACCACGTTAGCGGTTTTACGCCCCACGCCGGGAAGCGCTTCCAGCGCCGCCCGATCCTCCGGCACTTCGCCATTATGCTTGTCCAGTAAAATACGGCAGGTCTTAATCACGTTTTCCGCTTTACTGTTAAATAAGCCGATGGTTTTGATATAGGATTTCACGCCCTCTACGCCCAGCTCCAGCATCGCGGCTGGTGTATTGGCGACCGGGTAAAGTTTGGCGGTAGCCTTGTTCACGCTGACGTCGGTTGCCTGCGCGGAAAGCAACACGGCAATCAGCAACTCAAACGGCGACGTGAAATTGAGTTCCGTTGTGGGGTGCGGATTGTTGTCGCGCAGGCGCGTCAGAATTTCCAGCCTTTTTGCTTTGTTCATCAGACTTTCCCTGTTTCACCTGCCGGAACAGCGGAAGGCGCGGTTTCGGCGCGGCGTTTCTTCATTTTTTCATCAATAAGATATTTTACCGCCAGCATGAGCCCCAGGCCGATAAACGCGCCTGGCGGCAGCATCGCCAGCAGGAAAGGCGAGTCGGTGTGAAATATCTCGACCCGTAATACTTTTGCCCAGCCTCCCAGCAGGCTATCCGCGCCATCGAAAAGCGTACCATTCCCGAGGATCTCGCGCAGCGAACCCAGCACGAACATCGCGCCTGTCGCGCCCATGCCGATGGAAAAACCGTCCAACGCGGAAAGCCACGGTCCTTTTTTCGCGGCAAACGCTTCGGCGCGACCAACAACAATGCAGTTCGTTACAATCAGAGGAATAAAAATCCCTAAAGACTGATACAAACCGAACGCATACGCATTGATCAGCATCTGTACTGCGCTTACCACCGAAGCAATGATCATAACGTAAATCGGGATACGGATTTCTGCCGGCGTCCAGCGACGTAGTGCGGACACCGTAAGGTTGGTCAGCGTTAATACCAGCGTTGTGGCCAGACCCAGCCCCAGAGCGTTGGTTGCCGTAGACGTCACCGCCAGTAAAGGGCACAGGCCAAGTAGCTGCACCAGAGCAGAGTTATTTTTCCATAACCCCTGAACAACAATGTCTTTTATTTCGCTCATGGCTATTCTCCACAGGCGGTTAAATGGGGGAGCTGAGCGGGCAGTGATTCGGCGTACAGCCCGGCGCGTTTAACCGCATTCACTACGGCACGCGGCGTTATTGTCGCCCCGGTAAATTGGTCAAAATCACCGCCATCTTTTTTCACCGCCCAGTGCGTATCATTTTCACCGCTGATGGTTTTACCGCTAAAGTGGGTAATCCAGTCAGACAAACGGCGCTCAATTTTATCACCTAACCCTGGCGTCTCATGATGTTCCGTCACGCGCGTCCCCAGGACGGTACCGTTGAAATCTGCGCCAACAATAAGCTGGATAGCGCCGGAATAGCCATCTGGCGCGGTGGCCTCAATGATGGCCGCTACGGGTTTATCATCCTTGCGAGCGATAAAAACACGGTGTGTGCCTTTGCCGAGGGCGGGCGCATCGACCAGATAACAACTCTCTTGCAGATTATTATTGTAACGATCTGGCGGCAATACCTGATCAAACAAGGCATGTTGTTGTTGCAGCGCTTGTTCGTGGATGGTTGATTTTGTCATCTGATTAATCACCGCGGTCAATCCCGTAGAGCCTGCGGCAAAAAGCGCCAGCGTAATACCGTGTTTACGAATCGTTTTCATCATGGTTTATCCTTTGCGATGTCCATAGACGCGGGGGCGCGTGTAGTAGTCGATCAGAGGAACCGTGATATTCGCCAACAGGACAGCAAAAGCAACGCCGTCCGGGTAGCCGCCGAAGCTACGAATCAGCCACACTAATACCCCAGCCAGCGCGCCGAAAATTAAACGTCCACGGTTGGTCGTGGAGGCGGTAACCGGATCCGTTAAGATAAAAAATGCGCCCAGCATGGTGGCGCCTGACAGCAGATGAAGCTGCGGCGAGGCCAGCGTAGCGGGCGAGAAAAGCCAACCTAACGCGGCGCATAGCGCCAGCGTCAGCAGAAAACTGACCGGGATATGCCAGCGGATGGCTTTTTGCCACAGCAGGAATACGCCGCCGACAAGCCAGGCGAGGTTAACCCACTGCCAGCCCACGCCGGCCAGCGCGGCGCTGTATATCGGGTACTGCATAATTTGCTCAACGGAATGTCCGGCGCGCAAGGACGTTTTAAACGTATCCAGCGGCGTCGCCTGGCTGATACCGTCAATACCGATACGTAGCAGCGTCATATCGCCGCCGCTGGCGGTATGCCCGCTAAAAATCATCCGCAACGTGTCCAGCATATCGGGCGTTGTTGCGGCTATTTCATAAGGCGGCAACCAGCTTGTCATTTGTACCGGAAAGGAAATTAATAGCACCACGTAACCGATCATTGCCGGATTAAAGGGGTTTTGTCCCAGCCCGCCATATAACTGTTTGGCGATAATAATGGCGAATCCGGTTCCCAGCACGACCATCCACCAGGGCGCGAGCGGAGGGATGCTGACCGCCAGCAAAAGCCCCGTCAACAACGCGGAATAATCCTGCAGGTGACTGGCGACCGATTGTTTGCGCAGCCTGAGGACAATGGCTTCCGCGACGAGCGCTGTGATGGCTGCCAGAACGATCTGGAAAAGCGTTCCCCAACCAAAAAACCACGTCTGCGCGGCAATCCCCGGCAGAGCGGCGATTACTACCAGCAACATGATTCGCGATGTCTGGCGCTGGTTATGGGTATAAGGCGAGCTTGCGATTCTGAATACCATTTAGTCCTCGTTAACAACCTGCTGCTGTGCTGCTTTTTTTGCCTGAACGCGAGCGATAGCCGCAGCAACCGCGGCTTTACGCGGGTCGGCCGGTTCGACAGGTTCGCTTACGGTCTGCTGCTCCTGCTTACGGGCTTTGGCACGGGCGATCGCCGCTTCCACCGCGGCTTTACGCGGATCGACCGGTTCGGCGGGTTCGGCGGGTTCGCTTCCGGCCTGCTGCTCCTGTTTGCGGGCTTTGGCGCGGGCGATAGCCGCTTCCACCGCGGCTTTACGCGGGTCTACCGGTTCGGCAGGTTCGCTTCCGGCCTGCTGCTCCTGCTTACGGGCTTTGGCGCGGGCGATGGCCGCTTCCACCGCGGCTTTACGCGGATCGACCGGTTCGGCAGGTTCGCTTCCGGCCTGCTGCTCCTGCTTACGGGCTTTGGCGCGGGCGATAGCCGCTTCCACCGCGGCTTTACGCGGATCGACCGGTTCGGCAGGTTCGCTTCCGGCCTGCTGCTCCTGCTTACGAGCTTTGGCGCGGGCGATAGCCGCTTCCACTGCGGCTTTACGCGGATCGTCGCCGGATATCGCGCTGTCAGCCACCGGATGACCGGCTTGTTTAGCGCGCGCTTGCGCTTTACGCGCTTCACGGGCCGCGATGACGGCGCTATTGTCTGGCAGACTACCCGCCTGAATAACCACCGGTTGCGTGGCCTGCGCCTGTTTCTCTTTTACCCGCGCCAGCGCAGCGGCAATGGCATCCTGATCTTTTGCCGCTGGTTGTACCGCTGCACTCTTATGACGTGCAAGGCGGGCGGCTTTTTCGCGCTCCAGTCTTGCCTGACGAGCCTCAAAACGCGCTTTGGCTTCGGCGGCGCGTTTTTCTTCAAGCCTGATCGCATTAATCTCCGCTTTTTCCTGACGGAAATATTGGACGAGCGGAATATTACTCGGGCAGACCCAGGCGCAGGCGCCGCATTCTATACAATCAGCAATATGGTGAGCGGTAGCCTTGTCATGCTGCTGCCCTTTGCTGAACCAATAAAGCTGCTGCGGTAAAAGGTCGGCAGGGCAGGTGTCAGCGCAAGCGCTGCAACGAATACAGCTTTTCTCTTCCTGAGGCGTTCCCATTTCAGTCACGGATGGCGCCAGCAGGCAGTTGGTGATTTTTACGACCGGTACGTCAAGCCAGGGAAGGGTGAATCCCATCAACGGGCCGCCCATGATGACCATCTGGTCAGCGGAAGGGCAGAACCCGGCATCGTTAAGCAAATGACGAACGGGAGTGCCGAGCCGCGCCCAGACGTTACCCGGACGGCTTACCGCTTCACCCGTTAAGGTGACAACGCGTTCTGTGATCGGTTCGCCGTCAACCACGGCGCGTTTAACGGCATAAGCCGTACCGACGTTTTGCATCAGCACGCCAATATCAGAGGAGCGCCCGCCGTGGGGAACCTGTTTTCCCGTCAGTATTTGGGTGAGCTGTTTTGCGCCGCCGGAAGGGTATTTGGTTGGGATCACACGTAACGAAATATCGTGGGCGTCAGCCAGTACGGCGCGCAGCATGGAAATAGCCTGCGGTTTGTTATCTTCAATGCCGATTAATACCTCACGCGGTTGCAGAATATGCGCCAGGATGCGAATACCTTCCACAATCTGCGCGGCGCAGTCCTGCATCAAACGATCGTCCGCCGTAATGTAAGGTTCGCACTCTGCGGCATTGATAATAAGCGTGGTGATTTTATCGCCGCCGCCCTGCAATTTAACGCCGGTGGGAAACCCCGCGCCGCCAAGCCCGGCAACGCCATACTGATGAATGCGTTCAATGAGCGCTTCACGGCTGTGGGCGCGGTAATCAGACCAGCCCTCGCGTTCAATCCAGCGGTCCTCGCCGTCGGCATCAATGATGACGCTTAACTCCGCCAGCGCCGAAGGATGCGCCGTCGAGTGGGGGGCAATAGCGATAACCGTCCCGGAGGTGGGCGCGTGTACCGGCAGCATTCTCCCACGTCCACGGGTAAGCGCCTGGCCGCGTAGCACGCGATCGCCGACGCTAACGCACAACTCGCCCTCAGCGCCAATGTGCTGTTTTAAGGGGATAACGAAGCGCGGCGCTAAAGGCACCTGGCGCAGCGGCGTGCCGTTTGACTGGGTCTTCATTTCGGGCGGATGAATACCACCGTCGAAATCCCAGATTTTATCTTTTCTGAAAGCGGAAAATAGTTTAAGCATGTTGTTCCACGGGAATGATGCGAACGGGAATGGTGTTCAAATCCCATTTCCAACTGTCGGGCGTCTCATTCACCGGACGTAATTCGATGCAGTGCGTCGGACACGGATCGACGCACAGATTACAGCCAGTACAGAGATCGCTCATGACCGTGTGCATGGCGCGCGTTGCGCCAACGATGGCGTCAACCGGGCAGGCCTGAATGCATTTTGTGCAGCCAATGCAGTTATTTTCATCAATAACTGCCAGCATACGTACTGGCGCGGCCTGCTGTTCTTCACCATCGCATGGCTGCGGCTCTACGTTTAGCAACTCTGCAATTTTCAGCATGACGGCTTCGCCGCCGGGCGCGCAACGATTGATTTTCTCGCCCTGGAGACCCACGGCTTCGGCGTAGGGGCGGCAGCCGGGATAGCCGCACTGACCACACTGGCTCTGCGGCAAAATCGCATCGATTTTTTCAACAACCGGATCATCTTCAACCGCGAATCGGCGGGAGGCATAACCCAGAATGGCGCCGAACACCAGGCCCAGAAGGGTCAGGGCGCCAACGGCAATCCAGATAGTATTCATTACAACTTCACCAAACCACTAAAGCCCATAAAGGCCAAAGACATTAATCCTGCGGTAATCAATGCTATCGCGTTACCACGAAAAGGGGCGGGCACATCCGCCACGGCAAGGCGTTCGCGGATGGCGGCGAACAGAACCATCACTAATGAAAAACCGACGGCGGCGGAAAATCCGTACAGCGCCGACTGAAGAAAGTGATGACCGAGATTAATATTCAGTAACGCTACGCCCAGAACCGCACAGTTAGTGGTAATCAGTGGTAAGAAGATGCCTAACAAGCGGTATAACGCCGGGCTGGTTTTCCGCACAACCATTTCGGTAAATTGCACGACCACAGCAATGACGAGGATAAAGGCTAGCGTCCGCAGATAAATCAGATCCAGCGGAATAAGTATCCAGGTGTCGATAAGCCAGGTGCATATCGACGCCAGCGTCATGACAAAGGTCGTCGCGAGGCCCATCCCCATGGCGGTTTCCAGTTTTTTGGATACGCCCATAAAGGGACAAAGGCCCAGGAATTTGACCAGTACAAAGTTATTGACCAGTACAGTTCCGACAAAGAGCAGCAGGTAATCAGTCATGTTTCGGCCTGAAATAAAAAAGCCGCCTATTATCTGTCAAACTACCACAGGCGACAACAGGTTAACTGTAGGGTTATTACGGATTAACAAACGTTGTTTTAACGCGCGCTGAACGTTTGAGATAAGGCACAATGAGCGCCGTTGCCAACAGTGGGAAGAGTAACTGACGCACGGCAAAGGCATCTGAGACGGGCGAAAAGGCAAATGCTTTAACCGCCAGTAACACCGACACCAGCAGCCAGATAATGTAATGCTTCGGCACGCAGCGTCTGCGCTTGAAGAATGCGATCGTCAACCACAGGGTATAGTACCACATGGCGATAGCGGTAATAAATGAAATGCCCCATAGCAGTAAATTACCGGTTTCCTGTCCGCTAAGCGTCTTGAACGTTTGCGGTGTGGCAAGCGCCATAACGTAGAGTAATAACGCCAGCGAGGCGCTCAACAACGCGACTAACAGCCAGGCTAACGGGCCAAGAAGCCAGCCTCCAATTCGTTGTGGCGGTGTTGTAGTCATATCTTCTCCGGGGTTACGCGCATTAACGGTCATGCCGCTCATTTTGGGGCAAATATTATAAGGTTTTTGATGTTAAACGCTACTTTCTTTATTGCACATAGCGCCAGACGGATTGCGGAACCTGACCTACATCAAACAGGCGTCCTCCGGAAACCAGTTCGGCACGGCGGTGATCTGCAGCGCGATACATATTAACAATGTCCATGTCATCAGTAAGGGTATAGTTAAGGTGGTCGAACAGTTTTTCCAGACTTTCGAGCGAACTAATTTTGCGGAATTTTAATAGATAATCCTGAACAGTCATATAAAGTTGATCCATATTAAATATAATGCCAACGGAGTAGTCACTGATAAAAAATAAACAAAACCGCACCAGTGAGAGGTCAGGGGTGCAGGTAAAAAGGGAATATTCTTACCGGTAAAGAGTCAGGCGCCACATGGCGCCTAGGGCGAAAGGTTAACGCGCTTTCCTACAACAGGCAATAAACGTCAGACCAGATAGGACATATTTCGTTTTTTTTGCCGGTTTTTGACTTTTCTTTGCACCCCCCGGGGCGCCGCTTACCGTACCACGCGAAAATGCCTTTACATTATCTGACGCTTACTTCTTCTGGACGGAAGCCGTGGGCTCTGGTGGTTGGTAATTGTCAATATGGTTGGCAATACCTAAAAGAATGACTGAGATAACGAGAACTATCCACCCAGTTAATTCAATAAGACGATTCATTATTGACGACATTTGCTTTGATTTATCCATAAACACAGGGGGTAAATGTTACTTTCCTGGCGAACGGTCGGCAAGAGGGAGGGAAACGTTTTCAGCCTCTGTTCTGTAACAAGTTAATCATTTGATGCTACGTTGATGGTCAGGACGCTATTGCGGCTAATCGCACGATGGTGTGGAATAGCGATATCTAAAACCGGAGGCAGTGAGATGAATGATAAAATCCGCGTTGGGTTAATCGGTTATGGCTACGCCAGTAAAACCTTTCATGCGCCCTTAATTATGGGAACGCCAGGGCTAGAGCTTGCGGCGGTATCCAGCAGCGATGAAACAAAAGTGAAAGCAGATTGGCCGGCGGTTTCCGTGGTCTCTGAGCCCCGACATTTATTTAACGATCCGCATATCGACCTGATCGTGATCCCGACGCCCAACGATACCCATTTCCCGCTGGCGAAAGCTGCGCTGGAAGCCGGTAAGCATGTGGTGGTTGATAAACCCTTTACCGTGACACTGTCACAGGCGCGAGAATTGGATGCGCTTGCGCGGAGCACTGGTCGGGTACTTTCCGTCTTCCACAACCGACGCTGGGACAGCGATTTTTTGACGCTGAAGGCCTTGCTGGCGGATGGCGTGCTCGGCGAGGTGTCCTTGTTTGAATCCCACTTTGATCGCTTCCGTCCCCAGGTGCGCGACCGCTGGCGCGAGCAAGGCGGGCCGGGAAGTGGTATCTGGTACGATCTGGCGCCGCACTTGTTGGATCAGGCCATTCAACTTTTTGGCCTGCCGGTCAGCATGACGGTGGATTTAGCGCAACTGCGTCCGGGCGCGCAATCTACAGATTATTTCCACGCGATTTTATCCTACCCCCAGCGCCGCGTGATTTTGCACGGTACGATGCTGGCCGCGGCGGAATCCGCGCGATACATCGTTCATGGTTCGCGCGGTAGCTATGTTAAATATGGCCTCGATCCCCAGGAAGAACGGTTAAAAAACGGCGAGCGTTTACCGCAGGAAGACTGGGGATACGACATGCGTGACGGCGTATTGACCCTGGTTGAGGGAGAGACGCGCAAAGAAGAGAACTGGCTTACGTTGCCGGGTAACTATCCGGCATATTATGCCGCTATCCGCGATGCGTTAAACGGTAACGGTGAAAATCCCGTGCCGGCAAGTCAGGCGATTCAAATTATGGAGTTGATTGAACTGGGCATGGAATCGGCAAAACATCGCGCGACGCTGTGTCTTGCCTGAGATGTCGCATTTCTCCGCCTGGGATAGCATTAAACCGCAGGCGGAGAAGAGCGTTAGTGTCAATAAAGCAATCTTACGCCGCGGCCACTTTTTCGCGCAGCGCACGTTTTTCGCTATCGCTCAGAAAGGCGATTTCCAGACCGTTAATCTGCGCCTGGCGAATCTGTTCGCGGCTCAATCCTGCCGCTGGCGCGGCGACATGATATTCATGGATAATATCTACGCCCTGAACAGCCGGATCGTCCGTATTAAGACTGGCGAGAACGCCATGCTCAAGGAAGGTTTTGAGCGGATGATCTGCCAGCGATGCGACGGTACTGGTCTGAATATTCGAGGTCAGACAGGATTCAATACCGATACGCTGCTGTGCAAGAAAATCCATTAACGCGCGATCTTCGACAGCTTTTACGCCATGTCCGATACGTTCGGCCCCCAGTTCGCGAATCGCCTGCCAGATACTTTCTGGCCCTGCGGCTTCGCCTGCGTGAACGGTAATATGCCAGCCCGCATCGCGCGCCCGATTAAAGTGCGACAAAAACAGACTGCCGGGAAAGCCCAGCTCATCACCGGCTAAATCCAGCGCGGTGATTTTCTCTCTGTGCGCCAGCAGCGCATCAAGCTCCTGTAAACATGCCGCCTCGCCGAAGGTACGGCTCATAATGCCAATGAGTCGCGCCTCGACGCCAAACGTGTTACAGCCGTCGCGTACGCCGTCGATAACGGCTTCAACCACGCCTGCGATCGGTAACTGATGCGCCATCGCCATATAGCCGGGCGAAAAGCGAAGCTCGACGTAATGCAGGCCGTTACGTGCGGCATCTTCAATATTTTCAAAGGCTACACGGCGGCAGGCGTCAAGCGATGCCAGGACTTTTACCCCCCAATCGAGCTTAGTGAGAAAGCTCACTAAATCGGGTTCGGTTGAGGTGACCTGGACATGCGGAATCAGCGTTTCCAGCGTTTGGGAGGGAAGGGCGATGTTGAACTGCCGACCAAGATCCAGAATTGTTTGGGCGCGAATGTTGCCATCAAGGTGGCGGTGGATGTCAGTCAAAGGAAGCGTAATATCAATCATGGGCGCACTCAATTTTTAATAAAAGTGCGCACCATTATACTACAGATTGATAATGCTCTGGAAATTTTGCAAAAACGGAGTCATTACGTTGCAACTTCGCGAGAGCGCGGGAGAAATTTTGTATCATTCTCTGTAACGCGCCCCCGGTCAGCTCACGGGGGTTGTCTCTGTTATCGCCTCTCAGGATAAAGGGTCAACCCCCCGCTTGTAGACGGTATCAGCGAACGGTGCGGTGGCAAAATCCATATCCGAGATCGTAAAGGGGAGCAGATCGGCTTCGCCAAAACGATCGGCGACATAATCCCACTACGTACACCATGTCCCGCGTCGGTCAACTTCCTGTGAAAAATCGAACATATCCCTTCCTTATGCCTGAACGGTATTCATCAGGCCAACCATTTCATCTTTTACCGACTGAACCTGCGGGCCGATAATTACCTGCAAATTATGCTGATTGAGCTGTACGATGCCTGTCGCGTGATTGTCCTTCAATGCCTGGACATCGACAAACGACATATCTTTCACTGACAGGCGTAGGGGGATGCAGTTGTCCAGACTCACGATGTTTTCCGTGCCGCCTAATGCTCACGACGAGCACCATGTGCGGAGTCAAACGATAGCCGCTCGCCTGGTAACGCAAAAGTAGAGGCTGCGCGTCGTTCGGCGCAGACCGGGTGCAGCGTCGCGACACCCGGCAAGGCGATTATTGTTGAGGCAGCGCCGGAACGTCCGGAACGGAAAGCGCCGGCATCCCAAACAGGCCGACAAAGTCTTCCAACGGCATTTTTTGTCCGTTGAGCTTGATCTGGCCATTGGCATACTGCAAACTGGAGGCGATAGTATTATCCTTCAGCGTTGTCAGTCGGAACATCTGACCCATTGCGGACAGCCCCTGAACCTGCTGTTTTGCCAGTTTTTCCGCATCATCCTGCTGATAGCCTTCCAGCTTTGCTATCTGCGTCATAAACTCGACCGCCATGTCCATCGGAATTGCCAGTTTCGCATCCAGCGATTTCACGGAGCGGTCGACTTCCTGCGCCAGCGTTTGCGGTTGTGCCGTTGTGGTTGCCGGATCTTTGAGGAACAGCGACAGATTCAGCGTGGTTTCCCCTTTGGCGTTTTTCCAGCTAAGCGGCGCCAGGGTCAGTACCGGATCGCCTTTTAACAGCACGGGGAGAGCGCTAAAGAACGCTTCAGTGACTTTTTGCTGATAAAGCTCAGGATTCTGCGCCACGTCCGGCTGATTCAACAGCGCCTGCGTTTGCGCATGATATTGCTGACTAAACTGGTGCCAGGCTTCGCCGTCGATTTGACCGACTTTCAGCGTTAATTTACCGCTGCCCAAATCCTGATTCTGCACTTTCAGGCTGTTAAGCGAGTAATCCAACTGGCTGTTAATGGTTTTTCCGTCGTTGACGAGATCGGACTTGCCGGCAATTTCCATCCCTTCCAGCACCGCCATCTCTTTACCCTCAATGGCGATGGACAGTTTATCCAGCGTTAACTTTTGGTCGCCCACACGTTCGCCAAAGCTTGCCAGCTTACTGGTACCGTCTGTTTTCAAATTATTAAAGGTGAGTTGGACCTTCTGATTATATTCGTTAACGGCATCGACCAGGCCGCTCTGCGCTTCGCCTGACAGCGAAACCACATTACCGTCTTTATCGGCGTTAAGCTGGAACTCGCCGCCGCTAAAGGCGACCTTTTCACCGGCATTCTCGTAGTTTAACGGCTTGAGAGAGATATCGGAGCGGGTATCGCCGCCATAACCAATGCGGGTATTGATAACAAAGGGCGTGTCGCCTTTCGCGATATCAAAGAGGGGTTTTGCCGCATCGTTATTCACCAGGGTGGTTTTTACCGACGCCATAGAAGGGATCAGATTGAGCGTTTTGAGCTGGGCGAGCGGGAAGGGGCCATGTGAAACGGACTCGTCCAGCACAATGCTTTGCCCGGGCTTCAACCAGGTAGTGTCTGCGCCGGCAACCGGTTTGACAACCAGTTGCAGATGGCTACTGAACACGCCACGCTGGTAGTTTTGATAACTTAATTCGACACCGGCCTCCGGCGCAGTACGCTTGAGCTGTTCATTGGCCTGAGTCACCATTTCTGCAAGATGGTTCTCCAGCTTTTTCCCCGTATACCAGGCGCCGCCTGTCCAGACGATGCCAAGTGCAATTACTACACCTGCAGCTACCAGTGTTTTTTTCATATCAATTGTCCATAAAAATGAAACCAGGCGGATTAAACCGCCTGGAGGAGTTTTACGTCTGTTATAAGCTTAGCAAGAGTTGTTAAAAAATTCAGTACGTTGCTACAGCTTGTTATAAACACGCGCTAAACGGCCCGTGCCGCTGGCGTTAACCGGAGACTCATCCGCGCCGATAAAGGCAGATTCACCCGGCTTCAGTACCAGACGCTGTTCATCTTTACGTAACACCGCCTCACCCTCAACGCAGAACAGAATCGCGGCGCTGTGTTGGCCGATGCTCGTCTCCTGAAGCGCCAGGTCGTGCAGTGAAAAAGCAAAATCGTCAACCGGAATTGGGAAGTCCAGCTCCGCGCCGCTTTTTACCGGGGCAGTCAGTAACTCGCCAGCAGGCTTAGGTTCGAACTTCACGTTCGCGACCAGCTCAGGGATGTCGATATATTTTGGCGTAAGGCCAGCGCGCAGAACGTTATCGGAGTTTGCCATGACTTCCAGCGCAACGCCCTGCAGATAAGCATGAGGCGTTTCGGCAAACAGGAACATCGCCTCGCCGGGATTCAGTTTGACCACATTCAGCAACAAAGGAGAGAAAAGCCCGCTGTCGTCAGGATAATACTCTGAAATCACGCGGATCGTTTGCCACGGTTCGCCTTGCTGGCTGTTAAGCGCCGCTTTGAGTACGGCTAACGCGCGGGATTTTTCTTCGCCTTGCATATTCAACAGGCTGGCGAAAAGCTGGCTCAGACGTTCAGCATTCGGCGCCTGCAAAAAGTGGGCGATAGCGGAATGCGCGCCGGCGATAGGTTGCAGTAAAGAGACAATGTCAGAAAATTCGCGGAACGCGTTCATCGCCAGGAAAGGCGTCAGGGCAAAAACCAGCTCTGGTTTATGGTTAGGATCTTTATAGTTCCGCTCTGCGGCATCCATGGGGATACCCGCCGCATTTTCTTTCGCGAAACCGATTTCGGAATTGCGCTTATTCGGGTGCACCTGAATAGAGAGCGGCTGCGCGGCGCACAGTACTTTAAACAGAAACGGCAGTTCGCCGAAACGGTTGGCTACCGCTTCGCCCAGCATGGCGGTTTTATTCTTTTCGATGGCGTCACGCAGGGAGACGGTTTCGCCGTTGGCGGTGGTGATTCGCGAGCTGCTTTTGGGATGCGCGCCCATCCAGAGTTCAGCCATTGGCTGCTGCTGCGGATTGGCGATGCCATAAAGTTCCGTTAACGCAGTTTTACTTCCC
Source organism: Salmonella sp. SAL00670 (assembly GCF_046552235.1). NCBI lineage: Bacteria > Pseudomonadati > Pseudomonadota > Gammaproteobacteria > Enterobacterales > Enterobacteriaceae > Salmonella > Salmonella sp. SAL00670. Next base: position 663,955 of record NZ_JBGDUO010000001.1, read on the forward strand.
CAGGCATAGTTTTGCACTGAGTTAATGAGTTTTTGCATTATCAAGCCCTGTTTCAATGTGGAGATCAATGGGAGGTATTAAACCAAGAAACCCGCATGAAGTAACCTCCGGGCGTAAAAAGTCGTACTTGTCTCAGTTTTTGTTAAAAAATTGTGTAGGATAGTGTTACTCGCTTTGAGTCGGGCAATGGAACACCTGCCCAGAGAATAACCATACCGAGCGGTAAGTGAGAGCACAATGTCAAACAAACCCTTCTTTTATCAAGACCCTTTTCCCCTCAAAAAGGACGATACCGAGTACTACTTGTTGACCAGCGAACATGTTTCCGTCGCCGAATTCGAAGGACAAGAGATCCTGAAAGTCGCGCCGGAAGCGCTAACGTTGTTGGCGCGTCAGGCCTTCCACGATGCGTCTTTTATGTTACGTCCCGCGCATCAGCAGCAGGTGGCGGATATTCTGCGCGATCCGCAGGCCAGTGAAAACGACAAATATGTCGCGCTGCAATTCCTGCGAAACTCCGATATCGCGGCCAAGGGCGTGTTGCCCACCTGCCAGGATACCGGTACGGCCATTATTGTCGGCAAAAAAGGCCAACGCGTCTGGACTGGCGGAGGTGATGAAGCGGCGCTGGCTCGCGGCGTATATAATACCTATATCGAAGATAACCTGCGCTATTCACAGAACGCGGCGCTGGATATGTACAAAGAGGTCAATACCGGTACTAACCTGCCGGCGCAGATCGATCTCTACAGCGTCGATGGCGATGAATATAAATTCCTCTGTATCGCTAAAGGCGGCGGATCGGCGAATAAAACCTACCTCTATCAGGAGACAAAAGCGCTTCTGACGCCGGGTAAGCTCAAAAATTATCTCGTCGATAAGATGCGTACGCTGGGCACCGCCGCCTGTCCGCCGTATCACATTGCGTTTGTCATTGGCGGCACCTCGGCGGAAGCGAACCTGAAGACCGTTAAGCTGGCCTCGGCAAAATACTATGATGCGCTACCGACCGAAGGCAATGAACACGGGCAGGCCTTCCGCGATATTGAGCTGGAAAAAGAATTGTTGCTTGAGGCGCAAAATCTTGGCTTAGGCGCGCAGTTCGGCGGCAAGTATTTCGCTCACGATATTCGTGTCATCCGATTGCCGCGCCACGGGGCATCGTGTCCGGTAGGTATGGGCGTGTCCTGCTCCGCGGATCGAAACATTAAAGCGAAGATCAACCGGGACGGGATCTGGATCGAGAAGCTGGAGCGCAATCCCGGTAAATATATTCCAGAGGCGCTGCGCCAGGCGGGAGAGGGCGAGGCGGTGCGCGTTGATCTTAACCGTCCCATGAGCGAGATACTGCAACAACTGTCGCAGTATCCGGTATCAACGCGCCTGTCGCTGAACGGCACGATTATTGTGGGCCGCGACATCGCGCACGCTAAACTGAAAGAACGGATGGACAGCGGCGAAGGTTTGCCGCAGTACATCAAAGATCATCCTATCTATTATGCGGGGCCGGCAAAAACGCCGGAAGGGTATGCCTCCGGGTCGCTTGGGCCGACTACCGCAGGACGAATGGACTCTTATGTTGATCAGCTCCAGTCGCAGGGCGGCAGTATGATCATGCTGGCGAAAGGCAACCGCAGCCAGCAGGTGACCGATGCCTGTAAGAAACATGGCGGCTTCTACCTGGGCAGTATCGGCGGCCCGGCAGCCGTTCTGGCGCAGGGCAGTATCAAGCGCCTGGAGTGCGTGGAATATCCTGAACTGGGTATGGAGGCTATCTGGAAAATTGAAGTGGAGGATTTTCCGGCCTTTATTCTGGTGGATGATAAAGGCAACGATTTCTTCCAGCAGATTCAGTCATCGCAGTGCGCACGCTGCGTTAAGTAATGTCGCCGCCCTGCGGGGCGGTAACATGATTCGCTATTTTGCCGGAGAACGGCGCAAGCGCCTTATCCGGTCTACACCGTTGTGTTGTTATCGTTAATACTCATAAGACCGCAAACATGTGAGCAATGTCGACACATGATCTCATCAACTTGAGTAAGGAGCAGGTAATGGTAACGGTACGCCGCGAGAAAGATTCAATGGGCGCGATTGAAGTCCCGGCAGATAAACTGTGGGGGGCGCAGACTCAACGTTCGCTGGAGCATTTTCGGATTTCCACGGAGAAAATGCCCGTCTCGCTCATTCACGCTCTGGCGTTGACCAAGCGCGCCGCTGCGAAGGTCAACCAGGACTTAGGGTTGTTGGCGGCGGAAAAAGCCAGCGCGATTATCCAGGCGGCTGATGAAGTGCTGGCGGGAAAACATGCTGATGAGTTTCCGCTGGCGATTTGGCAGACCGGGTCCGGTACGCAAAGCAACATGAATATGAATGAGGTGTTAGCGAACCGCGCCAGTGAAATTTTGGGCGGCGTTCGCGGTATGGAACGCAAGGTGCATCCCAATGATGACGTCAATAAGAGTCAAAGCTCAAACGATGTGTTCCCAACCGCCATGCACGTGGCGGCGTTACTGGCGTTACGCGAACACCTCATCCCGCAATTATCCGCATTAACGGATACGCTTCGCGATAAATCCCACGCTTTCGCCGATATTGTCAAAATTGGCCGTACTCACCTGCAGGACGCGACGCCGCTCACCTTAGGCCAGGAGATTTCCGGTTGGGTAGCCATGCTGGAACATAACCTCAGACACATTGAGCACAGTTTACCGCACGTCGCGGAACTGGCGCTCGGCGGAACCGCAGTAGGGACAGGGCTTAATACCCACCCGGAATATGCCCGGCGCGTGGCCGAGGAACTGGCGACGATTACCGCGGCGCCGTTTGTTACCGCCCCGAATAAATTCGAAGCGCTGGCGACCTGTGACGCGTTGGTACAGGCGCATGGCGCATTAAAAGGACTGGCGGCCTCGCTGATGAAAATCGCCAACGATGTTCGCTGGCTGGCGTCCGGCCCGCGCTGCGGCATTGGCGAGATTGCTATCCCGGAGAATGAGCCAGGCAGTTCCATTATGCCTGGTAAAGTGAACCCGACCCAGTGTGAAGCGGTAACGATGCTATGTTGCCAGGTAATGGGTAACGATGTGGCCATCAATATGGGGGGCGCATCGGGCAACTTTGAGCTCAACGTCTATCGTCCGATGGTTATTCATAATTTTCTGCAAACGGTGCGCCTGCTGGCCGATGGCATGGAGAGTTTTAATAAACACTGTGCGTCAGGAATCGAGCCAAACCGCGAGCGTATTACGCAGTTGCTGAATGAGTCGCTGATGCTGGTCACTGCGCTGAATACGCACATCGGTTACGATAAAGCGGCGGAGATTGCGAAGAAGGCGCATAAAGAAGGGCTGACGCTCAAAGCCTCAGCCGTGGCATTAGGATACCTTAGCGACGAGGAGTTCGACGCCTGGGTACGTCCGGAGTTGATGGTTGGCAGTATGACGCCGGGACGTTAATCCGCCACATACAGGTGCAGTCGCGGAATAATCAGTCGCAGCGGCTGCGCCTGTGGTTTAAAACGGTGCTGAATATTGTCGGCGTCATAGTTTTCCAGCCCGCCAATATCCGGCACGCCAGCGCCGTTGTCCGTGTTGATTAACGCGATAATCGGCGTGGGACAGGCGTGTTGCACCTGTTTCTGCTGGCCCTTATACCAGATGCGGGCGATCGGCTGTACTTTAACCGGACGCTTAATCTTGAGTCGGGCCTGCTGCGGTAAGGCAGCGATATCCTGATATTCCCGTTCCAGCTTGAATTGCCATTGTTCGCGCGTCCACGGCGGGACGCTGCGCGGCGACGCGAGGCTTTTTTTCAACTGGCTCAGAACCTCATCCCGGCTTAAATTTTTAATAATATGTTTATTTGCCCAGCCGAAACGTATGGTGGCGGGGTTATTGATAAGCGTCAGCGTGCGGTAAGCGTTCAGAGTAATTAAGCCGGGTAGATGCCGATGCACCCACTCAAAACGTGCCGCTGAGGGAAGACCGGACTCTACCGTAACCATCTGCTCGAAGGTGGTTTTCAACTGGTTAATGCGCTGTACCTGATTTTCCAGATCTAGCTGTGTCGCATTATCCACTTGATAGCATAAAACGCCAGGCAGGCGGACGGCGGCTTTACTGCTGCGGTTTTCGGACTGCTGTTGAATAAACAAATGGCGATAGTGACGTAGCGCCAGCGCTTCGGCCTCTTTCCCCAGATGTTGCGTTACCTCGATAGTATCCAGCGGCGCATGTTCCGCCTCTTTGGTCACCTGCGGCAGTGAAAAGACACGGGCGATAAGTAGCGAATGCTGCTGTAGATTATCCGTCAGCGCCGCCAGGTGTTGTTCTATCTGGCGGAAAGTGCCATTCAGGCGTTCAACGAGATCGTAGCGGGACATGGTATCACTCACTTTAGTTACAACATACTATCTGTATAGCACAGTTCCCGCCGCTCAACCAGCGTGCAAAATGCGTCAGGCAGCGGTCATGTCGGGCATCGCGTGCCAGACCGGCCAGCGAAAACTAAATTTTGCGCCGCCCAGTTCGCTCTCGTCACAGACGACGCTACCGCCCATCGCTAGGGCGATAGAGTGTACGATGGCGAGTCCAAGCCCGCAGCCGCCTGTCGCCCGGTCTCTACTGGGGTCGAGTCTGACAAAAGGTTCAAATATGCGCTCACGCGCATCCGCTTCAATGCCGGGGCCATCATCTTCGACTATCAATGTTGCCTGACTGCCGTCGAGTAACAGGCTGACCTGAACGGTGGTACGACTGTAGCGCAACGCATTATTCAGCAGGTTATCCAGCACTCGCGACATTAACCGCATATCAAGCGCGCCATAATCGCCGATTACAGATGTGAGAAGGTTTACGGCACGTTCCGGGGTCACGCTCTGCACATCCTGCAAATGCGCGAGCAACCATGCGGGGAGGTCGGGTTCGGTCAACATCAGTTCATTTTGTGGTCGGTCAAGGCGCGCATAGGTGAGCAGTTCTTCAATCAGCGCTTCCAGTTGACCAATATCGCGATTGAGCGCCTGTGATTCCGGCGGTGTCAGATTTTCACTCATTTCAAGCCGATAGCGTAAACGTACCAGCGGCGTGCGAAGCTCATGGGCGATACCGTCAATCAGCTGTTTTTTACTGGCGATCAGGGCATTAATGTTATCCGCCATCTGGTTGAACGCGACGCCCAGACGTTCGAAACTGGAGCCATTATCGAAGTGCAGGCGTTCAGTCAAATGACCCTCGCCAAAGCGCTGCGCGGCGGATTCGAGCCTGAGCATTTCTTGCCAGTGCGGGCGCATCCAGATAAACACAGGAAAGGCGAGAGAAAAGGCAATGAGCGCCATTAAGGCGATATCCAGCAGTCGCATTTGATGCAGGAAATAGAGATAGGGAACCGGGCCAACCGCCAGGACGTAATGGCTGCGCGGGATACGCTGAATAAAGGTGTATTGATCGTCAAGCGCGACAATATCGCCTTCACGCAGTCGCTGCGTGGTGGCGGCATCAAGCTTATAATGATTTAACGGTTCAACGCGTAAATCGAAAGAGAGGTTCAGGTCCATCTCTTTTAACGTTTTCCCCCATTCACGCGGCGGAATTTCCCGCAGTTCGCTGCGCATCAGATAGAGCGAACTTTTCATCAGATCGTCGAGCGATTGCCTGCCCGCGCGTTCGGCAGTGAATTTGTACACCAGTCCGACCAATAAGGTCATGACCAGAAAACAGACGAACAGCAAAAGGTAAAACTGCACAAACAGCTTTTTCATCAACGCCCACCGGATCTCAATACATTAACTCTATCGCGGCGCTGACGGAAAAGATTTCCCGTCAGCGCCGCTGGTGGGTTATAAAAGCAGGCTTTGCGTCAACTGACAACCTCATTGTCCGGCGTTAAGGTCCGGACTTTCGTGAACAATGCGTCCATCGACAAGCGTTAAAACAGCGCGAATGGTATCAATTCTGTCTTCGGGCATCGTCATAAATGGCTGATTGAGTACCGCCAGATCGGCCTGTTTTCCGACGCTAAGCTGGCCCCGGTTTTGTTCGGCAAAGGCGAGCCAGGCGGCATGACGTGTATATAACGCTAGCGCTTCCAGACGCGTGAGCCGCTCGCTGGCGGGTTTACGCACGGAACCGCCTGACGCTATACCGGTGATATGATATTCGATAGCGTGCCAGACACCGGCAATGCCAATACGCGTCGAATCGGTGCCGCCAGCTACGACAAGCCCTTTATCCAGCGCCAGTCGAACCGGCGGCGAATTGTCCGTCGCGCTGGGTGGATTGGCGTCACGGATGGCAAGCCCCTCAAAGTAAGGCCCCATTTGCACAGTGTATGCCAGACCCAGCTTACGCATTCGCTCAAGCGTCTGTGGCGAACCGGTATTCAGATGCGCAATAGACCAGCGGAGAGGGCGCAGATCGTACTGCTGCGCTACCTGCTCAAAAATCGTCAATATCGCGTCGGCGCTGTCATCGGTATAGGCATGGATCTCAAGCGGTATTCCCCGTTTTGCCGCAAACGTCGCGACCTGGCGAAGCGCGGTTTTGTCCTGCTCTGAGGAAGAAAACCCTGGGGCCATCCGCACGCCGTCATTCATTCCGGCCACCAGGCTTTCCCCCAGACCAAGAAAAGCCAGTTGCCCGTCATCGGCACGCGCCGGGCGAAAGGCCATCAGGTTGCTGAACCACTGCGCTTCATGACCTTTCGCTTCTGGCTGTACCGGAATGCGATACCCCACGCGCAGCGGTAAATCCCCCTGGTTTCGCATTGCAAATAAAGGCTCATAAGCGGCGGCAGGCCCGGCAGAGGGGTCAATGATGCCGGTCACGCCGCGAGCGTTCATATCAGCGAAAAATTGCCGCAGACCACCCTCACGATCGGCGTTACTACTTATGCTGGCAAAAAGCTGGTTAAACGCGGCGATGTCACCAAATAATTTCCCCGTGGCGCTACCTTTTGCGTCGCGCTCTACGCCGATTCCCGCTAAATCAGGAGGAGGGGTGTCGTTAAGGCCAAGTACGTCTATACCGCGCTGATTCACTAACGCATAGTCGTAAAGATACTGAATATAAGCCGGATGATCGGGAAGGGCGTGGCTCAATTCGGCTACCGTCGGCGCCCGGTTTTCTGCAAATTGCGCCGGTATCCACGATCCCACTACGGCTACCCATTGATCGTGGGGACGACGGTTAGCGTCGGCGCGTAATTTATCCAGCGCGTCTTTAAGCGAAGGGCTGTCGTACCAGTAGGTTTCGAATGTCCAGGTTTGTCCGCCGCGAATGGCGTGAATGTGGGTATCGGTCAGGCCGGGTATCACGGTTTTACCCTGTAAATCGATGGTACGGGTATGGTCGCCGCGCCATTCATTTGTCGCCGTATCATCGCCAATCGCCACAATCCGCGAGCCGGAAATCGCCAGCGCGCTGGCCTGCGGCTGGGCATCATTCAGAGTGATGATATTACCGTTATGTAAAATAATATCCGCTGCCGGGCGGGCGGCGGTGGCTGCGCCTGTGGCCATGAGCAGAAAGAGAAGCGCGGTTCTGGAAAGCAGAGGCGGGACGAGACTGATCATTAGCATGTTCCTTTTGTCGGGCGATAAGCAAACCATAGAGAGCGAACAAGAATTGTTCAATCTGTGCCCAGGGAACAGTGCGTTCTGTTTTTAGAACGGTGGTAATGAAAAAAGAAAAGCCCGCCGAAACGGCGGGCTTGAGAAGAATTAATGAATAATTAGAACTGGTAAACCATACCCAGCGCGACAACGTCATCGGTATTAATGCCGTTATCTGCATAGAAGTTATCGTCGTCATCCAGCAGGTTGATTTTATAATCAACATAGGTGGAGAAGTTTTTGTTGAAATAGTAGGTGGCGCCGACATCAGCATATTTGACCAAATCTTTGTCATCATTTACGCCGTTATTGACAAGGTCTTTACCTTTAGACATCAGGAAGGAAATTGCCGGACGTAAACCGAAATCAAATTGGTATTGCGCAGTAACTTCAAAGTTTTGTGTTTTATTAGCCACACCACCATGAGCATCAGAATCCAAAGAGCCATATGGCGTCATATTCCGGGTTTCAGAATACATAGTGGCTAAATAGATGTTGTTGGCATCATATTTCAAGCCAGCAGTCCATGCATCTGCTTTATCGCCTTTTGCATACTGTTCGCCACGCGAAACCTGATCGTTTGTACGGTCAGATGTTGTGTAAGCAGCACCTGCGCTAAAGCCCATGCCAAAATCGTAAGTGGTAGAAATACCAAAACCATCTCCGTTTTCTCTACGGAAATCGTCATCATCAGTACGGTTATTTGTACCTTCATTACCGTTACCGCTATTTTCATTATTGCCCTGGTATTGTAGAGCAAAACTCAGACCGTCTACCAGACCGAAGAAATCAGTGTTACGGTAGGTGGCCACGCCGTTAGCACGACCGGTCATGTAGTTGTCAGCGTAAGTATAGGAGTCGCCGCCGAACTCAGGCAGCATATCGGTCCAGCCTTCCACGTCGTACAGGACGCCGTAGTTACGACCATAGTCGAATGAGCCGTAGTCGCCGAATTTCAGGCCGGCGAATGCCAGACGAGTCCAGGAATTAGCGCCCTCGCCTTCGGTAGTGTTAGCCTGAACGTTATATTCCCACTGGCCGTAACCAGTCAGTTGGTCGTTAATCTGCGTTTCGCCTTTAAAACCGAAACGAACATAGGTTTGGTCGCCGTCAGAGCCACTATTGTCAGAGAAATAGTGCAGGCCGTCTACTTTCCCGTAAAGGTCCAGCTTATTGCCGTCTTTGTTATAAACTTCAGCGGCGTGTGCCGCGCCAGCAGCCAGCAGAGCCGGGATGACAAGTGCCAATACTTTTCTTTTCATTTTTTTATCCTTAAAAACTTAACTTATTTGCAAAAGATTGAACTTCTACAGATTCGTTGAATCAAAGGCATCCTAATCTGAATAATATTATTTCAGCAAATGCTAACTTTTCTTATATGTTATTAATTAATACAAAAGTTACTGTCGGAAACGAATATATTTATGGTGAATATATTTGTTGTTATATATTCATGGTTGTGATTTGTTTGATTTCACAATTTGCGAAAAAAGATGGCAATATAGCGGCGGGCAGACATTCTGTTATCAATTTTGTGAACTGGCTTCGAGTTTTTTTTATTTAATTTTCTTGAGCGAAAAAGACGTAATGATGAACCGCAACGCAGAGAAAACGGTAATAAAGGGGCTGTTCCGACTAATAAAAATAGCATCCATGTATACAATGTCTGTTTTTTGAACAGTGGCGGTGATGAGCATCGCCACTATGACTTGATAAAGGCAGGTAAAATCTGTCGGCTAACTTATCCCGTCGTTTCGTCCCAGGCATGAGGGGCAAAAAGATAGCCTTTATTGCGAATGGTCTTTATACGATAGGGCTCAGCAGCGCTATCCAGCAGTTTCTTACGCAGGCGGGAAATCGCTACATCCACGCTGCGATCCAGACCATCATAATTGACGCCGCGCAGCGTTTTTAGCAACGCGTCGCGATCCATAATTTGTCCGGCGTGTGTCGCCAGTTCCCAGAGCAATTCAAAATCGGCGGTGGAGAGCGATATGAAATCGCCATTGAGCTGGACCGCCCGGTTAAGGGGATCGATGGTTAACGCGCCAAAACGCAGCGCTTTATGCGGCGTAAGCGCGCTCTCCTGAAGACTTTTTGCCTGTTGCGTTTGTTCGCTTTGCCGCAGGTGTAAGCGCAGACGCGCCAGCAAAACGGCCGGAGGCGTGGTTTTGAGGATGTAGTCGCAGGCGCCCATCTCCAGCGCCAGAATATGATTCATATCACTGTCCAGCGAGGTGAGCAGGACAATCGGGCCTTGCCAGCGGTGGCGCAGATCGCGGCATATCGTCATGCCATCTTTACCTGGAAGCATAATATCCAGTAAAACCAGATCGGGCTGAGTGGTGAGGATAAGATCCTCCGCCCGGTCACCACGCGGCTCAACAATGACATCAATATCATGTTTCGCCAGATAAGCGGCAATGAGAGAACCCACTTCAGCGTCGTCTTCAACAAATACAATGCGGTTCATATTATAAATGGGGAATAGAAAACGCCAACATACACCGCCTCTGTTTTCCCTTCCATAAATCTTTTCTAAACGAGAGCGGTTCCGTTATGCTACACGCTGTTGTTATTAGCATGTTAAGGCAAGGTAATGGGACTCGTGATTAAAGCTGCCCTGGGGGCGCTGGTCGTCGTATTGATTGGTCTGCTGTCAAAAACGAAAAATTATTATATCGCCGGATTAATTCCTCTGTTTCCAACGTTTGCGCTTATCGCGCACTATATCGTGGCCAGCGAGCGGGGCATCGACGCGATGCGTACCACCATCGTCTTTAGCATGTGGTCGATCATTCCTTATTTCATTTATCTTGCAACGCTATGGTATTTCAGCGGCGTGATGCGCCTGCCCGTCGCGCTTGGCGGTGCGGTGGTCTGCTGGGGGCTAAGCGCGTGGCTGCTGATTTTTTGCTGGATTAAATGGCATTAATATTGGCAAAGACCGTGGTTTCCCCATCGTAATACAGACGGATATTACGATGGGGAGGTTGTCAACCCACCAGCATCCACGTAGCCGGAACCGCCGCGACCAGCAATAAACCAATCAGCACGACTTCCTGACGATTTAACACGTTGTCATGCTTGTGCGTCCGACGCGCATACAGGAAAACCAGTAATCCAGGTGCGTACAGCACGACGGACAGCAGCAGGTGCATGGGACCCGACGCGTATAACAACCATAAGCCATAAATACAGGCTCCGATACCGACCGCCCGATGGAGGGGACGTGTTGCAATCTTCAGCAGAAATGCGCCGACCAGAAAGTAGGGCACCAGAATCATTTCTGACGCAATCGTCAATAGCGTGTTGTAGTCCGAACCGGTCAGCCAGATCAGCACCAGACAGATTTGCACACAGATATTGGTGAGCCATAACGATGCAGAAGGCGCGCCTTGCGCATTTTGTCGCGCGAAGATGCCCGGGAAGGATTTATAGGCTGCCGCCAGAAATGGCACCTCCGCCGCCATAATAGTCCAGCTTAGATAAGCCCCGCAGACAGACACAATCAGTCCCGCTGCAATAATAATTTCTCCCCACGGCCCCATCATTTTTACCATTAGTCCGGCCATCGACGGGTTACGCATCTCCGCCAGTTCCGGACGCGCCAGAACGCCAAGAGAAAGCAGCGTGACCAGGAGATATATTCCCAGCGCCGCGAGGACCGCCAGTAGCGTGGCGCGGCCTACATCGCGTTTATTTTTCGCTCGGGCCGAGACGACGACGGCGCCTTCAACGCCAATAAATACCCACAGCGTAATAAGCATGGTGTTCTTGACCTGTTCCCATACGGGAATACCGAGTTCAACACCGGTGAAGTCCAGTGTGAAGGTATCCAGTTTGAACATCATGATAGCCAGCACAATAAACGCGCCGAGCGGTAACAGTTTCGCCAGAGTCGCAACCAGATTGATGCTGGCTGCCGTTTGTACGCCGCGCAGGATGAGGAAATGGACAATCCAGAGCAGGACTGAAGCGCCGACAATAGCCTGCCAGGTATTACCGTCGCCAAACAGACGCAGGGCAGGCGTATCGGTAAAGAAACTCAGCGCTGAAAAAACGATAACCAAATAGGATACGTTGGCGATGACCGCGCACAGCCAATAGCCCCAGGCAGAACAAAAGCCAATCAGTTCGCCGAAGCCTTCGCGGGCGTAAGTAAAGATACCGCCGTCAAGCTCGGAGCGAATGCGCGTAAGGATTAACATGGCGAATGCCAGTAAGAGTATCCCCACGCCGGTAATGGCCCAGCCAATTAACAACGCAGCCGGACTGGCAACGGCGGCCATATTCTGGGGCAGACTGAAAACACCTGCGCCAAGCATTGAGCTTAAAACCAGCGCGGTCAGCGCGCTCAGTCCCAGTTTTTTTTCCATTGGTATCCAGCTATAAAAATGAAATTGGAAGAATAATTATTATGGCAAAACGCATAAAAATGGTGAAAGCCACTAAGGCGCGGGATTTTACGGAGAGAAGGGACCGCATGCAACGGCCTGGATAAGATTTATCGCCAAAAAAGCGAAAAGTGAGATTCATCGCGATATTTGACGGAACTGGCATCCCGCGAGAAAGTGCCGGATGGTGGCTTATCAGGCCTGCCGTTGAACGATCGTGTAGGCCTGATAAGGCAGGTATGCCGCCATCCGGCGAGAAAGCCTGATGGCGACGCGCGCCTTATTTATAGAGGTCGGCGCTGATGGTGATGTTATTACCGCGCTCCTGCCACTGACGCGTAATATGATAATACTTAGCGCCTTTCTTCGCCGCGCGTTTGGCGACCTGGTAGGAGATTTCTGTCATATTGCCGTAGTTGCCGGTGAACTTAACGCTGTCGAAAGGCACCATCATCGCAGCCGTCGCTTTATTCAGCTCCTCAACTTTTGTGCCATCCGGTAGTGTGACAGTGTAACGCCCGCCTTTGGAGGATTGCGTTTCGAAGAAACGGCCTACTTCGGCGCTCGGCGAGGCTGACGTGGCGACGCCTGGAATTTCGACTTTCTTCGCAGCTTCGCCGCCCTGAGCCAGCGCAGCGCGGCCAGCTTCAGAGTCTGCCGGAATAGCGTCGGGGCTCTGGACGATGCGTTTTTTCGCATCTTGTTTATAGATAAATGCAGTGATGCGCTGGTTTCCGCCCTGATTCGCATCTATCTGACGAACAATATAGAAAGCGTATGCGCCTTTTTGTTTCGCCGCTTTCGTAATGGCATCGTTAACTTCCGGCTGGCTACGGTAGAAGCCCTGAACGGTGACGGTGTCATACGGTTCTAATTGTACGGCCTGGTCTTTCGGTAATTCCACGATGCCATTAATGACACGATTTTTGGGCGCGTCGGCTTTCGGCGCGTCGGCTTTATACACGTCCGCCACAACACGCCAGTTACCACTGTTGCCGAACTCCGAGGTGTCGACAACATAGAAGGAGGCTGCGCCTTCTTTATCTGCGCGGCGGGACACGGCGGAGACCGCATCGCCAATAGCATTAAAACGACCGGTAATAACGATGCGGTCATAAGGTTTTAGTGCAGCCGCTTGCTCCGGCGTCAGTTCTGTTGCTGCATGGACAGAAAAAGCAGCCGCAGAAAGCAGAGCCGACGCCAGGAGAGTGTTCTTAAGCTTCATAAAAATAATCCTTCGCCTTGCGCAAACCAGGTACTGGTATTGTTATTGACTAGAAACGTGGCTGATTATTGCATTTAAACCATATGGATGTCTGCGGGATTTTTCACGCATCGTGTCATGTATCCTATCTTTGATGATAACATTTGCCGATATGTCGAAAAAAACGGCGTCCGGGCGGCTAAGCTAATGAAGCGCATAAATTTAATAAGTTAATTTAATGTTAATTTCTTGATCTCACCAGGGGTTTAATGATGTTTTGCTGTCAAATTTGAGCGAATTATCAGCCCTCGCAGGCCATTTTCAAGGCATTATGGCTGCTTAGCGGCTGAATCGTTCATGTTTTGCAAATTTGATAAAAAATTCTGTTTTTTGGCGCTAGATCACAGGCGTTATTTTCAGTAGGTTATAGAGAGTTTGTAACGGTTTTATTCTGCTGGGGTAACATTTACCTCAAACGCGGGCAGGCGTACGCTTCTCGCGCTTACTGACAAACCATCATCAAAAATACCGATGGAAGGGAACATTTATGCGAATTGGCATACCAAAAGAGCGGTTACCCAATGAAACCCGTGTCGCTGCGACGCCGAAAACGGTAGAGCAGCTACTGAAGCTGGGGTTTAGCGTCGCTATCGAAAGCGGGGCGGGTCAACTGGCAAGTTTTGACGACAAAGCGTTTGCGCAGGCTGGCGCGGATATTGTAGACGGCAATGCTATCTGGCAGTCGGAAATTATTCTCAAGGTTAATGCGCCTGAAGAAGAGGAAATCGCTTTACTGAACCCCGGGACTACGCTGGTCAGTTTTATCTGGCCTGCGCAAAATCCTGGGTTAATGGAGAAACTTGCCGAACGTAAGGTCACGGTGATGGCGATGGACTCCGTGCCGCGTATTTCCCGCGCGCAGTCGCTCGACGCGTTAAGCTCAATGGCGAATATCGCGGGTTATCGCGCCATTGTAGAGGCCGCGCATGAATTTGGGCGCTTCTTTACCGGCCAAATCACCGCCGCCGGGAAAGTGCCGCCGGCGAAGGTGATGGTGATTGGCGCGGGCGTAGCCGGTCTTGCGGCTATCGGCGCGGCAAACAGCCTGGGGGCGATTGTCCGCGCGTTTGACACTCGTCCTGAAGTCAAAGAGCAGGTCCAGAGTATGGGGGCTGAGTTCCTCGAACTGGATTTTAAAGAGGAAGCCGGTAGCGGCGATGGTTACGCCAAAGTGATGTCCGAGGCGTTTATCAAAGCGGAAATGGCGCTCTTTGCCGCCCAGGCCAAAGAGGTCGACATCATTGTGACCACTGCATTGATTCCGGGTAAACCAGCGCCGAAGCTGATTACCCGCGATATGGTCGATTCTATGAAGGCTGGCAGCGTGATTGTCGACCTGGCCGCGCAGAATAGCGGTAACTGCGAATATACCGTCGCCAATCAGGTTGTGACGACGGACAATGGCGTAAAAGTGATTGGCTACACCGATCTACCGGGGCGTTTGCCGACGCAGTCATCCCAGCTTTATGGCACCAACCTGGTTAACCTGCTGAAGCTGCTGTGCAAAGAGAAAGACGGCAATATTGACGTGGATTTTGACGATGTCGTGATCCGTGGCGTGACGGTGATTCGCGACGGCGACATTACCTGGCCTGCGCCGCCAATCCAGGTTTCCGCGCAGCCACAGGCCGCGCCTAAAGCAGCACCTGCGCCAAAAGAGCCGGAAAAGCCCGCTTCACCCTGGCGGAAGTATGCGTTAATGGCGCTGGCGATCATTCTTTTTGGCTGGCTGGCCGATGTCGCGCCAAAAGAGTTCCTCGGCCATTTTACCGTGTTTGCGCTCGCCTGCGTGGTTGGTTATTACGTGGTGTGGAACGTGTCTCATGCGCTTCATACGCCATTAATGTCGGTGACCAACGCAATTTCAGGGATTATTGTTGTCGGGGCATTATTGCAAATTGGTCAGGGCGGCTGGGTCAGCTTCCTGAGCTTTATCGCGGTGCTTATCGCCAGCATTAATATTTTCGGTGGCTTCACCGTGACTCAGCGTATGCTGAAAATGTTCCGGAAAAACTAAGGGGTAACACATGTCTGGAGGATTAGTTACAGCTGCATACATTGTTGCCGCGATCCTGTTTATTTTCAGTCTTGCCGGGCTTTCAAAGCATGAAACGTCCCGCCAGGGGAATAACTTCGGTATTGCCGGGATGGCGATCGCGTTGCTGGCGACCATTTTCGGGCCGGATACCGGCAACGTAGCATGGATTCTGGTCGCCATGATTATTGGCGGCGCGATTGGCATCCGCATGGCGAAAAAAGTTGAGATGACCGAGATGCCGGAGCTGGTCGCGATTCTGCACAGTTTCGTGGGCCTGGCGGCGGTACTGGTTGGTTTTAACAGCTATCTGTACCATGACGCCAGTCTGGCGCCGGTGCTGGTGAATATCCATCTGACCGAAGTCTTCCTCGGTATCTTTATTGGCGCAGTCACTTTCACTGGATCGATCGTAGCGTTTGGTAAACTGCGCGGCAAAATCTCTTCTAAGCCGTTGATGTTGCCTAACCGTCACAAAATGAACCTGGCGGCGCTGGTTGTTTCTTTCCTGTTGCTGCTGGTTTTTGTCCGTACCGAAAGCGTGGGTCTACAGGTTCTGGCGCTACTGCTGATGACCATTATCGCGCTGGCGTTTGGTTGGCATCTGGTCGCTTCTATCGGCGGGGCGGACATGCCGGTGGTTGTTTCAATGCTGAACTCCTATTCCGGTTGGGCTGCCGCGGCGGCTGGCTTCATGTTGAGCAACGATTTGCTGATTGTGACCGGCGCGCTGGTCGGTTCGTCAGGCGCGATCCTGTCTTACATTATGTGTAAAGCGATGAACCGCTCTTTCATCAGCGTTATTGCTGGTGGGTTCGGTACTGACGGCTCCTCAACAGGCGACGATCAGGAAGCTGGCGAACATCGCGAAATTACGGCGGAAGAGACCGCTGAGATGCTGAAAAACTCCCACTCCGTCATTATTACGCCGGGGTACGGGATGGCGGTGGCGCAGGCGCAGTATCCGGTGGCGGAAATCACCGAAAAACTGCGTGCACGCGGTATCAACGTGCGTTTCGGCATTCATCCGGTGGCGGGTCGCCTGCCGGGGCATATGAACGTGCTGTTGGCAGAGGCGAAAGTGCCTTATGACATCGTGCTGGAAATGGACGAAATCAATGATGATTTCGCCGATACCGATACCGTGCTGGTGATTGGCGCGAACGATACGGTGAACCCGGCGGCGCAAGACGATCCCCGCAGCCCGATCGCCGGTATGCCGGTTCTCGAAGTGTGGAAAGCACAGAATGTCGTGGTCTTTAAGCGTTCAATGAATACTGGTTATGCTGGTGTGCAGAACCCGCTGTTCTTTAAAGAGAATACGCAAATGCTGTTTGGCGATGCCAAAGCCAGCGTGGATGCAATTCTGAAAGCGCTTTAATCTTTTAAACGTGCGGCGGCCTCTTCGGAGGCCGTTTTTATACACTTCATCCTTTACGCTGCCTCTTTGTTGGCTGCGCTCAGAAACCCCGGTCACATCGTTATCTATGCTCCCGGGGATTTCTTCCCTTGCCGCCGCGAGGCATCTTGAATGATTTTGTGTATGTATTGCATTTTATCTTTTGTTTAAATCGCTAAGCAGAACGGCGATACTCTGCCCGCCGGTGGTCTGTTCGAGGGCGATTTTGACAATGATGGTTAACGGAACGGAGAGCAACATGCCCACCGGACCTAATAGCCAGCCCCAGAAAATTAACGACAAAAATACCACTAAGGTTGAAAGGCCTAAACCACGTCCCATGATTCGTGGCTCAAGGATATTGCCGAAGACCAGATTAATCAGCAGATAGCCTGCCAGCACCAGCAGCGCATCATAAAACCCGTTAAATACCAGCACCTGAATAATGGGTGGCAGGGCAGCGAGCACCGATCCAATATTAGGAATATAGTTCAGCGCGAAGGCCAGTAGACCCCAGACAAAGGCGAAGCGGACATCCAGCACGGCCAGCATTCCCCATGCGACCAGCCCCGTCACGATACTGATCGCTGTTTTTAGCACCAGATAATGGGAAACGCTATCAAGCGCGCGTTGAATTGCCGCCATGCCCTCCACCGGACGGCTCATCATCTGCTGCAGTTTTTCAGGCAGTTGTGGAACCTCCAGCAGCATAAATACCACGGTCAATAACAATAAAAAGATGGACGACATGGCATTGGACAGTTGGGTGAGCAGGTTCGTTACCAGAGTCATGGCGGCGTTTGGATCGATATATTTCGCCAGCTCATCAACCGACACGCCAATGCCTGCTCGCTGTAACCACGGTTCAATACGTTGCAACGGTATCACCAATGAGGAGCGATACTGCGGTAGGGTACGAGCCAGTTCATTTAATGATGTTCCCAAATAGGCCAGTAGTAGTACCATTAACATAACAATAATCACAATGAGCAATGATACGGCGATAACGCGCGGAATTCGGCATCGGGTCATCCGTTGTACAACGGGATTGAGAACGACTGCAATAAATAACGCCAAAATAAAGGGAACAATGATATCTGCGGCGAAGCGGATACCGCTCAGAATAACCACCAGCATTCCCAGCATAATGACGATTTTTAGACCATTGAGCGTGATGATCGGTTTTGCCATATCAGTCCCTGTTTTCTGATGCCGACACGAATAATAATGTGATGTCGGTCGACCTGTTCTGGTTAAAATCAAACACTTCAGGTAAAGAAGTGAAAATATTTTGAGTTAATTCCTGGCTTATGATACAAATCAGGCGTGTTCAACTACCGAGGACAATTATCATCCGCGATGACGAGAAGCAACACTGCGGATAATTGTAATATTATGGACAATATGTTCAGCGCTTTTTTCTCCACGCAAACGCATCTTCACTCTACCTCCTTTTTCCTGCTTATCGGCGAGCAGCACTGGCGTAACGCACTTTAGTCTCTCACTTCTGCCTGAGCTGGCGCAATGCGCTGTGCTAACTGATTTTATTTTTTAGTTTGCTGCGTGCAGCAGACTCGAAAGAGTATATTCTCATGCAGGAGAAGTGTCATGTTTTACTGGATTTTATTAGCTCTGGCTATCGCGACTGAAATTACTGGCACGCTCTCAATGAAATGGGCTAGCGTGGGTAATGGCAATGCGGGTTTTATTTTAATGCTGGTGATGATCACGCTGTCATATATATTTCTTTCTTTTGCGGTAAAAAAGATTGCCCTGGGTGTAGCGTATGCCTTATGGGAAGGGATCGGCATTTTATTTATTACCATTTTTAGCGTGCTGCTATTTGATGAAGCATTATCAACCATGAAGATTGCCGGCTTGCTGACGCTGGTCGCCGGCATCGTATTGATCAAATCAGGGACGCGTAAACCCGGCAAACCGGTGAAGGAGGCGACTCGTGCAACAATTTGAATGGATACACGGCGCCTGGCTTGGGTTGGCAATAATGCTGGAAATCGTGGCTAACGTACTGTTGAAATTTTCGGACGGCTTTCGCCGTAAATGCTATGGCATCTTATCGCTTGCCGCTGTTCTGGCCGCCTTCAGCGCGCTTTCCCAGGCGGTAAAAGGGATAGACCTGTCGGTGGCGTATGCGTTATGGGGCGGTTTTGGTATTGCCGCCACGCTGGCGGCGGGCTGGGTGCTCTTCGGCCAGCGCTTAAACCCCAAAGGCTGGGTTGGCGTGATATTGCTGCTCGCCGGAATGGTCATGATCAAATTTGCCTGAGACGATCGCTGCCTGTCGGTTCAGGCAGCGATTCCCGCATTAATCCTGCGCCAGAGCTTTCAGCTTATCGCGAAAGCCGGTGACGGATATAGCGCGGTTATCGGCGCGCCAGCGATCTTTAGCCGCAGGGGCGGAGCTTTGTACGCCAATGAGCTGCCATCCGCTATCCGTGTGCAATAAGAGCGGCGAGCCGCTGTCGCCAGGTAACGTGTCGCACTGGTGTGAGAGTACGGCATTCTGCGCCCAGCCGGTCACGACGCAATCCTGATGGGAATAGAGCGCATTCAGATGATCTTCCGGATAACCGGACTGCGTGACTTTTCGGTCTGCGGCTTTCAACGCCGCAGTGAGCGCCGCTTTATCGCCGGTAAATAAAGGCACTGGCGTGATACCGGAAGGTGGGTAGCGCAATATTACCAGACCAAAATCCCAGCTTGCCGCGGCAGGCGGCACAATCCAGCCATCGCCATCCGCTTTCAGGCGTCGGCCCAGCGACGGTTCAACGCGGCCTTCAATGCCGTGGATTTCATAGCGCCATACTCCTTTTCGCGCCACAAAACGCAGCGCAACCGCCTTGTCTGGTTTTCCTTTCGGTGGCGTTAGCAGGCAGTGACCTGCTGTCAGGGCGATATGCGGGGAGATAAGCGTTGCCGTACACAAATTACCGCTGGCGGTCTCTAGTTGCCCGATGGCATCCCACGGCGATTGGGTAGGATCGGCGACGGGCACCCGATCATCATGGTTAAAAAAAAGCGTTTTGACGTCGCTGGCATCCGTGGCGTCTGTTTCAGCCCCCCTGGCTTTCGCCATAACCGGTAAAAAACACACTATGCCCAGTAATACAGCAATGGTTTTATGCATATCACACTCTGGTGGGTAATTATGATTATTAACAACAAACCCTCAGTACTACTATAGACGTGACGGTAAGAAAGTGGGAGTAAAATCAGATAACTACACTCAGGAAAGATAGAAATGCGTGGCAATAACGGCGCATAAAATAAGCACGATAAGAATGAGCTCAAAGCGGTAGCGAGACACTTTTTTGCCCTCCCGGAAGGCGGCGCTAAACCAGAACAATTTAGCGCCGTAAAAACGGGCGCGGGGGCGCGCCGCAGCATGTTACGACTTACGCAGCCGGTTGAGTAGTTGGTTTTGACGTGGTTTTGGCTGGCGCTTTACCACCTTTTTTCTGGTGCTTTTTAGCCGCCTGCGCTTTTTGCTCAACGGTTTTCTTATGCTGTTTTTTGTGGTGCTGGGTGGTCTGGGTTGTTTTGGCAGGCGCTGCGGTTTTCGCAGGCGTTGCAGTCTCAGCCGCGAATGCTGCGGAAGAGAGACCCATTGCAGCGGCAACAACCAGAGCTAATACTTTTTTCATTTTGATACCCTCGATTTGGTTTTCATTCAACCCCACTGCGGGGCCGGTGAAATGACTATATCGCTGTTATCAAAAGGCTTCCGTGAGTGATTGGTTTCGGCATGTAACGCTATGTACAATCCCCCGGTAACGCGATGTCAGCCCCCACCATAATAGGTAGCTTTACGTTACCGGCCGTTATTTTTGGCCGCAGAGTCGGTAATATCCGCCCTCCAGAATAACAGGCACACCGTATATGAATCCGATAATCTGGGTGGTATTTACGCTTCTGGCGCTGGATGCAATCAGAGAAGTTATGGGCGTATCAAGCCTGACAGGTCTATGGTGAACAGTGAGTCGTGGCGTGAAACCAGCCCGGCGATAGCGCACGTTGCTATCGCCGGAATATTTCTTTTCAGGCATGAAGACGGTGATGTAACCGCGTCCCGACCAGGATGGCCAGCACCAGCATTAGCGCGATAAAACCACCTACGCCGTTCCAGCCGTAACTATGCCAGAATACGCCGCCTAGCGTCCCGGCGATACTGGACCCCAGATAATAGCTGAAAAGATAAAGTGACGAGGCCTGTCCCTTCGCCCGGCGCGCACGCGGGCCAATCCAACTACTGGCCACGGAGTGCGCGGCGAAAAAGCCGGCGGAAAAAAGCAGCATCCCGGCAAAAATCAGCCAAAGCGAGGTAAAAAGCGTCAGTAAAAGCCCACCCAGCATTACTGCGGTAGAGAACAGCATCACCGGCCCCCGGCCATAGCGTGAGGTCATTGCGCCAGCTTTCGGCGAGCTCCATGTGCCGGTGAGATAGGCTACAGATAACAGTCCGACCACGGCCTGGCTTAATTCCCAGGGGGAGAGCATCAGGCGATAGCCAATGTAGTTAAACAGGGTGACGAACGCGCCCATCAGTAAAAAGCCTTCCGCAAACAGCAGAGGTAACCCTCGATCGCGCCAGTGGAGACGAAAATTAATAAATAGCGTTTTAGGCCGTAGCGACGTGGGACGGAAATGTTGCGAGGCGGGTAAAATCTTCCAGAACATCAGCGCGGACGCCAGCGCAAAGCATCCGATGGCCGCCAGCGCGATGCGCCAGTTAAAAAAGTCGGTCATGACGCCGCTTAATAAACGCCCGCTCATCCCGCCGATGGAATTACCGCTAATATAAAGCCCCATAGAGAAAGCGACAAAGCTGGGATGGATTTCTTCGCTCAGGTAGGTCATTCCCACCGCGGCGACGCCGCTTAACGACAGACCGATCAGCGCGCGCATAATCAGAATACCATGCCAGCTGGTCATCATGGTTGATAACAATGTGCAGCAGGAGGCTAATAACAAGGCGGTGACCATCACCGGTTTACGGCCTATCGCATCAGAAAGCGGGCCGGTAAAAAGTAAGCCGATAGCCAGCATGGCGGTAGAAATAGAAAGTGAAACGCTGCTGCTGGCGGGGGAGACGCCAAACTCCTGGGAAAGTACCGGTAGTATAGGCTGAACGCAATAAAGGAGCGCGAAAGTCGCCAGGCCCGCGGAAAAAAGGGCCAGCGTGACGCGCATGAAAGGCGCTGTACCGCGTTTAATAAATTGAACCGGCTGAGAATGGCGTTGTTCATCGATATCGCTCGCCGTGGCGTCATCGAGAATAGTTGTACGACTCACGTTAAATCCTTGCTTTACATCTCCGTCAACAGGAGACGGGTATAACCGACATGTAAAGCATAGAAAAAGCAAAATATTCTGTCTAATATATTAATTGTCTCAAATAAGACGTTAAAAATATGAATATCGAATTACGTCATTTACGTTACTTTGTGGCGGTAGCAGAAGAGCTGCATTTTGGTCGCGCCGCCGCGCGCCTCAATATCTCGCAGCCGCCGCTGAGTCAGCAGATACAAATTCTGGAGCAGCAGGTCGGCGCGCGATTACTGGCGCGGACCAACCGCAGCGTAGCGTTAACCGCCGCCGGGCGACAGTTTCTGGTGGATAGCCGACACATCCTGAGTCTGGTAAACGACGCCGCCGCTCGCGCCGAGCGGTTGCATCAGGGCGAAGCGGGTGAAATCCGTATTGGCTTTACGTCTTCAGCGCCTTTTATTCGGGCGGTATCGCATACCTTTTCGCTGTTCCGCCAGTCCTATCCGGGAGTGCATATGCAAACGCGTGAAATGAATACGCGTGAGCAAATCGCGCCGCTCAACGAAGGCGTACTGGATATTGGCTTGCTGCGGAATACGCCGCTGCCCGACACACTTAATCGCGAGGTGATTTTGCATGAGCCGCTTATGGCCATGATCCCGCGCGAACATCGGCTGGCGCAAAAGCCGGTCGTCAGTCTGACAGAACTGGCGGAAGAACCTTTCGTCTTTTTCGATCCGCATGTCGGGACGGGCCTCTACGACGATATTCTCGGCCTGATGCGGCGCTATAACCTGTCGCCGACCATCACGCAGGAGGTTGGCGAGGCAATGACTATTATCGGTCTGGTGGCGGCGGGACTGGGCGTCTCGATTCTGCCGGCATCCTTTAAGCGTGTACAGATGAGCGAGATGCGCTGGGTTCCCCTGGCAGAAGAGGACGCCGTATCTGAAATGTGGCTGGTATGGCCAAAGCATCATGAACAGAGTCATGCCGTACAGCGGTTTTGCCAACTGCTATTACTGGCTGCCCGACGGGATTAATTACGCTTAAAAAGGGTGAAAATGTGCAGTTAATCACACGGCTAAGCAAAAAGTTGACGGCGAGTATTGAAGTGTTTCACCATAGCACACAGATTATTTCGGAGCGCGAAAATAAAGGGAGTGAGCGGTGGTTGCTGATAGTCAGCCTGGGCATATCGATCAAATTAAGCAGACCAATGCTGGCGCAGTGTATCGCCTGATTGATCAGCTCGGACCGGTATCGCGAATTGACCTGTCTCGTCTGGCGCAGTTGGCGCCTGCCAGTATTACGAAAATTGTTCGCGAAATGCTGGAAGCGCATTTGGTTCAGGAACTTGAAATTAAAGAGGCGGGCAGTCGTGGACGTCCCGCCGTCGGGCTGATGGTGGAAACGGAGGCCTGGCACTATTTATCTATTCGTATTAGCCGTGGCGAAATTTTCCTTGCGCTGCGCGATCTTAGCAGCAAACTGGTGGTAGAAGAGTGTCTGGCGCTGCCGTTAAACGAAGCTACGCCGTTGCTTGAGCGAATTATTACGCACGTTGATCGGTTTTTTACCCGCCATCAGCAGAAACTGGAGCGTCTGACCTCCATTGCCATTACGTTACCGGGCATTATCGATACCGAAAACGGCGTTGTGCACCGGATGCCGTATTACGAAGATGTCAAAGAGATGCCTTTGGGAGATGCGCTGGAGCGGCACACCGGCGTACCGGTTTACATTCAGCATGATATTAGCGCCTGGACGATGGCAGAGGCGCTTTTTGGCGCCTCACGCGGCGCGCGCGACGTTATCCAGGTGGTGATTGATCATAATGTGGGGGCGGGCGTTATCACCGACGGTCATTTGCTTCATGCGGGTAGTAGCAGTCTGGTAGAGATTGGGCATACCCAGGTCGATCCTTATGGTAAGCGCTGTTATTGCGGTAATCATGGCTGTCTGGAGACCATCGCCAGCGTCGATAGCGTGCTGGAACTTACGCAGCTTCGGCTTAATCAGTCGATGAGTTCAATGTTGCACGGCCAGCCGTTAACGGTAGATTCACTGTGTCAGGCGGCGATGCAGGGAGATCTATTAGCAAAAGATATTATTAGCGGCGTTGGCGCGCATGTCGGACGCATTCTGGCTATCATGGTGAATTTATTTAATCCGCAAAAAATTCTTATTGGTTCGCCGCTAAGTAAAGCGGCTGATATCCTTTTTCCAGCCATTGCTGACAGTATCCGTCAACAGGCGCTGCCCGCCTACAGCAGGAATACGGTTGTGGAAAGCACGCAGTTTACCAACCAGGGTACGATGGCCGGGGCGGCGTTGGTAAAAGACGCGATGTATAACGGCTCTTTGTTGATTCGTCTATTACAGGGTTAACATTTTTTAACTGTTGTACAAAAATTTGCGCTAACTCAAGCTGATTGCCCTTGCCATATCTTAGACTTTCTCCACTGTATTATTTTCCTGGCTTATATTTTCGAAGCATAACGGTGGAGTTAGTGATGCTGAAGCGTTTCTTTATTACAGGTACAGACACTTCTGTTGGGAAGACGGTGGTTTCCCGCGCATTACTACAAGCGTTAGCGTCGAGTGGTAAGAGCGTTGCAGGGTATAAACCTGTCGCTAAAGGGAGCAAAGAGACTGCAGAAGGGATGCGCAACAAAGATGCGCTGGTATTGCAAAGCGTCTCTTCGCTGGAGTTGCCGTATGAGGCGATTAATCCGATCGCGTTAAGCGAAGAAGAAAGCAGCGTCGCGCATAGCTGTCCTATAAATTACACCTTGCTGTCCAACGGTCTGGCGAGCCTGAGCGATAAAGTGGACCACGTTGTTGTGGAGGGCACTGGTGGCTGGCGTAGTTTGATGAATGATTTACGTCCATTGTCTGAATGGGTGGTACAGGAACAGTTACCGGTATTGATGGTGGTAGGGATTCAGGAGGGGTGCATTAATCATGCGCTACTGACTGCGCAAGCTGTCGCTAATGATGGACTGCCCTTAATTGGCTGGGTGGCGAATCGTATCAATCCTGGCCTGGCGCATTATGCTGAAATTATTGATGTGCTTGGGAAAAAACTGCCAGCGCCGCTGATTGGCGAGCTACCGTACCTGCCGCGCGCCGAGCAGCGTGAGCTGGGGCAGTATATTCGTTTGTCAATGCTCGGCAGCGTGCTGGCGGTAGATAGAATCATGGCGTAACGTTCGCGAGAGCACTGACGCGACTACACAGGCAATCAGCAGACCGGGGAGTAACTGATACTCGCCGGTCATTTCACAAATCATCAGGGTGGACATTATCGGCGCATGGGTTGTCGCCGCCAGTAGCGTCGCCATACCCGCCAGCCCCAATAAAATCGCTATTTCATCCGAGCCTGGCAGCCAGAATCCCCATATCCGACCCAGAAACATTCCAATTGATAATCCGACAAATAATGTTGGCGTAAAGACGCCGCCCGGCGCGCCAGACCCGCTGCTGGCGAGCACAGCCAGGATTTTGCACGCAAAAATTCCGCCAATCAGCAAGAATAGCGGCGGGGAGAGCAGAAATGATTGTACGACGCTATAGCCGTTTCCCCATACCGTGGGCGTGAGTAACGACAGTAATCCGACAATAAGCCCGCCCAGCGCCAGTTGCCAGGGCGGGGACAGTTTTAAGCGTAAGAAACTATTATGGCTGGCCGTCATCAGCCACATCAGCAATGGGCCGCACAGACCGGCGACCAGGCCGGTACTGACTATCATGACGTACTCCCGCGCGTGGAGATCAACGGTCAGATGTACGGTATAGAGTAGTGAATCGCTACCGTTTAATAGATGGGTGGTTAGCAGGGCGACGACGGCGGAAACGACAACCGGGCCGAGGGAAGCCAGCATTAAGGTACCGAACAGGATTTCCGCGATAAACAGGCTGCCCGCCAGCGGCGCATGGTAAGCGCCCGCCATGCCCGCAGCGGCGCCGCTGGCGATCCATAATTTCCATTCCTCACGCGGCGTGAAGCGTCGGGCAAAGCTGGATGCCGCCAGCGCGGCGAGGAGGATCATTGCGCCTTCGCGACCAATTGCGCTGCCGCTGACCACGACCAGCAGCGAGGCCAGCGATTTCACCAGACTGGCGCCAACGTCAAATTGCCCGTCGGTTTGCAATGCTTCCATATAGTCAGTGGGCGCATGGGGGCGCTGTTGGTTCATTTTTTGCCACCCCCACAGCAACAGACCAGCGGCCAGGCCGCCAAGCGCCGGCGTAATCAGCCGTCGCCAGGGCGAAAGCCCCTCAGCCGCATTCACCAGACTGCCGGTGTCATTACTCAGGAAAATCCACTCCAGCAATTGCATCGCATGACGGAAGGCGGCGACAGCCAGCGCCGCGAGAATACCGATGAGCGTAGCGATCAGCAGGCGACGAAACATCGCGCGCAGATCCGGGTAAGCGTGTAAACGATGCATGAGCGGGTAAACAGGGAGTTTCAGGATAGCCTATTCTGCGGGGAAATGGCGTCAGACGCAAAAGCACTATGTGCGATATAATATTGCGTACAATAATGATATTGCCGGATAGCGAGAGGCCATCCGGCGGCAGCGTTAGCTGTTTTCGTGAATATTTAGCGCCCGACGCGTGCGGCCTGAGCTGAGATAATCGGCGATGTAATCCTGAGAGATTTCACCGTTATAGCGTCCGTCTTCATCAACGATCGGCATCCAGCTGGTATTACTTTCGTACAATCTGGACAGCACAATACGCAGATTATCTTCCGCTTTGCCCGTAATACGGAAAGGATGGGTGATATCGGCGCAGATTCCGCTGGCGTTCCGAGCCTCCCGGCGCTTCACAAATCCCAGTGGCTTACCGTCGTTGTCAATGACGGTAATGGCGCGAATATCGTGATCATCCATAATGCCGAACGCCTCGCTTAACGGCATGGAAGGCCGCGCGGTAATGGTTGGCTGTTGGTCGGTCACATCGCCCGCGGAGACCAGTAGCAAACGCTTTAACGTTCTGTCCTGACCGACAAACGACCCGACAAACTCGTTAGCCGGTTTGGCCAGCAGTTCATCAGGACTGGCGCACTGTACAATTCGCCCCTGACGGAACACGGCGATACGGTCGCCGAGTTTTAGCGCTTCGTCGATATCATGGCTGACCAGCATCACGGTCTTTTTTAGCTTACGCTGCATATCCAGAAACTGGTTCTGGATCACTTCGCGGTTAATGGGGTCCACCGCGCCGAAGGGCTCATCCATCAGCAGTACCGGCGGATCGGCGGCCAGAGCGCGGATCACGCCAATGCGCTGCTGCTGTCCCCCGGACATCTCCTTTGGATAGCGATGCAGAAATTTTCTGGCATCCAGCGCCACCATGTCCATCAACTCTTCGGCGCGTTGCTTGCAGCGCGCTTTGTCCCAACCCAACATGCGCGGCACAACGGTAATATTTTCTTCAATCGTCATATTAGGAAACAGGCCGATTTGTTGGATAACATACCCAATATTGCGGCGTAGCGTTACCGTATCCATATCGTTGGTATTCTCGCCGTTGATAAGAATATTACCGCTGCTGGGCGCGATCAGCCGGTTGATCATCTTTAACGTGGTGGTTTTGCCGCAGCCGGAGGGACCGAGTAAGACGCACATTTCGCCTTCCGGCACGTTCAGGTTGACGTTGTCGACGGCTTTTAGCGGCTGACCCTTTTTCTGTACAAATTGTTTGGTGAGATTTTCCAGTTTTATCATTATCGTATCCCCTTAGGTGTCAGTACGACTTGCAGACGATGCAACAGCCAGTCAAGTACAATTGCCAGTAGACAGATCATCAGCGCGCCGGCAATTAACATGCGAATATCGCTGCCGCTAATGCCGTTTAACAGTAGCAGCCCCAGACCACCAGCGCCGATAACCGCGGCAATCGCCATCACGCCGATATTCATCACTACCGCGGTGCGGATACCCCCGAAAATAACCGGTAGGGCCATTGGGATTTCGACCCAGCGCAGCCGTTGCCAGAAAGTCATACCGATGCCGCGTCCCGCTTCACGCAGACCGGGCGGCAAACTATCAAGCGCAGTATGGGTATTCCGGACAATCGGCAGTAAAGAGTAGAGAAAAACGGCCGTCACAGCGGGCAGAACGCCAATACCATGCCCGATCAGCGAAAAGAGCGGGATCATTAATCCAAACAGCGCGATAGACGGAATGGTAAGAAGTAGCGTGGCGGCGCCCAATACCGGCGTTGCCAGCCATTTGTGGCGTACAATCAAAACGCCTAACGGTACGCCGATGATAATCGCCAGACCGACGGCCAGCGCGACCAGCCAGAGATGCTGAAAGGTAAGGCTGGCGAGATAGCCTGCGTTATCCAGCATATAATGTATCGTATCCATAGGCGCTCCTTACAGCAGACCTTTGTCCTGCAAAAATTGATGGGCTACCTGTTGCGGCGTGCGATGCTCGATATCGACCTGGGCGTTTAGGGTCGATATCACATCGTTATTGAGCAGGCCGGAAAGGGTGTTTAAGGCGTCATCAAGGCCAGGATTGGCCTCCAGCACCTCTTTACGCACCACGGGCGTGACAGCGTAACTTGGAAAGAAGCCTTTATCATCTTCCAGCACTTTCAGATCAAACCCTTTCACCCGTCCGTCGGTGGTATAGACCAGCCCGGCGTCAACCAGTCCATCCCGAACGGCGTTATAGACCAGCCCTGGGTCCATCTGTCGTATTTGCGGGCGATCAAGCTGCATTTGGTAGGCTTGCTGAAGGGGCTT
Source organism: Salmonella sp. SAL00670 (assembly GCF_046552235.1). Lineage (NCBI taxonomy): Bacteria > Pseudomonadati > Pseudomonadota > Gammaproteobacteria > Enterobacterales > Enterobacteriaceae > Salmonella > Salmonella sp. SAL00670. Next base: position 692,720 of record NZ_JBGDUO010000001.1, read on the forward strand.
CATCCCATCGCTGCGCCCGGCAAATTCCAGATCGAGACCGAGCATCCAGTTGTGGTCAGGATCGTTCTGCCGGACCTGTTCGATTTTTGCCACCATTTGCGAGATGGTGGTGATATTTTCCGACTCGGCGCGTTTGCGCTGCATCGCGAACGCGTAAGTATTGTTCATGTCAGCCGGTTTGAGCCATACCAGGCCCAGCTTCGCATCCAGGCGTTTTACCGTGTCGTAGGTTTCCTGTGGACTCATGCGCTTATCGATACGGTTGAAAATAATCAGCGATGTACCGGTGTATTCCCAGGTAATATCAATTTGTTTATTCACCATCGCATTACGTGAAATCACCGCGGCGATATTGGTTTGCGGCTGAACCTGAAAGCCTTTCTTCTGCAAATACTGAACGGTCATAGCGGAAAGAATATGCTGCTCGGTAAAGCTTTTGGTGGCGAGAACCAGCGGCGCGGCCTGCGTCTGGCTACTGAACAACAGCGTTGCGGCAAGCCATCCCAACAGGTGTTTTTTGAATCTCATTTAACGCTCCTTATTGTTATTTATGCGTTCAGACGGTATGAGGGCTAAGGCGTCGCCCAAACCAGGCAAGCAGAGTGTCAAGAATCAGCGCGAATAACGCCGTGGCCGTTGCGCCGAGGATCAACGTCGGAAAATCGTTGAGATAAATTCCCGGGAAAATCAGCTCGCCGTAGCTGCTGGCGCCAATCAGAAAGGCCAGCGGCGCGGTGCCGACATTGATGGCGGTCGCGATGCGAATACCGGACAGCATCACTGGCCACGCATTAGGTAGCTCTACCTGGCGAAGCCGCTGCCATTTTGTCATCCCAATCCCGTTCGCCGCTTCAATCAGTGAGGCGGGAACGGAACAGAGGCCCGCATAGGTATTGCGGACGATAGGCAGAAGAGAAGCCAGAAATAGCGCGACAATGGCGGGCGTATCGCCGATCCCGATAATCACCATCGCTAAGGCCAGAACGGCCAGCGGCGGCAAGGTATTACCAACATTAAAGATTTGCATGACATATTCAGCAAATCCTTTTGCCGCAGGTCGGCTGAGTAAAATCCCGCTCGGGATACCGACCAGTAAAGCAAAAAACATGGACGTAAAGACCAGCATCAAATGCCGTTGCCCGAGATACAGCAGATCGACCTGACGCGCTTTCAGCGTCTCCAGACCGATTCCCCAGATAAACAGCGCCAGTAACAGCAAAATGACGATAGTGAACCCAAGTACACGTTTTAGGGTGAGGGTGTGCATTGCGGTGTGTCTCCCTGTTTGCATGTGTTATGGCGACGTTAAGAGTCGCGTGTTGTTATGCCATGTTCCGGCAGGGTACTTTGAGCTATAGCAACAGGTTGGGAAGGATTCCAGCGAAGCGTGATGTTTAACACTATTAAACATCTATTAACAATTATGCTTTGCCCTTATGCGGCTTAGCGTAAACACTCACGATAAAGAATTATCTTAAAAACAGAAACGTAGTGTGACGTTGTCACTTTTTGTAGATAAAAATAGGCCGCAATGGGAGAAAAGGCAGGTAAAATCCTGCCTTTTGTGGGGATTAACGGAATAACGGTTTTACAGCGACGGGAATAATAAGTTGAGCTTGCCATTGCGCCAGAGTCAGACGCGCCAGTTGCCCCAACGCCTGATAAAACGGATGCCCGGCATGATCGATAAATACGTCCAGAAAGCGGGACGACCACGGAAACAGATGCCAGGCCAGGAGTTGTTCGCATTCATGATGACGATCATTCTCGGCAAGCCAGGCCGCCAGCAGCAACAGCGACCCAAAATGATCTTCTGGCTCGTTTTGTTGCATTTCAAACTGAATTCCGTTTTCGCGCATCCACTGACGTAGCGCCAGCGTAGAATCGCCAAATAATACGCTCTCACGATCCAGCCAGACGGAACCCCACGGCGGAGACGGCAGAGCGTAAGGGCCGATAAACAGACGCTGCCAGGCCTGTGGCAACGACTCTTCGCTGTGGGTCTTAAACATAGCCGCCACAGGCGCAAGCGCCTCGGCATCAAGCGGCCACTGCGCCTGCCAGTCGTCGTTTAATAGCGCCTGGACCAGAGGAGCGGTTTCGTGGCTTTCCGGCGAATAATAAAACAACGCGCCAAGAACACGCGCCGTTACTGCAAAATCATCACGTTGTAAAAAAGTGGTCATTCAAACAATCCCGAAAGGTGCGGGTCGCCCCGCACGCATAAATTAACCTGCGACGGCCATACCTACGGTCATATGCAGGCCATAAAAAAGTCCGCGGCCAATAATTTCGCCTGCCAGCACCAGCACGACACCGAGCAGCAAACCAACGGTATGCGGTTCGCGGCGACGGATTAGCGGACATAGCCAGCAGCCTAATCCGGCAGCAAGCAAGACAATGCGCCAGACCTGTAGCATACCGTAATCCGGCGCGAGATGGCTGGCCTGTTGCACGGAACTGTGAATGGTTGAGAGAGACAGTCCTTGTAGTACGATGACCGTCACGCACACCACCAATGCCAGGCCGCTAATACTGGCAAACGTCACGCTGCAAAATGGGACGCGCGCGATGCGTAGCAGTAACGCCGCAAACACCGGGCCGCACAGGAATGCCGTGAGGAAAAAGGCCAGCGTGGTGTAGCCATTATACCAGGTTGGCACGGTATCTATCTGATAAACGAGCGTCATTGCCCAGATGAATGCAACGCCGAGCGCCATACTGACCAGCAGCCACACTTTACCCAGCGCCGGGGGCATTTTACCGAGTACCGCCACCAGCCACCAGATGCCGCCTACGGCAAAGAACACCGATCCTGCGGCGATTTCATTACTCAGTGCGGAAGCGCCTACGCGGTTAAGCGAGTTAAACGCGCGCATCGGCGAGCCGAGATGCATAATCGACGCGAGGAATCCCAGTCCCATCACCAGCCACAGAAAAAACATGCTGCGCACGATGCGCTGACGGGCGATGGTATCGTCTTTTGCCGTCAGCCAGCCCAGTCCGCTAACGATTAACGCGCCGACCACGCACTGACCAAAGACCGTGAAGATCATCAACGGCCATTCATGCCATCCACTTCCCATCTTATACCTCCTTCGGATTGGCCAGATAACCGGTAGTGTCCCCGGTCGGGCGGCTGTTGGCGTTGGGTTTAATCACAATATTCGGCTTCGTGAAATGCGCGCGCGGCAGCGGCGCGACGGCAGCCAGCTCACCGTGTTTTTTACGCAGTTCGTCTATCGGGCCAAAATCCAGCGCCCGCAGCGGGCAGGACTCCACGCAGATAGGCTTTTTGCCGTCAGCGACCCGGTCATAACAGCCGTCGCACTTGGTCATATGACCTTTGGCCGCGTTGTACTGCGGCGCGCCGTACGGGCAGGCCATGTGGCAGTAGCGACAGCCGATACAGACGTCTTCATCCACCACCACAAAACCGTCATTGCGCTTGTGCATCGCGCCGCTCGGGCAGACTTTGGTACAGGCCGGGTCTTCGCAGTGGTTACAGGAGATGGAGAGATAGTAGGCAAAGACGTTCTGGTGCCAGACGCCGTTATCTTCCTGCCAGTCGCCACCTGCGTATTCATATATCCGCCGGAAACTGACGTCGGGAGTGAGATCTTTGTAGTCCTTGCAGGCCAGTTCGCAGGTTTTGCAACCGGTGCAACGACTGGAATCAATAAAAAATCCATACTGGGTTGTCATCGGTTACTCCTTACGCCTTTTCAACCTGAACAAGATTACTGTGTGACGGATTACCTTTCGCCAGTGGGGAAGGCCGGTGCGACGTCAGAATGTTAATGGAGCCGCCGCGATCGATTTTGTCGCCAAACATGTCGGCATTTAACCAGGCGCCCTGGCCGATAGCGGTGACGCCAGGCAATATGCGCGGCGTGACTTTTGCCGGAATGAGCATCTCTCCGTTCTGGTTAAAGACCCGCACGGTGTCGCCGTGCTGAATGCCGCGCGCTTGCGCATCAATCGGGTTGATCCAGATCTCCTGCGGACACGCCTGTTGCAGGACGTCGATATTGCCGTAGCTGGAGTGGGTACGCGCTTTATAGTGGAAGCCGGTTAGCTGTAGCGGGTAGCGCTGACGAAGCGGATCGTCCCAACCGTCAAAGCCTGGCGTATAGGCGGGTAAAGGATGGATAATCTCATCTTTCTTCAGCTCCCACGTGTTGGCGAGGGTTGCCAGACGCTCGGAATAGATTTCGATTTTACCGGACGGCGTTTTCAGTGGGTTGGCGGCAGGGTCTTCGCGGAAGGCGCGGAAAGCGACGTAGTGCTCCTCCGGACATTTTTTCTTGAAAATCCCTGTTTGTTTCATCTCTTCGTAATCCGGCATTTCCGGGTTACGCGCTTTGGTTTTTGCGTGCAGGTATTTGACCCACTCATGCTGCGTGCGGCCTTCTGTGAAGGTCTGGTATACGTCCGGACCAAGCCGTTTAGCCACTTCACTGAGCGTCCAGTAAATGGGCTTTCTTTCAAATTTCGGCGAGGTGGCGGGCTGACCAAGAATGACATAGCCCATATTGCCTGCGGATTCGTGGGAAATCAGATCTTCCTGCTCGGTCGGCATTAAATCAGGCAGCAGAATGTCGCAATATTTTGCCGACGCGGTCATAAAGTGCTCGATGCCGACGATCATTTCACATTTACTGTCGTCCTGAAGCACCTCGTGGGTGTGGGCGATATCGCCATGCTGATTGATCAGCGTATTACTGGCGTAGCACCACAAAAATTTGATCGGCACGTCGAGCTTGTCTTTTCCCCGCACGCCGTCGCGTGTGGCGGTCATTTCCGCGCCATGATCGATAGCGTCGGTCCAGGTAAAGACCGAAATCTGGGTTTTTACCGGGTTCTCCAGCATAGAAAACCATTCGACGCCCAGATCCCAGGTGCCTTCGCGCACGCCGGAATTACCGCCATTTATGCCGACGTTACCGGTGAGTACAGACAGCATGGCGATTGCGCGTGCGGTCTGCTCCCCGTTAGAGTGGCGTTGCGGTCCCCAGCCCTGGCAAATGTAAGCCGGTTTCGCCGAGCCGATTTCCCGCGCCAGTTGAATGATTTTTTCCGCCGGAATACTGGTAATCTGCGCGGCCCATTGCGGCGTTTTAGCAATACCGTCGTCGCCCTGACCCAAAATATAGGCTTTATAGTGCGCGTTACGCGGGGCCGAGGCGGGCAGAGTGGTTTCGTCGTAGCCGATGCAGTATTTATCCAGAAACGGTTTATCAATAAGATCTTCGGTAATCAGCACCCAGCCGATTGCCGCCGCCAGCGCGCCATCGGTACCTGGGCGAATCGGCAGCCACTCGTCTTCGCGGCCGGCGGCAGTGTCGTTATAACGCGGGTCAATCACGATCATCCTGGCGTTGGAGCGCTCGCGCGCCTGTTCGACATAGTATGTCACGCCGCCGCCGCTCATACGTGTTTCCGCGGGGTTATTGCCAAACATCACCACCAGTTTTGTATTGGCGATATCATCCGGACTGTTGCCGTCATTGCCGCCGAACATATAGCTCATGGCCGCGCTGATTTGGGCGGTGCTGTAGCTACCGTAACGGCTGAGATAGCCGCCGCAGGCGTTCATCAGGCGATACGGTACGTTAGAATTGGTAATATTGCCGCCGTCCACGCCGGTACCGTAAAGCACATGTACCGCTTCGTTGCCGTAGTCCTTGAGGATACGTTTCAGGTTATCGCCGATGGTATCCAACGCTTCATCCCAACTGATACGTTCGAATTTGCCTTCTCCTCGTTTACCAACGCGTTTCATCGGATATTTCAGGCGATCGGGATGATTCATCCGGCGACGAATAGAACGACCGCGCAGGCAGGCGCGTACCTGATGGTTGCCATATTCATCGTTGCCCGTGGTATCTGATTCAACCCAATATACGGTGTCATCTTTTACGTGCAGGCGCAGCAGGCAGCGGCTGCCGCAGTTAACGGTACATGAACTCCAGACCGCTTTTTCTGCCACATTGCCGGATGCGAGGTCTGCTGCGGCGTGGGCGATGCGGGAGAACGGAAGGGTGAAAGCGCTACTGGCAAGCGCAAGGCTACCGATAGCGGAGGTTTTCACCAGGCTTCGTCGGCTGATACTGGCCGCCATTAATGCCTCAGGGTTGGTGATTTTCATAACAGCTCACTATGCTCATCCAAAAAAGAGTTTTAAATGTCGTTGTGTTCGCAAAACGGGGAGCTCCGGGCGCGTAAAAACGTCCCGGAGCAGGCGGCTTAGATTTTTTCGATTTCCACCAGATTTGTATGTTGAGGATTCCCTTTTGCCAGGGGGGAAGGACGCAGCGTCGTGAGCGTATTGATGCAGGCGCCGTGGTCAATTTTATCGCCAGCCATATCCGCATTATGCCATGCGCCCTGACCCATCGCGCTGACGCCCGGCAGAATACGCGGCGTGACTTTGGCGGGTAGACGCACCTCTCCACGATCGTTAAAGACGCGAACCTTATCGCCATTCGCGATACCGCGTTTTTGCGCATCGAGCGGATTTATCCACACCTCCTGGCGACAGGCGGCCTGCAGAACATCAATATTGCCGTAGCTTGAATGGGTACGGGATTTATAGTGAAAGCCAAACAGCTGTAGCGGGAAGGTGCTCCGCTTCGGATCGTCCCATCCTTCAAAAGTAGGGGTATAAATCGGCAGTGGGCTTATCACGTCGCCTTCCGCCAGCTCCCAGGTACTGGCGATGTGAGCGAGTTGGCTCGAGTAGATTTCGATTTTACCGGACGGCGTTTTTAACGGATTGGCCTGCGGATCTTCACGAAATTTTTTATAGGCGACAAAGTGGCCGTTGGGATCTTTGCGTTTATAGATGCCCATTTTTTTCAGATCGTCATACGCGGGCAATGCCGGATCTCTTGCCTGCATTTTGGCGTACAGATATTGCAGCCATTGCGCCTGGGTACGGCCTTCGGTAAACCGCTGATACACATCGTCGCCGAGGCGTCTGGCGATTTCGCTGAGTACCCAGTAGATGGGCTTGCGTTCAAACTTAGGCGTCGTCGCCGGTTGGATAAAAATCAGATATCCCATATTGCCGGCGTAATCATTGGGGATGATATCTTCCTGTTCGACGGTCATGAGATCCGGCAGTAAAATATCGGCGTACTTCGCGGAAGAGGTCATAAAATTGTCGATGACCACAATCATTTCGCATTTCGTTTCATCCTGAAGAATTTCATGGGTTTTATTAATATCCGAATGCTGATTAATCAGGGTGTTGCCAGCGTAGTTCCATAGAAATTTGATCGGGACATCCAGCTTATCTTTGCCGCGTACGCCGTCGCGCAGGGCGGTCATTTCCGGGCCGCGCGCAATGGCGTCCGTCCAGCTAAAGCAGGAGATGGCGGTTTTAACGGGATTCTCCAGGACCGGCAGACGTTCAATGGTAATGGTGTAAGTGGATTCGCGTGCGCCGCTATTACCGCCATGAATGCCGACGTTGCCGGTCAGAATCGGTAACATGGCGATAGCGCGAGCGGTTTGTTCGCCGTTCGCCTGACGCTGCGGGCCCCAACCCTGGCAGATGTAGGCCGGCTTGACGCTGCCTATCTCGCGCGCCAGTTTGATAATCCGATCGGCGGGGATGCCGGTAATATGCGATGCCCACTGCGGCGTTTTGGCGATACCGTCTTCGCCCTGGCCCAAAATATAAGCCTTATAATGGCCATTGGGGGGCGCGTCAGCCGGAAGGGTCTTTTCATCGTAGCCGATGCAATAGTTGTCGAGAAAAGGCTGGTCAACGAGATTTTCGTTAATCAATACCCAGGCAATTCCCGCCACCAGCGCGGCGTCGGTGCCGGGGCGAATCGGTATCCACTCGTCTTCACGTCCGGCAGCGGTATCGGTATAGCGCGGATCTATTACGATCATGCGCGCATTTGAGCGTTCACGCGCTTGCTCCAGAAACCAGGTAATGCCGCCGCCGCTCATGCGTATTTCAGCCGGATTATTGCCGAACATGACCACCAGTTTACTGTTTTCGATATCAGATGTGCTGTTGCCGTCGTTGGAGCCATAGGTGTAGGGCATGGCGCAAGAAATTTGCGCGGTACTGTATGAGCCGTATTGATTCAACGAACCGCCGTAGCAGTTCATCAAACGCTTCACCGGCGAGGCGGAAGGCGACGAGCGGGTTATGTTGCCGCCTACGATGCCGGATGAATAGTGGATATAAACGGCTTCATTGCCGTAGGTCTCCACGGTCTTTTTCAGGCTGGCGCTAATGGTGTCCAGTGCTTCCTGCCAGCTAATGCGTTCAAATTTGCCTTCGCCGCGGCGGCCAACGCGTTTCATGGGATAGTTAAGGCGATCCGGATGGTTAATACGCCGACGGATTGAACGGCCCCGCAGGCAGGCGCGAACCTGATGATTGCCGTAGACATCGTCGCCAGTGTTATCAGTTTCAACCCACCAGACTTCATTATCTTTTACATGCAGACGCAGGGCGCAGCGACTGCCGCAGTTGACCGAACAGGCGCCCTAGACGATTTTATCTTCTTCGTTGCGCATAGCCTGCTGCACCGCCGCGGCCGCGGTACGCATCCCAAACGGTAAAGATACGCCTCCGGCAGCCAGCGCCAGTGAGCCAAGCGCCGCTGATTTCACTAACGTCCTGCGGCTAACGCCTGTTTGTTGCTTTTCTCCGGGCATCACTCACTCCATTGTCGTTATTATTTCGCTATATATTGATAACTATAACGAAATTATTAACATGCTAATGATGTAATGAGTTTACCCCTTTAGGAGTAAGGATTATTAATCCATGTCAAAGAGCGTTACCCTCCGGACCCGGAGGGCAGGAGGAGGTTATTGCGGTTCGGCGGATGAACCGTCCTGAGCGGGAGAGGTATTGGCTGGCGCATTGCCGCTGCTGGTGCGGGTATAAAGAATTTTATGCGTGTCGTTCGCGCAATGGCCCACCACCTGTGAGTCCGGCTGATCGGCCTGGTCGTTAGGAACGATAGTGAGCGTAAAATTATCCGCCGGCACGCCGTTATTGATGATACGTTGTTCAATATCGCTTTTTACTCTCTCGCACGATCCCGGTGCCGCCATCACCAGCGAGGGGGCGCTAACTAACGCCAGAGCGGCTATTGCAGTTGCGATTTTCATCATGAACTCCTGTGATTAATGACGATGTTCTAAGCTTAGCATTTTTCGTGTAAATAACTGTATTTGCTAATATGATGATAAATATCTTTTCATCCTGGTGATACGTGTGAAGAAACCCCTTTTACTGACGTTATTGTGCATGATACTGGCAGGTTGTGATAACCCGAAATCCCTTGAGTCTTTTACGCCGGAAATGGCCAGTTTTTCGAACGAATTTGATTTTGATCCATTACGTGGTCCGGTAAAGGATTTCAGCCAGACATTGATGAGTGAGAATGGCGAAGTGGCGAAGCAGGTCACCGGTACGCTTTCACAGGAAGGCTGTTTTGATACGCTTGAGTTACACGATCTGGAGAATAATACGGGGCTGGCGCTCGTGCTGGATGCCAATTATTACCGGGATGCTCAGACGCTGGAAAAAAAGGTGCAGTTACAGGGGAAGTGCCAGCTGGCGGCGTTGCCTTCGGCGGGCGTGACCTGGGAAACGGACGACAACGGTTTTGTGGTATCGGCGACGGGCAAAGAGATGAAGGTCGAGTACCGCTATGATAGCGAAGGCTATCCGTTAGGTAAGACAACCATAAACTCGCAGAATACGCTCTCTGTGACGGCAAAACCCTCCGCGGACCCGCGTAAAAAGCTGGATTATACGGCAGTCAGCCGGGTGGATGATCGACAGGTCGGCAACGTCACACAGAGCTGCGAATATGATGCGTACGCGAACCCTGTTGACTGCCGGCTTGTTATCGTCGATGAGAGCGTTAAGCCGGCAGTGTCCCACCATTACACCATTAAAAATCGTATCGATTACTACTAAACCGGGCGCGGTGCGACTCTCCGTGACTACCGCGCCGCGTTTACTGCGCGGTGGGTTTCAGGAGTGTAGAACCGGACGTTTTATGTTCATCCAGATACTGCTGCTGGAAGATACACATGCGGATGGTGTTACGGTATTCGCCGTTAATGAAGAACTCATGAATCAGCTCGCCTTCTACTCTAAACCCGAGTTTACGGTAGATGTGAATCGCTTTTTCATTCTCTTTATCGACGATCAAATACAATTTATAGAGATTGAGTACGGTAAATCCGTAATCCATCGCCAGTTTGGCCGCGCGTGACGCCAGGCCTTTTCCCTGGTACTCCGGCGAGATAATAATCTGAAATTCCGCCCGCCGATGCACATGGTTAATTTCCACCAGTTCTACCAGCCCGGCGTTTTCACCGTCGCATTCGACGACAAAGCGCCGTTCGCTTTGGTCGTGGATGTGTTTGTCGTAGAGATCCGACAGTTCGACAAAAGCCTCATACGGCTCTTCAAACCAGTAACGCATAACGCTGGCATTATTATCAAGCTGGTGGACAAATCGTAAATCTTCACGCTCAAGCGGGCGCAGTCTGACCTTGTAGTCACTTGTCATACTGTATCCTTACACTTCCTTTTAGTTATCCTGCATCAGGGCGTAATAACGCGACCTGTACGACGATCCAGACACCGCAGCGTATTGGGCTCCCAATAGGCGTTGATGTTGGCGCTTTGCTCGCATTTATCGCGGTTATCAAAGGCGGCATCGGCTTTGTCCCACTCTTTTTCTGCGCGGGTATTCACTTTCTGGCGCAGACTGCGAGTGTCGTTCCATTGTTCCTTTTCCATCGCCGCTTCCTGACGACTTTGTGCGCTATCTCCCGATTCAATCACCAGTTTACTGGTTTCAGCGAATGCGGAAGTAGTATATACAACGGCCGCCAACGTAAGCATTGCCGTCAGGCACAGGCGTTTGCTCAGCGTATTGTTCATCACAACATCCTTTCATTAGAGGGGAAAAAGCGGTAAACCACCTGTAAATTCTACACCAATCCTTATGCCTGGCATATACACAAGAATGGCCGGATAACCGTAACGATATTCTGTTGTATTATCACTTATCATTTCGTAACCAAATGAATCTCATGCTAAAGACGACTCTGCTTTTCTTTGTCACCGCCCTCTGTGAAATCATTGGATGTTTTCTTCCCTGGCTATGGATTAAGCGCAGCGCCAGCGTGTGGTGGCTTCTGCCCGCTGCCGCGTCACTCGCGTTATTCGTCTGGCTTTTGACCTTGCATCCGGCGGCGAGTGGGCGGGTTTATGCGGCTTACGGTGGGGTATATGTCTGTACTGCGCTCCTGTGGTTACGTGTTGTCGATGGCGTCCGGCTCACGGTTTATGACTGGTGCGGCGCGCTGATCGCGCTGTGTGGAATGCTGATTATCGTCGTCGGATGGGGACGTACGTAACATTGCCGCGCGACCAGAACATTTTGTGATCTGGCAGCGCTTTTTACATCAATATACTTGTATGGTAGTAGCTCAGTTGGGTAAATTTCCTGCATCCCATAATGCGATGTAAGGAATAAACATGAAGATTGTAGGGGCTGAAGTTTTTGTTACGTGTCCAGGGCGTAACTTCGTCACCTTAAAGATAACCACGGAAGACGGGATCACCGGTCTGGGGGATGCCACCCTGAACGGACGCGAGCTCCCGGTGGCCTCGTACCTTACCGATCACCTGTGCCCACAGCTCATCGGGCGGGATGCTCGCCGCATCGAAGATATCTGGCAGTTCTTCTACAAAGGCGCGTACTGGCGCCGTGGCCCTGTCACCATGTCCGCCATTTCCGCGGTTGATATGGCGCTATGGGATATTAAAGCCAAAGCCGCCAATATGCCGTTGTATCAGTTACTCGGCGGCGCTTCGCGTGAAGGCGTCATGGTGTATTGCCATACCACAGGCCACACCATCGACGATGTGCTGGAAGACTACGCGCGTCATAAAGAGCAAGGGTTCAAAGCAATCCGCGTGCAGTGCGGCGTTCCGGGGATGAAAACCACCTACGGCATGGCGAAAGGCAAGGGGCTGGCCTATGAGCCCGCGACAAAAGGCCAGTGGCCGGAAGAACAATTGTGGTCAACGGAAAAGTATCTCGATTTTACGCCAAAGCTGTTTGACGCCGTGCGTAATACGTTCGGGTTTAATGAACATCTTCTGCACGATATGCATCACCGACTGACGCCTATTGAGGCTGCCCGCTTTGGCAAAAGTATTGAAGACTATCGTTTGTTCTGGATGGAAGACCCGACGCCGGCTGAAAATCAGGCGTGCTTCCGCCTCATCCGCCAGCATACGGTCACGCCGATTGCCGTAGGCGAAGTCTTTAACAGTATCTGGGATTGCAAACAGCTCATTGAAGAGCAATTGATTGACTATATCCGCACCACGCTTACCCATGCCGGTGGTATTACCGGGATGCGCCGCATTGCTGATTTTGCCTCGCTCTACCAGGTGCGTACCGGTTCGCATGGGCCGTCCGATCTGTCGCCGGTTTGTATGGCCGCTGCATTACATTTCGACCTGTGGGTGCCTAACTTTGGTGTGCAGGAGTTTATGGGCTACTCCGAACAGATGCTGGAGGTTTTCCCGCATAACTGGACGTTCGAGGGCGGCTATATGCATCCGGGCGACAAGCCAGGACTGGGCATTGAGTTCGATGAAAAACTGGCGGCGAAATATCCGTACGATCCAGCCTATTTGCCGGTGGCCCGCCTGGAAGACGGCACACTGTGGAACTGGTAAGGAGCGAAAAATGAAAAGCATCGTAATCGAAAAACCGAATACATTAACTATCGAAACGCGCGCGCTTCCGCAGCCTGCGCCGGGCGAAGTTCGCATTAAAGTGAAACTGGCGGGTATCTGCGGTTCCGATAGCCATATTTATCGGGGACATAATCCCTTTGCAAAATATCCCCGTGTCATAGGCCATGAATTTTTCGGTGTCATCGACGCGGTAGGCGACAACGTCAATCGCGACCGGATAGGAGAACGGGTATCCGTCGATCCGGTGATCAGTTGCGGGCATTGTTACCCTTGTTCAGTCGGTAAACCCAATGTGTGTACCTCGCTGGTGGTGCTGGGCGTGCATCGTGACGGCGGTTTCAGCGAGTATGCGGTGGCGCCGGCCCGTAATGCTCATCGCATACCGGACAGCATCGCAGATCATCATGCCGTCATGGTTGAGCCGTTTACCATTGCGGCAAATGTGACGGGGCAGGTGAATCCGACCGAGCAGGACGTGGCGCTTATCTATGGCGCAGGCCCGATGGGACTGACGACCGTACAGGCGCTGAAGGGGGTTTATCAGGTTAAAACGGTCATAGTCGTTGATCGCATTGAAGAGCGTTTAGCGATGGCGAAGCAGAGCGGCGCTGACTGGACCCTCAATAATGGTCAACATTCACTGGCGGAATTTCTACAGCAGAAGGCGCTAAAACCGACCTTGATTGTCGATGCCGCCTGTCATCCCGCTATCCTGCAAGAGGCGATTACACTTGCATCGTCTGCGGCACGCATTGTCCTGATGGGATTTTCCAGCGACCCGTGTGAGATTGTACAGCAGGGTATTACCGGAAAAGAGCTGGCTATTTATTCATCGCGTCTTAATGCCAATAAATTCCCGGTCGTGATTGACTGGCTGAATAAAGGGCTTATTGATCCGGATAAGCTGATAACGCATACATTTGATTATCAACATGTCACCGACGCGATTGAGCTTTTCGAGAAAGACCAGCGTCAATGCTGCAAAGTCTTACTCACGTTTGCGAAATAATATAAATAATTGCGAGTAAGTGGTACGCATCTTACCTCTTAGAGATTGCCTATATGACACAAATAAAGCATGAACGATCGACTCAGGATTTAGTGCGCGCTGCCGTATCTGGCTGGTTAGGCACCGCGCTTGAATTTATGGATTTTCAGTTATATTCACTAGGCGCGGCTCTGGTCTTCCATGAGATATTTTTCCCGGAACAGTCTGCCGCGATGGCGCTTATTCTGGCAATGGGCACCTATGGTGCAGGTTATATAGCCAGAATTATCGGCGCCTTTGTTTTTGGTAAAATGGGCGACCGCATCGGACGAAAAAAAGTATTGTTTATTACTATCACCATGATGGGGATCTGCACCACGCTGATTGGCGTACTGCCGACGTATGCGCAAATCGGCATTTTTGCGCCAGTATTACTGGTAACATTGCGAATTATACAGGGGCTGGGCGCCGGGGCGGAAATTTCCGGCGCGGGTACCATGCTGGCCGAGTATGCGCCGAAAGGAAAGCGTGGCATCATTTCCTCGCTGGTCGCGATGGGCACCAATTGCGGTACGTTGAGCGCGACGGCGATCTGGGCGGTGATGTTCTTTTGAACGCGAACAACTGATCGCCTGGGGATGGCGTATTCCTTTCCTGGCGAGCGTCGTTGTTATGATATTCGCGATCTGGCTGCGAATGAATCTGAAAGAAAGTCCGGTATTCGAAAAAGTAAGCGAAGGTGAAAAATCGCCAGCGTTAACGCCTGCGTCAGAAAATACATTGGGCGCGATGTTTACCAGCAAATCTTTCTGGCTGGCCACAGGTTTACGTTTTGGACAAGCGGGGAATTCCGGACTTATTCAAACCTTCCTTGCCGGATATTTAGTTCAGACGTTATTATTTAACAAATCTATCCCAACCGATGCGTTAATGATAAGTTCCGTAATTGGTTTTATCACTATCCCACTATTAGGGTGGTTGTCCGATAAATACGGCCGTCGGCTGCCGTATATAATATTGAATATCTCCGCGATTATTCTCGCCTGGCCGATGCTGTCTATTGTGGTAGATAAAACGTATAGCCCTGGCGTTATTATGGCAGCGCTCATTGTTATTCATAACTTTGCCGTGCTGGGATTATTTGCGCTGGAAAACATCACCATGGCGGAAATTTTCGGATCGCGTAATCGCTTCACCCGGATGGCGATTTCAAAAGAGGCTGGGGGGCTGGTGGCGGTTGGCTTTGGCCCCGTCCTCGCAGGGATCTTTTGTAACATGACCGATTCCTGGCTGCCCATCTTAATTATGCTGGTGCTCTACTCGTGTATTGGTCTGATTTCTGCGCTGTTGATGCCGGAGGTCAGAGATCGCGACCTGAGTCTGCCTGAGGATGCGGCGGAAGCGACAGCGGCAGAGAAGTTACGCCACTCCGCAACCCAGACGAGTTAAATCGTGTCGACGGTATGGCCGGAACGCTAATGCGGTTTCGGCCATGCTGTCCGGTCACTTTTGTTTAATCAGTGTAAATCCAAATGCACCAGGGCAGGCGTTACTCTGCGACTGTTCCGCTTTCAGAATATAGAGGTTATAAAATGCAAAACAGGCTTTTATCGGCAAAGGCGACGCTTCCTGATTACGATCGCGCGGCGCTGGCGGCGCGGATGGTCCATCTCGGTTTTGGCGCGTTTCATCGCGCGCATCAGGGGGTTTATACAGATATTCTGGCTGCGGAGCAGCATAGCGACTGGGGCTATTATGAGGTTAATCTTATTGGCGGCGAACAACAGATTGCCGATCTAAAGCAGCAGGATAACCTCTATACCGTGGCGGAGATGTCGGCGGAAGCCTGGACGGCGCGTGTGGTGGGCGTCGTCAAAGCGGCGTTGCATGTCCAGGTTGATGGTCTGGAACGTGTGCTGGCGGCGATGTGCGAACCGCAAATAGCGATTGTGTCTCTGACCATTACCGAGAAAGGGTATTGTCATTCGCCAGCCACGGGCCAACTTCTGCTGGAACATCCCATGATTGCCGCCGACCTGCAAAATCCGCATCAACCGCTAACGGCACCGGGTATTATTGTCGAAGCGTTAGCGCGTCGTAAAGCCGCAGACTTACCGGCATTTACCGTGATGTCCTGCGATAACATGCCGGAAAATGGGCATGTGACGCGTCAGGTTGTGACGGCTTACGCCCGGGAGGTGGATGCGGAACTGGCGATATGGATCGAGCAAAACGTGACATTTCCGTCAACCATGGTTGATCGGATTGTCCCTGCGGTCACGCCGGAGACGCTGGATAAAATCGAACAACTGACCGGCGTGCGCGATCCGGCGGGCGTTGCCTGTGAACCGTTTCGCCAGTGGGTGATAGAAGATATGTTTGTGGCGGGGCGTCCGCAGTGGGAAAACGCGGGCGCGACGTTGGTCGCCGACGTGGTTCCGTTTGAAGAGATGAAACTGCGAATGCTTAACGGCAGTCATTCATTCCTGGCTTATCTGGGGTATCTTGCCGGCTATCAGCATATTAATGACTGTATGGATGACGACAACTATCGTCTGACCGCGCAGGCGTTAATGTTACGCGAGCAGGCGCCAACGCTGAAAGTCCAGGGGGTAGATTTACAGCGTTATGCCGATCAGTTGATTGCGCGTTACCGTAATCCGGCGCTGCGTCATCGTACCTGGCAGATTGCGATGGATGGCAGCCAGAAACTTCCGCAGCGTATGCTGGACTCCGTTCGCTGGCATCTTGCTAATCATAGCGATTTTGATTTGCTGGCGCTGGGCGTGGCGGGGTGGATGCGTTACGTTGGCGGCGTGGATGAGCAGGGTAAGGCGATCGACGTCAGCGATCCGCTATTGCCGGTTATTCAGCGCGCCGTGGCAAACAGTGAAGAAGGCGCCAGTCGTGTTAAGGCGCTGCTGGGAATGGCTGAAATTTTCGGCAACGATTTGCCGCAGGCGGCGCGGTTTACGCAAAAAGTGCAAGAAGCCTATGACAGTTTACTGACATATGGCGCGAAAGCGAGCGTGGCGAAATATGCCGAGCGCTTGAAATAGCGTAACAGAGACCCGGTAGCATTATGCTACCGGGAAGGCCGGAACGGTTCCTGGCGGCCTGTGGTATCAGTTCATGCCAAGACGAATCAGTTCGACCGGCGCGAATTTACCTTCACAACCTTCGACAATCACCGTTTTGCCGCGGCGAATTTGACCTGCATCCAGACCTTCGCTCTCAATGGCTTTGATAATCCCGGTATGACCCGTGCCGCTTATCATGACCCGGCTACCGGTAGTGATTGCGTTACGGTTACGATCGTATGTCATCATGGTGTTTTCTCCTTTCAAACTTACAGCCAAAGCCCGCAGGTTTCCCCGCATGAAGGGCGACATATAAATACGCTTATCGTTGCGAATTTTTTTTGTTTTTGATCAAGCTCACGGCTTTTTAGGCGGGAATGTGCAGGGTGAGAAAGCGGAGAAGGCGTCTCACCCCGACGTTAAAGGGGGTTACTCTTCGCTAAACCAGCCGCTGTTTTCCTGACGGATAAGCTGGACGGATTCGCTAATTTCCTGCAAATGCTGGGTCATTGCGCTCTCAACCGCATTGCCGTCACGATTTTCCAGCGCGGAGAAAATATCATGGTGCTGGCGCAACAACATCTCCGGCGGAGAAACATGATCCAGACTCATATAGCGAACCCGGTCGATTGTCGCTTTGATATTTTCAATGGTATCCCACGCTAACTGGCAATCGGCGATCTGCGCCAGCTTTTGGTGGAAATCGTCATCAAGCTGGAAAAAATCATCAATCTGTTTGCGCTCGATAGCAATATGTTGCAGGTGCAGGTTTTGTGCCAGTTGATAGCACTGGTTGTCGGTGATCATCGCCGCAGCACGGCGGACCACCGCGCATTCGATCGCCTGCCGTACAAAACAGCCATTCTGTACCTGAGAAAGCGAAATCTTATTCACATAACTACCGCGCTGAGGGCGGATCTGAATCAACCCATTTTCCGCCAGCTTTATAAAAGCCTCGCGCACCGGTTGACGCGAAACGTTAAAACGGGTTGAGACCTCTTTTTCTGATAGCGGCGTGCCAGGCGGGATAAGACAATGCACGATATCACGCCGAAGAATACGGTAAATTTGCTGGTTGACAGGCTGTGTAGGGTTAAGCTGCGTTTCGACGGTCATTCATTCTTACTTTTTAGGCGGTTGACCCGGATACTCTACCACTTTTCCGTGGCGGTCTATACCGATCATGTTTCTGGTTGCAGATACGTTTGCCAGGGATTACCCGGCCCGCAGACCGGGTATAACCCCTTAGCTACGGTGGACGCTGAGCCCTGCGAAGGATTGGGTAACAGGCATCATTTCAACGGTATTAATATTCACATGCGCGGGGAGTGTGGCCACCCACCATACCGCTTCGGTAATGTCTTCTGGCGTGAGCGCGGTGGTATTTTCGTAGGTTTTACCCGCTTTCTCATCGTCGCCTTTGAAACGGACGCTGGAAAACTCGGTACCGCCAACCAGACCCGGTTCAATGTCGGTCACGCGAACCGCCGTGCCGTGTAAATCCGTGCGCAAATTCAGGCTAAACTGGCGCACAAAGGCTTTCGTCGCGCCATAGACGTTGCCACCAGCATAAGGCCAACTGCCGGCGGTTGAACCGATGTTAATGATATGACCGCGATTACGTTCGACCATTCCTGGCAGCACGGCGCGGGTCATATAAATTAAGCCTTTATTATTAGTATCGATCATAGTTTCCCAGTCTTCTACGCTGGCTTTATGCGCCGGTTCAAGGCCCAGCGCCAGACCGGCGTTATTGACCAGCACATCAATATCGCGCCACTGCGCAGGCAGAGAGGCCATCATCTCTTCGATGGCCGCGCGGTTGCGCACGTCCAGTTGGGCGGTCAATACGTTCTCGCCAAGCTCATCTTTTAACGCTTGCAGGCGTTCATGACGACGTCCCGTGGCAATGACTTTATGTCCATTCTCAACAAAACGGCGTGCAATGCACTCGCCAAACCCTGCGGTTGCTCCAGTTACTAAAACGATCATCACACAGTTCCTCAACGCTTTTTGTGTTGTATTACCATAGCACGCGGCGTTTATGAAAGGGTAATCCTGGTTAACACGGTTGCGGTCAGCATAGGGGGAAGCTTACTCTTATGATCAACCTATTTTCAGGAGTGAAAAATGTCGACGAATCCTTTGTTAGACCAGAGTATGTTGCCTTATCAGGCACCGCGTTTTGATCGGATCAAAGATTGCCATTATCGTCCTGCTTTTGATGAGGGCGTGCGGCAAAAACGCGTGGAAATCGAGGCCATCGTCAATCATCCGGCGGCCCCTGACTTTACGAATACGCTTCTGGCGCTGGAGCAAAGCGGGGCGCTTCTGTCACGCGTCACCAGCGTTTTTTTCGCGATGACGGCCGCACACACTAACGATGAACTCCAGCGGTTGGATGAGGCCTTTTCTGCCGAGCTGGCGGCGCTCTCCAACGATATTTATCTGAATAGCGCGTTATTCGCTCGCGTGGATGCCGTCTGGCAACAGCGTCACTCACTGGGGCTGGATGATGAGTCGCTACGGTTGGTCGATGTTATCCATCAGCGTTTTGTGTTGGCAGGCGCGCAGCTTGCCGAAGAGGATAAAGCGCGACTGAAAGTATTGAATACCGAATCAGCGACCTTAATGAGTCAGTTTAATCAGCGTCTGCTGGCGGCAAGTAAAGCGGGCGGGCTGGCGGTAGATGACGCGCATTGCCTGGCAGGATTAAGCCCGGAAGAAATGACCGTCGCTGCTGAAGCGGCGCGTGAAAAAGGCCTGGAGGTGCGTTGGTTCATTCCGCTCCTTAATACGACGCAACAGCCTGCGCTTGCTACGCTGCGCGATCGCCAGACCCGCGAAAATTTATTCGCAGCGTCATGGACTCGGGCGGAAAAAGGAGATGCCCACGATACCCGCGCTATCGTTCAGCGTCTGGTAGAGATTCGTCGCTGTCAGGCAAAACTGCTGGGTTTCCCCAATTATGCCGCATGGAAAATGGCCGATCAGATGGCGAAAGCGCCGCAAGCCGCACTGAGCTTTATGCGTGGCATTGTGCCGCCAGCGCGTCAGCGTGTACTCAATGAACAGGCGGAAATTCAGAACGTCATTGATGGTGAGCAGGGCGGCTACACCGTTCAGGCCTGGGACTGGATGTTCTATGCCGAACAGGTACGGCGGGAAAAATATGCGTTAGATGAAGCGCAACTGAAGCCCTATTTTGCCTTAAATACGGTGTTGCAAGAGGGGGTTTTCTGGACCGCCAACCAGCTATTCGGCATCACCTTCGTCGAGCGTTTTGACATTCCGGTGTATCACCCTGATGTTCGGGTGTGGGAGATTTTCGACTCCGATGGTGTCGGCATGGCGTTATTTTATGGCGACTTCTTCGCGCGGGACTCGAAAAGCGGCGGCGCGTGGATGGGGAATTTTGTCGAGCAATCCACACTCAATGAAACCCGGCCCGTTATATACAATGTTTGTAACTATCAGAAACCTGTTGATGGGCAGCCTGCATTACTGCTTTGGGACGACGTTATTACGCTCTTCCATGAGTTTGGTCATACGTTACATGGTTTGTTTGCCGTCCAGCGCTATGCCACGCTTTCAGGTACCAATACGCCCCGCGACTTTGTCGAGTTTCCCTCCCAGATTAATGAGCATTGGGCGAGCCATCCACGCGTGTTCGAACGCTACGCGCGTCATGTCGACAGCGGTGAAAAAATGCCTGCTGATTTACAGGAAAAAATGCGCAAGGCGAGTTTATTTAATAAAGGTTACGATATGACTGAATTGCTCGGCGCCGCATTGCTGGATATGCGCTGGCATATGCTGGAGGAGAGCGTAGCAGAGCAGTCTGTCGCTGAGTTCGAGCAGCAGGCGCTGGCCGCCGAGCATCTTGATTTACCGGCGGTGCCGCCCCGCTATCGCAGCAGTTATTTTGCCCATATCTTCGGCGGCGGCTACGCAGCGGGATACTACGCCTATCTTTGGACGCAAATGTTAGCGGATGACGGTTATCAATGGTTTGTAGAGCAGGGCGGCCTGACGCGTGAAAACGGGCAGCGTTTTCGTGATGCTATCCTTTCCCGGGGGAATAGTACTGATTTAGAAACGCTTTATTCAGACTGGCGTGGACATGAACCGCATATTGACCCCATGTTGCAATATCGTGGGCTCGATCGCTAAGCTGATACGGTTGTTCGGCACTGTCGAACAACCGCCTGAAAATGAATCCTGCACTTCTGATGACAGCCAGTTAAATTTATGGGGTTAAATTGTCTGAATATAACAAGGGTGTGCATTCGGATTTTTCTACTTATTTTCTCGTGGTGGCTTGATTGCCAAAGATTTATTACCGCTTCGCTGTTGATGTTTTCAAAAAATATATTTTCCGCCATGTGGTGGTATTATGTAAATAATGCAGAAATGAATTTGACACTGCGCACAGGGCGACTAGATTTAGAACTGTATCACATGATATGAGAAGACATATCATATTTAAAACGCAACATCATCATGAGGATTATATTATGGCAGAACATCGCGGCGGTTCCGGTAATTTTGCAGAAGATAAAGAGAAAGCCTCAGAAGCAGGTCGTAAAGGCGGCCAGCATAGTGGTGGGAACTTTAAAAACGACCCACAACGTGCATCTGAAGCGGGTAAAAAAGGTGGCCAGAATAGCCACAGTGGCGGACGGAAATCCGGCAATTAATTTTACTCCTGATATTTCGTAAATATATTCTGAAATATTGTACATACGATGCGAGCCATAGGCTCGCATTTTTTTTATTCTGACCGGGAGTTATTCTGGCCGGCCAGATAAAATTATTGTTTATGCTTTCTTCGTTAACAGAAAAAGCAATTCAGCGAGGGCGAAGCGTACGCATTTTTCTAATACTTCCTGACAATCTCCGTTGAAATGTTGTCGGCTTGTAAAAGTTGTATTGTTAATATTCCAGGCAAACCAAACGGTGCCCGCCGGCGTGCCATCTTCGCCGCCTTCCGGACCGCCATAGCCGCTGATCGCTATGCTAATATTGACCTCAGCCTGATCCTTAGCGCCCTGTGCCATTTCAGTAACGACCGCTTCGCTGACGGCGGTATGTTCGGCAAGGCTGTGGCGTTGTACGCGTAAGATTTTTGCTTTGGCTTCATCAGTAAAGGTGACATACCCCACACCGTAAAATGAGGGCGTATCTTCTGCTGCGCACAATGCTGAAGCCAGTTTCCCGCCAGTGCAGGATTCTGCAGTGGTCAGACGGAGTTTCTGGTTAACCAGTAAATCACCAAGTTTTTTTGTCAGGCTATCGACGGATTCGGCTTCATCAAGGGTGACAATATCGTGCTGTTCTAATCTCATCGTTTATTTTTCCGTTACAGAGACAAATGAAATCTGTTCGTTCTTCTCAAGTATGGCATATTTATTTTATGACATTGTCAGTGAATGATTATTTTATCCAGTTACCAACAAACCCGCTGTTGCATAACTTGCTTACTTTCCTGCGGCGATGACAGTCATTGATTATGCGTAAGGCCATTATCCTCAAAAAATAAAGCCGATTAATCTGAATTGCTATCAAAACGTTGATGCATATGACTTCAGCTATGTGGCAAGTTCTCTATTACGCCGTTACGCTTTCGCGCTCACCGGCGCTGATGTCGGTTGCATATTAATCCGGATGGGTTGATTTTATTGCTTAATATTCTGCGGGTAAATTCATGTTTGTAAAAACTAAAAATAGCGGCCAGGCTTAATACGTCAAATAGACGTTATTAAGGAGAGAGCATGAAACTACAGGTGGCTGCATTTTTAAGTTTTCTGATAATGCCTTACGCGCTAGCGGATGATCAAGGGGGATTAAAAAAAGACGTGGCACCGCCGCCGCCTCATGCTATTGAGGATGGTTATCGCGGTACGGATGATGCAGAAAAAATGACCATCGAACAGGCAAAAACCCTGCATGATGGCGCGACCGTTTCGCTGCGCGGCAACCTTATTGATCATAAAGGCGACGATCGCTATGTATTTCGTGATAAATCCGGCGAGATTAACGTGATAATTCCTTCCGCCGTATTTGATGGGCGGGAAGTTCAGCCGGATCAAATGATCAACATTAACGGTAGTCTGGACAAGAAAGCGAAGGAACCGCTTGTTCGCGTGAACCGACTGCAAAAATAACGCGCGCTAACCGGCAATCTCCAGGTCAGCCATACGGGGCATGCGGCTGGCCTGATACCATGGGTCTTGTAAAAGCGCCTGGGGGACAAAAGGTCCCATAATGTCTTATTCAGGTCTGGTTGCGTATCGTTTAAGCTTCATTGATATTGACGGTGCTACAGTCGTTAGCGATCCGTTATCCTCGCAAGAATTTGCCCGGTAGCGTATAAGCAAAACACAAATCTATCCATGCAAGCATTTACCGCTGGTGAACCGGCGGTTTTTTTTGCCTGCCATCCAGACAAAAGCGGCCCCTTGCGCAACGATGCAGCAAGGGGCCGGCTCTGCGAGGGATTATCTCCGTTCATTAATCATCCCATTTGTGACTGAACCAGGCGGCCAGAAATCCGGAAAATAAAATAATTCCTAATACAACGATAAAAAGGTTAATACTGCCTAACATCTCGTTTCTCCTTATTTTAGCGTGCATCCTCTTTTTTAAAAAACCTCGTACAGACTATAGTACTAATTTATACTTAAGCAAAGTCTGAATTGCGTATTTATTTTACTGGAAGGGTAAAGCATTAGAATATTTTCGTCAGCGCCCAGGAATATTCCTGAATTATCGCAGTGACAGCAGATAATTAGCCTGCAATATATAGGGTTAACCCGGTGCGCCAGAAACAGCGCACATCACTGGCTGCAGATAATTAACAGGTGATAGCCTGTTGCGTAGGGGTAATCCGCATTCCTTTTAACATCAGTGCCCAGGCGAACACAATGGCGATTATCAGGACAACGAAAAGCGACCAGGCGGGAAGCGTCGTCAGGATGACGCCGCTGGCCAGCGGGTTTACCGCCGCACCCAGCCAGCCCAGCGATTGCGCTGAAAAATAGCTGGCTTTCATCCCGGCAGGCGCAATGTTGTCAATTAACATATATTCGCCGGGGGCATAAATAATTTCGCCAATCGTGAATACTGCCGCTGAAAGCCCCCAAAAAAACAGATTGTCGCCTGAAAAAATAAATCCGATGAGCCCGGCGATAAAAAAGACGGTGCCGGTCGTCATCATTGGTCGAATATTGACGGCGGTAAGTCGGCGGCCCACGGCGTATTGCAAACTGACCACAATAACCGCATTAACCGGCAGAACGACGGCTACCACTTTTTCCGCGAAGCCGCTATCGGCAACGACCATAACGTACTGTGAAATACAGGACGCAAAGGCGCCCCCCACAAAGGAGGCCAGAAATGCCGAAAGCGTAAACCACAATAATGCTTTGTCGCGCAGCAGAACGGAGGGAGACCAGATAGCGGCATTTTTCCCCTCGCTGGCGGCAACCGAACGTGTCACCCATACCTGAATAAAGACCAGCGGAAATGCGGAACAGATGGCGGCAAGCCAGAAGGGTAAATTGATGCTTTGCATCACCAGCAGCGTGCCGAGCGGCGGGCCAACCGTCCAGCCGATATTGAGTACGGTATAGTTGAGCGAAAAAATCCGTGTTTTTGTTGTCGCGGTGAGATTATCGGCGAACCAGGCCTTCAGGACGGTAGAAAAAACCGAATAGGCGCAGTTAATAAGCGCAAAAAGCAGGACAACCAGTACGACATTGTGCACCATTGGGATGGCGATAAATCCGCAGGCGAAGGCGATAATCGCGAGTAACATGTAGCGCTTTTTATCAAACTTGTCCGCCAGAATCCCAAAGCCAAGACTAAAGACGACGCCGATCGTTAACGCGCTGGTCAGCGCGTAGCCAATCAGATCCACGCCTAAACCGTACTGACGGTTAAGATAGATGGTCATAAAGGGGAGCGTGGCGCCGCGTCCAATTGTCAATAACAGCGATGAGGCGAGTAGAGCCAACGTCGAACGTCTCAATCCTGGATTCATTTTTCCTGCCTGAAATGGAGGTTACGTATCGGGACGTTTTAATCTACCGTGCCCGCAAAAGCATGATGTCTATACGCTATAGCGTAGTCTTAACATACCATAACGCAGGATTTTGCCCATCGTGTGTTGTTCAATGCCATGCTCACGGTAAAAAGAAAAGTCCTGTTATGGCGCACTGATTTCCGATAACTTACCTTTTTACAAAATTTTAATAATGACAGGGGCCGATGATGTCGCGTAAAGACGGTTTTTTGGCGTTACTGGTGGTTGTCGTATGGGGGCTCAATTTTGTTGTCATCAAAGTAGGCCTGCACCATATGCCGCCATTATTGCTGGCAGGATTACGATTTTTACTGGTGGCGTTTCCGGCAATTTTCTTTGTCGCCCGGCCTAAAGTCCCGCTTACGCTGTTGCTGGGCTATGGCCTGACGATAAGCTTTGGGCAGTTCGCCTTTCTCTTTTGCGCGATAAAGTTTGGTATGCCCGCAGGACTGGCGTCGCTGGTATTACAGGCGCAGGCCTTTTTTACCATGGCTTTGGGGGCGTTTGTTTTTAGCGAGCGGTTACAACGTAAGCAGTTGGCGGGGATCGCCCTGGCGATTATAGGTGTACTGGTATTGATTGAAGCCAGTCTCAACGGACAGCATATAGCGATGTCGGGATTTATGCTGACTCTGGCGGCGGCATTTAGCTGGGCCTGCGGCAATATCTTTAATAAAAAAATTATGCAACATAGCCCGCGCCCGGCGGTGATGTCGCTGGTGGTCTGGAGCGCGCTGATCCCGATCCTGCCGTTCCTGCTGTCATCGCTGCTACTGGAGGGGGCGGATCACATTACGCAAAGCCTTATTACCATTGATATGACGACGATATTGTCGCTGCTGTATCTGGCTTTTGTCGCCACTATACTTGGCTACGGCATCTGGGGCGCGTTACTGGGACGTTATGAGACCTGGCGCGTAGCGCCGTTATCATTGCTGGTGCCGGTAGTCGGGCTGGCGAGCGCCGCGGTGTTACTCGGGGAAACGTTGACCGGGATGCAACTTGCGGGCGCAGTACTGATTATGGCTGGACTCTATATCAATGTGTTTGGATTTCGTGTGCGCCGTACTGCGCGTGTCAGGGGATGAGGCATTATGTTACTAAGAAGACAAACGCTAATTTCAGACCATGCCGCGGGGTAATAGCGGCGGACTTGTCATAGCCAGACGGTACTAAAAAAATGCCCCGCAAAACGGGGCAAAGAGGTTAAAGGTGTTGGTCGTTATAATAGGGCACGCCTAATTCATCTGACTTATCGCTGTTCACGCTCACGGGGTGAAGGTCATTTGGCGGATCGCCTACACAGGGCAGCAGCATCACATCGCGGCTATTTTGCGCCACAGGTAACAAAGTTTGTTCTGCAATGCCATATCCGGAGGCGATAAGTAACAGACCCGGCAGGGCGGGAAACAGCATTTTCATAGTGCTCTTCGCGTGGCGCATAAACAAACTAGTAGTTGCCATGGTTCAGCGGCAGCATATACCGTGATTCGCCATGCATATTGGTGATCCGGTATTTGTGTGGCGGCACATCAAAATAGTTTTTGAACGTCCGGGTCAATGTTTGCTGTGACTCAAAGCCATAGCGTTCCGCCAGATAGAGAATGGGCTCGTTGCTCTCTTTTAATTTTTGCGCGATTTCCGTCATCTTACGGCTGCGGATGTATTGGCCTAATGAATGACCGGTCTCTTTTTTAAACATCCGTTGCAGGTGCCATTTGGAATATCCTGAACGCTCAGACACTTTTTCCAGTGAGAGCGGCGACTCCAGGTTATCCTCGATCCAGTCCAAAATGCTATGAATAGTAATAGCGTCAGTGTTGCGTCTGGACATCGTCATACCTCTTTTTTGTCTACGGCAGAATTTTCTTGAGCAAATACTCAAGCGTTGCCACTTCGTCCGCCGTTAAGTTTTTTGTTAATTCCTGATGCAGGTCTTGCCCTGGTCGTTGATGACATTGCTCACAAATTGCCGCGCCGTCCGGCGTTAGCTTCACCAGTACGCCGCGTTTGTCATTAGGATTCGGCAGTCTTTCGATCCAGCCTTTGCACAGCAGGCGGTCGAGCATTCGCGTCAATGCGCCGAGATCGACAGACAGCACTTTTTTAAGTTCAACCGGGGTAATACATCCCGCGCAGCGTATCGAGCAAAGCACTTTAAACTGTGTTGCGGTGATATCCAGCGGGGATAAATAGTTATTTAACAGGCGATCTTTTTTTTGATTTACCATGTAGATCAAGCGACCCAGCGGAATGATTTCATTGAACAGATCACTGGTGCTTTTCAAAATGGTTGCCCCGGCAAGTAATTAATTTCGTCAGATACTATTGCCCAGGCAAGTATAAGTCAACTAAATGAATTGGCCGATGCCACGATTTGCTAAAAGGCGTCCGGGGTATTGTGCTGTGATAACTTGTAACTAATTGATAATTACAGGTTATAGGTTGTAGAGGATATTAACTTGCACACTGGCGAAATGGCGCGCCTGGGCAATTTCACTTTATACTTCCGGTTCATGAAACGCTGATGGGTAAGAGATAGTATTATGATGGATTTGTTTAAAGCGATTGGATTGGGGCTGGTCGTACTGCTCCCGTTAGCCAATCCGCTAACCACCGTGGCGCTGTTTCTTGGCCTTGCGGGCAATATGAATAGTGCGGAACGCAACCGGCAGTCCTATATGGCTTCGGTTTATGTCTTCGCTATTATGATGGTGGCGTACTACGCCGGGCAGTTAGTTATGAACACCTTCGGTATTTCGATTCCAGGGCTACGGATCGCCGGGGGGTTAATCGTGGCGTTTATCGGCTTCAGAATGCTTTTCCCGCAGCAGAAGGCGCATGAGTCGCCGGAAGCGAAAAGCAAATCGGAGGAGCTGGCAGACGAACCGACGGCCAATATTGCGTTTGTTCCACTGGCTATGCCAAGCACCGCAGGACCGGGGACCATCGCAATGATCATCAGTTCCGCTTCCACGGTGCGTCATGGCGGCGAGTTTCCCGACTGGGTCATTATGGTCGCGCCGCCGATTATTTTTCTTGCCGTGGCGGTGATCCTGTGGGGATGCTTACGCAGTTCTGGCGCTATTATGCGGCTGGTGGGTAAAGGGGGGATTGAAGCGATCTCCCGCTTAATGGGATTCCTGCTGGTGTGTATGGGCGTGCAATTTATTATCAACGGCGTGTTGGAAATTATTAAAACGTACCACTAAGGCGCATTTTCGTCTGCCGGAAACCTGTTCCCGGCAGACGAATGTCTTAATGCGGTTGTTCTTCCAGCGTCACTGGCCATTTGCGGAATATGAGCACAGCCCATACCAGCGCGGCACAGGCGGGTATGGCGCCAATATAGCCGATGGCCGACATTGACCAGTGCAAACTCACCTGATTGCCTACCAGCGCGCCAGCGCCAATACCAATATTAAAGATGCCTGAAAATAGCGCCATTGCGACATCGGTCGCGTCCGGGGCCAGCGCCAGTACTTTCACCTGCATACCGAGCCCTATCACCATAATCGCGATGCCCCAGAAAATGCTCAGTATGGCCAGATGCGCTTCGCTATCCGCCGCAGGCAGCAGCAGAAGCAGACAGACAACCAGCAGGGCAATAGCGATACTGACGAGCGACGAGGCATGGCGATTACCCAGTTTACCAAACACGAGGCTGCCGATGATCCCGGCGCCGCCGAGGATCAGTAACAGGACGGTAGCAAAATTCGCACTGAGCCCGGCGACATTCTGAACGAACGGTTCAATATAGCTATAAGCTGTGTAATGCGCAGTCACCACAACGACGGTCAGCACATAGAGGCTCATCAGCGCCGGGCGCCGGAATAGCAAAGGTAAACTTTTTAGTGAGCCGGAATGCTCGCTCGGCAATTTCGGTAGAAGCTTAATCAGACATAGCAGCGTAATTAATGCGCCCATGCCGATGGCAAAAAAGGTGGTGCGCCAGCCAAAATACTGACCAACAACGCGACCTATCGGCAGCCCAAGCACCATGGCCAACGCGGTGCCGGTCGCTATCAGACTTAATGCCTGCGCGCGTTTCCCGGCAGGGGCCAGGCGGATCGCCAGCGAGGCGGTTATCGACCAGAAAATAGCGTGGGCGAAAGCGATACCAATACGGCTAATGACCAGCACGGTAAAGTTCCATGCCAGAAAGGAGAGCACATGGCTGGCAATAAACAAAACAAACAGACAAATGAGTAGCTTACGGCGCTCCATTTGACTGGTAAGAAGCATAAAAGGCAGCGACATGACGGCAACTACCCAGGCGTAAATGGTTAGCATGATGCCGACCTGCGCGGTTTGCATATGAAAGCTTTCAGCAATGTCTGATAGCAAACCAACCGGCACAAATTCTGTGGTATTGAAAATAAAAGCGGCAATAGCAAGCGTAACTACCCGTAGCCACGCGACCTTGCGGGAAACTGGATTGATTGTCATAAAAATATTTCGGGTTAGTTGCGAGAAGGTGAGGCCGCGATCTTAAAACGTTTACTGGCGAAAAGACAATCATTTTGTGACCTGCTTCTCATTTACTTCGCAGGCCGTTTCTTCTTCAGTCGACGCTCGCCAGTTGGGCGTTAAGTAACTCGATAAAGGCCTCAAGCTGGCGCGTCATCGCCCCGCGCCGCCACATTAGCCATGTGTTAAGCCAGCGCCACTTCTCCGCCAACGGCCAGGCCTCCACCTGATGATGTCCTGGCATACTGTTGAGCATACTTGCTGGCATCAGCGCAATACCTGCGCCGGCAATTACGCATGCCAACATTCCATGATATGACTCCATTTCGTGAATCGTACCGGGGGTCGCGCCATCGGCATGAAACCAGCTTTCGAAATGCCGTCGGTAAGAACAGTTGGCGCGAAAAGCATAGATGTTATAACCATTCACCTCGCTGGCCCGCGAAACGACGGAATGGCCGTGTGGCGCGACGATCATCATCTCTTCCTGGTAAGCCGGTATACCTTCCAGCCCCGGATGCATTAGCGGGCCATCAATAAAGGCGGCGTTCAGCTTTCCTTCGAGCACGCCATCCAGCATGGCGCCGGAAGGACCGGTCGTTAACGCGAACTGAATTTTAGGGTAACGCTGGTTATAACCCGCCAGCAGCGCGGGGATACGTACGGCGGCAGTACTTTCTAACGCGCCGAGTGAAAACAGTCCTTGCGGTTCCTCTCCGGCAACCACCATGCGGGCTTCATCGACCAGCGCCAGGATCTGCTGGCTGTAACGTAAAAAGTTATGCCCGGCTGGTGACAGCCTGAGTCGCTGGTTTTCGCGAATAAACAGAGAGACGCCCAGGTCGGCTTCAAGCTGGCGGATACGCGTGGTCAGGTTGGACGGAACGCGGTGCACTTTTGCCGCCGCCTGCGTAATGCTGCCCGTGAGAGCGACAGCGTTAAACATTTCCAGTTGCGTCAGGTCCATGGTTTTCTCAATTCGTGAATAGTCTGGTTAATATTATTCATTTTTCAGAAAGGGTAAAGGGCGTCATGATGGTATAACTCCCCTGATAACGAGAGAAAGAACATGACCATAATGACTGCAACACAGGCGTTATCCGTGAATCCTGCGACCGGCCAGACGCTGGCGGCAATGCCCTGGGCTAACGCGCAAGAGATTGAACATGCGCTGAGTCTGGCTGCGAGCGGTTTCAAAAAGTGGAAAATGACATCGGTAGCGCAACGGGCGCAAACATTACGCGATATTGGTCAGGCGCTTCGCGCTCATGCAGAAGAGATGGCGCAATGTATTACGCGTGAAATGGGTAAACCCATAAAGCAGGCGCGTGCGGAAGTGACGAAATCCGCCGCGTTATGCGACTGGTATGCGGAACATGGCCCGGCAATGCTGAATCCTGAGCCTACGCTGGTAGAAAATCAGCAGGCGGTGATTGAATACCGTCCGCTGGGCGTCATCCTGGCGATAATGCCGTGGAATTTTCCTTTATGGCAGGTGTTACGCGGGGCAGTGCCGATACTGCTGGCGGGGAATAGCTACTTGTTAAAACATGCGCCCAATGTCACGGGTTGCGCGCAGATGATAGCCCGAATCTTGGCGGAAGCCGGTACTCCCGCTGGCGTCTATGGATGGGTGAACGCTAATAATGAGGGCGTGAGTCAGATGATTAACGATCCGCGAATCGCGGCGGTGACGGTGACCGGTAGCGTGCGCGCCGGCGCGGCGATTGGCGCTCAGGCTGGGGCGGCGCTGAAAAAGTGCGTACTGGAACTGGGTGGCTCGGATCCGTTTATTGTACTCAATGATGCCGATCTCGAGCTGGCGGTAAAAGCCGCGGTTGCAGGACGCTATCAAAACACCGGACAAGTCTGCGCCGCCGCCAAACGTTTTATTGTCGAAGGGGGCATTGCGCAGGCGTTTACCGATCGCTTTGTAGCGGCTGCCGCAGCATTAAAGATGGGTGATCCTCTGGTTGAAGAGAATGACCTGGGGCCGATGGCGCGCTTTGATCTGCGTGATGAACTCCATCAACAGGTGCAGGCTTCCGTCGCCGAAGGCGCACGGCTACTGTTGGGCGGAGAGAAAATCGCCGGGGAGGGCAACTATTATGCCGCGACCGTTCTGGCGGATGTCACACCTGACATGACGGCATTTCGTCAGGAGCTTTTTGGGCCTGTTGCCGCCATTACCGTTGCAAAAGATGCGGCGCACGCCCTCGTGCTGGCGAATGACAGTGAGTTTGGCCTGTCGGCGACGATCTTTACCGCCGACGATACGCTGGCCGCGGAGATGGCGGCGCGTCTTGAGTGCGGTGGGGTATTCATTAATGGTTACAGCGCCAGCGATGCGCGTGTGGCATTCGGCGGGGTGAAGAAAAGCGGCTTCGGTCGCGAGCTTTCGCACTTTGGTTTACACGAATTTTGTAATGTGCAGACCGTCTGGAAGAATCGCGTCTAATCGCCCTGACGTCGCGTGGCGCCCTCTGCTATACTCGCAGGCCTTTTCAGACCTGCGAGCAAGGAGCATGTTGTGGCCAGGGCCATGGATAATGTAATTTTAGAGACGATTTTACAGCGCGTTCGCCCCCTCATTGGCCAGGGCAAAGTCGCTGACTATATTCCGGCATTAGCGTCCGTCGAGGGTTCAAAGCTGGGGATAGCGATTTGTACCGTGGATGGGCAGCATTATCAGGCGGGCGATGCGCACGAACGCTTCTCTATTCAGTCTATTTCGAAAGTGCTCAGTCTGGTGGTGGCGATGCGTCATTATCCGGAAGAGGAGATCTGGCAGCGCGTCGGAAAAGATCCTTCCGGCTCGCCGTTCAATTCGTTGGTTCAGTTAGAGATGGAACAAGGCATCCCGCGTAATCCATTTATTAATGCGGGCGCGCTGGTGGTATGCGACATGTTGCAAGGGCGGCTTAGCGCGCCGCGTCAGCGGATGCTGGAAGTTGTGCGCGCGCTTTGCGGCGTATCGGATATTACGTATGACGCTACGGTCGCGCGCTCTGAATTTGAGCATTCCGCCCGTAACGCCGCGATTGCCTGGCTGATGAAATCATTCGGTAATTTTCATCATGATGTGCCTACCGTGTTGCAAAATTACTTCCACTACTGTGCGTTGAAAATGAGCTGCATGGAACTGGCGAGGACGTTTGTCTTTCTGGCGAATCAGGGCGAGGCGTTTCATCTCGACGAGCCGGTAGTTACCCCCATGCAGGCCCGGCAGATTAATGCGCTAATGGCGACCAGCGGTATGTATCAGAATGCCGGAGAGTTTGCCTGGCGGGTGGGATTGCCCGCTAAATCCGGCGTGGGCGGCGGTATTGTCGCCATAGTGCCGCATGAAATGGCGATTGCCGTCTGGAGTCCGGAGCTGGATCCTGCGGGAAACTCTCTGGCAGGTATCGCCGCGCTTGAGCAATTAACACAAACGTTAGGACGTTCGGTATACTGATGAATGCGCTTGAACCGCTCTTTGCCCGCCTGGCGCGATCGACATTTCGTTCGCGTTTTCGTCTCGGGATAAAAGAAAAACAATATTGCTGGGATAAAGGCGCGGAGGTGATTGATAAACACGCCGCCGATTTTATCGCCCAGCGACTGGCGCCAGCTCACCCGGCGAATGATGGTAAGCAAACGCCGATGCGGGGCCATCCGGTATTTATCGCGCAACATGCGACGGCAACCTGCTGTCGCGGGTGCCTGGCGAAGTGGCACCAGATACCTCAGGGAGAACCGCTGAGCGAAGCGCAGCAACAGTATATTGTCAGCGTTATCCATTACTGGCTGGTCATACAAATGAATCAGCGGTAGAGCAGCGCGTCGTTGCTGACGCTTTCCCCGATAAATCACCCTATACCACTGATAGCAGCCGTTGACCGTCATATATCTCATGTGCTGAAGTGTCTTTTTAGTTACAACATACATTTGGTTGTTTTTTTTCAACGCCTGTCAGCACTGTGCAAAAAAATGTTCTACAGGGCAGGGGAGCCGTGTATCACCAGAAGCTTGCAACCTTGATCTGGATCACGTTTAATGACAGTGCTTTTTTACCTGCTGAAGATAATCATGATCGTTAGACCACAACAGCACTGGATTCGCCTGATATTTGTCTGGCATGGTTCCGTGTTATCTAAAATCTTTTCACGACTGCTCCTTAACTTTCTTCTTTCTATCGCCGTTATTATCATGCTGCCCTGGTACACAATGCTGGGTATTAAGTTTACCCTTGCGCCGTTTAGCATACTGGGCGTCGCTATCGCCATTTTTCTTGGGTTTCGCAATAATGCCTGTTATGCGCGTTACGTCGAAGCGCGACATTTGTGGGGGCAGTTGATGATCGCTTCACGCTCAATACTGCGAGAGGTGAAAACAACCTTGCCTGATGAACGCGGTATCGAGGATTTTGTTCGGTTACAAATCGCTTTTGCCCACTGTTTGCGTATGACATTGCGTCGACAGCCTCAAACGCAAGTTCTGGGCAACTATCTTGACCAGGAGGCGTTACAGAAAGTTGTCGCTTCCCATTCCCCCGCTAACCGTATCTTATTGCTGATGGGAGAGTGGCTGGCGATTCGCCGCCGCAGCGGAAAGCTTTCCGATATTTTATTTCATAGCCTCAACAACCGTTTAAATGATATGTCGTCAGTGTTGGCCGGCTGTGAACGCATCGCCAACACGCCGGTGCCTTTTGCCTATACGTTAATTTTGCATCGTACGGTTTATCTTTTCTGCATTATGTTGCCATTTGCACTGGTGGTTGATCTGCACTATATGACGCCGTTTATTTCGGTACTTATTTCTTATACGTTTATCGCGCTGGATGCGTTAGCGGAAGAGTTGGAAGATCCGTTCGGTACTGAAAATAATGATTTACCGCTGGATGCGATATGCAATGCGATAGAAATCGATTTACTGCAAATGAATGATGAAAGGGATATTCCGGCAAAACGGATACCGGATAAGCACTATCAACTGACCTGAGATCGTCTTAACTGGCGCAGAATGTTCATCTGCGCCATAACCTGAAGAGCAAAGCTTAATAGCCTTCTCCAACGCCGGTTTTGGCTGGACCGGAGTAGTGGACATGAACGATTCGCCATCCTGTGTTTGGTATCTTCGCCCACACCTGGCTTTCGCGGCCTGTCGTGTGTTGAGTCTGCCCATTATCACGGCGTACCGCGGTAAAATGCCAGTCGAACTCTGCAACGGCGGCATTGCCATACACATGAATAGCAGGGGGAGCGTCCAGTTTTAACGTGCGTTTACTGAAAGTTTTACCCATAGTGGTGCCATAAAAATTTTCAGCGATCTGCGACCATCCGCGTTCGTGACCGCGTGGATGAATAAAACTGGTTTCCGGTGAAACATAAAAGAGCTGCTTGCCTAACTTTGGGTCTGCCTTATCTATTGAATAAAGGTAACGGTTAATGCCTTCTGTAATTTCTTGTTTAACGGTCGACGTAGCTTCATTTTGTGCGGCGGTTGGCGTTGCCGCTGATGCCGATGACACCATCAGAGTTAACGTTATCGCGGCGGCCGAAAACAATAGTGACGTTTTTTGCATAATAGTTATACCCATATGGTCTGTTTTTGAGACGCTTTATCTTTCCTGTTACGTTCACTTTTATACTAAAGGAGCATGGCTCACGAACAATAAAAAACATCCTTCTATAAAACTACCCCGAAAAGGGAGTAGTGCAATTAAGAATATCGTATTTGTTTGTAACGACATGACTCAAAATATCAACATTTAGAGTTTCAGTATTGTTGTTGTCCATTGACTTACTTTTATGTTTATTACCGCTGGTAAATAGTTAATCTTATGAATAGTGATATGCAAATGACCGTTTGCGCTATGTGATAATTAACCATAGTAAAAATACACGAAGCGAAGAAGTGCTATTTCAGTAGTACTGATATTTTCATAACGCTAATTTAGAAATAAATGTAAACGTAACAAATTATACACAAAAATAAGAAGGACTGTGGCCTCAACTGACTTGATTATGATTCCGTCTTAACGAATGTCAGCCGAGTGTTCAGTGCCATTCTCGCCCTGGCATCCCCGACCGTAAGCCAGTTCTCTACTGGTAACCCCCTTGTTATTACAGCAGAAAACAGGGCATATCATTGATGTAGTCATGCTTAACTTGCATTTTAACATCACTAATACATAGCAAGCTAATATTACACTTTGAAACTTAACGCACGGTAATTGTTAGTGATATTGTCCTGGACAGTTCCGCGAGCAGGTTTTGCGGAAAGTCCAAAAATAAGACAAATAAGGCATATAAAATGAAAAAAGTAGTGGTGTTATCTGCGGTAGCCGCAGCCGTAATGATGGCTGGAGCCGCCAACGCAGCAGAAATCTATAACAAGGATGGCAATAAGCTGGATTTGTATGGCAAGGTCGACGGCCTGCATTATTTTTCCAGTAATCATAGTACGGATGGCGATCAATCTTATATCCGTATGGGTATTAAAGGCGAGACTCAAATTACCGATCAACTAACCGGTTTTGGACAGTGGGAGTATCAGGTCAACGCCAATCGTCCGGAAGATGGTGACTCCAGCGGTTCCCCGCAAAGCTGGACGCGTCTCGGTTTTGCTGGTTTGGCATTTGCCGATATGGGGTCTGTTGATTATGGTCGTAACTATGGCGTGTTATACGACATTGGTTCATGGACTGACGTACTGCCTGAATTTGGTAATGATTCGTATGAAGCTTCCGATAATTTTATGACCGGACGCGCGAATGGCGTTCTGACTTATCGCAATAATGATTTCTTTGGTCTGGTTGATGGTCTGAATATTGCGTTGCAGTATCAGGGTAAAAATGACGGCCTGTCGAAAGAAGGCGATCCTTTAAGTAATAATGCCAGAAAAAGTATCGCGTACCAGAATGGCGATGGTTTCGGGGCATCAGCGACATATGATTTGGGCATGGGGGTGAGCCTGGGGGCAGCCTATACCAGTTCCAAACGCACGCTTGATCAGATGACGCAAGATAAATACGACAATGGCGACCGCGCTGAAGCCTGGACTGGCGGCGTGAAGTATGATGCCAATAATATTTACCTGGCGGCAAACTACACCCGTACTTATGATATGACCTATATGGGCGATACATTGGGCGGCTTTGCACATAAAACCGATAACTGGGAAATGGTAGGGCAATATCAATTTGATAATGGCTTACGCCCGTCACTGGCGTTCCTGCAATCCAGAGCCAATGATGTTGATGGACTGGGTTCGTTCGACCTTGTGAAATATATTGATGTGGGTTCCTATTACTACTTCAATAAAAATATGTCCGCGTATGTTGACTACAAAATCAATCTGCTAAAAGATGGCAACCCATCGAATCCTAATACAGACAACACCGTGGCGCTCGGCTTAGTCTACGAGTTTTGATAAAACTTGCTGATTAAGACAGTTTAGGGATACCCTCCTTTTCCCAAAACTGTGTCACTGCTTAACCTTTATTATTGTTAATTTATTCTTTTATTATTTCAGGACGCTTCTGGCGTCCTTTTTTATTGACTATTCGTTGACTATTCGACTTCGATCTCGCGAATGCGCATTCTGCTACTGTCATCTATCTGCACTTTGCCTGAATGACAAAAGGGACAACAGAGTGTGGATGTTTGAGAGGTGAAGGGTTGATTACAGGACAGACACCAACCTTGCGCCGGTGCGATAGTAATGTGGAAACTCGCATTGTCAGCAAGGGTATGACGAGAGGCGACGTCCAGGCCAAAATGCAGCGCCGGCACCTCAACACAGGCCATAACGCCAATCTCCAGCCAGACTTGCTTTACCTTGCTGAACTGGTGATTTACTGCCTGTTCCTCCAGCAATTCGATAATATTTTGCGCCAGGGCTAATTCATGCATGGGCCAGCTCCTTCATTCAACAATATTTACGGCGACACAAGGATCAATTACCTGTAACTGTTGCGACCACAATGAGAGTGGAATAGTGGCCAGTTCGCGAGCAATGACGCCGTCAGATTGGGCGTGACGTGTGGTAGGCGAGATAATACGGTAATCAAGAATATTGCCTGACGTCGTCAGTCTGGCCTGATGAACTAACCATCCTCGCGCGGTTTCCACTACCGCTATTTTCCATTCGCCATCATCAAAACGATTCCAGCGCAGGGTAGGAAGGGCGCTCAAACTTCGGGCGAGCGTAATGCAGCGGGCCAGCAGACGTAGCGCAGTCGTTTTTCCGCTAAGACAACAGGCTGACAGTAGCGGATATTCGATAGCCAGAGGCGAGACATCCAGGGGACCATGGGTTATTAACGTATGGTCCGGGGACGATG
Source organism: Salmonella sp. SAL00670 (assembly GCF_046552235.1). Lineage (NCBI taxonomy): Bacteria > Pseudomonadati > Pseudomonadota > Gammaproteobacteria > Enterobacterales > Enterobacteriaceae > Salmonella > Salmonella sp. SAL00670. Next base: position 730,457 of record NZ_JBGDUO010000001.1, read on the forward strand.
CCATCGGTAGTGTAGGTGTAATGATATTCTGTACTGCCGCCAGCCAGCGGGCGGTTTCAGAACGCTCTTGCAAAAACCAGGCTTCCCAGCCCTTTACGCCAGCGGCAAGCCAGGTCTGAGGATCATCGTCAAAAAAGATTGTGCTTGCCAGCGGGGATAACTCTCCGCAACGTAACAACGCCCATTCTTCAGCGGTTGCCTGTCGGTGGCTAAACAGGGGGAGCCAGTCGGTCAACGCGCGACGGAGTGTTTCTCGCGCCAGCTCTTGTTGTGCGGCCTGCATATCTGGCTTCTCTTCAGGAAACAACAGTAAAGCCGCCGCCGCGCTGTGCGCCTGAGCGCACAACGTAAACAAACGTGAAATAAGCGTTTTTGCGTATACCGGCGTTGCGCCCTGTAACAAACGACCGATCGGCGCCTCCTGCCAGATAATCCGTAGCGGGTGAGAATAGACGGTCAATCTTTGCACGAACTATTACCTTCATCGATCACCATAAACCCGGACTTACTGGTTTCGCAAACCGGACAGCACCAGTAATCAGGTAACTGGCTGAAGGGCACGCCGGGTGGAATTTGCCATACATCATCGCCCAGCGCAGGGTCGTAAACCCACCAACATACTTTGCACTCCATGCGCACCACTGGCTCATTTTCTGTAACCGGGTATTCTTTCAACCATTCCAACGTATTTTTTAGCCCCGCGTAGGCATCTTCGATATCATCGATGCCTGCAACGGCGATATCAGGAATGTCCGCTATCTCAATCATATCTTGCAGTAATGTGTTCATATCATTGAAATAATTGACCCGCCATACGCCGGGAAAATGCGTGCTTACAATCCGGCATTTACCATATCCGCGTGAAAAAATAGCGCTACAGCCTTCGCCTAAAAAATGATCCAGATACTCGCGATCGGCATCGTTTACTGGCAACAGCGTTAAGTTAATGATATGCGGCTCTTTTACCGGCTGTTTTACGCGCTCGGCTATTTCATGCGCGATAAAGGCGCCATTCATCAATCCCGCCGGTTGTGGCGGCAATTCTGGCGTAATCGGCGGCTGCGGATGCGTCTGCCTGATGCTCTCCGGGATCGGGCCAATGATAATTTCATCGGCAACCCGTTGCTGGTCAGCGTTATATTCACGCACACGCCAGACGCCCGTAAAAACCGTCTCCTGAATACGCTGTTCTTTTCCATCGGATAATAGTACCCGGGCGGAGATTTCACCTTCGCCGAGCAGTTGATCCAATAAACCGCTATTCTGTTGCTCAGTGGCATTCAGCTTATAGCTCAGGGGAAAGGGGAGCGTTGCCACTGGGTTATCCATATCGCGAATAAGCGTAGTCAGGATGTGTCTGGCAACACGGAGCTCAGCGGGCAGCGCCTGTTCCGGTAAAACCGGCGTCAGCGGGAGATTAATGCCGGCGGGGATAGGAAGAAAGTTAAAGTCTTCCTCTTCTGGCTGCGAGCCTGGTCCGGCAATATTAACGACTGGAATAGTTCTGGAATGATTCACGTGTGTTACCTTTCATTCTATTGCGTGATAACGGGAATATCCTGACGATAGCCCGGTGTGGTCAGCAATGCGGCCACCCGCTGAGAGTATTCTTGCCAGCTATATAATCCCGCCAGACTGCCGACAAAACGGTGCTGGCGAAAGAAAAGCAGCGCCGGATATTTCAGAATGCGATACTCCCGGGCGATCAGTTCACTCTGTTCGCTATCCGCAAATGCCGCGGTATAAGACGTCGCCGGAAATTGCTTGAGGATCTCCGGGATGATGACCCAACTGTCGGCGACCTCCGGATGTTTGTTGGGGTCGCTTTGCAGCAAAACTAGCACAGTCGGATGCGCATTAATCAACGACGGGAGCGTTTGCGCATCGGTAACCAGAAAGCCTTTATCCGCCAGTGGACAAACAGGATTTTGGGGTGAGATAGTCATTTTTTTAAATGCTCCGGTAATTCAGGCGTGCGAGACAATAAATCGGCAAAACCGGTCAGCGGATCGCTTTGCGTGAGCATGGCCTGTTCCAGTGAGTCCAGCGCCGCCAGTACCTCAGCGGCTTCCGCTTCGTCCATTTCTCGTCGTGCTGCGCCGCCAAATGTCAGCAGCCATGCGCCTGCTAAGGGGGGAGCCACAAGCCGAATATCAACGTCGATAAGCTCGCCGTGTCGGTCGCGGCATTTGGCGAACCACTGACCGGGTGAAATAACCTGCACAGGAACGCCAATACACATTATGATTTCTCTCTCTGTAGCACCCGAATATCGCCGACCCGGCAAGCGCTTTGCGCATCTGGGCGTTCATCTTCGTAGCGTTCCATACACAGGCTGTAATGATTGAGTCTTTCAGTGGGCAAGGCCGCTGAAGAGGCGGTGATACCCCATTGCGCCAGCACTTCCTGCGCGAGATAGACCGCAGGCATCAGTTGCGCCTTTACCTGCGGCGTAAGACTCCCGCCATAGTCATCCAGACATTCCGGCTGCACGCCAATCAGCACAATCTCCGATAACTGGCCGCCGGTTAATTGCAGCAATGCCAGCACTTCAGAAAAACTGGTCTGATGTAAACTGAGTTTTTTCGCCGTCAGATAGGCGGGAACCTGTTCATCACGAAACATCGCCAGCGAACCTGGCGCCATACCAAAATCGATAGCATCCATGATTAACAGTTTTTCGGTCTGTTGCAGCCAGGGCAGCAGCGCCAGCCCCTGCGTACCGCCATCAACAACGTCAACTTTCTCGTTATCGGCATACTGTTCAAACAGCTTTTCCGCCGCTCTGACGCCGAACCCTTCATCTGCCCAAAGCAGGTTGCCAAGCCCTAAGATTGTTACTTCTGCCATTGTTATCACCTGAACCAGCGCCAGCCGCTTATCATGACGGAAATCACGCTTTGTCGGCTCATAATGTCTTCGCGGATAGCGGTATAAACATGCGCAATGACGAAGGCGATAATGAACCACATGCCCAGCCGGTGCCAGAAATGCAGCGCGAGGCTATCGTTGCCAGTCAGGCGAATCATCCAGCCAAACCATTGATACGCCCAACTGTCTGTTCCAAGTCCTTCGCCATAGAGCGCAAAGCCGCTACACACCATCAGTACGGACATCCAGAAATAGAACATTACCGCCAGTCCCGCTACCGGATTATGTCCATAGTAACGATGGGCCTCTTTTTCGAGGAAAAAATACCAGCGGATTTCGCTGATAACGCCTTTGCGCCAGGCGCGGCGCCAGAACGGAACCAGAAACATCTCCCTGGCGTACTCATTGCCGACACATGCCCAGTAAATACGAAACAGCAGCGCGACAGTAAAAATATACGCCGTGGTAAAATGGATCAGTCGTATCCAGCCCATCCAAAACATAAAGGTCGCTTCACCTTGAATCGATGGCAGGGGGCGGCCAATGAAATATCCTGTAACAGCCAGGACGACAATGGATAACGCCGTGATCCAGTGCCATAAACGGACCGGCGCTTCATAGATATAGTACCCCTGGCTGGTTATTTCTTTGAGATGCATTGAGACCTCCGAATCGTCGTCATCGTACCTGAACCCTGACCAGCTCCCCTCCATGATTATCAATAACATGGGTGGAGCAGGCCAGGCAGGGATCGAAGCTGTGCAGAGTACGTAAAATCTCCAATGGTTGATCGGGAACGGCGAGTTTAGTCCCCATTAACGCCGCTTCGTACGCGCCAATTTGACCTTTATCGTCACGTGGCCCGGCATTCCAGGTTGTCGGTACCACACACTGATAGCTGTCGATTTTCTGATTTTCAATTTTTATCCAGTGCCCCAGCGCGCCACGCGGCGCCTCGCTGAAACCAACGCCTTTTGCCGATGTAGGCCAGGTATCGGGTTCCCAGAGCGTGACGTTTGCCGTCGCCGTATCGCCGGACTTGAGGTTACGCATCAGACGATCGAAGAAATATTGCAGCGTATTGCCTGCCCATACGGATTCCAGCGCACGCGCGGCAGTACGTCCTAATGTAGAAAAGAGCGCTTCTTTAGGCAGCTTTAATACACTCAGCAGTTGATCCACGGGCTCTTTAAATTCCGGTTTATTTTGATGATATCCAATCAGATAACGCGCCAGCGGACCTACCTCCATCGCATGTCCCTTCCAGCGCGGCGATTTAATCCATGAATATTTAGCGGACTCATCCACCTGTTCGATAAAGGTTTTTGTGCCTTTATAGTGTTCGCCCATGACCAGTTGCGGTTCGGTCAGACCATCCCACGGATGCAGGCCCTTATCGTTATTGCCGTTACCATAGGTATACCAGGAGTGAGTGACAAACTCCTGAATCTCATCGGGGGCGGTTAAATCGACAGGATGAATTTCGTCGAAACGACCGTTAATGATAGCCCCACGCGGAAGCAGAAGATTACTGGCGGAATAATCGTTAGGGTTATCCGGAAACTCGCCATAAGCCAGCAGGTTCATGCTCGATAACCCGCCGCCGATTTTTGCCCAGTCTTTGTAATAACTGGCAATCAGCAAGACGTCCGGAAGATAAACCTGTTCGCAGAACTGGCGAGCTTTTTGGATGATGGAACTGACAAGGTTCAGGCGTTCCATATTCACTGCGCCGACCGCGCCCGTTTCGTCAAGGTTGATGGCGCAAGGAACGCCGCCCACCAGCCAGTTAGGGTGCGGGTTTTTACCACCGAAAACGGTGTGAATTTTTACGATCTCTTTTTGAAAATCGAGCGCTTCAAGATAGTGGGCGACCGCCAGCAAATTGGCTTCCGGCGGAAGTTTCATCGCCGGATGTCCCCAGTAGCCATTACGGAAAGGGCCAAGTTGACCGGACTCGATAAACCGCTTCAGTCGATTTTGCAAATCGCGGAAATATCCCGGCGAGGATAGCGGCCATGCGGAAAGGCTTTGCGCGATGGCGGAGGTCTGATGCGGGTCGGCTTTCAGGGCGGCAACTACATCGACCCAGTCCAGCGCGTGCAGATGATAAAAATGCACCAGGTGATCGTGAACGTGTAGCGTAGCCTGCATCATATTACGGATACAGTTTGCGTTGTCCGGAATCGCGATTCCCAGCGCATTTTCTACGGCACGGATTGAGGTCAGAGCGTGTGTACCGGTGCAGACGCCGCAAATGCGTTCAACGAATGCCCAGGCGTCTCGCGGATCGCGACCTTTCAGGATAACCTCCAGGCCGCGCCACATGGTGCCGGTCGACACAGCGTTAGTAATGACATTATTACTGTCGATATTCACTTCGCAGCGCATATGTCCTTCGATGCGAGTAACCGGATCGACCACAATTCGCCGTCCGCTATTGTCCAGCGTAAAACCCTGAGTCTGATAAGGATATGCCATAATTATTTTTTCTCTTCCGGAGCGTTTTCTGATGACGTGTTGTTTTTATTACGGGCATGTTTTATGGCGCTCACCGTGGCGTGAGCGATGGCGGCAGCGCCCGCGACGCCGGCAACGCCCAGTCCGATTTTATCGGCGGTAGCCTCAATGCCGGTTTGCGGAATGCCCGTTGCCCGGCTGTAAAAAGAACCGTAATCCCAGAATCCATCTTCCGAACATCCGAGGCATCCATGACCCGACTGGATAGGAAAAGACACGCCATCATTCCAGCGAACGGTTGAACAGGCGTTATAGGTGGTCGGGCCTTTACAGCCCATCTTGTACAGGCAATACCCTTTTCTGGCGCCTTCGTCATCCCACGCTTCCACAAACTGACCGGCATCGAAATGCGCGCGTCGGTAACATTTGTCATGAATTCGCTGGCCATAAAACATTTTTGGTCGTCCAAGACGATCAAGGGGAGGGATGCGATCAAATGCCAGCATATAGGTGATAACGGCGGACATCACTTCAGGTATAGGCGGGCAGCCTGGCACTTTAATAATGGGTTTATCGGTAATTAATTTGTGAACCGGCGTGGCTTTAGTTGGGTTGGGACGGGCTGCCTGCACGCAGCCCCATGATGCGCAGGACCCCCAGGCGATAATCGCTTTAGCATCCGCGCTGACGCGTTTTAACTTCTCCAGGAACGGCTCGCCAGCCAGTATGCAAAACATCCCATCTTCATTCAGCGGCGCGTTACCTTCCACGGCAACGATATAATTTCCTTTGTACTCACGCATCACATCCGCCAACGCCTGCTCAGCTTGTTGCCCTGCGGCGGCCATAATGGTGTCGTCATAATCCAGGGAAATGAGCGACAAAATGGCATCTTTTGCCAACGGGTGCGCAGAGCGAATGAAAGATTCGGTACAGCAGGTACATTCAAGACCATGCAGCCATATCACTGGCGTACGCGGTTTATTCTCCAGGGCATAAGCTATCTGAGGAATCATCGAACTGCTCAGGCCTAAAGACGTTGCGGTAAGGCTGCAAAACTTGAGGAAGCTACGCCTTGTCACGCCGTGTCTACGCATAACTTGATAAAATGTATCTTGTGTTTGCATAACGTTTATCCCAAACCACTATAGTTAGTGTGGGCATCATATGTTGCATTTCTTGTCTTTCTCAACGTGTTTTAGTAGCAATTATGTTTCTAATTCGTAACAACTGATTACATGTGTGCTACTCACATTACTCAAAAACATAAATTAATTTAATGTTATTGGTGATGTGGAGTAAATATAGCGTTGTGATGGTATCTGTTAATGTTGATAAGATTTATTTATAACATGATGGGATTTTTTAAAATGGTCACACGGATAACGCGTTTTCATGTTAGTTCGCTCTGTTTAACTCTCCTTTAAACCCGTCAGTTAAATTTATTAGCTTGTAAAATAAGATCACAATTAATTACGTGCCGCATAACCATTGATAGGTTTAATTTAATATATTCGTCCAATCCATTTTACAAACAAGGAGAGCATGATGAACAAAAGTAAAACAATGTTATTTATCGCTCCGGCGCTGTTTTCATACGCCCTGGCTGCACAGGCCTGCACAACCCTTGCTATTCAGGATAAACAAGGCGATATTTTTCATGGGCGTACGCTGGAGTATATGCAGGATTTACCCTCGTGGTTAACGTATTATCCGGCGGGAACACAGTTTGATAAAAAAACGCCGGATGGCAGTCAGGGAGTAAGCTATCAGGCGAAATATCCGATACTGGCCATTACTTCCACCATTACTGATGGCGATAGCAGGGACATACTTGAAGGCATGAATAGCGCGGGATTGTCATTTAGTGAAAACATGATCATGAATGCGCAGTTGCCGCCATTGCCCGCGAGTGAATATAAACAGGCAATTCCTGTCACCTCGTTGGGAGAATGGGCGCTGGCCCGTTTTGCTACTGTCGGCGAGGTAAAACAGGCAATAAAAGAGGGCAAATTCTGGTCACCGGAACTGCATCGGTTTGGCGATCTGAAATCGCCATTTCATTATGCGTTTTACGACAAGAAAGGAGGAAGCATTGTCGTTGAAGTGGAAAATGGCAAATTCCATGTCTATGACAATCCCACTCGCGTGATGACAAATGGTCCCGCATTCCCCTGGCATCTGACAAATCTGAATAATTATACGCAATTAACCAATGTGGACCGCTCTTCAGGCACACTGGGCGGGATAAAAGTGATGCAGCCTGATAGCGGGATTGCTATTGCAGACTTGCCATCGTCCGATACGTCGGTTTCCCGTTTTATACGCGGCGTTTATTACACCACATATGCACCGCAAGCGACATCCGCCCACGATGCAATGAATACGCTTGCGCATATTATGAGCCGTTTCGATCGTCCGAAAAATATTACGGTTGATTATATGGGGAGTGAAGGGGAAGGCAACGCCACCCGCAAACCGGTCTCAGAATATACGGTCTGGACAACGCTATCTGACTTAACGCACGGTGAAATGATGGTGCGCGGCTACAATGATATCAACTATAAAACCTGGTCTCTTTCTCAGTTTAAGAACGCGACTGCGCCCGTGTTCGAGAAAATCAACGTCAAAGGATAAACCGCTCGTCTCTGTTTAGTTTCCCCGGTAGTCTCGGCGAAGGTAATGGAGACTACCGGCGGTTGCTTCTCTTTATCATGCACGGTAATTAATTATCACGATCACCAGCGCCAGGATGGTATGCTAAATCCATTCAAAATCCCCTGGATATGGATTGGAGGGCGCATGGTTATACCTGAGGTCAGGCAGGAGAGGCTCTATCAGAAGATAGCCAACCTCATCATTAAGCTGATCAATGATAATATTTTTCCACCGGGAACTTTTTTACCGCCAGAACGCGAACTGGCAAAACAGCTTGGCGTGAGCCGCGCCTCCTTGCGAGAAGCCCTTATTGTACTGGAGATCTCCGGATGGATCGTGATTCAGTCCGGTAATGGGGTTATCGTTTCAGATAAAAAACACCTTGCCAGCGACTATACCATCGAAGAAATTCTCTCTACTCGCGAGCTGGTTGATAGCCATTGTGCGCGCTTAGCCGCACAAAACGATAACGTTGACGTCATCAACCAAATAGAGGCGATTTATCATCGTATGGATCAAGCCATTAACGATAATAACGTCCACGGCTTTTACTCGCTGGATAAAGAGTTTCACCTTGCGATCTCTGAGGCTAGCCGTAACCGGGTGTTGTTCGATATGTCCCGTATGTTATGGGAACAACGGATTAATATCCCTTATGCCGGGCTTGATGAGCAGTCTGGAGACAGAAATGTTTTACTTAATCTCAACAAACAACATAAAGCGATAGTGGATGCGATGCGACAGTCTGATGCTGACAGCGCCTATGAGGGATCTCTGGAACATTTACGCTATGTGAGAAAGATTGTCGGCGGCTAAGTTTGTCGGTAAATAACACCGCATGGCGGATATGCCATGCGGTAGAACTCGCCGTAAATCAATGGAAAACAGCATTAATCTTTAAGTAGCGCTCCGGATAGCGATCAAGCTCTTTAACTGCATCAGGGATCTCATCAAGATTGACGACCTTACTGACAACATCTTGCGGATTAATCTCCAGCGTTGACAGCATGCGTAATGCCTCATCAAATTCACCGGCACTGGTGCGGGAGCCGCGTAAATCCAGTTCTTTGTAGGTGATCAGGTTCGTCGGCAGCGACGTTTCCTGTTTTGGCCATCCGGTAAACGAAATACGACCAGCAAACGATGCTAAATCAAGCGTATTTCGAATAGCGCTATTTGCGCCGGAGGCTTCTATCACGACCTGCGCCATGGTGCCGTGGGTGATATTTTTAATAGCGTCGATAACCTGATCGTCAGCGGCGTTCAGTACATAAGGAACGCCAAGCTTTTGCGCATAGCGTAGCCTTTCTTCCACAATATCGATCAGAATAGGCGTTGCCTTGTAATGACGCGCGCTTAATGCCGCCATAAGACCAATGGCCCCCGCGCCGATGATGGCAACATATTCCCCGGCCTTAACGTTTGCCCGATGCAGCGCGTGCAGAGCGATAGTCAGCGGTTCTGCCAGCGGCGCCATTTCAGAAGGCACATTATCTGGTATTTTATGAATTAAATGTGCAGGATGAGTAACCACCTCCTGCATTGCGCCATCGACATGCACGCCAATGACGTTTAAATTTTCACAACAATTAGTTCTGCCGACAGAGCAAGGGTAGCAGTGACCACAATAAATATAGGGGTCAACAATTACGCGGTCACCTTCTTTAATATTGTCCGGCATTCCGGCGCCTTCCTGAAGAACAATTCCGGTCACTTCATGCCCAATAATTCTTGGGTAAGTAACCAGTGGGTTCGTTCCACGAAAAGCCCCGATATCCGATCCGCAAATGCCTGCAGCATCAACCTTAATTAATACTTCATTTTCTTTCTTATGGGGATAATCCACCCAGCGGGTTTCAACTTCACCAGGCTTATTAATGAACACAGCTTTGACTTTCATTGGCTTTGAATCCTTTACTTTTTACAAACACGAAGACCAACAGGCTTGAAACGATAGCGATAGCACCAGCCAGATAGAACGCATAGTCATATTTACCGCTAAATTGAACGATAAAACCGGTGACAAGCGGACCGATAATACCGGATATATTAGCCAGGCCATGCATGGCTCCGCCGACGCTCCCTACCTTATCTTTATGAACAACATCCTGAATAACCGCCCAATAAATTGGGCCTGTTAAATAGAGCAGGAAGAGTGAAACTGACATGAGCGTAATTGCGCTACCAATAGTGCTAACGGTACCGGAAACGGCAACACATACCGCCGCGCCTGCCAGACATACGCCCAGAATAAGTCGACGTGAGAGCAGGGCATTACCGGTAATCCGATAAATTACATCAGAACAGACGCCGCCGAGCACCATACCAATGGCGCCGATGACCCAGGGAATTACCGTGGCGATACTAATTTCTTTAATATCGAGATGTAACGAATGGTTCAGATAACTTGGGAACCAGGTCAGGAAGAAAAAAAGAATATAGTTGTAGCTGAAAAAAGCCAGAGTTGTCGCCCATACCATTGGTTGTTTCATGTAATAGCCGAGTGAAGGCGTAGCCCGGCCATCATCAGATAAAATAACGTCCTCATGATTTTCAAAATCAATGCGTTCTTCCGGCGCCAGGCGTTTACTCATTGTTGGCTTATCGCTAACGATAAAGTACCACAGTAGTACCCAGACCAGGCCAAATAAGAAAATAATGCCAAATGCGGGGCGCCAGCCTAAGGATAACGCCAGCAGGCCCACTATCGGCCCGGACACCGCGCCGCCGAGCGGGGAACCGGCGCTAAAAATTCCGATCGCCGTGGCAGACTCCTTTCGGGAAATCCAGTTATTGATGATTTTATTTCCGGCAGCGCTGACCGGTCCTTCAGCCATACCGAAAAGAACGCGCACGATAAGCATTGTCCACAATCCGGTGACCAAACCAGTTAAGCCACAAAATACAGACCATAGTAACGCTGCGATGAGAAAAACCGTTTTTGGCCCAACTTTATCGCTGGCCCAGCCACCAATAAAATTAAACAGGGCGTATCCGATAAAAAACGCGCTGAAGATCATCCCCATCTCCGCGGCGTTAAATCCTAACTCCTTTTCGATCAAGGGGGCAGTTATCGACAATGCTGAACGATCCATATAGTTGAGCATGTAAACTATAAATAGAAGAAAAACGATAAGCCATCCCATTGTTTTTCTTTTCATGATTAATCCTCTTATTGTGGTCTAGCGGCCTGACCACAATATTTTAAGGTTATTTTCAAATCACCTCTCTTGTGGTTAGAACGTGATCAATATAACAAAAATTTATCGCAGAGGATTTTTATCCATCGCAAGCGTGATGGATGAAGTTCTTTAAAATCAGACAATTACTTGAAAATTCAATCGAGACTATCGTTTTCCCCTAATCCACGCCCCGGTAACGTTTGACATGCAGCGTTAACAGAAGGTGGCGCTGTCTGTGGGTATTTTTCATCGGGCGTAATATAAACCTGACTCGTGGCGACATAGCCATCATTAAAAGTGGCTTCGATATAGGTAGCTTCCCAACCTGTCTTCGGTTCATTTAACGTAATACTGATCTTATTGTTGGCGGGAATATCTATTGTAAGCGGCTGATAGCGGATGCCACAGGCATAACGAAAATCACGCGCATTTGGATTGTTGGCTGTCCAGCGAACGACTTTTACCGGCGCTTCTGAGAAATAGACCGTAAGAAGATGGTGGTGAATAAGGCCGATCAACTGTGGTAATGTTTTTTTACTTTGAAACCTATTAATAAATGGAACGAGGCTTTCTTCAGCGAACTGGTTAATTGAGTAGTGGTTCATATTAGACACTATACGTAATGATTTTACGCCAGGAAGTTTGCTATAATAAAAGCGAGTGTTGTCTGGTACGAAAAAATCATCGCCACTTGCATTAATAATATATTTCGGTATTGCAAGGCGGGGTTGATAAATAGTATTGAGATATCTTAACGGATCTATTATTTGCCTTAGTTGGGTAAATGTGGGGGATTTTATTTTCTCATCTATGCCTTGCTGGTAGTAGGGGTAGAATGTAATGGGCCAATTTCCACCGTATGATTGATAAATATGCTCAAGAGAAGCATCAATATCAAGTAGATCAATGGCGAAGGGAACAATTGCTTCAACATCAGGATCGGCGATAGCTGACAACCAGGTGGTCCACCCACGCTTTGAAATACCTGTAATGATAAAGGAATTTATATTCCATTGCGTTAACTCCTTTTTTGCTAATCTCATCGCTTGCGATAGGGCAGTGACCATAGGAATATTTAAAGGCATTAACTTACGTTGCTCCGGCGCTTCCATAAATAATGCCCAGCTTCGGGAAACGCTTTCGTCCTCTTTCAGTAGTTTTTTATCATCCTGAAAGGTTAAATATTGGTTAGGTATATCACTCACTGATATTACGATGGTATTCGTATCACGGGAGATGCTTGCCAGTGTTTGCTGAGTAAAATCAACGGGTTTACTGGGGATTTGTACGCCTTTTTCATAATTAATTCCGTTGTTTACAACCACCAAAGCATGGTGCTCTTTTGCCGTTTCAGGGATATAAATATCAACGTTATGTCGCCATTGCGCAGGGGTTACCATGTCATCTGGCGACCAGTGTTGCGATAATAATTCATAGTGTCTGACTACCACCTGTGCTAATGGAGCTGTATTAATCAAGGTATATTTTAGCGGTGTGCCTGAAATCTGCTCCCGGTAGTCGGGGAGAACATGAGACAAATCACACTCCGGGCTGTTTCGACAAAAGAAGATGTTGTTATGAAGTAGTGTATAAACTTTTGTAGAAATGAAAAACAGTACGATAACAACGAGATATGTTTTTTTCATGCTTTCCCCGCGCTTTACAAGGGCAAATGCCAGCCAGCATAATTTCCATAAATACCTCTTAAACATTCAATATAAGTACAATACTTTTGATAAATAAGGGAAGAAGGGAACAATAATGTTTGTGACGTTGTCACATTATTCTGTTTCTGGTTTCACTATTAGCACTGAACTTTTTGAAAGGTAAATCATTGCCGTCACCAGACCAATAATGGCGACAGAGATAGCTATACCGATCCAGACGCCATACAGAGCATAACCCAGGACAAATCCGCCCAATACGGGGGATATAAAATCAGCGATTGCGATTAATGCCTGCGCCGTTCCGATGACGATACCTTGTCGGGCAGACGATACATGGACGGACAAGGCGGCAAGATAAGTGGGTTTGGCTAGCGCATCAGCGATGCTAATACAAACGATAGCAAAAACAAGCACAGGTATGGTCGTGGCGATACCCGCAGTGAGAAATCCAGTACAAAGAAGGGCGAAGATGAGGATAATTAGCTTTCGCTCCGAAAAATATTGGCTCACCCAACCTAACAGAAATAGCTGAACGAAAATATTAATAACCCCGTCCGCCATTAACAGATAGCTTAACGCTTTTGGCCCAAAGGGAAGCCCATTCCAGATGAAGGTGTCAGAAAGAAAAACAGGTAATTGTGAAGAGTACATGCCATAGGCGAAGAAATGACAAAGCATTACGATGATTAAGACGCGAAGGACAGGCATCTTTAAAATAGCGCGGGCAGAGAACGCCGCTATTTTATCTGTGGTACGTGATGTTGTGGAAGGGTCTTTTAACCCCCAAATCGCGACCAGGGCAGACCCAAGGACAAGTATAAAGGCGGCGTAGATCGGCGCGCTCAGACTGATACGCGATAACCCCCCGGAAACGCCTGCCCCGACAATACCGCCTAAACCAATGCAGCCTGTGAGGATACCGATTGCCTGACGCCGATTTCTGACGTGCGTACAATCGGCAATATAGGCTGCGGCGGCTGACAAATTCCCGGCGCTAATGCCAAAAAGCGTGCGGGCGAGCAGGATAAACAGGATACATTGCGCGTTGGCGAGTAATAGTAAACTTATCGCCGCAATAGCCAGCGTGACAATCAGTATTCGCTTGCGGCCAACGCGATCGGAAAGGTGGCCAATCAGGGGCGCCGCACAAAATTGGCTAAAAGCTTCAGTGGCGATGATGATTCCAATGATAAGCGGCGAACCGCCCATCTCGCGGATATAAAAAGGCAGTACCGACATTACAGCCGCTGTACTGGCGGCATAAAGGCCGACAAGCAGGAAAACAGGCAAAATACGCCGCTTGTTGAGCGGGGTGATAGTTTCGCTGTCGGTGTTCTCATAGACATTAGTATTCATCTTTAATCCCTATGGCAAAACGAGAGAGATAATTTTCAATATCGTTGCTCTGTTTGCCGTGAAAGAATGCGCCGACATAGCCATCGGGTCGGATCAGCACGCATTGACCCGGCGCCAGATGATAGGATTCCCGGAAGTGCCCCAGGGTATCGATGAGCTCGTCCTGCTCGCCAATGTGATGAATACGCAGTCCTCGCCGCGCATCGATGACCTTACCATGGGTTTCGTAGGCCAACAGATTCCAGTCCGGACCTTGTAGTAACTGAAATAATCGTAATGATTGGCCGCCGGCGCCCAAAAGAGGAGCATCCGGAGCTCTTTCTCCCGCTTGTAACCCATGCTGACGTTCGGGTAACGTGTGGGCTAAGGGGGAGTTGGTATACTGGATGTCAAGTTGTTGAACATCGCGTTCTCGTTTGATGCCTCCCTGTTTTTGAGAGTCAAGTAATCGGGTAGAAAGGTGGAGCAGTGATTCGGCTATCGGGCGGCGTTCCTGTTCATAGCTATCGAGAAGTTCTTCTCCTGCGCCCCGCAGCGAGGCTGCCATTTTCCATCCCAGGTTATAGGCATCCTGGATGCTGGTATTTAACCCTTGCCCACCCGTCGGCGGATGCACATGAGCGGCATCACCGGCTAAAAATACCTTACCCACACGGTAATGTTCCGCTATGCGCGCATTCATCTGGTACTTCGATACCCAGGGAATCGAATGGATGCGAACATCCATCCGCCCGATTCGTTCAGTAAGAAAAGCCGTGAGCACGTCGGCTGAGAAATTCTGCGAGTCGTCCGGGGCCAACAACGCCTGGATTTGAAAGAGCTGCGTGCCGGCGAGAGGGCAAATCGTTATCATCCGCGCCATATCGCCATCGTTAAAATGGTGCCATACATCCCGGTTCAGACCGGAAAGTGAAGCGTCAGCCACAAGCGCATGGATTCCCAACGTACGACCGGGGAAGCTGACGCCTAATTTTTTTCTGACAAAGCTTCCGCCGCCATCCGCACCTATCAAATAATGCGCGATGATGACCTCTTCTCCAGCCGGCCCGGCAACATACGCGGTGACTGTGCGTGGGGTTTGCGCAAAATGTCGTAACTCGCAGCCGAACTCCACCCGATGTCCCCATGCTTTTAATTGCTCTCGCATAATCGTTTCTGTCACGTTCTGTGGAACCATCAATGGCAGATGGTAGGGTTCGGCGTGGGTCGGTTTTGTATGATGCGCAATATCTGAATCTACATAGCTTCCGTCGTGACGGTAGGTTCGTAGTCGGGGATAGAGCCCGCCGGCGGCGACCACTTTATTGAGTATTCCAAGATCCTCGAAGATTTCTTGCGTTCGCGGCTGAATACCTTTACCGCGGGAGCCGATAAAAGGCGTCGTTCTTTTCTCAATCAGGCGAAATGAGACCCCGTGACGCGCCAGTTCGATGGCTAAAGTAAGCCCGGTAACGCCAGCGCCGCAGATCAGTACATCTGTAGTGGTGTATGTTGTCATCGTCTCTCCAATATGTGTATTATGCACATAAGAGGAGACATGCTATGTCAGAAAATAAAAATGTGCAAGATACACATATTTCCGAGCAAATGAAGGCGCTTCACGGTGCGTTGATTCGCGTGGTAAGCGCGCTTAACCGGCCTCGTAATGATGAGAAATTAATTGCAGAAGCGGGGATTCAACTCGATCGTGCGCTATTTTCGATCCTTATTAGTATCGAACGTTTAGGGCCGATTGGCGTTGTTGAGTTAGCCGAACGTGCCGGTCGTGATTATACGACGGTAAGCCGACAGGTCGCCAAACTGGAGAAGCTGGGATTGATAATACGGCAGCATAATGCCATCGATCGTCGTATACGCGAGGCCGTTATCTCCCGGACAGGAAAGGCGATGACGGAGCGTATAGACGCTGCGCGAGAGCAAATGGGCAACGTTGTTTTTAAAGACTGGCCTCAGGATGAAATTGATATCTTTGTTCGGTTAATGCAAAAGTTTGCCGATGCAATGGATAGCGATGCTTCAATGCCGGAATAAGCAAAAGAAAAGGGCGGTCAAATCCGATCGTCCAGGCTAATATCGGTATCTGACATTGATTAAATAGCCAGCAAAGTAAATATAACAACAACATTTATCGAGTTAATTTTCACCCTTTGAAAGGCCAACGTATACTGCAGAATACGGCTATATAACAATCGCCGTATCAATGGTTTTTCAAAGGGTAAATATATGCTTACCGAAAAATATGATTTTCGCATTACCGATCAGATGACTATCCCACTCAGACCTCATTGGATAGCCAATGATTCATACAGGGAAAAGTGTAAAATGCTTGTCCTCAACCGGAGTAAAGGGGAAATTCATAAGGTAGACTTTAGTAAATTAACAGATTATATCAAAGAAGGTGATGTAATCTGTTTTAACGACAGTACTATAATAAACCATATGTTTATCTGTAAAACAAGACAGAATAGGTTAATTAAAATTGTTTTAGAGGGATTTTTACCAAATAATAGAGTAATTATTTCCGGACTTTTAAAAGAAAGGCTTAACGCGAATGATGTTTTCTATTTGGTTGATAACCCTGAAATTTCCATTAAGATAGAGCAAAGGTTTAGCGAGGAGAGCCAGTACCGGGCCGTCGTGGAAAATCATGAGGCCTTAATTTGCTATTTAGCCAGTCATGGTGAGCGTCTTGATGAGTATGTGGACTCCAGCTTGTTTTATAAATATCCAGATGCTTACCGTTCCGTTTTTTCTAAAAAATATGGTTCTTTGGAAATACCTTCTGCCGGCATTCATTTTACCTGGGATCTTATCCAAAGAATCAAAGATAAAGGTGGGTTAATATCCTTCATCACTTTACATGTTGCATCAACAGAAATGTTGTCCAACAGAAAAATACAAACAAAATGTGTAGAGGAAGTGACTATCAACGAAGAATACTACGAGGTTCCACAAGCTACAGCGGATATCATTAATACTGCGAAGCAAAATGGCGGACGTATTTTTGCCGTAGGAACTACCGTTACACGATGTCTGGAATCTGCGTATTCGAGGGAACACAATTGCCTCAAAGCAAGTTCTGGCTGGACTGCGCTTTATATACATCCAGGCTATCAACTGAAAGTGGTTGACTGCCTGCTAACGAACTTACATCAGCCAAAAACGACGCATATGGTGTTAACTGGTCAGTTTGCTGGGGTTGATCTACTCATTAAGGCCTATACCTCAGAACATATCCAGTCATGTCAGTTCGATATGTTTGGTGATTGCATGTTAATCATACAGGATGAAGGGCAGGGATGAATAAAATAAAACCGGTACATATAATGCTACCGGTTTTACCGAGAATAAGCATCAGGGGATTCGGGCAATAACCTTTATTTCGAAATCAAAGCCGGCCAGCCAGGTAACGCCAACAGCGGTCCAGTTAGGATAAGGGGGATGGGCAAATATCTCCTGTTTCACCGCCATCACGTCGTTAAGTTGTAGACGGCATCATTTTCACGCTTTCCAACACCAATGACAGTTACCGTGATAATTTCATCTTCGACGCTGTAGACCAGTCTGTATCCTGTACCACACGGCTTAATTTTGTACTTAACTGCTTGTATCGATTACCAGGAACGTTAACAGCGTGCGCACCAGCTTGCCATTGTCTAATTCAAGCACACGACGAACAAATGTGTTATAACAATCCTATAAAGTGGTTGCATTGCCAATGCATAAAGTTAATTTAATCAGGAAATTAGAGTATGGATACAGTTGAAGAGCTTAATAGCACTTATTTTTATGCCGGACGTTCAAATCTGACTGCTAGTCAGTTGCTGTTTATGATTTAGTTGGGTGTTCAGGATTTTGGGGCGATAGTGTCTATTGTGGCTGGATTGAATGTTTCGCCTACGCGGACAAAACCGCGTGGTGCTATTGAGGGTACATCGTTAGCTTCCCGTGGTTCTCGTAAAGTATTTGGTACTGCTAAATTTCCTTGGGGAATACAGTTGCCATCTGTGATAGGTGGATACCCGCCATCAACGTTAAAAATAAAAATGGTTGCGAAAATTAGCGCGTTTACCGGTCGTGCTATACCTGTTGTCGGATGGATAATTCTGGCCTCTGATGTGTCGCAGATTGCATATCGTACAGTCAGGGATTACAACCGTATTGCCAGAGGAAGCGATAAAATATGGTAAGTGATACTCTTGAACAGCGGATTTATGAACTGGTAAGAAGCCATGATGGAATTTACCTCTTTAAGAAAAAAGAACTGACACCGTCAACAGATTTGGATTCAGATCTACGGCTGGAAGATGATGAAGCACTGGCATTGATGGATGATTTTTTTACGACATTTAATGTAGATAGAGGGAGTTTCTCGATCACAACATACTATCCGCCAGAACCACCGCTAAAGCATTTGCTTAATCCGTTTCGCAAAAACGATATTCCTCAGGTGCCGGATTTCACTATAGGTATGCTCATTGCGTCTGCCAGGGCTGGTCGCTGGTTGTATGAACTGATTCACGCTGGGGGGCTGCTTTTCGCCTTCCGCTATTATGGTGCGCATAATGTATATTATGTTAAATGCACCAGAACAATTAAAAGACATGTCGTCGCGCAGCGTATCAGCGAGCGCCCACGGCATTTCAGACGGAAAACTCTTTTCACGCGCTGCAGATAACACGGCATCGCCGTAGGACTCAACAGCCATTTCCGACAGTTCCCGTTTTAATGACGGGCTTTTTTCCAGATGACGGGCAATTTTCCTGCGCTGCGCTGACATGGGCTAAAAAATCAATGGGAATCTCATTTCATGAGGTTTGATTATTCACTATCTGCCAATGTCTTGCATTCACACTCGCCACCTACACTGGCGGCGGTCAAACATAATTCATCGGTTATCAGTTCGTATTTTAACGTCGCGCCTGGCATGACCTGCACATGCGTAACCGTATCGCCTGGCCTGTTTGTTTTTGTAGACGACGCCGAACATCCAAAAAGGTTGCGAAGATTCCAGCAGACAGGAATGTTATAAGGAGCTTCCCCCTTCGACACAAATAATGGTTGAGGACTGAGAACAGATGCAGCTGAATATGCTGGAAGCCATGAATATTTATGTCAATGTGGTAGAGCAAGGGAGCTTTATCCGCGCGGCGGAGGTGCTTGAGCTGCACCGCCCTGCTTATTCCTCCCCTATCCTGTGACTACCGGCTCACCACCGGACAAGCCGCTGTGCTTATCAGCAAAGCCGAAATGATTGTTTTAGGATGATTTTAAAAATGTTTATAAATTCAGGCTGCGCCGCAGTGATTGCACTGATTTCCACGTAACATGATAATCAATGGCTTTGATACCCTTTAAACGAACAAATATGAGCTTAACATGGCGACAATAAAGGATGTTGCATCCATGGCCGGTGTATCAACCGCGACTGTATCACGCGTCATTAACCAGACCGCGTGGGTTGAACCCGTCACGCGCGAACGTGTAGAGAAAGCCATGCGCGATCTCAATTATCGCCGGAATGCCGCCGCTATCGCGCTGGCGAAACGTAGCGGCGATATGCTCGGATTGTTAACCGGCAATCTGGCAGATCCTTTTTTTGCCCGCCTTGCTCGCGGCGTAGAAGATGTTTCTCGTAAGCAGCAGTATCGCTTGATGGTATGTAGCGGCGGCCACGACGAAGAAATGGAAAAAGCGGGACTGGATTTTCTGGTTAATCAAGGTTGTGAGGCTATTGTTGTACACGCCAGCCGATTACCGGATAAAGAGCTGCTGCGCTACGCAGCCCACTTTCCAGCGCTGGTTGTTGTGAATCGTTATATCGCCGGTATGGCCAACCGGTGTATCTGGCTGGAAAATCGCAGCGCCGCCAGGGAAGCGACCCGATATCTCCTGGCGAACGGGCATCGGCGCATCGCCTGTGTGACATCTGACTTGCCAATTATCGATCGTCAGGAACGCCTTGATGGTTACCGTGAAGCGCTGGAAGAATATGGTATTTCTCCAGACCCTCGCTGGGTGATTAGCGTTCCGTTTAACGAAGAAGGCGGCGAGCGGGCCGCGCATCAACTTATTAATAGCGGGCTTCCCCTTACGGCAGCGGTCACGTTTAACGATGTGATGGCCGCTGGCATTATGCGTATTCTTCATCAACGCGGCGTTCAGCTTCCGCAACAGCTCTCTATTGTCGGCTTTGATGATGTGGTGCTGGCCCGGTATCTTTATCCGGCGTTAACAACAATGCATTATCCGGTCGAACAAATGGCGCGTTGTGCCGCGCAACTGGCGATACAGTTATACCAGGGCATTACGCCGCCGCCCAGCAGCAATCATTTCAATGCCGAACTGGTGATCCGCGATTCTGTCGCGCCCTATTTTTCACGGTGAATGCGTCGTCAACAGTAAAAACTGTGATGACTATCAAATTAACCCTTCTCATGTAATCGGTTACATGGACGAAAGTAATGGATCACAGTAGTGAGAAGCGTATCCCCCTACCCTTGAGCTACCTTACTGACCGGAGCTCCATTATGAGTGCATCACAAAACAAGAAGAAAACGCTGTCATTGGGTTTAGCGCTAATCCCAGTCATCTCCATGTTGTTATTGTTGATTATCGGTTTCGGCATCATGGGGCTACGTATCGAACCGCTCCTTCTGTGCTCTGCGGCGGTAGCGGCAGGCATTGCATGGTGGCAAGGATACTGTTGGGAAGACATCATCAACTCAGTGGTGGATAAACTGGCTAAAGCAATGCCGGTTATCATGATCCTGATCTGCGTGGGCGGTTTGATTGGCACCTGGATGTTTAGTGGCACCATTCCCTACATGGTGTACTGGGGGCTAAAACTCATAAGCCCGGAATATATTTTGATTGCAGCCTTCTTTTTAACCAGCGTGGTCTCCGTCTGTACCGGCACATCGTGGGGGTCCGCCGGGACGGTTGGCGTTGCGTTAATGGGGGTTGCCGCCGGGCTGGACGTGTCTCTTGCAGCAGCAGCTGGCGCCGTTGTTTCTGGCGCTTATTTCGGCGACAAAATCTCACCGTTGTCCGACTCGACTAACTTTGCCGCGATTGTCGCAGACACTACTCTGTTTGAGCATATTCAGCATTTACTTTGGACGACCCTGCCAAGTTTCCTGCTTGCCGCCGTGGTTTATCTTATCGCCGGACACAGTAATATGCTGGGCGAGGTGGCTACGCCGCAGCGCGTTACGGACATCATCCACTCGCTGGAGTCGCTATACCATTTTAATATTGTTCTTATTTTGCCGCCGGTGATCGTACTGTGGGGCGCAATTCGCAAGAAGCCTGTCATCCCATTAATGTTAAGCGCCTGCGTACTTGCCTTATTCCTCGGCGTCATCATGCAGGGACTGAGCATCAAACAGGGACTGGACGCTTTCATTGATGGATTTGATATCGCCATGTTCCCACAAGGCGCAGAAGGTGTCGTGGCCGATGTTCCGCGCCTGCTAAACCGGGGCGGAATGTTCTCGATGATGGGAACAATACTGTTAGTTTTCTGCGCTTTTTCATTTGCCGGAGCGCTAACGTTAACCGGCGCGTTAACGATCATCATTAACCGACTGCTGACCATTATTCATAGCGTTGGTCAACTCATTGCCGCCACTATCGGCACCACAATTTTGGTCACAGGAGCGACCAGCGACGGTAAACTGGCATTGTTAGTTCCCGCCGAACTGTTTAAAGATGCCTATCGTCGTATGGGGCTGGATACTAAAAACCTTTCACGGACGATAGAAGATGCCGGTACCGTTATCGAACCTCTCCTGCCGTGGACCTCGGCTGGCGTCTACATGGCAACCACGCTGGGCGTTAGCACGCTTGATCTTCTGCCCTGGGCTATCCAGTGCTATGCGGCAATCTTCTTCGCATTAATTTATGGTTTTAGCGGAATTGGTATTGCCAGAACTGCCTCCGCCTCAGAAAAGTCGCCGCAATCGTCAGTGACGGAATAATAAGGAAACAAGATGGATTTTAACCAGATTATCAATCGCAACAATACTGGTTCGGTAAAGTGGGATTTTATTGAGCGTCACTTTGGCGATGGCGCAGGGAAACTGCTGCCGATGTGGGTTTCTGATTTCGATTTTGCCTGCCCGCCTGAGGTTCAGGCGGCATTGCATCAGCGAATCGAGCATGGCGTATTTGGCTATAGTGAACGTGATGAGGCCTATTTTAACGCCCTGCTTCACTGGTTTTCGTCACGCCACCAGCTCACGTTAAAACAGGAATGGGTATGCAGCGTGGAAGGCGTCGTACCAGGGTTGGCGCTCTTGGTGCAAATGTTGACGCATCCAGGCGACGGCGTAGTGGTACAGGGACCATACTATGGCTCCTTCGCCAAAATAATCACGCTTAATGGTAGAAAAATGCTGGAGAATCCCCTTAGCGAGTCGCCGGACGACGGCTACCAGATGGATTTTTGCCAACTGGAAAGGCTGTTTCGCCATGAGCGCCCTCCGCTGATGATTTTGTGTAATCCACATAATCCAACCGGGCGTTGCTGGTCGGCCAACGAGCTGGAGCAACTGCTTTTATTATGTGAAGCTTATGATGTCACTCTCATCTCGGATGAAATATGGGCCGATCTATTGCTGCCCGGCGAAACCTTTACCTCGGTACTGCATTTAGGGGAGCGCTGGCATAAACGGGTCATCTCCGCCACTGCGGCCAGCAAAACGTTTGGCTTATCGTCGTTGCGAATTTCTAATTTTCTCATTCCCGATCCTACGCTTCGCCAGCGATTCCTGTCTCGTCTGGACGCTCATGGGCTGGACGTCTTTAACGCCCTCTCCGTTCAGGCGGCGACTACCGCATGGAATGAAAGCAGACAGTGGCTGGATTCGCTACTGGATTACCTGGCGGAAAACCGCCGCTGGTTTGTTGAACAGGCGACAGAGCACCTTCCCTGGGCAAGAATTGTCCCGGCGCAGGGAACCTATTTATTATGGATGGATTGTAAAAAACTGGGACTGGATGACGAACAGCTAAAATGGGTAATGGCGGATGTCGCGGGTATTGCTCCTTCAATGGGCAGCGGCTTTGGCCCGGCGGGCAGCGGATTTATCCGTTTAAATCTGGGATGTCCACGTACCTACCTTGAAATGGCAATAGACGGCCTGAAGCGAATATCGGTGAAGACAATCAAAGGAATACCAACAGGCGGATGAATTTTTCGGGCGGTAAACTGACAACGGTGTTATTTCTGCGGCATGATATCGCCTGAGCGCCAGTAAAAAACCGGCCATCAAGGCCGGTTGGGTCCGGAGCGCGGTTTTACTATCAGGGGCGTCTGAATAATACGATGCTGCGCCCGGCCAGATCGAAATCCATTTCTTCGGTAATCCGCATTCCCTGCTGCGCGTTATCGGCAGTCGTCAGTTCAAGTACCCAGCCGCCTTCTCCCCACATCGGAATACGGAACGGTACGCTGCCTTCAAACGGATTGAAAAGCAGTAAGGCGTCATGCCAGATCCCCGCTTCCGGCTGGAGATCGGGACGACTAATGCATACGCCTATGGTCGATCCCTCATCCCATTGTTCGGATTGCTGCGCCCCTCCGCCGGCGTTAAACCAGCGGATCTCCAGACCGTCACGCCAGCTCTCCCGGCGCAGCAACGGTTGCGTGGCGCGCAGTTGAATCAGATGACGGGTAAACTCCCGTAGCGCATTGGCGGTTTCCGGCAAATTATCCCAGTGGACCCACGATATTTCACTGTCCTGACAGTAGCCGTTATTATTGCCCATCTGACTGCGGCCAAACTCATCGCCCGCTAATAACATCGGCGTGCCGTGCGAGAAAAGCAAGGTGGTCAGGAAATTGCGTTTCTGTTGCTCGCGTATCGCATTGATGCCTTCGTCGTCGGTTGGCCCTTCTGCGCCATAATTACAGGAGCGGTTATCATTATGCCCATCATTATTATCTTCGCCATTGGCTTCATTATGCTTGTCGTTATAAGACACCAGATCGTTCAACGTGAAGCCGTCATGGGCTGTAATAAAGTTAACGCTTGACCAGGGGCGACGGCCGCGCAAATCATAGAGATCGCCGGAACCCAGCAGGCGTGCGGCGAAATCATTTGTGACGTTGTCACCTTTCCAGTATTCGCGTACCGTATCGCGGTATTTATCATTCCATTCGCCCCACCCTGGTGGAAAGCCGCCAACCTGATAGCCGCCCGGTCCGATATCCCAGGGTTCGCCAATCAGTTTCAGTTTTGCCAGCACCGGGTCTTGCGTTACCGCATCAAAAAAGCCGCCTCTCTGATCAAAGCCTTCCGGCTCACGACCAAGAATGGTGCCCAAATCAAAACGAAAGCCGTCGACATGCATTGACTCCGCCCAATAGCGAAGGGAATCCATCACCATTTGCAGTACCCGTGGATGAGAGGTATTGACGGTATTACCTGTCCCTGTATCGTTAATGTAATAGCGATGCTGATCGGGCATGGTGCGATAGTAAGAGAAGTTATCGATACCTTTGAATGACAGCGTGGGGCCAAGTTCATTTCCTTCTGCCGTATGGTTATAGACCACATCCAGTATCACTTCGATGCCGGCATCATGGAAAGCGCGCACCATATCGCGGAATCCCTGAATACCTTTTGGACCATAGTAGCGCGTCGCCGGCGCAAAAAAGCCCAGCGAGTTGTATCCCCAGAAATTTTTCAGTCCTTTATCGAGCAGATGCTGATCGTCCGGGAACCAGTGAACGGGTAAAAGCTCGACGGAGGTAATCCCCAGACTTTTAATGTAATCCACGCTGGCTTTATGCCCCATGCCTTCAAACGTACCGCGTAGAGGCTCAGGGATCGCGGAATTAAGCTGGGTAAAGCCTTTTACATGCGTTTCATAAATAATGGCGTTCGACCACGGTATGGAAGGCCGTTGTCTATCCTCCCAGTTAGCCTCATCCGGATCAATCACCCGGCATTTAGGCGTAAATGGCGCGCTATCCTGGTCATCAAAGGTCAAATCTTTATCGTCATGAAGTAATTGATATGCGAAATGCGCATCGTTCCACTGAATATCGCCCACCAGTTCACGGGCATAAGGGTCAATAAGCAGCTTATTGGGGTTAAAACGATGACCATTTTCCGGGTCATAAGGACCGTAAACGCGGTACCCATACAGCGCGCCGGGCTGCAACTTCGGGACATAGCCGTGCCATATTTCGTCGGTATATTCCGGTAACTCCAGACGAGCGATTTCATGCTCCCCGCTCGGATCGTAAAGACAAAGCTCGACGCGTTCCGCATGGGCGGAAAAAATAGCGAAATTCACGCCTTCGCCGTCATAATTTGCGCCAAGCGTATGGCTGTATCCTGATCTGATTTCAAAAGCCCTGTTTGTTGTCATTCTCTTTCTCCACCCACGGTAAACGTTGTCCTGTCACGGCACATCAACACATAAACTCAGTCGCTCATTAAAACCAGTACGCCGCCCTGATGTGAGGCCAACGACAGGCGTTCACCAGACATTAACCTCTCCTGGGTAAGCACATTGCGATAATGATGCTGATTAAGCTGTCCGGGTATAATAATGTCTGTTCCTGCCCAGAAACCGCTATGCGATTGTGACAATAAGCCGTCACATTCGGCGAACACCAGTCGGGGCGCAACAACGATCAGCGCATCATCATGATTGACTCTGGCGTAAGCGATGACCTTGTCGGCACGCTGACCAATAGCCCGCAGCGGTATATAGTCGCCAAAACGGAAGAGCTCATGATTCTGCTGACGCAGACGCAGTAATGCAGCGGTGACATACTGATTCACCTGCCCGTTCAGCCAACTCTCTTCGCGCGAGAAAACTCCCGGCGTCAGTTGGTCTAACTGCTGCGCCAGCGTGGCGAAATCCGGTTCGCGGCGGTTGTCGGGATCGACAAGACTAAAATTCAACGCCTCGCTTCCCTGATAGATATCAGGTACTCCCGGCGCGGTTAATTTGATAACGGTCTGCGTCAGGCTGTTAACCAGCCCTGCGCGGATGAAGGGTTGCAAGGAACGATAAAAATCCTGCAAAAATGTCTGATTATCCGGTGCCAGTAAATAACGGGCGTAATCAAGCATTGCCGTTTCGTAAGCCTCATTACTGTCCACCCAATCGGTACGTAGCTTCGCTTCGCGTAGCGCTTTCTCCACAAAGGCTTCAAAGCGTATTTTCAGCGCGTTTAAACCTGTTTCGTCCTGTGGTTGTAGCATCGGGGGCCAGACGCCGGTCAGCGCCTGATATAACATCCACGTATCCGCCGATTTTGGCGCAGTGCCATCATTCAAAAATTTGACATGGGTCTGGTTCATCTGCCGCCAGCGGGCAAGGCATTCGCTCCACTGTTCCGGCGCTTCGGTAAGCGTATACAGGCGTGCTCGCGCATCCTCGCCTCGCTTGGTATCGTGGGTCGACGTACCGGATAACGCATCAGGCTGTCGCGCCTGTCGGGTTTTCATCTCATGGTGAAAGCGTTCGATGGAGAAGTGATGAGTGACGGGCTCGGCGCCGACTTCATTTAACGCCAGTCCCATGTTTTGACGAAAGAAAAGCGTATCCTCTACCGATTTCGCCATCAGCGGACCGGTGAGTTGCTGGAACCGAACGCGAAACTGTGTCGCCTCCTCCTGGCTGGAGGCGGGAACATCGCCGGTAAGAAGGCGGCTCAGAAATGTAAGCGCTTCTGGCTGCGGAGGGTTTTCAAGCGTCTTTACCCGTTCCACAATACGGTGTAACAGGCAAATATCGGTCGGCGGTAGCCCTTCTGCCGTGCCGTAAGTGCGATATACAGGAAAGGCAATTAATAACTCGCGTAACGCCTGCCGAACGATGCTCTCTTCCTGTGCGATCTGTAGCTCGCTGGCAATCGACAGCGCAAGCGCGAGCAGCCGGGTAAATTCCCCCTCGAAATTGCGATCGACCATCAGCAATTTAGCCGCCCGTAATTCCGCCCGCATATCCACTGGCGCGCCTTTAACGGTCTCGTAAGCCTGGCGCAGATTGTCTATCTGCTCATCGTCAACCAGCACCTCCGCCAGCGAGGCGATAAATTCATAGCCTGTGGTGCCGGAAACCGGCCAGTCATCAGGAAGTTGCTCGCCTTTAGCGAGAATTTTTTCCACGGTGATATAGCACGCCGGCCCCACTTCCTGACGTAAACGCGCAAGATAGGCTTTCGGATCGGCAAGGCCGTCGATATGATCGATACGTAAACCGTCAACCGCCCCCGTTCTGACCAGCTCCAGAATCAGCCGATGTGTATCGTCGAAGACGGTTTTATCTTCCACCCGCATTCCTACCAGCCCTGTGACCTCAAAGAAACGCCGATATGAAAGCGAGCGAGCGGCCTCGCGCCAGGACATTAATTTCCACGGCTGGCGCTCATGCAAATCAGCAATAGCGGCTTTATCGGTAAGCGCCAGTATTTCGGCCTCGCGCCCCTGCCATGTCGCCGGCGCAAGCGGATAATAGTTATCATAATAGGCGAACGCGGGTTTACCCGTAGCGGGATCGGGCTTGATCGCAATTTCTCCGTTTTCCAGCACGGCGTCAAACGTGTCGCCTAAAAAAGGCAGCGTCAGTCGGCGCGACCAGTCAATATCGAAATGGCGCGCGTAACGGCTCTCCTTGCCATATTCAAGCACGTCGCGCCACCAGGCGTTTTCCAGCGAGCTGGCCATGTGATTAGGCACAATATCGATGATCAATCCCAGCCCTTGCGCTTTAAGTTCGGCCACCAGTCTTTCAAATCCTTCGCGCCCGCCAATAGAAGGCTCAATCTCATTCGCATCGGTGACATCATAACCATGCGTTGACGCTTTGGTGGCGGTAAAGATGGGTGAGGCATAAAGATGGCTGATACCCAGATTTTTAAGGTAAGGCACCAGCGCCGCAGCGCGATCGAAGGTCATGCCATTACGAAACTGAAGACGATACGTTGCAGTTGGGATCATGATGCAGACTCTCCCTGGGCTAAGCGGACAATAAGAGAATGTTGGGAAAGCGACCCGGTGGATTCATTCGGCCAGGCGAAGAGAGTCTTACCCGGTAAATCGGGCAGCAATACTGTCGTGGCGCTAATATTCAGCGCCAGTGACAGTGTTCCTCCCGGAAAACGCCAGCTAACGGCAATAAACCCGGGCGCGGTTTGCAATACCGTTCCTGAGCTCTCACGGGCAGCGGACAACAGCGGCACGATATGCTTCTGGCGCAAAAGCAGTAGTTCGCGGGTAAACGCCAGCCACGCTTTACCCTCTTCACTGTGCTGTTGCTTCCAGTTAAGTTTTGAGCGTTGAAAGGTCTCTGGCGCATTCGGGTCCGGAACATTCTCCCCTGCATGATCGGCAAACTCTTTTGCGCGACCTTCACGAACGGCGCGGGCTAAATCCCCATGGAAATCGGTAAAAAAAAGAAAAGGACGGCTTTCGCCATACTCTTCGCCCATAAAAAGCAGCGGAATATGCGGTGAAAGCAGCAACGTGGCGAGCAATACTTTTGTTCGTTCAGCGCCCGCCAGGGTTATCAGTCTGTCGCCCTGGGCGCGGTTACCGACCTGATCGTGATTCTGAATAAAATCCACAAAAGCGACCGGGGGTTGTCCGGTACTTTTTACGCCGCGAGGTTCGCCGGTTTGCGGTGAAATTTCTCCCTGATAAGCGAATCCTTCGGCCAGCGCTCTTGCGAGGTGTTTTTCCGGGGCATCAGCAAAATCGTTGTAGTAGGCCTGGGTCTCTCCGGTCGCAAAAACGTGGACGGCATTATGAAAATCGTCATTCCATTCGGCGGTAAACAGCGGCGCATTGCCATCCTGATCTCGGGGATGCAGAGAAATAATATTGCGGCTATCTTCGGTGGTCAGATGAATGGGCCTGTCGGTAATGTCTTCCCGAATACGTTGTGCGATTTCAACCAGCACATGCCTGGCGCTACTGTCCTCAATCTGATCGATAGCGTCAAAGCGTAAGCCGTCGAGATGGTATTCTGTCAGCCAGTATAACGGCGCCTCGATGATATAGCGCCGCACGGCGTCGACATCATAGGCGATACCATTTCCCCACGGCGTCATGCGCTCTTTGTGGAAAAACGCCGGCGCCAATAGCGGTAAATAATTTCCTTCCGGGCCGAAATGGTTCAGCACAATATCCAGGACGACGGAAAGACCATACCCATGCGCGGCGTCAATAAACGCTTTGAAATCATCCGGCGTCCCATAGGCAGAATGCGGCGCGTAAAGCAGTACGCCGTCATAGCCCCAGCCGCGCTCGCCGCCAAATTGCGCAACGGGCATCACTTCAATAACGGTAACGCCGAGTTCAGCGAGATAAGGCAGCTTCGCTATTGCGGCGCGGAAGGTGCCTTCCGGAGTGAACGTGCCTGTATGCATCTCGTACACCACGGCCTGCTCCCAACGGCTACCTTTCCACCCGGTGTTGCGCCACGCGTAGCTGCCTGGATCAACCACATATGACGGACCGTTGACGTCAGTTTTTTGGGCGCGGGAAGCCGGATCGGGGACCACCATGCCATCGCTGAGTACAAAGTTATACTCCGTACTTGGCATCACCCCGGAGACGTCCAGCGTAAACCAGCCGTCACCGCTCGCCTGCATTTCCTGGTCTTTACCCGCAAGCCTGAGCATAACCTTTTGCTGACCGGTGGCCCAAAGACGAAAGCGGACAACATCAGCGGCGATATATTCAGCCCCCCAGCTTTTGCAAAAAATTTTTGAACTCATTTGTCGCTCCGTTTAACCCATAACCTCTACAACATCCGAAGAACAAGCATAGACTATGGGGCTAATCTTTACGTGACACTGTCACTTAACAGGCATTCTTTTTCGTATCTGCGTGTAAAACCGTGGAATTATTGTCGGGATTGCTCAGATGTACCGAAGTGCGCGGTATCGCCTCGCCCGTGTTCGCCAGAGCCCTGAACACGCTGTAGCTGGATAACCTCCCCCTGCTCCCAGGCGTTAGCCCCCTTAACAACGGGATGTTCAGGCAGATCCTGCCGCTCGCGTTTAATGGCTCGGGTATCAATTCCCAGACGGCGATCCCGATCGGCCAGCAGCGCGGGGGCAAGCTGCCCGTCGCCAGTAAAGCCCATCATCAGCGCAGGGATGCCCATTGGCAGGGTTTTATCCCGGTCGGTATGCCAGGTGTGCCAAGTCTTGCCATAAGTATTAACAATCTTACTCATCAACGCCTTATCAGCGACCTGCGGTAAGCCAGGCGCCACCAGGCTACCGGATTTCACCTCGTACTGGTGGCTGTGCCACAGTTTTTTCTCCTCGGGAGGAAGCGTTTTAAATAAACGTTCGCTGATAATGTACTCCACCCCCATCAGGCGCGCGTTTTTCGTATTGCCGTCGTAAATCACCGCCTGCATGACATCTTCGTTCAGGACGGTAACGTAATGGTGCGCTTCCATCTGTCCGTTTTTATCACCGCTATAAAAATGGAACCCGTCAAGGTAGGTACTGATGGCATCGACAGGTGGTCTGGATTGAATAGCCGCCGCGCCTGTTTCCAGGGTACGTAATTTGGCAGATGTTTTTTCCCCGGGAATAGGTGTTTGCGGCGGCGTATTATTGGCGCCGCATCCGGCCAGAAAAGGAATGATAAAGAGTGCCAGCGGTAAAATTTTCATTAGGTCTCCATATAGTGAAAGGACTCTAATGAAAATAGTGCAATACCACGTGATTGGTAGAAGAAATGGAAGATGTTATTTGTGACGGTGTCACAAATAGTAAAACCCGACACACAGGCCGGGTTTTGATATCAGTTTTCTCTTATTTTGAGAGTTCTTTCTTGATTTCGTCTTTTATTTTGCTTAATTCACTCTGCGGGTTTTTCTTACAAAGCTCAACGGCTAGCGGCACTGCTGTCGTCTCAGTTTCCTGGAAATCAACGTAGTCCCCGCCTTTAAAATCTTCATCTTCATTCAGCACCCAGAAAGCGACTGGCGCCATCGTCTGCGGATTGAGGTCAACAAACTCCTGGCAGCTCATACCTTTAGGCGTAACGTTTGTTTTAGTAGTATCTGTTGCCGCATTCACGCTAACACTGGTTACCAGCGCTGCCACGATAATACCTGCTGTAGCAAGGGAGAATTTATTCATTGTTGTTGCTCCAATAATTATATAAATAACCTCTACATCTGCGCGTTAACCCGTTAATGTAGAACACAGTAAATAATACCCCTCCTCTCTCAGGAATAAAGATCACCCTCCGTGATATGGCTATTATTGATATTTACGTTGACTGATTTTGATGTTTGATGAATAAAGCAACATGGCGAGCAGATTTTAAGGCGAAAAAGTAGGCCACGACAATAGCCGCAGACGTGGTCTACGGCGCGTTGAGGTGATAGAAATACGGCAGGCATTCAGATAGACCGGGAGCGAGCCCTCCGTCTGAATGTATATTCATCAGCCCGATCAACCCATCGTTACCGGGCTGGAGAGGTTATCAGGCGTTAAGCTGGTAGTCGAGGGTGATTTCCGCATTCAGAACCTGCGAAACCGGACACCCGGCTTTTGCTTTCTGGATGATTTGATCGAAAGTTGAAGCATCAATATCTGCTACCGCGACTTTGCTTTGTAGCGCAATTTTGGTAATGGCGAAGCCCGCCTCCACCTTATCAAGCGATACGTCAGCGGTGGTGTCAATGGATGTCGGCGTAAATCCAGCCTCTCCCAGCATAAGTGATAGCGCCATGGAGAAACAGGCCGCATGTGCGGCGCCGATTAACTCTTCCGGGTTGGTTCCCTGCGCGCCTTCGAACCGGGTATTGAATCCATACGGTTGTTGATTAAGCACGCCGCTTTCTGTTGATACAGTACCTTTACCCCGTTTGATGTCGCCTTCCCAGTGTGCCTGACCTTTCTTATGGATTGTCATTTTTGCTCTCCTGTTGGCTCAAAAAATAAAGTATAGACCATGCTGCTAATCTGCGTTGTCCATGCCGATGGAGGTAGCATGTTGTCGATTACCCGCACTTCAGATATAGAAAATAGTTGTATGTTTTTTCAGTGATGAATATTAAACCAACAGGCCTCCCTTTCTTTAAAGAATATATCCCTCCTTTTATCCTTACTTTTTCTTCCGGAAGCGTATTCCATTATGTATATTTTCATTCAAATTAAGATTTGTCTTATCTCGTTGTAATAAAGGATAAAAATCGCAATAAGTAGCCTTTTAAATGTATATTTATTGTCCACTACTAGTATGAGGATATGTAATTGGCAAACGTAATATATTTTCTTCTGGGGTAAACAATTAGAGTTCTGCCTTGCGTTAAAATAACTCCAGGACTAATCTTAACCACAGCCGCAAAAATATTTGCCATGCTGAATACGAATTAATTTTCTGCGAGCCGTACTAAATAAATACATGTTCACGGAGGCATTATATGTTTACTTATCACTCAGCAAATACCTCAGCAGCACAACCGGCCCTGGTCAACGCGATTGAACAAGGATTACGCGCGGAGTTAGGCGTTGTCACCGAAGATGATATTTTAATGGAGCTGACCAAATGGGTTGAGGCTTCCGACAATGACATCCTCAGTGACATCTACCAGCAGACCATCAACTATGTGGTAAGCGGGCAGCACCCGACTCTGTAAAACCTGCTATGCTGTATCGGCAACCTTAGGGGTTACGTTTCTTTCGCGTAAGCGAATTTGTCCTTAAAACTAGCAACAGGATTGAGGAGTTAACATGAAATCGAACCGTCAGGCTCGTCATATACTTGGACTGGATTACAGAATTTCCAACCAGCGTAAGGTTGTTACTGAAGGCGACACCAGCAGCGTGGTGAATAACCCAACCGGCAGAAAGCGCCGCGCCGATAGCCAAAAGTAATCGTACAGTCCTGAAATGACGTTAAACACCATTGCATCTGCAATGGTGTTTTTGTTTATAGGAATGACCTTAACGTCTCACAATGCTTTATACTCAGGGTCGGTTCCCTGGTGGAAGGCAATATATGATGATAAACGACGGTGCCAGGGACAGTTATTCGAAAAAGAGTGAGTAACATGGAAACTACAACCAAGAAAGCACGTTCCCTTTATATCCCTTACGCTGGCCCTGTATTGCTGGAATTTCCCCTGTTAAACAAAGGCAGCGCTTTTAGCGTAGAAGAGCGCCGCAACTTCAATTTGTCAGGGCTGCTGCCGGAGGTCGTCGAGTCGATTGAAGAACAGGCCGAACGCGCCTGGCTCCAGTATCAGGGGTTTAAAACAGAAATCGATAAGCATATTTACCTGCGTAACATCCAGGATACCAACGAAACGCTCTTTTATCGACTGGTGCAAAACCATCTTGAAGAGATGATGCCGGTTATCTATACCCCGACCGTGGGCGCGGCCTGTGAGCGCTTCTCTGAGATTTATCGCCGGGCGCGCGGCGTATTTATCTCTTATCCGAACCGTCACAATATGGACGACATTTTGCAGAATGTGCCTAACCACAACATTAAAGTTATTGTGGTGACGGATGGCGAGCGGATTCTGGGGCTTGGCGATCAGGGCATCGGCGGGATGGGGATCCCTATCGGTAAGCTGTCATTATACACCGCCTGCGGCGGCATTAGTCCGGCCTATACCCTTCCCGTTGTGCTGGATGTCGGCACCAACAATCAACAGTTACTCAACGATCCGCTTTACATGGGCTGGCGTCATCCGCGCATTACCGACGATGAGTATTATGCGTTTGTCGATGAGTTTATTCAGGCCGTTAAGCAGCGCTGGCCAGATATCCTGCTACAGTTTGAAGATTTCGCGCAGAAAAACGCAATGCCGCTGTTGACGCGCTATCGTGATGAGATTTGCTCCTTTAACGATGATATTCAGGGCACCGCAGCCGTGACCGTCGGTACGTTGATCGCCGCCAGCCGCGCTGCCGGCAGTCAGCTTAGCGAGCAGAAAATCGTTTTCCTCGGCGCGGGTTCCGCCGGATGTGGGATTGCTGAACAGATCATCGCGCAGACTCAGCGTGAAGGTTTAAGCGAAGATGCCGCCCGACAGAACGTTTTTATGGTCGATCGCTTCGGCCTGTTGACGGACCGGATGCCTAATTTATTGCCGTTCCAGGCAAAACTGGTGCAGAAATGCGACAATCTCCAGCACTGGGATACCGAAAATGACGTGCTGTCGCTGCTGGATGTGGTGCGTAACGTGAAGCCGGATATCCTGATCGGGGTTTCCGGCCAGACCGGGCTCTTTACTGAAGAGATCATCCGCGAGATGCATAAGCATTGCCCTCGCCCGATCGTCATGCCGCTCTCTAATCCCACCTCTCGCGTGGAGGCCACGCCACAGGACATTATCGCCTGGACGGAAGGCAACGCGCTGGTGGCAACCGGCAGTCCATTCTCGCCGGTCATCTGGAAAGATAAGATTTATCCGATCGCACAATGTAATAACGCCTATATTTTCCCCGGCATCGGTCTGGGGGTTATCGCTTCCGGCGCATCGCGCATTACTGATGAAATGCTGATGTCAGCCAGTGAGACGCTGGCGAAACATTCTCCGTTGGTCAATAACGGCGAAGGATTAGTGTTACCAGCGCTTAAAGACATCCAGGTCGTGTCGCGCGCTATCGCTTTTGCCGTAGGTAAAATGGCGCAGCAACAAGGCGTAGCGGTGAAAACCTCTGCGGAAGCGCTGCAACAGGCGATTGACGATAACTTCTGGAAACCGGAATACCGCGACTACCGTCGGACTTCCATTTAATACGTACCCGGCGGTGAATGCCGCCGGATATCACTTTCTTCTTTAGTTTTGGTGAGTCTGTCGACACACCTGAATTCCTTTCCCTGCTTATTTGTCAAGCTACTAATATTAGCCACCTTTATGTATTGAACGGGGATTTATCAGGATAATCCTGGCTAAACTATTACATTGTATTTCTGCCGCCTTGCATAACTCATCAGAAATATTAATCCTAAAGAGGTAATAGCGCCTTACCTGCTATTACTTACCTGCTATGCAGTTCACTATTAATAAAAGGAGAAGGTTATGAAAGCTGCTGTTGTCACACAAGATCATCAGGTTGATGTTACTGAGAAAACGCTGCGTCCCCTTCGCCACGGTGAAGCTTTGCTAAAAATGGAGTGCTGCGGCGTATGCCATACCGATCTACACGTGAAAAACGGCGATTTCGGTGACAAAACCGGCGTTATTCTGGGACACGAAGGCATTGGCGTCGTGGCGGAAGTCGGTCCTGGTGTCACCTCGCTGAAACCCGGCGATCGCGCGAGTGTCGCGTGGTTTTATGAAGGATGCGGACACTGTGAGTATTGCAATACGGGCAATGAAACCTTATGCCGCAACGTGAAAAATGCCGGTTACACGGTAGATGGCGGTATGGCCGAAGAGTGTATTGTCGTCGCGGATTATGCGGTGAAAGTACCGGAAGGTCTGGACTCTGCAGCGGCAAGTAGTATTACCTGCGCGGGCGTTACCACCTATAAAGCGGTGAAGATTTCTCATATTAAACCTGGCCAGTGGATTGCCATCTACGGTCTGGGCGGTCTGGGTAATCTGGCCTTGCAGTACGCGAAAAACGTTTTCAATGCGAAAGTGATCGCCATTGATGTCAATGATGGACAACTGAAACTGGCCGAGGAAATGGGCGCAGATCTGACCATTAATTCACGTACGGAAGATGCGGCTAAAATTGTGCAGGAAAAAACCGGTGGCGCGCACGCAGCGGTGGTTACCGCGGTCGCTAAGGCGGCGTTTAATTCCGCAGTAGATGCCG
This sequence comes from Salmonella sp. SAL00670, assembly GCF_046552235.1. Classification (NCBI taxonomy): domain Bacteria; kingdom Pseudomonadati; phylum Pseudomonadota; class Gammaproteobacteria; order Enterobacterales; family Enterobacteriaceae; genus Salmonella; species Salmonella sp. SAL00670. The sequence goes on from NZ_JBGDUO010000001.1 coordinate 766,438, forward strand.
TTCGCGCCGGAGGCCGCGTGGTGGCAGTCGGGTTGCCGCCAGAAGCCATGAACCTTGATATCCCTCGCCTGGTGCTGGATGGCATTCAGGTTGTCGGTTCGTTGGTGGGGACACGCCAGGATCTGACCGAAGCCTTCCAGTTCGCGGCGGAAGGAAAAGTCGTGCCAAAAGTCGCTTTACGTCCGCTTGAAGATATCAACGTTATTTTTAAAGAGATGGAACAGGGACAAATTCGTGGCCGTATGGTCATCGATTTCCGCCGTTAAACGATTTGCTGTGGTCGTCTGAGTATACAGACAGCAGATGAAAACAAGGCGCTACGAGGATAGCGCCTTGTTTATCAGATCGCGAAAGAATTACTGAATACCTTCTTCGGTCTCTTTTTTTGCTTCCGCCTTCTCGATTTCACGATACCAGCGTGGATGATGTTTCTTCGCCCAGCGACGGCTGACCTTCCCTTCGATCATGCCTTTAATCGAGCCTTTCACCCAAAACGCCATATACATATGGATGAGGATCGCGTGCATTAAAATAATGCCCGCCGCCGCATGAATTAACAGGCTATAACGCACCACCTGCATGGGGAAATACTGCGCGAAATACGGACGCCAGATAATCACGCCAGTCACCAGCAGCACAAAAATCATGCTCATAATGGACCAGAACATCATCTTCTGTCCGGCATTGTATTTACCGACATCCGCCACCTTATGCTCATTGCCTTTCAATACTTCGACAATATTTTTCAGCCACGGAATATCTTTTTTATCCGGGATGTTGTGGTGGACGAAACGCACGAACATAAACATCAGCGCGATGAAAATGGCAATACCGAAGAACGGGTGCAAAATACGTCCCATCTGCGGCGTGCCGAAGGTTTGCGTCAGCCATTGTAGCGTCGGGAAGAAAAACGAAATTCCCGACAGCGCTACCAGGAAGAAGCAGATCACCACCGTCCAGTGACAGGCGCGGTCGACAAATTTCGTGCGCACAATCATTTTCGACTTACTCATGATGATCCTCCTCATCGTCGTCCGTTTCTTTATTCGGGCCAATACCGATGTAGTGGTAAATCAGACCGGCGAAAGTGGCGATAAAGCCCGCTGCGGCCAGCGGTTTTAGCGCCCCTTTCCACAGATTGATTGAGGTATCGATCTGCGGATCTTTCGGCAAGCCGTGGTACAACTCCGGCTGATTGGCATGGTGCAGCACATACATGACGTGCGTGCCGCCGACGCCCTGCGGGTTGTAGATACCGGCATGTTCAAAGCCGCGCGCTTTTAACTTCTCCACGCGTTGCTCGCCCAGTTCCAGCATCTCTTTTTTGGTGCCGAAGTGAATAGCCCCGGTCGGACAAGTTTTGACGCAGGCCGGTTCCTGGCCCACGCTGACGCGATCGACGCAGAGCGTACATTTATAAACGCGGTTGTCCTCTTTGTTGAGGCGCGGAATATTAAACGGACACCCGGCGATACAGTAACCACAGCCGATACAGTGTTCAGATTGAAAGTCAACAATCCCGTTCGCGTACTGGATGATAGCCCCGGCAGATGGACAGGCTTTAAGACAGCCTGGATCTTCACAGTGCATACAACCATCTTTACGAATCAGCCACTCCAGCTTGCCGTTCTGCTCGGTTTCGGTAAAGCGCATCACCGTCCAGGACTTGGCGCTGAGATCGGCAGGGTTATCGTACACCCCGACACAATGACCAACGTTATCGCGAATATCGTTCCATTCAGAACAGGCTACCTGGCAGGCTTTACAGCCGACACAGGAGGAGACGTCGATCAGTTTCGCGACTTCGGCTTTGTAATCACGCGCCTGCGGAGGCGGCGTGATGGCGTTTGTTGCGGACCGTTTAATAATGTCCTGCGTTTCCATAGACATATGTTCGCCTCCCTTACGCCTTCTCGATGTTAACTAAAAACGCTTTGTATTCCGGCGTTTGCGAGTTGGCATCACCGACATTTGGCGTCAGAGTATTGGCGATATAGCCTTTGCGCGCGACACCCTCAAAGCCCCAGTGAATCGGGATCCCCACCGTTTCAACCTGCTGACCGTTGACATGCAGGGTGCGAAGACGACGAGTTACCACCGCGACCGCGCGAATAAACCCGCGTTTACTGCTCACCTTCACATAGTCGCCGTTAGCAATACCTTTCGCTGCCGCCAGCGTCTCACTGATCTCCACAAACTGTTCCGGCTGAGCGATAGCGTTAAGTAGCGCATGTTTGGTCCAGGTATGGAAATGCTCTGTGAGGCGGTAAGTCGTGCCCACGTACGGAAACTGCTCCTTCTTACCCATGCGCAGCGCATCTTCTTCATACAGACGCGCAGCCGGGTTCGAGACCACATTCGGGTGCAGCGGGTTAGTGCCCAGCGGCGTTTCCATCGGCTCGTAATGCTCAGGGAACGGTCCTTCCGCCATTTTATCAATAGCAAACAGACGTCCCAGCCCTTCCGGCTGCATGATAAATGGATTGGTCCCGCTCCCCGGCGCCGCGTTGTTAAAGTCCGGAATATCGTTCCCTGTCCACTTCGCGCCGTTCCACTGGATCAGCATCCGTTTTGGATCCCACGGTTTACCCTGCGGGTCCGCCGAAGCGCGGTTATACAATACGCGACGGTTTAGCGGCCACGCCCACGCCCAACCCAGTGTATTGCCAAGCCCTGACGGGTCGGCGTTATCACGTCTGGACATCTGGTTGCCCTGCTCCGTCCAGCTACCGGTATAAATCCAGCAGGAGGAGGATGTCGTACCGTCATCGCGCAGTAATGCAAAGCTGCTCAACAACTGGCCTTTCCTGGCAAGCAGTGTACCGTTGGCGTCATAGAGATCTTCCAGCGCATAGCCGTTGTTCTCTTTCGCCACTTCTTCCGAATGCGGTTCATCCGGCTGCTTGTAGTTCCAGCTCATCTTCAATAGTGGTTCGGCGCCTTTACCGCCTTCTGCGCGATACATTTCACGCAGACGATGGTAAATACCGGCCAGAATCTCGCCGTCGTTACGCGCTTCGCCCGGCGCGTCCTGACCTTTCCAGTGCCACTGTAACCAGCGACCGGAGTTAGCGATAGAGCCATCCTCTTCCGCAAAACAGGTAGACGGCAGACGGAAGACTTCGGTCTGAATCGTTGTCGGATCGACATCATTAGATTCGCCGTGGTTCTGCCAGAACGTTGACGTTTCAGTCACCAGCGGATCGATAACGACCAGATACTTCAGTTTGCTTAAGCTTTGCACCACTTTGTTTTTGTCCGGGAAGGACGCCACCGGGTTAAAGCCCTGACAGAAATAGCCGGTGACTTTTCCGCTATCCATCATGTTGAAATATTTGATCACGTCATAGGACTGATCCCACTTAGGCAGCCAGGCAAAGCCCCAGTCATTCTCTTTCTGCGCCGCATCGCCATAGAAAGATTTCATCAGGCTGACGAAGAACTTAGGATAATTACCCCAGTAGTTGACCTGATCGGCCAGCGTCGCTTTGGGGGTATTCGCGGCCAGATAAGTTTGCAGATCGGCCTGTTTTTCCGATGGCAGCGTCAGGTAGCCCGGCAGGCTGGTGGAGAGCAGTCCTAAATCCGTTAAGCCCTGAATATTAGAGTGGCCGCGCAAGGCGTTCACACCGCCGCCAGCCATCCCCATATTGCCGAGCAGCAACTGGATCATCGCCATAGTACGGATGTTCTGCGCCCCGACGGTATGTTGCGTCCAGCCCAGCGCATACAGGAAGGTGGTAGTGCGATCCGGCGCGCTGGTAGAGGCCAACACCTCACACACCTTCAGGAAATCCGCTTTCGGCGTACCGCAGATGTTTTCCACGACGTCCGGCGTGTAGCGCGAAACGTGCTGCTTCAGCAGATTCCACACACAGCGTGGGTGCGTCAACGTTTCATCACGTTTGGCATAGCCGTTTTCATCGAACTGGTAGTTCCAGGAGGATTTATCGTACTGACGCTTTTGGGCGTCATAGCCGCTGAAAAGACCGTCATCAAAGGCAAAATCATCCCGCACCAGCAGGCTGGCGTTGGTGTAATGCTTAACGTATTCAGCGTTGATTTTGTTATTTTCGATCAGGTACAGCAAAACGCCGGACAGAAAGGTAATGTCTGTACCGGAACGTATTGGCGCATAGATATCCGCCACCGACGCCGTACGCGTAAAGCGTGGATCAACGACAATCAGCGTCGCATCGTTATTGTTTTTCGCTTCCATCGCCCAGCGGAAACCCACCGGATGCGCTTCTGCGGCATTGCCGCCCATCACCATCACGACGTTGGCGTTTTTAATATCCACCCAGTGGTTGGTCATCGCACCGCGACCAAATGTTGGAGCAAGACTTGCTACCGTTGGTCCGTGTCAAACGCGCGCCTGGTTATCTACCGCCAGCATACCGAGAGAACGCGCAAACTTCTGCGTCAGCATACCCGTTTCATTGCTGGCCGCCGAGGCGCACAGCATTCCGGTAGAGAGCCAGCGGTTAACCGTGACGCCCTGCTCATTCTTTTCAATAAAGTTGGCGTCGCGGTCGGCTTTCATTAATTTAGCAATACGAGTGAAAGCGTCATCCCAGCTAATGCGCTGCCACTTGTCGGAACCCGGCGCGCGGTATTCCGGATAGCGTAGGCGATCTTCACTGTGAACATAGTCCAGCAAACCGGCCCCTTTCGGGCACAGCGCGCCACGGCTTACCGGATGATCCGGGTCGCCTTCAATATGGTAAATCGCTTCTTTCGCGTTTTTTGCCCCATCTCCCAGGCTATACATTAATAGCCCGCAACCTACGGAACAGTATGTGCAGGAGTTACGGATCTCTTTTGCGCGCAACAGCTTATAGTTTCGCGCCTGAGCCAGGGCCATTTTAGGGGTAAAACCCAGTGCGGCCACCGTTGTTCCCGCCATACCGCCCGCGCAGATTTTAAAAAATTGTCTGCGGCTGACGTCCATTGCTTTCCTCTTTTTTCCACGGATGCACGCCTCCTTCGAACTGCAGCAAAACCTCAGCCCAGGATGCGTGTATAACTTCGCGAGGAAACTAACAGCAAAATCGATAACTTTTTTGCGTCAAATCAATATTGAAACGGTTCCGCTATTAAATAGCCCTATTTTTAAACTGCTATAACTCCAGGGAGGTACTAAAAAATGACACTGCATGGCATCGCCCTCGGAAAAAGTGCTATAAGTGGCAGTTTATTTTGCGCGGTATTCAGGACAGTCACAAAGCATGACATCACAAAAAGCAACGCTAATAGGGCTTGTTGCCATCGTTCTGTGGAGCACGATGGTTGGGTTAATTCGCGGCGTCAGCGAAGGTCTTGGACCGGTAGGCGGCGCAGCCATGATCTATTCATTAAGCGGCCTGCTGCTGATTTTTACCGTCGGATTACCTGATATCCGCCGTTTCCCGGGGCGATACCTCATCGCAGGCAGCGTACTGTTTGTCAGTTATGAAATATGCCTGGCGCTTTCTCTCGGTTATGCCGCCACTCGCCATCAGGCTATCGAAGTCGGCATGGTTAACTATTTATGGCCCAGCCTGACCATTCTGTTTGCCATTCTTTTTAATGGGCAAAAAACTAACTGGCTTATTGTTCCTGGATTGCTTATTGCACTTACTGGCGTTTGCTGGGTTCTGGGGGGCGAGAATGGTCTTAATCCAGGAGAAATTATCAGCAATGTCGCCACCAGTCCGCTAAGTTATTTACTGGCATTTCTTGGGGCGTTTATATGGGCGACGTACTGCACGGTCACAAATAAATATGCGCGTGGTTTTAACGGTATCACAGTCTTTGTGTTACTCACCGCCGTGGCGCTGTGGTTCCACTATTTTCTTACGCCGCAACCTGCCATGATATTTAGCCTACCGGTGATTGCTAAACTTTTTACCGCGGCATTAACGTTAGGGTTTGCCTACGCCGCATGGAATGTGGGCATACTTCATGGCAATGTGACTATCATGGCCGTAGGGTCTTATTTTACCCCCGTCATGTCCTCTGCTCTGGCCGCGCTGTTACTCAGCTCGCCACTGTCATTCTCCTTCTGGCAAGGCGCAGTCATGGTTTGCGTAGGTTCGCTACTTTGTTGGCTGGCAACGCGGCGGCGCTAAGCGACGGGCGGGCCGATGTTGATATAAAATCCGCCCACTGCACCTTGACACCCTTCACAACACAACTACGCTTTTATCTATCGCCTGTGTGTATTTGACGATTTTCCATTTTCACGTGCTCCCCCTGCGCCATACCAGGATTGCGCTGGTAAAAAATACGGATTTTATAGAATAGTTAAATATGTTAATCTGATGATATAATTTTATTAACAAATATATAATTAACGCTAGCTGGCAACTGTATTAGTGCATATAATAATCAGTCGTTACTACCAAAAATAAAACCATAAACAGCCCAATAGTCCCCTCCGAAAATATATCTTATTAGACAGTCCCTATTTAAATTAATACTCTCAAATGTATTAAGGAGATCTCGATCACACAAATTAAAATAATTTGTAATCTTATGAAACTTATTATTGAACTTATGCCACTCCGTCATTTAAAAATAGTCTGCCATTGACAAACGCCTCGTTTAACAATGGTTGAGGAAACACGCTAAGAAAATTATAAGGATTATTAAAATGAAACTTAAGTTAGTGGCAGTGGCAGTGACTTCCCTGTTGGCAGCAGGCGTTGTAAATGCAGCCGAGGTATATAACAAAGACGGCAATAAACTGGATCTGTACGGTAAAGTTCACGCTCAGCATTATTTCTCTGATGATAACGGAAGTGATGGTGACAAAACTTACGCGCGTCTGGGCTTCAAAGGCGAAACGCAGATCAACGATCAGTTAACCGGTTTTGGCCAGTGGGAATATGAATTCAAAGGCAACCGTACTGAAAGCCAGGGCGCTGACAAAGACAAAACCCGTCTGGCGTTTGCTGGTCTGAAATTCGCTGACTACGGTTCTTTCGACTACGGTCGTAACTACGGCGTTGCTTACGACATCGGCGCATGGACCGACGTTCTGCCAGAGTTTGGTGGCGATACCTGGACTCAGACTGACGTCTTCATGACTGGCCGTACTACTGGTGTTGCCACCTACCGTAACACTGACTTCTTTGGCCTGGTTGAAGGTCTGAACTTTGCCGCGCAGTACCAGGGCAAAAACGACCGTGACGGCGCGTACGAGTCTAACGGCGACGGTTTCGGTCTGTCCGCAACGTATGAGTACGAAGGTTTTGGCGTAGGTGCGGCCTATGCGAAGTCTGACCGTACTAACAACCAGGTGAAAGCAGCGAGCAACCTGAATGCTGCGGGTAAAAACGCTGAAGTCTGGGCTGCTGGTCTGAAATATGATGCGAACAACATCTACCTGGCGACCACCTACTCCGAAACGCTGAACATGACCACCTTTGGTGAAGATTCAGCGGGTGATGCGTTTATCGCGAATAAAACCCAGAACTTTGAAGCAGTTGCTCAGTATCAGTTCGACTTCGGTCTGCGTCCGTCCATCGCTTACCTGAAATCCAAAGGTAAAAACCTGGGTACTTACGGCGACCAGGATCTGGTTGAGTACATCGATGTCGGTGCTACCTACTACTTCAACAAAAACATGTCCACCTTCGTTGATTACAAAATCAACCTGCTGGACGACAGCGACTTCACCAAAGCGGCTAAAGTGTCTACCGACAACATCGTTGCTGTTGGTCTGAACTACCAGTTCTAATTTTGTTGTAGTCTGAATACAAAGCCAGTCCTTTCAGGGCTGGCTTTTTCTCTTGATGTAGACTCGGTCATAAGGAGTATGCCGTGCAGACGTTCACTGGTCGTTGTCTTTGCGGACAGAGCCATTTTACCGTTGACGTCGAAATGCTGGATGTCTATGCCTGCCATTGTACGCTGTGTCAAAAATGGTCGGGTGGAATAGCCATGTATCTGGAAGCCTGCGGGCAACCACAGCTAGCCCCCCTTTCCCCGGAACCGCCATACTTTTCATCCTCTTCGCGCGGCGAACGCTACTTCTGTTCCGGCTGCGGGTGTCCGCTGTGGTTTCGGCTTACCGATACCGATCGCTATTTTATTCCCTGGACCTTACTGGAACTGAACGAAGTTGATCGCCGTCGGCTGATTCTGGCTGCGGAAATTTATACCGAAACCCAGCCTGCCTTCTGGCGACTGACGGGGCAATACGCACGCCTCAGCGGTAAAGAGGTTGAGGAAATGGACTCCCCCTGCCAGCTAGCGCATTAAGCGCTTATCTCACCAGGCGTTATGTTATCGGCGTTGGGCTTTTGCCAGGCTGAACCACATCCCTACCGCCAGCAAAAGAAGCATACTCCCGGCGCTGCTTAACGCCACGCTATGCGACCAGATAAAGGCATGTCTGGCGGCGTCCAGTATTGCCTGCCCCTGCGTGGGCGGTAGGCTATTCGCCAACTGCACGGCTTCTCCCATTGAAGATGACGCTCTGGCAATCTCTTGCGCCTCAAGCCCGGCAGGCAGACGGATAGACGCGGAGAAGCTACGGCTTAACAACAGACCGAAAATGGCAATGCCCAGTCCCGCGCCCAGTTCATAAGCCATCGTTTCTATCGCGCCGGCCGCCGCCGCTTTTTCTGCCGGCGCAGCGGCCATAATTGCCGACGTGGAAGCCAGCAATGCGCTGGCGGCGCTAAATCCCAGCAGCGCCATCAGCCCCCAGGCCTGCCATTGTTGGGTGCTGAAATCCGTCATCGCCAGGCCATAAAAACTCAGCGCGCTTAACGCCATGCCGCCCGTCGCGACCAGCCGTAGTCCCAGACGCGAGACCAGCACGCCCGCAATCGGCCCGCTGAATCCACTGGCGACCATTACCGGCAGCATAAATACCCCGGCCTCATAAGGCGATAGCCCGTGAACAAACTGCAGCTCTTGCGCCATCAGCAGCTCAAAACCCACCAGAGTGATCATCGCGGTCATCGCCATCACGACGCCGCTCAGGATAATGCGATGGGTAAATAGTCGCATATCAATCATCGGACGCGATGTCGCAAGCTGTGTGCGGATAAAGAGTCCCAGGAGCAGCGCGCCGGTAAGCAGGGTAAGCGAGATGACCCACAGCGACAGATGCCCTTTCAGCGCGGTTTTAGCGCTATAGACCAACAGCAAAATGGCAATAATCAGCATCACCGCATGGCCAAGATTGAGCGGTTGATCGCGACGGCCCGCCTGGCGAGGAACATAGCGGGCGGTTAAGCCCATGACGACCAGCACAATCGGCACGTTGATCAGGAAAACCGCTCCCCAGTAAAAATGCTCTAATAATATGCCGCCGATGAGCGGCCCAAACGCCGCTCCGCCCGAACCTACCGCTGCCCAGACGCCCAGCGCCATGTTGCGATGCTTCTCTTCGCAAAAGGTGGCGCGTATCCCGGCCAGCGTCGCCGGTACAATCATCGCCGCGCCAATAGCCAGTAATACCCTGGTGGCGATAAGCCAACTGGCGGTATGCGAAAACGCCGCCGCCAATGACGCCAGGCCAAAGAGCGTCCCGCCCAGCATCAGCAGGCGTTTAAAACCGATACGATCGCCAAGCGCGCCCATCGGCAATACCATGCCAGCCATGACCAAAGAATAAATATCAATGATCCACAGCAGCTCGTTGCCGCTGGCCCCCAGTGTCATACTCAGTGTCGGGGCGGCGACATGCAAGACCGTGGCATCAATGGCGACAGGAATATAGACCAGCACAATAATGACTAACGTTAACCACTGACGAAACATAACTCTCCCTTCAAAAACTCAAATTTGGACGCCTGTCCAGTTTCAGGATCCTACGGTAAGTTGAACGAATGTCCAGCTTTTTGTTACACTGCGCGCATTGGCTAATGTGGGGAAAATATGAGTTACCTTAACCGGGATGAACGCCGCGAAGTGATCCTGCAAGCGGCGATGCGCGTGGCGCTGGCAGAGGGGTTTGCCGCCATGACGGTGCGACGAATCGCATCAGAAGCCGATGTCGCCGCCGGCCAGGTGCATCACCACTTCAGCTCGGCGGGCGAGCTCAAAGCGCTGGCCTTTGTCCATTTGATCCGCACCCTGCTTGATGCCGGGCAAGTTCCGCCGCCCGCCACCTGGCGTGCACGGCTTCACGCTATGTTGGGTAGCGAAGACGGCGGCTTTGAGCCTTACATAAAATTGTGGCGAGAGGCGCAAATTCTGGCCGATCGGGATCTGCACATCAGAGATGCTTATCTCCTCACGATGCAGATGTGGCATGAGGAAACGGTCACAATTATCGAGCAGGGCAAACAGGCAGGAGAATTTACGTTTACTGCTAACGCCACGGATATCGCCTGGCGGCTTATCGCACTGGTGTGCGGGCTGGACGGTATGTATGTGCTGGGTATTCCGGAAATGGCCGATCCCGCGTTTAAATACCATCTGGATCGTATGATTACGCTTGAACTCTTTGCGTAAAGTTACAAATAATTTAATAAAAATCACTTTTAGTTTACAAATAGTAACAATTAAGAAACATTATATCTCCTCTTCGCGCCGCGCTGGCCTGGTTTTTTATCTATTCTTTCACTCAATATTCTAAAAAAACTTCAATAAGTTCTCAAAAGAGCGCGTGACGCTCTGTCTCTTTTTTGTGTTTTTTTCAAATGATATGCGCATGTGAGGGGTAAAATGACACGACAAAACGAGAATTATAACCGTTATCTCTTGAGTGACTGGCGACCCGAAAATCCAGCCTTCTGGGAGAATAAAGGGAAAGGCATCGCCAGAAGAAACTTATGGATTTCAGTAAGTTGTTTGCTCCTGGCATTTTGCGTCTGGATGTTGTTTAGCGCTGTTGCCGTCAACCTCAATAAAATTGGATTTAATTTTACCACCGACCAACTCTTTTTATTAACCGCATTACCTTCTCTTTCCGGCGCAATATTACGCGTTCCCTACTCCTTTATGGTGCCACTGTTTGGTGGTCGTAAATGGACCGTATTAAGCACCGTAATATTGATTATTCCCTGCGCCTGACTGGGATTCGCCGTGCAAAATCCCGCCACCCCTTTCGGGGTATTTATGCTCATCGCTCTGTTGTGCGGTTTTGCGGGGGCAAACTTCGCGTCCAGTATGGGCAACATCAGTTTTTTCTTTCCAAAAGCCAGACAAGGTAGCGCGTTGGGTATTAACGGCGGACTGGGAAATCTTGGCGTCAGTGTGATGCAGTTGATTGCGCCGCTGGTTATTTTTCTGCCGATATTTACTTTTTTAGGCGTCCGGGGCGTGCCGCAACCTGATGGCTCCCTGCTCGCCCTCACTAACGCCGCCTGGATCTGGGTGCCGTTACTGGCTGTCGCGACGCTTGCCGCCTGGTTTGGTATGAACGATATCGGCAGTTCAAAAGCGTCTGTCGCCTCGCAATTGCCGGTGCTAAAACGTCTGCACCTGTGGCTGCTTAGCCTGCTGTACCTGGCGACATTCGGGTCATTCATCGGCTTTTCCGCAGGTTTCGCCATGCTCGCCAAAACGCAATTTCCCGACGTAAACATTCTGCAACTGGCGTTCTTTGGCCCCTTTAGCGGCGCGCTGGCGCGATCGGCAGGCGGCGTGATCTCCGATAAATTCGGCGGCGTTCGCGTCACGCTCATTAATTTTATCTTTATGGCGCTGTTTACCGCCCTGCTATTCCTCACGCTGCCAGGCTCCGGCGCAGGCAGCTTTAGCGCGTTCTATCTTGTTTTTATGGGCCTGTTTTTGACAGCGGGTCTCGGCAGCGGTTCTACCTTCCAGATGATTGCGGTGATCTTCCGTCAGATCACGCTCTACAACGTCAAACTGCGCGGCGGGAGCGATGAGCAGGCGCAGCGCGAAGCGGTGACGGATACCGCCGCCGCGCTCGGTTTTATCTCCGCTATTGGCGCTGTGGGCGGCTTCTTTATTCCAAAAGCGTTTGGCACCTCTTTGGCCTTGACCGGCTCGCCGGTGGGCGCCATGAAAATCTTTTTGCTGTTTTACATCGCTTGCGTCCTGCTGACCTGGCTGGTCTACGGGCGTCGTAAGCCTAAACAACAATAACAACATACGCACCTGTAGGACGGCCATCCGGTAATGGTTTAACGCCAAATCGACAGGGTGGCGGAAAATTTATCGAAGCAGGAGAAATGTCATGAGTAAACTGTTGGATCGCTTTCGTTACTTTAAACAAAAAGGCGATACCTTTGCCGACGGCCATGGTCAGGTGATGCATACCAACCGCGACTGGGAAGACAGTTATCGCCAGCGCTGGCAGTTTGATAAGATCGTGCGCTCAACCCACGGCGTCAACTGCACGGGCTCCTGTAGCTGGAAAATTTATGTCAAAAACGGTCTGGTGACGTGGGAAACTCAACAAACCGACTACCCGCGCACGCGTCCCGATTTACCGAACCATGAACCGCGCGGCTGCCCGCGCGGCGCCAGCTACTCCTGGTATCTCTATAGCGCCAATCGTCTGAAATACCCTCTGGTGCGTAAGCGGCTGATAGAACTGTGGCGCGAGGCCCTTTCCCGGCACAGCGATCCGGTACTGGCATGGGAATCTATAATGAACGACCCGCAAAAATGCCAAAGTTACAAACAGGTGCGCGGACATGGCGGCTTTATTCGTTCGAACTGGAAAGAGCTGAATCAGCTCATTGCCGCCGCTAACGTCTGGACAATCAAAACCTATGGTCCGGATCGTGTGGCGGGGTTTTCACCTATTCCGGCGATGTCGATGGTTTCTTACGCCGCCGGAACACGTTATCTGTCACTGCTTGGCGGTACTTGTCTGAGCTTCTATGACTGGTATTGCGATCTTCCGCCCGCGTCGCCAATGACCTGGGGCGAGCAGACTGATGTGCCGGAGTCTGCCGACTGGTATAACTCAGCCTACATTATTGCCTGGGGCTCTAACGTGCCGCAGACGCGTACCCCGGACGCCCACTTCTTTACCGAAGTGCGCTACAAAGGCACTAAGACGATCGCCATCACCCCGGACTATTCCGAAGTCGCTAAACTGTGCGATCAGTGGCTGGCGCCAAAGCAAGGTACCGACAGCGCGCTGGCGATGGCCATGGGTCACGTTATTTTAAAAGAGTTTCATCTCGATAATCCCAGCGACTATTTTCTTAACTATTGCCGCCGTTATACCGATATGCCAATGCTGGTCCTGTTGGATGAGCGCGCAGACGGCAGTTATGTACCGGGGCGTATGATGCGCGCGTCGGATCTGGTGGATGGACTGGGAGAAGCCAATAATCCGGAATGGAAAACCGTCGCGCTCAACAGTACGGGCGAACTGGTCGCGCCCAATGGTTCTATCGGTTTTCGCTGGGGCGAAAAGGGAAAATGGAACCTGGAACCGGTGGCGGCGGGCGTCGAAACTGAACTGTCGCTCTCTTTACTCGGTCAGCATGATGACGTGGCGGGTGTCGCTTTCCCCTATTTTGGCGGCAACGAAAACCCACATTTTCGCAGCGTGCGGCAGGAACCGGTGCTGGTACGTCAGTTACCGGTGAAACGCCTGGCTCTGGCGGACGGTAGCGAGCGGATGGTCGTCAGCGTTTACGATCTGGTGCTGGCTAATTATGGGCTGGATCGTGGTCTGGATGACTGCCATAGCGCCAATAATTATAACGACGTAAAAGCCTACACGCCGGCCTGGGGCGAACAGATTACCGGCGTGCCGCGTCGACATATCGAAACTATTGCGCGTGAATTTGCCGAGACCGCCCATAAAACTCACGGTCGTTCGATGATCATCCTCGGCGCGGGAGTGAATCACTGGTATCACATGGATATGAATTACCGTGGGATGATTAACATGCTGGTGTTCTGCGGCTGTGTTGGACAAACCGGCGGCGGCTGGGCGCACTATGTCGGCCAGGAGAAGCTGCGGCCGCAAACCGGCTGGCTGCCGCTGGCCTTCGCGCTGGACTGGAATCGCCCGCCGCGTCAGATGAACAGTACCTCGTTTTTCTACAACCATGCCAGCCAGTGGCGCTATGAAAAACTGACTGCGCAAGAGTTGCTGTCGCCGCTGGCCGATCCGGCTAAATTTTCCGGACACCTGATCGATTTCAACGTGCGCGCGGAACGTATGGGCTGGCTACCCTCGGCGCCGCAGCTTAATCTTAACCCGCTCAGCGTGAAAGCGAGCGCCGATAAAGCCGGGCTGTCTGCGGCGGATTATACCGTGCAAGCGTTGAAATCAGGCGCTATCCGTTTTGCCTGCGAACAGCCTGACAGTGGTCATAATCACCCGCGAAATTTATTTGTCTGGCGCTCTAACCTGCTCGGCTCCTCCGGGAAAGGTCATGAGTACATGCTCAAATATCTGCTGGGCACAGACAGCGGTATCCAGGGCGAAGCGCTGGGCTCCAGCGAAGGAATTAAGCCTGAAGAGGTGGAATGGCAGTCCGCCGCGATTGAGGGCAAGCTCGATCTGTTGGTCACGCTTGATTTCCGTATGTCCAGTACCTGTCTGTTTTCCGATATCGTTTTGCCGACCGCCACCTGGTATGAAAAAGACGATATGAATACCTCGGATATGCATCCGTTTATCCACCCCCTTTCCGCCGCGGTCGATCCTGCCTGGGAATCCAAAAGCGACTGGGAGATCTACAAAGGTATCGCCAGCGTCTTTTCTGAGGTGTGTGTCGGACATCTCGGACAGGAAACCGATGTGGTGTTACACCCGCTCCAGCATGATTCCCCGGCGGAACTGGCGCAGCCATTTGATATTCTCGACTGGCGTAAAGGCGAGTGCGAACTTATTCCGGGCAAAACCGCCCCCAATATCGTCGTGATTGAACGCGATTATCCGGCCACCTATGAACGGTTTACCTCGCTGGGTCCCCTGCTGGATAAATTAGGCAACGGCGGTAAGGGTATTGCCTGGAATACGCAAGATGAAGTCGATTTCCTCGGTAAGCTCAATTACACCAAACACGATGGTCCGGCGAAAGGACGTCCGCGAATAGACACCGCGCTGGATGCTTCGGAAGTGATTCTTGCCTTAGCGCCGGAAACCAACGGCCAGGTGGCGGTGAAAGCCTGGCAGGCGTTGGGCGAGATGACCGGGCGCGAGCACACCCATCTGGCCATCAATAAAGAAGATGAGAAAATTCGCTTTCGTGATATCCAGGCGCAACCGCGCAAAATTATCTCCAGCCCGACCTGGTCAGGGCTGGAAAGCGAGCATGTCTCTTATAACGCCGGCTATACCAACGTACATGAACTGATCCCGTGGCGCACGTTGTCGGGGCGGCAACAACTCTATCAGGATCATGCGTGGATGCGCGCTTTTGGCGAAAGCCTGGTGGCATATCGTCCGCCGATTGATACCCGCAGCGTCAGCAAAATGCGAGAAATTCCGCCCAACGGTTTCCCGGAAAAAGCGCTTAACTTCCTGACGCCGCACCAGAAATGGGGAATTCACTCCACCTACAGCGAAAACCTGCTGATGCTGACCTTGTCGCGCGGCGGGCCGATTGTCTGGATCAGCGAAGCCGATGCCCGTGAACTGGGTATTGAAGATAACGACTGGATTGAAGCCTTCAACGCTAATGGCGCCCTTACCGCTCGTGCGGTGGTCAGCCAGCGCGTCCCGCCGGGTATGACCATGATGTACCACGCCCAAGAGCGGATTATGAACATTCCGGGTTCGGAAGTCACCGGGATGCGCGGCGGGATCCATAACTCCGTGACCCGGGTCTGTCCAAAACCGACGCATATGATCGGCGGCTATGCGCAACTGGCTTACGGCTTCAACTATTACGGAACCGTGGGTTCGAATCGCGATGAATTCATCATGATCAGGAAGATGAAAAACATTAACTGGCTGGATGATGAGGGCCGGGATCAGGTACAGGAGGCGAAAAAATGAAAATACGCTCACAGGTTGGGATGGTACTGAATCTCGATAAATGTATTGGCTGTCACACCTGCTCCGTCACCTGTAAAAACGTCTGGACCGGACGTGAAGGGATGGAATACGCATGGTTCAATAACGTCGAAACTAAACCGGGTATCGGCTATCCCAAAAACTGGGAAGACCAGCAGGAGTGGCAAGGCGGTTGGGTTCGTGATGTTAATGGCAAGATAAGGCCCCGTCTGGGCGGCAAAATGGGGGTAATTAGCAAAATTTTCGCCAACCCGGTGATTCCGCAAATCGATGATTACTATGAACCCTTTACCTTCGATTATCAGCATTTACATAATGCGCCGGAGAGTAAGCATCAGCCCACTGCCCGCCCTCGTTCACTGATCGACGGAAAACGGATGGACAAGGTGATCTGGGGGCCAAACTGGGAAGAGCTGCTCGGCGGCGAGTTTGAAAAACGCGCCCGCGACCGTAACTTCGACAACATACAAAAGGAGATGTACGGTCAGTTCGAAAACACCTTCATGATGTACCTGCCGCGCCTGTGCGAACACTGCCTGAACCCCAGTTGTGTCGCCACCTGCCCAAGTGGCGCTATTTACAAGCGTGAAGAAGACGGCATCGTGCTAATCGACCAGGATAAATGCCGGGGCTGGCGTTTGTGTATCAGCGGCTGCCCGTACAAAAAAATCTACTTTAACTGGAAGAGCGGCAAGTCTGAGAAGTGCATATTCTGCTATCCGCGTATTGAATCCGGTCAGCCGACCGTTTGTTCGGAAACCTGCGTCGGGCGCATCCGTTATCTTGGCGTTCTGCTCTATGACGCCGACAGGATTGAAGACGCGGCCAGTACCGAACACGAGACGGATTTGTATGAACGTCAGTGTGATGTGTTTCTCGATCCGCACGATCCGGCGGTCATCGAAGAGGCGCTTAAACAGGGCATCCCGCAAAACGTCATCGACGCTGCCCAACGGTCGCCGGTGTACAAAATGGCGATGGACTGGAAGCTGGCGCTTCCGCTGCACCCGGAATACCGTACCCTGCCGATGGTCTGGTACGTACCGCCGCTGTCGCCCATCCAGTCATACGCCGACGCGGGCGGGTTGCCGCACAATGGCAATATTCTGCCGGCGGTGGAGACGCTGCGTATTCCGGTCCAGTACCTGGCCAATATGCTCAGCGCGGGCGATACCGGTCCGGTCATTCGGGCTCTAAAGCGGATGATGGCGATGCGCCACTACATGCGCTCGCAGACGGTTGAAGGCGTGACGGATACCCGCGCGATTGACGAAGTGGGTCTGAGCGTACAACAGGTTGAAGAGATGTATCGCTACCTGGCGATTGCCAATTATGAAGATCGTTTTGTCATTCCCACCAGCCACCGGGAAATGGCGCGCGACGCCTTTCCGGAGCGCAACGGCTGCGGCTTTACTTTTGGCGACGGTTGCCACGGGTCGGATACCAAATTCAACCTGTTCAACAGTAGCCGTATTGATGCCATCAATATCACCGAAGTACGTGATAAAGCGGAGGGGGAATAATGCAAATCCTCAAAGCGATTGGCCTGTTGATGGAGTATCCGGACGACGAGTTGTGGGAATGTCGGGATGAAGCGCTTGCCCTTATCCAACACGATGCGCCAATGCTGGCCGACTTCACTCGCGAGCTGCTTTATGCGCCGTTACTGGATAAACAAGCAGAATGGTGCGAAGTGTTTGACCGCGGGCGCGCCACTTCATTGCTGTTATTCGAGCATGTTCATGCGGAGTCCCGCGATCGCGGCCAGGCGATGGTCGATTTGTTAAGCCAGTATGAAACCGTGGGCCTGCAGCTCAACTGCCGCGAACTGCCGGATCACCTGCCGCTCTATCTGGAGTACTTAAGCGTGTTGCCGGAAGCGGAAGCGCGCGAGGGATTACAGAATATTGCCCCTATTCTGGCGCTACTGGGCGGTCGTCTGAAACAGCGAGGAGCGCCGTGGTATCAACTGTTTGACGCCCTGCTGACGCTGGCGGGCAGTACGCTTACAAGTGACAGTGTCACCAAACAGATTGTTCAGGAATCGCGGGATGATACCCGTCAGGCACTGGATGCCGTCTGGGAAGAAGAACAGGTGAAGTTTATCGAAGATAACGCCACGACCCCGTTACACCATTATCAACGACGCTTTAGCCAGGACGCGGCGCCGCAGTACGTCGACGTCAGCGCGGGAGGCCCGAAATGATACAGTACCTGAACGTCTTTTTTTACGATATCTACCCCTATATTTGCGCCACGGTCTTCTTCCTCGGCAGTTGGCTGCGCTATGACTACGGACAATATACCTGGCGCGCGTCGTCCAGCCAGATGTTGGATAAGCGTGGGATGGTGATATGGTCGAATCTGTTCCATATTGGCATTCTGGGGATCTTTTTTGGCCATCTGTTTGGGATGCTGACGCCACACTGGATGTATGCCTGGTTCCTGCCGATTGCGGTAAAACAGCAGATGGCGATGATCCTCGGCGGCGTGTGCGGCGTATTAACGTTGATCGGCGGCGCGGGATTACTGTGGCGTCGTCTGACCAATCAGCGTGTGCGGGCGACATCCACTACACCTGATATTATCATCATGAGTATTTTGCTGATTCAGTGCCTGCTTGGCCTGAGCACCATTCCGTTTTCGGCGCAATATCCGGATGGCAGCGAAATGATGAAGTTGGTGGGCTGGGCGCAAAGTATTGTCACCTTCCGCGGCGGGTCTTCGGAAATGCTGAGCGGTGTGGCGTTTGTTTTCCGCGTTCATCTGGTGCTGGGAATGACTATTTTCCTGCTCTTCCCGTTCACCCGCTTGGTTCATGTCTGGAGCGCGCCGTTTGAGTATTTCACCCGTCGCTACCAGATTGTTCGTACCCGCCGCTAATTCTCTTTGCCCGGGGGTACGCTTACCGGGCAAAGAAAAACGCCTGGGCGTCGTCATTCGGCAACGCACAGGCTATGATGATTCTTCAGTCAAAGGAGAACATCAATGAAACCGCAGATTTACCATGTTGACGCCTTCACCAGCGAACCCTTTCGCGGCAACTCTGCTGGCGTTGTCTTACATGCGGATACGCTAAGCGACGCGCAGATGCAGCTGATTGCCCGTGAACTTCGTCACTCGGAAACCGCCTTTTTGCTAAAAAGCGAAGAGAGTGATGTGCGCATACGCTACTTTACACCGACAGTAGAAGTCCCCATCTGTGGTCATGCCACCGTGGCCGCGCATTATGTTCGGGCAACGGTACTGGGGTTGGGAAACACCACCGTCTGGCAAACCTCGTTAGCGGGCCGTCATCGCGTTGAAATTCATGCCGAACACAACGACTATCGCATCACGCTGGAACAAGGTCAGCCCTCTTTTGAACCACCGTTAGTCGGAGAGATTCGGGCTGCCATCATCACCGCACTGAACCTGACTGAAGATGATATCGTGCCGGGAGCGCCAATTCAGGTGGCTTCAACAGGACATGCAAAAGTGATGATCCTGCTCAAACCAGACGTTGATATTGATGCCCTTTCTCCTAATCTGGCAGCCCTGACGGCAATCAGCCAGCAAATTGGCTGTAACGGCTTTTTTCCTTTCCAGATTCGTCCGGGAAAAAACGAAACCGATGGGCGAATGTTTTCCCCGGCGATAGGGATTGTGGAAGATCCGGTAACGGGAAACGCCAATGGCCCGATGGGTGCATGGCTCGTCCATCATGGTCTGATGGCGCATGACGGTAAAACGCTGCAGATTCAAGGCCATCAGGGGCGCGCTTTAGGCAAAGAGGGTACTGTTGATGTTACCGTCACCATTCGCGATAACCAGCCGGAAAACGTCACCATCTCCGGCCAGGCGGTCATTCTGTTCCATGCCGAATGGGCCATTACTTTTTAATCTTTGTCAGGCCCGCTAATCCTCGCGGCAAAAAATTATTTTCCCGCCTCCGGATGGGTATCAAATGCAGCCATTACCGCGGCCAGCTCCGCCTCGGTAAAACCGTGCTTTACATCATTTACGCCGAGACCAAACTGCTGCTGAAGTAACCGATACAACGACGGCACATCCGGTACATTGACCTGTTCAACGGCATGTCCCTGGTGGTAACGCGTGAAGTGGAAATTCGTTAATGTCAGCTTGCCGCCATCAGGCAAATGGCGGCACATCAACAAATGATGACGAAAATGGGATTGCGGCCAGTGAGCCGACCAGAAATTGCCCATTACATGATCGCTCTGCTGCTGCACCCCCAGATCAAAACAGTACATCGACTGCCAGTGCTCATGGTGGCGGAATTGTAAAATCCATGTGCTCCCCTCCTGCATCAGGCGGTATTCGCCATGCGGCGTTTGCTGAGCAATTTCAGCCTGCAGACGAAGCGGCGCGGTTAGCGTTTGGCCGCCAAACCCCACGTCCGCGATCCACTGCTCATCCTCAACATCAACCAGCAGCAAACGGTGCGTGCGTGGCGGTAAACTGGCGGGATGAGACAGAATGACCCGCCCCAATAAGCTTCGGACGTTAAAACCGATGTCGCGTAACGCGCGTTCAAACAGGCCATTCAGTTCAAAACAGTATCCACCGCGTCGGGCATAAAGCAGTTTCTCCTCTAATGCCGTCTCATCGAGCTGTATTTCACGAGGCAGTAGCACATCCAGATTTTCAAAAGGAATCGCGCAGTTGTGCGCTAAGTGAAGCGTTCTGAGCGCTTCAACCGTAGGAACCCCCAACGGCTGACAATGTAATCGCGTAAAATAAGCATGTAAAAAAGAGGTCATCTGAGGCTTCCATTAACATTAATGCTTGCGTTCGGCACACAGGCTGAGGCGGATATCGCTGCGCAACAGGATACCCTATCCGTGGAATAGCGTTGGATACTTTTGAAAAAAATAAGACAGGCCGGCTGTCGCGCCGGAGGTACGTGGAATTTTGGCGTACAAACGGAAATCGGGTTCTGAGAATCTCTTTGCGACACGCCGCCAAAATAGCGGCGTGTTAAAATTTTTAACGCCGGCTCAGCGAGTCTGATTTCTAACAAAACTGGCTAAACATAAACGCTTTTTAATAATTGTCCAAATAGTTATGGTAGCGAGCTTTTATGTCGGCCGCCCATTGCGCTTTCGCCTCCTGCATGTTGCTGGCCCGAGCGATATAATATTCTAAACACGGAATGGCGCCTAATGCCTGAGGTAAGGCATTATATGCTGCCATTCGCTCTCTGACGGTTTTATATTTTTCATCAATATCATAATCATAGTACGCTGGCGCTTCAAAAAAGCCCTCTTCCAGTCTCATACAAATCTCTTCAAAGGTCCCCTCAACCTCAACGGTATGCTTGCCATCCGATATCCTGACGATTGGCTTACCTTCAGCTATCAGCGAGAGTTGTTCGAATGTTAACATCCGACCATCAGAAAGCTCGACATCTATAGTAAACAGTCCATCACGTACAGCATCAGCAAGGTGATTATGGATATTCCCTGCATTGGCACAGAACTCCGCAACTTTAGGCGTAACATTACAATAATGTTCAATTACTCTTGTAAATCCGTAGGCTAATCCTGCTGTAAGCACATACAAGATGCCTTTCATGATTTTTGTTGATAATTTATTTTCATAATCTCCTGCAGCAACATGAGGTAGCTTATTTCCTGATAAAGCTCTGGCATAGGTAGAAACTGATGTATGTGGCATATCCTACTCCTTCAAATTTTGCTCAATAGCTTTATATGTCCTACTCCTCTCTCATTATGACGATATGTCAATCAACAAAATTGCTCAAAGGCATACATTTTCAGGAGGAAATGAGAATAACAGGCGCAACGGCCTGATCTTATGCTGCTTCAATATCGTCAGGTGGTTTATCGTTCGAGGTCATATCTATGACCATAAATCCCTGCAGGGATTAACTCTGATTAATTATTGCGCAACGCAATCACTGCGGATTTGTGCTGGCGTCTTATCTGGCTGAATCGTGACCACACCGCACCACATCTGACCACACAAATAAACTCGACATCCTCATTTTGTTCTTTCCGTATGTTTTGCGTCATTTAACAATTGCAGGTAGGATGCTCCGCCGGCGGTTTTATCCCTGTCACAGAATCAGGGAAAAGCGGCATTCGCCATTGCAGGCAATCGATTGGTGAGCGCCCGTCGCGGCATAAGGAATTTTTCTGTCAGGACAGGCTATAACAGGTAACGTAATGAAAACACAGACTACGCACGCCGCAGAACAACATGCGGCGAAACGACGCTGGCTGAACGCCCATGAAGAGGGGTATCACAAAGCGATGGGGAATCGTCAGGTTCAGATGATTGCTATCGGCGGCGCGATTGGCACCGGTTTATTTTTAGGTGCAGGCGCCCGATTGCAAATGGCCGGACCGGCACTGGCGCTGGTCTATCTGATATGCGGCATTTTTTCTTTTTTCATTTTACGCGCGCTGGGCGAACTGGTATTGCATCGCCCTTCCAGCGGGAGCTTCGTCTCCTACGCCCGTGAGTTTTTGGGTGAAAAAGCGGCCTACGTCGCAGGCTGGATGTACTTTATTAACTGGGCGATGACCGGGATCGTCGATATCACCGCAGTGGCGTTATATATGCACTACTGGGGCGCATTTGGCGACGTTCCGCAATGGGTGTTCGCGCTCGGCGCGTTAACCATTGTCGGTACCATGAACATGATCGGCGTAAAATGGTTTGCCGAAATGGAGTTCTGGTTCGCGCTGATAAAAGTACTCGCCATTGTTATCTTCCTGGTGGTAGGCACGATTTTTCTCGGTACCGGTCAACCGCTTGAGGGTAATGCCACCGGTTTTCACCTGATTACAGATAATGGCGGCTTTTTCCCGCACGGCCTGTTGCCCGCGCTGGTACTGATTCAGGGCGTGGTGTTCGCTTTTGCGTCGATTGAACTGGTCGGTACCGCCGCTGGGGAGTGCAAAGATCCACAGACGATGGTGCCAAAAGCCATCAATAGCGTGATCTGGCGTATTGGTCTTTTCTATGTAGGATCGGTCGTATTGCTGGTTTTACTGCTGCCGTGGAACGCCTACCAGGCGGGGCAAAGTCCGTTTGTCACCTTCTTTTCTAAACTTGGCGTGCCTTATATCGGCAGTATTATGAATATCGTGGTGTTAACCGCCGCGCTTTCCAGCCTGAACTCCGGGCTTTACTGTACGGGGAGAATTTTACGTTCAATGTCGATGGGGGGTTCCGCGCCGAAATTCATGGCGAAAATGAGCCGTCAGCATGTGCCCTATGCGGGTATTCTGGCGACTCTGGTGGTTTACGTGGTCGGCGTGTTCCTGAATTACCTGGTCCCCTCCCGCGTGTTCGAGATCGTTCTTAATTTTGCCTCGCTCGGCATTATCGCGTCGTGGGCGTTTATCATGGTGTGCCAGATGCGTTTACGCCAGGCGATAAAAGAAGGCAAAGCCGCAGACGTCAGTTTTAAACTGCCCGGCGCGCCTTTTACCTCCTGGCTAACGCTGCTGTTTTTACTAAGCGTGCTGGTACTCATGGCGTTTGACTACCCGAATGGAACTTACACTATCGCCTCGTTGCCGCTGATCGCTATTCTGCTGGTCGCCGGCTGGTTTGGCGTGCGACGTCGCGTGGCGGAGATCCATCGCACTGCGCCAGTGACGGCGGATTCGACAGAGAGTGTCGTATTGAAAGAAGAAGCAGCGACATAACATTACCCTTCCCCGGCAGCCCCAGGCCTGCCGGGTTTAATGCGTGTTGCCGCCAACACCGCATCGCGCCCAATGCTTAGTCAGCCTTAATCAACTGCGCCACATCATTGCTGTTAATTTCCCGCTGGTTGCCTTCCTGATCGGTATAACTGGTCATCCCCGTCTCTTTATCTAACTGTGGCTTACCCTGAGTTACGATCGTTTGCCCATTCTTCGTCGTCATTACATAGTTGGTTGTGCAACCCGCAAGCATAAAAAACATCATGCCCAAACCTGAGCATATAAATAACTTTTTCATATTTTCCTCGTGAATATAATGAGTTAACTACAGCAAAAAGGCAGTGTAATTCTCACAGAATCATCAGGCTATCGGCGGGGTGTAACGAGGCGTATCGGTGCGTTTAAAGAGATGACTGGAGGGGTTTCCCCCTCCATACCCTATTTACAAAGCAATGCGAATAACATCATCCGGCTGCGTCGCTTCCTGCTCACGTGTCGATTTCTGCTTCACGCTGACGTAGAGCGTTTTACCGTCTGCCGATAGCGCCAGGCTATTCGGGTACGTCGGCGTATCGAACGTTTTAACAACGTTATAGGTCTTCGCATCGATCACGCTGACCTGACCTGCCTGACGATGTGTCACATACGCCTCGTTACGTGTCGGGTTAAACAGGACGGCCAAAGAAGCAGGCGCCGCGATTTTGGCAAGAATATTGCCATTACGGGTATCGACAACCAGAACCTCAGTCGCCTTCGAGTCGGTGATAAACGCGCGATGACCTGCGGTATCGAGACTCAGGTTAATAAAGAAGTGTTCTTTACCGTCATCCAGCAACTTCTTACGACTGAGAATTTTATTGCTGGCGGTATCGATGGTGATAAATTCGCCATCCGCATTGGTGGTGTACAGGCGTTGCGCTTTACTGTCGAGCGCCAGACCCGTACTCATTTTGCCGGTATTTTCGATCGTCGTTTTCAGTTTGATGGTTTCGCCATCCACTACCCAAATAGCACTCTCTTTACCAACACCGCTAATGTAGATCGTGTTGGTAGACGCATCGGCAACCAGCTCACGGGGCTGTAACGGACGAACCTCTTCAGTACGTTTGCGCGCATCAAGTACCAGACGACCTTTTACATCACCCGTTTTGGCATCAATCGCGGTAACAGCGCTGTTAATGGTATTGCCAAACCACAGCGTTTGGGTCGCGGCATTGATGGTGGCGCCGAACGGCTTGAGATCGTTATGAATCGCTTGCGTGATTTCCAGCGTCACCGGGTCGAGACGATAAACTACGCCGCCTTTATCCAGTTTACGGCTTTGCGATGTAGCCAGCCAGAGCGCGTTTTCTTGCTGACTCCAGGCCATCTCATAAGCGCCTTTGCCTACCGCTTTACGCAGCATGTCTTCCGCCGCCAGCGTGCTAAATGAGGATGCGACGAGGAGCGAACCTAACAATAAAGAACCACGCAGGCGCGGCGAAAAAAGATGACGTAAGTGCATGACGACTCCCTTTGATAAAAACGTGTATAGCTGCTTCACACTACTTCACTGCGCGGGATCTTCGTTCCGCACTTATTATAAGTTGAGAATAATAATCATTATTTATCAGAAAGTGGAGCTTTTCCTCGCCTGCGAATGTCATGGCACTTAAATAACGCACATTTTCTTAACTTAATGTGCGATTAAAATTTCAAAACTTTACATATTGACTACCCTTAATGTCACGTTTTCCGTTGATACGCTTACATTTATCCGGCATTTTCATGAAAATTATTTCCGTTAGACAGCGACTTTATCCCGCCCTCTTATTGCCTCTGACCTTCTCCCCGGTCCTTCAGGCCGCCAGCGCGTCCAATGAACAAACCATGATAGTCACCGCAACGCCGCAAACCGTATCCGAACTGGATACACCTGCCGCCGTTAGCGTCATTGAGGGAGAAGACATGCGTCTGGCGACGCCGCGCGTTAATTTATCTGAGTCTTTAACCAGCGTCCCGGGATTGCAGGTGCAAAACCGGCAGAACTACGCGCAGGATCTGCAAATCTCTATCCGTGGATTTGGCTCGCGTTCCGCCTTTGGCGTGCGCGGCATTCGTCTGTATGTTGATGGCATTCCCGCCACCATGCCGGATGGACAAGGCCAGATTTCGAATATTGATATTAACAGCATACAAAACGTTGAAGTGTTACGCGGCCCCTTCTCAGCGCTATACGGCAATGCTTCCGGCGGCGTAATAAATGTCACCACCGAAACCGGGAGACAGCCGCCCACCCTTGAGGCCAGCAGCTACTACGGCAGTTATGGAAGCTGGCGCTATGGGCTAAAAGCCACGGGCGCGATGGGTGACGGCACACAGCCTGGCGACGTGGATTACACGGTATCAACTACCCGTTTCACCACCCACGGCTACCGCGATCACAGCGGCGCGCGAAAAAATCTGGCTAATGCCAAACTGGGCGTGCGCCTTGACGATGTCAGTAAACTCTCGCTGATTTTTAATAGTGTGGACATTAAGGCGGACGATCCCGGCGGACTTACCGAATCTGAATGGAAAGCCGATCCGCAACAGGCGCCCCGCGCTGAACAGTACAATACGCGTAAAACCATCAAACAAACTCAGGCAGGATTGCGTTATGAACGTCAGCTCAGCGCGCAGGATGATATCAGCGTGATGGCCTACGCCGGAGAGCGGGAAACCACGCAATACCAGTCTATTCCCCTGGTGGCACAGCTAAAACCAGCCCAGGCTGGCGGCGTAATTACACTGCAACGCCACTATCAGGGAATTGATTCCCGCTGGACTCACCGGGGAGAATTAGGTGTGCCGGTCACCTTCACTGGCGGGTTAAACTATGAAAACATGAGCGAAAACCGCAAGGGTTACAATAATTTCCGTCTCAACAACGGCACCCCTGAGTTCGGGCATAAAGGCGATTTACGGCGGGATGAGCGTAACCTGATGTGGAATGTCGATCCTTATCTGCAAACCCAGTGGCAGCTTACGCAAAAACTCTCGCTGGATGCTGGCGTGCGCTACAGTTCCGTGTGGTTCGATTCTAACGATCACTATATCGCGCCCGGCAATGGCGATGACAGCGGCGACGCCAGCTATCACCACTGGCTACCCGCCGGATCGCTAAAATATGCGTTAACTGACGCCTGGAATCTCTATCTTGCTGCCGGTCGCGGATTTGAAACTCCCACTATCAATGAACTTTCTTATCGCGCTGACGGCCAAAGCGGGTTCAACTTTGACCTCAAACCGTCGACCAATGATACGGTGGAAGTCGGCAGTAAAACGCGGATTGGCAATGGCTTGTTGACCGCCGCGTTATTTCAAACTGATACCGATGATGAAATTGTCGTCGCCAGCAGTATGGGAGGACGCACTACCTACAAAAACGCGGGCAAAACGCGCCGCCAGGGCGCAGAGCTCGCGTTGGACCAGCGCTTCGCCGGCGACTGGCGGGTGAAAGCATCATGGACCTGGCTGGATGCGACCTATCGCAGTAACGTTTGTCAGGGGCAAAACTGTGATGGAAACCGGATGCCCGGCATCGCCCGTAATATGGGATTCGCCTCATTAGGTTTTATCCCGGATGAGGGGTGGTACGCCGGAACAGACGTTCGGTATATGGGCGATATCATGGCCAATGATGAAAATACCGCCAAAGCGCCTTCGTATACCGTTGTTGGACTAAATACAGGGTATAAATTTAATTACAGTCAGCTTACCGTCGATATTTTTGGGCGGGTAGATAATCTATTTGATAAAGAATATATCGGTTCGGTGATCGTTAATGAATCTAATGGCCGATATTATGAGCCAGCGCCAGGGCGTAACTATGGCGTGGGGATTAATCTGGCATGGCAATTTGAATAAATATCCGGCAATAGCGGGGCATCCCCGCTATTGATTAGTCATAGTTTCATGAAAGTTACATGAAGTACTGATTTTTAATCGTCGCTACGTTTTGTTGCAAAACGTTCTGTAGGCAGTGGCGACTGGCTTCTTTATCACCAGTCACTAACGCATTAAGCAATTTTCTGTACAGATTAACGCCGTTTTGATAATCATCAAGTTTAAAATTATCATATAAAAAATGCAGACTTGGCCCCAGGCGTACCCATAATTGCTCGATCATGGCATACAGCGTTGGCATATCCGCGTAGTGGTAGATCTCAAAGCGGAATGCGCGGTTGGCCAAAAGAATTTTCTCCATAACGCCACTTTCCAGCGCCTGTTGAAATTCATCTAATAGCGCATTCAGCGTCTGCTCGCGATCCGGGGTAATCTTACCCGCAGCGGCGACCACCGCCATCTCCTCCAGGGCAGTACGAATCGTATTAATTTCCAGCAAACTTTCCAGTGAAATCTCCGGCACCATAAACGCCTGTGCTGGCGCCACCGCCAAAGCACTGGAAGAGACCAGCCTTAACAGGGCTTCACGCACCGGCGTAATACTGACGCCTAACTCTTGAGCGATATTTTTAGTGATAAGCCTTGCGCCTGGTTTTAATGCGCCAATAGACAATTGATGCTTTAACCGATTTTCAACCTGTGTGGTCAGGCTTATATGTTGTGTTTTTTCCGTACCCGGCATTTTCCTTCCTTCACCTCTTGGCAGAACAACATCGCAATCGAGTCCCGAAGAAGTTTCGGAACTTAATTGTAAAAAAGATAATCCAGGCCTGAACGGCCAAATAAATAAAAGTGATAATTTACTTGCGTGATATTCTCATCTTTTACAACAATACAGGTTTCTTTATGGCAACCGTTTTATCTCCGTCATTCCTTCATGTATCGAGATTTTTGACCGGTTCAGGCCGCTGAGGGAGATAAGCTGCCCCACCGCGATCTGAATGATGAATATAAGTAAAGCCGGAATTTTAAAATTTGCACATTTTTATGGCGACATAATGCCGCCATTTTTTCTTTACGCATCGTCCGCTAAACGTATCACGACTTTGCCAAAGTTCTTCCCCGCCAGCAGCCCCATAAACGCTTCTGGCGCATTTTCCAGCCCATCAGTAATCTGCTCCCGATAATGTATTTTCCCTTCTTTGATCCAACGCCCCATTTCTTGCTGAAACTCATGTATCCGGTGACCATAGTCCTGGTTGATGATAAAACCTTGCAGACGAATACGCTTTTTAAGTAATGTCGCCATCAGCAGAGGCAGTCTGTCTGGACCGTCCGGCAACGCTGTCGCATTGTAGCCGCTGACCAGACCGCAGAGCGGAATCCGCGCCGATGTATTCAGTAGCGGTAAGACGGCGTCAAAGACTTTACCGCCGACATTCTCATAATAGATATCGATTCCCTGCGGGCAGGCCTGCGCAAGCTGTTGTGGGAAATTATCAGCGTGATGATCAAGGCACAGATCAAATCCCAAAACGTCTGTCGCATGGCGGCATTTTTCCGCACCGCCGGCAATACCCACGACCCGGCAGCCCTTCAGCTTGCCAATTTGCCCAACCGTTGCGCCTACGGGGCCGGTGGCGGCGGCGACAACCAGCGTTTCGCCCTCTTTCGGCTGACCGATATCCAGTAACCCCATATAGGCGGTAAACCCCGGCATCCCTAAAACTCCCAACGACCAGGAAGGATGTTGCGGATTATCACCCAGCTTTACCAACCCTTCGCCATCTGAAATGTCATAATCCTGCCAGCCATTGTAACTCAACACCCATTCGTCTGGTCGGTAATCAGGATGGTTCGACGCGACAACGCGACTGACCGTACCGCCAACCATAACGCAGCCAGGTTCCACAGGCGGCGCATAAGAGGGTTCATCGCTCATGCGGCCACGCATATAAGGGTCGAGTGATAAAAAAACGGTACGCAATAGCACCTGCCCTTCACCGGGCGTCGCGACGTCATCTTCTTCGAGGCGGAAGTTATCCATCTGCGGCGCGCCGTGGGGACGCGAGGCCAAAACCCAACGACGATTTCGGTTGGTCTGTTGCTTCATTCTATTCTCCTCATGCCTGGCATAATCCATCAATAATAGTCGAACATTAGCTTTCTGAGGGAGTTAAACACTCTCAGATATCAGGCTGTGCGCTTTTATGAACGACTTTCTTTCCCCTCTCGCTAAATATGAATTCTTGCGCTAATGCGTTGATTTATGCCGCCTTCAATAGTATTTCTAACACTATCGTAAACATTCCCTGGGGTTCCCTATGACGATTCGCTTTGCCGATAAAGCAGACTGCGCCGCGATTACCGAAATCTATAACCATGCGGTATTACATACTGCGGCCATCTGGAACGATCGGACGGTCGATACGGATAATCGCCTTGCCTGGTATGAGGCCCGTCAATTACTGGGCTATCCGGTGCTGGTAAGCGAAGAAAATGGCGTGGTGACTGGCTATGCATCATTTGGCGACTGGCGCAGTTTCGACGGTTTTCGCTATACCGTCGAGCACTCGGTTTATGTTCATCCGGCGCACCAGGGGAAAGGACTGGGGCGAAAACTGCTCAGCAGACTGATCGATGAAGCCCGACGCTGCGGCAAGCATGTGATGGTGGCCGGTATTGAGTCACAGAATGCCGCCTCGATACGCCTGCATCATTCGCTGGGATTTACCGTCACCGCGCAAATGCCGCAGGTCGGCGTAAAATTTGGCCGTTGGTTAGATCTTACGTTTATGCAGCTCCAGCTTGATGAACACGCCGCGCCGGACGCCTGCTGATGAACCAGTCGCTGACGCTTATCTTTTTGATCGCCGCCGGCGTCGGGCTGGTGGTACAAAACAGTATTATGGTGCGTATTACGCAGACATCATCGACGATTCTGATCGCTATGCTGTTGAACTCGCTGGTAGGGATCGTTTTATTTGTGACGATATTGTGGTTTAAGCAAGGCGCTACGGGCTTCGGCGAGCTGGTCGCCAGCGTTCGCTGGTGGACTTTGATCCCCGGTCTGCTGGGGTCATTTTTTGTATTTGCCAGCATTAGCGGGTATCAGAACGTTGGCGCCGCGACGACTATCGCGGTACTGGTCGCCAGCCAGTTAATCGGCGGACTGGCGCTGGATATTGCGCGTAGCCACGGCGTCACGTTACGCGCAATGGTCGGGCCGGCGTTTGGCGCGCTGTTGCTGGTCATTGGCGCATGGCTGATTGCGAAGCGCCAGTTTTAATGGATTACAGGATCGTGCCGCCTTTGGTGAGCTGCTCGCGGCGCGCGTCCCGATCTTCTTGATATTGCCTGCCGTGATGCGCGATAGCCGTGCGTAAACGCTGCTGCTGCACATAACGATCTTCGCGACGTAATTCAGCGTCATCGCTCAAGGCAATCAGCAATTCATTCATATGGGTAATTACGCTCTCCGCGATGGCGGCATCCACGCGGGCGCTCACTTCCTCCAGGTGCGACATAAGCTCTCCTACTCTTTATTCTGTAATAGCATGATTCGCCTATTATACGCGTTATTGTCGCCCGATGCGGTAATTCGCCGCCGCCACCCTGATTTAACTTACGTCAAGTGGAAACACGGGGCTTAATAGACCGAGAATTCGCGCCTTTTTGCCTTTCTTCCGCCGTTTGCTTGCGTATAGACCCCGTAAAGTAGACGCGTGAAGAAGTCTAAGGGATAACAACGTGGCAAAATCTCTCTTGCGCAGCGGCAATCTGGATGATTATCAGGCCGTGGGCGGCGGCGGTCAGGCCGTATTTGAATCAGCATTGCAAATTCGCGAAACGCTTCGTCTGCGTAAACAGCAGGCGATGGTTGACTGTCTGGCGATTCCGCAACTTAACGATAATGGCGATCGGGTTGACTGGTATTCGCCGATTGAAGGTCAGGCGATAGCGTGGAAAGCGGCTGACGAAGAGACACGTTCTCGGGCTTTACGTTATTTAGCCAGCACTTTTGAAAGCGCGGCTGCACTCAGTCGCAAAAGTCTGCAATCCGGTAAAACAGCGCTCCAGCTATTTGGTTCGCTACTTGAGAAAGCGACGCAATTTCCCGGTGAAAATCATGTTTTCCTGGTTAACGGCAAACCGGTTATCACCTTCTGGGGATTCGTTAATCTCAACGAAAATACACGCGATGATGTGCTGGACTGCCTGCGGGTAACCGAGGCAATCCCCGACATCCCTCTGGTCGAGCCGGAGCCCGAAGAAAAGCCGCTGGTAGAGGCGGCATTTAGTCAGGCGGATGAACCTTTGTTAACGTCTGTCATTGAGCCGCCGAAAATGCCGGAGGAACCTGCTGCGCCGCCCGTTATCGTTAGCGAGCCGAAGCCTGCCGCACCTATCCCGGTTGCTGAGGCGAAAAGAGCTCGTCGTCTACCGCTGTGGAGCTTACCTGTCGCTGCCGTGGTTATCGCCGCCGTCGCCACGCCTTTTTTCTGGCCATCTTCATCCGTTGACGGGGCCTCTCCTGTTCGCGCCGCGCCTGTCGCTACCGCGAAAACTGACGTTACCCCCTTGCCTGAACTCACCGCGCATTTGCCGCTGCATCGCGCTGAGGTGACGCCCGCCCCCAAAGCGGCGCCGTTGCCGGAAGCGCCTGTTATCATTGCCGCTATCCCCAAAGACGCGCTGGTGATGGACAATACGCAGATGAAGCTTGGAACCACGCGCTTTTTAAACGGTAGCTGGCGCATCAGTGTGGATGTCAAAGATCCGATTACCGGCAAGCCGCCCTCTCTGCGTTATCAGATCCAAAATAACAAAGGCATCGCGCGCGTAGTACATGGCGATAACGTGGTTTGTCGGGCGGAAATTTTCTCTGGTCTGCATCAAACGGGCGAGCTGATGATTAAAAGTCGCGGCAATGCGCGCTGCACCGACGGTTCACGTTATCCGATGCCGGAAATTACCTGTAAAGCAGGCGTCAATGACGTCGCAACCTGTACCGCCCGTTATGGCGACCACGCGGCAATTCCGTTGACGTTTAAAAAGATAGGTGCCTGATTTTATGTTGGTCAATCTGTGTGATTACAAACAGAGCGTCACGCTCATTGCAAACAGCGGCGTCCAGTTTCTTGATTTTGGCTTAACGCCGCAAGAGTCGGCCCACTACGGACGTTTTGTGCGCAAAACGGCAAACGGCCCGCTACTGCGCCTCGATTTTGATCTGACCAGCGGGCGCTACACGTTGCCAGGACGTGCTGGCGGCCAACCCGAAGTCGTGAAACCGGAAAGCACTCAGACGCTGCACTATTCTCTGGATGTACTCGACGGAATCTGGCTCCCCCTGCCGTTCCTGCGTTTTAATCCGCCGCGTACCTTTATTGACGGGCCGGATAACTGGGCGCGCATTCAGGTACGTAAACTCAGCGAGCCAGATAGCGCCGGAAACACACACCGCATCACCCTCGCCTTCGACAGTCAGCTGGCAAAAAATATGCCTGCGGCGTTGGCGCCTTGCGAAAACGATCTGCTCAATGGCACACGTTTTGCGCTCGCCTGGCGCGATGAAGAAGTTGCCGATTTTCTTGACCAGACATGGATTGACGGCTGGCTGCGCGAGTCGTTTCTTCAGTATGCCTCACAGGTGGAAAACCGTTCGGAACAGGCCATTCAGCAAGCGCTGCGTAGTTTTGAGTATCAGGCGCACTGGTTGAATTTACTGACGCTGTTAGGCGAACAGCTTACGGTGCCGGAAGTGAAGTTTGTGACACATACGTTAAGCACGCCCGCAATCCCGGTCGATCTGATTCTGGATGTCGGCAATACGCATACCTGCGGCGTCTTGATCGAGGATCATGGCGATGCGAATGACGGGTTACGCCAGACGGCAGAGCTTCAGGTGCGTTCTTTAAGCGAGCCGCAGTATCTGAACGATCCTTTATTTACCAGCCGGGTAGAATTCTCGGAAGCACGCTTTGGCAAGCAACACTTTTCTGTCGAAAGCGGACGAGACGACGCCTTTGTCTGGCCTTCCATTGTGCGTGTGGGCGACGAGGCTCGCGCCCTTGCTATGCAGCGTGTGGGCACCGAAGGCAGCAGCGGTATCTCCAGCCCACGTCGCTACCTGTGGGATGAAACCCCCGCCTTGCAGGACTGGCGTTTTAGCCAGATCCACGGTAAAACGCAGCGCGAACCGCTTGCCACCGCGTTTCCGCTGATGAATCTGATGAACGATGACGGACAGCCGTTATTCCGCCTGCCGTATGAAGAAAGGCTACCGGTTTTTTCGCCGCAATACAGCCGTAGCACCTTGATGACGCATATGTTGTGCGAAATTCTGGCTCAGGCGCTGGGGCAAATTAACAGCGTCGCCACCCGGCTGCGGCTCGGCTTTCCCGCCTCGCCGCGCCAGCTACGCACCCTGATTTTAACGCTGCCTTCCGCCATGCCGAAACAGGAGCGAGAAATTTTCCGCCAGCGAATGTTTGAAGCGCTGGCGCTGGTCTGGAAAGCCATGGGCTGGCATCCGCAGGATGAGGATTTCACCACGCCTAAGCAGCGTGAAAAAAGCGTGGTGCCGGTACCAGAAATACAGATGGAATGGGACGAAGCAAGTTGCGGCCAACTGGTATGGCTTTATAACGAAGCCATTTCGCATTACGCCGGGCGTACCGAATCCTTTTTTAATGCGCTGGCCAGACCGGATCGCCAGCCTGAACCCGGCGTCGTCCCCGGGCGCGCGTTGCGCGTGGCATCGATTGATATCGGCGGCGGCACGACGGATATGGCGATCGTTCACTATCAGTTAGATGACGGCGTGGGGGCCAATGTAAAAATTACGCCTCATCTCCTGTTTCGCGAAGGTTTTAAAGTCGCCGGGGACGATCTGCTATTAGATATCATTCAGCGTTGCGTACTCCCTTCCCTGCAAACGGCGTTGCAACGGGCAGGCGTTACGGATGCCGCCGCCCTGCTGGCGACCTTATTTGGTGATTCGGGACGAATTGATACTCAGGCCATTTTGCGCCAGCAAACGGCGCTGCAATTATTTATGCCGCTGGGCCATGCGGTACTTTCCGCCTGGGAGCAAAGCGACATTAACGATCCGTTTGCCGGTTTACATGCGACATTTGGCGATCTGCTGATCCGCCGCCCAACAAGCAACGTGATGAACTATATCCAGCAGGCGATCGATCATGCCTTACCGTCTGGTTCGCCGACATTTGATATATTCAATGTGCCGTTGCAAATCCAGTTTAGCCAGCTTCAGGAGGCTCTGCTGGCCGGTCAGTTTACGCTGACAACGCCGCTTCATGCGGTTTGCGAAGCGATCTCCCACTATCACTGCGATATCTTGCTGGTGACGGGGAGACCGACCTGTTTACCCGGCGTACAGGCGCTCATCCGGCACTTACAACCGGTGCCGGTTAATCGCATTGTGTGGATGGATAAGTATCAGGTACATGAATGGTATCCCTTCAGTCAGCAAGGGCGTATCGGCAATCCAAAATCCACTGCTGCGGTGGGCGCGATGTTATGCAGCCTGGCGCTGGACTTACGTCTGCCGCGTTTCAATTTTAAAGCGGCTGATATCGGCGCGTATTCGACTGTACGTTATCTCGGCGTACTGGATAATACCGTTAATACCCTTCGCGATGAAAATATCTGGTATCACGAGATCGATTTGGATAAACCCGGCGCAACGCTGGACGCTCGCTTGCATTTTCCGCTACGCGGCAACGTGACGTTGGGCTTTCGTCAACTGGCGAACAGTCGCTGGCCGGCAACCCCACTCTATTGCCTGAGTATTAATTCCGCCGAACTGGCGAAAACCATCGCTGGCGACGGCGTACTGAATGTGCGACTGAAATTACGCGGCAGTAGCAAAGATAGCGCCCCGGAATCGTTCATATTAAGTGATGCCTGGCTCCAGGACGGGACGCCGGTCGCCGCCGATGCGCTGACATTAAAATTGAATACGCTGGCTGACCGTCGCCACAGCGGCAGCCACTACTGGATAGATAGCGGGAGTGTATACCTGAAATGACAAAACCGTTAAACGCCACCCAGGCTGTTATCGAGTGGGTTAACAACACGCGCCGTTACGCAACGCGGCTGGATGACGAAGCCGACGCTCTGCTGGCGCAACTTACGCTTGCCGCGGCGGATGAGTCAGCGCTCAACGCCGCCTGCGCGTCACATGGCTGCGTTGGTCTGTACGGGTATGCGCAATCCGCAAAAGCGCATCTGTTAACGACGCTATGCGGTAACGAGAATGGCAAGCTGGAAATTATCACGCCGGACCGTGACTATGATTATTTCAGCCACATCAATCCGGGTCATGCGCCAGCGAATATGGCAATTCGCTTTACGCGCGACATTTTTTCAAACGAGAACGGCTGGCCGTTGCGCCTGCGCTTGATCAGTGAAGCTGAACTGGTGCAGATCTT
Organism: Salmonella sp. SAL00670; assembly: GCF_046552235.1. Lineage (NCBI taxonomy): Bacteria > Pseudomonadati > Pseudomonadota > Gammaproteobacteria > Enterobacterales > Enterobacteriaceae > Salmonella > Salmonella sp. SAL00670. Next base: position 802,356 of record NZ_JBGDUO010000001.1, read on the forward strand.
TATTGCCTGGACCAGCGCGTCCCCCATTTGTCGCCAGGTCGAAAAATCCATTATCACATCACGCCTGGAGAAATGGCAATCGCTTCGCCAACCGCAGCCCGTCCCCGGCGTTACCGCTGAAGAGGTAGCGACCATCGCGAGTTTCTGGCGCTCTTGCCTGCCGTCCGCCAGACAACATATTGATGATGCGACATGGCAACACTTTGCCTCGCTCTTGCCTGCGCTGGATCTCACGACACGGGCGCACGCCTGGGCATTACTGTGGGGAGAGCAACCGGAGATCACCCAGCAATGGCTGGCGCTGGCGCATATGTTGCAACAAACCGGCCATGCCGGGGAACTGGCGGCGCCGCTCAGCCTGCTGGTCGATCATTTTGGCTTACCGGCGGAAAACTTCCTGACGCAAATGGCGCTAACCGCCAGCGATACGCAAAGCGATGTGGTGGTGCATCCGGTTAAGGAAGGCAGACTGCTCAATGCGGTCAGCCTTTCGCTTGATTCTCTGGCGCTGCTTACCCGCGAACTGGTGCTAACCGTTGAAAACAGCGTACTGGATAACGTTGATTTACTGGATATTCCGGTCGCGCCAGACAGTCATCCTCATCCGTTATGGCGGGCGAAATTAGGCTGGATGCTGGCCCATTACCGTCAGCAGATACAGCCCGATGTTCTGGTGATTTGCAATGCTCTGGCATCTCGCTCGCAAACGTCCACCGCCGCCCGTCACTTACTGGAGTGGGTTAACGCCACGCAGCCGCAGCATGAATCAGCGTTACCCGGCGTCGTCTGGGCTATTACTCCACAGGATGCCCGTTTTGCCACCCAGCAAAATCTGGATGAAGCCGTCCAGCAGTTGATGGGTAAACCTGGCGTGCATTGGGGAACGTTGCAGGCGCTGGATAAACACAGTATGCAGCGTTTGGTGGAGTGGTTATCGCAGGCGACATCGGCACCACAGCGACAGGCGCGCTTACAGGCGTTACGCGCACAACTGCGAGGCCGCGTGCGCGATCTGTTACCGATGTTTGATGACGCGCGGCTACCGGTTGAAACCGTGATCCGGCGTCTTCAGGCCCAGGCCGCCAGACATGGCGACCTGCTGGCCGGGCTGTTACCGCCAGTACAGAATTTCGAAGCGTTGCTGCGCACCCGACAGTCGCGAGAAGAACAGGTCAGCGGTTTATTTAATGACGCGATCGATCTCTTTGCCGACGAACCAACGCGCGCTTCAGCGTCAGAAGGTCACGAAACAGGCTACCAGGCGCACAAAATGTGGATCAATCATCTGCGCCAGTGGGCCCACTGCCGGGATAATGCGCAGCGTCTGGGACTGGAACCGCAGATGCTCAACGCCGTGGCGGAGATTTTAATTACCGCCAGCTATCGCCTCGGTTTACCTCAGCAGTTACAGAAAACCATGCAGCGCGAGGAGGTGAGCGGCGCGCAGCTTCATGCCATCATTGGTAACTTCATCGCCTGGCTCGGCTACGCCAATATCGAGGAGGCCCAACGCCCGGCCAGCCGCGTTCAGAAAGGCGCAGCCATTTTCGCCGCAACACCGCGTTCGACAATGTTGCGTCTAACAAAGCTTGACGAACAGCCCGTTCACGCCGCCAGCCGCTATGTCTATGACTGGCTTGTTGCGCTGTATACCCTGGCCAATGAGAACGCAGGATATCGGCATCCGCAGGACGTTACCGACGTAGACAGAGCGCAATTAATTGCCCTGATAGCCTGACCTGGCGGAAAAACCATGCCCGGTAACCTGTATCGGGCTTGAGGTCAGAAAAGCGAAAACAGCAATGCGACGGGGAAACTTATCGGCCATGTCGCGCCAACCAAAAAGGCGCTCAGGAAACGAATTCGTTTTTTGTCATGAGTCAAAAACCAGGTGATCAGGAATGATATCACCGCCATGACGGCGTAAAAAATTAATATCTTTTGAAAGAGGGTCATATCAGGCATCCGCGCCAACCAGAGGAAAAAACGCGCGCAATATGCTCTTTTTATTTGACACACATCAAGGTTTATCAGCCTTAACAGCAAAACGTTCTCAATGCACGGCTCCGCTCACAGAATATCCTGTTTACGTATTATTGCGGATCTCGCCAACCCGTACTATACCCATAGGGGTTATGATGAAAGGTGGCGAAAATGAATGTTTCCAGTAAAACCGTCGTGCTGATTAATGTCTTTGCTGCTGCAGGACTTTTGGGTCTGATCTCGTTGAGATTCGGCTGGTTTGCTTGAGGTGTTCAACCTTTGAGTACTTGCTGCGCATGTTGGCGGGGAGGTCCCCCTCTCCGCCGACACCCGCCTATTTTTTCACGATTTTTCTGAACAGTAAATGATCCTTAATGCTTAACCATGATGTGGCGGACAAGGGTGTAGTCTTCCAGACCATACAATGACATATCTTTGCCGTATCCCGACTGTTTTTGCCCTCCATGCGGCATCTCGCTAACCAACATGAAATGGGTATTAATCCAGGTACAGCCATACTGCAATCTGGCGCTAAGCCGGTGCGCCCGCCCGACGTCCTGAGTCCAGACGGAGGATGCCAGACCATAGCGAGAATCGTTGGCCCACCTCAGAACCTGATCTTCATCATCAAAGACGGTTATACTGACCACCGGGCCGAAGACCTCGCGTTGAACGATGGCATCTTCCTGTCTGGCGTCTGCCAGCAACGTCGGAGCGAAATAGTAACCTTTACCTTCCGTTTGACTTCCGCCAGTAATCACTCGGATATGGCTGAGGGCCTTCGCCTCCTCTACTGCCGCTGTGACGCGCTTCAGGTGCGCCAGCGAACTTAACGGCCCCAGCTCTGTCGACTCATCCTCCGGCGCGCCCATTTTCAGGCTGCTCACCGCGTTCCCCAGCTTTTCGACCAGCGCATCATAGATACCGCGCTGCGCGTATATACGGCACGCCGCAGTACAATCCTGTCCGGCATTATAGAAACCGAAAGTCCGGACGCCCTGCGCCACCGCATCCAGATCGGCGTCATCAAAAACAATCACCGGGGCTTTACCACCGAGTTCCATATGCGTACGTTTTATCGCTGGCGCAGTATGGCGCAGAATATGCTCCCCGGTCGCGATAGAACCGGTTAAAGAGACCATGCGTACTTTTTCATGACCGGTCAATACATCGCCAACAGTCTGCCCTCGTCCGAACAGGACATTGAGCACCCCCGGCGGAAAGATATCCTTCGCCAGCGCGGCAAGTTTAAGCGCCGTCAGCGGCGTGATTTCAGAAGGCTTAATCACCACGCAGTTACCTGCCGCCAGCACTGGCGCCAGCTTCCAGGCCGCCATCATGAGCGGATAATTCCACGGCGCGATAGAGGCAACTACACCAATCGGATCCCGGCGGATCATCGACGTATGTCCTTCCAGATATTCGCCCGCCGCCAGCCCACTCAAACAACGGGCCGCGCCGGCAAAAAAGCGAAAAACATCCACGATTGCCGGAATTTCATCATTAATTACGCAGTGCAAAGGCTTACCGCAGTTTTGCGATTCAAGCCGGGCGAACTCAAGGGCGTTTTGCTCGATGCTGTCCGCCAGTTTTAACAGACATTCCGCCCGTGCTTTGGGTGTGGTCTGCCCCCATTCGGCAAACGCGCTATCGGCGGCCAGCACTGCGGCGTCAACCTGCGCGGGCGACGCTTCCGCAATCTCAAGTATGACCTCGCCTGTCGCCGGGTTATAAACAGACTGCCTTTCTCCCTCGCCGTCCACCAGCACGCCATTAATCAGTAATTGATATTGCATAGCATTTTCCCATATCGTCATTAATCGATTTCCGGCGAACGGGCCGCCGCTTTCCTAAAAATAGACGGCGCGCCAGATGCTCACCCGGCACACTCGGGAAATTTAGTCAGGTTGTGAGCTGACACGCATTCCACCTCACACAAGGCTTTTAGCGCTCAGCATCTCGCGAATCAGGCTGCCAAGCTGTTTTACGGCCTGTTCTTCCCGTTCTCCCCAATGCCATGCGGTGTTAAAACGAAAGAAACGCGTCCAGGCGCCGGACGTTGAAAACATTTTCCCCGGCGCGATACTGATAAGGTGTTCAAGCGCTTTGGCGCTAAGTTCACCGGCATCAAGCTGCTCAGGTAGCTCCAGCCAAAGAAAATAACCGCTATCGTTATGGTGAATTTTTACTTCCGCCGGGAGATGGCGCAAAAGGGTTTGCCAGGCTTGCTGTTTACGTTCGGCAAGCTGCCTTCGCAATCGGCGCAGATGCGCGTCATATCGACGTGTCGAGAGATAATCCACTAACGCCAATTGCATGGGGGAACTGGTGGATAATGTGCTCATTAACTGCAAACGCTGAATTTGTCTGGCATGGCTTCCTCCCGCAACCCAGCCAATGCGAAAACCGGGAACCAGACATTTGGAAAAAGACGAACAATGCAACACGGTATCGTCGCGATCCCATGCTTTGGCAGGCAGAGGTTTCTCGCGGCCAAAGTAGAGTTCGCTATAAACATCGTCTTCAATTAGCGTCACGTTATGGTGCGTGAGTAACGCGACCAGCCGCGCTTTTTTCTCAGCACTCAGCGTGAACCCTAATGGATTCTGACTGTTGGTCATTAACCAGCACGCTTTCACCGGATATTCCTGTAACGCCTGTTCCAGCGCCATAAGATCGATACCTTCTTTAACATCGGTAGGTATCGACAACGCTTTCAGGCGCAATCGCTCCAGGGCCTGTAGCGCACCGTAGAAACAGGGGTTCTCCACCACCACCCAGTCTCCCGGCGCCGTCACCGCCTGTAAACTAAGATTCAACGCTTCCAGCGCGCCGGCGGTAATGACAATCTCGTCAGGAGAAACGGTAATCCCCTGCTGCGCGTAACGGCGTGCTATCGCATAGCGCAATTCTGCATTACCTGGCGGCAAGTTTTCGATGACGCTCATTGCCGTCGCGGTTTTACTGACCTGCGCCAGAGAGCGGTTCAATTGCGGCAAGGGAAACAGACGCGGATCGGGAAACGCTGAGGCAAAGGGCACCACAGAGGTATCACGGCTCGCCTGCAGCATCTCAAAAATATAGGTATTGATATCTACGGCTTCATCCCGAATAACGTGCGCTGCCGTCGCGACTGACCGACAAACCGGATGCGGCGCGACATAATAACCAGATTGCGGACGGGCGATAATCCGTCCCTGACTTTCCAGCAACTGGTACGCATGACCGACAGTCATAAAACTCATGCCGCTACTGGCGACCTGCTCCCTCAGCGAGGGTAATCGATCGCCGGGTTGCCAAACGCCAGAGGCGATTTGTTCTCTAATTTGCTCCGCCAGACGTTGATATTTTTTCATTATTCGATCTCATTGAGCGCTGCTTGCAGGTGGCAACCGCAGTGTATATCAGTTGTTAAAATTAACAATGATTTGCTAACTGTTATGGTGCTTTCCAACAGGCGTAATGATTAGATTTCGCAACAAAACGCCGTTTCAGGGTCTCTGCTTAACGGGAAAGTCAAACCAGGTGTTCGGGTATGGTTCATGAGTAAGAGAGAAGTGCCACCATTCAGTATCCAGTGGCGTAAAACCCGCATCACGCATCAATGTTTGTAATAACAACCTATTTGCGCGTTGCTGAGCGGTAAGTATGACATTATCGGGATGGGATAACGGACTAAAACAGTCAAAGCCGGTACCAAAATCCAGACTATTATCTGGCGAGCGTTGCGCCGCGGACGCAGTACAATTCACCAGTGGTCGTCCGGGATCGTATATTGGTATTTTACTGTCAAGTGGAACAATCGTTAGATCAAGCGTACTTCCCCGACTGTGGCCGGATCTGGCGGCAAGATAACCTTCCTCAAACAGACGATTTTTCTCTACCTGCGGATAAAATTCGTTTTTCATTTGGTTTTGAGAAGGATCTTTGGCCCACGCGATAAAGTCGTTCACTGCGCTTTGCGGACGGTAGCAATCATATATTTTTAAGGTAAGTCCGAAGGGGCGTAAACGATCGGCGGCCTGCTTCACTGCGTTCGCGGCTGGTCGTGTTAACAGGCAAACAGGCGCGTTATAGCCTTTAATGGGGCGACCAATAAAGTTATGGGAACTGAAGTATCGCATGTCTACCTGTACGTCGGGGGCGACCGTAGTAATATCGACAAAGTCTTTTGGCTGGTGGAGATCAATATGGTTTTCAGCTGACATTGCCTGAACGGACAACAGGCTGAACAGGAGGAAAGAAGATACGCATTTTACCATATGTTACACCTCGCGAGAGTCACAGGGGTGATTATGTATTTGAGCAGGTAAAGATTAGCGGACACCGCTTAAACAGATGGTTAAAATAAACATCATTCCCCCTGTAATCTGTGCCTTATCACAAATGGAGAGTTTATATTTTGCTTATACGACCACTGCGCCTCCTGTTCTATACCCAAAATAATTCGAGTTGCGTAAAGGCGGCAAGGGAGTGAGTCTCAGGAGCACAGATAACGATGTGTTTTCACAAAGGCGAGTCTACCTGACCAGAAAGGTCATTTGATAATCAGTAGTACAGTTGTTGTCGCCTTCCATAACTAAATAACATTGTTTCGCCAAAGATAAGACCACTATATAGTCAGGAAGGCAATTAGTGAGGAACACGTCGATTGTCGGCGATAATGCACTGAAATTACGATTCACTGCAGTTGTGCAAACACATAGAATCCCCCTCGAACCGAGATAATTCGGTCTGCTGGTCATAGCCATTATTCAGTAAGACCGCAGGTTGCAGCGGCGGATCACGGGCGTGAAGAAAAATCCTGTGCCCCAAATTTTTTGGACAAGCGCTGAACCTGCCGTATACTTTTACTTAACGTACACTCCGCCATAAAAATAAACCCTGCGATGATACCGTAATGCCATAGGCATAACTTAAGGATATGCCATAAATCAAGCGAAGCATGATTTAACTTCTCAGTAATTGCGATAGTCTGTACAAATATTATGGGATGAAATAATAAGATGCCTAACAAAAATATCCCTGCCACGATCATGGCAAGTAACTGAAAAAAAGCCCATCCGATAACGAAACGGTAAAGTAACAGCAATAATAGCCGTCCACATTTCCTTAGCCATTCTGACTGCAAAATGCCCCAGGATGCTGTCTTTTCGTGAATTTCACCATCTGATTTCTTCATTTTGAGCCTCCTCGCAGGTTTTTATAATTTTATCGCCCAACTGGAAACAAAGCCGTCAGCTAATCGTTACAACAAATATAATTAAGACAAAAACTAAAGAGTAAGATATTTATATCATAAGCACTATCAGTATTGGCCTTCTGCCCTACCGCTAAACATCTCATTGTTGTTAGCCTAATAATACTTTTAGTTTAACTTCTTATAAGACAATTTCTACACGGTTGAGCAACTATTTACTTTCTCTAAAAATAATATAGTGCGTAATTAATCATTACTCATAGTACATGATGATGTGAGAATTAAGAAAACCGTTTTACTTTCATTCGTTTTATCTGACATATTTCATGGCCAGGAGGCGTGGGCATGACTAAAGCTACGGGTCGATTTGAACAATTGAACAATAATGTTGACGGTTCAGGACAAAGCAAAAATCAGGTGTTTCACCGATAGGCAAACCGATGGGCAACATGGGATAATATTTCGAATACCACCTATTCCAGTAATGAAGTATCATATAATCACTTGTGGTCTACATTATTCCAATTACTATCGGGAGAGGATTTTTAAAGAGTGAGATGTTTTCTCAAAGTGCTATCTCTCAACGCTCTTTCTTTACGTTACTATGGGAAAAGATTAAAGATTTTTTTTGTGACACGCAAAGATCCACTGCCGATCAATATATAAAGGAATTATGTGATGTTGCCTCTCCGCCTGACGCGCAACGTTTATTTGATTTATTTTGCAAGTTATATGAATTATCATCACCGTCATGCAGAGGAAATTTCCATTTTCAGCACTATAAAGATGCTGAGTGTCAGTATACAAATCTCTGTATTAAAGATGGCGAAGATATTCCGTTATGTATTATGATACGTCAGGATCACTACTATTATGAGATAATGAATAGAACAGTGCTCTGTGTTGATACTCAGTCTGCCCACCTGAAAAGATATTCTGATATTAATATAAAAGCTAGCACTTATGTTTGTGAACCGCTATGTTGCTTGTTCCCTGAGCGGTTACAACTCTCGCTATCCGGCGGTATAACATTTTCCGTTGACCTAAAAAATATAGAAGAGACGCTTATCGCCATGGCAGAAAAGGGTAATTTATGTGACTGGAAGGAACAGGAAAGAAAAGCCGCCATCTCCTCCAGGATTAATCTGGGCATCGCCCAGGCAGGTGTAACAGCTATTGACGACGCTATCAAAAACAAAATAGCCGCAAAGGTTATTGAGAATACTAACTTAAAGAATGCAGCGTTTGAACCAAATTATGCACAAAGCTCAGTTACTCAAATTGTTTATTCATGTTTGTTTAAGAATGAGATACTAATGAATATGCTGGAAGAAAGTTCCTCTCATGGCCTGCTATGTTTAAACGAGCTTACTGAATATGTAGCGCTACAAGTTCATAACAGCCTTTTTTCTGAAGATTTATCTTCACTCGTTGAAACAACAAAAAATGAGGCTCATCACCAGAGTTGATCACACCATAAATAGTATGGATTTACAATCCCCTGGCAATACCAAAACCATCTAATACAATAACTTTAAATATATACTCCCAGGGAATAATGGATTTACTATGGAACGAATTGGCTCGTTATTTTTATAATTGACATACTGAGTATAAGTATATTTTCTCATACAACTTATCGCACTTATTGACAAACCGTTTTCGCTAATTTGAAGTGTGGAATAATAACTCAAAGAAATTATTGGCATCATAGCCTCACGACGTAACTGGAAGGTGGCATGATGCTTACAAAAACGTTATCAGTAGTTTTACTGACCTGTGCGCTGTTTTCAGGCCAGTTACTGGCGAAACAGCAAGACCACGCATTCGTATGGTTTGCGACGGGAGGGCACCAGCTTAGACACGAAGCCGACAGCGATGAATTACGGGCGGCAGCGGAAGAATCCGCGGAAGGCTTGCGCGAGCACCACAACTGGCAGAAATCGCGCAAACCAGAGAGCTATTTTCGTTAATTAAACGCCCCTGCGCTTCGGCAGCGTTTTCATCAGCGCTTCAGGGCTCACTGAAGCGACAACGCTGCCGGGCTGGGGCATTTTTAAGATGTGGTTTTTAATTTTGCCAATGACATGCATTTCGCAAGGGCGGCAGTCGAATTTTAGCGTCAGTACCTCATCGCCATGCACCAACTGCATCGGCGTGGCTTTCCAGCTCTTAATATTTCCTTTCGCCTGCTTTGGACAAAGGTTGAACGCAAAACGCAGGCAGTGTTTGGTGATCATGACCGGTACCTCGCCCTTCTCCTGATGCGCCTCATAGGCCGCATCAATCAATTGTACGCCGTAACGGTGATAAAATTCCCGCGCTTTGTGGTTGTAGACATTAGCGAGAAAGCTGAGATGCGTTTGCGGATAGACGGGCGCAGGCTGCGCCACGGGTTTCCGACGACCTCGTTGATAATGGGCCAGCCGCGCCGCGTCAAGCATATCAATCGCCTCCCGACGGAACTGATTGAGCAGGCTATTTGGCACGAACAACGCCGCCGGTAATGTCACCTGCATATCACGCGCGTAGTAAAGCGTTTGTCCCAGCTTCGCCAGTCCGGCTGTTAGGTTATTCAACGCTTTTTCAGAGTTGTTGGCTTCCTCAAATACCCCGTCAAGCGTATGCGTGATGCAGACACCGTCTTCACTGGTCAGTGTCAGAATAAGCTGTTCCTGCCAGCCGCCCAGCATGATATCAACCGCCACACGGCGCTCACTGGAGGTTTTTGTCAGCGCTTGCTGCCAGTTATGATCCAGATTACGATTCAACGGATGATGCGGACGGACTTTATGCAGGTCGGCAGGCATATCATTTGGCCAAACGCGGTAGCGGTTATGACCGGTTTTCTCCACCGTATTGGCGCGAAAACCCACCACTTCACGCTTAATCAACACGTTCAGACCATCGCCATTCGCCAACGGCTCCGTAGCTTCTACGTCGAGATAATCCTTCGCCACATTCAGCACCTCGCCTACCGGCAAGCCAATAAATTTTGGTGAATCAAATGCGCCAATATCACCTTTACGCGCGTTAACAAAATAGTCGGTGCTGCCGCGATGGAAAGTTTTCTCCGTGGAGGGAACAAAAAAGTGTTCGGTCCGACCAACCGACGCACGCGCCAGATCGCCACGTTGCTCGATAATCGCGTCCAGCATCTGACGATAATGCGCGGTGATGTTTTTGACATAGCTCATGTCTTTATAGCGCCCTTCAATCTTGAAGGAACGTACGCCTGCATCGATCAACGCGCCGAGGTTAGCCGTTTGGTCGTTATCTTTCATCGATAGCAAATGTTTTTCGTAAGAGACCACCCGCCCCTGATCGTCTTTTAACGTATACGGTAAGCGACAGGCTTGCGAACAGTCGCCCCGATTCGCGCTGCGCCCGGTTTGCGCATGAGAGATATAACACTGCCCAGAATAAGCGACACACAGCGCGCCATGAATGAAGAACTCAATCGTGGCGTCAGTAGCCTGATGAATAGCCGCTATCTGACTCAAATTAAGCTCGCGCGCCAGTACAATCTGTGAAAAACCGACATCGGCAAGAAACTTCGCTTTTTCCACGCTGCGAATATCACACTGTGTACTGGCGTGAAGCTCAATCGGCGGGATATCCAGTTCCAGAATGCCCATATCCTGCACAATCAGCGCATCCACCCCGGTGTTGTACAAATCGGTGATTAACCGCTGCGCGGGCTCCAGCTCATCATCATGCAGAATAGTATTCAGCGTGACAAAAATCCTGGCGCCGTAACGGTGAGCAAACGGAACCAGATCGGCGATATCGCGCAGACTGTTACTGGCGTTATGACGTGCGCCAAAACCGGGTCCGCCGATGTAGACGGCATCTGCGCCATGCAAAATCGCTTCGCGAGCAATTGCGGCGTCACGGGCCGGACTTAACAATTCGAGATAGTGAGGTTGCTGGCGCATACAGTCGTTCTTATCCAATAGAAGCGAAATGGCGGCTATTGTAGTCAGAAGCGCAAACTAACGAAATAGTTTTCCCGCTTAATCACGTGGGTAATGGATCAGCGAGTGAAAATGAACCGTCTGGTCACTGCTGTTGCGATAGGTATGCGCCGTATCGCCGGCAAAACGCAAACCTTTACCGGCGTCTATGGTTTGCCATACCCCACCAGTACACATGTCCAGCCGACCCTGAATCACCACCACATGTTCGATAACGCCGGCTTTATGCGGCGTTGATTCGCTGACCGTGCCAGGCGCCAGCAATAGAGAAAAATAGTCAAAACAGAGTTCAGGGTCCCACGGAAACAGCGGTGTGATTACCATCGCTTGCTGCTGGGGATCGAAGGTTGGCGGAAATTCGGCCTGCGGCGGCGAAATAAACATTGAGAATGGAACGTTCAGGCCCGTCGCAATTTTCCACAGCGTTGCGACTGTCGGGCTGGATTCATTACGCTCTATCTGCCCCAACATGGCTTTTGAGACGCCGGAGATCTCCGCCAGACGCGATAAACTCCAGCCTCGCTGATGGCGTAACATTCTTAACGTGGTCGCCAGATAGTGTGTCAGGTTATCCATTTTCCCCCCCTGTAAGACCATAGCGTATCACTTGTACGCTATAACGCACAATGCTACATTGACTGACCGTTATAACGCACAAGAGGCGATCATGCGTCTGTTATCACTGCCGTTACCTACTGTATTATCTGGTCTGGTCGCCGTTCTGGTCGGCTATGCAAGTTCCGCCGCCATTATCTGGCAGGCGGCGCTTGCCGCTGGCGCAACACCCGCAGAGATCGCCGGCTGGATGACCGCCCTCGGTATAGCCATGGGCATAAGCACACTAACGTTAACCTTGTGGTATCGTGCGCCGGTTTTAACCGCCTGGTCAACGCCTGGCGCCGCTCTGTTGGTAACAGGGCTTCAGGGATTATCGTTGCCAGACGCCGTGGGCATATTCATTGTCGCCAATGCCCTGATTGTGCTGTGCGGCGTCACGGGATTGTTTGCGCGTTTGATGCGGATAATCCCCCATTCTCTTGCCGCCGCAATGCTGGCGGGAATACTGCTACGCTTCGGCCTGCAGGCGTTCGGGACGCTCAACGGAGAGTTTGTCATGTGCGGCGGTATGCTATTGGCGTGGCTACTCTTTAAAGTATTCGCGCCCCGCTATGCCGTTATTGCTGCCATGGTAATGGGAATAACGGTGGCGCTCATCCAGGGTAAGGTGGCGATGAGCGGTATTCATTTCGCGCCGGTGTGGCCCACCTTCGTTCCCCCCCACTTTTCATTCGCTCAAAGCCTGAGCGTCGCGGTACCGCTCTTCCTGGTGACGATGGCATCGCAAAACGCCCCCGGCGTCGCCACAATGAAGGCGTCTAGCTATCAGCTTCCTGTCTCTCCGTTAATGATTTTTACCGGGTTGCTGGCGCTGCTGCTTTCGCCATTTGGCGTTTATTCTATCTGCATTGCCGCCATTACAGCCGCCATTTGTCAAAGCCCGGACGCACACCCCGATCCAACGCGTCGCTGGTTAGCGGCCGCCGCCGCAGGCGTTTTTTATTTACTTGCCGGGTGGTTTGGCGGTTCGATAACCGCGCTGATGGTCGCCCTGCCGGTTAGCTGGGTGCAAATGCTGGCTGGTCTGGCACTGTTAAGTACGATTAGCGGTAGCCTGTATCAGGCGCTTACTCACGAAAGTGAGCGTGACGCGGCAGTTATCGCATTTCTCGTCACCGCCAGCGGGCTAACGCTGATGGGCATCGGATCGGCATTCTGGGGGTTGATCGCTGGCGGAATAGGCTACACAGTATTAACGAGAACGCGCCGCCCATCGTTGTCTGGCTGATGGTGGCCGCTAATCTGCCGGGGTTTGCGCCATCTTGCGATGGCGCCGCAGAATTATTTTTTGTTAACGTCAAACATAGAGGTATCCGTCGCCATATCATCCACGACCTGTTTCAACGTCTCAAACGCCATTGGCGTACTGGAATTGCTCAGGTCTTTACCTTCACCCTGACGTACTACCTTGACGACCGGCTTGTTGGTCGCGGCATCTATCAGCTCACCCTCAAAATAGAGGTGGGTATCCATGGTCCGGTGGCCTGTCGCCATTTGCGTGCCCGCCACAATCAGCGCTACAGGGATCACCTCATAGAATTGCAGCCCTTCTTTGCTGGTATCCACGCCCGTAATCGCCCCGCGGAAAATCAAACTGCGCGGCCCTGGCGTCGTGACCAGCGGTTTGCGCTGTTCAATTGCTGATTTTACTTTAGTGTTCGTATAAGCCAGCAGTTTATCAAGAACTTGCTGCCCGACCTGGGTCGTTGGTTTGGGGACGGGATAATATGTTATCGGATTGTAAACAATACTATCATAGTTAGAGTCATTGAAATGTGGATCTACCCAGCGCAACACCGGTTTCCCCGTGGCGGAGGTAGTTTCCTGCAGGTCCGAATAATTTTTTAAGAATCCAGAATACTTATCCGGCTGTGTGACTTTAGACGCACAGCCGGATAACGCCAGCAAGCCAGTAAGCACTGCAACTTTAAATAAAGTATGAGTACGCATGAAACGATCCCTTTAGTCTTCGCAATGATGCAAAGGAAATAATAGCAAAACGAAATCATTCTGGATGCACTAAAAATGGTAACGACAGCACAATTTGAACGCGGCGCCCGACAAAAAAATGCCGAACGCAGCGAGACTTACAGAACTTGCATCGCTCAGGCCGTTTTTCTCGCCAGCATCGTAGCAAAGCGCAGTTTGATACGGTTGCCGTTTTCGTCCGTGCGGTGAAGCTCGCCGACATCTTCGTTGTATTTCAGCATGTCCCATCCTTCGTAATAGCGGCGTAATTCGCCTTCTTTAAAAGCAAACGGGAATCCCACCGTACAGGGAAAGTCCGGCGTATCCATTGCCGCAACAATCAAATTATACCCGCCGGGTTTTGTGCAGCGTTGCATATTGGCAATTAAACCGGGAATGGTTTGCGCCTCAAGAAACATCATAACTACTGTCGAGAGAATAAAATCGTATTCGCCGTCAAAGGTCAATGTATTCAGATCGACAATGTCGGTTTGCAGATTATCCAGCCCTTCTGCCGCTTTAATACGCTCAAGGTTAGCCATACTGGCCGGATTTTTATCCCACGCGGTAACGTCATAACCGTTCGCGGCCAGATACAGACTATTACGGCCATTGCCACATCCCAAATCCAGCGTTCGGCCTGGCGCGACAACCTTTGCCGCCGCCAGCACATCCGAATGCGTGCGGGTTAAACCGTATTTCTCAGTAAAGTAATTTTCGTCACGAACGGTCATTTTTTTCCTCCGTTTTCAACAGTGCAGCGCGCTCAGTGCGAATAAGCAACGTCCCCTGCACCAGCAATAGAAATGTACGAACCAGCAATAAAGCGATAATAGCGTTAGTGAAAATAAACAGCGGGACGGCCAGAATATGGAAAAGCCCTGATTCACTACCGTGACCAAGATGTAACCCCGTGGTCGCCAGCGCGGAAACGCCGAACGAAAAACTCCAGAAGGAAGCATTAAACGGTTGTGATAAATACCAGGGCATTAATCGCAGCATAAATAAAAGCTGTAACAGACCGTAGCCGAATAGCATTTTCGCCAGCGTGTCGCCCTCCCCGCCATTGACGCTCAGCCAGGCGCTACAGGCGACCAGCGCGGGCGCCAGTTGGATACCCAGCGACGTACGCAGCACCGCCGGTAATTCGCCGCAGCTACGCAGTCGCTGCAAAATAACCGGCTCCAGACTTAACCACGAAAAGACGCCTGCGCCTAAAAACACCAGTCCTGCATCATTGTAACCGAGCGCTCCACAGGCCATGGCGCTGATAAAATTATTCGCTACCGTGGGCAGATAAAGTCCTGGGGTTGTCGCTTCTTCCGGATGCGCTCCGCGCCAAAGTCCGGCCGTCTGCCAGGCGGCATACGCCAGTTGTATAACAACCCCCACGCTGAATAGCGCAACGGCCAACGGGCGATACCAGGGGACGAAGCCGATCGCGACCAGCATCGTGGTGGCGGGAAACAGGCTGACAAAACTGCTCATTACCGGATGTCGCACTTCAGCCATCACGCTATGGGGAAAGCGCACCAGACGGCTAAGGAACGCCAGGGTCAAGAGTGCCCAAATAATCATCGCCAGGATCACCATGATGTCGCCGGGCCAGTGGCTTATTCCCCAAATCTGGCTGGCATAACGCCAGGCGAATCCCATACCGATAGTGCCAAGGACGATGCCAAAATAGCCCGCAGGCAGATTGAGCACGCGATCGCTCTGCTTGTGATTACGCATTTTGTTTAATTTATAAAGTATATTTGAAATGCATTTTATGGAATTTCTGGTTGTTTCGCCAGTACCTTTGCTACGGTTATCTTAATCGTTCACACGGAATTTCCCTATGACCAAATATCGACTGAGTGAAGAACCTCGTGCTTTTACTTATCAGGTAGACGGTGAGAAGAAAAGCGTCTTATTACGACAAGTTATTGCCGTAACGGATTTTAACGATGTTAAAGCCGGAACCTCCGGCGGCTGGGTTGATGCCGATAATGTGCTGTCACAACAGGGGGATTGCTGGATTTATGATGAAAACGCGATGGCCTTTGCGGGCACGGAAATTACGGGTAACGCGCGTATCACGCAGCCGTGCACGCTCTACAATAACGTGCGAATAGGCGATAACGTCTGGATTGATCGCGCTGATATCAGCGATGGCGCACGGATAAGTGACAACGTCACCATTCAGTCCTCTTCCGTGCGCGGAGAGTGTGCGATTTATGGCGATGCCCGCGTGTTAAACCAGTCAGAAATTCTCGCCGTTCAGGGACTAACGCATGAACATGCGCAGATTTTACAAATTTACGATCGCGCCACCGTGAACCATTCGCGGATTGTCCATCAGGTACAGCTTTATGGCGACGCCACTATCACTCACGCTTTTATTGAGCACCGGGCGGAGGTCTTTGATTTCGCGCTCATCGAAGGCAACAAAGACAATAATGTCTGGATCTGTGACTGCGCCAAAGTCTATGGCCATGCGCGGGTTATCGCCGGTACAGAGGAAGATGCTATCCCTACCCTTCGCTACAGCTCGCAGGTAGCGGAACATGCGTTAATCGAAGGCAACTGTGTGTTAAAACATCATGTGCTGGTAGGCGGACATGCTGAGGTACGCGGAGGCCCGATTTTACTGGACGACCGCGTGCTGATTGAAGGCCAGGCCTGTATACAGGGCGAAATTCTGATTGAGCACCAGGTCGAGATTAGCGGACGGGCGGCGGTGATAGCCTTTGACGGCAATACTATTCACCTGCGCGGCCCAAAAGTGATCAATGGCGAGGATCGTATTACGCGTACCCCCTTAGTCGGTTCCCTTTAATCCGCATCAATAATGCGGGCATACATATTAACGTCGTGATAGTCGCTGTTAAGATACTCCGCCTGCTTCATACAGCCTTCCAGCGTAAAATGGTTGCGCCGTGCGACTGCGTTACTGGCCTGATTATCAACGCGGCATTTAATGACGAAGCGCCGAATATCGCCGCGCCGGGCATAATGTGTCATCAGCGCCTGTAATGATTGCGACATTATCCCTTGTCCCTGGAGGGACTCATCCAGCCAGTAACCGATATAGGCGGCTTTGTTTACCGGTTCAATGACATTAAATGAGAGTACGCCCGCCATCTCATTCTGGCAGAAAATCAGGTACATTTTGGCGTAACCACGCTGGTGCAACAGCATATTACCCTGCACATGCTTACGCGTTTCCTCCTGCGACGTGACATATTGCGGCCAGTCGAGCGACTGTTGTAGCCACGCTTTGTTTTTGAGTACCAGTTGGTGCAGCGCCGGAACATGACTTTCATCTGCCGCTTGTAGTTCCAGCGTCGTGCTAACAGGAATAATTTCCACCATCGCGTTGCCCTTCTTCGTTGTTGGTCGTAATCACATAAATAGCCTGGTTTACCGATAACCCGCAGGTGATATGAGCGTTTTTATTGTATCGCCATCACATTATTTTTTATTGGCCATATTTAGCGTATTTCCGCGTGACACATTTCACACTTATCCAACCATTCTCCGCCTATAAAACGCTCAACGACTGATTGTTTTATCACCACGGAGACGCCAATGACCTTTTCTGTGCAGGAAACGCTTTTTTCTTTACTGCGGCTAAACGGGATTTCAGGACATGAAAGCAGTATTGCAAACGTTATGCAGCACGCGTTTGAACAGCAGGCCAAAGACGTCTGGCGGGATCGCTTAGGCAATGTCGTCGCCCGTTATGGCAGCGACAAATCCGACGCGCTTCGCCTGATGATTTTTGCGCATATGGATGAAGTCGGTTTTATGGTACGCAAGATCGAACCCTCCGGCTTTTTACGTTTTGAACGCGTGGGCGGCCCGGCGCAAATTACTATGCCCGGTTCGGTCGTGACGCTTGCCGGACGTTCAGGCGATATCATGGGCTGTATCGGTATTAAAGCATATCACTTCGCGAAGGGTGACGAGCGCACCCAGCCTCCCGCGCTCGATAAACTCTGGATTGATATCGGCGCAAAAGATAAAGCGGATGCCGAACGAATGGGTATTCAGGTGGGGACGCCAGTAACCCTTTACAACCCGCCGCACTGTCTGGGCAACGACCTGGTGTGCAGTAAGGCGCTGGATGACAGGCTGGGGTGTACGGCGCTACTGGGCGTCGCCGAGGCCCTCGCCTCCACACCGCTTGATATCGCGGTATTCCTGGTCGCGTCGGTACAGGAAGAGTTCAATATTCGCGGTATTATTCCCGTTTTACGACGCGTGCGCCCCGACCTGGCGATTGGTATTGATATCACCCCCTCCTGCGACACGCCTGACCTGCAGGATTACTCAGATGTGCGGGTCAACCACGGCGTCGGCATCACCTGTCTGAACTATCACGGACGCGGTACGTTGGCGGGACTGATTACGCCGCCGCGTTTGCTGCGGATGCTGGAGACCACCGCGCACGAAAATAATATTCCCGTACAGCGTGAAGTCGCGCCAGGCGTCATCACCGAAACCGGCTACATTCAGGTTGAACTGGACGGTATTCCCTGCGCCAGTCTTTCTATTCCCTGCCGCTATACCCACTCGCCAGCCGAAGTCGCCAGCCTGCGCGACTTGGCTGATTGTATCCGTTTACTGACTGCGCTGGCCAACATGTCGCCAGAACAGTTTCCCATTGAGCCTGAAACAGGCGCTACACAAGAGGCACGACCATGATGAAAAAGATCCTTGTGGCATGTGGTACCGGCATGTCGACATCAACCATGATTGCACAAAAACTGCAGGACTTTCTTGCGGAGCAAGGCATTGCGGCAACCACGGCGCAATGTTGTCTGAATGAGATCCCGTTGAACTGTAACGGTATGGATCTCATCGTAACGTCCATGCGTACGCACAGTGACTATGGCATCCCGACGCTCAACGGCGCCGCCCTGCTGACAGGCATCAACGACGACGCATTAAAACAAGAAATCAAGGCGCTGTTAACACAATAAAGGGGGCATTATGTTTGATTACATCCTGTCTCTCGGCGGCACCGTTTTTGTGCCCATCATTATGATTATCATCGGCTTAATCTTTCGTATTCCCTGGCTGCAGGCAGTGAAAGCCGGGGTGACGGTCGGCATCGGTTTTGTCGGCATGGGGTTGGTGATCGTCATGGCGATCGACAGTCTCAGTCCGCCGATTAAAGTGATGATTGAGCGTTTTGGCCTGACGCTGCATGTGTTTGACGTCGGCGCCGGACCCGCATCCGGCGTCGGCTATGCGACGGCCATCGGCGCGATGATCATTCCCGTTATCTTTCTGCTCAACGTCGGTATGCTGGTGACTCGTCTGACCAAAACCATGAACGTTGATATTTATAACTACTGGCACTACGCCATTACCGGAACGGTCGTCCAGTTGATGACCGGCAGTCTGATTTATGGCGTACTGGGCGCGATTTGCCACGCCGCCTTGTCGTTGAAAATGGCCGACTGGACGGCGAAACGGGTACAGAACATTGTGGGTCTGGAAGGGATTTCTATTCCGCAAGGGTATGGCTCCAGCTCCGTGCCGTTGTTCGTATTGCTGGATGCGATATACGAAAAAATACCGTTTATGAAAGGACGCAATATTGACGCTCAGGAGATCCAAAAACGGTATGGGATGGTCGGCGACCCGGTGATCATTGGCGTTGTTCTCGGGCTGATCTTCGGACTTGCCGCAGGCGAAGGCTTTAAAGGGTGCGCAACCTTAATGATTACCGTGGCGGCGATTATGGTGCTGTTTCCGCGCATGATTCGCCTTATCGTTGAGGGATTAATGCCCATTTCCGACGGCGCGCGTAAGTTCTTCCAGAAACACTTTAAAGGGCGCGAAGTCTTTATCGGTCTGGATACCGCAGTGACGTTAGGCCACCCGACCACCATCGCGGTTGGACTGCTGTTAATTCCCATCATGTTAATTCTGGCGAGCATACTGCCGGGCAATAAAGTCCTGCCGCTGGCTGATTTACCGGTTGCGCCGTTTTTTATCTGCATGGCCACGGTTATTCATCGCGGCGATCTGATTCGTACTCTGCTCAGCGGCATCATTGTCATGATTACCGTTTTGCTGATCGCCACCCAGTTCGCGCCGTACTTTACCGATATGGCGCTCAAAGGCGGCTTTAGCTTCGCCGCTGAAAACGCGCAAATTACCGCGCTGTCGGTGGGAAATATGTTTGGCTGGTCAATATCTGAATTGATGTCGCTGGGCATGATTGGTGTGGTTATTGTGGTCGGCATTGTCGCCAGCATCATACTTGTCTTACGTAAACGTGAACTACCGGAATAAGGAGCAACCCAGAATGAGTTGGCTAAAAGAGGTAATAGGAACAGAAAAAGCCGTTATCGCCATGTGCCATTTACGGGCGCTGCCGGGCGATCCCGGGTTCGATACTAGGAAAGGCATGAACTGGGTAATTGACCGCGCCCATGACGATTTAATGGCGCTACAAAATGGCGGCGTGGATGCGGTGATGTTCTCCAACGAATTTAGTCTGCCTTATTTAACGAAAGTCAGACCGGAAACGACCGCCGCGATGGCAAGAATCATCGGTCAGTTAATGAGTGAAATTCGCGTACCGTTTGGGGTAAACGTGTTGTGGGACCCTGTGGCCTCGTTTGATTTGGCAATGGCGACCGACGCAAAATTTATTCGCGAAATTTTCACCGGCGCTTACGCCAGCGATTTTGGCGTCTGGGATACGAATGTCGGCGAAACCATTCGCCATCAGCATCGCATCGGCGCAGGCCACGTGAAAACGCTGTTTAACATCGTGCCGGAAGCGGCGGTGTATCTGGGAAACCGCGATGTCTGTTCAATTGCGAAATCGACCGTATTTAACAATAACCCCGATGCCCTGTGCGTCTCAGGCCTGACGGCGGGTGCCCGCACGGATAGCGCCATACTGAAGCGGGTAAAAGAGACCGTTCCCGACACGGTCGTGCTGGCGAATACCGGGGTGTGTCTGGAAAACGTTGAGGAGCAGCTCTGCATTGCCGACGGATGCGTAACGGCAACCACGTTTAAAAAAGACGGCGTCTTCGCCAACTTTGTCGACCAGGCGCGCGTGGCGAAGTTTATGGAGAAAGTACGCCATATCCGACAATAAAATGGGGATAAGCAAAACGCTTATCCCCTGCAGAGAGCGATAACTCTTCTGCCGATCTCCGTCGCCTTCGCCAAAAGACACGCCGGGGATCGGTTCCAGAGTAACCCGAACCGGCAAGGAGTCAACGATCGATGATTAATGATGTTAAGTGGGTTCAGGCGCAACGCCATGCCAGCGACTGGCGACACGCGCTGGATATCGCCGTTCGTCCGCTGATTACCTTCGGCGCGGCGGCCCCCTGCTACCTGGACGGTATTATTGAGAACACCCTTAAATGGGGGCCATATTATCTTATCGCGCCGGGGATTGCGCTGCCCCATGCCAGACCAGAGCAAGGCGCCAACCATAATCAAATCAGCGTCACTACGTTAGCAACGCCGGTCGCTTTCGGCAATGCGGATTGCGATCCCATCTGGCTGTTGCTTTGCGCCAGCGCCACGGATGCCGAAGCACATATTCGCACCATTCAACGCATCAGCCAGTGGCTCGACTCGCCGGAAAGCGTCGCGATACTGCAAGATGCGCCAAATGACGCCGCGCTTTTCGCGCAATTAACCGCATTGCGCTGATGGAGGTTCCGATGATCCTGCACCCTTCACTGGCCTCCGCCGATCCGCTGCGCTATGCCGAGGCGTTGACCGCTTTACACGATGCGCCTCTCGGCTCGCTGCATCTGGATATCGAAGATACCAGTTTCATCAACAATATTACCTTCGGTATGAAAACCATTCAGGCAGTCGCACAACACACTCGCCATCCGCTCTCATTTCACCTGATGGTCTCATCACCGCAACGCTGGCTACCCTGGCTTGCAGCTATCCGCCCCGGCTGGATTTTCATTCATGCCGAAAGCGTGCAAAACCCCTCGGAGATTCTGGCGGATATTCGCGCTATCGGGGCGAAAGCAGGACTGGCGCTTAACCCGGCAACGCCGCTATTGCCTTATCGTTATCTGGCATTGCAACTGGATGCGCTGATGATCATGACCAGCGAACCCGACGGGCGCGGGCAGCAATTTATCGCCGCGATGTGTGAAAAAGTGAGTCAGAGCAGAGAGCATTTCCCTGCTGCGGAATGCTGGGCGGACGGCGGTATTACACTTCGCGCCGCACGGCTGCTTGCCGCCGCAGGCGCACAGCATCTGGTGATTGGCCGGGCGTTGTTCACGACGGCGAACTATGATGTGACGTTGTCACAATTCACCGCGCTATAAAGGAGTCATATGCTGATGAGCCAACAGCGCCCCGACCGTATCAAACAGATGTTGCATTACCTTTGGCAACACAGGCACCTCTCAACACAACAAGCTATTGAGCTTTTTGGCTATGCAGAGGCAACCGTGCGCCGGGATTTTCACTATATCGCCAGCCGTTATCCCGGTATGGTTCGCGGCCATGGTTGTATTGACTTCGACGACAGTACGGAAGATAAAGAATATGTTTTCGACGTTAAGCGAACGTTACAAAGTGAGGCGAAACGCGAAATCGCCGCCCTCGCCCGCACGTTCATCAAAGATGGAGACTGCTTTTTTCTCGACTCCGGCTCCACCTGTCTGGAACTGGCAAAATGTCTGGTTGACGCCAAAGTAAAAGTCATTTGCAATGACATCAAAATCGCTAATGAACTGGGTGGCTTCCCACACGTAGAGAGCTACATTATCGGCGGACTGATCCGCCCCGGCTACTTTTCGGTGGGCGAGAGTCTGGCGCTGGAGATGATTAACGCCTTTGCCGTTGAACGCGCCTTTATCTCCTGCGATGCGCTGTCGATTGAAACGGGCATCACCAACGCTACGATGTTTGAAGTAGGCGTCAAAACGCGCATTATTCAGCGCTCACGCGAGGTCATATTGATGGCCGATCATTCAAAGTTTGATACTGTAGAACCCCATGCGGTGGCGACGCTGTCCTGTATTACTACCATCCTTAGCGACAGCGCGCTCCCGTCTGCTATCGCCCGACGTTATCAGCAGGCGGGGTGCCGTCTCATCATGCCAGACCCCTCATCAGGAGTGCGTTAATGGACATCAGGCAAATGAACAAAACCCATCTGGAGCACTGGCGCGGATTGCGAAAACAGCTCTGGCCTGGTCACCCGGATGACGCCCATCTGGCGGACGGCGAAGAAATTCTGCAAGCCGATCATCTGGCATCATTTATTGCGATGGCAGACGGGGTGGCGATTGGCTTTGCGGATGCCTCAATCCGCCACGATTATGTCAATGGCTGTGACAGTTCGCCCGTGGTTTTCCTTGAAGGTATTTTTGTTCTCCCCTCATTCCGTCAACGCGGCGTAGCGAAACAATTGATTGCAGCGGTGCAACGATGGGGAACGAATAAAGGGTGTCGGGAAATGGCCTCCGATACCTCGCCGGAAAATACAATTTCCCAGAAAGTTCACCAGGCGTTAGGATTTGAGGAAACAGAGCGCGTCATTTTCTACCGAAAGCGTTGTTGAGGGAAATCATACAGGAAAAGGTCGGGTATAGTACCCGACCTTTATATTACTGGGGCAGATCTTTTTCAGTTAACAAGCGTGTCGTTTTCACTTGTTCAATATTTCTGGCGCCACCCAACATCATGTTAATTGTCAGCTCTTTGTTTAGCTGTTCAATCACTGATGCCACACCCTGAGCGCCACCAAGATTAAGACCATATAATACAGGCCGGCCAACCGCCACAATATCCGCCCCGCTGGCTAACGCTTTGAATATGTGCGAACCACGGCGTACTCCACTGTCAAAAATAACAGGCACTCGCTTGTTGACGACTTTTGCAATCGCAGGAAGCATGTCGAATGAGGACGGCCCGCTGTCTAATTGACGGCCGCCATGATTAGAAACCCATATTCCTGCGGCCCCGGCCTGGATAGCAATTTCAGCATCCTCCGGCGACTGAATGCCTTTTACGATAACCGGCAGACCGGAAATACGATGTACATAGGCAATATCCTCCGGCGTAAAGGCTTGTTTAGCCTGCGCGTAAATTTCACTTATCCCTGCTCCTTTGCCAGTTTTTGAACCATCGTCATTTTTTCTGGCGAACATTTCCAGGTTTGCAAAACCCAGCGGGAACTGGAAGTTATTTTTAATATCTTCTTCCCGATAACCGCCGACAGGCGAATCTACGGTCAGAATAATCGCTTTAGCGCCATGTTTTACCGCTTGTGCAAGAATAAATTCGTTAAATTGATTATTCTTGCTCATATAAAGCTGGAAGAAGAACGGATTTTTCCCGGAAACGTTAGCCACCTCTTCGATGGTCTTGTTGCCATAGGTGCTCAACGAGAAAATCGAACCGACCTGCGCCATGCCTTTCGCCGTCGCCAACTCTCCGGAGGCGTGGGCCAGGCCCTGCGCCGCCATCGGTGCCTGGATTATAGGCGTTTTAAGCGGAATACCCAGTAGCTGCGTTGATAAATCGATCTCTTTTAACTCAATGCCCTGTAATACGCGCGGCATAATATATTTTTTGTCAAAGCTTTCGGTGTTGCTGCGAAGGTTATTCTCATCTTCGGCTCCACCGCGAATATAACCAAATGCCCCTTTCTCCATTCTGGCCTGAACGCGCGCTTCCAGAGAGGCTACGTTCGTCATTTTTATTGCTTTTTCGTCCGTGCTGGCTTTGTACTCTTCAGCATAAGCCAGGCCTGATGTTGCCAACATTACCAGCGAGGCCACTACCCGAATGAGGTGATGAGTTTTCATCATTATTCCCTTTATTGCTTAACCGCTTCTGCCTGGATTTTTATATCGACAACTTTCGTCATCCCCATATCGACCAGATAATCTACCCCCCACTGGGTGCGATCTATTTGCGTGACAAAATCACCACCGCAAACCTGCGCCTTGAATATCGGGCTCATATAGCAGCCAAACTTGGTGGTGGTTAAGGTAACGGGCTTAGTTACTCCCTTCATTGTTAGCAAACCGTCAATAGAAACCGGTTTATTATCTTCAAAATGCCATTTTGTTGATTTAAATACCATTTCTGGATATTTTTCCGCATCCAGAATATCGCTACTGCGGATATGGTTATCAAACGCATCCACCCCGGTATTTAAGGCGCTTACGGGAATCGTCACGCGCATCTCTGCATCTTGCTTTTCCGGCTGATATTTCAGTTCGCCGCTAATAGCATAAAACCCGCCATGATTGGTTGAGGTCTGGAAATGATCGATATTAAATACCGCATTGGTATGCGTATTATCAAATTTATATACATCTGCATGAGCAGCACTTAATAAACCCAGAGACAGGACAGCACCAAGAAAATTCTTTTTCATTATATTCACTTTATATCTTAAATAAGGTGAAGTTATCTTAATGTTCCCTGTCCGCAGGATCGAGAGGGATAAACAGGAAGGACTGTTGCAAAAATAGAACGATGGAAAGGCCGTGTTACAAAAACAGCGGCTCACGAATGGGTTTATGCCAGGGCAATTTCCGCAACCTGTACCGCCTTTGTGGCGGTACAGAAGGCAAACTGACTAACGCATGATACGATCGTCGACATAACGGCGCTTATCCGGCGCGGGCGGGAAATACTGATACAGCCAGGTTTCGCTGATAGCCTCCCCCTGGCAGCGCAGGAACATACGCATATCCACCGGTGCCGTAGAATCCGAGGTCGGATACCAGTCAAACTGGATACGATAACCGTCGAAAGGCTCAACGTAGAGGATCTCAATCTGCTTCGCCTCACCGCTGGAAAGCGTAATCACCGGCTCAATGCCTTTTGGCGCGGCCGCTTTCAGATCGCCGCCGACAAAATCAATAGCAAAACGGCGCGCCCATTTATCCGGGTAATGTTCGCCCGGCGCCCAACCTTCGGGAAAGCCGCCCATCCCTGTACGGGTCGCCATGACCCGCGCAAGCGGCGATTGTACCGGCGGCTGCGCGCTCCAGTACAAACGATAATTGAACGCCAGCGTATCCCCGGCTTTGATCGCTTTTTCCGGCTGCCAGAAACAGACCACATTATCCAGAGTTTCACCAGTGGTTGGGATCTCCATCAGGCTAACCGCGCCTTTCCCCCACTTACTGCGCGGCTCCACCCACAGGCTCGGACGTTTGTTGTACCAGCCCATCACATCCTGATAATGCGAGAAATCGCGATCGAGTTGCAGCAGGCCGAACCCTTTCGGGTTATCGTCCATATATGCATTGAACTGCAATTTCTGCGGATTATTCAGCGGGCGGCAAATCCACTCGCCGTTACCCCGCCACATCGCCAGCCGATCGGAATCGTGAATTTGTGGATGAATGGTGTCGCATACCCGGCGTTCATTATTCCCACAGCTAAACATACTGGTCATCGGCGCAATGCCAAGTTGCTTAATATCTTTACGGGCGTAGAGATGGTTTTCTACATCCATGATCACCTGCGATTTTTCGCAATGAATCACAAATTTATACGCGCCCGTCACGCTGGCGCTGTCCAGCAGAGCGTAAACGGTAAACGTAGTATCGCCCGGCTTGGCGGTGTCAAACCAGAATGCGGTGAAGTCAGGGAACTCTTCCTGACCGTCAGTATAGGTATCTATCGCCAGCCCGCGAGCCGACAGGCCATACTGATAAGTATCATCTACCGCCCGGAAATAACTGGCGCCCAGGAAGGAGACGACATCGCGCCGCGCCAGTTCCGGCGCTTTAAAGACACGGAAACCGGCGAAACCGAGATCGCTCTGCCCTTCCAGTTGCGTCGTGTCGACGCCGGCATCGTTGTATTTAAACAGTTCCGGACGAAAATGGATCTCGCGAGCAAGATGCGTCGTCGTATCAACGGAAAACATGCGTACGCGACGACGAAAGCCCATCCCTACGTGGAAAAACTGAATATCGAGCTGCCGGTTGGCAACACCGTTCCAGAGTGAATGCGCCGCGTCATACTGAATGCTGTTATAGGCCTGCGGCGTCAGATTGGCGAGCGTATCCGGCAAGGGTCCCGGCGCGCCGCCCCAGGGCTTTTTCGCTAACGCCTGGGCCATTGATTGCAGACCAGCAAAATCAAAACGGACAATTTTACCATCCGCAATATCGGATTCCGCGGCAAACGCCGCCTGAGAAAAGAGGGAAGCAATACCGCTGGAACCGCACACGGCGGCCATTGCCATTGAACCTTTAATAAATCGTCTACGATTCATACCTGAAAATGAGTCCTTCTGGTCTTGTGAATGGTCCCGCGCTGGTTTTTTCAGCAGCAAGAATGTGCCCGTTTCTGACCGCTCACTCTAGACAAAATTCATTAATAATCCAATTGTTGGTCGCCTGGAAACTGTGCAAAAGCGTAAATATTTTATGTCGATAAGAACCGACCTAATCGGATGTAAACCTCACGCAGCATTCTTCAGGTTATGAAAAGTTTATTCCAGACTAACGTGATGTTTCATGACTCGTTTAAACAGCGCCAGACGCGCACGCATAAAGCGGTTTTCCACTTTAAAACCGGCAAGTTTGTTCAGCCCAATCCGCAACAGACGATCTCGCCCCCGAATGCTGGCGGGCCAGCGAACCGGGCCGTGCAGCACGTCGCGCGTGCGGCTGGCATGACGAGCGAAATTCACCCAGTAATCCGCCACCTGCGAGGCAAAGGCCAGGTCATTCTCATTCACATAATGGCATGTGGGCTCAGCCCGCGTTAACGTATCGAATACATACGGTATTTCATTGCCATGGCAGGCGCCATTCGCGTAGGTGTTATGCTCCGCTTCGGCGACATAATCAAACCAGTAACGCCAGCACGGTTCGCCGATCCGCTGCTGCGCTTGCATGACGACATAACCCAACGTGGTAAATACCATATCCCGACAGACCTGCCGCCCTAGTGCTTCGTCGCCTTTCACTCCAGGATAAAGCAGCCGGATTAACCCCAGGCCAACACGCCGCTCACGGCGCATTTTTTGAATTTGACCGGCAATATCGACGCCAAAAACGGCCAATACGCTGGCTTCATCGCTATTCGAGCCGATCATCACCGGTATGGGATGCTGTTTCGCCGCAAAGAAGGTTTCCAGCATCGGATGCGGCAGCACGACGTCGCCGGAAATCGGCGTCGGCGCAATTTTAAAAGGCGCGTCCAGCGGCCAAAACGTCTCTGCCGGTAAAGCGCGTAGCTGTTCGGCAGTGGCATGGGCTAAGCCAAGATGTTCTGCCAGCGCAACGCCTTTTTTTAGCGCCACCTCGCGGGGCGTATCCGGCAGCGTATAACCACTCTGAATAATCGCTTTATGAAAAAGCCCCTTCGCCAACGGCGAAGCCATCAACGACAGCACGCTGCGGGCGCCGGCGGATTCGCCAAATAACGTCACATTCTGCGTATCGCCGCCAAATGCGGCAATATTGTCCTGCACCCAACGCAGCGCAGCGATTTGATCGAGTAAAGCGAAATTATGAATACACTCCGCCCCTTCGCCTTCCAGCGCCGGATGCGCGAAAAAGCCCAGATGGCCAAGCCGATAATTGACCGTCACCACGATCGCGCCGCGCTTCGCCAGCGCTTGACCGTCATAGGGCGGCAAACTCCCCGCGCCAATGGTGTAACCGCCGCCGTGTAGCCAGACCATGACCGGCAACGGTTCATGACGCACGGCGGGAGCCCAGACGTTCAGATAGAGACAGTCTTCGGAAAAATTTCCCGGATCGCCGCCGCCGAGTTCACGACACCATGTAATATCCTGCCAACTGGCGCAGGAGAAACAATCCGCCTGGCGCACATCCTGCCAGGGCGTAACAGGCTGCGGCGCACGCCAGCGTAGCTCCCCTGTTGGCGGCGCGGCATAAGGTATACCGCGCCAGATATGGATTTCTTCCTGTACGACGCCCACGATTTTACCGTGACGCGTCGCCACCAGCGGGATGGAGGGATTCAACATAACGCCTTCCTTTTACAGTATCCTCACAGCCTGTGAAGCTTACCGCTTTTAAAGCAGACCGCAACGGCGTTTACTGCGTTCTTCCGCTTCCTGATATAACGAAAATTCATCCCGTACTGCACATCCCAGCGCCTGTTCAAAGGCGTCGCGGCTGGCATTGCCGTGGCTTCTTGCCAGCGTTTCATCTCCCAAATTCGACTGAAAAATGCCGGCTGCGCTGACCGGAAGAAAATCTTCATAGGTAATCGGCTGCGCGATCACCCAACCGCGCTCAATAAGCGGCTGCGGATCGTCGCCAGGATGGATCGCCTGACGATGCGCCTCGCCGGAAGGCGTTAAGCGATAACGGAACCAGGCAAGCCCCTGCTGGCGAAGCAGAAATTCGCTATCCGGAAAGGCGTTAAAGACCTCCCGCAAATGGAGTTGATGCGTGAAGTTGTCCTTACCCGTTCCCGCCTTGTGCAACAGTTCGTCATATAATCGACGACCTTTTGGCGTCAGCGCGACGCCACGTTGCTCAATTTCGCCGAAGCGCGCCGTGTGCGTACCCTGCTTTTCATCAACGAAGAGCACCTGCTCTTCCAGGGCTTTGAAACTGGTTTGCCGCAACAGAATAGGCACTTCGCGGCGAGGCGGACCTTCGATAAGAATTTTAGGCGTAATGCCGCACTCCGGCATCATGGCCTGTACCCGGTCGATATCCAGAGTACGTGGCGTCAGATGGTTAATGTGGCACCCCGGAAAACAGACCACGTCGGCAATTAAACGATGCTCACGATGCAGGCTGCGGTACGTTTCTTCATCAACGGTAGCCTGACGATGCCAGCGAAAAGTCTCCAGCGTTTCACGGACGAACTCTTCGGCCTGAGCAGCACTAAAACCGCCCTGCTCGTCGTACTCATCCAGCAATTGTCGGCAGCGCGATGTAAAAATATCACGCTGCGATAAGATCTCCGCCGCCCGCTGGCGTAATGCCGCGTTTTCAATGAGCTCCAGGCGTAATAGCGAAGTGAACATGCGAAAGGGATTACGCGAGAGCGAAGCCTCGTCAATGGGACGAAATGCCGTGGAGTGCACAGGCACGCCCGCCTGAGAGAGATCGTAATAACTTACTGGGTACATCCCCATGATGGCGAATATCCGACGCAAGGTAGAAAGTTCTTCTGCGGTGCCAACACGAATGGCGCCATGTCGTTCCACGTTCAATCGCGCCAGTTCATCGGCATTAGCCAACTGCTCATGCAGTTTGGGATTATTTTCCAGCACCGCCAGATTCACGTCAGCCACAAGTTCCAGTAACGTACCGTACTGCGGAACTTCCTGCTGGTACATTGCCGACATTGCCTGCGAAAAGTGTTCCCGAATCTCATCTGCCGTGATGGTGTTCGCCATAATGTCATGCCTCCAGTGAATGTTACCTGGAGTGTAGAAAACCTCATCCATTCCGGGGAGAAGAATTTACAAACTGTGATCCGACCTGAATTCATTATGCAGAACGGATTGACATGAGCTGGCATATCCCCGACCAGATCGCGGCTTAACACGCTTAACGGCAGTTGAATCATCAGTAAAATAAAACAGTTGTAACTTGAAATGGTAAAATGTTAATAATATTTTGCTATCAGGTTATCAAAAACAAACAACTTTACTTGTCACCCGCACGGCTCTGTTTTTAACATCGCTTATGGAAAAAAATGGTCTGTTTAGTCAGCGCATTCGGTTGCGCCACCTTCATACATTTGTCGCCGTTGCGCAACAGGGAACTCTGGGGCGCGCGGCTGAAACTCTTAACCTGAGTCAGCCAGCGCTTTCTAAAACGCTGAACGAACTGGAACAACTCACCGGAACCCGTCTGTTTGAACGCGGGCGACTGGGCGCGCAATTAACGGTTCCTGGCGAACAATTTTTGACTCACGCGGTAAAAGTATTAGATGCATTGAATACCGCCGGGCAGGCGCTGAATCGCAAAGAGGACGCCAGCGCCGATGTGGTGCGTGTTGGCGCGCTCCCCACCGCTGCGCTGGGTATACTCCCGGCGGCTATTGGGCGGTTCCATCAACAGCAAAAATCGACCTCGTTACAGGTCGCGACCATGAACAATACGATGTTGCTTGCGGGTCTGAAATCAGGCGAGATCGATCTGGGTATTGGCCGCATGTCAGACCCGGAATTAATGGGCGGTTTAAATTACGAACTGCTGTTTTTAGAATCGCTTAAATTAGTGGTACGCCCCGGTCATCCCCTGTTACAGGAGACGATCACGCTCAGCCGGGTTATGGAATGGCCGGTAGTCGTCTCGCCAAAAGGCACGGTACCGCGCCAGAATGCGGAAGCCCTGTTGCAAAGCCAGGGGTGTAAAATGCCTGCCGGATGTATCGAAACGCTATCCGCATCGTTATCACGACAACTGACCGTAGATTACGATTACGTCTGGTTCGTCCCCTCTGGCGCGGTTAAAGAAGATCTTCGCCAGGCGACGCTGGTCTCATTACCCGTGCCGACCCAGAGCGCAGGCGAACCGATAGGTATTCTTACGCGAGTTGATATCCCGCTCTCAACTGGGGCGCAAATGCTGATTGCGGCGATCCGTAAATCGATGCCGCTGTGATAGCGGCTGTCGGAGAATAAACGCGCCCGCGGCTAAAATAGCCCGCTGGCGCGACGCTTACTAAAGGAAGGATGATCGCATCGTCGCGCCAGTATCCTGTAAACGAAACGCATCAACGGCTTGCGTCAAGCGGGCAGCCTGTTCTTCAAGCGAAGCGGCCGCCGCGGACGCCTCTTCGACCAGCGACGCGTTTTGTTGCGTAACCCTGTCCATCTCAGAAATAGCCTGACTGACCTGAACAATACCGCGACTTTGCTCATCAGAGGCTGCCGCGATGTCGAGCATAATATCGGTGACGCGTTTGACGGCATCCACAATCTCATTCATGGTGCTCCCCGCAGTGATAACCTCTTCAGATCCTTGTTCAATCAGGCTGACCGATGCGCCGATCAAGCCTTCAATCTCTTTTGCCGCCTGCGCGCTGCGACTGGCGAGGGTACGAACCTCACTGGCGACCACCGCAAAACCGCGTCCTTGTTCCCCGGCGCGTGCCGCCTCGACCGCCGCGTTCAGCGCCAGGATGTTGGTCTGGAAAGCGATACTGTTAATGACGGCGGTAATTTCCGAGATTTTTTTCGAGCTGGTGGAAATATTCCCCATCGTTTGTACGACCCCGGAAACCATCTGGCCTCCGCGGCTGGCTTTACCGGAAGCATCTTCCGCCAGTTTGCTGGCGTGATGCGCATTATCCGCATTCTGCTTAACGGTTGCCGTCAACTGTTCCATACTGGCCGCGGTCTGTTCAATGGCGGCAGCCTGCTGTTCAGTACGAGAAGATAAATCCGTATTACCAGCGGTAATTTCGCTGGTGCCTCGATAAATTTCCTCCGCCCCCTGACGCACCGCCCCTACCGTTTGTTGCAACGCATGCTGCATCTGCTGAAGATGATGGCTCAGGCGACCAATTTCACTGCGTCCTGTGGGCTCGTCAGCCATGGTCAGATCGCCCGCCGCAATGCGTTCGATACGTGACGCAGACTGCTGCAAGGGTTGTATCACCGTGCGACGCAGTACCATGAAGGCCATTAACGTCAATACCAGCGCCAACGTAAATGCGCCAATCATAAACATCATACCGAGCCGGGTACGTTGGTAAGCCTGCTCGCTAAGTAGTCTTGCCCGCTCGGTGCGCAGTTCAATCGCTTTCAACAGGACATGGTTATATGCTGCATCCAGTTGTTTTGCCTGCTCGTTTTCATGATTAATGATCGCTTCGAACATGCCATTTTTGGCAAATTTCAGCATCGGTTGCAGGCCGTTGATATAGGCGGTGTAGCGGGCGTTTAACTCGTTATCTAACGCGTCATCGGCGGGTGTTTTCACCGCTCTGGACATATAAGCGTTAAAGCCGTCCTGAGACTGCTTGATCCGCGTTTCCGCAGCGGCAATATTGGCTTTCATTTCATCCATTTCAGCAATCCGGCTCGCCGCGCCAGCGTGGATCATATTGATACGTGCGGTACGTAAGTGGTTAGCGCTGTTGGATAATCCCATCCGTACCTGAATCTCGTCCGTGACATCACGCTGATCGCGATCGGCCTGTAACAGAAAATAGCCTGCCAGCCCGGCGCTCAAAGCAAAAAGAAGAAGGATGCCACCGAGAATGGAGGAAAACAGCGGAACCAGCCGAATATGATGCAGGAAGCCCAGTTTATGCGAGGCTTGCATCGAGAATGTGTTGCCCATGACCGTCGACTCTCTTGTAGGTTTTATGCGTAAAACACGCCCGTTAGATAGTCATCGGCACTTCGTGACGTTTGCTTACCGCGAAAAGCATCGCCTTCGTCACATTTTCACAACATTCATTCCAGAAAATTCAGAAAAGCGCCAGCGGAAAATCCGCTGGCGGATGAATCAGTTATCGCCAAAGTGGATAACAGTACGGATGGATTTACCCTGATGCATCAGTTCAAAGGCATCGTTAATCTGCTCCAGCGGCAGGCGGTGAGTAATAAAAGGATCTAAACGGATTTTACCGTTCATCGCATCTTCGACCATCCCTGGCAGCTGCGTGCGCCCTTTCACGCCGCCAAAGGCGGAGCCACGCCAGACGCGACCGGTCACTAGCTGGAAGGGACGGGTTTTGATTTCCTGCCCTGCCCCCGCTACGCCAATAATAATGCTTTCGCCCCAGCCTTTATGACAACATTCCAGCGCTGCTCGCATCACGTTAACGTTGCCGATACATTCAAAACTGAAATCTACGCCGCCATCAGTAAGCTCAACAATAACGTCCTGGATCGGTTTGTCGTAATCATTCGGATTAATAAAGTCCGTGGCCCCCATTTCGCCCGCCAGCGTAAATTTTTCCGGATTCGTGTCGACAGCTAAAATACGCCCGGCTTTAGCCTGAACCGCGCCCTGAATAACCGCCAGCCCAATACCGCCTAAACCAAAAACGGCAACGGTGTCGCCCGCTTTCACTTTAGCGGTGTTATGGACGGCGCCAATACCAGTCGTCACGCCACAGCCCAACAGACACACTTTATCCAGCGGCGCCTGCGGGTTCACTTTCGCCAGAGAAATTTCCGCGCAAACGGTATATTCGCTGAACGTGCTGGTTCCCATATAGTGATAAACGGGTTCGCCGTTATAAGAAAAGCGGGTAGTGCCATCCGGCATCAGCCCTTTTCCCTGAGTGGCGCGTACGGCCTGACAAAGGTTAGTTTTACCGGACTTACAGAACTTACACTCGCCGCATTCCGCCGTATACAGTGGAATAACATGATCGCCGGGTTTCAGGCTGGTGACCCCCTCGCCGACCTCGACTACCACGCCGCCGCCTTCGTGACCCAGGACTGCCGGGAATACGCCTTCCGGATCATCGCCGGAAAGGGTAAAAGCATCGGTATGGCAAACGCCGGTATGAGTGATTTTGACCAGAACTTCGCCTTTTTTCGGCGGCGCAACGTCAATCTCGACAATTTTTAACGGCTGACCGGGACCAAAAGCAACTGCTGCACGTGATTTCATATATCTCTTCCTGTTACGGTGAGGGAAATTGTTATTTTAGATAAGCGCGAAGAAGATGGCCGATTTCCGCCATCCGAACCGCGCGCTGATCTGGCGTAGTCTCCCCGCTGACCAGCTCATCTTTCAGATGGATTTCAACCATTTCACTCATCAGGCCATTAGACGCGCCGCGCACGGCGGCAATCTGTTGCAGAATCGCCAGACAAGGTTCGCCAGACTCAAGCGCCCGCTCCAGCGCTTCGACCTGCCCGCGTATGCGACGAACACGGGTAAGGATACGTTTTTTATCTTCAGGTGAATGCGGCATTCGACCTCCATATACTATAGGGGGGTATACTATCAGAATTTTATGTTTATGTAATTGTAAAATTACACACAATATAAAAATCAATAGCTTATAGATTTCCGGCATAGACCATCAAGAATCAGTTCACATTCAGCATATTCAGCTCATGGGAACTTTTTCAGGCCACAGACAATAAACACCAAAGCTTTCTTTCTAAGCTGCAATGTTCTGCCCGACTGGGGCACAGAGGTAATGCCGGTAAATCCAGTCCCATTACCCAGAAGTAAATATTTGCTTAATAGTTTTTATTTACTCACCAGGTGGTAATGAATAAAGGTTATGATATGAAGATGTCAGTCTTGTAAGAACGTAACATCACAACTGCGATACACCGCCGACGGGTAGCGAAAATATCTCAACCCTGTGTCTTTCCAGGCTTAGTCAATGTGGACAAAAAATCAAATGAGCGTTATTTGAAAGATTTTTAATACCCAAAAGCGTCATCATTATTGTTAATTTGAAATCAATCTCAGGTAATAATCCATGCCTATTTCGATTTGTAAACATGGTGCTCCTTTTGTTGTTCAACATGAAAATCGGTACGGTTCCGGTGCAAGTCAGTCATCATCACTTTCAAAATCAATCCGCCATATTAGCAACTCTCATGAGGAAATAAAATTTATAAGTTGCTATAGTGCAAATGGAGCCTGTTTTTCCAATGCACAGATGCTAGCCAATGCCTCAGGGAGGCCTGTTATAGGTTACTATGGGAAAATAAATAAGTTAACAGCCAGTCTGGATAATAGCGGTCGTATATTCCGCCCACAGCATAAGCTTGCGGCCAATATTTGTTATGTAGGTAATCGGCTTCTGAGCGCTCCAGTTCAACTTGGGTTTGGCCTGAAACATCTGCTAACCTGTCACTCAAATGGTAATGTCAGATAAAGTGTCATGCCATGTCCTTCCCGGCATTGCTATTCCACAGCCTACAGATATGGGCGCTCAGTTCTTTCCTCAATCGTTGCTATGGGAAGTTCTGCCGTCATTTCACGCTCTTGCCAACCAGCATTTTATTAAAGCCTGACTTTTACCAGAGTAATTTCATAAGAGTGCCCATCTTCTGGTCTAAAAATAATAAATCTATTGTTATTTTTAGTAAAGGATTTCGACAAAATAAAACTATCATGATATCTGGCCAGGACGTAGTACCAGCCTCCATCATACAATATCATTTCGTATTCTTTCTTTAATTGTGGTTTATAGATCCCAACAAAAAAAGAAAATATAAAAAAATATATAATAAAACCAAGCATAACTATAGTGAAACAATGCCTTCGCACCCAACTGAGTTGCGTAAAACAAATCACTGGCATCAATTTACTATAAAAACGCATCCCCACCGATAAGCATAAAGCTACCAGTAAAATGATAAAAAAAAGCTCCCACAAAAACGATTCTGTTAAGAGAGAAAACTCGATAACAATTGGAATAAAGAACAAAACCGCTGCCAAAAAAAGACGTAAAAAGCTAATGTCGTGGATACGTGCTTTTTGCTTTACTAGAAAAAATAATAGAATACCCACTCCCCACGCTATTATGAATATAGCCATCAGGCTAATCGCATGGAATAGACTTCGGGCAATGTTGTCAGGGCCGACGCCTACATACCACCACGGGAAACCATAGTACGCGGAGACGCCCCAGCCATAAAAATAGGCGCTTCCCCATCCCAAACCACCTAAATAGGCCAAAAGCATCGAAGAGTTTTTAATAATTGAATCATCATTCATTAGAGTTAACTCACTTAAGAAATATTTAATATGAAAATAGAAATCAAAATGTCACATAAAACACTAGCACTTTAGCAATAATAGTCGGATGATAAGTTTGTCTGTTTTTCCTGAGTATCAAGCCAGCTCATACTCACGCCAGCACACTAAAATCAGGAGTGGCTTCTTTTTTAGATCTTTGCCTTAGCCAGGCGCACACTCAATAATGATAGCAGTCAGATAATATGTACCAGGCATTAACCTCACGTTGTTGATGATATATTTACTTCGTTGAAAAACAATAAACATTGTATGTATTTTATTGGCGACAAAAAACTGTTAAAGAAGCGTAATTCCATATACACCATTTACCTGATTACTTTTCTTGCTAATATTTGCTAATTAATTATTTGCTAAAGCGTGTTTAATAAAGTAAGGAGGACACTATGCCATTGAGTGTTGGACAGGGTTATTTCACATCATCTATCAGTTCTGAAAAATTTAATGCGATAAAAGAAAGCGCACGCCTTCCGGAATTAAGTTTATGGGAGAAAATCAAAGCATATTTCTTTACCACCCACCATGCAGAGGCGCTCGAATGTATCTTTAATCTTTACCACCATCAGGAACTGAATCTAACACCGGTACAGGTTCGCGGAGCCTACATCAAACTTCGAGCCTTAGCGTCTCAGGGATGTAAAGAACAGTTTATTATAGAATCACAGGAACACGCCGATAAGTTGATTATTAAAGATGATAATGGTGAAAATATTTTATCTATTGAGGTTGAATGTCATCCGGAAGCTTTTGGTCTTGCCAAAGAAATCAATAAATCACATCCCAAGCCCAAAAATATTTCTTTGGGTGATATTACCAGACTGGTATTTTTTGGCGACAGCTTGTCTGACTCCTTAGGGCGTATGTTTGAAAAAACACATCATATCTTACCCTCCTATGGTCAATACTTTGGCGGAAGGTTTACTAATGGATTTACCTGGACTGAGTTTTTATCATCTCCACACTTCTTAGGTAAAGAGATGCTTAATTTTGCTGAAGGGGGAAGTACATCGGCAAGCTATTCCTGCTTTAATTGCATCGGTGACTTTGTATCAAATACGGACAGACAAGTCGCATCTTACACCCCTTCTCACCAGGACCTGGCGATATTTTTATTGGGGGCTAATGACTATATGACACTACACAAAGATAATGTAATAATGGTCGTTGAGCAACAAATTGATGATATTGAAAAAATAATTTCCGGTGGAGTTAATAATGTTCTGGTCATGGGGATTCCCGATTTGTCTTTAACACCTTATGGCAAACATTCTGATGAAAAAAGAAAGCTTAAGGATGAAAGCATCGCTCACAATGCCCTGTTAAAAACTAATGTTGAAGAATTAAAAGAAAAATACCCCCAGCATAAAATATGCTATTACGAGACTGCCGATGCATTTAAGGTGATAATGGAGGCGGCCAGTAATATTGGTTATGATACGGAAAACCCTTATACTCACCACGGCTATGTACATGTTCCCGGGGCTAAAGACCCTCAGCTAGATATATGTCCGCAATACGTCTTCAACGACCTTGTCCATCCAACCCAGGAAGTCCATCATTGTTTTGCCATAATGTTAGAAAGTTTTATAGCTCATCATTATTCCACTGAATAAAGTTCCATCGGCTGCGGTACGCCTTGAGCAAAACACAACTCAATATCATAGTGCCGGTGGCATGAAAATATGATGCTATCTTTGCTGCCGATTGGTCAATAAGTGATACATAGTCTATGTTCAGTAAGACAAAAATGGATAGAGTCGATAAATCGCCACCGTAACTAAAATACTCACTATCACACTGACAATAAAGTATGTTTTGAATGGCTGCTTTTGCGTTTTATGACGGAAGAGTTGTTGACCAACAATCGCCCCAGGCCACCCACCGACAACCCCAAACACCAACAAAGTGGATTCCGGCACTCTGCGCCAGGTTTTACGTGCCGCCGTTTTGTCTATACCGTAGATCGCCAGCGTTAGCACATTGGCGAGCAGGAACCACATCGCGACGGGATGCGATGTAAAAATGCTTCCGACCGCAGCGAAGATCAGGAGTAAATAACAAAAGCGGTTAAGATACATATCATTATGTCATAGCAATAATTAGGGGCATCGGAGCCCATTATACGCGATACATGCGCCTATGTGATGTAGAATTTTTTTCACTCAGCCAACGAGTCATTAAGGATTCATTTTTAATTACCATGGTAATCATAAGGTAATTAACGGCTGTGAACACGATTAAAATGGGTAAAGCCACCGAAAATGTTATCACCTTAATCGTTGCCAGGATAACTTAATGAAGAACCCTCTTTATTGCTGTTTGTTATCCGGTTGGCAGTCTCAGTTTTGGATTTATTAATCGTATTTATATTTATTACATAAGATGTACGATGTTAATTTGAGAATTTTATCTCAACAACCGTATATATTCAGATATTTCTGAATTAAGATTATCATCGATTAAAACAAGTTAACGTTTTGATAAACATAACAACATCGTCAAAAATCCTGATTTGTTGTCGTTTGTTCATGAGACAAATAATTTATATGCTTGCAAATATAGATAGCACGCAAATCAACTTAGCTCAAAAAATGTATTTGACAAGAAAAGATAAGTCTTTATATTGGCCCTGGATAGAGTGGTAAGATGATAATTAGAGACATGAAAGGCACCGTCACTGAAGCATTTA
Organism: Salmonella sp. SAL00670; assembly: GCF_046552235.1. NCBI lineage: Bacteria > Pseudomonadati > Pseudomonadota > Gammaproteobacteria > Enterobacterales > Enterobacteriaceae > Salmonella > Salmonella sp. SAL00670. The sequence goes on from NZ_JBGDUO010000001.1 coordinate 841,473, forward strand.
TCTGCTTATCATGTAAATATGTATGCGTAAATGGAGCATAAACTATGTCCAGTATACTAATGTCTATGATATCTTTACATTTTCACCTTTCATGGTGTCGCTGCACTCATATCCAGTTGATATCTCATGGTATATTCAATCCATTCCCTTTGATGATTCCTGTCAAACCTCCTGATTAAATTAGTTAACAGCGATGGAATACATAACGTTAAGTACTTTACGCCTGCAAATGTCAGGCTCACGCCCTAATGCTTAATTTATAATACGCATTACCTTACTACAGGAAATAGATAGCATGTTATCCAAAAAATTTGGCTTATCGATGATAGTGTTGGGAATAATGTCGTCTTCAGCGTTTGCTGATAGCATCGTTGAAGGGAGAACGCTCAATGTCGCAGTATCACCAGCCTCTCCCCCTATGTTATTTAAAAGTGCTGATGGCAAATTGCAGGGGATAGATCTGGAGCTTTTTTCGTCTTACTGTCAGTCACGGCATTGTAAGCTAAACATCACCGAATATGCCTGGGATGGAATGCTTGGCGCAGTGGCGAGTGGTCAGGCAGATGTCGCATTTTCGGGAATTTCAATTACAGATAAACGTAAGAAAGTTATTGATTTCTCTGAACCTTATTACATCAACTCTTTTTATCTGGTCAGTATGGCCAATCATAAAATAACGCTCAATAACCTCAATGAATTAAATAAATATTCTATTGGATACCCTCGAGGAATGGCTTACTCCGACCTTATCAAAAACGATCTGGAGCCCAAAGGATACTACTCGTTAAGTAAAGTAAAATTGTATCCAACCTATAATGAGACGATGGCTGATCTAAAAAATGGCAATCTTGATCTGGCTTTTATAGAAGAGCCGGTTTATTTTACCTTCAAAAATAAGAAAAAGATGCCGATAGAAAGCCGTTATGTTTTCAAGAATGTTGATCAGCTTGGCATTGCCTTTAAGAAAGGCTCTCCCGTGCGCGATGATTTCAACTTATGGCTTAAAGAGCAAGGGCCACAAAAAATATCTGGCATTGTCGATAGCTGGATGAAATAGTAAGCTATGTCATCAGGTAATATGCTGGCTATCTTTTATTTCCTATTGGAAGGGATTGGTAATACGCTGCTTGTAACATTTACCTGTTTTCTCTCAGCGTTTTTGTTTGGGCTTACAGTCGCCGTATTACGGCGACTATCCCCCCTTCCACTACAGAAGATACTCGACGTACTGGTCTTTATTCTTCGGGGAATTCCAATACTTATTGCTGTTTTTCTTGTTTATTTTGGATTGCCATCGATTGGCATATATGTTTCACCTCTGGTGGCCATGAACCTCAGCGTCGGCTTAATCAGTGGGAGCTATCTTGCCGAGGTGTTCAGAGGGGCGCTTAAATTAGTTGAGCCATACGAAATTACGGTAGCGAAAGTAGCAGGAATGCGTCAATTACAGGTTATAATAAATATTGAACTGCCACAGATGTTGCGATTTTCTGTGCCCGGTATTATCAATGAGTTTTCTTCTGTATTAAAAGCGACGCCCTTTGCTTATACTGTAGGTATCGCTGAAATAACGAAGCAGGCAATGTCACTGACAGCCATCACGCTGAACGGGTTACAGATCTATACTCTTGCCGGGGTATTATATTTCATTATTTATAAAGTTTTTACTCTTCTGGCCGGAGTGTTTGAGAAAAAATATCGCATCAGTTGAACCATAAAAATAGAGGTGATACTCATGGCTTTACTGAAACTAAAAGAGATAAGTAAGGAATATTCAGGAAAAAAGGTTCTTGATACGGTTAGTCTGAAAATTCAATCGGGAGACATGAAAGTAGTCATGGGGCCATCAGGTTGTGGAAAAACGACGCTTTTACGCTGTCTGCTTCGATTAGAAGAACCTGATTATGGCAATATTTATTTTCACGGGAAAAATATTTACGACAAAGAATTTACTATTCTTGAGTTCAGAAAAAAAGTTGGTTGTGTCTTCCAGAATTACGCTTTGTATCGCCATCTTAACGTCATGGATAATATTACCCTTGCCCTATGTAAAGTGTTTGGCATGCCGGGACAACTAGCCCGGGAGAAAGCCTTACATGAGCTACAAAAACTTGATATGGCCTCGCATAGCGCGAAATACCCTTCGCAATTATCGGGCGGCCAGCAACAGCGCGTCGCCCTGGCCCGTACAATGGTCACCGACCCAGAACTCATTATTTTTGATGAGCCGACGTCTGCGCTTGATCCGCTCATGACTCGTGAAGTCGGAATGTTGATCAAGCAACTTCACGACAATGGCGTCACTATATTATGCGTCACTCATGATATTCGCCTCGCCAGATTACTAAGCGATAACGTAACGTTTCTTAATCATGGCAAGATTCGTGCAGAAGGCGCTTTTACCGATCTTGCCTTACGAGAAACGGATCCAGATATCCACTGTTTTTTTAGCGAGGCACAACGATGATCGCTGGCTGGTCTCTCTTCTTTAATGACCTGACTGAACAACTGCCACTTGTTGTGGACGGTATTAAAGAAACCTGTAAACTTGCGCTGATTGTTTCCATCACCGGTTTTTTGTGGGGAATTATTATTTTCTTTCTGAGCCTGAGCCATCGCCCCGTGGTAAAAGCCATAACTCGACTGTACATGGATTTCTTTATCGGTACGCCACTCATTCTTATTCTATTTGTTATCTATTATGGTTTACCTCAATCTGGCATTCACCTGTCCTCTTTTACCGTGGCGGTTACAGGTTTTACCTTGAATGTCGGCGCATATAATGCCGCGTACATGACAACGGCCTATAACGCATTGAATAAGTATGAAACGGAGGCAGCAGTCGTTCAGGGGTTGAACAAACGGCAGGTCTTTTTGTGGATTATACTGCCTCAGGTATTGCTGTCTTCCATTCCAGCCTTAACGAATCAGGTGATTAATAACCTTAAAGACAGCACCATCGTTTTTCTTATCCAATATACTGAGTTTTTCGCGCGAATTCAGGAGGTTGCTGCAACCAGCTTTAAATTCTTCCATGCTTACCTTTTTGCCGCCATAGTGTATCTTATTGGCGTTACCTTTATCGTCGGTTTGACCCGGTTTTTAGAGCATAGACTGCTTCGCCATTACGGTCAGGGTTACTGAGTTGTACTGCACTATTCTGATTAATTCACCACTGACATTATCAAAGTTATTTTTATTTAGCGTTGATTAAGATTTTAACCTTCATTATTGCGTTAGATGTCCATTCTGGTCTAAGTCTTACTCCATTGAGGATATTATGGCGCTACCACAACTATCAATATGGCAGCCCGGCGATGGGTTAAGAAAAATAAAGTATAAATATCATGTTTGTCTCATTGTCATATTTTCCGTCCTTATACGGTTGCTGTTTTTAACTGACCGCTACCTTTGGTGTGACGAAGCGTCCAGCGTGCTGATTAGTCGACATAGCGTAGATAATCTGCTCTTCCATGCCGCTTTTGACGTGCATCCTCCGCTTTATTATCTGTTACTGCATGACTGGATGATATTATGGGGTGATAGCATTGCAGCGGTACGCTCTCTCAGTCTACTCTTTGGGATCCTGACAGTTGTGCTGGTTATCGCGCTTACGCGATGGCTGGCAAATGAACGTACAGCCTTATTGGCGGGATGGTTCGCCGCCCTGATGCCGATGGCAGTCCATTACAGTCAAGAAACGCGCATGTACGCGTTAATGGGAATGCTAACACTCGCTGCCGCGTTAGCATTGATGATGTGGATAAAAACACCCACCCATAATCGCTATCTTGTCGCGTATGCTTTACTTATGACGTTCAGCTTTTACACCCATTATTTCACCCTATTTACACTTATTGCCCACTGGATCGCAGTAACAATATTATCCTGCCAAAGCCATAAAACGGCCTGCTACCTTAAACTTCCTGGCTGGTGGTTTGCTAACCTGGCGATTGCTGTCGCTTATCTCCCCTGGTTGCCCGTATTGTTTAATTTACTGACTCATCTGGCGCAGTTGAGAGCCGGTAATGATATCGGTTGGATTCCCCCCGTAACATGGCGTGACCTGCCTGCGATGTATTGGCATTTCTTTACCGGAAACAACGGACAGGGTTTTCCGTCGTTCATTCTGTGGCTGGCTGTGGGAGGTTTTATCGGTACTGTGGGGCGAATATCTTTATGCAACGGAGAATATGAAAGATATCAGCTGATATTATTTTGTAATCTGGTCATCCCTGTAATGCTGGTCTTCATCATTTCCTGGTGGATGCCGTTATTTATCGATCGTTATTTCTTCTTCTCATCGCTGAGCATTCCTCCCCTGCTCGCGGTATTACTTACCCGCGCAAAAAAAGCGGTTTGTGGCTTCTGGTTTATCTTATTCACCTTATTATTCGGCTATGGTTCATATCATAATAACCCTGAGCACATAGACGAGTTTAAACCACTGGTAAACTATATTAATACCCGTCACCAGCCTAATGATGCCGTGGTAGTCAGTAAAATGTTCGATTATTTAAGTTATGTGTATTATAATAAGCGAGATTATCGTACGTTTCTTTATACACCGCCTAACGCTCATGGAACATCAGGCAGACCGAATGCCTATGGCTTTGGTTCACTGTTTTATGCGCAAGCCGATCAGACATATATTGATACTCTGACAACGCTTTCAAAAAGTTACCATCGTGTCTGGTTGGTAAGCGGCGGTAACTTTAGTCAGGATTATCCCTTGCCGTCAGAATGGCAAAATATCGCAAACTTCAGAAGTGGTAGATTTCAGGTACAGTTATTTGTAATACCGACTCAACAGGCGCGTCAAATGCAATGATTACCGTTTTTTATCCAGTGCAGTGATAAACAGTACTGCCACTGCCAGACCGCCTAAAAGTAAGGTCCAGCCAAACGCTTCAAAAACCTCAATCATATCGCCTCCAGGTAGGTGATATTAAATAAAGATGGCTATCTCAGCGTAACATTTAAAATATCAATTAATGTGCAATAATCGCTTTATGTGTTTGAATAAATATTGTTCTTCCTGCATTTAATTGCATTGTTATTATCAAAGGGCTTAATACGCGTACATCAACGATTATTAATTATCAGCTTATAATAATATGACTGTTCAACTCATTTATCAGCTATTATTATCCTCTATATTCTTTAAGATAGCCGCTTAATTCATAATATCTCCTTTATTCATCGCATTAAATTACTCACTCACCTGATTAATGCTTGCCTAACGATTGCTTCGTTGTTTTAATTCCAGCGCGAAATTATTTAGTGAGAGAACAATGAAGCATACACAACAATCAGGCGCAAAAGTCTATAACCCATTCACGCTTAGCTTATATGACTGGTGGGTACTCAATATCTCAAACAAATATGCATGGAAGTGTCCTACTGATACGCAACTACTTCCTTTCTTCCTGCATCACATGGGCGAGACTCACCTGGATATTGGCGTAGGTACAGGTTATTACCTGAAACATGCACCTGCGACTCATGCCATTTCGCTGATGGATTTAAATCCGGATAGCCTGAAAATAGCCGCCAGCCGAGTGGGTAATACGAAAATCCGCGCCACACTACAACACGATGTTTTCGACACGTTCCCGGCGGACTGGCACGGGCGCTTCGATTCCGTTTCGATGTACTATCTTCTGCACTGCTTACCTGGTGAGATGACAACAAAAGCGAAGGCAATTAAAAATGCCGGTATGGCGCTTAAACTCGGCGGCACACTTTTTGGCGCCACGATTCTGGGCAAAGAGGTTCCTCACAATGCTTTTGGTAAGAAATTAATGGCTGTTTATAACAAGAAAGGAATATTCAGTAATACCAATGATTCAGCCGATACGTTACGCAGCGTGTTGGACGAACATTTCGCTAAGGTGACTTTGGAGCAACATGGCGCCGTTGCGCTATTTTCCGCCACTACGCCACGCTCATCGTAAGTACAGGCACTTCCGAGCGGTCGGCAGCGCGATCATGTGGGTTTAACCCGTTGATTAAACATTGGATTACGGAATAGCAATTGCTTATTTTATTTGTCATACAAATAAGTATAATACCCGCTTCCGATGTAGACCCGTCCTCCTTCGCCTGCGTCACGGGTCCTGGTTAGACGCAGGCGTTTTCTGTATGGAATACGCAATCCCCTCTGATAGATGCCTTGTTTACCTGAAGCAGTTAACCCCACCTGCGACAAACGTCATGCAGGACGGTCAGTCACGCTTACGCGGCATCATCCGTAACAGCGTATTGTCTTTCCAGAAATAGTGATGCATCAAAGCAGCGATGGCATGAAGTCCAATAACAAAATAGCCCAGATTCGCCAGCGTGACGTGCCAGGATTTCAGCATATCTACGCGTTCAAAGTTAGCTTCGGCGGCATGCGGCATAGTAATGCCAAATGCGACCCAGGGATTGCCGCGGTTATACATCATGACCAGACCAATAACAGGCAGCGCGATAAATAACAGGTAAATCACCAGATGTCCCAAATGCGCCATTCCGGTCATCATCGGTTTTGGACGAGGAACAATGGGCGGCGTGGGATATTTCAGCCGAATAATCAAGCGCGCCACCATTAAAAGCAAAATAGTGATACCACATGAAACATGCGTCATATTAAACCAGGGCCGATAACTACGCGGCGCAAAACCGCGTAGTTCCATCGCGGCGTAAGCCACAATAACCAGAAAAAAGACTAACCAGTGAATACCAATTTGCAGGCCGGAATACTTATTGCCCATAGCGCGTCCTGAATGAAAACCGTAAAGCGACAACATAACCAGCTTTTATAAATAATTCATCAAATTTATGAGATGGTGGTCGCACTTGCCCGTTCACCCTCGCAAACGGGCGATTTTTAGCGTAACGCTCTCTGTTCTAACGCACTGCGCAGCGTCGTATCTGCCTGCAATACCTGCCATGCGTTTTCAATATCGCGTGGGATATCAACGTGAATGATAAAATCTTTACCGCGCGGTCCATACCCTGTTTCATCGTCACGCAAACGTGGCAGCTCGCCGGCAATCAGAGACAGATAACGCTCCACCGTCCAGATGCCCTCTTCAACGTTGGCAAAACGTGTACCGCCGTTAAGGTGGCGCAGTACCGGAACAAAACCAGGAAAACTCAGCCAGCGCGGCGCATCGGTGTCGTCGTTTGTCACGCGCCGGAATGCCGCGATAGTGCGCCGCTGCATGGTGGGGTCTTGCACAACGATAGCCGTGTTAATGTTTTCTTTCGCCTGACGGATCAGTGCGCAGGAGAAACGGGCATTTTCGCCGCAATTAGTTGACCGATCTTCCAGCCAAATTTTCTCAGCCGGAATATGCCAGAACTGGTTCGCGATATCCGCGAGGATCGCGGCTTCAGCGCGTCCGGTTGTGCGAATAGTGTGGTAGCGCGGATGCCGGGCAATCACGGCGTACAAAAACGGCGTCGAATGACCTATACCGCCGCTAATCAGTAAAGGAACGCCTTGCGCTTTGGCGATGCGACAGGCCGCGTCGATAGTGGGGATCACCGCATTGCCCGCCAGGACGACGCAATCCGACGAATAAGATTGTTCGCCGGAAAAATCATTTTGCGCCAGCCACTGTCCGACGGTATTCACCGCCAGCAATGTTTCCGCAGAGAGCGCCGGAAATGGCGTTGTATTCATAATTCCTCCTTTTTGTTCCGAACTTGTACCGGATCTCTTTGAAAGACATCGTCGCCTGGCTTTTTAGGCCGTAATCTGATCCATGGCCTGTAAAATACGCTTATCGGAAATAGGATAAGGCGTACCGAGCTGTTGGGCGAAATAACTGACACGCAGTTCTTCAATCATCCAACGGATCTCTTTAACATCATCATCTTCGCGACGCGCTGGAGGCAGTTTATTTATCCATTGTTGCCACGCCTGCTGGACGCTTTCGACTTTCAGCATTTGCGCCCGATCGCGGTGCGGATCGACAGCCAGTTTCTCCAGCCGCTTTTCAATTGCCTGCAGATAACGCAGCGTATCGCCGAGACGTTTAAAGCCGTTGCCAGTCACAAAACCACGGTATACCAGGCCGTTCATCTGCGCCTTGATATCGGAAAGCCCCAACGCCATGCTCATATCCACCCGCCCTTTCAGACGCTTATTGATATTGAATACGGTCGTCAGGATGCGCTCAACCTGCTTCGCGATATCCACCACAGTATCATTCAGCTCGGCGCGTACCTTTTCGTGCAGCGCGGTGAAACCTGCTTCGCTCCACACCGGCCCGCCGTTGGCATCTATCAGCTTATCTACCCCGCAGGCGATACAGTCATCAATCAACTCCAGTACTTTGCCGTACGGGTTAAAGTACAGCCCCAGCTTGGCTTTATTCGGCAATTTCTCATGCAGATACTTTATCGGTGAAGGAATATTGAGCAACAGCAGACGGCGTAAACCGCACCACATCGCCTGTTGTTGTTCCAGCGGATTATCAAACAATTTGATAGCGACGCTGTCACGCTCATCCACTAATGCCGGCCACGCCTTCACTTTATAATTACCGCGTTTCTGTTCGTAGCTTTCCGGCAGCTCGCCGAAACTCCAGATATGCAGCCCGCTCTGCTCGATGCCGTCATCCGCCACCGCCGAGAGCGTCTCCTGCACTTTGCCTTTCAGCGCATTTTTAAGCTCGGCGAGCGAACGCCCTTCCTGCAGTTTCTTGTTTTTGTCATTCACCACGCGAAACGTGATTTTCAGATGCTCGGGCACCTGATCCCAATGCCAGTCTTCCCGGTCGACCGTGACGCCGGTCATCCGGCGCAGTTCACGCTCCAGAGCGTCCAGCAGCGGCAGCTCCAGCGGCGTTACGCGACCTAAAAACGCTTCAGCATAGTTTGGAGCCGGAACAAAGTTGCGACGTACCGGTTTTGGCAACGATTTAATCAGCGCAATAACTAATTCACGGCGCAGTCCTGGGATCTGCCATTCAAAACCGCTCTCATCAACCTGGTTAAGTAGCGGCAACGGAATATGGACGGTCACGCCGTCAGCATCCGCGCCCGGTTCAAATTGATAGCTCAAACGCAGCTTGAGATTGCCCTGGTGCCAGAAATTCGGGTAATCCAGTTTGCTGATTTTTTCCGCGCCTTCTTTAATCAGCATACTTTTTTCAAAGTTGAGCAGATCCGGCGTCTCGCGGCTGATTTTTTTCCACCAACTATCAAAGTGGCGGGCGGAAATAACGTCATGGCTAATACGCTGGTCATAAAACTCAAACAGGGTATCGTCATCCACCAGGATATCGCGGCGGCGAGATTTGTGCTCAAGTTCCTCGACTTCCGCACGCAATTTTAGATTCTCACGGAAGAAGGCATGACGGGTTTGCCAGTCCCCCTCCACCAGCGCATGGCGGATAAACAACTCGCGACACAACGCCGGGTCAATCTGGCTGTAATTCACCTTGCGCGCGGTGACAATCGGCAGACCGTAGACAGTAACCTTTTCCGTCGCCATCACCGCGCCTTGCGCCCGCTCCCAGTGCGGTTCGCTATATGAACGTTTAATCAGGTGCTGGGCTACCGGTTCCACCCATTCTGGCTCAATGCGGGCAGCGATACGCCCCCACAAACGGCTGGTCTCCACCAGTTCTGCGACCATTGTCCATTTCGGCGGTTTTTTGAATAAACCGGAACCGGGGAAAATAGAGAATCGGGCGTTACGCGCGCCGGTGTACTCTTGTTTATCGGCATCTTTCATCCCGATATGCGACAACAGCCCCGTTAACAACGCAACGTGAATTTCCCGGTATTCTGCGGGTTCGCTGTTTACCGGAATCCCCAGTTCTTTTACCACCTGACGCAGTTGGGTATAGATATCCTGCCACTCACGCACGCGTAAATAGTTCAGATAGTCGGTGCGACACAGACGGCGGAATTGATTCGACGACAGGGCCTTTTGTTGCTCGCCGAGGTAATTCCACAGGTTAACAAACGCCAGAAAATCAGACTCCTTATCATGGAAACGCCGGTGTTTCTCATCGGAAGCCTGCTGCTTATCCACTGGGCGCTCGCGCGGATCCTGAATAGAGAGTGCGGAAGTAATGATCATCGCTTCGCGCACACAGCCATGCTTTTGCGCTTCCAGAACCATACGCGCCAGGCGCGGGTCGACCGGCAACTGGGATAATTGTCGGCCCAGCGGCGTCAGCTTATATGCCGTTTGCTGTTCGTCGGCGGTAATCGCCCCCAGCTCTTCCAACAAACGCACGCCATCCTGAATATTGCGCTTATCCGGCGCTTCGACAAACGGGAAGGCGGCAATGTCACCCAGCCCCAGGGCGGTCATCTGCAAAATAACCGACGCCAGGTTGGTACGTAGAATTTCCGGGTCGGTAAATTCCGGACGTGACAAAAAGTCATCTTCCGAATACAGACGAATGCAAATCCCTTCCGATACGCGTCCGCAACGCCCTTTACGCTGGTTGGCGGAAGCCTGTGAGATCGGTTCAATCGGCAGGCGCTGCACTTTAGTGCGGTAGCTGTAGCGGCTGATGCGCGCAGTGCCAGGATCGATCACATATTTGATACCCGGCACCGTCAGCGAGGTTTCCGCCACGTTAGTCGCCAGCACGATACGGCGTCCGCTGTGCGACTGGAAAACGCGGTTCTGTTCGCTGTTCGACAAGCGTGCATACAGCGGCAACACTTCGGTATGCCGTAAGTTCAGCTTGTTCAGGGCGTCGGCGGTATCGCGGATTTCCCGCTCTCCGCTCATAAAAATCAGGATATCGCCGGGACTTTCACGCCCCAGTTCATCGACAGCGTCGAAAATTGCCTGTAGCTGATCGCGTTCAGTGTCGTCAGCCTCTTCCACAATGGGGCGATAACGAACTTCTACGGGATACGTTCGGCCAGAGACTTCGATAATCGGCGCGTTATTAAAGTGGCGCGAGAAGCGTTCCGGGTCGATGGTCGCAGAGGTAATAATCACTTTCAGATCGGGGCGACGCGGCAGAAGTTCTTTCAGATAGCCGAGCAAGAAGTCAATATTCAGGCTGCGTTCATGCGCTTCATCAATAATGATGGTGTCATACTGCATCAATAGCCTGTCCTGCTGGATTTCCGCCAGCAGGATACCGTCCGTCATCAGTTTGACCATGGTGTTGCTACTGACATGATCGCTGAAACGAACTTTATAGCCGATGCAGCCGCCAGGCTCCGTTTGCAACTCTTCGGCAATGCGGTTAGCGACGGTGCGCGCCGCCAGACGACGCGGTTGAGTATGTCCAATAAGTCCTTTAATTCCGCGTCCCAGTTCCATACAAATTTTCGGCAACTGGGTGGTTTTACCGGAACCGGTTTCCCCTGCCACGATCACCACCTGATGATCGCGGATCGCTTCCAGAATGTCCTGTTTCTTCTGGCTAACAGGCAGATTTTGCGGATAAGTGATTGAGGGGCGCGCCGCTTCGCGGAGAGCGACCTGCGTCGCAGCCTGTTCAATTTCTTTCGCCATCGTCTGGAAAATGGCCTGTTGCGCATCAGGATTTTTTACTTTCTTTACGCCATGCAGGCGGCGCGAAAAGCGCTGTTTGTCGCGCAGCATCAGTGCATCCAGCCGCTGCTGTAACACCTGAAGTGTCAACCTAGATTGTTCAGTCATAAAGCTCTTGGGCAGCATTCTGCCTGTTTAAAATCGTTTTAAATGATAGGTATAGAGTACCACATTGGGGCTTTTTTTGTGTTGTTCAATAATTTCGAACAAAGGGTTCGATATATTGCGCTATCCCTGCGACATATTTGTGAATAAAGTGTCAACAAGCAACGGGGCACGCCCCTTCAAACACATAAAAGGAAACACCCATGAGCAAGGTATTAGTTCTTAAATCCAGTATTCTGGCAGGGTACTCTCAGTCTGGTCAGTTGACTGACTATTTTATTGAACAATGGCGCGAAAAACACGTCGCAGATGAAATTACTGTCCGCGATCTGGCGGCCAACCCTGTTCCGGTGCTGGATGGCGAGCTGGTGGGCGCGATGCGTCCGGGCGATGCGCCTTTAACGCCACGTCAACAGGACGCTCTGGCGCTGTCTGATGAACTCATTGCTGAACTGAAAGCCCACGACGTCATCGTTATTGCGGCACCGATGTACAATTTCAATATCCCGACGCAGCTGAAAAACTACTTTGATCTGATTGCCCGCGCCGGTATCACTTTCCGCTATACCGAAAAAGGCCCGGAAGGTCTGGTAACCGGCAAACGCGCGGTGGTTCTCTCCAGCCGCGGCGGTATCCATAAAGACACCCCGACGGATTTGATTGCGCCTTACCTGAAAGTGTTCCTTGGTTTTATCGGTATCACCGACGTGAATTTTGTCTTTGCCGAAGGCATCGCCTACGGGCCGGAAGTGGCGGCTAAAGCTCAGGCCGATGCAAAAGCCGCGATTGACAGCGTAGTGGCCGCTTAAATATTTTTGCCTCCCGTTTCGACGGGAGGTGACTTCTTAGGTTCGTAGCGCAAATATCCTACCACGCCGCTACTGCCGCCATCGCTGGGATGCGTTACCCCATCATTGACTTCAACGCAGGCGAAATCAAAAGGCGACACATTTTCGATGCACGCCACATTGACCCCATATTGATCGGGATTGGATCGGCGCTGATGAAAAGTATATATCCCGCATACCGAACAGAAAAAATGCACCGCCTTGCCCGTATTGAAGCGATATTCGGTAAGCTTATCCTGCCCTTTTAGCACTTTAATACCCGATAGCGGCGCAGACACTGCCACCGCTCCGCGCATCCGGCAAAACGAACAGTTGCAGCGCCTGGCGGTATGAAAGCCATCGCTAAGTTGAACGGTAAACACGACGCTGCCACAATGGCAAGCAGCAGATAATTTTTCAGACGTCATACCTGGTTACTCTCGCGAATAGTGATACCAGTCGACAGTATAGAAATAGCCTTCCGGTTCGCCTAATGTAAATACGACCTCCGTATTCAAAAATTACCCATATAAAAATGCATTTTGCGGTAAAAAAATTGTCGGGAAGCGGTTATTTACGCATCCATTTGCCATTAATTCCCTGGACATATTCTCCCGGCCTGGCGCGCTCAACCAGTTTTTGCCCTGCCATCTTCGCCACCTCGTCCACGGGAAGATGATTGCTATCCGCTAACTGCTGATAACTGGCGCGGCGGGCATGATTAATATCAAGCACCAGTTTCTGGGTTTCGGCATCATTCTTTAAGGCCACCAGATAGCCATTCAGCGTTTCCCCGACCCGGCCCTGCGTGCGCGCTTCGTCCAGGGTTAAGGCCCACACAGAAGGTGTGAGCAAGCTCAGCGTCAGCACCCATAGTATTAAATACTTTTTCATTATGGCCTCAGAATAGATCGCTGCGTGATTTCAGGAGTTCTTCAACGTCTTTATCGACTTTGATATGTATTTCATGCTCGATCTTTACATTCATGTTGATGGTAATCGGCTGTTCCGGCGCGGCGACTTCAATACGTGGCGTGCACCCCACCACGATAAATGACGCAAGCGCTGACAGCATGGCAATACTCATTTTCATTATTTATCCTCACAGTCCTTGTCTTTCCGGCAAGGAGGTTGCGGCAACGCTGTATTTTGTTCAAGCCATGCCTGTAAATTGTCGCCAAAACGCAAACTGCGCCACAGCGTAAACACATTTTCTTCATGGGTATAGTTCAAGTTAACGATCGCGGTTTTACCATCTACCCGGCTTTTGCCGGTAATAGCCGCCTGCATCGTTAGTACGCCCAGGTTATCAACGTTAATTTTCGTCCACGAATGCGTAATCTCCATATAACGTAGCCAGTTGATCGCCGAGCCTGCCGTGACATTATCCTTCACCACCGCATCCGCAGTATCTTTATCGATACGCAACGTCATTGGCCCAGGATTCGTAAGCCAGCCATCTTTGATTATCCATTTTTCATTGTTCAGCCACAGCGGCAGCGCGCCGCTGACCGGACCAGACATGGCGAATTGCTTTGGATTTATGGCGCTAATCAATTCGCTGGATGAAATATTTTGCACCCGCAAAAGCGCCGGGTCGTGCTGCGGCATTCGCAACTGTTTCATAATGATTTGACCGCCCAGCACGTCTACGCTGACATCGCTTAGCAGTAATGGATTCGACTCGCTCCAGGGATAACCGCCCTGTAAATCAGCGGTGATATTTTTCGCCGTGACCTGGTTAACTATCCCGGCGATACGCAGCGAGATGGGCCCGCGCGTCCCCAATTGCCACGCGCCGTTGTGGAAGCGAAATGGCAGAATGAAATCGACGCCGTTGATTTTGTTATCAGGCATCCAGGCGCTGCCGCCTTTTAACACGCCGTGTCCACCTGCTTCAAACCCCTGCCCCTGTGCGGCGGAAAAAGCCACCTGCGCATACAGTGAGCCTTCGCGCAGCGTCATTTTCCAGTCCGGTGGAAGCAACGGCTGGAAAACGATAAGCGACTGCTTCGGCCACCAGGCCTGTCCACGAAGGCGTTCGCCATCCCAGCGCCCATTCAACCGTACCGGCCCTATCGCCCCCGCCCGAAGGTCGCCTTTAAACTGGAACAGGGTTGGCTCGCGCCCTTCAACGCTAAAATTAATGGTAGAAGGCGGCAGCATGCTCCCGCTGGTAAATATGGTTTTTCCCGTCTCCAGAGACAGCGCGCCCTGTAGCGACGGCATTGTGGCGTCGCGAACCCAGACAATAGGTTTATTCAGCGCCAGTCTTGGCGATGTGACGGTCATTGCGCCATAGTGCAACTGATCAAAACCGGTGGATAAACTGGTCAACCTGATGGTGTTATCATGCCATTCGCCCTGTCCGGCAATATCCCAGCGGGCGCGCATTGGCGTAAAGCTTCCTTGCCCCCAGTAGCGCCACCGCCAGCGACCAGCATCAGGGAGAAAATCATTCGCCAGGCCATCAAGATGAAGAACGAAATCGCCCATCTCATTTTCGTGCGCCCGTAAAATAGCCTGTAATCGACCATCAACGCCGCGCGGTGTCACCTTGACGCCCGCCAGCGGCCAACGAATTTCATCAATATCTAACGCATCAATCACTCGCCCACGTGAGCGTAGCAATGCGCCAGGTGCAAAGGTGAGCTGCGGATCGGCCAGACTGCCGCGGAACATAGCGGGCAAGACGGCATAAAAGATTAAATCCTTCTGTTTAGCCTCGCCGGTAAGCTGTAGAGGCATCTCACTGCTATCCATGCTGAGTTTTCCCGGGCCGATAGTCAGTACCGCGTTCGCTTTACCGGCATCGCCCTGGGTCAGAATATTCAGGCGTCCGCTGACTCGCGCATTATCCGGCCCGGCTTGCCAGTTATCGATATTAAAAGCCAGACGTCCGCTCAAGGGGAATCCCTGATATGGCCAGTTCCAGCGGCCATCGCTGATGGTAAGCCGCTGACGCGTTACCGCCCAGGGGAGATCGAGAATCGGGTCAGGATTACCTCGCGCCATCACGATGAGCTGTCCGGCGTTATCACGCCACTCCAGTTCCGCATCCACCAGCGACGGTTCCTGCGGCAGACGCAAGGTCGCTGCCGCATGACCGCTGACCGGCAGGCCATCCGGTACCAGCGGCAACACAAATTCCCCCGCCAGGCTAACGGGAGGCTGGTTGGCCAGCGCGGCGATCTCCAGTTGGCTCACCGTCAATGCCTGACCGCGTAGCTGCCCTTGAAATTTTACTTTTTCGCCCTGATAACGTATCTGCTGAATGACCGGCGTCATGGAGATCGCCAGCTTGCCCTGCCATTCCGGCCAGGGCGCGAGAATGACATTATCGATGTTAATCCAGGTATTGGGCAGCATTGACTGCCACTGCGCCAGCGTACGCGGCGCGGCGGGAGAAGCTTCCGTAGCGGGCAGTTTCGCCAGGCACGCGGCATCCAGTTTAAGGCTTTTAATATTCAGCAACCAACGGCTGGGATGCGTCAGTTCCGCCTGGGTAATATGCGCTAACGAACAATCATTGACCAGATAGCGAAGATCGGGAATCACTAACCCATGACGTGTCAGGCGTGGACTTTGTTCCAGAGCGATACGGGTACCGACGGGTAGCCAAATTCCCGCCAGAGTGGGAACCCACAGCCCGAGGGTCATCAGTAGCGTCAGAGGGATAAGAATCAGCAGTAACAGTAGCGCAAGGGCGGCTTTATATTTACCCTTCATGGGCCATTAATTTCCTGATTTAACGAAAAATTCAGTCGGCTATCTCTTTATTTTGGCATGATTGCCCGTACATAGCCTAATAGTTCATGTTGCAGGGGCGCCCTCCGGCTATTTGAGGCGTTGTGGAGAATGATAACCTAAAATTATTCATTATATGTATGACTATCAATTATTTTTGATTTTTTGTAAGATAATTTTAAGCATATTTTTGTGATTCAAACATCACTGGAGAAGGTCATATGAAACTCGCCGTCTATAGTACCAAACAGTATGACAAGAAATATCTACAGCAAGTGAACGAAGCGTTCGGTTTTGAACTGGAGTTTTTTGATTTTCTGCTAACCGAGAAAACGGCGAAAACCGCCAATGGATGTGAAGCAGTTTGTATCTTCGTGAATGACGACGGGAGCCGACCGGTACTGGAAGAGCTGAAAAAACACGGCGTGAAATACATCGCGCTGCGTTGCGCCGGATTTAATAATGTCGACCTGGATGCCGCTAAAGAGCTCGGTTTGCAGGTGGTCCGCGTGCCGGCTTATTCTCCGGAAGCCGTCGCTGAACATGCGATTGGCATGATGATGACATTGAACCGCCGTATTCACCGCGCTTATCAACGCACCCGCGACGCTAACTTTTCCCTTGAGGGGCTGACCGGCTTTACCATGCACGGAAAGACCGCTGGCGTCATCGGTACCGGTAAAATCGGCGTCGCCGCGCTGCGTATCCTGAAAGGCTTTGGAATGCGTTTACTGGCGTTTGATCCCTATCCCAGCACCGCCGCGCTTGACCTCGGCGTCGAGTATGTGGATCTGCAAACGTTGTTTGCCGAATCGGATGTCATTTCCCTGCACTGCCCGCTCACGCCGGAAAACTACCATTTGCTGAACCATGCGGCATTCGATCAAATGAAAAATGGCGTTATGGTCATTAATACCAGTCGTGGCGCGCTGATTGATTCCCAGGCGGCTATCGAAGCTCTGAAGAATCAGAAAATCGGCTCGCTGGGGATGGATGTGTATGAAAACGAACGCGACCTGTTCTTTGAAGATAAGTCAAACGATGTTATCCAGGATGATGTTTTCCGCCGTCTGTCGGCCTGCCATAACGTACTGTTTACGGGGCACCAGGCATTCCTGACCGCAGAAGCGCTGATCAGCATCTCTGAAACCACGTTACAAAACTTAAGCCAGCTTGAGAAGGGCGAAGCCTGCCCGAACGCGCTGTTCTAATCCTGTCGCTCCCCTGCGCTCAGGGGAGCATTTTCGGATAACCCCTGAAGATCTATCCGGTCATATCATTACTATAGTCAGTGTTAACTATCAGATTACAGAGAATATCAATGAAGAAAATCGTCACGCTGGTCGCCCTGAGCATCATAATGACAGGGTGTGTGAGCAGTGGAAAAGTGTCCGTCAAACGCGAGCAACTGGAGCACCACCGCTTTGTTCTGGAAAGCGTAAACGGTAAAACGGTCACCGGCCCGGAGCTCAGCTTTGGCGAGGACATGACGGTATCCGGCAAAATGTGCAATCAATTCACCGGCGAAGGAAAACTGTCGGACGGCGAATTAAAAGTGAAAAATTTAGCGATGACCCGAATGATGTGCGCCGATCCACAGCTTAACGCGCTGGACGGCACCCTCAGCGAGCTCTTCAGCAAGGGCGCGCAGGTCGATTTAACCGCGAACCAATTAACGCTGGCGACGGCAGAAACAACGCTAATGTATAAACTGGCGGATTTAGCGCACTAAGCCATTAAGTGAAAAGTTATACGCGTCAGGCGAAACGCCGCGCTTAATAACTCCCGCAGCTTCCGGCGGCAAGCGACTGTTCGCTACAACGTTTGCCGTTGGGTAGCGCGCACATACCAATTACTGAACCATCAAGCTGCCGGGCCGCTGAAAGCGAACCGCCAATCATAGCGCAATTCGCTTCGCCGGCGCTGGACATCGCCGCTTTCATCCCTGGCGAAACATGTGCCGCGGTTGCCTGCTGAACAGGTTCGCTACTGCAAGCCGACAATAATAACGCGGCACATCCCACCCAAAACGCTGCGCGCATTTCTCTCCCCTCTGTTTATTCATCCAAACGACACCGCCCTAAATAATAGGCAGCAAAAACTGACGCGTCGAGAGGCAAAGCGCGCATTTATGCGCTTCATTAACATTTATTGGCAATTTTTTACGTCTTTTCGGCAAGAAATCGCCATTCTCCTCCCGCCAGGGACACAAAAGCGAAAATGGGGCTTGAAGGGCTTTGCTAAAATAAAAGGATAACTACAGGATGCGCTCACGATTATGCGTGTCCCTCTTTTTTGCGCAATGTAAGGGTGTCATATGCAAACAATTGACGGTAATGGCGCAGTAGCGTCGGTGGCGTTCCGTACCAGCGAGGTTATCGCCATTTACCCGATTACGCCCAGTTCAACAATGGCTGAACAAGCGGATGCCTGGGCCGGCAATGGGCTTAAAAATGTCTGGGGCGATACGCCGCGTGTGGTAGAGATGCAGTCGGAAGGCGGCGCGATCGCCGCCGTTCACGGTGCGTTACAAACCGGTTCGCTTTCTACGTCATTTACATCATCGCAGGGGCTGCTGCTGATGATTCCAACGCTGTATAAACTGGCGGGGCAGCTCACGCCGTTTGTACTGCACGTTGCCGCGCGCACTGTCGCCACACACGCGCTTTCTATTTTTGGCGACCATTCCGATGTGATGGCGGTCCGCCAGACAGGCTGCGCGATGTTATGCGCCGCCAGCGTTCAGGAAGCGCAGGATTTTGCGCTGATCGCGCACAGGGCTACGCTGAAAAGCCGCGTTCCGTTTATTCATTTTTTTGATGGCTTCCGTACATCGCATGAAATCAACAAAATTATACCGCTAACGGATGAAACCATTCTGAACCTGATGCCGCAGGCGGAGATCGACGCTCACCGCGCCCGCGCGCTGAATCCGGAACATCCGGTGATTCGTGGAACTTCAGCGAATCCGGATACCTACTTCCAGTCTCGCGAAGCGACCAACCCGTGGTACAACGCCGTTTATGATCATGTTGAAGAGGCGATGAGGGCATTTGGCGACGCTACGGGCCGTCAGTACCAGCCATTTGAATATTATGGCCATCCCCAGGCTGAACGCGTCATCATTATGATGGGCTCCGCCCTCGGCACTTGCGAAGAGGTCGTGGACGAGCTACTGATACGTGGAGAAAAGGTCGGCGTTCTGAAAGTCCGTCTGTTCCGCCCCTTCTCCGCCAAACATTTGTTACAGGCATTACCGGAAACCGTTCGCGCCATCGCAGTGCTGGATCGCACCAAAGAGCCTGGCGCGCAGGCCGAGCCGCTTTATCTGGACGTGATGACCGCACTGGCGGAAGCCTTTAGTAATGGCGAGCGCGAAACGTTGCCGCGCACCATTGGCGGCCGTTATGGACTATCATCCAAAGAGTTCGGCCCGGCGTGTGTACTGGCGGTCTTTAATGAACTCAGCCGTGCGAAACCCAAGCCACGGTTTACGGTGGGCATTTATGATGACGTTACTAACCTCTCGCTGCCATTACCGGAAAATACCCTGCCCGGCAGCGCTAAACTTGAAGCGTTATTTTACGGTCTGGGAAGCGACGGCAGCGTATCCGCCACGAAAAATAATATTAAAATTATCGGTAATTCTACGCCGTGGTATGCGCAAGGTTATTTCGTTTATGACTCTAAAAAAGCTGGCGGGCTCACGGTATCGCACCTGCGCGTCAGCGAAAAACCCATTCGTTCCGCTTACTTAATTGCTCAGGCGGATTTTGTCGGCTGCCATCAATTACAGTTTATCGATAAATATCAGATGGCGGAGCGTCTAAAGCCCGGCGGTATCTTTCTGCTTAATACGCCGTACAGCGCCGACGAGGTCTGGTCGCGTCTGCCGCAAGAAGTTCAGGCGGTGTTGAAACAGAAAAAGGCGCGTTTTTACGTGGTTAACGCGGCGAAAATCGCCCGCGAATGTGGACTTGGCGCCCGCATCAATACCGTCATGCAAATGGCTTTCTTCCACCTGACGCATATTCTTCCGGGCGATAGCGCCCTGGTTGAGTTGCAGGGCGCGATTGCCAAAAGCTATAGCAGCAAAGGTCAGGATCTGGTTGAGCGTAACTGGCAGGCATTGGCTCTGGCGCAGGAATCGCTGGCGGAAGTACCGTTGCAGGCGGTTAATCCGCACAGCGCGCATCGCCCGCCGGTCGTCTCCGACGCCGCGCCGGATTTCGTGAAAACCGTTACCGCCGCCATGTTGGCGGGCCTCGGCGACGCACTGCCTGTTTCCGCCCTGCCGCCGGACGGAACATGGCCAATGGGCACCACCCGCTGGGAAAAACGCAATATCGCCGAAGAGATTCCTGTCTGGAAAGAGGAACTGTGTACACAATGTAATCACTGCGTCGCCGCCTGCCCTCACTCGGCGATTCGTGCAAAAGTCGTTTCCCCGCAGGCGATGGAGAACGCGCCAGCCAGTCTGCATTCGCTGGACGTGAAGTCCCGCGATATGCGCGGCCAGAAATATGTGCTGCAGGTCGCGCCGGAAGACTGTACTGGCTGTAATTTATGCGTAGAGGTCTGCCCGGCTAAAGATCGGCAAAATCCACAGATCAAGGCGATTAACATGATGTCGCGCCTTGAGCATGTGGAAGAAGAGAAAGTGAATTATGACTTCTTCCTCGACTTACCGGAAATCGATCGAAACAAACTGGAACGAATTGATATCCGCACATCGCAGCTTATTACGCCGCTGTTTGAATATTCCGGCGCCTGTTCCGGCTGCGGTGAAACGCCGTATATTAAACTGCTGACTCAGTTATATGGCGACAGAATGTTAATCGCTAACGCCACGGGGTGTTCCTCTATTTACGGCGGTAACTTACCCTCTACGCCTTATACCACTGATGCCAACGGGCGCGGCCCGGCATGGGCGAATTCGTTATTTGAAGATAACGCGGAATTTGGTCTCGGTTTCCGTCTGAGCGTGGATCAGCACCGGGCGCGCGTCATGCGATTACTGGCGCAATTCGCCGATCGCATCCCGGCGGAATTAAACGATGCGCTGCATGCCGAAGCAACGCCTGACGTTCGGCGTGAGCAGGTCGCCGCATTACGCCAACATCTGAAATCGGTTGCGGGCGCAGAGGAACTGTTAAAGGATGCTGATGCGCTGGTAGAAAAATCAATCTGGCTGATTGGCGGCGATGGTTGGGCATACGACATCGGCTTTGGCGGTTTAGACCATGTGTTAAGCCTGACGGAGAATGTCAATATTCTGGTTCTGGATACGCAGTGTTACTCCAATACTGGCGGCCAGGCGTCGAAGGCGACGCCGCTTGGCGCCGTCACTAAGTTTGGCGAACATGGCAAGCGTAAAGCCCGTAAAGATCTTGGTGTCAGCATGATGATGTATGGTCATGTTTATGTCGCGCAAATTTCGCTGGGCGCGCAGTTAAACCAGACGGTGAAAGCCATCCAGGAGGCCGAAGCCTGGCCAGGACCGTCGCTGATCATTGCCTATAGCCCCTGTGAGGAACATGGTTACGATCTGGCGCTAAGCCATGACCAGATGCGCCAGTTAACGGCGACCGGTTTCTGGCCGTTATACCGCTTTGATCCCCGCCGTGCGGATGAAGGCAAGCCGCCGCTGGCTCTGGACTCTCGGCCACCGTCTGATGCCCTGGCGGAAACGTTGCTTAATGAACAGCGTTTCCGTCGCCTGAATGCGCAACAGCCTGAAGTAGCTGAACAATTATGGCGAGATGCCGCATTGGATTTGCAAAAACGCTATGACTTTCTTGCCTTGCTGGCAGGAAAAGCGGAAAAACCCGGCGCAGATTAAAAAATATTCTAAGGATTAACCTGGAAACAAAAAAAGCCCGAACATTCGTTCGGGCTTGTCAATTTATACGCTGGAAAGCAAAGGTTAACGCAATGGCCCAGCGACAAAATGAATATGTGACAATAAAGGCATATAACAGGCGTAGAATATCGTAACCGAATGATATTGTATAATTTTTATTTCGTATAATACCCCCAAAAGCATTCGTATAAATTATATCTATTTCACTGCGAATTATTTCATTAATTATTGAATTAAACGGTAACATCTCTTTTTAGGTCTTTCCTGACAAGGCATAAATAACGTTTTAACGTCAACTCGCTGATTATTTACGGGGAATGCGCTTAATATTACGCCGTCCTCCCCTGTTGGTAGTCCCCGCAGAGTATCGTGGAGCAGCACCTAAAATGTGACGTATGTCATTGTACATAAAGTGCCTTTAGGGAGTAGAATTTCAGTGGATACTTAAACAGGAGGTTTTATGAACAGAACGATTCTTGTACCCATCGATATTTCAGATTCAGAATTAACTCAACGCGTGATTTCGCATGTTGAAGCCGAAGCAAAGATTGACGACGCTAAAGTGCACTTTTTGACTGTAATCCCGTCTTTGCCCTATTACGCTTCCCTGGGACTGGCTTATTCAGCAGAGCTTCCCGCAATGGACGATTTGAAAGCCGAAGCCAAATCTCAACTGGAAGCGATTATCAAGAAATTCAACCTTCCTGCGGACCGCGTGCAGGCTCACGTTGCAGAAGGCTCTCCTAAAGATAAGATTCTGGAAATGGCAAAAAAATTACCGGCCGATATGGTGATTATCGCCTCGCATCGCCCGGATATTACTACCTATCTGTTGGGTTCCAACGCCGCAGCCGTTGTGCGTCATGCGGAATGCTCCGTACTGGTGGTGCGCTAAATACCCGAGCCCGCATAAGAGAGTGCGGGCTCAAATCAATCATCATCATCGCCTAGTGACTGACACTTTTTGAAAACAGATTGATTACGATTACGCCGCAGATAATAAGCAACATGCCAATAATAGCCGGCATATCCAGTTTTTGGCCAAGAAATAACCATCCTATCAATCCAATAAGAACAATCCCTACCCCAGACCAAATGGCATAAATGATACCAGCAGGGATGGTTCGCATTGGGATGGTAAGACACCAGAACGCAATACAATATCCGATGATAGTAACGAGGCTCGGTACCAGACGCGTAAAACTATCTGATAATTTTAATGAGATCGTGGCGATAACTTCCACCACGATGGCGATAAATAGAAAGATTACAGCTTCTTTAGTCATACATCTCTTCGTTCCAATATTTTTCGGGTCGTGATGATATCTTAAGTAATACGGATGACAGAATAAAGACGCTTTTGAACCATTGCGTATCTTGCCATAAAAACGTGCTGGCATTCGTCGCCGTAATCCGTACCATACGCGACATACTTTTGCCTGCTGGCTGTTGACGGCAGGAGCGAACCGGCATTTATCGCCAGCCAAATGGGGCATGAAACTGCGCAGATGGTGTATGAAATTTACGGTATGTAGATTGATGACATGAACGACGAACAGATAGCGATGTTGAATGCGCGGTTATCGTAGTTGCAAAGTTTGCCCCCAATTTGCCCCATTTAGTACCAGAGAACTGAAATAATGCAAGAAATTCAAAAGAATACAAAGAAAGAGCAATACAACCTCAACAAGTTGCAAAAGCGCCTGCGCCGTAACGTTGGCAAAGCGATTGCCGATTTTAATATGATTGAAGAAGGCGATCGCATTATGGTTTGCCTTTCTGGCGGCAAAGATAGCTATACGATGCTGGAAATTTTACGTAATTTGCAGCAAAGCGCCCCGATCAATTTTTCACTGGTCGCCGTCAACCTCGATCAAAAGCAGCCAGGTTTCCCGGAGCATATCCTGCCAGCCTACCTTGAGCAGCTGGGCGTAGAATATAAAATCGTCGAAGAAAACACCTACGGCATTGTGAAAGAGAAGATTCCGGAAGGAAAAACCACCTGCTCGCTGTGCTCGCGTTTGCGTCGGGGTATCCTGTATCGTACGGCGACTGAACTGGGCGCGACCAAAATCGCCCTGGGCCACCACCGCGACGATATTCTGCAAACCCTGTTTCTGAATATGTTCTATGGCGGAAAAATGAAAGGGATGCCGCCGAAGCTGATGAGCGATGACGGCAAACATATCGTGATTCGCCCGCTGGCTTACTGCCGCGAGAAAGATATTGTCCGTTTTGCTGAGGCCAAAGCCTTCCCTATCATTCCTTGTAATCTGTGCGGTTCGCAACCCAACCTGCAACGCCAGGTGATTGCCGACATGCTACGCGACTGGGATAAGCGCTATCCTGGACGGATCGAGACGATGTTTAGCGCCATGCAGAATGTCGTGCCGTCTCACCTTTGTGACACTAACCTGTTCGATTTCAAAGGAATCACTCACGGTTCCGAGGTCGTCGACGGCGGCGATTTAGCGTTCGATCGTGAAGAGATTCCCTTGCAGCCCGCTGGCTGGCAGCCGGAAGAAGATGACACCTCCTTAGAGGCGTTGCGGCTTGATGTTATCGAAGTGAAATAATCTGCAGGCGTCTCAGCACTCCGCTGAGACGCCATGCTATCGATCATTTTAATAGCCGTCCCCGGCATGACTTGCCTTTGATCTTCCCGTTTTGCAACTGCTTCCAGGCTTTTTGCGCTACTGCTTGACGTACGGCGACGTAAACGTGCATTGGATGCACATTAATTTTGCCGATATCCGCCCCGTCTAATCCAATATCGCCGGTCAGCGCGCCTAAAATATCTCCCGGACGCATTTTCGCTTTTTTGCCGCCGTCAATACATAGGGTAGCCATCTCTGCGGCCAGAGGAAGCAACGACTGCCGGGCGGGCGCATTCAGCCAGTTCAGTTTGAGTTGCAGCATTTCTGAAAGAATATTTGCCCGCTGCGCCTCTTCCGGCGCGCAGAAACTGATCGCCAGACCGCTACTTCCCGCGCGCGCCGTACGGCCAATACGGTGGACATGCACCTCCGGGTCCCAGGCCAGTTCATAGTTAACCACCAGTTCGAGCGATTTAATGTCTAATCCTCGCGCGGCAACGTCGGTGGCAACCAGAATGCGCGCGCTACCATTTGCAAAACGCACCAACGTCTGGTCGCGGTCGCGTTGTTCCAGATCGCCGTGGAGCGCCAACGCGCTTTGTCCTACCGCATTAAGCGCATCACAAACGGCCTGACAATCTTTTTTGGTATTGCAAAATACCACGCAGGACGCTGGCTGATGCTGGCTAAGCAACGTTTGTAGCAGCGAAATTTTTTCATGCGCAGACGTTTCGAAGAACTGTTGTTCGATAGCCGGTAGCGCATCTACCGTATCGATTTCAATACGTATTGGCTGCTGCTGTACACGACCGCTAATCGCCGCAATGGCCTCAGGCCAGGTTGCTGAAAACAACAACGTCTGGCGCGTCGCAGGCGCAAAGCGGATCACCTCATCAATGGCGTCACTGAATCCCATGTCCAGCATTCGGTCTGCTTCATCCATTACCAGAATGTGCAGCGCATCCAGCGATACGGTTTCTTTTTGTAAATGATCCAGCAGGCGCCCCGGCGTCGCGACAATGATATGCGGAGCGTGCTGAAGCGAGTCGCGCTGTGCGCCAAAGGGCTGCCCGCCACACAAGGTCAGAATTTTGGTATTTGGCAGAAAACGGGCCAGGCGACGTAACTCCCCGGCTACCTGATCCGCCAGCTCCCGCGTCGGGCACAGCACTAATGCCTGTGTCTGGAACAGAGTGACATCAATTCGATGCAAGAGCCCAAGACCAAACGCCGCCGTTTTACCGCTACCGGTCCTGGCCTGCACACGCACATCATTTCCCGCCAGAATGACGGGTAATGCTGCGGCCTGAACAGGCGTCATCTCAAGATAGCCCAGCTCAGTAAGGTTATTGAGCTGGGCGGCGGGCAAAACATTCAGGGTTGAAAAAGCGGTCACAATTTACTCTCGCGGTAACGACTCATAGTCAGCAGGCGCGTATCCTCGCAGATCCGGACGTTTGATGCGACATTTTAATCGGTTCTTCGTCCGGCGGCGGGTCGGGCATCGGCTGAGGGCGGGGAAGCGGCTCAGGAATGGGAACAGGGTCAGTGGGAATCGGGTCCGACAAGGACGAGTGTAGATATAATAAGGTTAAAAGACAGCTCATATTACCCTCCAGAATGTCATTCAGACTCTTAAAGGGTAGACGCTGATATCCTACAGGCAAAAAAAAGCCGACTAATCTAAGCCGGCGTCGTACGAATCAATTGTGCTATGCAGTAATTCAAAAAAGGAAGTAAGACAATATGGAGCGCAACGCCCATCGCTTGACGTTGCATTCACCTGCGAGAGAGATATTGCCCCGAATAGGTAGATGGTTTATTGACTTCGCTCAAATTTCTCGGCGTTTTTTCATACGAAATGGTCTGAAAAGCGCTTTTGTTACAACCATTTACTGCGATGCAACCATAAAGTAACACCACCGATCAGGACAACTAACAGAATACAAAACAGAGAAAAGCCGAACCGCCATCCGCCGCCAGGAATACCGCCCAGGTTAACGCCAAATAACCCTGTTAAAAAGGTGCTGGGCAGAAAAACCATCGCCATAAGCGACATGGTATAAGTTCTGCGCGCCAGAGACTCCTGCATCACCTGGGCAATTTCATCCGCCATGATGCCAGTACGCGCGATACAAGCGTCAATTTCATCCAACCCCCTTCCCAGCCTGTCGGCGATATCCTGCATTCTGCGCCGGTGATCGTCGCTCATCCACGGCAGCCGTTCACTCGCAAGCCGGGCATAGACGTCGCGCTGCGGCGCCATATAGCGGCGCATAACAATTAGCTGTTTACGTAGCAATGCGAGGAAACCGCGCGGTGGGATTTGCTGGTCGAGAAGATTATCTTCCAGATCGATAATTTTATCGTGTAGCTCTTCAATAAATTCACTGGCGTGATCGGTTAACGCATCGCACACATCCACTAACCAGCCGCCGCAATCTACGGGCCCGGTGCCCTCCTGCAAATCACTGACCACATCGTCCAGCGCCAGAACCTTTCGCTGACGGGTAGACACAATGAACCGCTCGTCCATATATAAACGCATTGCTACTAATTGATCCGGGCGTTCGTCAGTACTGCCATTAATACAGCGCAGCGTAATGAGCGTCCCTTCCCCCATACGACTTACGCGCGGGCGCGAGCTTTCACCAGCCAGCGCATCACGCACGTTATTGGGGAGTAAAGGCGTTGAAGCCAACCAGCGGGCGCTGTCCGGGTGGGTATAATTAAGATGTAGCCAACAGGGATGCTGACTATCGATCACATCATTATCTTCGAGCGGTTTTACTCCACCACGACCATCCAGTAGCCATGCGAAAACGGCATCCGGCACGTTCACATCCGATCCCTTAATGGCTTCCACAGCGCCTCCACGTTACAACTCTCATGCCGTTAGTCTAGCTTTCGGGAAAGGTTAAGCAATCTCTCATTTTCTCATTGCGCAAAAAGAATGACGGGAACGTGCGAAAAAAGCGCCTTAGCAACAGGCGCTTACCAAACATGTATTATCAGGCCTGGCCGCGCCTGGTGATGGTCGAAAGAGGTGATACATGAGAGCGCGACAGCGCATGTTCACTGTAACCCGGCTGGCTTAAACGAAATTTGTCGGTTTTAGTCTGTAACTCGATCACCTGCGCCTTTAAAACATCCGAAGAAGCAGATAGCGCTTCAACCATTAAGACATTGCTATGGGTTGCGCTTTCCAGATCGCTCAACGCCAGTGTTATCTGGTTAATGCCTTTTTCCTGCTCCCGCGTGGTGGTGGAAATTTCACTCATCAGCACGTTTAATTGCCCGGAACCGCCAACAATCTCCTGCATATTTTTTTCAGCCTCCTGCACTATGGCGGCCCCCTGCCGCACATTGTCATGCGTAACGTCGATCAGCGCCTTGATATTTTTTGCCGCCTCAGCGCTACGATGCGCCAGATTACGCACTTCCCCGGCCACCACGGAGAAACCTTTTCCATGATCGCCCGCCCGCGCAGCCTCTACCGCCGCGTTAAGCGCCAGAATATTAGTCTGGAATGCGATACCGTCAATCAATGAAATAATCTCCGTCATCTGCGAGGCACAGTCGGTAATAGAACGCATATTTTCTGTAACCCGCACCATTAATTCACCGCCTTTACGGGCGCATTGGGTTGCACAATCCGCCTGTATGCTCGCCATTCGGGTATTATCCGCATTGTTTTTGGTACTCGCCGCCATTTCATCCATACTGGCGGCAGTTTGAATTAACGAGGCCGACTGCTGTTCCGTCTTTACGGATAGCGACATACTGCGCGCCGCCAGTTGTTCGGAAAGGGTCATTGCCGTTTGCGAAGAGGATCTGATTTCGCGTACCAGCGCGGAAATATTCTCCGACAGGCTATTAATTCCGGGGATGAGTCGCCCGGCGCAATTATTGCCAAATTCGGAGATATGAATAGACAAGTTTCCTGCTGCGACCTCTTCAATACTTTTCTTCACGGTATTAATCGGCACTACCAGATAGCAGGTCATATACCACCAAAGCAGTAATGTCGAGATCAGATAAATGATATTACACGTAATTAAAATAGGGAGATCGTGCAGAAAGGTTATTTGTAAAGTATCCACCAAAAGAAACGTACATACCATGAATAGAATAATGCATGTCCTGACGCTGATATTTCTTAACATTTTTGATGGCCTACAACCAGGATAGGAGACAGGTTTTATTTTTATAGCATTTCAGATAGCTATTGCCATTCGTTTCTTTGACATTCTCCATATTCAATACCAGACCATCGTCATTTCCCTTAGTGCAACAGATAAAATCACCTATATTCGCTATGCCAGGATATTCATCCATCCATATTGACAAGTGATGTACTTATCACCATTTTCTGCTTAATAGTTAAGTCGAAAGCCAGTATATTTTAATAGACGCTTAAATAAGCGAATGACTGTTTCTCCGTGTTATTACCGCGGACAGCGTTATCGCCCGTTCTCTTGCAGAATCCTGAGCATCAGGCATAAAATCGGGTTCGCGCGAGCTTGCGCTGGCGGTCCTGTCCGCCAGCGGCAACGATTTACCGACTACGCTTCGCATGGCGCTCCCAGTTATCCTGTTTAGCCTGCACCGTTTTACGTAACGCGACATAACATGCCCCGCCGCCGCCATGGTGCGGCAGCGCCGAACAATAAGCCTGTACATCTTCAAACTCTGTCAACCAGCGGGCCACATAGCTTCGGACGATATTGGCATGCGACTTCGCCTCTCGCCCTTTACCATGAATGATCAGGACATTACGCAACCCCTCTTTCTGCGCCTCCAGGATAAAACGAAACAGCATTTTTCGGCACGTTTCGACCGGCTGGCGTAACAAATTGAGGCTGGCCTGCTGAGGGTATTTCCCACTGCGTAACTTGTCGATGACACCCTGCTGCAATCCTTCCCGACGAAATTCCAGCGGTTCATTCAGCGGCAGAATATCCAGAAAGCCCGTCGTCAGGAAATTATCAAGCTGAAGCGTGTCGATACGCTGGGGCGTTTTAAGATTACGCGTTGGCTGCCAGTGTACATCAGTATGGCGTTTCAGCGGCTGGACATCCTCCATGGCGTCAAGAAACAGCGCTTTATCGTCAAGGTTCATGGTTCATCCTCCAGCGTTTTTGCGACTGCCGTTATCATAACCGTGCCCTGTTATACCGACAACGGTTTACAGTTATTTCCAATAACAGCGACAATGTCAGGCAATTAACCGCCTCGCCAGGCTCTCTTTTTCTCCGCCTACGATATTACTGTCGCTAAATGTGTTATCCCTGACTATCTTTTAAGGAGTATGGTTGCGGGTATTCCTGGCATGATATCTTGTCTCTTACGTTAGATTAAGACGATGTGAGAGAACGGATGCTGAGATTACTTGAAGAGAAGATAGCCACGCCATTAGGTCCGTTATGGGTGGTTTGCGATGAGCAGTTTCGACTGCGGGCCATTGAGTGGGAACAGTACCGCGATCGTATGGAGCAACTGCTAAATATCCACTACTGTCACGAAGGCTATGAACGCGTTTCTGCGACTAACCCCGGTGGACTCAGCGATAAGCTTGCAGATTATTTTGCAGGCAATCTCGCCGTAATTGATACCCTGGAAACCGCCACGGGGGGCACACCTTTTCAACGGGAAGTATGGCAGGCGTTGCGCGCTATCCCCTGCGGGCAGGTGATGCACTATGGTCAACTGGCGGCGCAACTGGGACGACCGGGCGCCGCACGCGCAGTCGGTGCTGCGAATGGCGCTAACCCCATCAGTATTGTTGTTCCCTGCCATCGCGTCATTGGGCGTAACGGCACTCTGACCGGATACGCCGGTGGCGTGCAGCGAAAAGAGTGGCTATTACGCCATGAAGGCTATCTTTTATTATGAATATACAGGCAAAAAGTGCCTTATCGGTCACACTTTTATGTAAAGCAACAACAAATAAATTACGTATTTTCAAATAGATAAAAGTATTCATCAAACTTATACTTGAATTATTCCTTCTCCGGGATAGCTCAGACTTACGCGCTCACCAAAAAGATGTTAAAATTGACAAATATCAATTACGGCTTGAGCAGACCTATGATCCCGGAAAAGCGAATTATACGGCGCATTCAGTCTGGCGGTTGTGCTATCCATTGCCAGGATTGCAGTATCAGCCAGCTTTGCATCCCGTTCACACTTAACGAGCATGAGCTTGATCAGCTTGATAATATCATCGAGCGCAAAAAGCCCATTCAGAAAGGGCAAACTCTGTTTAAAGCAGGTGATGAATTGAAATCGCTCTATGCTATCCGCTCCGGAACGATTAAGAGCTACACCATTACCGAGCAAGGCGATGAGCAGATTACTGGATTCCATTTAGCAGGCGACCTGGTGGGTTTTGACGCCATTGGCAGCGGTCATCACCCGAGCTTTGCACAGGCGCTGGAAACCTCAATGGTATGTGAAATACCCTTTGAGACACTGGATGACCTGTCCGGCAAAATGCCTAACCTGCGTCAGCAAATGATGCGTCTGATGAGCGGTGAAATTAAAGGCGATCAGGATATGATCCTGTTATTGTCGAAGAAAAACGCCGAAGAACGTCTGGCCGCGTTTATTTACAACCTGTCCCGCCGCTTTGCGCAGCGTGGTTTTTCACCGCGTGAATTCCGCCTGACGATGACCCGTGGCGATATCGGCAACTATCTGGGCTTAACGGTCGAAACCATTAGCCGTCTGCTGGGGCGTTTCCAGAAAAGCGGCATGCTGGCGGTGAAAGGTAAGTATATTACTATTGAAAACAGCGATGCGCTGGCGGCCCTCGCCGGTCATACCCGCAACGTCGCTTAAACGTCAGCTAAACCATTGATGTTATCTTCTGCCATATCGTTAAATTTTTCTCATTTATTGATCTGGCAGAAGCGCTTCCTCTGTTTCATTCACCATATTTGAGTTACTCTTTAGTTACAAACTGCGATGACAGTTGTAAGGAGACCCTGTATGGCTATGTATCAAAATATGCTGGTGGTCATCGATCCCAATCAGGACGACCAACCCGCATTACGGCGAGCAGTTTATTTGCATCAACGGATTGGCGGCAAAATTAAAGCTTTCCTGCCTATTTACGATTTCTCGTATGAGATGACCACCCTGCTTTCTCCTGACGAACGCACCGCAATGCGTCAGGGCGTAATAAGCCAACGCACAGCCTGGATACGTGAGCAGGCGAAATATTATCTTGAAGCCGGTGTCCCCATTGAAATTAAAGTGGTCTGGCACAATCGTCCCTTTGAGGCCATCATCCAGGAGGTTATCGCCGGCAGTCACGATCTGGTGTTGAAAATGGCGCATCAGCACGATCGACTGGAAGCGGTCATTTTTACCCCTACCGACTGGCATTTGCTGCGTAAATGCCCAAGCCCCGTGTGGATGGTCAAGGATCAGCCGTGGCCAGAGGGCGGCAAAGCCCTGGTCGCCGTGAACCTGGCAAGCGAAGAGCCCTATCACAATGCTCTCAACGAAAAGCTGGTAAAAGAGACCTTACAATTGGCGGAGCAGGTTAATCATACCGAAGTGCACCTGGTCGGCGCCTACCCCGTTACGCCAATCAATATCGCCATTGAGCTGCCGGAATTTGATCCCAGCGTGTATAACGACGCCATCAGAGGCCAGCATTTACTGGCGATGAAAGCGCTGCGCCAGAAATTCAGCATCGATGAAAAAGTTACGCATGTAGAAAAAGGCTTGCCTGAAGAAGTTATCCCGGATCTTGCCGAACATCTCCAGGCGGGGATCGTTGTGCTTGGCACCGTTGGACGTACCGGACTCTCGGCCGCGTTTCTGGGGAACACGGCCGAACAGGTCATTGACCATCTGCGCTGCGACCTGTTAGTCATTAAGCCTGATGAGTATCAAACACCGGTTGAACTGGACGACGAGGACGATTAATCCCTCTTCCGTCCTGCCGGATGGCGCTGCCATCCGGCCAATACCTCATTCCTGTTACTCATCTCCGCCGAGGAAATAGATCCCCAAAGGAATCGCCAGCAGAATAGTGAACACCAGACTGTAAACGAAAATCATTGCCGACTGAATGGCATACATAGAGCTTGTCCACTCGGACAGTGGAATATGATATTGCTCAATCACACCGCCGATAGTCGCGCGCGTTACCACCGATGCCGCAACGATAAACACTGCCAGCAGGCATAACAGAAATTTTTTCCCCTTCGCCGATTTCAGCTTCATCATGATCATAGTATTGTCCTTTACAGATGACTTTGTTACCTGATAGCAACAATACCATGACAATCACGCGATGTCTGCTCCATAAAACGTGACATTGTATTTACATAAAAAGTAAACCGCTGAGATTAAAGCTGATAGCACTATTTCTTCTTTTTACTTATCGATGATCTACGCGTTTATCCTGGGTAAAATACCTGTTAATCAGGTCATTCTGAGCTGTTATCGTAGGAAGGAGCGGAAAACAATAATGTTCACTGAATTTTTTCTCAAAAACGCATTTAATCTGGCGATACTTTTCAGTTGCGGTATGGCGTTGCTGGTCGTGAGATTTTGGCTCAGCCGTAACGTACAGTGGAAGAAAGGATTCACGTTCCATGCGGCACAGTTTTTTATTTATGCAATTATTATTGGAACCATCGGGAGCATCCTGAATAATGCTATTGAAGATTATAATTTGCGTTTTATCTCTTCCGGGGTCATTGATTTTATCTGCACCTCACTCATTGCGCTTATTCTGACGATAAAACTTTTCCTGATTATTAACCAATTTGAAAAAGCACAGGTCAATAAAGGTAGAGATGTCACCAGTACACGTATTCTGGCACGGGTCATAAAAATAACCATTATTGTCGCGATTGTCTTACTGTATGGCGAACATTTTGGCATGAGTCTGTCCGGTCTGCTGACCTTTGGCGGTATCGGCGGTATCGCTGTTGGTATGGCGGGCAAAGATGTCCTGAGCAATTTTTTCTCCGGTATTATGCTCTATTTCGATCGCCCCTTCAGTATCGGAGACTGGATTCGTTCTCCTGACAGAAATATCGAAGGTACGGTCGCCGAAATCGGCTGGCGAATTACACGAATTAACACATTCGACCACCGCCCGTTGTACGTGCCTAATTCCGTCTTTTCATCCATTAGCGTTGAGAATCCGGGACGGATGACCAACCGTCGAATAAAAACGGTTATTGGATTACGTTACGAAGATGCCGACAAAATTGGCCTCATTGTTGACGCTATCAGAAACATGTTGCAGGCGCACAGCGATATCGATCAGAAACAGACGCTGTTGGTCTATTTTAATGAATTCGCCGACTCTTCGCTGAATATTATGGTGTATTGCTTTACCAAAACAACAGTATGGCAGGAATGGCTTGCCGTACAGCAGGATGTTTACCTGAAAATTATTGCGATTGTCCAGGAAAACGGCGCTGACTTCGCCTTCCCAAGCCAGACGCTCTATATCGATGACCCGGAGGCCGCGCCTGCGATAAAATAAAAGATAGCCGGTGCCCGATAACGCTTATCGGGCACCGAGGCTTCCCTGTCCGAATGACGGGTTGTTAGCGCCTTCCTCACGGTGATCAACGGCTCTTTTCATTCACCGTCATGGTAAATTCAAGCACCTCATTAGTGTCGTTAACGTAGGCATGAGGCATGTCGGTTCTGGCTACAGCGGAGCAGCCCTCCCGAATAATAAAGCGTCTACCGTCGACTGTTAATGTCAGTGTTCCCTGATTAACAAACAGTAATTCACAGGTGTCTGCCGGATGCCCTGCCGATTCAAACTGTTCACCAGGATGCATTATCCATTGCCAGAGTTCCAGCATATCTGGCCCGCTGGTTCCCGCCATCAGTTTTGCGCTGCCGCCTTTCTCGCCGCGCCACAACACCGGAATAGCATCCCGGTCGATAAGATGGACCATCGGCTCGCTGGCGACGTTGACAACATCCGCCACGGACACTCCCATTGCCGCCGCGATCTTACATAACAGCGCAATGCTTGGATTGGCTTTACAGCCTTCAATTTCCACCAGCATTCCTTTACTGACGCCGGAACGCCGCGCAAGCTCATCCAGCGACATCTTTTTTTGGCTACGAAATTGTTTGATACGTTGGGAAACAGCTTCATTTATTGTGCTGACGTCGGCGCCCGCCGTGGTCGATAAGTTGACTTTTTTGGTCATTGGTCGATATCATAGAAGAAAATAGTCATTACAGGATTATGCGATGTCTTCTATGTTACCGTCAATCAGCCCGGAACTGGCCCGTATCGCTCCCGGCTTTCGTGCATTAAGTATTAATGTTATTGCCGCTCCGATTCGCGATGCGCAGGTCGGAGAAATCGCGCTAAAAGAGGCCTGTCAGGCCGTAATTAACGGCCAACCGGCGTGGGCACAGGCGCATATAGACGCCTGGAATGCGGTGTTTAAAGCATTCGGCGCAAAACCAAAGCGCACCCCCTGCTCGGCTGAAGCGCTACGAAAACGCGTGTTGAAGGATGGAACAATGGCGGCGCTGGATCCGGTCGTGGATCTTTATAACGCGGTGAGCCTGCGCTATGCCGTACCGGTAGGCGGCGAAAATAGCGCGGCTTATTGTGGATCGCCGCGGCTGGTTTTCGCAGACGGTAGTGAAACATTTGATACTCTGAAAGAAGGACAACCCGCCACCGAGTCGCCAGAACCGGGCGAAGTTATCTGGCGCGATGACAGAGGCGTCACCTGTCGGCGCTGGAACTGGCGTCAGGGAGTACGTACCCGACTAAGCGCTTCAGATAAAACGATGTGGTTTATCCTTGAAAGCTTGCCGGAAATGCCGGTTGATGAATTGTACGCGGCAGGAAACATGCTGACTGACGGCCTTAAAAAAATGATGCCAGGTTTACGTTTTGAATCCACGTTGATAGGTGTTTGATTGATATTGCGTAACAGGAGAAATACCATGTCGCTGTTTCTGACAAGTTTTATTTTCGAAAAAAAAGAGTACGACGAAGAGTTTTATCAACTGGATGGCTGGATTGAGCGCTATACGCAGTCTATTGATGGCTATATTGGGATGGAAAGCTATACCGATGCCGCCAGCGGAAGAATAGTTAATAATTATTACTGGCAGACCCGCGAATCAATGGAGCTATTGATAAATAATTTACAGCACCAGCAGGCCAAATCACAAAGTCATAAGTGGCTTTCCGGTTACCAGACGATTATTGCAGAAATTCAGGGGTGCCATAACGTTAACCTGCCCCATCCGCTGGCATCATTTTCAGTTCCTTATGCGTGATGCAATAGTATATATATTAAATGTGGGGGCACACAAGAGAATGCCTGCGCCCCTGCATTGCCGGTTATTCGGTTCTCTGTGCAGGGGCGGTGCTGATATAAGTGATTAGTAAACAGGAAGATGAGTGATATCTCGTGGTACACTAACACGCGTAACCACATTGTTTTCATCGCACTCTATCAACGCTCTGGCAAAAATACTGAGCTCATTAATTTTCAGCCCGGAATTATCCAAAAACTGGCGGCAAGCGTAGTCAGAAACAAAGGTTATGCCGGGATGAATATCATGTTCCCGAATAAAACGGGCCTGAGCAAATGGCGTATCCATACTCAGCACATATACCGCCCGGTTTGAGTGGCTACCCGCTGATTTAAGGCGGTCACTATAGTCTTTTACCTGCCATTCACAAACCGGCGTATCCAGTGACGGGACGACAATAATCCGCTTTTTTATCCCCGGGATACAGTAACCCGGTAATAAATTATGGCTCACCAGCCCCTTTGTGCAGGGTAATGGTTCGCCTTCAGCCAGTATACCGGGTTTGAGGGTCAGCTGCGTTTTGCCAAAGGTGACAGCGTGTTCCTGACCCAATGAAATATAATCTTGTGTTGTTGCTGGTGTCATAAAAACTTCTCCTTTTAACGTTTGTATTCTTTTAGCCATAATAATTATTTAGCAATCCGCTAAAAAACCAGGTGAACATCCATAATAAGATGATGGTGATAAAAAGAATTATATTAGTCATAATAATTAATATAGTTTTATAGTCTTCCTCTGATGGAAATTTCTTTCGTGAAACTCATTGCATATTTAAAAGATATGTCAATACGTTCATTACTATGCCCACGATAGGTTATAACTTGTGTATATTTACCTGGAACATTTTCTTTCTTAAGAGGGCCATAATCCCATAAGCCTTTTAAATTTTCACGCGCTACAGTCTTATTAATGTGAACTTCATTTACAGGATTCCCGTCGATATCCTTAACAATAGTTGTGATGGTGGCACTTTCACCCGGCGATAATACAGACTTATCTATACTCATAACTGTTAAATCTGGGCTTGGCGTATTAGATATAGTTTCTGTTTCAATATACTGGAACTCAGATACCGATGGCACAGGCGTGTACCCTGACGCTGAAGCCATATCCGTTTCATTATAAATTTCTAATTTAATCTTTGAACCCCGATGTTCCTTTTGGATATTAAATTTATGCTCACATGGCTTTTCACGTTTAAGTATATGCTGAGAGTTATCTTTATTGATCTGATAATACGTACATACTGTAGTAAAAGTTTCCGCAGACTGATAGTTATTATCCGGATCTCTGATGCCTACATTTCTGGCATTCCTCGCAATAGTCATTCCCGGAAAAGGTGTATACTTTTCAATAGAAAAGCCAAGTCCATTAAACTGCAATTCGTAGGTATCACGAGGTGTTCCAGGCCTGTGCCCAACGCTCGGCGCCGTAGGAGGAGAAAACATCCCGACGGTTGCCGCGGACGTTGTCGACGAATCCGCCAAGACGCTTATCGGCGCAGCCGCCAGAAGCAGGCTATAGATAATAAGATTATGTTTCGACATACGCACTGTTGATCCTTTTTAAAACATTAATTCGCATCAGATGCTGCGGTAGAACTCTTGGCATTTTCTTTATCAGAAATAATTCTGACGCGGATATATTTATTCTGAAGCGATTCCCCGTTAAGGCTATAAGGGATAAGCCAGGTGGCCTTTGTCGCCCCCGGTACGGATTTCCAGGATTTCATTTCATCCGAGATTTCCCACTGATAATTAAACGCATCAGTACAGTCCGTGTTATTTACACAAAGCGTTCTGGCTCGCATTTCCGTTCCGACGACTGGCGCGGTAACGCTTCCGTTGGCCTCTTCAGTACCCGGCGTAAAAAGCACCTCCACAGAAGTGACCTTCTGCGCAATGCTGTCTGACTGCGCTTGCAGCAGTACGGTCCCCTTCACTGGATGTTTATCGTCTGGTCCGCTTGCTTCAATATGTAATTTGAGCGGGCGAGCATCATCGCCGATATGGGTCACCAGAACCCGTTCAACCCAATGGCCGTCACGCTCTGTACCACCGAGCGCTTTAAATGCCAGACCCGGCGTATCTGATTGATACTTAATATGACGTGGTTTGAGCGATGCCCACTCCTCTTCAGAGCGCTCGCGCACGTAGTGCCACTCAATAACCTTCCCCTCTTCTCCGGCAGGAAGCGGCGTACTGATGACAAAGTTGCCGTCCTCAACCTGAACATCGTCATTGATAACATTTATCCAGGAACGGAAACTGGTCTCATCCTGTGTCACCCTTACCGGGATACGCTCGGAGGTCACGCGAGTACCCCGGCTGTCAGTCACCGTTAAATAAAGGCTATACTCCTGACCGTCGGTCACCGTCAGCGGAAGTTGTGGAAGGATAAGGCCGCTGCCCAGACTCCCCTGAAGCTGGAGTCCGGCGAGAAGTTCCGCATCACCCGACCACTCAACCTTCTCAATCGGGTAACGGCTATCTACCGTCGCCATTAATGTCACCAGCGTCCCGGACAGGCCTGAAACCGGCATTGCCGTAATGCGGATTTTACTGGCCTGCTCCCGATACGCCATGACGATATCGTAATTACGATCAACAAAGGCACGCCGGTTAGTCGTATTCGACGGCGCCCCAACGTTGCGGTAATCAAGCTGTTCATGTAACGGCGTACCGAAGGAATAATTGACTCTCAGACCGCCCTCTGCCTGCGAGCCGCCGTTACCGGCGTCCCGATATCCTGCTCTGACCTCAAGTAAGGGGACGGGATTCCAGACCAGAGCCGCACCTGCGGCGCGGGGATTCCGGCTTAATGTACCGTTACCCAATAGATCAACTTTATCCCCGTAATACTGTTCATATGTCAGCTCGCCACTGAACCAGGGAAAATCGGGAAGCGTGCCTTTTGTTCGCAGATCAAAGCCATATGCCGGACGCTCATCATGTAATTCATGAACTGCTGACGTTTTCCAGCCGGTGAGAGGGAAATAATAGTTGCCGGAAAAGGCCAGACTGTCTTTATAGACTTCCCCGCCAATGCCGCCACGTAAGTGGGAATAACGGATGTCGGCATCCAGAAACGTATTGACGCCGAGCAGCCATCCATTGACCTCCTGGCGATAACCCACACCAACGTTAACATAGGTGCGGCCATCGAAACTGCTGCTGTCGTGGTCGCGAAAGCCAAGCTGGCCAAAGAGTAAAGACGATGTTGTTTCCTCGACAGGAATAAACATATCGAACTCTGATGAGCGATATTTCGCGCCATCTTCAAGATTGACGCCACCACGGAAAATAATCTCCGGAAAAGCGCTCTTCATCCCTTCGTTCACCAGATGATTAGCGGCTTGCCCTGGTAACGCCTTTATTTTTCCTTTGGCATAATCCTCCAGCGTCCCCTCCTGCAGATGCGGAGAAATAGACGATGCCGTCCCCGCAATCCACGACTGAATTTCACTATCGCTATCAGCAATGACCGGCAGTGAAATCTGACTGGTAACAATGGCCCAGGTTATATATTTAGTAATGGGTTTTTTAGAAAAAACCACTGTATTGTCTCCTGCTATATCCCCCTGCCTGGCAGGGGGAGCATTTAAATAAGATGTTTATTTAGCGATAACCATCAGCGACGGATAGCGCGTTTATTCTCCGGCGTGGCTTTCGTCGTTTTAGGCGTAACGTGGACACGGAACAGTTTATTCTGCTCGGTTCCCTTAATAATATATTTATGTTTTTCAGCGTTGGTATTATTCAGATCGGTGAACTTATCTGGTGTCCCGGCATCCGCCATCTGCCAGGTAAAGTTATAATTACTGACATCGCACTCAGCCGCCGCTGTGGTGGCACACTCCAGTACCGCTTCAAGGGTGCCGCCCACCACTGGGGTGTTGGCGTCATTGGTACCGTTGAGTTCATCAGTTGGTTTACCACTTTCATTCACCACATTGATAGTGACAGAACGTAGCTTATTAGAAATTGTACCGTCTGCGGCGGAGTCGCCGCCCACCCCAGAAGATGCAGAAGTTAATAAGACAGTGGCAGGCAAGAATGCACTATCCGGCACCCCCGTTGCCGTCTTAATTCGGTAAACGATTTTAATTTTTTTACCACCTGCATCAGCAGGAATGGTAAAAGCCGTCCCGGTTGCCGCCGGGGTTCCAGAAGGATCGGCGGCCTCATTATCCACTAGATACCATTTAATATCGTCGGCATTATTCATTTTATCCAGCGAT
This sequence comes from Salmonella sp. SAL00670, assembly GCF_046552235.1. Taxonomy (NCBI): domain Bacteria; kingdom Pseudomonadati; phylum Pseudomonadota; class Gammaproteobacteria; order Enterobacterales; family Enterobacteriaceae; genus Salmonella; species Salmonella sp. SAL00670. The sequence goes on from NZ_JBGDUO010000001.1 coordinate 881,728, forward strand.
AAGGGATCCCCATCCTCATCCCTAATAAAAACATCCGCTATCTGGAGGGTTGAACCGGTCGTCAGTTCCCCAGACACTTCTATTTTTTTTGCATTAGTAGTTGCCACAGGACGGTGACCAACAGAAGCAGGTGTAGCAGAAGAAGCCATATCATTGGCTCTGGTATTCGCCACCGCCTCTACTGAGACCACGGATGCACAAATTGCTAACGCTAATAAAGATCTTTTGAAGTACAAAACAATTCCCTTTTATTAAATCATTAGAAATAATTATGAGATTTATAATCTCACGGGCTAAAAATTCAGGGTTATTCAATCATTTTAACCGCCTGTGAAATTATGCCCTTCGCCATGCCAATTACTTAGCTTTACTGGCAAAATCTGATCTCCAAGTGTAAAGTTTATTCAGAAATGTCAAGCAATTTAAATCTTTCTTGTTTTGCCAGAAAAGCTAACAACCCCCCACTGGTTTAATAACACAGTATGTCAAACACCTTAAATGTTTATATTTTCGGCTTCAATAAAGAGGAATGATGATGAAAAAAGCCATAATAATCTCAGTATTAGAGCAAATAGAAAAAAATCTTGAAGAGAGGATTGATATTGAAAAGCTGGTTGTTATAACAGGTTATTCGCGAAGGAGTTTGCAGGATTTTTTTAAAGAAAAGTGTGGCGTCTCAATCGGAAAATATATCAGACAACGCAAGTTGAGCAGAAGCGCCACTCTGCTAAAGCTGACCTCTCAGTCGGTCACAGATATCGCGTTCAGAATGGGGTTTGATTCAGTGCAGTCCTATAGTCGAGAGTTCAAAAAAACATTTGGCGTCAATCCCAATAACTATCGCAAGGCTGATTTCTGGGATCTCAGAAACCTACGGCCTCCCTACTGGCTTGACTGTGATGAGCATTATCAGTTCGAAATTTGTCAGCTTACGTCAAAAGAAATTTTCGGATTTCAAACGTCTCATCAGATCGCAACAAATGACCTTCCTAAAAAAGCGTCGCCTATAAAATGGAAAATCATTCATGAGACGCTCAGAACGTGGGGCGAAAATGTGTATTGTCTCTCGTCTTTTAAGCCGGATAATACCAAAGACCAGGTCATCGCCGTAAGCAGTTTTTTTGGTATGGAACATAATTCCGTCGATGGAGGGAAAATACCCATGTCGAGGGTAATAAAATGTGGTAAATATGCAAAATTCCATTTCGTTGGTCATAAGGAACAATATCAACAATTTTCCAATACAATATATATGTGTATATTGCCAAAACTGAATCTTATCAGGAGAGAAGGAGAAGATATTGAATACTTCCATTTGGCATCCGTCCAAAAGCAACAGAGTAATGAATCCATTGTCGATCTTTATTATTACATCCCTGTACTGTAATGACTTCGTACCATCCACGCATTTCATCTGAAAAGTCTTCTCTTTTCAGAACGGTAATAAAACTCTCAGTATTGATTCTGGTAAAATAAGTGACTATTAAATATAGTTAACGTTTTGAAAGAATTTAAAAAAAATAAATTGCGTGCACGCGACACCGGGGACAGATTTCTGACAGTACTGTACGGTGTAGTGATCAGGTAATATTGGCTACAGTTTACGGTAAAAGCAAAGTCCATACTTTAACTATTAATGGGAGTATGCTGGCCGGGCGGCTTGCGGGGCCTTCATGCTCCCACATCTATAATGTTGGTATAATTACATTCTCTCTATACTTTACTGTGCTAACCTTTTATCTCGTTGAGATAACGTTTAATTAAAATGCTCTCTTTTTGATGTACATTATAAGAGGAGACATTATTCATATTTTCGAAATCAGGGCAGACGATATGTATACAACCATCAGAAACACAACGCTAGCAATGGTAGCGTGTTTTTCGTATATCGCACATGCCAGTACCCACCCTCCTCTTATTATCACCAGGGGAGCCGGAGGAGACGCCTCCGGAGCCGCAGTCATTCATGATAATTGGCGGCATGGCACTCCTGACCTGGTCAATCTTACCGATATCCCCATAGATAAAATCAGACCAGAAAAATACCGTTGCGTACTGATTATTGGGCAAGGAGCTATAAAAGAGATGCTTCTTGCGAACAATGCCTCAGCAATACTTTCCGGAAAAACTGTTGGTCTTTATACTCATCTGATCGATCAGAACACGCTCAGATTACTTCGGCAATTGCAGAACAAAGTGAGATTCAATCTCTTTTTTACCCGCTCGCAGATAACTCTACTAAAACTAAGGAACATTTCAGAATATAATTTTTTGAGTTCTAAAGTAAATAATGTCTGGGGACAAGACTCACTAGCAATTGAAACAGTGGCACCTGACAGGGGTCATATACCGGAAAAAACGCTTCCCCTCAAAACAACAGATTATGTGATCTGGCTGGGTGGAAACTATACTACCTCCTCTGGTACGCAGCGTATCTTCACAAACAATCAGATTGTTGTAGCCCTGAAACCACTACATAATGTTATTTCACCAAATGCATCGATTGCTATTATGCTTTCACCACGTTTTTTTGATAATAGCATGAGTAAAGAAGCAAAAGTTAAACGACTGAAGGCAGTGCTTAACACCTTTTCGCGAAACAGGGTCACATTTTATATGAGTAAGGAGATGCTTGCTAATCTGAAAGAATTTGATTTGCCAGTTCAACTATCCCCTTCTTACGCAGAGCTGATGCGAATGCCCTGGGCCAGCGCTACCCGGCATTTTGCCTCTGTGGATCAATATAACCTGTTTGCTGATCTCATACCTAAAGTTACGCCGTTTCTTCTTGAACCGAATGATGCCGATCAAGCTCTCTATGCGACGGATTATCTTAATACCCGGCGTGTAAGTCTGACCCAAAATATTCTTAACCACGGTTGTGACTAAATAAAACGCGCAGAATCCGGGATAGTTAGCAATCCAAAACAGACCGTTAGCCATGAGTACTGTTTATCTTCACTATACAGGGAACAACCAAATAACTGACAACACAAATCAAGCCGAGACCCGGAATTCGGCTATACAGGCGCTCTATTCAATTCAGGCCCAGAAACAGTCCGGTACCCATACTGGACACGGCCTCCCAACTGCTTTAGCGCATTACCAGTCCAGCTTCGATGCGCCTTCTGTCGTCTGCACTATTTCACTGGTTTTAATAACGCGATGATAACCATAAACATCAGCGTATTTCGTCATTCCGGTTGCGGTGTCAACCTCCGGCTTACCCTGCGTTTCAATAATCTCTCCCGTCCGGGTCGTCATGGTATAGGTCGTTGTACATCCGGCTAGCATCAACACTGATAAGCTAAGTACCGTAATAAGACTACATTTTTGCATTTCTCGTTTCCCTGACACCTCTATTTTTGATGTACTTTACCGAATACCGCAACGGCAAGATGGATGATTAGGGCTATTGCTCCCTGTTTGCCCGTATCTGATTGGCTCAGGTTTTTTGATGCACTGCGTTAATCCGGCAGTAATCGCTCCAGCACATCCCCAGCCAGAAGCACGCTCTCCTGAAGACGCTCCAGGCTATACCCCGCTCGCGCCTTGGCGGAAAGTCCCGCCATTAGCGTCCCCATAAAGTCCGTCGTCCGGTCAGCCTCTTGCGGATACCGCATGGCGACATAAGTGCGAATCAGGTTTTCAGCAGCGATGTAAAACTCGCAGGCGGCCTCTCGTGCCGGTTTATCGTTACAATGAGCGCCCTCCAGAACCAGACATCCAGTGGCATCAGGATCGGCAGCGTAACGTCTTGCCGCTTCCATCAGCACATCGATAAGGCACTTCGCGGTCGGGCGATCGTGACGCAGAAGCGCCCCGAGCGGAATCGCGTCGGTCATCCTGTAACGTTTTAATACGCGAGTATACAGCCCCAGCTTGCTGCCAAACGCCGCATAGAAACTGGGAGGATTGATCCCGAACGCTTTTGTCAGATCCGCTACGCTCACCGCGTCGTATCCGCGCGAATGAAATAAGTGTTGAGCGGTTTCAATGGCTTGCTCCGGATCGAACTGGCGAGGGCGACCCGGCGTTCGGCTATGTTTTGTAGTCATCACTACATAACTCCTTGACGGCATGATTTCATTACGCATATTGTAGTGGCTACTACAATATCATAAAGGACATCCTGATGACGCTATTTCGCAACAAATCTGTACTGATTTTAGGGGGAAGTCGTGGTATCGGCGCGGCTATTGTACGACGCTTTAGCGCTGACGGCGCATCGGTCGTTTTCAGCTACGCCGGATCGCGCGAAGCCGCCGAAAAACTGGCAGCGGAAACCGGAAGCATCGCCATCCAGACGGATAGCGCCGATCGTGATGCCGTCATCAGCCTCGTGCGTGAGTACGGACCGCTGGATATTCTGGTCGTCAATGCGGGCGTCGCTCTCTTCGGCGATGCGCTGGAACAAGATAGCGATGCGATAGATCGTTTGTTCCGCATTAATATCCATGCGCCTTACCATGCGTCAGTCGAAGCAGCCCGCAACATGCCGGAAGGTGGACGCATTATTATTATCGGTTCCGTGAATGGCGATCGGATGCCCGTACCGGGAATGGCCGCGTACGCCGCCAGTAAATCAGCCCTACAAGGGCTGGCGCGCGGTTTAGCCCGTGATTTTGGCCCCCGCGGGATTACAATAAATGTAGTGCAGCCAGGCCCCATTGATACCGACATCAATCCGGAAGATGGCCCAATGAAAGAGCTAATGCACAGTTTCATGGCGATCAAACGACACGGAAGACCTGAAGAAGTGGCTGGAATGGTGGCATGGCTTGCCGGCCCGGAAGCCTCTTTCGTCACCGGCGCGATGCACACCATCGATGGTGCCTTCGGCGCCTGACGGCCAGGCGAATATCATACGGTTGCCGTCTACGCTCCGGCAACCGTGTTAGAAGCTGTTCATGCGAGAAAACATCCGCAAGCGCCGGGATCAATCGTGGATTTTAACGCCAAGACAACCGCGAACAAATTCAGGATTAAAATGCTTCACCGCTTCGCCAACGTAGCCTAAATCAAGGGCGTTGATTTGAGCCATTTCGTTATCCGTTAGTGAGAAATCCCAGATAGCAAAGTTCTCTTCAATACGTTCCTGTCGAGTGGATTTAGGAATAACCGTGACGCCACGCTGCACGTTCCAACGCAGGACAACCTGCGCGATGGTTTTTTGATGGGCATCGGCAATCCCTTGAAGCATGACATTTTCATACGGTTTATGTCTCCCGCCGCCTAACGGCGCCCACGCTTCAGGCTGAACGTTATAATGCTTCATGGTTTCCAGCGCGGCGGGTTGTGCAAAGTATGGATGCAATTCGACCTGGTTTACCATTGGCGTAATTCTGACGGTTTCACAGAAGTTGGCTAACACATGCGCATAGAAGTTGGACACGCCAATGGCTTTTAGTTTACCAGCTTCATAAGCGTCTTCCAGCGCGCGCCACGCGCTAAAATAATCGCCCATTGCCTGATGCAATAAATAGAGATCAAAATAATCTAACCCGGATTTTTTCAGCGACGCTTCAATACCTGCTTTGGCCAGATCGTAGTTAGCCATATCTTGCACCCACAGTTTAGAAGTAATAAATAACTCCTCACGGGTACACAGACCTGTCGCGATAGCTTTACGAACAGCGTCACCAACGGCATCTTCATTGCCGTATACCGCAGCGGTATCGATAAGACGATAACCGCTGCGAATAGCGCTTAACACTGACTGCTGACATTCTTCTTTGTCGGTTACCTTAAAAACGCCAAAACCCACCATAGGCATTTTAAGGTTGTTACTTAATATTGAATATTCCACGCTAAAGCACCCTTTCGTCGTAAAGACGCCATGATAAGAGCAAAATACAGGTACAATGAGTATTGTTAAATCCGATTATATTTATACAAAAAGTTCATTAATAACAGTTATACAGATTTTTTATTGCATCTAAACGTTCAGTGCTTGCTATATCCTCGCCGTGTAGCACCTGTTTGATAATGACTTTTCTTATGCGTCAAAACCAGTACCGTCATTTTGACCGTCTGTGAAAAAGTTTTCTGAACAGGCAATGCGATATCCGGAATAATATTTTTAGCGAAGAGGCGCCGGCTGGCTCAGCGCCGTTTTGCACCAGTCATAAAAAGCGCGTACCGCAGGCGGCAGAAACCTGTTTTGCGGATAGACCAGCGCAAGCGGCAAATCATAAGAATGGTTGTCCATGCAGGTCACCAGCGCCCCACTGTGCAGATACGGCGCAACCAGATAGCTGGCGACGCGAATTAACCCCAGCCCCTGTATTCCGGCCTGAATATAAGCGTCCGTATCATCGACAACCAGCGTCTCCTGCACCCGCATCGCGTAATCCTTCCCCTCACGCGTAAAAAACCAGTCGGTGGTACGCCCGGTGCGGTGGTTCAGGTAGCCGACCGCATGGTGTTTTTGCAGATCATCTAAATTTTCAGGGCTACCGTAACGCTCAATGTAAGTGGGCGATGCTGCTATCACCCAGTTAAAGCTGGCAAGTGGACGGGCAACCAGCGTGGTGGAATCATCGATTCTGCCGGCCCGAATCACGCAGTCATACCCTTGAAGGATAATATCCTCCACGCTATCGCTGGAACAAAGTATCAGCTCCAGCTCCGGATACTGGCACAAAAAGGCCGGGAGCGTAGGAATAATGCAATGCCGGGCGAGAGATTGCGGCATCCCCACTTTAAAACGCCCTTTGGGTTGTGCCGCCCGGCCGGGAAATGACGACTCCATGGCCGCGATATCTGCCAGCACTCTTTTGCACTCTTCGTAGTAACGCCGCCCCTCTGCGGTCACACTAAGTTTGCGAGTTGTACGTTGCAAAAGTTGAATCTTAAGCCAGGATTCCAGTTCTTTAACCACTCGCGATACCGTTGAGCGCGGCACGCCCAGCACTTCGGCGGCTCTGATAAAACTATGGGTATCCACTACGCAAACATAGACCTGCATCGCTTCCAGCTTGTCCATTTTCCCCCCGCCAATTATCCCATTTATCAGAACAGTCTAACCCGTCTTCGGCGTCTTATCGAACGCAGATCCCTGACGTAATCTCTATCTACAGGTGAATCAACACAGAGAGGCGCAAATGAAACAATCCAATAATCAGGTGGGTGAAAAAGTATTGGTGCTGGGCGCGGGACAACTGGGGGCGTCAGTGCTGGCGTCGTTGGTTCCGGCGGTCACACAGCGTAATGGTTCCGTTAGCGTTATTGTGTCAGGGCGATCCAGGGATAAACAGAGCAAACGACGTTCCAGCATTCATCAACAACTGGCAGATGCCGGTGCGCGGTTTATCCCGGTCGACATCGCAGGCAGTTCGGTTGCAGCGTTAAAAGATCAATTCCACGGTTTTGATACGATCATCAATTGTATGGGGTTTGTCGCCGGTGCGGGTACCCAGATAAAAATCACCCGCGCGGTACTGGAGGCGGGCGTTAAGCGCTATTTCCCCTGGCAGTTTGGCGTGAATTACGATGTGGTCGGCAAAGGCAGTGGCCAGCCGGTGTGGGACGAACAGTATGACGTCAGGACGCTTTTGCGCGAGCAAAACGTCACAGAGTGGGTGATTGTTTCAACTGGTATATTTACCTCTTTTCTCTTCGAACCAGCCTTTGGTGTGGTCAACTTAGCCAAAAAAACCATCAATGCCCTCGGCGGATGGGAAATGCAGGTCACCGTCACGTCGCCTGCGGATATTGGTCGCCTGACCACTGAAATTTATCTGCATCAGCCGCGTATCACTAACGAAGTCGTCTTTGTCGCGGGGGAAACGACCTCTTATGCAAAACTGGCGGAAACGGTCGAACGCGTGACGCAGCAAACTTTTACCCGAGGCGTATTGACGCTACCTGACTTACAGGAGCAACTCCGTTTACATCCGCATGACCCAATGCTGCGCTATCGCGTCGCCTTCGCGCGTGGTGACGGTATGTGGTGGCCGATGAGTGACACCTGGAATGCACAACATCATCTGCCGACACAGGATATTGCCGCCTGGCTGAAAACACACCAATGAGAACGGCGGCATCAGGCGCTCGCTTAATCCCCATGCCTTCTGCCAGCATCAGGCGGCGGGCGTGGCTACCTTGAGTTAACAAGAAACCAGTACGCATCAGTGCTTCACGATATACATTGTACGGCTATAGGCCACATCTTCCGGGTTAGTAATGGGGTATCCCTTTACCCACGGTTTAATTAACCGGCCATTGGTATACTGATAAATAGGCGCTATAGGCGCTTGTTCCGTTAAAATTTTCTCCGCTGCATTGTAATCCGCGTTACGCGCTTCGGCGGTATTTTCCATCGTCGCTTGCGTCAGGATTTTGTCATAAGTCGGATTAGTAAAGCGTGAAATATTCCCCGTATGCGTGGACGTTAATAAGGATAAGAAAGTCGACGGTTCGTTGTAATCACCCACCCAGGAGGCGCGAATAACATCAAAATTACCGGTATTACGGCTGTCGATATACGTTTTCCACTCCTGGTTTTGCAATTTCACATCCACCCCCAGATTTTTCTTCCACATTGACGCCACCGCAATCGCGATTTTCTGATGGTTTTCTGAGGTATTGTAAAGCAGAGTTAATTTAAGCGGCTTCTGCGATCCGTAGCCTGCTGCACGCAGCAATGTTTTCGCCTGGGCGTTAAGTTCTTCCTGGCTCATTTGTTCAAACGGTGAAGGATCGGGCTTAAATCCTGCCGTGACATCCGGTGTAAAATGCCAGGCCGGTTTTTCACCGGTACCTAAGACTTTTTCCGCCATCAAACGGCGATCAATGGTCATACTTAGCGCCAGACGAACGCGGGAATCCGCCGTCGGCCCTTTCTGCGTATTAAACGCATAATAATAAGTCCCTAATTGCGGCGGCGTATAAACTTGCCCTGGAATATCCTTCAATAATTTCTGGTACATATTTTTAGGGAAAGATTCGGTGATATCAATATCACCGGCAAGGTAACGTTTCGTCGCAGCCGATTCCTGGTTAATGGGTAAAAATGTCACTTTTTGCAGTACCGTTTTCGCGTTATCCCAGTAATGCGTATTAGGCACGACCACCAGTTTTTCATTTACCACGCGCTCTTTAAGCACATACGCGCCATTGCCAATCAGTTTTCCCGGCTTCATCCAGTCTTTGCCGCTTTCGACATTCGCTTTTTGGACCGGATAAAAGGCAAAACTGGCGGTCAGACTGGCAAACCAGGGCAACGGCTTGTCAAGCTGAATACGCAAAGTGTGCGCGTCCACGGCACTGACGCCAAGCTGATCCGGCGTGACTTTACCGTCGATAATGGCTTGCGCATTAGTGATGCCAGCCAGAGCGGCAAACCAGGCGAAGGGGGAAAGCGTTTTGGGATCAACGAGGCGTTGCCAGCTATAGACAAAATCCTGGGCGGTCACCGGCGTTCCATCGGCCCATTGCGCATCATCCCGCAACGTAAACGTCCAGATACGATTATCATTGCTCTTCCACTGGCTGGCGACGCCAGGGATAATTTCACCCTTTTCGTTCTGGTTAACCAGCCCTTCAAACAGATCGCGGATCACCTGAATTTCAGGCAGCCCAACGGCTTTCGCTGGATCTAACGAAGCGGGCTCATCTTTGATATGACGCACCAGTTCTTGTTTCTCTGCCAGTACCGTTCCGCCGGGAACATCCGCAGCATATGCCAGGGAAAAGCTGCTAACCAACAGCGCACAACAGGTTACTGAAACAGAATGCCTCATAGAAGTTCCTCAAAGATGAGTTAAATGACAACGTAATTATTTGTTTCAGCAGAAAGAAATGCAATTATCTTCCGCCAGAAAGTTGATATCGCGCCATACAAGAGGGTAAATAGAAACCATTTGATAATCGGCGGGTTTTACACAACACTACGATGATTACCCTACTGGTCTCAGCTTCGGGAAACGCGTATGACTGTCACCCGCCCCCGTGCCGAGCGCGGCGCATTTCCGCCAGGCACTGAACATTATGGACGTTCGCTACTTGGCGCGCCGCTAATCTGGTTTCCGGCGCCTGCCGCCGATCGCGAAAGCGGCCTGATACTGGCTGGCACCCACGGGGATGAAACCTCATCCGTGGTGACGCTCTCCTGTGCGTTACGCACCTTAAATCCAACCCTTCGCCGTCATCATGTCGTACTTGCCGTTAATCCTGATGGCTGTCAACTGGGGTTAAGGGCAAATGCGAATGGCATTGATCTAAACCGTAACTTTCCCGCCGCCAACTGGAAAGCGGGTGAGACAGTTTATCGCTGGAATAGCCGCGCGCAAGAGCGTGATGTCGTGCTGCTAACCGGCGACCATCCCGGCTCAGAACCGGAAACCCAGGCGCTTTGCCAGTTAATTCATCGACTCCAACCCGCCTGGGTCGTCTCTTTTCACGATCCGCTAGCCTGCATTGAAGATCCACGTCGCAGCGAGCTAGGCGAGTGGCTGGCCGATGCGTTTGCGTTGCCGCTGGTGACCAGCGTAGGTTACGAAACGCCCGGTTCGTTTGGCAGCTGGTGCGCCGACCTCAACCTGCACTGCATTACCGCCGAGTTTCCCCCTGTTTCCGCCGATGAAGCCAGCGAAAAATACTTGCTGGCGATGTCGAATCTGCTCCGCTGGCATCCTAAAGATGGAGTTGACCCGTCGTAAAGCGTAGCGCAGGCTCAACATCAACCGCCAGCCATGTTGGGCCATCAAGATCGGCGAAGCTCACCTGCGGCATAAGCGGCAGCGCGGCGCTAATCGCTCTTGATGTACAGAGCATACAGCCCAGCATCAGGCCGAATCCTTGCTCCCGCGCCTCCGTTGCCAGCGCCAGCGCCTCAGTCAGACCGCCGGTTTTATCCAGCTTAATGTTGATCATATCGTAGCGCCCCGTCAGGGCTTTCAGACTACTGCGAGTATGGCAGCTCTCATCTGCACAGATGGGCAACGGATGAATAAAATTTTCCAGGGCGGCGTCATCCTGCGCGGGCAGCGGTTGCTCCAGCATCGCGACATTCAGATCCGCCAGTAACTGGCAACGCGCCGCCAGCCCCTCCGGACGCCACGATTCATTGGCGTCCACAATGAGCGTCGCCTCCGGCACCGCCGAGCGGATCGCTACCATACGTTCGCTAATCAGACGAGCATCGAGTTTGATTTTCAGCAACGTCGCCCCTTTTTCCCATAGTGCCGCCGCACTGGCTGCCATCTGTTCCGGCGTGCCTATCACTACCGTTTGCGCGGTAGTAAAAACCGGGGCCAGCGTCACGCCGAGCAGCCCGGCAAGGCTTTGCTGCCGCTGGCGGGCCTGCAAATCCCATAAGGCACTATCCACCGCGTTGCGCGCCGCGCCTGCCGGCAACAGTTTCTGCAATGCTTCGCGAGTCAGCCCGTTTTCCAACTGAGGCACAATACTCATGATTTGCGCCATGACCGAGGCATCACTTTCACCATAACGTGGATATGGCGTACATTCCCCGATGCCTTTTACGCCCTCTTCTTCCAGTTCGACAACGACAACATGCGCTTCGCTTCGGCTACCACGCGCAATAACGAAAGGCGTATGTAACGGCCAGGTTTCCTCATATACCTTAACAGATCTCATCTCTTCCCCTCTGATAGCGCCGGACGCGGCTTGCTACAAATAGTATTTGCCGTGTTAATGAATAATGACTTAAACTGGATTTCGACGTTAACTATAAGTAAATAGGAACATAATTATGTCACAGACTGTACATTTCCAGGGTAACCCGGTCACCGTTGCCAACGTTATTCCGCAGGCTGGTAGCAAAGCACAGGCTTTTACTCTTGTCGCAAAAGATTTGTCTGACGTTTCCCTCAGCCAATATGCAGGCAAACGCAAAGTGCTGAATATTTTCCCAAGCATTGATACTGGCGTATGCGCCGCATCAGTTCGTAAGTTTAATCAACTGGCCACAGAAGTGGAGAATACCGTCGTATTGTGCGTTTCTGCTGACCTGCCTTTTGCACAGTCGCGTTTTTGCGGCGCGGAAGGCCTGAGCAACGTTATTACGCTTTCCACTCTGCGTAATAACGAGTTTCTGAAAAACTACGGCGTCGAAATCGTTGACGGCCCGCTGAAAGGTTTGGCGGCGCGCGCAGTCATCGTGCTTGACGAAAACGACAACGTTATTTTCAGCCAGTTGGTGGATGAAATCACCCACGAGCCGGATTACGACGCCGCGCTTAATGTCCTGAAGGCATAAGCCAGCGCCGGCTGGCGCTACGTTTGTCAGTACTACAGGCGGTGCTCTTTTGTCACAAGAAGGCCTCTATCCGGAGGCCTTCTTTTTTTCTACTCTTCACCCTTCTTCTGGCTCAGACCATATTCACGCAGCTTATTGGCAATCGCGGTATGCGATACCCCCAACCGTTTCGCCAGTTTACGCGTACTCGGATAGCTACGATAAAGCTGAGTAAGGACAGAACGTTCAAAACGACTGGTAATGTCATCCAGCGAACCTTCCATCGCATCCTCGCCGACTGCCACCGTCGCGGCATCGTAGTCAGGCAGCAGGATATCCTGCGGACGCAGCTCATACCCTTCCAGTTGCGTCAGCGCCCGGTATATCGCATTTTTAAGCTGGCGAACGTTACCCGGCCAGCCGTAACGAGTGAGGACCGTACTCAGATCGGCAGACAGTTTCGGTCGCGGAACGCCCTGTTCGTCGGCAAAACGCGCCACGAACAGTTCGGTCAACGGCATAATATCCTGCGGGCAATCGCGCAACGGCGGCAAATTAAGCGTCAGAACGTTAAGTCGATAATAGAGATCTTCGCGGAACAGTCCTTTTTGCACCAGCTCCACCAGATTTTTCTGCGTGGCGCAGATAACGCGGACATCAACATGAATTTCGTGATCTTCGCCGACGCGACGGAACGTACCATCGTTGAGAAAACGCAGCAGCTTCGCCTGCATACGCGGCGACATTTCGCCAATTTCATCCAGCAGCACCGAACCGCCATTCGCCTGTTCAAAAAAGCCTTTTTTACCTTCCGGCGCATGGCCAAATAGTTCGCTTTCTACCGCATCTTCCGGGATTGAAGCGCAGTTGAGCGCCAGATACGGTTTCGCTGAACGAGGGCTTGCCTGGTGACAGGCATAGGCGAAAAGATCTTTGCCGGTTCCCGTATCGCCGGTAATCAGCAGCGGCGCGCTGAGCATCGCCAGTTTGCGCGCCTGCTCAACGACGTGCTTCATCTTTGCGCTCACGGCAATAATCTGACTAAACGCGCTCAGATCCTGCGTGGACAAATTCTGTAGCTGCTGCCCCATACGAATCGTGGAACGCAACATCACGACCGCCCCGGTCAACACGTATTCGTCATTTTCGTTTTGTAAATGTACCGGCGTAATCTCCATCAGGAAGTTTTGCCCGTTGATCACGACATGTTCGTTATGGGAGCTTTGCGGGTTACCGTCCAGCCAGCGCTGAAAATTGAAGCCGTTGATTAATTGTGCGGCGGTATGGTGCCGCATTCGCTCCTGGCTCTGGGCAAAAAGCTGACAACTCGCCGGGTTCGCCATCTCCACTTTACTCTTCATATCCAATGAGAGCACCGGCTCCGGCAACGCCTCAAGCAGCGCGCTCAGGGCCAGATGTTCACGTTCGGACGGCATCCAGGGAACGGTACGGACATCCGTTACGCCGGAAATACGGCGGATTTCGGCCATCAGGCTGCTGAAGTCGGTGAATTCCAGCTCAGCAAAATTAAGATAAATTCGCCCAATGGGATCAATCTCGATTCCGCGTAAATCAATGCTACGTAACACCAGTAAATCAAGTAATTCGCGGGTCAGACCAAGTCGGTCTTCACAAAAGACTTCCAGACGCATGGGAACCTTCACCTGAATAATGAACCATTAAATAGATGATAAGCCACTATTCGGCTGGCAGGAAGGATTCTGTCAACAAATATTGACAGCATGACGGAAAAACGGGCGCTGCGGCGTAAAGCCAGGCAATCAGCGCCCTGTGGAAGGTCATTTCTCCGGCGACGACTTACTCTTTTGCAGGGTCTCTTTTAGCTGACCGATAAGCTGACGACGAAAATCACCGAGACGTGGTTTATCGTTGTCGATCCACGGCAATGGCCGACATAGCTCCATCGCTTTTATTCCCAGTCGAGCGGTAAGGAGGCCTGCGCCAATCCCCTGCGCCGCGCGCGTAGACAGGCGTGCGGCCAGATCCTGAGACATCCAGTCCATACCGACTTCACGTACCAGCTCACTGGCCCCCGCGAACGCGATATTTAGCAACACCAGACGGAACAGACGAAGGCGGCTGTAATAACCAAGTTCAATGCCATACAGCGTTGCGATACGGTTAATCAGGCGTAAATTACGCCAGGCAATAAACGCCATATCCACCAACGCTAACGGGCTGACGGCGATCATCAGAGTCGATTCCGCGGCGAAACGGCTAATCTCACGTCGCGCCTGCGCGTCAAGTACCGGCTGTACCAGATTCGCATACAAACCGACGATTTCCCTGTCGTTTTGCGTTTCGTGAATAGCGGCATACCAACGTTGTAATGCCGGATGTGATTGATCAATCCCCGCCTGCTGCGCCAGTTTTTCGCAAAATGCGCGACCTTTCCCGACGCTATGGCTATGTAACAGTTCACGCGCCTCATCGCGCTCATGCGCCCGCTGGCGCAAGCGCCATAATCGCCGCCACTCCGTGACCACCGATCCCACGCCAGCGCCAATGATCAGCGCGCCTGCGGCACAGCCGCCTAAAGCGACCCAGTCCTGAGTTTGCCAGGCATTCATTGTCCACTGTACGCCTTGCCCGACCACGCTCGCGCCAAACAGCGCCAGCCCTCCCATCACCATTTTACGCCACAGACTGCGTTTGGGGCGCAGCGCGGCATCGACCGCCGCTTCTGCCACGCCTTCGTCTTCCGGGCGCTCATCGATAGCTGCAGGCGCAAATGTACGCGACTCCGCTTCGCTAAAAGTTTGCTGCGCTTTGAAGGCCGACGTAGGTTCCTCCTTTAGCGGTTCTGCAAAATCAATACGCGGTTTTAACGGTTCGCTCATCGCAGCTTATCTCCTATTAAAAACTCCAGCGCAGCGTCCAGACGAATATGTGGTAACGGTTTATCAACATCCATCACCTGCGGACGAAAGGCTTCGAACTGAAAACCCTGACTATCCCAAAACGCTTGTCCCGGCAAACGCGAAGGCACTTCGCCGGGGTACACGGTTAACGGCGCGCCGTCACTCAAACGGTTTCCACGTAAAGCCGGGATTTTTTCACCGTTGACCTCAATCACGCCGCTGGTGGTCGCCTGTACCGACGCCAGCCCCAGGCAATCCATACTAATGCCTTCAAACGCGGCATTTTGCCAGGCATCCTGAATAAGCTGCTGGAGCAAGGCCACCATATTGGCATGTTGGTCGAGGGTGACATGGTCGGCTTTCGTCGCGGCGAACAGCAATTTATCAATCACCGGCGAAAACAGGCGGCGAAACAGAGTCCGCTGGCCATAGTGAAAACTTTGCATCAACTGCGTTAAGGCGAGACGCATATCATTAAACGCCTGCGGCCCGCTATTAAGCGGTTGCAGACAGTCGACCAGCACAATCTGGCGATCAAAGCGTAGAAAATGATTTTTGTAGAACCCCTTGACCACTTTTTCGCAATAGTAGTTAAAGCGTTCGCGCAGCATTCCAGCGTTGGTCTGTTTATCCGCCTGCGCCAGTTTTGACTCGCCGAAGGCGTCCACATCCGGCCACGGGAAAAACTGCAACGCTGGCGCGCCCGCCATATCGCCCGGCAAAACAAACCGTCCAGGCTGAATAAAATGCAATCCCTGCGATTTACACTGATGCAAATAATCCGTCCAGGCGGCGGCAATCTCCGCCAGCCGATTTTCATCGGCGGGCGCCAGCGGATCGAGTCCGTCGCATAGTTGCCGCCATTTTGCGGCCCACTCAGCGCGTTGCCCTTGTAACAAGCCGTTCATCTGACGGGACCAGCTTAAATAATCCTGAGCCAGCATGGGCAGATCGAGTAACCATTCCCCTGGATAGTCCACAATCTCCAGATACAATGTCGAGGTATCTTTAAAATGGCGCAGCAGCGAGTCGTTGGAGCGATAGCGCAACGCCAGCCGAATCTCACTCACGCCGCGCGTCGGTGTGGGCCATGCGGGAGGATTGCCATAAAGCTGAAGTATCCCCTCGTCGTAGGTAAAACGGGGAATACCAAAATCACGTTGAGGCACGCGCTTTACGCCAAGCAGGCGTTCTTCGCGTACCGCGCTGAGCAACGGTAAGCGCGCGCCCGCGTGGACATTAAGCAACTGGTTAACCATCGCCGTGATAAACGCTGTTTTACCGCTGCGGCTCAACCCGGTTACGGCAAGACGCAAATGCCTGTCTACCCCACGATTGACCAGCGCGTTGAGTTCAGTTTTAAGTCGCTTCATTGACATCCTGTTGAGCCTGAAGAGAAGAAAAAATAATAACGAGCCTGCGTTATAGATATGTGCAAAAACGTTATTATCAACTACCCGGAGAGATCAACAACGGCGCATTAAGCGCCGCGGTTAGTATGAGTATTGAGCAATAGATTATCTATTTTTTTACTTTCGGCATATCAAGACGACTGATACCGCCCATATTCATCGCGTGCGTATACCCCATATCAAGCAACATTTGTTTTGCCATGCCCGACTGTCGTCCGGAGTTGCAATATAACTTTACCGTATCGTTCCTGTCTGGAACTACCGTTTCGATATGAGATTTAATCTCCTGCAATGGGATATTAATCGCGCCCTGAATATGCTCTCGCTGATATTGTTCCGGAATGCGGACATCTATCCAGTATTCTGCGGCATAAAGCGGCATGGCTATGAATAACGCTAACGCAAATATTCCTTTTTTCAACATACTTCCGTCCTGACACGTAATGTATTTCGCACACACTATACGCCAGAGCTTAACGAAATATTATGACCAGACTCGCTATTTGTAACGCCGCGAAATTTTATTCGCCGCCTTACGAAGTACTGGCTCCAGCGCAAACGCCAGCAACATTTTTAGCGGACGACGGGCGACGGATTTTACCGCCCATCCCGCCACGCCGGCAGGCCCGTAGCGTAACGCGGTCAACAGAACCAGCTTACCTGCTATTTTGAAGCCGGGCTTCACCTTCTGCCCGACGCGTTGCCAGCGAGTATTCATCTTCACCTTCCCGATATAACACTTAAAGTTGACGGAAACGACTACGCAGTGTGAACGTATCTGACGTGACGTAGCGTTCCATTTCTCGCAAACGCTTTTCGCCTGCGGCAAGCTCTCTGTCTACGGTATCCAGCAGTTCGCCGCTGGTCGGCTGCGGTTTGCCTGCGGCCAGATTATCCGGCATAGGGTCCAGTACAAAAGACAGAACGATATAGGCCACTACGGTAAAAAACGCCAGCCCAAAGAAAATCGACAGCACGACCAGAATACGCACCAGTTTTACCGGTACATCAAGGTAGTCGGCGATCCCGGCGCAAACGCCACGCACCATGCCCTTTTGCGGCATACGCCATAGTTTTTTATTCAGATTGATTCCACCCATTAGCGCTCTCTCCAGTTCGGATGCTCTGCATCAAGAATGTCTTCCAGCGCCTGAATGCGCTCGCGCATACGTTGCGCGTCGTCTGTGAGTTGCAGTAAGCGTTGCTGCTCGCTTTGCGACAGTTCTCCCCGACCGGCGCGGTTGCTGTAATGCAGCCACAGCCAAATCGGTAACACAAACAACACAAAAATGGTTAACGGGATGGCCAGAAATAGCGCGCTCATGCGTTCTCCTTACACCTAAAGCTGATGAGCGACGGCGCGTATCGGCGCCGCCATTGTCATTATTGATTATCTTGCTTCATTTTGGCTTTCAACTGCGCCAGCTGCTCGCTGATTTCATCATCGGCTTTCAGGTTGGCAAACTGTTGGTCCAGCGATTGCTGCTTACCAAAACGATGGCTTTCCGCTTCCGCTTCCATTTGATCGATACGACGTTCAAAGGATTCAAACCGCGCCATGGCTTCATCCAGTTTGCCGCTGTCAAGCTGACGACGGACATCGCGGGAAGAACTCGCCGCCTGATGACGCAGCATCAGCGCCTGCTGGCGAGCGCGTGTTTCGCTGAGTTTGTTTTCCAGCTCGCCAATCTCTTTCTTCATGCGCGCCAGCGTGTCATCCACCAGCGTGACTTCCTGTTCAAGCGTAGCAATTAAATCGGTCAGCTTTTGTTTTTCAATCAATGCGGCGCGCGCCAGATCGTCTTTATCTTTGCGCAGAGCCAGTTCCGCTTTTTCCTGCCACTCGGTCTGCTGAGTCGTGGCCTGTTCAATACGACGGGATAACTGTTTCTTTTCCGCTAAAGCACGCGCGGAGTTCGAGCGAACCTCCACCAGCGTATCTTCCATCTCCTGAATCATCAGGCGCACCAGCTTCTGCGGATCTTCCGCTTTTTCCAACAACGCATTGATATTGGCGTTCACGATGTCGGCAAAACGAGAAAAAATACCCATAATTCAATCCTCACATAATGTTCTGATAACGGGCGATGCCCTGCTACATGATTAATACAATTTTCGTGCCAACTTTTCATATCACTGATAATAAAGAAATTGTTTCGTTTTACCTCGCCAGCAAAAAAGGATAAAGTGGTGAAAAACACTAACAAGTGGCGATTTTCATCATGGCTGAATTTAAAGATAACCTGCTCGGCGAGGCAAACCGTTTTCTTGAAGTACTGGAACAAGTCTCCCGGCTCGCGCCGCTGGATAAGCCAGTGCTGATTATTGGCGAACGCGGGACGGGTAAAGAACTTATCGCCAATCGCCTGCACTATCTCTCTTCACGCTGGCAGGGGCCGCTTATCTCGCTTAACTGCGCGGCGCTTAACGAAAACCTGCTGGACTCCGAACTGTTTGGTCATGAAGCGGGTGCTTTTACCGGGGCGCAAAAACGCCATCCCGGTCGCTTTGAACGCGCCGATGGCGGCACGCTGTTTTTGGATGAACTGGCGACAGCGCCGATGCTGGTACAGGAAAAGCTGCTGCGGGTGATTGAATATGGCGAGCTAGAGCGCGTCGGCGGCAGCCAGCCGTTACAGGTTAATGTGCGATTAGTATGCGCCACTAATGCCGATTTACCCGCCATGGTGAAGGAAGGGACATTTCGTGCCGATCTGCTCGACAGGCTGGCTTTTGATGTTGTACAACTGCCGCCGCTGCGCGAACGCCAGAGCGATATTATGCTGATGGCCGAGCATTTTGCTATTCAGATGTGTCGTGAGCTACGTCTGCCCTTATTTCCCGGTTTTACCGATCGGGCAAAAGAAACGTTGTTGCATTACGCCTGGCCGGGTAATGTCCGCGAGCTGAAAAACGTAGTCGAACGTTCAGTGTATCGCCACGGCAGCAGTGAACATCCTTTGGATGAAATTGTTATCGATCCTTTTCAACGCCATCCCGCCGAACCGCCCACGCCCGCCCTGCCAGCGGCATCCGCCACGCCTGACCTGCCGCTCAAATTACGTGAGTTTCAACTGCAACAGGAAAAAGCGCTGCTGCAACGTAGCTTACAGCAGGCGAAATTTAACCAGAAACGAGCCGCCGATTTGCTGGCGCTCACCTACCACCAGTTTCGCGCCTTGCTTAAAAAGCATCAGCTTTAGCTATTTCTCCGGCTAATTGACGACATTTACGCCAGTTATCCACCGACATTTTTACGTGGCGGGCCGAAGTGCGATACACTTTGCAAATTGAACTTCAAAAACTTAACTATTATGCGCCTGGTTTTATCGTCTCTGATCGTGATAGCGGGTCTACTAAGTAGTCAGGCTACGGCTGCGGCTGCGCCCGAACAAACTGCGAGTGCAGATATTCGCGATAGCGGCTTTGTGTATTGTGTCAGCGGGCAGGTCAACACCTTTAATCCGCAAAAAGCGAGCAGCGGCCTTATCGTCGATACCCTGGCAGCCCAGTTATATGACCGCCTGTTGGATGTCGATCCCTATACTTATCGTTTAGTCCCAGAGCTGGCAGAAAGCTGGGAAGTGCTGGATAACGGGGCAACGTACCGTTTTCACCTGCGCCGCGACGTTTCCTTTCAAAAAACCGCCTGGTTTACGCCGACCCGAAAACTCAATGCTGATGATGTCGTCTTTACCTTTCAGCGGATTTTTGATCGTCGGCATCCGTGGCATAACATCAACGGCAGTAGCTTCCCCTACTTTGATAGCCTACAGTTCGCCGACAATGTAAAAAGCGTGCGTAAGCTGGACAATAACACCGTTGAGTTTCGCCTGACGCAGCCAGACGCCTCCTTTTTATGGCATCTGGCTACACACTACGCTTCCGTCATGTCCGCTGAGTACGCCGCGCAGCTTAGCCGAAAAGATCGTCAGGAACTGCTAGACCGCCAACCGGTCGGCACCGGGCCTTTCCAGCTTTCGGAGTACCGTGCCGGACAGTTTATTCGTCTCCAGCGCCACGATGGGTTTTGGCGCGGCAAACCGCTGATGCCGCAAGTGGTAGTGGATTTAGGCTCCGGCGGTACCG
Organism: Salmonella sp. SAL00670; assembly: GCF_046552235.1. Taxonomy (NCBI): domain Bacteria; kingdom Pseudomonadati; phylum Pseudomonadota; class Gammaproteobacteria; order Enterobacterales; family Enterobacteriaceae; genus Salmonella; species Salmonella sp. SAL00670. Next base: position 902,316 of record NZ_JBGDUO010000001.1, read on the forward strand.
GGCGTTTATCGAAATTACTGACCGGTGAATGCGATGTTCTGGCCTGGCCCGCCGCCAGCCAGCTAACTATTTTACGCGACGATCCGCGTTTGCGCCTGACGTTGCGCCCGGGGATGAATATCGCCTATCTGGCCTTTAACACCGATAAGCCGCCGTTGAATAATCCCGCAGTGCGCCATGCGCTGGCCTTATCGATCAACAACCAGCGTCTGATGCAGTCGATTTATTACGGCACGGCGGAAACCGCAGCCTCCATTTTACCGAGAGCCTCATGGGCTTACGATAACGATGCCAAAATTACGGAGTACAATCCGGAAAAATCGCGCGAACAGCTAAAAGCGCTGGGCATTGAGAATCTTACGCTGCATCTCTGGGTGCCGACCAGTTCTCAGGCCTGGAACCCAAGTCCGCTAAAAACGGCGGAGCTTATTCAGGCGGATATGGCGCAGGTTGGCGTAAAAGTGGTCATTGTGCCGGTTGAAGGTCGTTTTCAGGAGGCGCGCCTGATGGATATGAATCACGATCTGACCTTATCCGGCTGGGCCACGGACAGCAACGATCCGGATAGCTTTTTCAGACCGCTGTTAAGCTGTGCGGCCATCAATTCGCAAACCAATTTCGCCCACTGGTGTAACCCTGAATTTGACAGCGTGCTGCGTAAGGCACTGTCGTCGCAGCAGTTGGCTTCGCGCATAGAAGCGTATGAGGAAGCGCAGAATATCCTGGAGAAAGAGCTGCCGATACTGCCGCTGGCATCATCACTACGCCTGCAGGCTTACCGCTACGATATTAAAGGGCTGGTGTTAAGCCCGTTCGGCAATGCGTCTTTTGCCGGCGTCTCCCGCGAAAAACACGAAGAGGTGAAAAAACCATGATTATCTTCACCCTGCGTCGGTTATTGCTGTTGCTGGTGACGCTCTTCTTCCTGACCTTTATCGGCTTTAGCCTGAGCTATTTTACGCCGCATGCGCCGCTACAAGGCGCATCATTATGGAATGCCTGGGTTTTCTGGTTCAACGGTCTGCTGCACTGGGACTTTGGCGTGTCCAGCATTAACGGCCAGCTGATCTCCGAACAGCTTAAAGAGGTGTTTCCCGCCACGATGGAGCTGTGCATTCTCGCCTTTGGTTTTGCGCTGATGGTCGGCATCCCGGTCGGGATGCTGGCGGGCGTGACGCGTAGCAAATGGCCGGATCGTTTTATCAGCGCGCTGGCACTATTAGGTTTCTCAATTCCGGTTTTCTGGCTGGCGCTTCTGCTCACACTGTTCTTTTCGCTCACGCTGGGGTGGCTGCCGGTATCCGGGCGATTTGACCTGCTTTATGAAGTTAAACCGGTTACCGGTTTCGCCATCATTGACGCCTGGATTTCAGATTCGCCATGGCGTGATGAAATGGTGATGAGCGCCATACGGCATATGGTTTTACCGGTGCTCACGCTCTCCGTCGCGCCGACCACAGAAGTGATCCGCCTGATGCGAATCAGCACTATTGAGGTCTACGATCAGAACTACGTTAAAGCGGCGGCCACGCGCGGCTTATCGCGCTTTACGATTTTACGCCGTCACGTGTTGCATAATGCGCTGCCGCCGGTCATTCCCCGTCTTGGTCTGCAGTTTTCAACCATGTTAACGCTGGCGATGATTACCGAAATGGTTTTCAGCTGGCCAGGGCTGGGACGATGGTTAATTCACGCCATTCGTCAGCAGGACTATGCCGCTATTTCCGCTGGCGTGATGGTCATTGGGTCGCTGGTTATTGTGGTCAATGTGATTTCCGATATTTTGGGTGCTATGGCTAACCCTCTGAAACATAAGGAATGGTATGCCTTACGATAGCGTATACAGCGAAAAGCGCCCGCCAGGCACCCTGCGCACTGCCTGGCGTAAATTTTATAGCGACGCGCCTGCGATGGTAGGTCTGTATGGATGCGCCGGTCTGGCGTTGCTGTGTATTTTTGGCGGCTGGATCGCGCCCTATGGTATCGATCAGCAATTTCTGGGCTATCAGCTACTGCCACCCTCCTGGTCACGCTATGGCGAAGTCTCCTTTTTTCTGGGGACTGACGATCTGGGGCGCGATGTGCTGAGCCGCCTGTTAAGCGGCGCGGCGCCCACGGTCGGCGGCGCGTTTATCGTAACGCTGGCGGCTACGCTATGTGGATTAGTCCTCGGCGTAGTGGCAGGCGCGACGCACGGTTTACGCTCTGCCGTGCTGAACCATATTCTGGACACGCTGCTTTCCATCCCTTCGCTCTTGCTGGCGATTATCGTCGTGGCATTTGCCGGCCCACATCTGTCACACGCGATGTTTGCCGTCTGGCTGGCCCTGTTGCCGCGAATGGTACGTTCCGTCTACAGCATGGTGCATGATGAACTGGAAAAAGAGTACGTCATTGCCGCCCGTCTGGATGGCGCGACAACGCTGAATATTCTGTGGTTCGCCATTTTACCGAATATTACCGCCGGTCTGGTCACCGAAATTACCCGGGCGCTGTCGATGGCGATTCTGGACATCGCCGCGCTGGGATTTTTAGATCTCGGCGCGCAGCTTCCCTCTCCTGAATGGGGCGCCATGTTGGGGGATGCGCTGGAGCTAATCTATGTCGCGCCGTGGACCGTTATGCTACCCGGCGCGGCGATAACGCTCAGTGTTTTACTGGTAAACCTGCTCGGAGATGGGATTCGTCGTGCGATTATTGCGGGGGTGGAATAATGCCGTTACTGGATATCCGCAATCTCACCATTGAATTTAAAACCAGCGAAGGTTGGGTAAAAGCGGTCGATCGCGTCAGTATGACATTAAGCGAAGGTGAAATTCGCGGCCTGGTAGGTGAATCGGGTTCCGGAAAGAGCTTGATTGCTAAAGCTATTTGCGGCGTCGCGAAAGACAACTGGCGAGTCACTGCCGACCGTATGCGTTTTGATGATATCGATCTGCTGCGCCTCTCCTCACGTGAACGGCGTAAGCTGGTCGGACATAATGTGTCGATGATCTTCCAGGAGCCGCAGTCGTGCCTTGATCCTTCCGAACGCGTCGGCCGCCAGTTAATGCAAAATATTCCCGCCTGGACCTATAAAGGCCGCTGGTGGCAGCGTTTAGGCTGGCGTAAACGGCGTGCAATTGAATTACTGCACCGGGTGGGAATTAAAGATCATAAAGACGCGATGCGCAGTTTTCCCTATGAACTGACCGATGGTGAGTGTCAGAAAGTTATGATCGCTATCGCGCTGGCGAATCAACCGCGACTCCTGATCGCTGATGAACCCACCAACTCAATGGAACCAACGACGCAGGCGCAAATTTTTCGCCTGCTGACCCGACTGAATCAAAACAGTAATACCACCATTCTGTTGATTAGCCACGACCTGCAAATGCTGAGTCAGTGGGCTGATAAAATCAACGTTTTATACTGCGGCCAGACGGTAGAAACCGCGCCAAGTAAAGATCTGGTGACGACGCCACATCATCCTTATACGCAGGCGCTTATCCGCGCGATTCCGGATTTTGGCAGCGCGATGCCGCATAAAAGCCGTCTGAATACGCTGCCAGGCGCGATCCCGCTACTGGAGCAGTTACCGATAGGTTGTCGTCTGGGGCCACGCTGCCCTTACGCGCAACGAGAATGCATTATCACGCCACGCTTAACCGGCGCGAAAAATCATCTCTATGCCTGTCATTTTCCGCTGAATATGGAGAGAGAGTGATATGGTGGAAACTCTGCTTGAAGTGCGCAACCTGAGTAAAACCTTTCGCTACCGGACAGGATGGTTTCGTCGCCAGACCGTCGACGCCGTGAAACCATTAAGCTTTACGCTTCGTGAGCGTCAGACCCTGGCCATTATCGGCGAAAACGGTTCCGGCAAATCCACGCTGGCGAAGATGCTGGCCGGCATGATTGAACCCACCAGCGGCGAGCTTCTTATTGACGATCATCCCCTGCATTACGGCGACTATTCGTTTCGAAGCCAACGTATTCGAATGATTTTTCAGGACCCCTCAACGTCACTGAATCCACGTCAACGTATTTCGCAGATCCTTGACTTCCCCCTGCGCCTTAATACCGATCTGGAGCCGGAACAGCGGCGCAAACAGATTGTCGAGACGATGCGTATGGTGGGGCTATTGCCCGATCACGTAAGCTACTACCCGCATATGCTGGCGCCGGGGCAGAAACAGCGTCTGGGCCTGGCCCGCGCGCTGATTTTACGCCCTAAAGTCATTATCGCGGACGAAGCGCTGGCTTCGCTTGATATGTCCATGCGCTCGCAGCTCATCAATCTGATGCTTGAATTGCAGGAAAAGCAAGGCATCTCCTATATCTATGTCACGCAGCATATCGGCATGATGAAGCATATTAGCGATCAGGTATTAGTGATGCATCAGGGGGAAGTGGTTGAACGCGGCAGCACCGCCGATGTGCTCGCCTCTCCGCTACATGAGCTTACCCGCCGTTTAATCGCAGGCCATTTTGGCGAGGCGCTGACCGCTGACGCATGGCGAAAGGATCGCTAAGCGAAACAAATACCCTCAGTTCGATTCTCTGAGGGTGTTCATGCGACTGCCCAACAGCAATGTTTCAACCTCTTCTAACGCAACGGAAGGAAATAACGTGCCCTGGGTTGCCCAAATGCCTGCCGTTTTTAACACCGGCAAATAGCGTGTGTTTTCCTGGCCCCCCACCACGATCTTGTCACAATAACGCCGGATATGTTTGACAAGCAGCGGAAACGTCATTTTTTCAATTTGTGAGACAAAAAAGCTGCGATCAAGTTTTACGCCGCTAAAACACCCGCAAACTAATGGCGCAGCAGTTGCATTCCCTACGCCCAGGTCGCCCAGCCATAATGGATTAGGTTGCTTATGAAGCGCGTGTATTAAAGGATCGATTAAGGCGTTATCTTGACATGAAAAATGTTCAGCGACCTGCAGCTCCACAAATAGCATGGCGTGTAGTAATGCGCGAATATCTTTATCCTGAAGGACAAGCTGCGCCATACCCCGATCAATATTTACGATACAGAATAGGCCGTGGCGTAGAAACCAGCCATGTTTGGCCGCGATTGTCCGCAACAGATCAAGCAGAAAACGGCGCTTCTGCGAATTGTCCCATGACGAGATAACAAACTCAGGGTGTAGCGGACGAGCGGGCGACGATGCAAAATGGGTAATAATTTCGACACCCAGTAAATCCCCCTCCATTGCCCTTATCGGCTCTGCCATAAAAAAATAGCGCATGTGACCACTCCACTTGATCTTAACTCCCTGATAATGCGCTTTTAACGCAAATCAATCAATAAAAACGATCAATATATAAAAAATGATCGAAAAAAACAATATATGTTAACTTCATGATAACTTGCTAATTTTATGTTTTGAGAATGTTCTTCTATTGCTATAAGGAAATTTACATACTACGCCGAACAACGCTAATACGACGGCATGAGACCATCCGTAAAGCCAGGTTTTTCTTGTCAGGCAGAGGGGAAAAATCAAGGCGAGTTAATGTTGTTACACCATTGCGAGGCATTTCACCCACTATGGCAGCGCGGCATCGCCAACCCTAGTGGCGAGTTGCATCTCCGCTACAGGCTGTCCAGATCCCCCGAACGACCTTTAAGCGAATAGCAACTCTCAATAATTGATCGGTAAATCTGTAGCGAATGTGCCCCCGGCGATTCGCAGAAAAGAACGGAACTAAATGCTATTTTTTTAATTCATCCTTTAATACCTTAGCCACAAGAGTCCCTTCCTCCGGCGCGGCTAGTTTAAAACGTCTTCCTGGCGCAGGTGCCTGTTCTTCCTCTCCGATTAACTCATCAAGTTCTGTAATAAGTGACTTATAATATTCAATATCTTCAGTATTTCCTTCGGTCTCGGACTGCTTTAATTTTACCAGGTAACGGGCCTTAATTTGCTCTTCCAGTTGCCTTGTTGCAAGAGAAACGCTTCGCTGTTGCCGGGATTCTTGTGACAGCACGATTTGATCGCCATCGACAAAGAAAAGTACCCCCTCTTTAATCAGAATATTACCTACGTTATCTATATCATGCATATAAACCCCCCGGGATTCAAGAAGCGCCTCCGCCATTCGATAGTTATCTTCATCTTCAATATCGAACTCCTGACCTTGAATATATTTTGAAACTAAAACTGTAACGTCTTTACCATTAATATTCATGGAGGCCGAACGAGAAAAATTCTTGTCGTCATTGGCCATATTCAAATACTTACTGACACGATCAGGATGACAATTACGATGCTCCGGAGAGTTAACATCCACTTTTATTCCCCGCTCATTAATTGGAATCTTAACAACAAACTCATCATTTAACAGATAGACTGTCCCATAACTTCCGCTACCTATTTTATTTTTTTCAATATCACGCATGCGAATATTTTTCTGAAACTCCGGCGAGTTAATAAACGCCTCTATTGCCGCTGGTTGTGATGCATCCGTCTGATCAATAGCGCCGCTCTCATCACCAGACGCCGTGGCGGGCGTGGTCAGGAAGTCTATCAAACGTTGCTCAAAAGCCTCATAGATTCCATTACTACCTGCCTCGCTCGGCGGTAGATTATCATTACCCAAAGCGGCAAGCGTAATTTCCCCGTTATTATAATTAAACATCGTTTCTTTTAAAAAATCGACGCAACGTTCAGAACACTCCGTCTCGGTCACTAATACTCCGTCGTAAAACATCTGTAGTAGTAACATATTTTCTTGATGTGCTAATACCTCTACAGTGTATTTATCCATTGTTTCAGGCCTGGAGACATCAATAAGTTTAATATATCCAAGAAGGGGGCGCCATCGTGTACAGTCTTCATCTCGCTTCGAAAATGGTCCTGGAGAGAAAGGCCCTTTAATATCGGGATGCTCTTTTTTTTGGCACAGCAGATTATAGATTTCTCTATAATCAGAAATTAAACTTCGCCTGGTAAATATATTCCTGAAAAAATCTATAAATTTCTCACACGTTGAAAAAACATGCTCTCTTTTATTATCGATGATATCTCTTAAATACCTTTCTGATATCTGGCAACTATGATTTCCGATCTGAAATGTAAACGGCATATGTCTCATCCTCTGAAAATTTATTATAATATACATGCAAACATATAAAAACCTGATTTGTAACTACTGTAATCACCTGATTTCCAAAATTTTTCATATTCAGTATTACTCTGCATCAATAAATAGAGAAAACCTTCAGCACCTAAAAAAGAAATTATTTTTGTTAAGCATTTGCTGGTTAAAATTACATGTCCATAACATCGCTAATAGGTGAGGTAAACCATTTGGATGAATATTCAGGCTTCCTACAGAACCTTTATTTGTCTGGTGGAAAGCGCATCGCTATCGTACTTGCTGTCCGTCCCGGTGTCTCTGGTTGGATGAGGCGAACCTTACACCAGCTGGTATACTGCACCGTAGGGCCTGTCCCATTAGACTCTTTGATTTGCCAGTTTGGCCCCGGGGAGTGCTCAAAATCCTCAGGGACTTCGTTACCGTGTGGTTTTAGAACGTCACCTGCCGGTGATAGCGGCGGAAAAATAGCGTGACACACGGGGCCAGGAGTGGGATATAATTTCAGACTAATTTCGAATAATGTTGAAAAGTTGCTGTTAACCATTGTTCGTAAAAGCAAAAAATAAGCAATGACTATAAGGATTAAAGCTATGGGTTTTCTTTCCGGTAAGCGCATTCTGGTCACTGGCGTGGCCAGTAAACTGTCCATCGCCTACGGTATCGCACAGGCGATGCACCGCGAAGGAGCTGAACTGGCGTTCACCTACCAGAACGACAAACTGAAAGGCCGTGTAGAAGAATTTGCTGCCCAGCTGGGTTCCAGCATCGTTTTACCGTGTGATGTCGCTGAAGATGCCAGCATTGACGCTATGTTTGCAGAGCTGGGTAACGTTTGGCCGAAATTTGACGGTTTTGTACACTCGATCGGTTTCGCGCCTGGCGATCAGCTGGACGGCGATTATGTTAATGCGGTTACCCGCGAAGGCTTTAAAATCGCTCACGATATTAGCTCTTACAGCTTTGTTGCCATGGCGAAAGCCTGCCGCACCATGCTGAATCCGGGTTCTGCGCTGTTGACCTTGTCTTATCTGGGAGCGGAGCGCGCCATCCCGAACTACAATGTCATGGGTCTGGCGAAAGCCTCTCTGGAAGCCAACGTGCGTTATATGGCAAACGCTATGGGACCGGAAGGGGTTCGCGTCAACGCCATCTCTGCGGGTCCAATCCGCACGCTGGCGGCGTCCGGTATTAAAGACTTCCGTAAAATGCTGGCGCATTGTGAAGCCGTTACGCCAATTCGTCGCACCGTGACCATTGAAGATGTGGGTAACTCAGCGGCGTTTCTGTGTTCCGATCTCTCGGCAGGCATTTCTGGCGAAGTCGTCCATGTTGACGGCGGGTTCAGCATTGCGGCAATGAATGAACTGGAACTGAAGTAAGCGCATTAAGTTTATTAGCGGGCGGCACGGCTGTGCTGCCCCATTCCCCTCACTCACCGCTCATCTCGTTATATAGCGTTCTGATATTTGTTATCACCTAACAATCTTTCATCCCTTTCCCGCATACGCCAGGATAATCCAGCATAAACGATCCGACGCCGAATCATTATCGATCGCCATTTCATCCTCGGGAAACCCTATGGAACAATGCCGAAAAGCGGGTAAAAGCCACTGGTATCATGAAACACAATCCACTATGTCGTCACAACCCCCGCTTTCGCTGATGCCGGAAGCCGCGTATGTTAACGATCGTTTTTTACTGGATTTAACGGTATCAGAAACCGCGTTGACGCCTTTTGAGTCATGGTTAAAGCCCGCTCGCCAGTTGGCGGATGTCTTATTTCCCCGCACGGTTCTCAACGACCGGCTTCATACGTTTAGCGCCTATGAACGTATGAGCACCGCGCTGACCGCCGCTCAGGTATTTGGGGTTCAGCGTTTGTGCCGCCATTATGCCGCGCGTCTGGCGCCGCTACCTGGCCCTGACGCCTCAAGAGAGAGCAATCAACGGCTGGCGCAAATTACGCAATACGCTCGTCAGCTTGCCGGCTCCCCCTCCGTTATCAATACGCGAGCCCGCGAACAGCTTGCAGAGGTGGGATTAACCGCCCGGGATACCGTACTCATCAATCAGATCATTGGGTTTATCGGTTTTCAGGCGCGGGTAGCGGCGATATTTCAGGCGTTTTGCCGTCTGCCCGTGCGCGAACTGCCCGGCCAGGAGATGCAGCGCTTTGCCAGGGCCGCGCGGTTTCAAAACCCCCAGACGATATGGCGGCCCGCCGCCAGTCTGGTAGAATATCCTCCAGCCCATACCAAAGTTCGGCGGCAATATTCGTCTTCACAATGCCAAATGATGGCGCCGGTACTCATGCGCGATCCGTCTTCATTCGCGTTACTCGAACGCATACTGACCAGCACATTACACACTGCATCGCCCCCTTCTTTACTTCCACTTATCACGCTCCTCACATCACGTATCAACGGCAGCGCCGCCTGCTTTAACGAACAGGCAACCCAACCTGGCGCGTGGCGTCGCGCTGTCATCACGTTACGCCAGGAAGACGACGACATCGCTCGTTGGGAACTTGAGCCTGCGCTGACACAGGCGATACAATGGCTCACCAGAGCGCCCGATCGCTTTAGCGCCGCGCATTTTTTCCCGCTACTCACCAGGGGAGTTTCATCGGAGCAGGCCATTAATATGTTAGGCTGGTGCGGCGTGTGCGGATGGTTAAATCGTTTAAAAATCGCGTTGGGCGAAACCTATTAACTCATCCATTACTGAAAGAGCGCTTGCTGCGCCAGGCAGAATCGCGTAAAACTGTCAGCCGCTCTTTTGGCTACGAAAATAGACGAATATGTTTCAGGACAACCCGCTGCTAGCGCAGCTTAAACAGCAACTGCATTCCCAGACGCCGCGCGCTGAAGGGGTCGTAAAAGCCACGGAAAAAGGCTTTGGCTTCCTTGAGGTTGACGCGCAAAAAAGCTACTTCATTCCTCCGCCGCAGATGAAAAAAGTGATGCATGGCGATCGTATCGTCGCGGTCATCCACACGGAAAAAGAACGTGAGTCTGCCGAGCCGGAAGAACTGATCGAACCGTTCCTGACGCGTTTTGTGGGAAAAGTTCAGGGTAAAAATGACCGCCTGTCCATCGTGCCGGATCATCCGTTGCTGAAAGACGCGATTCCCTGCCGCGCCGCGCGCGGCGTTCAGCATGAGTTCAAAGAAGGTGACTGGGCGGTTGCCGAAATGCGCCGCCATCCGCTTAAAGGCGACCGTTCGTTTTACGCCGATTTAACGCAGTACATCACCTTTGCCGACGATCACTTTGTTCCCTGGTGGGTTACGCTTGCCCGCCACAACCTGGAAAAAGAAGCGCCGAACGGCGTAGCGACGGAGATGCTGGACGAAGGGCTGGAGCGCCAGGATCTGACCGCGCTGAATTTCGTCACTATCGATAGCGCCAGCACTGAAGATATGGATGACGCGCTTTACGCTGAGGAATTAGCGGACGGCAGACTCCAGCTTACGGTGGCTATCGCCGATCCTACCGCCTGGATTGCCGAAGGCAGTAAGCTGGATAACACAGCGAAAATTCGCGCCTTCACCAACTACCTGCCGGGCTTCAATATTCCTATGCTGCCGCGTGAGCTGTCTGACGATCTGTGTTCGCTGCGCGCCAACGAAGTGCGTCCGGCGCTCGCCTGTCGCATGATCATCGCCGCGGACGGCACCATTGACGATGATATCGCCTTTTTTGCGGCCACCATCGAATCGAAGGCCAAGCTGGCGTACGACAATGTCTCCGACTGGCTGGAAAATAACGGCACCTGGCAGCCGGAGAACGAAGACATTGCCCAGCAGATTCGTCTGTTGCACCGTATTTGTCTAAGCCGCAGTGAGTGGCGTCATCATCATGCGTTAGTCTTTAAAGACCGCCCGGATTACCGCTTTGTGCTTGGCGAAAAAGGCGAAGTACTGGATATTGTGGCGGAACCGCGCCGTATCGCTAACCGTATCGTAGAAGAGTCGATGATCGCCGCTAACCTTTGCGCCGCGCGCGTACTGCGCGATAAGCTCGGTTTCGGTATTTACAACGTACATACGGGCTTCGATCCCGCGAATGCCGACGCGCTGGCCGCGCTGCTGAAAACGCATGGTCTGCATGTCGATGCCGAAGAGGTGCTGACGCTGGAAGGCTTCTGTAAACTGCGTCGCGAACTGGATGCGCAGCCCTCCGGTTTCCTTGACAGCCGCATTCGTCGCTTCCAGTCTTTTGCGGAAATCAGCACCGAGCCGGGGCCGCATTTCGGTCTTGGCCTTGAGGCTTACGCCACCTGGACTTCTCCCATCCGTAAGTATGGCGATATGATTAACCATCGCCTGCTGAAAGCGGTCATCAAGGGGGAAGCTATTGCGCGTCCGCAGGAAGATATCACCCAACAAATGGCGGAACGCCGTCGCCTGAACCGCATGGCGGAGCGCGATGTCGGCGACTGGTTATATGCACGCTTCCTTAACGATAAGGCGGGGACAAATACCCGTTTCGCGGCAGAAATTATTGACGTCAGCCGCGGTGGTATGCGCGTGCGACTGGTCGATAACGGCGCTATCGCCTTTATCCCTGCCCCGTTCCTGCACGCCGTTCGCGATGAACTGGTATGCAGCCAGGAAAACGGTACGGTACAGATTAAAGGTGAGACGGTTTATAAAGTGACGGATGTCATTGATGTCACTATTGCGGAAGTTCGCATGGAAACCCGCAGCATTATTGCCCGACCGGCAGCGTAACCACGCTTAGCTCGCTCAACGGCCTTTGCTGAGAAGGCAAAGGCCGTTTCTTTTCTTCTTCTCCCTTCCGTCATGCTCTAAGTTTAATCTTATTCAAGCGCCTCATTTCTTGTTATTTTTAGCTGGCGACTATGCTTTTTCCAGAATCTGGATTACATATGAATACATAGATAAAACAATACGTTCAGCCATAATTACCCTTATTTATAACATGGCTAACCTTTCTTTTCGGGCACCTGGCGCTTAAATGGGATGGTACGCATGATGAAACAGATTCAGGAACAAACGGCGCTAAATCCCCTTCACTCTCACTGGCGTCTGGCTGATGACCGCAACGTGCTGTATCTCTCCCCGACAGGTGAAACGGATACAGAAAAAACGGTCGAGCTATCGCCGGAACAAGCCGGGCGTATCCGGGAAATAACGGCGATTACGTCCAGTCTGCTGATAACGTTGTTGATAGAAAAACAGGTTACCGCTGTGCACCTGGTAGGCCGTAAGATTAATAACCGTGAATGGGCTGGCAGCCTGGCAACCTGGCCTGATACGCCTGCCGTCGCGCCAACGCAGGCGCAGGAACTCTCTTTTGCCGAGCAAATCGTATCAGAAGCCAACTCAGTCATTGCGATACTGGATAGTCGGGGAAAAATCTGTCGATTTAATCGGTTATGCGAAGAGTACACGGGCTTAAAAGAGCGAGATGTAATTGGTCAAAGCGTCTTTAAATTATTTATGAGTCGCCGGGAGGCGGTTGCCTCCCGGCACTACATTGAGAATTTTTTTCGCAATGTCAATGCCTATGAAATCGAACGCTGGATAAAGACTCGTAAAGGTCAACGCCTGTTCTTATTTCGTAATAAATTTGTCCATAACGGTAGCGGAAAAAACGAAATTTTCCTGATCTGCGCAGGCACGGATATCACCGAAGAAAGGCGGACTCAGGAGCGTTTACGCATACTGGCGAATACAGACACCGTCACCGGCCTGCCCAATCGCAATGCTATTCATGAATTTATTAATCATGCTATTGCCTCGGCTGGCGAGTCGCAGGTGGGTATCGTTTATCTCGATCTGGATAATTTCAAGAAAATTAATGACGCCTATGGGCATATGTTTGGCGATCAGCTCTTACAGGCCGTTTCGCTGGCGCTGTTGAGTTGTCTGGAGGAAGATCAATTGCTGGCCAGACTGGGGGGAGATGAATTCATTGTCCTCGCTGCCCATACGTCTCAGGCCGCGCTGGAAGCAGTAGCCTCACGAATCCTTACCCGTCTGCGGCAACCGTTTCGTATTGGACTCATTGAAGTTTACACGGGATGCGCCATTGGCATTTCGTTGGCCCCCCGGCACGGACAGGACAGCGAAAGTCTCATTCGCACTGCCGACACCGCAATGTATAACGCCAAAGAAGGCGGCCGCGGTCAGTTCTGCGTTTTTTCGCCGGAAATGAATCAGCGCGTATTTGACTATCACTGGCTGGATACAAACCTGCGAAAAGCGCTGGAAAACGACCAGTTACTTATTCACTATCAGCCCAAAATTACCTGGCGCGGCGAAGTACGTAGCCTGGAAGCGCTGGTACGCTGGCAATCGCCGGAACGCGGATTAATTCCGCCGCTGGAGTTCATCTCATACGCCGAAGAGTCAGGACTCATCGTCCCGCTGGGCCGCTGGGTGATTCTGGATGTAGTTCGCCAGATTGCGAAATGGCGCGATAAGGGGATTAACTTGCGCGTAGCCGTTAACTTTTCGGCGCGACAACTGGCCGACCAGACGCTTTTTACTGCGCTTAAACAGGCTTTGTACGATCTGAATTTTGAGTATTGCCCAATCGATGTCGAGCTAACGGAAAGCTGCCTGATCGAAAACGACACGCTGGCGCTATCGGTTATCCAGCAATTTAGTCAGCTCGGCGCCCAGATTCATCTGGATGATTTTGGCACAGGGTATTCTTCGCTTTCTCAACTCGCCCGGTTCCCTATTGATGCCGTTAAACTGGATCAGGCTTTCGTCAGAGATATCCATAAGCAACCGCTGTCGCAATCTCTGGTTAGGGCGATTGTCGCGGTGGCTCAGGCGCTAAATTTACAAGTGATTGCCGAAGGTGTAGAAAATGCTAAAGAAGATGCCTTCCTGACAAAAAACGGCGTCAATGAACGACAGGGCTTTTTATTCGCCAAACCTATGCCCGCCGTTTCTTTTGAACGCTGGTACAAACGTTATCAGACGAAAAAAATGCGTTAATGGCGACGATAATAGGGAGAACAGCCTGTGCAGACAGGCATAGCCCTATTTTTCCCTTCTCTTTTCAGATTAATTTCTGCATCATGAATTGAAACCTTTTCTGACATTAAGGATGACAAACATGTCTGATATCGAAGCACAACGAATTGCCGCACGCATTGATACCGTGCTGGATATCCTTGTTGCTGGCGATTACCACTCGGCCATCAATAACCTTGAAATATTGAGAGCAGAGCTGTTAGATCAGGTTAAAGACGGTATCTCGCCATCCCAGGCTCCCGGGTCGCCCTGGGAAATCTGATAGCGATTATTTGTCCGGGATGGCCGTTAGCCCTTCCCGGCTCTCTGACTGTCTGTTGACTCCTCTTAACGAATAAAATTAATACTATGAACTCCCGACAACAATCAATTTTGCAAATGGTGGTTGATAAAGGCCAGATGAGCGTTGCTGAACTGGCGAAAATTACCGGCGTATCTGAAGTCACGATTCGTCAGGATCTGAATACCCTGGAAAAACAGAGCTATTTACGCCGTGCGCACGGTTTCGCCGTTTCGCTTGAGAGCGATGACGTAGAGACTCGCATGATGACGAACTACACGCTAAAACGCCGACTGGCGGAGTTCGCCGCCTCGCTGGTCAGTCCAGGGGAATCCGTTTTTATTGAAAATGGCAGCAGCAATGCGCTATTGGCCCGGACGCTGGCGGAACAAAAAGATGTCACGATCATCACCGTGAGCAGTTATATCGCGCATCTGCTGAAAGAAACCCCTTGCGAAGTCATTCTCCTCGGTGGAATCTATCAGAAAAAAAGTGAAAGCATGGTAGGGCCGTTGACGCGACAGTTTATCCATCAAGTGCATTTCAGCAAAGCATTTATCGGTATTGATGGCTGGCAGGCTGATACCGGCTTTACCGGACGCGATATGATGCGATCGGATGTGGTTAACGCTGTTCTGGAAAAAGGCTCAGAAGCGATTGTCCTCACCGATAGCTCCAAATTTGGCTGTGTGCATCCCTATCCCCTGGGCCCGCTCTCTCGCTTCCATCGTGTCATTACGGATTCCAAAATTTCCGCCAGCGATCAAATGCAGTTAGAACATGCGGGGCTGCTAGTCAATGTTATTGGCTCATCCGTTTAAAATATTTCCCGATGGTTTGCCCTATGGCAAATCATCCTCTCTCTAAGACTTTTCTGACACCCCAATTAAGACTATTTACCTGTTGTAACGAGCGTAACGTCGTAAAATTAATATTAGCGAAATAACAGGAAGTGACTATCACCTGCGTGATATACCCCTGCGCAATCAGGTTTTACGGAAAATCTCTTAACAGGTTTTATTTTAACTATAGTTATAGTGAGCTTAATTCCGTGAATCGTTAATTCAGGAGAGAGTATTATGTTTATGACGAGCAAAAAAATGGCCGCTGCTGTGCTGGCAATCACCGTAGCAATGTCTCTGAGCGCCTGCTCAAACTGGTCCAAGCGCGATCGCAACACGGCTATTGGCGCAGGTGCGGGGGCATTAGGCGGCGCAGTGTTAACGGACGGCAGTACATTAGGCACCCTGGGCGGCGCGGCGGTCGGCGGCGTGATTGGTCACCAGGTTGGAAAATAATCCAGACGTTTAAATATTGAACGGCTCAAAATAATACGTTTATTCTTTTCAGGTCTGGATTACAAAAATAGACAAAGTTGACTTTTACGCCACGGTAATTTACAACCGTGGCGTTTTCATTAGCCGCCAGCTAATTTTACTTTCATTCCTTTAGCTTCCAGCAATGATTTTATCAAGTCGCGTTTATCACCCTGAATTTCAATAATCCCTTCTTTTACTGCCCCGCCACAGCCGCATTTTTTCTTCAGTTCAGCCGCCAGTTTGGTTAATTCCGCATCATTCATCTCGATACCGGTAATCAAACATACGCCTTTACCCTTACGGCCACTGGTTTGACGCTGAATGCGAACGATACCATCCCCTTTGGGACGAACCGGCGCCGTTTTAGGTTCTTCAATGCGCCCCGTCTGTGTTGAATAAACCAGACGACTATTGGAATCGCTCATTATGCCTCCCGTTTCAGTGACGCGTTAATATCCTTCAGCGTTTGCGCCGGATCTACCGATTGCGTAACCGGGCGGCCAATCACCATATAGTCGACGCCGGCGGATAATGCCTGTTCGGGCGTCATAATGCGTCGCTGGTCGCCTGCCTCGCTGCCTGCGGGCCGAATGCCCGGCGTCACCAGCTTAAATGCAGCGCCAAAGACCTGTTTAAATCTGACAGCTTCCTGAGCGGAACAGACCACGCCATCCAGCCCGCATTGCTGCGTCAGGCGCGCCAGCCGCTCCGCATGTTCCGCCGGTGACAACGTCACGCCCAGATCGTGTAGATCGCTGGTTTCCATACTGGTCAACACGGTCACGGCAATGAGCAACGGCGCATCTTTACCGAATGGCGCCAGCGCGTCGCGCGCTGCGGCCATCATTCTCGCCCCGCCAGACGCGTGAACGTTTACCATCCAGACGCCCAGGTCTGCCGCTGCGGCGACTGCCCGGGCCGTGGTGTTGGGAATATCATGAAATTTTAGATCAAGAAAGACATCAAACCCACGTTGCTGGAGATCCCGAACGAGTTGTGGACCAAACAGCGTGAACATCTCTTTGCCCACTTTTAAGCGACAATCGCGAGGATCGATTTTGTCGACAAACGCCAGGGCTTTATCGCGTTCATGGTAATCCAACGCCACAACGACAGGCGATTCAGTAATAGCGCAGGAAGAAGATGAAGCAGTAAACGTCATGACCAGACCTTCTTGATGATGGGCACCGGAAGTGGCGCAAATTGGATAAACGGCGTGCATTCTACCTGCGGCGCAGGGAAATTAACAGGTTCGATTGACAACCTGATAAGCCCTGGCCGCCGATGCCAGCGTCGTTTCTAGCTTTACGTCATCAAGTATGTTGTAACTAAATTGAAGCTTTTTTTATATACTACTGCCCATCAAGTCCGCGAATAGGTTTAATGGTCGACCATGCCCGGCAGGACGGACAGTGCCAGTACAAGGTATAGGCGGTAAAACCGCATTTCTGACAACGATACCGCGGTTTACTGCGCACCTGCTCGCCAACCATATCACGCAGTACCATCAGGCTTTCTTTCGCTCGCCCTTCTTCCGCCTCGTTGAGATGGTAATCCATCAGCTTATGGAACACCCGCATGGTAGGATGTCGCTGTAGCTGACGCGTGATATAGACTTGAGCTGCGTCACTACCTTCACGTGCTTCCAGAATATCGGCAAGCATTAACTCAGCGCCAGCACCGGTATTCTCCTCAACGGCGCGACGTAAAAACTCCGCCCACTCGGCATTTTTACCGAGCTGTTGATAACAGGTTTGCAGCATCTCCAGCGTTTCGCTGACCAGCTCTTTATCCTGAACGATCACACGTTGCAGGCTTTCGACCGCTTTGGCGTAATCCCCTCTCGCCATATAAACGCGCCCCATCATGATAGACACCCGGGCGCTATTTTTATCTGCGGCGGCACCTTTTTTCAGCAACGCCATCGCGCGATCCATGTCGTCGTTGCCCATCTGCTGTAAAGCTAACTCACAGTAAAAATGGGCGATTTCGATACGCTGTTTATCTTTGCCCAGTTTCACCAGCCGTTCTGCTACTTCGATCGCCTTTTGCCAGTCGCTGGTTAGCTGATAGATTTGCAAGAGCTGTTGTAACGCGCCTACGCGAAATTCCGTTTCGTCGGTAAGTTGGTTAAACATATCTTCCGCGCGGTCATATAAACCGGCGGCCATATAGTCGCGCCCCAGTTGCTGAACAGCCAGTAAACGCTGTTCATAGGTCAATGAAGCGCTTTCCATGAGCGTTTGATGAATACGAATGGCGCGATCGACTTCGCCGCGTGAGCGAAACAGATTACCGAGAGTGAGATGAGCCTCAACGGTGCCCGTATCCTCTTTAAGCATATCGAGGAACAGATCCACCGCTTTATCTTGTTGGTTACTCAGCAGGAAGTTAACCCCTGCGACATAATCGCGCGACAGGCGGTTAGCTTCATCCTGTTTTGTTTGTTGCGCACTTCTGCGACCCATATACCACCCATAGGCAGCGGCTACAGGCAACAGCAGAAATAACAACTCCAACATAAATGATTATTCCTTAACAACCGACGAATCGGCAGGGACCGCAACGTCGGTTGCTGGCGAAAGCTTGTTTTCCAGTCGTTTAATTTTACGTTCAGCGCGGGCAAGGGAAACGCGGACCCGCAGCCAGAACAGGCCGCAAATCAGCCAGCCAATCGCAAAACCTACGGCGAACAGCACAGCAAGCAACGTGGAGATACGATACTCCCCTTGCGCCAGCAGGTAGTTAAACGTCACCTGTTGATCATTCTGCGCGCCCAGCGTCACCGAAATAACAAAAATCGCCAATACCAGTAAGAAAATGAGTAAATATTTCACATTACTTCCCGTTATGTGGTTTGCGCGAATAAATCGTGTCCAACTTACCGCATCCAGCCTTCTAAATTACCATTTTCCCGCCTCGCGCGAAATGGAAATGCGCCCGCCATCAGATGATTTAAGGGCAATAGTCAGAAAATCAACCGTTGTCAGCTTTCCTGCTCGCGTTCAGCAATTTCTTGCGCTTCTTCACGAGGCGGCATAAGCGGCCCGCAAATTCGCTGCGCTAGCCAGGTCGCCAGGGTAACTAATAGCCAGGAGATGAGCGTGGCGACCACTAAATCTCGCGGCCAGTGCATTCCCAGAAGCAAACGGCTGCCCATTACGCCGGTCGCCCAGACTAACAAAAACGCGATGGTGAAAGTCCGTCTGCGCGGCCATAACAGACCCACGGCCAAAAGCGCCCAGCTCGCTGCAAACATGGTGTGTCCGGAGGGAAACGCAAAGCCCGTCTCTTTTTGCCAGTGCTGACGCAGGAAAACGGGGATGTTCTGTTGCCCGGCCAACTGCTCTTTCACTAAATGTCCGCGTTCTGTACGCTTTAAAGTGTAGAACTCATCGACGGGAATATGGTGCGTTTTTTCAAGCCAGACCACAAATGGCCGCGGCTCCTGTACGCGCTCCTTTACCCATGACTTCACGCCCTGCCCGACGATAATCGCCCCGCCGAGAATCGCAAACAGCATAATGGCGGCGCGCAGGCGAAATCGCAGGCACCATAAGAACCATCCACAAAGAATCACATGCGTGATAACGCCCCAGGGTTTGGTCACGGTTTCCGTTATCCAGAATAGCGTTTTTAGCCACCAGACCTGATGTCCTGGCTGCCACTGCCAGCCTGATACCCATACGGCAAGCGGCATGATAAGCAACAGGGCGGCGCCTGCCGCGGTGCGCCTCGCAATTGAAAGCATGGATGCTCCTTTTATAAGTAAGTATCACAATCATAACTGAAAATTCTCGCCGGACTGGAAAATTGACAAATTTGTGCCATTCCTGAGCAATTACGTGGTAGTGATTAGGTGATGTCCGCCGCCTTATGGCAAAATAGCGGGATACAGGCCAACAGGCGACGACACCGCAGGCGTCAGCATAATCTGGAGAAATACATGCAGCTTAAACGTGTGGCAGAAGCCAAACTGCCAACCCCATTGGGTGACTTTCTGATGGTGGGATTTGAAGAACTGGCAACCGGACACGACCATGCCGCGCTGGTTTTTGGCGATATTTCAGGTAAAACGCCAGTACTGGCTCGCGTTCATTCCGAATGTCTTACCGGGGACGCGCTTTTTAGTCTGCGCTGTGACTGTGGTTTTCAACTGGAAGCCGCGCTGACGCATATTGCGGAAGAAGGACGCGGTATTCTGATTTACCACCGTCAGGAAGGCCGCAATATCGGCCTGCTTAATAAAATTCGCGCTTATGCGTTACAGGATCAAGGCTATGACACGGTGGAGGCCAATCATCAGCTCGGCTTTGCCGCCGATGAGCGTGATTTCACCCTGTGCGCGGATATGTTCAAATTACTCGGCGTGGATGAAGTTCGCCTGCTGACCAATAATCCGAAGAAAGTCGAAATACTGACCGAGGCGGGAATTAATATCGTGGAACGCGTTCCGCTCATTGTGGGTCGTAATCCAAATAATGAGCATTATCTCGATACTAAAGCGGCCAAAATGGGCCACCTGCTAAGCAAGTAAGCCACCGGTATTAAAGCGCGGGCCTGCCTGTTTACGGCAGGCCCGATAAACGGCTTTAGTTCAGCATATTTCTAATGACATAGTGCAAGATGCCGTCATTCTGGTAGTAAGTCAGCTCGGTGGCGGTATCAATGCGACAGCGGCAAGGCACCGTTTCTTTGCTGCCGTCCGATCTCGTTAACGTCACCGGAATGGTCGCGCCAGGGCGCAGGTTTTGCAGATCCGCGATATCAATCACCTCTTCCCCGGTCAGTCCAAGCGTTTTACGCGTTACGCCCTGTGGAAACTCCAGCGGCAGGATCCCCATCCCAATCAGGTTTGAGCGGTGGATACGTTCGAACGACTCGGCGATCACCACGCGGATACCTAACAGCCGCGGACCTTTTGCCGCCCAGTCACGGCTCGATCCCGACCCATACTCTTTCCCGGCAATTACCGCCAGCGGCGTTTTTTCCTGCTGGTAGAGCATCGCAGCATCATAAATCGACATCGCTTCCGTACCCGGTAAATGCCGCGTCATGCCACCTTCGACGCCGGGCAGCATTTCGTTGCGAATACGAATATTGGCGAACGTACCGCGCATCATCACTTCATGGTTGCCGCGCCGTGATCCATAGGAGTTAAAATCCTTCCGCTCAACGCCGTGGTTTTGCAGATAGCGTCCGGCGGGACTGTCCGGCTTGATACTGCCGGCCGGAGAAATATGGTCGGTCGTTACCGAATCCCCCAGCATCGCCAGGATACGCGCGCCGTGGATATCTTTGACTGGCGCAGGCTGGGCCTGCATTTCATCAAAGAAAGGCGACAGGCGAATATAGGTTGAATCCGACTGCCAGCCGTAGGTATCGGACGATTCAACCTGAATCGATTTCCATTCTTCCGTGCCCTCAAACACTTCCGCATACTCTTTACGGAACATATCCGATGATACCAGTTCAACGGCGCGGGCAATTTCCTGCGCCGAAGGCCAGATATCCTTCAGGTATACCGGATCGCCTTTACGATCGTACCCCAGCGGGTCTGTCGCGAGGTTAATATTCATGTTTCCGGCCAGCGCATACGCGACCACCAGCGGCGGCGACGCCAACCAGTTCGTTTTCACCAGCGGATGGATACGCCCTTCAAAATTTCGGTTACCGGAAAGCACGGCCCCTACCGTCAGATCGCCTTTTTTAATCGCGGTCTCAATAGGCTCCGGCAACGGACCAGAGTTCCCGATACAGGTCGTACAGCCATAACCGACCAGGTTAAAACCGAGCTCATCCAGATAAGGCGTAAGTTTGGCCTGCGCCAGATAGTCAGATACCACTTTTGACCCCGGCGCCAGAGAAGCCTTGACCCACGGTTGACGCTTCAACCCCAGCGTTACTGCTTTTTTCGCCAGTAATCCCGCCGCCATCAGCACGCTGGGATTCGAGGTATTCGTGCAGGAGGTGATGGCGGCAATGACGACAGCGCCATCCGGAAGCTGATATGGCTGTCCGTTCATCGTATAGTCAACCGGCTGGCGATCTCTTTGCGCGGTATTCAGCTCCAGCTCGGCGCTGGCGGCAAAGGCTTTCGGCACATCGCCTAACGCTACGCGATCCTGCGGGCGTTTCGGCCCGGCCAGGCTGGCCTCGACATCGCCCATATCCAGTTCCAGCGTACTGGTAAATACCGGTTCGTCTCCGGGATTACGCCACATTCCCTGCGCCTTCGCGTAGGTTTCAACCAGCTCGACCAGATCGTCGCTACGTCCGCTTAATCGCATATATTCCAGGGTGATGGCGTCAATGGGGAAGAAACCACAGGTGGCACCATATTCCGGCGACATATTAGCGATGGTCGCGCGATCCGCCAACGGCAGCGAATCCAGACCGTCACCATAAAATTCAACAAATTTACCCACGACGCCATGCTTACGCAGCATTTGCGTGACGGTTAGCACCAGGTCAGTGGCAGTGATCCCCTCCCGAAGTTTACCGGTTAACTTAAAGCCGACGACATCCGGGATAAGCATCGACACGGGCTGACCAAGCATCGCCGCTTCCGCTTCGATACCGCCCACGCCCCACCCCAATACGCCCAGACCATTAATCATGGTCGTATGGGAGTCAGTCCCCACCAGCGAGTCCGGGTAAGCAATCCACTCCCCGTCCTGTAATTCGCTCCAGACGGCTTTACCCAGGTATTCCAGGTTAACCTGATGGCAAATGCCGGTGCCGGGCGGCACCACGCTGAAACGGCTGAATGCCTGCTTTCCCCATTTCAGGAACATATAACGCTCATGGTTACGTTCCATTTCCAGCCGCACGTTTTCTTCAAACGCATCATCATCGCCGAAATGATCGACCGTCACAGAGTGGTCAATAACCAGATCAACCGGCGATAACGGGTTCACTTTCGACGTATCGCCGCCGAGGCGTTTAACGGCTTCACGCATCGCCGCCAGGTCGACAACGGCAGGCACGCCGGTAAAGTCCTGCATCAGGACACGGGCGGGCCGCCAGGCAATTTCACGATCGGCATGGGCATTTTTAAGCCAACCGGCCAGCGCCTGAATATCTTCATCAGTCACAGATTCGCCGTCCTGCCAGCGCAACAGGTTTTCCAGTAACACTTTAAGTGATTTGGGCAAACGGGCGATATCGCCCAGGGATTTGGCAGCCAACGGCAGACTGTAGTAATGATACGTTTTATCTTTGGCCTGCAATGTATCCTTACTGGCTTCTCGTAGGGTTGACGACATAGCTCCTCCTTAAATGACAGGGTTGCGTTACCCTGATTCTCCACAGGGTTGTATTAAAGATAACACAAACAAAATGTAACGTTTTGATAACAACCCAAATTGCTAAAAGAGGAGAAACCTAACAGGCGAGGAACGAAGATGAAAAAGCCCGATAAATAACGCATTATCGGGCTTTGACGAGATTAGACGGCAATCCAGATTAACTCGGCCCAGAACAGTAGCGATAATATAAACGCGCCAGTCCATGACCAATACTTTATATTTGACGTTAACATAGGCGACACCAACTGTGTTTAATCAATACTGAGAAGCGCTCAGCACACGGTTGCTGCGGTGTAATAAGACAGCGTTAATAAAACAGTAACGCCAATAAAAAGACGAATATTATTTTTGTGACACCTCGTCAGCAAAAGCATCAATAAATGCCCGCTGCTGCGGTGTGAGCGTCCAGTGTTGCGGAACAGACCGAAAAACGGTCGTATCCGGGGTGTTATCATCGTCACCAGATTGAATCGGGGGCGCGACCACGCGCTCGCGTTCCGACGTAATGCTCACTTAGCCCCACCAATGCCAGATAACAAGCGCTACCACTACCCAGAACAACGCAGAACCCACAAAAACCGCCAGCCATGCTTTACGTTTGAGCTCAGGGTCGCGGCGCGGTTCCTGGTTTTCAGAAGGCATTACTAACCTCATGCTATCGGTATCACTTATCATTTCAGCACCAAACAATCGGTACAATTAATCATCAGATGAGACAAATCCTAAATAAACTTTAGTCAAAAATCCAGTCAATTTACGAATCGTTGCCAGTGAATAAATCAATCTTTTGACTCAAGATAACTATTTGGAAAAAGAAACTGGCGGGACGGGTAATTCAACACTATTTTGCTGATCATTACCCGTAATACTTCGAGGGATATTGCAAAAGGCGGCTTTGTCTGCCATGCCACTACGACACAAACCGACGGTGCTATTACTTTTCAGGCAGCTTTATATCCTGAAACATCGCTTCAATTTCTTCATTAGAACGCAACGCCACCGCCGTATCCACCACGTCACGCGTCAGATGCGGCGCAAAACGCTGGATAAAATCGTACATATAGCTGCGTAAAAAAGTACTACGGCGAAAACCAATTTTTGTGGTGCTGTGGCTAAAAATATCGTGCGCGTCAATCCGCACTAAATCAGGATCGGTAAGCGGATCGACCGCCATGCTGGCAATGACGCCAACGCCCAGCCCCAACCTGACATACGTTTTAATCACATCCGCATCGGTTGCAGTAAAGACGATCCGCGGCGTTAACCCTGCGCGATTAAAAGCGGTATCCAGTTCGGAACGCCCGGTAAAGCCGAAGGTATACGTCACCAGCGGATACTGCGCCAGCGCTTCAATCGTTATGGAAGACGTTGCCGCCAAAGGATGATCCGGCGTCACCACTATCGAACGGTTCCAGTGATAGCATGGCAACATCACCAGATCGTCATATAAATGCAGCGCTTCCGTGGCAATCGCGAAATCGGCGTTCCCTTTCGATACCGCTTCCGCAATCTGCGTTGGCGACCCCTGGTGCATATGCAGCGAAACGCGCGGGTAACGCTCGATGAAGCCTTTAATCACGCCTGGCAATGCGTAACGCGCCTGAGTATGGGTAGTGGCAATATAGAGCGAGCCTTTATCCGGCCAGGTGTGCTCGCCGGCGACCGACTTAATGGCATCGACTTTGGAAAGCACCTCACGCGCAATACGAATAATCTCCTGACCTGCGGGCGTCACCTGAGTCAGATGCTTACCACTGCGGGCGAAAATCTGGATGCCAAGCTCATCTTCCAGCATCCTAACCTGCTTGCTGATCCCCGGCTGGGAAGTATACAACCCCTCAGCGGTAGAGGAGACGTTAAGGTTATGATTAACCACTTCAACAATGTAACGAAGCTGCTGCAATTTCATAATACATCATCCAGATTAGCGCCATCAGGCCATCGTTTATCTGCAGACATCATTGGGCTGCTAATACGATTTAATAATAAAAAAGGTGTTAACTATAACCACTATATCATTTATATCTGAACTGTATAGCCAGCGCGATAAAATAATAAGACCGCTCTACCCAAAATAATTCGAGTTGCTTAAAGGCGACAAGGGAGTGAGTTCCCAGGAGCATAGATAACGATGTGACAGGGGTGAGCGACAAATCTGCCGGGAGCAGATTTGCGTGCGACGGCCCGTCAGGGCGAGGCCCATGGATGGGCCGGGTAATCCGTAGCCAACACATAAGCAACTTGAGGTATGAAGGGGATATAAAAAAGGGCCGCTTACGCGGCCCGCTTGACTACGGTGGCGACAGGCAGGGGTTATTTCTTGCCTTCAACCCACTTGCCGTCGACGAAGAACGCTGACCATCCCGTCGCCTTCCCGTCTTTTTCCGCCGCAACGTACTGCTGTTTTGTTTTGCGGCTAAAGCGAACAACGGTTTTATTGCCTTCCGGGTCCTGCTGCGGCGCATCCGCCAGATAACGCAGTTTTTCCGGCAGGCGATCGCGGAACCGGTAAAGCTCCTCGACTAATGGCGCGCGCGTTTCGCGTGATTTCGGGAACGTATTGGCCGCCAGGAATATCCCTGCGGCGCCATCGCGCAGCACAAAGTACGCGTCCGATTTTTCACACGGCAGTTCCGGCAATGGAACAGGATCTTCCTTCGGCGGCGCAACTTCGCCGTTACGCAAGATCTTACGGGTATTTTTACATTCGTCGTTCGTACAGGCCATGTACTTACCAAAACGCCCCATTTTCAGGTGCATTTCGGAACCACATTTCTCACACTCAACGATCGGGCCGTCATACCCTTTGATGCGGAACTCGCCTTCTTCAATCTCGTAGCCGTCACAGGTCGGGTTATTACCACACACATGTAATTTACGCTTCGGATCGATCAGATAGCTGTCCATCGCCGTACCGCACTTCTGACAGCGACGCTTGGCGCGCAGGGCGTTGGTTTCGGCGTCGTCGCCTTCCAGCACGTTCAGAACTTCATTTTCCGGCACCAGGTTAATGGTCGTTTTACAACGCTCTTTCGGCGAAAGCGCATAACCTGAACAACCAAGGAAAACCCCCGTACTGGCAGTACGAATTCCCATTTTACGGCCACAGGTTGGACAGTCGATGCTGGTCAGCACCATCTGGTTAGGACGCATCCCCCCTTCTTCCGGATCTTTCTCGGCTTTATCGAGCTGCTGAGTAAAATCGCTGAAGAAGTTATCCAGTACCGCTTTCCACTCGGCCTGGTGATTCGCAACCTGATCCAGACTATCTTCCATCTGCGCGGTAAAATCGTAGTTCATCAATTCGCGGAAGTTTTCTTCCAGCCGGTCGGTGACGATTTCACCCATTTTTTCCGCATAGAAGCGACGGTTTTCAACGCGAACATAGCCGCGATCCTGAATGGTCGAGATAATCGACGCATAGGTAGACGGACGACCAATACCGCGCTTCTCAAGTTCTTTAACCAGAGAAGCCTCGCTGAAACGGGCTGGCGGTTTAGTAAAGTGCTGAGCAGGCGTCAATTCAAGTAGCGTCAGCGCATCGCCCTTATTCACGGCAGGCAATGTGCGATCTTCATCGCCTTTACGCAGCGCCGGCATCACTTTTGTCCAGCCGTCAAAGCGCAAAATACGCCCACGCGCTTTCAGACGGAATTCGCCTGCGCCAACGGTAAGCGTAGTGGAGTCATATTGTGCTGGCGTCATCTGACAGGCGACAAACTGACGCCAAATTAGCTGATACAACTTCTGCGCGTCAGCCTCCATGTCTTTCAGCGACTCCGCCATGACAGCAACGTCGGAAGGACGGATCGCTTCGTGCGCTTCCTGAGAGTTTTCTTTGCTGGCGTACTGGTTCGGGTTATCCGGCAGGTATTTCTTGCCGAAATTATCGCCAATATAGCCGCGCACCATGTTGACCGCATCCTGACTCAGGTTGGTGGAGTCGGTACGCATATAGGTGATGTAGCCCGCCTCATACAGACGCTGCGCCATCATCATGGTTTTCTTCACGCCAAAGCCCAGCCGGGTGCTGGCCGCCTGTTGTAGCGTGGAGGTGATAAACGGCGCGCCAGGTTTGCTGCTGGTCGGTTTGTCTTCACGCTCCAGTACGCTATAGCGCGCTTTTTCCAGCAAGCTGACGG
This sequence comes from Salmonella sp. SAL00670, assembly GCF_046552235.1. Taxonomy (NCBI): domain Bacteria; kingdom Pseudomonadati; phylum Pseudomonadota; class Gammaproteobacteria; order Enterobacterales; family Enterobacteriaceae; genus Salmonella; species Salmonella sp. SAL00670. The sequence goes on from NZ_JBGDUO010000001.1 coordinate 929,477, forward strand.
CGGCAAGCGTCTGCTCGCGATTTACCGGCCGGAATGGCTTGTCGTTCTGATGCGTGACCTGTAGCGGTAGCGCCTCGCCAGACGGCGTCGTCGTATTGGCGTCAATTTCCCAGAACTCTTCCGGAACAAACGCTTTAATCTCGCGCTCGCGTTCAACGACCAGACGGACCGCGACAGACTGAACGCGACCTGCCGACAAACCACGGGCGATCTTTTTCCACAGCAGCGGCGAGACCATATAGCCTACCACGCGGTCCATAAAGCGGCGCGCTTGCTGGGCGTTGACCCTGTTAATGTTCAGCTCGCCCGGCTGTTCAAACGCCTGGCGAATGGCATTTTTGGTTATTTCGTTAAAGACTACGCGGCTGTAGCGCGCGTCATCGCCGCCGATCACTTCCCGCAGGTGCCATGCAATGGCTTCCCCTTCGCGGTCAAGGTCGGTTGCGAGATAGATGTGGTCGGCTTTTTCCGCCAACTGTTTCAGTTCAGAGACGACCTTCTCTTTACCGGGCAGCACTTCATAGTGCGCATCCCAGTTGTGCCACGGGTCAACCCCCATACGGTTGACGAGAGCGCCACGTTCATCCTTTTTGGGCTTTTTAGCCGTTTTGGTGGAGGTAGAGTCGGCGCTCTTTTTAGCTGCTGAGCCACTGGTCGGCAAATCACGGATATGACCCACGCTGGATTTCACCACGTAGTCATTACCCAGATACTTGTTGATCGTTTTGGCTTTTGCCGGGGACTCAACGATGACAAGAGCTTTACCCATATTCACCTTTACCTAAGTTGATTCTTCCAGGAATGCGTCGCACGTTGATTCACCTTCCACTGGCGACGAGACAACGATATATGGTCTCTGCGTCTGCGGATATCAACCCCTTGTACTGGCTTTGTGTACGAAATGTAACCCTCAGGTGACTGAGTTAACAGGCTTTTTTGCACACACGCGCTATAGCACGACGGAATTTTGGTCGAATGTCAAGCAATTCTGTTGCCAGATTGACGAAAGCGTCACACTGTACCTGATAAAATTCGATACGCAACTTTATTAGCATGCAAAAACAAATCTTGCCAGTGAACGCAACATGACAAATCCATCAATTTCCTGTGAGAATATTTGCCCATCAGAAGTGCTCAGCGTAGACTAATCTCCTTGTTTAAGGAGTAAAAAATGCATAAAGAGACGCAACCTATCGATCGCGAAACACTGTTGCTTGAAGCCAACAAAATTATTCGGGAACATGAAGACACGATGGCAGGTATTGTCGCCACCGGCGTAACGCAGAGAAATGGCGTGCTGGTTTTCAGCGGCGATTACTTTTTAGACGAGCAAGGGTTACCGACCCCTAAAAGCACCGCGGTGTTTAACATGTTTAAACACCTGGCGCATGTGCTGTCTGAGAAGTATCACCTGGTGGATTAATCCATGCCGGATGGCGCTGAATGCCATCCGGCAATAGCGGTTTACATCAATGGCTTTTGTCCACGCTGCCACCAGCGCAGCAGTAGCCGATCCGCGCTTTCCGCCGCGCTGCCGGTAACACGATCGATCAGTTTTTTACGCTGCATATAGCGCACATTCAGCACCTCACGCCCTTCCATCAGGCCGAGGATAACCTCATCGCTGGTGTTAATCTCATCAACCAGTCCTTTCTCCAGCGCCTGCTGACCGTACCAGTGTTCGCCCGTGGCGACCTGTTCAATGTCCAGAGCCGGACGCATCCGCTGCACAAACTCTTTGAACAGATGGTGCGTTTCGTTGAGATCTTCACGAAACTTCTGCCGCCCTTCTTCCGTATTCTCGCCTAACAAAGTCAGGGTACGTTTGTACTGCCCTGCGGTATGCAGTTCAATATCAATGTCTTTACTTTTGAGAAAGCGGTTAAAGTTCGGGATTTGCGCGACAACACCAATTGACCCCACAATAGCAAACGGCGCCGCGATAATTTTTTCCGCCACGCAGGCCATCATGTAGCCTCCGCTTGCCGCGACTTTATCCACCGTCACGGTCAGCGGAATATTTTTATCGCGCAGGCGCTGCAATTGCGATGCCGCCAGGCCATAGCCGTGCACAACGCCACCGGGGCTTTCCAGACGCACAACCGCCCGATCGCCGGGTTTCACCACTGCCAGCACCGCCGTGACCTCTTCGCGTAACGCATTAACTTCGTGAGCGTCCATACTGCCTTTGAAATCTATCACCCATACGCGCGGTTTGTCCGATGTCGCAATGTCCCCCAGCTTCGCTTTCGCTTTGGCGGCTTTCGCCTCCTGCTTATGCTTTTTTTTCTGCGCTTTATGCCACAGTTTTTGCTGATGGCCATCCATCAACGCCGCAGCAAGGTCATCCTTCATCTCCTGATACTGCTCACTCAAATTGGTCACGCGCAGCTCGCCGCGCTGACGTTTGCGTTGCGTAGCATTCACGATCAGCAGCACAATGACGGCAATGGCCACCACAACGGTGACGATTTTTGCCAAAAATAAGCCATATTCAGACAACAATTCCACGACTCCCACCTTGATTAAATAACGCGACTTGCGCTCAGTGTACAACAGGCATCGAAGTCAGTCTCTCTTCATCCGTATGCCTGTTGAGGAAGAAAAAGTATGACAAGACATTCATTTTACGGCGTTATCGCCCCTGTCTGATTGAAAAAAAAGGCGCTTTCAGGCATAAACCCGAAAAGTTAACGCGAAGATAAGACAACCTGGCAGGACGGTGCACCACGCCGTTGAGGAGTAGCCATGCATTACCAACCGAAACAAGATCTATTGCAAAACCGCATTATTCTGGTCACTGGCGCCAGCGATGGCATTGGGCGGGAAGCCGCGCTTACGTATGCGCGTTACGGCGCAACGGTGATTCTGCTGGGACGTAACGAAGAGAAACTGCGTCGGGTCGCGCAGCACATTGCTGACGAGCAACATGTCCAACCACAGTGGTTTACGCTCGATCTGCTGACCTGCACCGCTGAAGAGTGCCGGCAAGTGGCCGACCGCATCGCCGCACACTATCCCCGCCTGGATGGCGTCCTGCACAATGCCGGGTTACTGGGGGAAATCGGTCCAATGAGCGAACAAGATCCGCAGATCTGGCAGGATGTCATGCAGGTAAACGTTAACGCCACCTTTATGCTCACCCAGGCGCTGTTACCGTTATTGCTGAAGTCCGATGCCGGCTCGCTGGTCTTTACGTCATCAAGCGTTGGCCGTCAGGGACGCGCCAACTGGGGCGCCTATGCCACCTCGAAGTTTGCTACTGAAGGAATGATGCAGGTGCTGGCGGACGAATACCAGAACCGTTCTCTGCGTGTTAACTGCATTAACCCGGGCGGCACGCGCACCAGTATGCGCGCCAGCGCCTTTCCGACGGAAGATCCACAGAAATTAAAAACGCCTGCCGATATTATGCCGCTTTACCTGTGGCTTATGGGCGACGACAGTCGCCGTAAAACCGGTATGACCTTTGACGCCCAACCGGGCCGTAAACCAGGAATCGCCCAATGAGTGATGAACGTTATCAGCAGCGCCAGCAGAAGGTAAAAGATCGGGTTGACGCCCGTGTCGCCCAGGCACAGGAAGAGCGCGGTATTATTATCGTGTTTACTGGCAATGGTAAGGGCAAAACCACGGCGGCTTTCGGGACTGCCGCCCGCGCCGTAGGACACGGTAAAAACATAGGCGTGGTGCAATTTATTAAGGGCACCTGGCCCAACGGCGAGCGTAATCTGCTGGAACCGCATGGCGTCGAATTTCAGGTGATGGCAACGGGATTTACCTGGGAGACGCAAAATCGCGAGGCAGACACTGCAGCATGTATGGCCGTTTGGCAGCATGGGAAACGGATGCTGGCCGATCCGCTGCTTGATATGGTGGTACTGGATGAGCTGACCTATATGGTGGCGTATGACTATTTGCCGCTGGAAGAGGTCATAAGCGCGCTAAACGCGCGCCCTGGTCACCAGACGGTGATTATTACAGGTCGCGGCTGTCACCGGGATATTCTTGATCTTGCGGATACCGTCAGCGAACTGCGTCCGGTTAAACATGCTTTCGACGCGGGCGTAAAAGCCCAGATGGGAATTGATTATTAACCGTAGGCCGGATTAAGGCGTTTGCGCCGCCATCCGGCACAAACCCTCTTGTCTGATGATTCTCGGCCTATAGACCGCGGTAGAGATTACCCGTTGTTATTACGCCCACCGGAGCGGCGTCCGCCAGCTATCTGGCTGTGGCGTTTTACCGCCCGACGGATCTGGTTCGCTTTCATACGACGACGGTCTTTTTCGACGGCAACCTTCGACGAGGTTTCCGGCGGGAGCTCTACCAGACCACGCAGATAGTTCGTTTGCGCGAGGTCGAGCTCAGTCCAGCCGCCGCGCGGCAGGCCTTTCGGCAGCGGGATATCGCCGTAACGAACGCGGATCAGACGGCTGACCTGAACGCCTACCGCTTCCCACAGTCGGCGAACTTCGCGGTTGCGCCCTTCCGTCAGCGTCACGTTGTACCACTGGTTAATGCCTTCGCCGCCGCTGAATTTAATGGTCTTAAATGCCGCCGGGCCATCTTCCAACTGTACGCCACGGCTTAAATCACGCAGTTTCGATTCATCCACCTGACCGAACACGCGCACGGCATATTCACGTTCAACTTCACGACTAGGGTGCATCAGGCGGTTCGCCAGTTCACCGTCGGTGGTAAATAACAATAGCCCGCAGGTGTTGACATCCAGACGTCCTACCGCAATCCACCGCGCGCCGCGCAGTTTCGGTAAGCGATCAAAAACGGTTGGTCGCCCTTCAGGGTCATTGCGGGTACACAGTTCACCTTCTGGTTTGTAATAGGCCAGAACGCGGCAAATTTGTTCCGCCGACTCTTTCACCGAAATCAGGTGACCGTCAATACGGATTTTCAAACCGGGAGTGACTTCAACACGATCGCCAAGCGTGGCGATTTTACCGTCAACGCTGACACGTCCCGCTTCAATAATGGATTCGATTTCACGGCGAGAGCCGTGGCCAGCGCGCGCCAGCACTTTTTGTAACTTTTCGCTCATAGAGCTTCCTTCAGGTGTCGCCTTCACAGGCGTCGAACAGGAGAATGAACGGCGCGTTGCCGCGCCATTTTAAGGCCGCGTAGTATACAGGCTAACGCCCTTATAAGAAAGGTGTAACGTCGCCGACGCCTTCGCGCAGCACCACCGGGGAGTCATTGGTCAAATCAATTACCGTGGTAGGCTGTTGACCGAGGTAACCGCCGTGGATGATCAGATCCACCTGCTTCTCCAGCCGATCTTTAATCTCCTCCGGGTCCGACTCGGTAAAGTCGCTGCCAGGCAGCATCAACGACGTCGAGAGCATCGGTTCGCCCAGCGTATCCAATAACGCCAGCGCAATCGGGTTTGACGGTACGCGCAGGCCGATAGTTTTACGCTTTTCCTGCAACAGACGGCGCGGCACCTCTTTTGTCCCCTTCAGGATAAAGGTGTAATTACCCGGCGTATTGTTTTTCATCAGACGAAATGCCACGTTGTCGACGTAGGAGTAGGTCGACAACTCGGACAAATCGCGGCACATCAGCGTGAAGTTGTGGCCGTCCGGCAGATGACGGATGCGGCAAATGCGCTCCATTGCGCCTTTGTCTTCAATTTTACAACCCAGGGCATAGCCGGAATCGGTTGGATAAACAATAACACCGCCTTTACGCACAATGTCGACGGCCTGATTAATCAGCCGTTGCTGTGGGTTATCCGGATGGATATAAAAAAACTGGCTCATACTTCCCTCACTGTGATATTTGCGGCTGTTCCCATGTCTGCCATACGCCTTCAACGCCAGCGGGCAGCCAGAGTTTACGCCCCAACTCAATCCACGGGCAGGGCTGATGGAAATCAGATCCAAGCGATGCCCATAAATGATGCTGACGCGCAAGCGTCGCCAGTTGGGTGCGTTCATTGGGCGATTGTTGGCACTGCGCCACTTCCATCGCGTCGCCGTGATGGTCGGCAAAATGCGCCACTAATCTTTTCAGCCACTTAGCGCTAAGGTCGTAGCGTCCCGGATGGGCCAACACCGCCTTACCGCCAGAATGATGAATGACATCAATAGCTTGTTCTATTGTACACCACTGCGGCGGAACGTAACCGGTTTTCCCACGCGCGAGATATTTTTTAAAAACATCCGCCATGGTCGCGGCTTTGCCGCACTCCACCAGAAAGCGGGCGAAGTGGCCGCGCGTCACCGCGCCGCCATTGGCCAGTCTCAATGCCCCTTCCCACGCGCCGGGAATATGGGCTTTTTCCAGACGCTCCGCAATGAGCCGACCACGCGCCTGACGCCGCTCTGTCTGCTGCGCCAGAAAATCGCGCATTGCCGGGTGCGCAATATCAATATTCAGACCCACAATGTGAATCTCATGATTCTCCCAGACCGTTGAAATCTCCACGCCGGGAATAAGATTCAGGGCCAGCCCGCAACGTGAAATTTCTTCTCTTGCCGCAGGAATCGCGGCTGTGGTGTCATGATCGGTAATCGCCAGCGTGCCGACTCGCATCTCTACCGCACGGTGTACTAATGTTTCTGGCGTCAACAGTCCATCGGACGCCGTGGTATGACTGTGCAGATCGTAAATCACTGCGTAATTCGTGTCGCTCAAGGCGGCTCCCATAGAGATAAAGGTATGTCATGTACATCATAACGGTTCCGGCAAATATACTGAAATAGGTGTTGACATTATCCCATTGAACCAGTTAACTAGTACGAAAGTTCACATGAAGAGGGTATCTAAAATGGCAGCGACATTTGCATTACACGGTTGGTGGCGCACTTCCTGATAGCGGGCGGTGTATGAACAGCTGTAATCAGCCAAACGATACCCGGCCCGCCTGTTAAGCGGGCTTTTTTTTGAACAAAATAATGAGAATAACCATGCAAACACCAAAACCCACGCTCGAACTGTTGACCTGCGATGCCGCCTACCGGGAAAACCCAACGGCGCTTTTTCACCAGGTCTGCGGCGATCGCCCGGCAACGCTGCTGCTGGAATCCGCGGATATCGACAGTAAAGACGATTTAAAAAGCCTGCTGCTGGTAGATAGCGCGCTGCGCATTACCGCTTTAGGTGACACTGTCACTATTCAGGCGTTATCTGATAATGGCGCCTCGTTATTGCCGCTACTGGATACCGCCCTGCCCGCTGGCGTGGAGAACGAAGTCCTGCCTGCCGGTCGCATTCTACGCTTTCCGCCCGTCAGCCCATTATTAGATGAAGACGCCCGTTTATGCTCTCTGTCGGTATTTGATGCGTTCCGCCTGTTACAGGGAGTGGTGAACATACCGACGCAAGAGCGGGAGGCTATGTTTTTCGGCGGTCTGTTTGCCTACGACCTGGTCGCTGGCTTTGAAGCGCTGCCACACCTTGAGGCTGGCAATAACTGCCCGGACTACTGCTTTTATTTAGCGGAAACGCTGATGGTGATAGATCATCAGAAAAAAAGCACCCGTATTCAGGCCAGTCTGTTCACCGCCAGCGACCGGGAAAAACAGCGCCTCAACGCCCGCCTGGCGTACCTTAGCCAACAGTTAACCCAGCCTGCGCCGCCGTTGCCGGTGACGCCGGTGCCGGACATGCGCTGTGAATGCAATCAGAGCGATGACGCGTTCGGCGCGGTGGTACGCCAGTTGCAAAAAGCCATCCGCGCGGGCGAGATATTTCAGGTGGTGCCGTCGCGCCGCTTTTCACTGCCCTGCCCGTCGCCGTTGGCTGCCTACTACGTGCTGAAAAAGAGCAACCCCAGCCCGTATATGTTCTTTATGCAGGATAATGATTTCACGCTTTTCGGCGCGTCGCCGGAAAGCTCGCTGAAATATGACGCCGCCAGCCGTCAGATTGAGATTTACCCCATCGCGGGTACCCGTCCACGCGGTCGCCGCGCCGATGGTACGCTGGACAGAGATCTCGACAGCCGTATTGAGCTGGACATGCGTACCGACCATAAAGAGCTTTCCGAACATCTGATGCTGGTCGATCTGGCGCGCAATGACCTGGCGCGCATCTGTACGCCGGGCAGTCGCTACGTTGCCGATCTGACCAAAGTTGACCGCTATTCGTACGTGATGCATCTGGTTTCCCGGGTAGTGGGCGAACTGCGTCACGATCTCGACGCGCTGCACGCCTATCGCGCCTGCATGAACATGGGCACCCTGAGCGGCGCGCCGAAAGTACGCGCCATGCAGTTGATTGCCGATGCGGAAGGACAGCGCCGCGGCAGCTATGGCGGCGCGGTCGGTTACTTCACCGCCCACGGCGATCTGGACACCTGTATTGTTATCCGCTCCGCGCTGGTGGAGAACGGTATCGCCACCGTACAGGCGGGCGCCGGAATCGTGCTGGACTCTGTTCCGCAGTCTGAAGCCGATGAAACCCGTAATAAAGCGCGCGCCGTATTGCGTGCTATCGCCACCGCGCATCATGCACAGGAGACCTTCTGATGGCTGATATTCTGCTGCTCGATAACATCGACTCGTTTACCTGGAACCTGGCAGATCAGCTACGGACCAACGGTCATAACGTGGTGATTTACCGTAACCATATTCCGGCGCAGACGCTTATCGATCGCCTGGCGACAATGAAAAATCCGGTGCTAATGCTCTCCCCCGGTCCGGGCGTTCCCAGCGAGGCAGGCTGTATGCCGGAGCTGTTGACCCGACTACGCGGCAAGTTACCGATCATCGGCATTTGTCTGGGGCATCAGGCGATTGTCGAAGCTTACGGCGGTTATGTCGGTCAGGCGGGAGAAATCCTGCATGGCAAAGCCTCCAGCATTGAACATGACGGTCAGGCGATGTTCGCCGGTCTGGCGAATCCGCTACCGGTCGCGCGTTATCATTCGCTGGTCGGCAGTAATGTTCCTGCCGGGCTAACCATTAACGCCCATTTCAACGGCATGGTGATGGCGGTACGTCATGATGCGGATCGCGTTTGCGGTTTTCAATTTCATCCTGAGTCCATCCTGACGACACAGGGCGCGCGTCTACTGGAGCAAACATTAGCCTGGGCGCAGCAAAAGCTGGAGCCGACCAACACCCTACAGCCGATTCTGGAGAAACTCTATCAGGCGCAAACACTGACGCAACAAGAGAGCCATCAGTTGTTTTCGGCGGTCGTCCGCGGCGAACTTAAGCCTGAACAGCTCGCCGCCGCGCTGGTGAGCATGAAAATTCGCGGCGAGCATCCCAATGAAATTGCCGGCGCCGCCACTGCGTTGCTGGAAAATGCCGCCCCGTTCCCGCGCCCGGAGTATCTGTTTGCGGATATCGTTGGTACCGGCGGCGATGGCAGCAACAGTATCAATATCTCTACCGCCAGCGCCTTTGTCGCGGCGGCCTGTGGACTGAAAGTGGCGAAACACGGCAACCGCAGCGTGTCCAGCAAATCGGGGTCATCCGATCTGTTGGCGGCGTTCGGTATTAATCTGGATATGAACGCCGATAAATCACGTCAGGCGTTAGATGAACTGGGCGTCTGTTTCCTGTTCGCGCCGAAATATCACACCGGATTCCGTCACGCGATGCCGGTTCGCCAACAGTTAAAAACGCGAACCCTGTTCAACGTACTCGGCCCGCTGATCAATCCGGCGCATCCGCCGCTGGCGTTGATTGGCGTCTATAGCCCGGAACTGGTGCTGCCGATTGCGGAAACCTTAAGGGTACTGGGCTATCAGCGCGCGGCGGTAGTACATAGCGGCGGCATGGATGAGGTTTCGCTCCATGCGCCGACGATTGTCGCGGAGCTGCATAACGGCGAAATTAAAAGCTATCAACTGACGGCGGAGGATTTTGGCCTGACGCCTTACCATCAGGATCAGTTGGCTGGCGGCACGCCGGAAGAAAACCGTGACATTCTGACGCGGTTATTACAAGGTAAAGGCGATGCCGCGCATGAGGCCGCCGTCGCCGCCAACGTGGCGATGCTGATGCGTCTGCATGGTCAGGAAGATCTCAAGGCCAACGCGCAAACCGTGCTTGATGTTCTGCGCAACGGCACCGCATATGACAGAGTCACCGCACTGGCGGCAAGAGGGTAAATAATGCAAACCGTTTTAGCGAAAATCGTCGCAGACAAGGCGATTTGGGTAGAAGCCCGCAAACAGCAACAGCCGCTGGCCAGTTTTCAAAATGAGATCCAGCCAAGTACACGCCATTTTTATGATGCGCTCCAGGGCGCGCGTACCGCCTTTATTCTGGAGTGTAAGAAAGCATCGCCATCAAAAGGCGTGATTCGCGATGATTTCGATCCGGCGCGTATTGCCAGTATTTATCAACATTACGCCTCGGCAATCTCGGTGCTCACCGACGAAAAATATTTTCAGGGGAGCTTCGATTTTCTGCCGGTCGTTAGCCAAAGCGCGCCGCAGCCGATTCTGTGTAAGGATTTTATTATCGATCCCTATCAGATCTACCTTGCCCGTTACTATCAGGCCGATGCCTGTTTACTGATGCTCTCGGTTCTGGATGACGAACAGTATCGCCAGCTCTCCGCCGTCGCGCACAGTCTGAAAATGGGCGTGCTCACGGAGGTCAGTAATGACGAAGAACGGGAGCGCGCGATAGCGTTAGGCGCAAAAGTGGTAGGTATCAACAATCGCGATCTGCGCGATCTGTCGATTGATTTGAATCGCACCCGCCAGCTGGCGCCAAAACTGGGCCACGGCGTGACTGTCATCAGCGAGTCCGGGATTAACACCTATGGTCAGGTACGCGAACTGAGCCACTTCGCCAACGGTTTTTTAATTGGCTCGGCGTTAATGGCGCATGACGATCTTAACGCCGCCGTCCGTCGCGTGCTGCTTGGCGAAAATAAAGTCTGCGGCCTGACCCGCGTCCAGGACGCTAAAGCGGCCTGTGACGCTGGCGCAATATATGGCGGGTTGATTTTTGTGCCCTCATCTCCACGCGCGGTGAGCGTTGAGCAGGCGCGAGAAGTGATAAGCGGCGCGCCATTGCAGTATGTCGGCGTTTTCCAGAACGCTGATATCGCCGATGTTTGCCAGAAAGCCGCCGTCCTGTCGCTTTCTGCCGTACAGCTACATGGCAGCGAAGACCAGGCGTATGTCAACGCGCTGCGCGAGGCGTTGCCGAAACAGGTGCAAATCTGGAAGGCGCTGAGCGTTAGCGATGCCCTTCCCGCACGCGATTATCACCATGTCGATAAATACGTTTTCGACAATGGGCAAGGCGGCAGCGGGCAGCGCTTCGACTGGTCACTGCTACAGGGGCAACCACTGGATAATGTGTTACTGGCGGGCGGGCTGGCGGCCGATAACTGCGTCCAGGCGGCGCAAGTCGGCTGTGCCGGTCTCGATTTTAATTCAGGTGTGGAGTCACAGCCGGGCATCAAAGATGCTCGTCTTCTGGCCTCGGTTTTTCAGACACTGCGCGCATATTAAGGAAAAAACATGACAACACTTCTCAACCCCTACTTTGGTGAATTCGGCGGCATGTATGTGCCGCAGATCCTGATGCCTGCGCTGAACCAGCTTGAAGAGGCCTTCGTCAGCGCGCAAAAAGATCCTGAATTTCAGGCGCAATTCGCCGATCTGCTAAAAAACTACGCGGGACGCCCCACCGCGCTGACGAAATGCCAGAACATTACCGCCGGTACGCGTACCACGTTGTATTTAAAGCGCGAAGATTTACTGCACGGCGGCGCACACAAAACCAATCAGGTACTGGGTCAGGCGCTGCTGGCCAAACGGATGGGTAAAAGCGAGATTATCGCTGAAACCGGCGCCGGTCAGCACGGCGTCGCCTCTGCGCTCGCCAGCGCCCTGCTGGGTCTGAAATGCCGTATCTATATGGGTGCCAAAGACGTTGAGCGCCAGTCGCCGAACGTCTTCCGTATGCGTCTGATGGGCGCTGAGGTTATCCCGGTTCATAGCGGCTCCGCTACGCTAAAAGATGCCTGTAACGAGGCGCTGCGCGACTGGTCCGGTAGTTACGAAACCGCGCACTATATGCTCGGCACGGCGGCAGGACCGCATCCCTATCCCACCATCGTTCGCGAGTTCCAACGCATGATTGGCGAAGAGACGAAAGCGCAAATCCTCGACAAAGAGGGCCGTCTGCCAGATGCCGTTATCGCTTGCGTCGGCGGCGGCTCAAACGCTATCGGGATGTTTGCGGATTTTATTAATGATACCAGCGTCGGGCTAATAGGCGTTGAACCTGGCGGTCACGGTATTGAAACCGGCGAGCATGGCGCGCCGCTTAAACATGGTCGCGTTGGCATCTATTTCGGGATGAAAGCGCCGATGATGCAAACAGCGGACGGGCAAATTGAAGAGTCATATTCCATTTCCGCCGGGCTCGATTTCCCATCCGTTGGGCCGCAACATGCGTACCTGAACAGCATCGGACGCGCGGATTATGTCTCCATTACCGATGATGAGGCGCTGGAAGCCTTCAAAACGTTGTGCCGCCATGAGGGAATTATCCCGGCGCTGGAATCCTCCCACGCGTTGGCGCACGCTCTGAAAATGATGCGCGAGCAGCCGGAAAAAGAGCAACTGCTGGTGGTCAATCTCTCTGGCCGCGGAGATAAAGACATCTTTACCGTACACGATATCCTGAAAGCGCGAGGGGAAATCTGATGGAACGCTACGAAAATTTATTTGCCCAACTCAACGATCGCCGGGAAGGCGCTTTTGTCCCCTTCGTGACCTTGGGCGACCCTGGCATTGAACAGTCACTGAAAATTATTGACACACTGATTGACGCTGGCGCCGACGCTCTGGAGCTGGGGGTTCCCTTCTCCGATCCTCTGGCCGATGGCCCTACCATCCAGAATGCGAACTTACGCGCCTTCGCCGCTGGCGTCACGCCGGCTCAGTGTTTTGAAATGCTGGCGCTGATTCGTGAAAAACACCCGACCATTCCGATTGGCCTGCTAATGTACGCGAATCTGGTGTTCAATAACGGCATAGATGCGTTCTATGCCCGTTGTGAACAGGTTGGCGTAGATTCCGTGCTGGTCGCAGATGTCCCGGTTGAAGAATCGGCCCCCTTCCGCCAGGCAGCGTTACGGCATAATATCGCGCCGATCTTCATCTGCCCGCCAAATGCGGATGACGATCTTCTGCGCCAGGTCGCATCTTACGGCCGCGGTTATACCTACCTGCTTTCGCGTTCGGGCGTCACCGGCGCGGAAAACCGTGGCGCATTGCCGTTGCATCATCTCATTGAGAAGCTTAAAGAGTACCACGCCGCGCCTGCGTTACAGGGCTTCGGTATCTCCTCGCCGGAACAGGTGTCTGCGGCCGTGCGTGCCGGGGCGGCTGGCGCTATCTCCGGCTCAGCCATTGTCAAGATTATCGAGAAAAACCTCGCGTCTCCCGAACAGATGTTGGCGGAGCTCAGGTCCTTTGTCTCAGCGATGAAAGCCGCCAGCCGCGCATAACGGGTTAAGCCGTCAGCATAACGCTGGCGGCTTAATGAGAGGTTGGCGCCAAACCAGAATCACGATTCAGGCGTACATCATCAATCTTTTTGGTGTTATTCCCCGTCCAGCTTTCAAAAAGTCTGAAGTCAATTTTTGCTAAGAAAACTCCTAATCACGCCGAAAAATTTAGCGTTTTCACGTCAATTTCCCCCGCCTTTATGTAAAGAAATGTCAACAAACAATGCATTAACGTTTCCAGGGCCGCAGATAGTGACTCTTGTTATTAATAACAATGCAAAGCATTTTCTGTTAAATCGCTTATTCTAAAAGAAAATATAGAATATATTATCTCTAAACCATTTTTTGTGCGTTATTTACGCGGTAAATCACAACTATTTCCGTCAATTTGACTAATCGGTTTAACCAACTAATTTTAATAGGGTGTCGACACGATTAAAACCGATTTTTTCAGCAAGCAACGAGACAGGAGAAATAATATGGCCGAACATCGTGGTGGTTCAGGAAATTTCGCCGAGAATCGTGAAAAAGCATCTGAAGCGGGCCGCAAAGGCGGTCAGCATAGCGGCGGGAATTTCAAAAACGATCCGCAACGAGCTTCTGAAGCCGGTAAAAAAGGTGGTCAGAATAGTCACGGCGGACGTAAATCCGATAATTCCTGATTTACTGTAATGTAAATATAACACATGCTTTTATCAAGCAATCTGCGAGTCTTCTGGCTCGCAGTATTTTGCCCAGGAGAATTAGATTTATGAATATCAAAACCGTTGAAGACCTTTTTATCCATCTACTTTCAGATACCTATAGTGCAGAAAAACAATTAACCAAGGCTCTTCCTAAACTTGCCAGAGCCACGTCCAATGAAAAATTAAGCCAGGCCTTTCAATCTCATCTTGAAGAAACCCAGGGTCAGATTGAACGTATTGATCAGATCGTCGAATCTGAATCTGGCATTAAACTGAAAAGAATGAAATGCGTCGCTATGGAAGGGCTGATTGAAGAAGCCAATGAAGTCATCGAAAGTACGGAGAAAAACGAAGTACGCGATGCAGCGCTTATCGCCGCGGCGCAAAAAGTCGAGCATTACGAAATCGCCAGCTACGGCACGCTAGCCACCCTGGCCGAGCAGCTCGGCTATAGCAAAGCATTAAAACTGCTCAAAGAAACCCTCGACGAGGAAAAACAAACTGATTTAAAACTTACCGATTTAGCAGTCAGCAATGTTAATAAAAGTGCTGAACGCAAATCGAAATAATATTTTTAATTATCAGCTTGCATGATTCCGATTTTATTATCGGAGCAGATTATCACGCATTGAGGAATGTAAAATGAATTATACTGAACATTATCATGACTGGCTTCGTGACGCCCATGCCATGGAAAAACAGGCAGAATCGATGCTTGAATCTATGGCCAGCCGTATTGAAAATTATCCTGATATAAAAGCCAGAATTGAACAACATATTAGTGAAACCAAACATCAAATTACCATGCTCGAAGAAGTGTTGGACCGTAATGGCATTTCCCGTTCGGTGTTGAAAGACTCCATGAGTAAAATGGCAGCAATGGGGCAATCTATCGGTGGCATGTTCCCTTCCGATGAAATTGTCAAAGGTTCAATTAGCGGTTATGTTTTCGAGCAGTTCGAAATTGCTTGTTATACCTCCCTGCTGGCGGCGGCAAAAAAAGCTGGCGACACTGCCTCAATTCCGACGATTGAAGCCATTCTGAAAGAAGAAATGCAAATGGCTGACTGGCTGATCAAACATATTCCGCAGACAACGGAACAATTTTTACTGCGATCTGAAGCAGATGGCGTTGAAGCCAAAAAATAAATAATAAGCAGGAGGCAATATGTTTCGACACGTAAAACAACTTCAATATACTGTGCGAGTGAGCGAACCTAATCCTGGATTAGCGAACCTGCTGCTGGAACAGTTTGGCGGCCCGCAGGGCGAACTGGCGGCCGCCTGCCGCTACTTCACGCAAGGTTTAAGCGATGATGATGCCGGTCGTAGAGAGATGTTAATGGACATCGCCACCGAGGAGCTGAGTCATCTGGAAATTATCGGCTCACTGGTAGGAATGCTTAATAAAGGCGCTAAAGGCGAGCTGGCGGAAGGCACCGAAAGCGAAGCGGAACTTTATCGCTCGCTGACGCAGAATGGTAATGACAGCCATATCACCTCTCTGCTGTATGGCGGCGGCCCGGCGTTGACGAACTCCGGCGGCGTACCATGGACCGCGGCTTATATTGATACTATCGGCGAAGTCACAGCCGATCTACGCTCAAACATCGCGGCAGAGGCGCGAGCGAAGATCATTTATGAACGCCTGATTAATCTGACCGACGATCCCGGCGTAAAAGACACGCTCAGTTTCTTAATGACCCGTGAAGTCGCGCACCAGCTCTCTTTTGAAAAGGCGCTGTATTCGATTCGTAACAACTTCCCGCCGGGTAAATTACCGCCGGTAGAACAGTATACCGACGTGTACTACAACATGTCGCAAGGCGACGATCCGCGAGGTAGCTGGAATAGCGATGAGAACTTCAACTATGTCGCAGAACCGATGCCTGCTGTTGATGGCGGCGATGGCCTGGCGACAGTGAAATTGCCGCGCGAGCAGATGGCGCTGCTCAAAGCGATGGCAGAAAGAACGAAATCGGACCCCACCGTTGATCCTCTCACTGGCGCAGAACTAGGCTGCGGCGAACCGAAAGAAGACAAGTGAGTTCCGACAAGTAAAATCCGTGTGTCATGTCCTTTTTTGACCCCGCCTGGCGGGGTCTTTTTTCGTCACAACATCACGCGATTAGAAACGATAGCCTGCCGAGAACATAAATACCCATGGGTCCAGACGCACGCTGTCATGATGCTGAACGCCGCCCATTTTATAATTGGCGGTAGTATCAATATCCATGTACCAGACAGAGGCGCCAATTAACCAGTCGCGGTTAATCAGGTAATCTACCCCAACTTGCCCTGCCGCGCCCCAGGAATCCTTAAAGCTCAGATCGGACAGCCCGGCATTTTTACCATTATCGTTAAAGTCGTTATCGAAGAAGGTGGTGTAGTTCACCCCCACGCCGACATAAGGACGCACTTTGCTGCTGGAATCGCCGAAATACCACTGCGCCATTAACGTTGGCGGTAACAGGTGGACCGTGGCGATATCTCCCGTCGCGCCCGTACCCACCTTATGGCGGAACGGCGTGGCCGCCAGCAATTCAACCCCGATATTGTCCGTCGCCATGTAAGTGAATGTCAGGCCGAGTTGCGTGTTATTACTCACATCAAACCCGTTTAAATGCCCCAGCGTACCACCCGCCCCTTCTGTAGGTCTGACGGTTGCCGGACCTGCACGCATAAAGAATTCTCCGGCTTCGTGCGCGAAAGCGCTGCCTGAGAGAAGAGTTGTTAACGCCAGTGCCGCCACTGTAAATTTTTTCATACCCGCTCCATCGTTATGGTTATAAAAGCGTGATGAATATACCCACAATGAAGTAATAAGTGATCTAACACAGATCACATTTGTTCTTATAATTTAACATTTATTGATCCAGATTAATTTAGAACTTGTATTGAAAATCCTGGTTATAGGAGTTCAGATCAATTTTGACATATTCACGCTATGCAAATATTTGTCTGCTCCTGTTGCCCTGGCGATAAAGGCTGGCTAAGGTAATCAATGTCCCGCAATGGCGCGTGGCGTTAAGATTCGCGAACACTGCGGGACAGATTAATTTCCGTTGTAATCTATTGATACGTGAGTTTTTTGCAGGTGAATCATGAGCGTTCTTAACCCATGCATGACATGCGGTGCCTGTTGTGCCTATTTTCGTGTCTCCTTTTATTGGGCGGAAGGCGACGACGCCAGCGGACGCGTTCCGGCGTCATTAACCGAGCCTGTTACCCCTTTTTTACGTTGTATGGCCGGCACCAACCAAAAACAGCCGCACTGTAAAGCGCTAATTGGCACGCCGGGTGAAAACGTCAGTTGCGCTATTTATGAAAACCGCCCTTCAACCTGTCGCGAATTTTCGATATCGGGCGAAGGAGGCGAAGTGAATGAGGCGTGCAATCGCGCCCGCGCGCGATACGGATTACCGCCGCTTTACAAAGATATGCTTTTCCATACAACTGCTGATGCTGCCACTGTAGAGTTATCCAGGGTACAATTGCCCGCAAATTAACACCTGCAAAACTCAAGGAGAGTGCATGTCTATCACGGCGAAGTCCGTTTACCGTGACGCCGGAAATTTTTTCCGAAATCAATTTATTACTATCTTGCTGGTTTCGTTGCTGTGCGCATTTATCACGGTGGTCTTAGGTCATGCCTTTTCACCCAGCGATGCGCAAATCGCGCAACTCAGTGAAGGAGAACATCTGGCAGGCAGCGCTGGCCTGTTTGAGCTGGTACAAAATATGACGCCGGAGCAGCAGCAGATCCTGTTGCGCGCCTCTGCCGCCTCGACGTTTTCCGGGCTTATCGGCAACGCTATTCTGGCCGGCGGTATCATCCTGATGATTCAGTTAGTTTCAGCGGGACATCGGGTTAGCGCGCTGCGCGCTATCGGCGCCAGCGCTCCTGCATTGCCTAAACTGTTTATTCTTATTTTTCTGACTACCCTGTTAGTGCAAATCGGTATAATGCTGATTGTCGTTCCGGGGATTATTATGGCCATTGTGCTGGCGCTTGCGCCAGTGATGTTGGTTGAAGAGAAAATGGGCGTGTTTGCCGCAATGCGCAGCAGTATGCGTTTAGCCTGGGCTAACATGAGACTGGTCGCGCCCGCGGTGATAGGCTGGTTACTGGCTAAAACATTGCTATTGCTGTTCGCGCCCAGCTTCGCTGTACTGACCCCAAATGTAGGCGCTGTACTGGCGAATACGTTGAGCAATCTGATTTCCGCAGTATTGCTTATCTACTTATTCCGCCTGTATATGTTGATTCGCCAATAATCCGCAATGCGCCGTTACGCGGCGCATTCGACGCTCGTTGATGATGGAATCGAAGAATGAAGCAGTTTCTGGATTTTTTACCGCTGGTTGTCTTTTTTGCGTTTTATAAACTTTATGACATCTATGCGGCGACCTCCGCACTGATTGTCGCGACGGCAATCGTGCTGATTTATAGCTGGGTGCGCTATCGGAAAATAGAGAAGATGGCGCTGATTACCTTTGTTCTGGTTGCCGTCTTCGGCGGTCTGACGCTCTTCTTCCATAACGATGAATTTATTAAATGGAAGGTGACGGTTATTTATGCGCTGTTCGCCGGCGCGCTGTTAATAAGCCAGTGGGTGATGAAAAAACCGTTAATCCAACGTATGTTAGGTAAAGAACTGGCGTTGCCGCAGCAGGTCTGGTCAAAGCTGAACCTGGCGTGGGCGCTGTTTTTTATTGCGTGCGGTCTGGCTAACATTTATATCGCCTTCTGGTTGCCGCAAAATATCTGGGTCAACTTTAAGGTCTTTGGACTCACGGCGCTGACGCTCATTTTTACCCTGCTGAGCGGCGTCTATATCTACCGGCATCTGCCACAGGAAGATAAATCATAACCCTCCCGTGACTTATCATCGCCAGACTGCGAACGCCTGGCGATATTTTCTTCGCCTTTACGCCCTGCGCTTTCCCGTCAGTACCTTTATTCCCACTATTCTCCACACAAAATTCATAGTAGCATCGCGGCTGTAATTTTTTCTGATAGTCGGTTTTACAATGACAACAATGGATAATACTCCTCAGGGCGAGCTGGTTTTACGTACATTGGCCATGCCTGCCGATACCAATGCGAACGGCGATATTTTTGGCGGCTGGCTGATGTCGCAAATGGATATTGGCGGCGCGATACTGGCCAAAGAGATCGCGCACGGTCGGGTTGTAACCGTACGCGTGGAAGGAATGACATTTCTGCGCCCCGTCGCGGTTGGCGATGTCGTATGCTGCTACGCGCGCTGCGTTAAACGCGGTACGACGTCTATTAGCATCAATATTGAAGTCTGGGTGAAAAAAGTCGCGTCAGAACCGATTGGACAGCGCTACAAGGCCACCGAGGCGCTGTTTATTTATGTTGCCGTCGATCCGGACGGTAAACCTCGCCCGCTCCCGGTTCAGGGTTAAGTATACCCACTTACGCCGCCAGCAGGTGATGGTATATTCCTGGCTGGCGGCGCCAGAGATTACTCAATCTGCGCCGTACCGTTCAGACGGAAGATAATATTGACCACCAGCCCGGAACCCGGCTTGCCTGCTTCATAGCGCCATTTTCGCATCGCATTCTTAACTTCACGCTCAAACATATTGGCTGGCTGCGCGGATAGAATCTGTACATTTTCCACTCGCCCAGCAGCGGTCACGTCAAACTTCACCTTTACGCGGCCTTCAATACGTAATGCCTGTGCTCGCGCCGGATATTGCGGCTGGTTACGGCTCAGAGCGCGAGGTCCAGTGGGTACGCTCACCGCCGGCTTGCTGGTCGCCGAGGCGGTGCTGCTTGTTGGCCGCGCCGGGGCGCTATTTTCAAACGGTGAGGCAGGACGAGGCGCAGCTGGTTTGACTTCGCGCTTCGGCTGCTCTTCAACCTTTTTCACCGGTTTCGGTTTCGGCTTGGGTTTTGGCTTAGGTTTGGGTTTCTCAATCACCACGGGCGCTTCTTTAGGCGGTTCAGGGATCGGCTCTGGCTCCGGTTCGGGTTCAACCACTGGCTCCGGCGGCGGCTGAACCGCCTGGGGCGGTTCCAGGTCAGCGGGTGAAACCATTGTCACCGTGATAGGCTGCGCTGGCGCAGGCAATTCAATAACCTGATGTACCGAGGTATAGAGCAAACCTGCCACTACAGCACC
Source organism: Salmonella sp. SAL00670 (assembly GCF_046552235.1). NCBI lineage: Bacteria > Pseudomonadati > Pseudomonadota > Gammaproteobacteria > Enterobacterales > Enterobacteriaceae > Salmonella > Salmonella sp. SAL00670. The sequence goes on from NZ_JBGDUO010000001.1 coordinate 949,779, forward strand.
ATGAATGCCTACGGAAAGGAGTGTCGGCCAGGGAAAGCGACGAGGTAAATCAAGGGTCATTGAAGTCATAATCGTTTCAGTTGAAAAACCAGAGCTGAATTTTAAATGCAAATAGCAATCATATTCAATAAGGCATTGCCGATAGCGGCATTTAAAAGATGATATCGCGCAAAAACACCACACAAAATGTGCATGTTTAACAAAGTCGGTATCTTTACATTGCAGTTAAATGCCCTTTCCAATAACGTAATCAGCAACTTTTACCGATTAAGGAGCTCTACCCGTGCTGTATGTTATTTACGCTCAGGACAATGCCAACTCGCTTGAAAAACGCCTCTCGGTACGGCCCGCGCATCTGGCGCGCCTGCAACTTCTGCATGATGAAGGGCGATTATTAACTGCCGGGCCGATGCCCGCAGTGGACAGTAACGATCCTGGGGTAGCCGGATTTACCGGGTCAACGGTCATTGCTGAATTTGAATCTTTAGAAGCAGCGCAATCCTGGGCTGATGCGGATCCCTACGTCGCAGCGGGCGTCTATGCACAGGTTTCGGTCAAACCGTATAAGAAGATCTTTTGAAAAGGATGGCCTGTTGGGCACCGCATACGGTGCCCTTTCTGGCTCACACACCGTGAATCGCAAAGAGTAATGAATTACGCTGACGATTAAAGATGCATTTCCTGATGGTATGGATACGCATATTACGGCGTGATTGCCCTTCAAGCCAACGCGCTTTACGGCGGCTCGCCTGACGTAGCATTCGCCAGCGCCCCACTTCCGTTCTACTACGCTTCATGTTTACGACTCTCACTGTAACAGAAGCGCCATTATACCCCCTCGCCGGATGCAGACCAGCGCTTTTCCCGTGTTTTTATTTGCCATGTGAATCCTGACGCGTAAACTCTTAACAACACGCTTTCTAAAGGATTTTTAAAGTTATGACAACCTTCTACACCGTGGTGAGTTGGCTGGTCATTTTGGGATACTGGGTTCTCATTGCCGGCGTCACATTACGTATTCTAATGAAACGGCGCGCAGTTCCCTCCGCAATGGCCTGGTTGTTAATCATCTATATCCTTCCGCTGGTCGGGATCATCGCCTATTTGTCCGTGGGCGAATTGCATTTAGGCAAACGTCGCGCCGAGCGTGCCCGCGCCATGTGGCCGTCTACCGCCAAATGGTTGAATGATCTCAAAGCCTGCAAACACATTTTCGCGCAAGAAAACAGTAGCGTCGCATCGTCCTTGTTTAAGCTGTGCGAACGACGTCAGGGGATTGCGGGCGTCAAAGGCAACCAGTTGCAATTGCTTACCGACTCCGATGATGTCATGCAGGCGCTTATTCGCGATATCCAACTGGCGCGGCATAATATCGAAATGGTGTTTTACATCTGGCAGCCAGGCGGCATGGCGGATCAGGTCGCTGAATCGTTAATGGCCGCCGCCCGCCGCGGCATCCACTGCCGGCTTATGCTGGACTCCGCGGGTAGCGTCGCTTTCTTCCGCAGCCCCTGGGCGGCCATGATGCGTAACGCTGGCATTGAAGTCGTAGAAGCGCTGAAGGTGAATCTGATGCGCGTCTTTTTACGCCGTATGGATCTTCGCCAGCACCGTAAAATGGTGATGATTGACAATTACATCGCCTATACCGGCAGTATGAATATGGTGGACCCGCGTTTTTTCAAACAGGATGCCGGCGTTGGGCAATGGGTCGATTTGATGGCGCGGATGGAGGGCCCCGTGGCGACAGCAATGGGGATTGTTTACTCCTGCGATTGGGAAATCGAGACGGGTAAACGCATTCTGCCTCCCCCGCCGGATGTGAATATTATGCCGTTTGAGCAGGCCAGCGGGCATACCATTCATACCATTGCTTCCGGCCCTGGTTTTCCGGAAGATCTCATTCACCAGGCACTATTAACCGCCACCTATGCTGCGCGCGAATATTTAATTATGACCACGCCATATTTCGTCCCCAGCGACGATCTGCTGCACGCTATTTGTACCGCTGCGCAGCGCGGCGTGGATGTCAGTATTATCCTGCCCCGTAAAAATGATTCACTGCTCGTCGGCTGGGCCAGTCGCGCCTTTTTTAGCGAGTTACTGGCGGCGGGCGTGAAAATCTATCAGTTCGAAGGCGGGCTGTTACATACCAAAAGCGTGCTGGTCGATGGCGAACTGAGCCTGGTCGGTACCGTGAATCTCGACATGCGTAGCCTGTGGCTTAATTTCGAGATTACGCTGGTCATTGATGATACGGGTTTCGGCGCCGATCTGGCTGCGGTACAGGACGATTATATTTCGCGCTCCCGCCTGTTAGATGCGCGTTTGTGGGTAAAACGTCCGTTATGGCAGCGTATTACCGAGCGATTGTTTTACTTCTTTAGTCCATTGCTGTAAAACGTGACCAACATGAGTAAACAGGTAGTCACTATGGAAATGGATCTGAACAATCGCCTGACTGAAGACGAAACGCTTGAGCAGGCTTACGATATTTTTCTTGAGCTGGCGGCGGATAATCTTGATCCGGCTGATATCATTCTGTTCAATTTGCAATTCGAGGAGCGCGGCGGCGCGGAGTTGTTTGATCCCGCTGAAGACTGGCAAGAGCACGTCGATTTTGACCTGAATCCAGACTTTTTTGCCGAGGTGGTAATTGGCCTGGCGGATACCGAAGACGGCGAAATTAACGACATTTTCGCCCGCGTTCTGCTGTGCCGGGAAAAGGACCACAAGCTGTGCCATATTCTCTGGCGCGAATAAGCGGTTCAGGCCGGATGGCGTTTGATTGCGCCCTCCGGCAAGCCTGTTTAATCCGGTAGCTTACTGCCGCATCGATTACAATATTGCGCGCTATGTTCATGCTGGCTTTGCTGGCACTGCGGACATTTTCGCTGCCAGTGACGTTTTTGAAACGCGCTGCTCATGTGCGTGGTAATCAGTCCTGTAGGAATCGCAATCACCGAATAACCAATCAAAATAAGCACCGACGCGACAATACGTCCCAGCGGCGTATGCGGCGTAATATCACCGTACCCCACGGTTGTGACTGTCACTATCGCCCAATACACCGAGGCATTAAGCGTCGTGAAGCCATATTTCGGTCCTTCAATAAGATACATCAGGGCACCGAAAATAATCATCACGATCGCAATAAATGAATAGAACAGAATAAGCTGATGACGCGCGCTAATAATGGCGCTCCAGAATACGCGCAGGGATGGCATAAAGCGTAGCAGTTTAAGAATACGCAGCACGCGAATCGCTCGCATAGCGCGCCAGGCAAACATATAGTTCAGGCTAATTTCCGGCCACAGCCACATGACGTACAGCGGCAAAATCGTCACCAGATCAATAAATCCCCAGAAACTAAAAACGTATTTTGCCGGGGCGGGCCAACTAAACAGTCTGAGCAAGTATTCACCGGTAAATATCAGGGTAACGCACAGCTCCAGCCAGACAAAAATATGCCATTCATCAAATGTCAGGTGATATTCCGTTCCTACGCCTGATTCAACAAAAATGACCAGTACGCTAAGCAGCGCAAACAGCGCGCATAACCCTTCAAAACGGCGACCTGAGCGCGTAGTCAAATCGAACAGATTATGATAAAGACGACGGCGAACCGACGACAAAGAAAGTGACACGGTAACCTCACCTAAAAGAAGGGCTGACGAATTGTCAGCCCTTGCGATTATAACGGGTCTACTTTAAGGCAGGAAACGGCATGGCGAAAACTCCCTTCCAGCACTGGTCGCGTTTGCGCGCATTCTGGCCCGGCTAGCGGACAGCGTGTACGGAACACGCAGCCGGAAGGCGGGTTAATGGGTGAAGGTAATTCGCCCTCCAGCAATTGTATCTGCTTATTTCGCTCCAGATCGGGATCGGGAATCGGTACCGCCGACATCAGCGCTTTGGTATAAGGATGCAGTGGATTATGGTACACCTCATCATAGGTGCCCAATTCTACCGCATGACCGAGATACATCACCAGGACACGATCGGATATGTGCTTTACGACCGCCAGATCGTGCGCAATAAAAATCAACGACAGCCCCATCTCTCGCTGTAACTGCTGGAGCAAATTCACCACCTGCGCCTGAATAGAAACGTCCAGCGCCGACACCGGCTCATCGCAAATAATAAGCTTAGGTTCCAGGATCAACGCCCGGGCGATACCGATGCGCTGGCACTGCCCCCCGGAAAACTCATGGGGATAACGGTTGATGAGATTCGGCAGCAGCCCCACTTTCAGCATCATGGCTTTCACGCGGTCACGCACGTCCTGGCGCGAAAGTTTAGGATGATAAGTGCGCAGCGGTTCAGCGATAATTTCGCCAATCGTCATTCGCGGGTTGAGTGACGCCAGCGGGTCCTGGAAAATCATCTGGATATCGCTGCGCACTTCGCGCCACTCATCCGCTTTCATGCCCAACAGATCTTTTCCCAGCCAGGCGACTTTACCGTCTGTCGCCTTCACCAGACCAATAATGGCGCGCGCAAACGTCGACTTGCCGCAGCCGGATTCACCCACCACGCCAAGCGTTTCGCCTTCATACAGGCGTAGCGTAACGCCGTCCACCGCTTTCAGGGTTTTCGGCGGTTGCCAGAACCACTGCTTCCCTTCTTTGATATCAAAATGTACTTTCAGATCGGCGATTTCGAGGAGAACTTTACGTTGTTCAATCACAGCATTCATAGCAGTTCCTCCACCGGTTTAAAACAGGCGCGCAAGCGACCAGGACTGAACGCTTCAAGTGGCGGCGCATTATTGCAGATCTCCATCGCATGAGGACAACGCGGCTGGAACGGACAACCTTTAGGCAAACGCAATAAATTGGGAGGATTGCCCGGAATCGTCAACATTTCCGCCCCCTCGCTATCCAGACGCGGCACCGCATTAAGCAAGCCTATCGAATACGGATGAACGGGCTGATAAAAGACATCGCGCGCCTTACCGTATTCCATGGTACGCCCGGCATACATTACCAGGACCTTATCGCAAATACCCGCGACCACGCCCAGATCGTGGGTAATCATGATAATGGCGGTATTAAATTCGCGCTTTAGCTCATTAAGCAAGGTCATAATCTGCGCCTGCACGGTAACATCAAGCGCGGTGGTAGGCTCATCGGCAATAAGCAGTTTCGGCCTGCACAACAGCGCCATCGCAATCATCACACGTTGACGCATTCCGCCGGAAAATTCGTGCGGGTACATTTTCATCCGTTTGCGCGCTTCCGGCATTTTTACGGCATCCAGCATTCTGACGGACTCTTCAAAAGCTTCCGCTTTGCTCATCCCTTTATGCAGCATCAGGACTTCCATTAACTGCTCCCCAACGCGCATATAAGGATTTAGCGAGGTCATCGGATCCTGAAAAATCATCGAAATCTGTTCTGCGCGCAGCGTATTCAGTTCGCGCTCAGGTAGATTAAGAATTTCACGTCCGTTGAAGGTCGCAGAACCGCCGATTCGACCATTCGTCGCCAGCAGTCCCATTAATGCGAACGCCGTTTGCGATTTCCCCGATCCAGACTCGCCAACAATACCTAACGTTTCTCCAGCGCGAAGCGTAAAGTTCAGATCGTTGACCGCCGTCACATCGCCATCTGGCGTAGCGAACGTAACACGAAGATCGTTTACCTCCAGCAGTACATTCGCCGGTTGCGGTGCCTGAGTTGCGGTTTCTGATAAGCTCATGGCTGTACTCCTTAACGATCTTTCGGGTCGAGGGCATCACGCAGGCCATCGCCAATAAAGTTAAAACAGAATAACGTCACCACGAGAAAGCCAGCCGGAAACAGCAGCAGCCACGGTGAGACTTCCATTGAATTTGCGCCATCGCTCAACAACGCTCCCCAACTGCTTAACGGTTCCTGCGTCCCAAGCCCCAGGAAACTGAGGAAAGACTCAAACAGAATCATGCTGGGCACCAGCAACGATGCATACACTACCACTACGCCCAGGACGTTAGGCACAATATGGCGGATCACAATGCTGGCGGTCGACACACCTCCCACCTGCGCGGCTTCGATGAACTCTTTACGTTTAAGACTTAGGGTTTGGCCACGCACGATACGCGCCATATCAAGCCAGGAGACCATGCCGATAGCGACGAAAATCAACAGAATGTTCTGCCCAAAAAACGTCACCAGCAAAATCACAAAGAACATAAACGGGAACGAGTTGAGGATCTCCAACAAACGCATCATCACAGAATCAATTTTGCCGCCCAGATAGCCGGACAGCGAGCCATACAGCGTTCCGACAATGACCGCCACCAGCGCGGCGGCAATCCCGACCATCAATGAGATACGCCCGCCGATGGCAACGCGCACCAACAGATCGCGCCCGGAAGAGTCAGTGCCGAAATAGTGACCGGACGCCATATCCGGCGCGCTGGACATCATGCCCCAGTCGGTATCGAAATAGGTAAATTGCGACAGCATAGGCGCCACTGTCACGAACAGGGCTATCAGAAACAGGACAATAAGACTGGCCACCGCCGCACGGTTATGCATAAAGCGCCGGCGGGCATCCTGCCAAAGGCTGCGACCTTCCACCTCCAGCTTTTCACTGAAATTTTCCAGCGTCTCGCTGTTTTTCTTACTTAACATCATCGCGAGCTCCAGTATCAATAGCGAATTTTCGGGTCGATAACGGCATAGAGCACATCGACAATGGCGTTAAACAATATGGTCAGCGCCCCGACTAAAATGGTCAAACTTAACACCAGCGAGTAATCGCGGTTGAGCGCGCCATTAACGAAAAGCTGCCCAATGCCCGGTAAGCCATAAATCGTTTCAATCACCATTGAGCCGGTAATAATGCCGACAAAGGCTGGCCCCATATAGGATAAAACCGGCAGCAGCGCAGGTTTTAACGCATGGCGGAAGATGATTCTGCGCATCGGTAATCCTTTTGCCCGCGCGGTACGAATAAAGTTCGAATGCAGAACTTCAATCATTGAGCCGCGCGTAATACGAGCGATGCTGGCAATATAGGCCAGTGAAAGCGCGACCATCGGCAGGATCATAAATTTTAACGCCCCGCCGTTCCAGCCGCCGCCAGGCAGCCATTGCAAGGTTATTGCAAAGACCATCACCAGTAGCGGCGCTACCACAAAACTGGGGATAACGACGCCGGTCATGGCAAATCCCATCACCGTATAATCCCATCGCGTATTTTGCTTTAGCGCGGCAATCACGCCAGCGCTGACACCAATAATGACCGCCAGCAAAAAAGCGGCGGCGCCAAGTTTCGCCGAAACGGGGAAGCTGGCGGCAACCAGATCGTTGACCGTGTAATCTTTATATTTAAACGATGGTCCAAAATCGCCATGCGCCAGCTGCTTCAGGTAGCTGAAGTACTGCGTCATGATGGGATCGTTCAGATGATATTTTGCTTCAATATTGGCCAGCACTTCCGGCGGCAATGCGCGCTCGCCGGTAAAAGGACTCCCCGGCGCGAGGCGCATCATAAAGAAAGAGATGGTAATAAGAATAAACAGCGTCGGAATCGCTTCCAGACAGCGGCGTAAAATAAATTTCAACATTGCCCGTACCTTCTGGCCTGTGCCTTTACTTCCCGGACGTGACAAAAGATCCGCCAGGGAAAGTTATAGTGCGATGAAAAAAGACACCATGGAACAACCGCAGTTGTCCCATGTCTTGCCATTAATGTTTGATAATATATAAGTTTTTCACATAAATATTATCCAGCGGGTCTTTACCGGTATACCCGCCCACCCAGGGTTTCACCAGGCGCGCGTTAACGTAGTAATACACCGGCACAATAGCCGAGTCTTTATCTAACTGCTGCTCCGCTTTAGCGTAGAGTTCGCTGCGCTGCGTATCGTCCGCCACTTTCAGCGTGTCGGCAATCAGCTTATCAAACGCCGGGCTCTTATAATGCGCGGTGTTATTTGAACTGTCGGACAACATGGTATTCAGGAACGAGGTCGGTTCATTATAATCTGCGCACCACCCGGCTCTGGCGACATCAAAGGTGCCCTGATGACGGGTATCCAGGAAGGTTTTCCATTCCTGATTCTCCAGATTCACATTGACGCCCAGATTTTTCTTCCAGATAGACGCCACGGCAATGGCCAGTTTTTTATGCAGATCGGAGGTGTTATACAGCAGGTCGAATGTTAAGGGCTTATCCGCCGTAAAGCCGGCTTCAGCCAACAATTTCTTCGCTTCTTCATTACGCTTTTGCTGGGACCATTTGAACCACTCAGGCTCTACCAGTTTTGCGCCATCGGTATACGGCGGCGTATAGCTATAAGCGGGTAAATCGCCCTGATTTTTAACCTTATTAACAATAATGTCGCGATCTAACGCCAGTTTCAGCGCGGTACGCACGCGGACATCGTTAAACGGCGCTTTTTGATTATTAATTTCGTAATAATAGGTACACAAATAAGGGTCTACGCGGACTTCATTCGGGATCTCTTTCTTCAGTTTCTGGAATAATTCGATCGGCATATTGTTATAAGTCATATCGATCTCGCCGCTGCGGTAGCGGTTCACATCCGTCACCTCCGAAGAGATAGGCAAATAAGTTACCTGATTGATGACGGTTTTGGCGTTATCCCAGTATTGCGGGTTACGCTCCAGCACGATACGTTCGTTCACCACCCAGTTTTTTAACTTATAAGCGCCGTTAGTGACAATATTGGCCGGTTGCGTCCATTTATCGCCAAATTTTTCGACCGCCGATTTCGGTACAGGCGACACTGAAGGGTGGACCAACAATTTGTAGAAATAAGGCACCGGCTCACTTAAGGTCACTTCAAAGGTGTGATCATCAAGCGCTTTTACCCCCAGATCGGTGGCGGGTTTTTTACCGGCGATAATGTCATCGATATTAGCGATATGACCGTATTGCAGATAGCTGGCGTACGGCGATGCCGTATTAGGATCGGCCAGGCGTTGCCAGCTATAAACGAAATCATGGGCGGTGACGGGCGTACCATCTGACCATTTCGCATTTTCACGTAGATGGAATGTCCAGACTTTAAAATCTTTATTTTCCCATTTTTCCGCGACGCCCGGTGAAGGATGCCCCTCGACATCACTAATTAATAAGCCTTCGAAGAGGTCACGGCTGACGTTCGATTCCGGCACGCCTTCAATTTTATGCGGGTCGAGAGACTGCACTTCTGATCCGTTATTACGTACCAACGTTTGCTTGTCGGCTAACTGAACGCCGGCGGGCACGTCTGCCGCAGTCGCGGCGCTGGCGGCGATGAGCGCAGTGAGTATTCCCGCTGCAATCAAACTTTTTTTCGTGATGTTAGACATTGTGTTTGTACTCCACTCATTATAATTACTGGTTTTTACCAGCCTGTTTAATCCCGTCAGGGTTCCTGTACAGCACTGGTGGTGTACTGCCAGGTCTGTCACTGCTTTTGCTATCACCGACTTTATTTATTCTGACGATTCGTTCGATCGCCTTTCGTCGATTCGGTATACGACGTACCTGCCCACGTCGCATGTTATTTCTGACAACCATCTAAATGAAAATAGTTATCAATAATGTGAAATCTTCTGCAAAATGTTTGGCCGAAAAGTATCAAATGCGTTTCTGAACCGCCAATTCATTTTACAATTTTGTTAACCAATTCTCTTTTATGGAAAATTTCCTGCCCAGAAAAACAGTTAAGGAATGTTAAAAATCTTTAATTTATTCTTTATAATCAATAAGTTGAAAGAAAATCGTCTCGCTGTCACATCGTAGGATATACCTGCGCCAGAAAACACACACAAATTTAACAAATGCTCATTATTTAGCACATTCATCTACGATGGAGCTGAAACAACTAATAACATTTCAATAATCCTTCATCAAGCCCCAGAGTATGGTGTGAATAAAATAACAGACCTACCGCTTCTCACGGACTCAGTAATGTTGATAATAGTTTGATTAATAAAAATAAATATCGTTAGATTATATTAGTATTTTTTATCATTTAAACGCTGAATGCTTATCAAAGTAAGAAGTGTTACGTGGGAATGTCACAAGGCGGCCCCTTAGGGTGCCGCCTGTAAATCAGCAGGTGGGAGTTTAGTTGAGCAAGCCGGGGAAAATGCCTTTTATTCCTGTGACAATAAATTCGATGCCGAGCGCCATTAACAACAACCCCATGATTCGGGTAATAACGTTGATACCGGTTTGCCCCAGCAAACGAACCAGCCACGGTGCCATACGGAACACGCCCCAGCAGCAAAGCGCAAAAAGCGCAATGGCAACTGAAAAGCCAAGCAAATGCGCGATGCTGTGATAACGCGTCCCCCAGACGATAGTGGAGCTAATCGCCCCTGGCCCCGCCATTAACGGCAGCGCTAACGGCACAACGCCAATGCTCTCGCGTATGGCCGTCTCTGACTTTTCTTGCTTGTTTTGTTTATCTTCCCCCAGCTTCCCGCTGATCATCGACATTGCAATGGTGACAACCAGGATACCGCCCGCAATTCTGAACGAGTCAATAGAAATACCAAACAGCTGCAGGATGCCATCGCCGAGGAATAAGGAACTCCACAAGATAATCGCAACCGACAGATTCGCGGTGAGGTTAGTTTTATTACGCGCCGTGGCCGTCTGGTAGCTGGTCATGCTGATGAAAACGGGGATAATCCCCACCGGGTTAACCAGCGCAAAGAGCCCGATAAAGAACTTAAAGTAAACAGGAAAATCAAAAAGCGGTTGAATCACGGTTAGCTCCGAAGCGTTAGCCGGATGAAGTCAATGTTCGTTAATGATCAAAACGCGCAGAAGATACGCCTTTTATTCGCATAGTTCACCTCTTATCTACACCTAATTTCATCCATTCATCGCTGTTATTTATATGTACTCGTTATGCTAATCCACTTACTCTTCATGACAACGATTTCTTAACAATTTACATAAAAGGCTAAAATGGCCTGCTGAAAGGTGTCAGCTTTGCGTAATCTTGATTTAGATCACACAATCGCTACTCAGAAGTGAGTAATCTTGCTTACGCCACCTGGACGTAACGCGTTAGAGTTAAATGATACTAACGCAGAAGCTCTTTTAGTAAATCAGAGCGAAACGGACGTTAAGTAACCACCTGAATTTCAGGCATTTATACAAAGTATCGTCGATCTGTCTATACTCACGTATCGCGCAGATGATTTACTAAAAAAGTTTAACATTATCAGGAGAGCATTATGGCTGTTACTAATGTCGCTGAACTTAACGCACTCGTAGAGCGTGTAAAAAAAGCCCAGCGTGAATATGCCAGTTTCACTCAAGAACAGGTCGACAAAATCTTCCGCGCCGCCGCTCTGGCAGCCGCTGATGCCCGCATTCCGCTGGCCAAAATGGCCGTCGCCGAATCCGGTATGGGTATCGTGGAAGACAAAGTGATTAAAAACCACTTCGCTTCTGAATATATTTACAATGCCTATAAAGATGAAAAAACCTGCGGCGTGCTGTCTGAAGACGACACCTTCGGAACCATCACCATTGCTGAACCTATCGGCATTATTTGCGGTATCGTTCCAACCACTAACCCGACCTCTACCGCGATCTTCAAATCGCTGATTAGCCTGAAGACCCGTAACGCCATCATCTTTTCTCCGCATCCGCGCGCTAAAGAAGCAACCAACAAAGCGGCAGACATCGTTCTGCAAGCGGCTATCGCTGCCGGCGCGCCGAAAGATCTGATTGGCTGGATCGATCAACCTTCCGTAGAACTGTCTAATGCGCTGATGCACCACCCGGATATCAACCTGATCCTCGCCACTGGCGGTCCAGGCATGGTTAAAGCAGCATACAGCTCCGGTAAACCTGCTATCGGCGTAGGCGCAGGCAACACCCCGGTTGTCATTGATGAAACCGCGGATATCAAACGCGCTGTGGCGTCTGTTCTGATGTCTAAAACCTTCGATAACGGCGTAATCTGTGCTTCTGAACAGTCTGTTGTCGTTGTTGATTCCGTCTATGATGCCGTTCGCGAACGTTTCGCCAGCCACGGCGGCTACATGCTGCAGGGCCAGGAGCTGAAAGCGGTTCAAAACGTTATCCTGAAAAATGGCGCTCTGAACGCCGCTATCGTCGGCCAGCCAGCCTACAAAATCGCTGAACTGGCAGGCTTCTCCGTACCAGAAACCACCAAGATTCTGATCGGTGAAGTTACGGTCGTTGATGAAAGCGAACCGTTCGCACACGAAAAACTGTCTCCGACTCTGGCGATGTACCGTGCGAAAGATTTCGAAGAAGCGGTAGAAAAAGCAGAAAAACTGGTCGCTATGGGCGGTATCGGTCACACCTCCTGCCTGTACACTGACCAGGATAACCAGCCAGAACGCGTTGCTTACTTCGGTCAGATGATGAAAACCGCGCGTATCCTGATCAACACCCCGGCCTCTCAGGGTGGTATCGGTGACCTGTACAACTTCAAACTCGCACCTTCCCTGACGTTGGGTTGTGGTTCCTGGGGTGGTAACTCCATCTCTGAAAACGTTGGTCCGAAACACCTGATCAACAAGAAAACCGTTGCTAAGCGAGCTGAAAACATGTTGTGGCACAAACTTCCGAAATCTATCTACTTCCGCCGTGGCTCTCTGCCCATCGCGCTGGATGAAGTGATTACTGATGGCCACAAACGTGCGCTCATCGTGACTGACCGCTTCCTGTTCAACAACGGCTACGCAGACCAGATCACCTCTGTTCTGAAAGCGGCTGGCGTTGAAACTGAAGTCTTCTTCGAAGTTGAAGCCGACCCGACGCTTTCCGTTGTTCGCAAAGGCGCTGAGCTGGCTAACTCCTTCAAACCAGACGTGATCATCGCGCTGGGCGGCGGTTCCCCGATGGACGCCGCGAAAATCATGTGGGTCATGTACGAACACCCGGAAACTCACTTCGAAGAACTGGCGCTGCGCTTTATGGACATCCGTAAACGTATCTACAAGTTCCCGAAAATGGGCGTGAAAGCGAAAATGATCGCCGTCACCACCACTTCCGGTACCGGTTCTGAAGTCACACCGTTTGCGGTTGTGACCGACGACGCAACCGGTCAGAAATATCCGCTGGCTGACTATGCCCTGACCCCGGATATGGCGATTGTCGATGCCAACCTGGTGATGGATATGCCGAAGTCCCTGTGTGCGTTCGGTGGTCTGGATGCGGTAACTCACGCCCTGGAAGCTTACGTTTCCGTACTGGCTTCTGAGTTCTCTGACGGTCAGGCTCTGCAGGCTCTGAAACTGCTGAAAGAAAACCTGCCGGCGTCTTACCACGAAGGGTCTAAAAACCCGGTTGCGCGTGAACGTGTTCACAGTGCAGCGACTATCGCCGGTATCGCGTTTGCCAACGCCTTCCTCGGTGTATGTCACTCCATGGCGCACAAACTGGGCTCTCAGTTCCACATTCCGCACGGTCTGGCGAACGCCCTGCTGATTTGTAACGTTATCCGCTACAACGCGAATGACAACCCGACCAAGCAGACCGCTTTCAGCCAGTACGATCGTCCGCAGGCACGCCGTCGTTACGCTGAAATTGCTGACCACCTGGGCCTGAGCGCGCCGGGCGACCGTACCGCCGCTAAGATTGAAAAACTGCTGGCATGGCTGGAAAGCATTAAAGCTGAGCTGGGTATTCCTAAGTCTATCCGTGAAGCTGGCGTGCAGGAAGCTGACTTCCTGGCACACGTTGACAAACTGTCTGAAGATGCCTTCGATGACCAGTGCACCGGCGCTAACCCGCGTTATCCGCTGATCTCCGAACTGAAACAGATTCTGCTGGATACCTACTACGGTCGTGATTTCACCGAAGGTGAAGTTGCAGCGAAGAAAGACGTCGTTGCCGCACCGAAAGCAGAGAAAAAAGCGAAAAAATCCGCTTAATTCGTTATCTGCTTTAGCATGACAATAACGGCCTCAATTGAGGCCGTTTTTTTGTTTTACCTGTTTATCTGATGCCTGAAGGCGCTATGCTGATCATCTGGCCTACGCGCTCACGGCACGCCCTTCGTCAGGAGGCCTGAATAATGACCTCCAAAGCGCTACAGGGCGTTTTATAAGCCGATCTTTACCTCAGGTATCATATGTGCCGATGACGCTCCTGAATCGCCGTCAGTGAGCCCTCCTCCAGCGCGTCCTTATAATGCTTACGGCAAACTGAAACGTAGCGTTCATTCCCGCCAATAACCACCTGTTCGCCTTCGTTATAAGGCCTGCCGTCCTGATCAAGGCGCAGAACCATACTGGCTTTACGACCGCAGAAACAGATAGTTTTTAATTCCACCAGCTTATCTGACCATGCCAGCAAGTATTGGCTGCCGACAAAGAGCTCCCCACGAAAGTCTGTTCGTAGCCCATAGCAAAGTACTGGAATATCTAATTTGTCGACAACCTCGGATAATTGATAAACCTGCTGGCGAGTCAAAAACTGGCTTTCGTCGACTAACACGCAATGTATTGTCTGCCGCGCGCGCTCGGCACGAATCTCTTCAAACAAGGATGTATTTTGGTTAAACAATTTTGCCGGCGACGACAAACCGATACGAGAGCTGACTTTGCCTGCGCCGAAACGATCGTCGATTTCCGCCGTATATACGACGGTACGCATCCCGCGTTCCTGATAATTGTATGAAGATTGCAGCAGTGCAGTCGACTTACCCGCATTCATTGCCGAATAGTAGAAATATAGCTGTGCCATTGGTCGCAGGACCTCACCTGAGTGAAATAAAGATTGGCGGGATTGTACCATAATTTACCGACGCGACGGCGCGGCTCGCGCTCCGGTGAGTATTAAGAATTGTACAAACATCGCTCACTATACCCAAAATAATTCGCGTTGCTTAAAGGCGGCAAGGGAGTGAGTCCCCAGGAGCATAGATAACTATGTGACTGGAGTGAGCGAGCGTAGCCAACGCATAAGCAACTTGAAGTATGAAGGGTATATACACATTCCTTCACAAATTATGCCGTTAAAATTCATCAACAATGCTTATCATCACCCGCCAATATGAAAACCTTGTACTTATTGTTACCGTTACTCATACCCGGTGCAAAGTAATAGGGTTTTCTTGTAAGGAAATCTAATACAAGAGATTGATATCTCAGCAATGAGATCGTATTTCATCATGATAAAATGTGACCTGACTCCTAAATTTTTAGCGACAGACGGTGAGTATCCCCCCTGCCAATAAGCTCTTTTTTGTGCGGCGCCTCAAGGAAAATTTAAGTTGAGATAATTAAAACGTGTGCTTAATAAAGCGTAATTTTGAATTCCTTACATTCCTGGCTATTGCACAACTGAATTTATCGCTCTATTATTAGCTCAACAAACCACCCCAATATAAGTTTGAGATTACTACAATGAGCGAAGCACTTAAAATTCTGAACAACATCCGTACTCTTCGTGCGCAGGCAAGAGAATGTACTCTGGAAACGCTTGAAGAAATGCTGGAAAAATTAGAAGTTGTCGTTAATGAGCGTCGTGAAGAAGAAAGCGCTGCTGCTGCTGAAGTGGAAGAACGCACTCGTAAACTGCAACAGTATCGTGAAATGTTAATTGCCGACGGCATTGACCCGAATGAACTGCTGAATAGCATGGCTGCCGCTAAATCCGGTACCAAAGCTAAACGCGCAGCTCGTCCGGCTAAATATAGCTATGTTGACGAAAACGGTGAAACTAAAACCTGGACTGGCCAGGGTCGTACACCGGCTGTAATCAAAAAAGCAATGGAAGAACAAGGTAAGCAACTGGAAGATTTCCTGATCAAGGAATAATTTACTTCCTGGATGCTTAAAATCCCGCCGCTGGCGGGATTTTTTTTGCCTGAGTTCTCCGCTGACGACCCCAAGCATAAAAAAGCGCCGGATTTACCAGCGCTTCTGTTAAAAAATTTATAACGTATCGTTACTTCTTAATACCCATTTCTTCTTCAAGCCAGGCTTTAAATTCAGCACCCAGCGAATTATGACGGATGCCATATTCAACGAATGCCTGCATATATCCTAACTTATTACCACAGTCATGGCTTTTACCCTTCATGTGGTAGGCTTCAACCGTTTCTTTTTCGATCAGCATATCGATAGCATCGGTCAACTGAATTTCATCCCCGGCGCCCGGAGGGGTTTTCGCCAGCAACGCCCAGATATCCGCGCTCAACACATAACGCCCGACAATCGCAAGGTTAGACGGCGCGACATCCGCTTTTGGTTTTTCAACCACGCCAACCATCGGCACACTTTCGCCCGGCGCCAGCTCAACGCCTTTACAATCGACCACGCCGTATGCAGTCACATCTTCTACTGGCTCAACCATAATCTGGCTATTGCCGGTTTCATCGAAACGGCGGATCATTTCAGCCAGGTTATCCTGAGACAGGTCGGACTCATATTCGTCAAGAATAACGTCTGGCAGAATAACAGCGACAGGTTCGTTTCCGACAACGGGATGCGCGCACAATACGGCATGGCCCAGGCCTTTTGCCAGCCCTTGACGTACCTGCATAATAGTGACATGCGGAGGGCAAATAGACTGAACCTCCTCCAGAAGCTGACGCTTAACGCGTTTTTCCAGCATCGCTTCCAGCTCAAAACTGGTATCAAAGTGGTTTTCAATAGAGTTTTTAGACGAGTGCGTAACAAGCACGATTTCAGTAATGCCAGCAGCGATACATTCGTTCACGACGTACTGAATTAATGGCTTATCAACCAGCGGCAGCATCTCTTTCGGGATAGCTTTGGTCGCTGGCAGCATCCTGGTTCCCAATCCCGCGACCGGGATAACGGCTTTTTTGACTTTCGAATTAAGGGCAGCCATTTAAAATTCTCCTGGACTGTTCATGTATTGAACGTGTTCATTAATCTGTATCGTGTTCCAGTATATCAGTACCAGAACAAGCCTCAGGTCCAAAAAGGACTTATATTGGTATAATTAAGACAAATACTTATAAATCTGCCGCAGATAGTAACACTCGTCGGGAAAGGCCGGTAAAGCAATTTCCGCTCACTCTTCCGTTTGGTCATTCCGCAGACAACATCAATCGCAGACGCCCTCCTGCGCCCCATATTTGACACTGCCACGAGTCGCAACGCTGGCTTAATTGGTTAAGGTAGGCGTTACCCAATGTTCCTAGCGGCACGCCGCTGCTAATTTGAACCTGATGAGCGCCCGTATTTAAGGTGGCGTTCAATCCGGCGGAGACGAGAATCAAATTTTTGAGCTCACTGTGATAGTAGCCGACAAATAGCGGGAATTGCCCAGGTAAATTGGCTTGTCTGAGCAGATGATTTACCTGTTTTAATAGCGCGCCTAACTCCGGTAAACGGTGCTTTTGTTGGCCTAGCTGATCCTGCAATAAGCCGTTAAATAGCGCCCGCAGCAACAATGCGGCTAACACGCCGTTATCGCCCGCCCGGGTGACATCCAGGCAATAAAATGCCAGTTCGTTATCAGATAGCGGCGCAATATCCAGCACCAGTCCAGGCTGATTGGCGGAGACGAGCTGCCGGTAATTAATGCGGCAATGAGAAATCACCTGCTGTACCGGGGGCTGCAATTCCTGCAACAATTGCGCTGCGGCGGTCGGATTACTCACCATTGCATCCCAGTCACGAAACAGGCGTTCTTCTTCTTCAACCCGCGAGTTAAACATATTAGGGTATAAGCAAGCGAATACGGTTTCCCGCAAGCGGTTGAGATCTTTTACCGGCTTCAGCAAGACATCTTCAACCCCAAGGCGTAACGCTTTGGCGATATCCGCCATATTTTCTGTTGCGGAAATAACCAGAATAGGCGTCTGGTCTCCGCGATTACGTAAGTTTTCTACCAGTTTGAGACCGTTCATTCTCGGCATCGCGATATCACATATCATGAGATCAGGGGTAAAACGCCCCATCAACTCCAGGGCATCCACCCCGTCGCCTGCCAATGCCGTTGTCGCTCCCAAAGAGGAAAACCACGAATCCAGAAGCGAGCGAAATACAGGCTCGTCTTCAACAATAAGAATCTGTTTTCCGACCAATGGCTGCGTCATGTTCTCTCCCCTGACTGGCTTTAATCAATAGTGGCATGGTATTGCCGCTTGCGCCTGTCAGAATTTGCTTAAGTGATCGTAAAAGGTACATTAAACGTCGGTACGCACCAAGGGTATAAGTTCGTCCATCTTTTTCTCTACGGCTAACTGACCCGCCGCAATAGCGGCATGGGCGCGATGAAAATCCAGCGTAGAGATTTGCGGACAGAATGGTTGAATGAGAATATCAGGCGGATCGCCAGCCATACGGTTACGTTTAAGACGATTTTCCAACACCTGGATGGAGGTTGTCATGATTTCCATTGCCCCAGGCGAACTCACGCCACGGCGTGAAGTCAGGCTACTGAAACGTTCTTTTAAACGCTTATGCCAAGGCAGCGCATCATCGCTCTCTTCATTGATATTCCCGACATTTACAGAGAGCAAATCTTGCTGCATGAGGTGGGCATCATGTTGCAGATCTACCGCAATAACGATATCAGCCCCCAGCGCCCTGGTTAACGAAACAGGTACCGGATTAACGACTGCGCCATCTACCAGCCAGTAACCGTTATGTTCAACCGGAGACATCAGCCCTGGCATACTGCACGACGCGCGTACGGCAAGGTGTAGATCGCCTTCAGTAAACCATAGCTCTCGTCCCGTGCTAAGATTCGTCGCGACCGCGCCAAAACGTCTTGAACAGTGGTCAAAATCCGTGACGGGCATAATATCCCGATAGTGATTAAATACGCGTTCGCCGCGAAGCAACCCTCCTCTGCCCCAGGATACATCCATCAGGCGTAAAACATCCCAGTAGCGGAATGAACATACCCACTGTTCAAGCGCCGATAATTTATTACAGGCATACGCGGCGCCGACCAGCGAACCTATTGAGCATCCTGCAACGATATCAATATCAATGCCTGTTTGCTTGAGGGCTTTGATGACCCCAATATGAGACCATCCTCTCGCTGCGCCAGATCCCAGCGCCAGCCCTATTTTCATTTTTCTCATCGTACTTAACGACTTCCCCTGGCTTCAAGACGTAGCAACATCGCCACTGCTCAGTTAACATAATGCCACCCTGGCGTTCAACGCCGTTTTTTATATTCAGGGAGATTATTGTGTCTCAGCCTTGTCCCTGTGGTAGCGCTGACGAGTATAGCCTATGTTGTGGTCGTATTGTGTCCGGAGAACGAGTAGCACCCGATCCGTCACATCTCATGCGCTCTCGTTACTGCGCTTTTGTGATGAAAGACGCAGATTACTTAATTAAGAGCTGGCATCCAACCTGCAATGCGGCCACGTTTCGTGATGATATCATCGCCGGATTTGCCAATACCAGGTGGCTCGGCCTGACTATTTTTGAACATACCTGGTCAGAAGCAGAAAATACAGGGTATGTTAGTTTTATCGCGCGTTTTTCCGAACAAGGGAAAACCGGGGCGATTATCGAACGTTCTCGTTTTATCAAAGAAAACGGTCAGTGGTATTATATTGACGGTACCCGCCCGCAGTTGGGTCGAAATGATCCCTGCCCGTGCGGTTCAGGCAAAAAATTTAAAAAGTGCTGCGGCCAGTGACGCCTGACAGTATCGATACAGCAAACACTCTCAACAGGATTTTTCCGGCAATGCAATCACTACAACGTAAAGTTCTGCGTACTATTTGTCCCGATCAAAAAGGCCTTATCGCGCGGATTACCAACATTTGCTATAAGCACGAGCTTAATATTGTGCAAAACAATGAATTTGTGGACCATCGCACCGGACGCTTTTTTATGCGGACCGAGCTGGAAGGCATCTTCAATGATTCCACTCTTCTGGCCGATCTGGACAGCGCCTTACCGGAAGGCTCTGTTCGTGAACTCAATCCCGCCGGACGCCGTCGGGTAGTGATTCTGGTTACCAAAGAGGCGCATTGTCTGGGCGACCTGCTGATGAAAGCCAACTATGGCGGGCTGGATGTTGAAATCGCCGCGGTCATTGGCAACCATGAAACGTTACGCTCGCTGGTTGAACGTTTTGAGATCCCTTTCGAACTGGTCAGCCATGAGGGATTAACGCGTGAAGAGCATGACACGAAGATGGCGGACGCCATTGATGCCCATCAACCGGACTATGTGGTGCTGGCCAAGTATATGCGTGTTTTGACGCCAGGTTTTGTGGCGCGCTTCCCGAACAAAATTATCAATATCCACCACTCATTCCTGCCGGCGTTTATCGGCGCGCGCCCTTATCATCAGGCCTATGAGCGCGGCGTGAAAATCATCGGCGCTACCGCGCACTATGTAAATGATAATCTGGATGAAGGCCCAATCATTATGCAGGACGTGATTCATGTCGATCACACCTACACCGCAGAAGATATGATGCGTGCCGGGCGCGACGTTGAGAAAAACGTATTAAGCCGCGCGCTGTATCAGGTTCTGGCGCAGCGGGTCTTTGTTTACGGCAATCGGACGATTATTCTTTAATCGTCAGTAATATGAATTGATTAGCTTTAATCCGTTACGGATGAAAAGTACGCAAACAGTTCATTTCAGGCAAAGGAATGCTTTACAGCGGCGTGTCATTTGATATGATGCGCCCCGCTTCCCGAAAGGAAGCGGGCCAGTATTAAGCATTACCCCGTGGTGGGGTTCCCGAGCGGCCAAAGGGAGCAGACTGTAAATCTGCCGTCATCGACTTCGAAGGTTCGAATCCTTCCCCCACCACCATTATTCACTACAGCGATGTAGTTAACTCGATGAGCAATGCAGAAGTTTGCACTTGTCGGGGAAGGGTGAGAACCTTCGATTAAGGTTCGACTCGAGCGAAAGAACGTTGCCAACGGTAACGGCCCGTAGGGTGAGGAGTGAAGCGACGAATAATCCTTCCCCCACCACCATCTTCAAGCTTTACCTACAATTTGAATTACCCCTGGTGGGGTTCCCGAGCGGCCAAAGGGAGCAGACTGTAAATCTGCCGTCATCGACTTCGAAGGTTCGAATCCTTCCCCCACCACCATCACTTCCGTCGCGTATCTTATCCCCGTTAAGCATAGTGTCTCATATCTCTCTGTACGGGAAGGATGAGAAGCTTCTACCAGGGTTCGATTCGAGCGCAGCGAGAAAGCGTTGCCGCAGGCAACGGCCCGAAGGGCGAAGCGCGCAGCGCTGAGTAATCTCTCCCCCACCACCATCACTCCATAAAGTACCAATTTCAAATCAATCAGCACTGCCCCGTATCCTTACCCCACAGGCAGACTTCACACCATGGCGCCATGGCTTATTGGTTATCTTATCAATACTTCTTCCTGGCAATCTTTTTCGCCTCCTTTGACTGGTTGATTTTTCGCCTGATGAGATCAAAGGCGGCATATGTCTCGCTAAGTTGATCTGGGGTGAGCGTTCCCTTGAGTCGGTTTCTTTCGGCAATGAGCGCTGAACAATCATCCTTAGATTTTTCCGTATATATACTTGCCATGTAATACCAAATATAGGCCTGCTTATTATCTTTAGGCACACCCTGGCGCCCATGAGCATAAATTTCCCCAGGCGCTAATTGTGCCGGAGTAAACCCCTGCTCTGCCGCTTTAAGGTACCACTTCAGCGCATTCCGGCTATTTTCAGGCACGCCTCTTCCCGTGCTATATGCCACGCCAAGCTGATATTGCGCTTTCGCAAAATCCTGTTTTGCTGCTTTTCGATACCATGCGATAGCCTGTCTGTCGCTTTGCGCGACGCCGCGACCAAATGCAGACATGATGCCCAGATGCGTTTGCGCAGCAGGCAGCCCCTGGCGAGCGGCTTTGCGATACCACGCCAGCGCCTGTTGGTAGTCCTGAGAAACGCCCTCACCCTGCATAAACATCACGCCGATCGCATCCTGCGCCTCGGCCAATCCCTGCGCTGCGGCTCTGCGATACCACTCCAGCGCCAGATTGTGATCTTTCAATAAGTGATAACCGTTGTAATACCATACGCCAAAATTGTACTGTACCTTTGCCATCACGCGTTGCGCTGTTTTTCGATACCACGTCTGAGAGTGAACCCGGTCAGCGGGATGCGCTTTATCATAGAGCGCATTCAGCGGAATGTGGCCTGGCGTATAGCTGCCTGGTATACCTTCATTAAGCCAGTAAACTGCCTGACGATAATCCTGAGGCACGCCTTCACCATAAAAATAGGCAACACCGAGATAAAGTTGCGCGGGGTAGTACATATTTTCCGCCGCTTTACGCATCAAGATCGCCGTTTGCTGATAATCCTGAGGAACGCCCTGACCGTGGGCGTACATTACTCCAAGCTTAAATTGTGCTGACGAAGCTGAACCCTGGCCGCGGACAGCGCCCGCATCATTGGTTGGAGAGGCGGCTTTTCGATACCACTCCAGCGCTAGCTGGGTATTTTGGGGAAACCCATCGCCATACATATAGGCGTCACCGAGGATTTCTTGCGTACTACTATCCCCTAGCTCTGCCGCCTTGCGATACCACTCCAGCGCTTTTTGTCGACTAAGTGGAAAATTTTCACCATAGTTGTAATGATAGCCAAGGATAAAATAGGAAAAATCAGAACCTTGTTTACCCGCTTTCTCCAGCCATTTTATGGCTAGTTTATAATCAGGCTTAACGTATCGCCCCTCCGCATACCAGCTTCCAAGCGAGAACTGCGCGCTTTCATCTCCTTGTTCCGCTTTTTGCTCTAATTCCTGAACGTACTGGCATTCTTCTGAGTCGGGGGGATAGCGCTCCTCGCAGACAGCAGCGTGAGCCATTTTTGAAATAAATATATTTAATATTATTATTTTGAAAATTGATGAAAAACGCATACAACTATCCTTATTGTCGTTTATGGCGTGATTATATGCTGCATCATCCTTTTTCTGCTTACAAAAAACTCGTACAGATGCTGAATAAACCCAAAAACAAAGAGTCCGGATTCAGATGCCAGACATGGCAGATCCGCTGTAAACGAAACAAGGCGGCGGTCGATAAGGCATTTATGCCGCACTCCGGCAAACAGCCATAAAAAAACTCCGCCGAAGCGGAGTTTAGGGCATCGAGAGAAAATCAGTGACGTGCACGAACAATCTGGTATTTGCGGGTCAGATACTCGACCGGCACGCTCCAGATATGCACCAGGCGCGAGAAGGGGAACAACAGGAACAGCGTCATCCCCAGTACCAGGTGCATACGGAAGATAAAGGCCACACCGTCCAGATGTGCTGATGCGCCACCGTGGAAGGTCACAACTGACTGCGCCCACCCGACCAGCTTCATCATTTCACTCCCGTCCATATGCTGGGCGGAGAACGGAATGGTCAGCAGACCCAGCGCGCACTGAATCACCAGCAATGAGAGAATCAAAATATCTGCGCCGGTAGTGGTGGCGCGGACACGTGGGCTGAACAGACGACGCTTGAGCAGTAAAATACCGCCAACCAGCGTCAGCACTCCGCAGGCGCCGCCGGCAATCATCGCCATCTTCTGCTTCACGTCGACCGGCAGAAAAGCTTCATACATCCAGTGCGGCGTTAACATGCCCAGGAAGTGACCGGCGAAAATACCCAGAATCCCAATGTGGAACAGGTTTGACGCCAGGTTCATTCCTTTGCGATCCAGCATCTGACTGGAAGCCGCCCGCCAGGTGTACTGGCCGTAGTCGTAACGTAACCAGCTACCGATCAGAAATACCGATCCGGCAATGTACGGGTAGATATCAAAGAAGAACATATTCAGGAAGTGCATTAGTGCTGTCCTCCGGTGGTGATATTCAGATATTGCGGTGCCACGGCCCCGGCAAAACGACGCTGGTGAGCGGAGATTTCCGACTCGCCACACCCTTGATCGGCGAAGAATTTCACCTGCTCTTCTTCCCAGACCGCATCCAACGCCTGTGGGGTATCATCACGTGCTTCATTCGCAATTTTTTCAGCCACTTTGTCGCTGTCGATAACGGTATTCGCCAGTTTTAACAGCAGATCGAACAGCACCGCATAACGGCTGTCACGCTGTTGCAAACGTGCGCTGAGCAGCGCCAGAATCGGCGCGATATCCTGTAACCCCCCTAACGCTTCGCTTTTCGGCAATTGCGCAAGGTATTCCAGATACAGCGGCAGATGATCGGGAAGTTCGCGGCTGTCGAGCTGCAAACCGTGCTGCTCATACTGTGCCATCAGGTCAACCATCGCCTGACCGCGATCGCGGGACTCCCCGTGAACATGTTCAAACAGCAGCAGTGATGTGGCGCGACCACGGTCAAACAGTTCACTGTAGGCGGCCTGTACATCCAGCAGGTCCTGCGCGGTTAAATCGCGCAGGAAAACGCCCAGAGTCTGGGCATCCTCTTTATCCAGGTTCTCAGATGACGCGAGCGCATCGAACAACTCCTGCTGATGCTGCCACAGGGCAGCATCCGGGTACTCGAGCAGACGCGAAACAATGACGAGTTCAATCATGCGTGCGGCTCCGTTTTGCTGGTCACATCAACAGCGTCGATGCGGCGGCTGTTGAACAGATTGAATTTGGTATCAGACCCGTGGCAACCATCGCCGAAGGTAAAGCCACAACCGCTTTTCTCCGGGAATGCGTCACGCGCCAGTTCACGATGGCTGCTCGGTACCACAAAGCGATCTTCATAATTAGCAATCGCCAGGTAACGATACATTTCCTGCGCCTGGGCTTCGCTTAAACCCACCTCTTCCAGCGCGCGGGTATCCACTTTACCGTCTACGGTTTCCGCACGTTTGTAGTGACGCATCGCCAGCATCCGTTTCAGCGCCAACAGTACCGGCTGGGTGTCGCCAGCGGTCAACAGGTTCGCCAGGTACTGCACCGGGATACGCAGACTGTCTACATCCGGCAGAATACCGTTGCTGCCAAGTTCGCCCGCGTCGGCGGCAGACTGAATCGGTGACAAAGGCGGCACGTACCAGACCATCGGCAGCGTGCGGTATTCCGGATGCAGCGGCAGCGCCAGCTTCCAGTCCATCGCCATTTTGTACACTGGCGATTGCTGCGCCGCATCGATCACGCTCTGCGGCACGCCGTCCTTCAGCGCCTGCTCAATGACAGCCGGATCGTTCGGATCGAGGAACACGTCCAGTTGACGCTGGTACAGATCTTTTTCGTTTTCCGTACTGGCGGCGCTTTCAATGGCATCGGCGTCATACAGCAGTACGCCAAGATAACGGATACGGCCCACGCAGGTTTCCGAGCAAACAGTCGGCTGACCCGCTTCAATACGCGGATAGCAGAAGATGCATTTTTCAGATTTGCCGCTCTTCCAGTTGAAGTAGATCTTCTTGTACGGGCAGCCGGTAATACACATCCGCCAGCCGCGGCACTTGTCCTGGTCGATCAGCACAATGCCGTCTTCTTCACGCTTGTAGATGGCACCGCTTGGGCAGGTCGCCACGCACGCCGGATTGAGGCAGTGCTCGCACAGGCGCGGCAAGTACATCATGAAGGTGTTTTCGAACTGGCCGTACATCGCCTTCTGCATGTTTTCGAAGTTCTGGTCTTTGGCGCGTTTTTCGAACTCGCCGCCCAGAATCTCTTCCCAGTTTGGCCCGCTGGTAATTTTGTCCATCCGCTGGCCGGTAATCAGCGAGCGCGGACGCGCGATCGGCTGATGTTTGCTGCCTTCCGGCGCGGTATGCAGGTTCTGGTAGTCGTAATCAAACGGCTCGTAGTAGTCGTCGATGCCCGGCAGATGCGGGTTAGCGAAGATTTTACCCAGCAGCAGCGCCCGGTTGCCCATGCGCGGCTGTAGTTTGCCGTTGATTTTGCGGATCCAGCCGCCTTTCCATTTTTCCTGATTTTCCCAGTCATTCGGAAAACCAACGCCAGGCTTACTTTCTACGTTGTTGAACCACGCGTATTCCATACCTTCGCGACTGGTCCAGACGTTTTTACAGGTGACTGAACAGGTATGACAGCCGATGCACTTATCGAGATTCAGCACCATGCCGACTTGTGAACGAATTTTCATTTTACGCTCTCCTGTACCTGGTCATTGCCTTCGCCATCCAACCAGTTAATGTTCTTCATCTTACGTACCACCACAAACTCATCGCGGTTGGAGCCGACGGTACCGTAGTAGTTAAAGCCGTAGGCTAACTGCGCATAGCCGCCGATCATATGGGTCGGTTTCGGCGTAATGCGCGTCACCGAGTTATGAATACCGCCGCGCTGCTGGGTAATTTCCGACCCCGGCAGGTTTACGATACGTTCCTGCGCGTGGTACATCATGGTCATGCCCGCCGGTACACGCTGGCTGACCACTGCGCGTGCGGTCAATGCGCCGTTGCTGTTGAAGACTTCGATCCAGTCGTTATCTTCAATGCCCAGATCTTTGGCGTCGGTTTCGCTCATCCATACAATCGGGCCGCCACGCGACAAGGTCAGCATCAACAGGTTATCGCTGTAGGTCGAGTGGATACCCCATTTCTGGTGCGGCGTCAGGAAGTTGAGCGCCTTCTCCGGATTACCGTTGGATTTACGCCCCATCACCGCTTTCACCGAGCGGGTGTCGATCGGTGGGCGATACACCAGCAGACTTTCGCCGAAGTCGCGCATCCATTGGTGATCCTGATACAACTGTTGGCGACCAGACAGCGTACGCCATGGGATCAGCTCGTGAACGTTGGTATAACCGGCGTTATAAGAAACGTGCTCATCTTCCAGACCAGACCAGGTCGGGCTGGAGATAATTTTGCGCGGCTGGGCCTGAATATCGCGGAAGCGGATTTTCTCTTCTTCTTTATTAGTTGCCAGATGCGTATGGTCGCGACCGGTAAACTCGCTCAGCGCCGCCCAGGCTTTCACCGCCACCTGACCGTTGGTTTCCGGCGCTAACGTCAGGATCATCTCTGCCGCGTCAATCGCCGTGTTGAGCATCGGCTGGCCTTTCGCCGGACCGTCCGCTTTGGTGTAATTAAGCTTACGCAGCAAGTCCATTTCGCTCTGTGTGTTCCAGGCAATCCCTTTCCCGCCGTTGCCGATTTTCTCCATCAGCGGGCCGATAGAGGTAAAGCGTTCGTAAGTCGCCGGGTAATCGCGCTCGACGGTCATGATGTGCGGCGCGGTTTTCCCTGGAATCAGATCGCATTCGCCTTTTTTCCAGTCTTTCACGTCCAGCGGCTGCGCCAGTTCAGCGGCAGAATCGTGCTGGATCGGCAGCGTCACGACGTCAGTCTCTTTACCCAGGTGGCCTACACAGACTTCGGAGAATTTCTTCGCAATGCCTTTGTAGATTTCCCAGTCGCTTTTCGATTCCCAGGCCGGATCTACGGCGGCAGACAGCGGATGAATAAACGGATGCATATCCGAGGTATTCATATCGTCTTTTTCATACCAGGTCGCCGTCGGCAGTACGATATCGGAGTACAGGCAGGTGCTCGACAGGCGGAAATCCAGCGTCACCACCAGATCCAGTTTGCCGTCCAGGCCATTGTCACGCCACTCCACTTCTTCCGGCTTCACTCCGCCCTGTTTACCCAGATCCAGCCCCTGAATACCATGCTCAGTACCCAGCAGATATTTCAGCATATACTCATGGCCCTTACCGGAAGACCCAAGCAGGTTAGAACGCCAGATGAACAGGTTACGCGGGTGGTTTTTACCGTTTTCCGGCTGCTCGGCGGCAAAGCGAATCGAACCCTCTTTCAGGGATTTGACGGTATAATCTACCGGCGTCATACCGGCTTTTTCCGCTTCACGCGCAATATACAGCGGGTTAGTGCCTAACTGCGGCGCCGACGGCAACCAGCCCATACGCTCGGCGCGCACATTGAAGTCAATCAGATGACCGCTATAGCGGGATTTGTCCGCCATCGGCGACAGTAACTCCTCGGCGGTCACCGTCTCGTAGCGCCACTGGCTGGAGTGGTTATAGAAGTAAGAGGTGCTATTCATGTGACGCGCCGGACGCTGCCAGTCAAGGGCAAACGCCAGCGGCTGCCAGCCGGTCTGCGGACGCAGTTTTTCCTGGCCGACGTAGTGCGCCCAACCGCCGCCGCTCTGACCAACGCAACCACAGAACACCAACATATTGATCAGCCCGCGATAGTTCATATCGAGGTGATACCAGTGGTTCAGACCGGCGCCAACGATAATCATTGAACGCCCGTGCGTTTTGTCCGCGTTATCGGCGAACTCCCGTGCGATACGGATGATCTGCGCCCGCGGCACGCCGGTGATCTGCTCGGCCCATGCTGGCGTATACGCTTTGGTATCATCATAACTGGCGGCACAATTTTCATCGTTCAGGCCGCGTTCCAGACCATAGTTCGCCATGGTCAGGTCATACACGGTGGTGACTAACGCTGAAGAACCATCGGCCAGTTGCAGACGTTTTGCCGGCAGTTTATGCAGCAGGACGTTATCCAGCGCCACATGATTAAAGTACTCTGAACCCTCGCCGCCGAAATACGGGAAGCCCACGTCAGCAATCTCATCCTGGCTGCCCAGCAAGCTGAGCTGCAATTCAGTTTCTGCACCGGTAGTCCCGTCGCGCTGTTCGAGGTTCCATTTGCCTTTTTCGCCCCAGCGGAAACCAATTGAACCGTTTGGCGCCACCATTTCACCGTTGCTGTTGATAGCGACGGTTTTCCATTCCGGGTTATTTTCCTGCCCCAGCGAATCAACGAGATCGGCAGCGCGCAGCATACGACCTGCGGCATAATAACCATCACGCTCTTCAAGCATCACCAGCATTGGCATGTCGGTATAGCGACGGACATAATCGGTGAAGTACTGGCGCGGGTTGTCGAGGTGGAACTCGCGCAGCATGACGTGGCCCATCGCCAGCGCCATCGCCGCATCGGTCCCCTGCTTCGGTGCCAGCCACAGATCGCACAGTTTGGCGATTTCAGCATAGTCCGGCGTCACCGCGACGGTTTTGGTGCCTTTGTAACGTACTTCGGTAAAGAAGTGGGCATCCGGCGTACGGGTTTGCGGCACGTTAGAGCCCCAGGCGATAATATAGCTGGAGTTGTACCAGTCAGCGGATTCCGGCACGTCGGTCTGCTCGCCCCAGGTTTGCGGGGAGGCTGGCGGCAGGTCGCAGTACCAGTCGTAGAAGCTCAGGCAGGTACCGCCAATCAGCGAAAGATAACGTGCGCCGGAAGCGTAGGAGACCATCGACATCGCCGGAATGGGTGAGAAGCCCGCGACGCGGTCAGGACCATAGGTTTTCACGGTGTACACGTTGGAGGCGGCGATCAGCTCGTTCACTTCCTGCCATGAGGAGCGAACAAAGCCGCCACGACCACGCGCCTGTTTGAAGCTTTTGGCTTTATCGGCATCTTCAATAATGGAGGCCCATGCCTCTACCGGATCGCGATGCAGTTTTTTCGCCTCGCGCCACATCTTCATCAGACGTTTGCGCATTAGCGGATATTTCAGTCGGTTAGCGCTGTAGAGATACCAGGAGTAACTTGCCCCGCGCGGGCAGCCGCGAGGTTCATGGTTTGGCATATCAGGACGGGTGCGCGGGTAATCGGTTTGCTGTGTTTCCCAAGTCACCAGACCATTTTTGACATAAATTTTCCAGCTACAAGAACCGGTGCAGTTCACCCCATGGGTTGAGCGCACAATTTTGTCATGCTGCCAACGTTGGCGGTATCCGTCCTCCCAGTCCCGGTTTGTTTCGAGAAGCTGGCCGTGCCCATCGGCAAAGGTTTCGCCCTTCTGCTTGAAGTAGCGAAACCGGTCCAGGAATTTACTCATCGGGTTTCTCCTGTGTGGAACCTTACGGCTCTCTGATAAATCGACATTGCTTAACTAAGGGCGAAGGTAACGCGCTGAATGGGCGTGAGAATTGATAACGATCAAGGCGGACAGGGATGCAAATGGCGCGCAAACCTCCTGCATACTCCTTTTGGAGGAGGAGTTTTATTTATATATCTTACTGATTTAATTACATAAAATTAAATTTACGCACGACATGAATGTTAAATTTTCAACAAGTGGGTATTAAGGGGTATCCCCCTGGATGACCGATAAAAATGTGCGTGGTCAGCCCTGTCGCGCCTCTCTTCTTGATTATAAGTATGTTGTAACTAAATGCGGGTAAAAAAAAGCGCGGTCTAACGCCGCGCAAAGGATAATCAAAAGTTACTTTTTATTTTTAGAATGACGTCCATATACCGCCCAGGTAATAACGACGCAGGCGATATAGAAAATAAGAAAGACTTTCATCGCGCCGACTGGCGAACCGGTTAAGGCTAAAGATGAACCAAACGCTTTCGGAATAAAAAAGCCGCCAATCGCGCCAATCGCGGAAATAAAGCCCAGCGCCGCCGCCGTATCGGTCGCCGCTTCACGCATGGCTCTTTCGTCCGACCCGCCTTCCGCTTTTACCCGGTCCATCGTCAGTTTACGGAAGATAACGGAGATCATCTGGAAGGTAGAACCACTCCCCAACCCAGCCGTCAGGAACAGCGCCAGAAATACCCCGTAGAACGCGATAAAGCTACCGCCAACGCCGCCAGTAGGTAATGTCAGGAACAGCAGACCGCTGAAAATCGCCATCAGGACAAAGTTGATAAGCGTGACGCGAGTCCCCCCCAGACGGTCAGAAATTGCGCCGCCTGCCGAACGCGCCAGCGCGCCGATAAACGGACCGAAAAACGCATAATGCAGGATCTGCACATCCGGGAATTGCGTTTTAGACAGCATAGCGAACCCCGCGGAGAAACCGATAAACGATCCGAAGGTCGCCAGATACAGCAGACTCATGATCCACAGATGACCACGTTTGAGCACCGGCAGTTGCTCTTTTAGCGAGGCCTTAGACGTCGCCAGTTCGTTCATGCCGAACCACGCCGCCAGCGTAAAAATGGCCAGGAAAGGCACCCAAATCCAGGCTGCGTTCGCCAGATAGAGCTGAGAACCGTCCGGCTGCTCTACACCGTGGCTGCCAAAGGCGGCAAAGATAGAGAGCGAAACCACCAGCGGCGCAACCAGCTGCATCACGCTCACGCCCATATTGCCCAGACCGCCGTTCAGACCCAGCGCGCCGCCCTGCTTTTGTTTAGGAAAGAAAAAGCTGATGTTCGCCATACTGGAGGCAAAGTTCGCGCCGGCAAAACCACACAGCAAGGAAATAATAATGAAAGTGCTAAATGGCGTACTGGTATCCTGAACCGCAAAGCCTAACCATACGCAGGGCACGATGAGGATACCGGTACTGAACGCTGTCCAGCGACGTCCGCCAAATAGCGGCACCATAAAGGAGTAAGGCACCCGTAGCAGCGCGCCGGAAACAGATGGCAGCGCAGTCAACATAAAGAGCTGATCGGTCGTAAAATTAAATCCCACTTTCGGCAGGTTCACCGCCACTGCGCTGAATAGCATCCAGACGCAAAACGCCAGCAGTAAACACGGGACAGAAATCCACAAATTACGGCTGGCGACACGATGGCCGCGCTGCTGCCAGAATGCCGGATCTTCCGGACGCCATTCCGTGATAACAGCGCCAGTTGCCCTTTCCGGGGCGGATGAGTGACTCATAGACACCTCTGATTCTTGATTTGATGTCTGCCACATTAGGGTTTACTGCCGAAGGTAAGTTGATATAAATCAAAGGAAAAGTCGTCATCACCGGCGACTAAAAATAGTTATTACCCTTAATGAGTAGGCTATTTTGGTAAAAAAGCTGTGGTTTTTCACCATGCTGTGTCTGTCTACTCCTTCCCGTCGCAGATACCTCTCTACGGCGGCAATTAAGGAGTAACTCGTTATAGGTATGGGTATACTCCGCTGTATCGTTGAGAATAGCGGCACAGCCGATTGACGCCCCTCTTTTTTGCTACGTTTTTTCGGCGACATTACCCCGAAGAAAGAAGGTAACATGTTTAAACGGTGTTTCTCTCCTCTTACGCTGGTTAACCAACTGGCGCTGATTGTCATGCTCTCTACCGCTATCGGCGTGGCGGGGATGGCGGTTTCCGGCTGGCTGGTTCAGGGCGTGCAGGGTAGCGCTCATGCGATTAATAAAGCGGGCTCATTGCGTATGCAAAGCTATCGACTACTGGCCGCTGTCCCGCTGGATGCTAAAGATCAAAAGCTGCTGGATGAGATGGAGCAAACGGCATTCAGCCCGGAACTGACCCGCGCCGCTGAGCGAGACGGGCAGCAAAAGCAGCTTAAAGCGTTGCAGGATTACTGGCATAACGAACTCTCGCCAGGACTACAGCACGCGCAAAACGCGCACGCGGTCGCAGAAGATGTCACGCGCTTTGTGGCGGGCCTGGATCGCCTGGTGACGTCGTTCGACCATACTACTGAATTGCGTATCGAACGCGTGGTATTAGTTCACCGGGTAATGGCGATCTTTATGGCGCTATTGCTGGTATTTACGATTATCTGGCTACGTGTTCGCCTTTTGCAGCCCTGGAAACAGTTATTATCAATGGCGCGCGCCGTCAGTCAGCGCGACTTTACCCAACGTGCCAATATCAGTGGACGCAATGAGATGGCCGCGTTGGGTTCTGCGCTCAATAATATGTCTGAAGAGCTGGCCGAAAGTTATGCGGTACTGGAACAGCGCGTACAGGAAAAAACAGCCGGTCTGGAACATAAAAACCAGATTCTCTCGTTTTTGTGGCAAGCCAACCGCCGACTGCATTCACAGGCTCCGCTATGTGAACGTCTTTCACCGGTACTGAATGGCCTGCAAAATTTAACCCAGTTGCATGATATTGAGCTGCGAGTCTATGACCTGGAAGATGAAGATAATCATCAGGAATTTACCTGTCAGTCGGACATCAGTTGCGATGATAAAGGCTGCCACCTTTGCCCACGTAGCGCCCTGCCGATGATTAACGGCGGCACCACCTTAAAATGGCGGCTCACCGACTCTCACACCCAATACGGTATTTTGCTGGCGACGCTGCCCTATGGACGCCATCTCAGCCACGATCAGCAACAGTTGGTGGACACGCTGGTTGAACAGCTTACCGCGACTCTGGCGCTCGACAGGCATCAGGAGCGCCAGCAGCAGTTGATTGTCATGGAAGAGCGTGCCACCATTGCCCGCGAACTGCATGATTCTATTGCCCAGTCGCTCTCTTGTATGAAGATGCAGGTGAGCTGCCTGCAAATGCAGGGCGACGTGTTACCGGAAAGCAGCCGTGAGTTACTCAGCCAAATTCGCAATGAGCTGAACTGCTCCTGGGCGCAACTGCGCGAACTGTTAACCACTTTCCGCTTACAGTTGACGGAACCCGGGCTACGTCCGGCGCTGGAAGCAAGCTGCCAGGAGTTCAGCGCCCGGTTTGGCTTTACGGTAAAACTGGATTATCAGCTTCCCCCCCGCCTGGTGCCGTCACACCAGGCGATACACCTGTTGCAAATTGCCAGGGAAGCCCTCAGCAACGCCCTTAAACACTCTCATGCCGACGATGTGGTGGTGACAGTGACGCAATGTGGCAAACAGGTCAAACTAAAAGTGCAGGATAATGGCTGCGGCGTCCCGGAAAACGCCGAACGCAGTAATCACTACGGCATGATCATCATGCGCGATCGGGCGCAAAGTTTGCGCGGCGATTGCCAGGTACGCCGACGCGAGACTGGCGGAACAGAGGTCACTGTTACTTTTATTCCAGAAACAAACTTCACAGAAACCCAGGGAGATACCCATGAATAATCAGGAACCGGCAACCATCCTGTTAATCGACGACCATCCGATGCTACGCACGGGTGTAAAGCAGCTTGTGAGTATGGCGCCCGATATCAGCGTGGTCGGAGAAGCCAGCAACGGTGAGCAGGGTATTGACCTGGCGGAATCGCTCGATCCCGATCTGATCCTCCTTGATTTGAATATGCCGGGAATGAATGGTCTCGAAACGCTGGATAAATTACGCGAAAAAGCGCTGTCAGGACGTATTGTCGTTTTCAGCGTATCCAACCATGAAGAAGATGTCGTCACGGCGCTAAAGCGCGGCGCGGATGGTTATCTGTTGAAAGACATGGAGCCGGAGGACTTGCTCAAAGCGTTACAACAGGCCGCCGCCGGCGAAATGGTATTAAGTGAAGCGTTAACGCCGGTACTGGCGGCCAGCCTGCGGGCCAACCGCGCCACCACCGATCGCGATGTAACGCAACTCACCCCGCGTGAGCGCGATATTCTGAAGCTCATTGCGCAGGGATTGCCAAATAAGATGATTGCCCGACGTCTGGATATCACCGAAAGTACGGTCAAAGTGCACGTGAAACATATGCTCAAGAAAATGAAGCTGAAATCGCGCGTGGAGGCCGCCGTCTGGGTACATCAGGAACGTATCTTTTAATTATTGCTCCTGGAACGGTTGCCAATGCGGATTATCGTCCGGCATCGTGATAAACGGCTCAGTCAGCGCGAGCGTGATCTCATTGGAAGAGACACGCTGACCTTTTTCATCCTCAACCACCACCGATAAACGCCAGCGATTTGCCGCGCCTTCGCGGTGATCCCAGGCCGGCATAATGATTGTCCAGCCCTCGGTACTGCGGGTGTCCGTTCCTGCCGTCAAACTTAATGCCTGTGTATCGCCCTGCCAGCTCAAATGACGAATACCGTGCACGCTGCGCACCTGCAATTTTAACGCAACCGTCTCACCAGGCGTAAGATCCCAGGGCGGCGTCGCCAGAAAAACCGTTAACGTTTTACGCTGCCGATACTCCATTGTCGGCAGCGAGTTACGTTGCGGCGTATCATAGCGGCTACCGCGTAATGACTGGCTTTGCGCCACTTCACTGGCGGCAAGCTGCTTTTTGAGCGGCACGCCGAAGCGGTAGTTAAGCGTCAGCCCCAGGTTATTTTGACTGACCCCGCTCTCGCCCTGTTTGTGCTGGGCGGTCATGGTAAGCAAAGGTACTGGCGTATAGTTGAGACCCAGTTTTAACGCGACAGGATTGTGATACCCCGTTCCGGAGTCAAACAGATCCACGCTATCGCCAAAGTACTGCTCCAGACTAACGCTGGTATTGATATGCTGGTAAAACGGCAGGCGCATTTGCGCGTTGATATCATACCCGCGCGCCATTCGCTGTTCTAAGGTCGCCGTATGCGTCTGCCAGTCGGCAAAAGGCTGATAATAGTTGGCGGATAAACGCAAATATTCTCCCCACGCCTCCGCGCCAAAGCCGGCACGCTGTAGATTTTCATCCAGCAGATTATCGTAAAAGGTATTATAGCCAAGAAGCCAGCCATCCTGCGCCCAGCGCTGTCCTACGCCAATGTTGCTTACCAGTCCGTCAGTCTGTTGCGTAAGACCAAGCTGGCTCCAGGTCAGATAGCGCTGTTTATCCTGTAAAGGGATAAACCAGCTTCCGCGACTGCCGTTAAAATGACCTTCGTTATCGACGTTAATATCCACGCTGGCGCTGCCCCAGGCTGATAGCCAGCTTTCAAGCTGCTGGTTAACCTGCTCGCTGACCACATCGCGTACCTGTCCGAAAGCGAATTGCCGCGCCTGTTCACCAGTATCCAGATCGTTATTTTTCATGCTGGCTTCGCCAAACGCTTTGGCCATCTCGGCAAAATGCTTTTCCCCTTCGTGGGATTCCGGCATCATGCCTAAATCCGGCAGATGGTTTTGATCGAAAGGGTCTTGCGCCTGCGCACGGATCGTACCGCTGGCAGTCAGCAAGAGAAGCGAGAGTGAGAATGAACGAAAAACAATACGGCTCAACGTGTCGGCAACTTCTACAACAAAAGATAAGAGGAATGGCATCAGAGTAAACCATAACGTGTCCGGACAGGTTTTGCAGCCTTTTCTCGTGCTTCCAGGAATATCCTTATTTTTTCCGCAGAGCGTCCCAGGATTTTCTCCACGCATTTGGCGGTACCCGGTTCCCGAGGTAACATAACGCCATTGCCGACAAAATTTCTCGAGGAGAAGGGTTATTCATGCAAAATATCGTCATTATCGCTAACGGCGCCGCCTACGGCAGCGAATCATTATTTAATAGCCTGCGTCTGGCCATTGCGCTGCGCGAGCAGGAAAGCCATCTCAATTTACGCCTGTTTTTGATGTCAGATGCCGTAACCGCAGGGTTACGCGGTCAAAAACCAGCCGAAGGCTACAATATTCAGCAAATGCTGGAAATTCTGACCGCGCAAAACGTACCGGTAAAATTATGCAAAACCTGTGCGGACGGACGTGGTATCACTCCCCTGCCGCTGATTGACGGTGTGGAAATCGGAACGCTGGTCGAGCTGGCGCAATGGACGCTGGCGGCGGACAAAGTGCTGACATTTTGAATCTGTACGCGGGAAAAGCTCCCGCGTCAGGATAGACTTCCGGCAAGAAAATCAGGCTAACACGTGAGTAATACCGCGTTTATTTTTTCTTATGCCATTTATCATCCTCGCCTTTTTCATAATCGTTTTTAACCGCCGCCCAGGCGACTTTGTGTGCGGTTTCCTCGCGACTGGCGTCATCACGACGATCGGCTTTATCTTTATATTGCTCCCAGGCGCTATTAAACGCTTCTTTGTAAATGTCCTGGGCATGGGCTGGAAGAACATTCCGCACATTATCGGGTAAATCACTTTTGGCTTTATACGGCATCCGCACCTCCGTCTTCAGGGAAAACATTAAGTGTGGTAAACAATGCGTTATTACGCCAGTCGAGGAGGATTTTTGCTTTTTACGGAAATTAACTTTTTGTTATTTAAACACTGTTAAAACAAGATCGTTGTTTTACTGACCTTGAAAGAAAAAAATCGTCTACGCCGTAAAACTACGTAAAAAACCACTAAAAAAATACAAATTTCTGCTATTTTTACCTTCTCTACTCTTTCCAAAATATTAACACCTGCACAAGGGAGACCCTCATGACGCATGCCTGTGAGGCGGTGAAAACCCGCCATAAGGAGACTTCGCTTATTTTCCCGGTTCTTGCGCTGGTAGTGCTGTTCCTTTGGGGAAGCAGCCAGTCACTACCAGTGGTTATTGGCATCAATATCCTTGCACTTATTGGTATTTTAAGCAGCGCATTTAGCGTGGTCCGTCATGCCGATGTATTAGCGCACCGACTCGGCGAACCCTACGGATCGCTTATTTTAAGCCTGTCCGTCGTTATTCTTGAGGTGAGTTTAATTTCAGCGCTGATGGCTACCGGCGATGCTGCGCCAACGCTTATGCGCGATACGCTCTACTCTATTATTATGATTGTCACCGGGGGACTGGTCGGTTTCTCGTTGTTGTTGGGCGGGCGTAAATTCGCAACGCAATATATGAATTTATTTGGGATTAAGCAGTATCTTATCGCGCTGTTTCCGCTGGCGATTATTGTGCTGGTTTTTCCAATGGCATTGCCGCAAGCCAATTTCTCTACCGGTCAGGCATTATTGGTCGCGTTAATTTCCGCCGCGATGTACGGCGTATTTTTGTTGATTCAAACCAAAACGCACCAGAGCTTATTTATCTATGAACATGAAGATGAAGGCGATGATGACAATCCACACCACGGTAAACCCTCCGCGCACAGTAGCGGCTGGCATACGGTCTGGTTACTCATTCATTTAATTGCGGTCATTGCCGTTACCAAAATGAATGCCAGCCCGCTGGAGGCGTTGCTGACCAGCATGAACGCCCCGGTCGCCTTTACCGGTTTCCTGGTCGCGCTGTTAATTCTCTCGCCGGAAGGACTGGGCGCGCTGAAGGCGGTACTGAATAATCAGGTTCAGCGGGCAATGAATCTGTTCTTCGGATCGGTGTTGGCGACGATTTCATTAACCGTGCCGGTCGTCACGCTCATCGCCTGGGCAACAGGTAATGATCTGGTGTTTGGTTTAGGCGCGCCGGAAATGGTAGTGATGGTGGCCTCGTTAGTGCTGTGCCATATTTCGTTCTCTACCGGACGCACCAATGTGCTAAACGGCGCGGCACATCTGGCTTTATTTGCCGCCTATCTGATGACGATTTTTGCCTGATATAAAAAAGCCGGATAGTATCTTATCCGGCCTACACAAGCTAAAAACCGCAATCAGTTCTCGGTATCCAGCTCGTCGAAGCTTTTCACCAAATCATCAATCGCTTTTATCTGGGTCAGGAACTGCTCCAGTTTCGCCAGCGGCAGCGCGGAAGGACCGTCGCACTTCGCATTAGCCGGGTCCGGATGCGACTCCAGGAACAGGCCCGCCAGACCGACAGCCATACCGGCGCGCGCCAGCTCGGTCACCTGGCCTCGACGACCGCCAGAGGCGGCGCCAAATGGGTCGCGGCATTGCAGCGCATGGGTAACATCGAAAATCACCGGCGAGTTGCCGGAAACCTTTTTCATCACGCTAAAGCCCAGCATATCCACCACCAGGTTGTCATAGCCGAAGTTCGCGCCGCGGTCGCATAGAATCACCTTATCGTTACCGCCCTCATGGAACTTATCCACAATATTGCCCATCTGACCCGGGCTTACGAACTGCGGCTTTTTCACGTTAATCACAGCGCCGGTTTTCGCCATCGCTTCCACCAGGTCGGTCTGGCGCGCCAGAAACGCCGGGAGCTGAATCACGTCAACCACATCAGCAACAGGCTGCGCCTGGCTGGCTTCATGGACGTCAGTGATCACTTTTACGCCAAATGTCTGCTTGAGTTCCTGGAAGATTTTCATCCCTTCTTCCAGACCCGGCCCACGGTAAGAGTGAATAGAGGAACGGTTGGCTTTATCAAAAGAGGCCTTGAACACGTAAGGAATACCCAGCTTCTGGGTAACGGTTACGTAGTGCTCACAAATGCGCATTGCCAGATCGCGTGACTCCAGCACGTTCATACCGCCAAACAGCACAAACGGCAGGTCATTTGCCACCTTAATGTCGCCAATGTTAACCACTTTTTGTTTCATAGGATCGCCTTACACTTATAGGTAAAATGTCGGTTAATTAATGTAGAACAATTTGCTTGTGCGCAATGGTGTTGATCTGCGCACGAATCATTTCGCTGATCGGGTCTTCCGGACACTGTTCAACGAAGTAGCTTAAATCAGTCAGCGCAACGTGTTCACACTCAAGCTGCGCGTAGATCAACCCGCGGTCACGGATTTCGTAAGGATCTTCCGGGTTAAATTGCAACAATGCTTCGCTAACGCGTAGCGCCAGCTCCATTTGCCGTTCCTCCATCAGAGAGGATTTCAGCGTATCCAGTAGCTTACGAATCACTTCGGCGTTATCCGCTTCGTCCAAATCTTCGTTAAACAACTCGGCGACCGGACTAATATTGCCTTTTAACCAGACTTCCAGAGTATGTTCATCAAGCGTTTCACCGTTGAACGGGTTAATCAGCCACATTTCCCCTTCCAGCGATTCAATACGCAAAATCAGTTGCGTTGGGAAGATAACGGGCACCAACGGCAAATCAAGACGGTTTGCTATCCATAATAAAATAGCGCCCAACGATACCGCGCTCCCCTGGCGTTTTTTCAGGACTTTATCGAGCCATAAAGCATCAGAAAGACGGTAGACGCCGCGGGAGTCCGTGAACCCCCACTCGCCGTAAAAAAGTGCCAGCAATTTTTCCAGTTGCTCATCCTGAGACAGGAGCTGGCTAATTTCTTCCTGCGCCAGACTGACCAGACGTTCCAGTTCGTCGTAGACAAACTGCGTGGGAAAATCCAGGCGAATCATCTCTGATGCCAGGATCATGCCATCACACAGCGGCGCATTGTTAAATTCGAAATCAGCTAACGACCTCATGACTTACCCCAGTAACGGTATTTTTGTGGTGGCGAGTTTAATGATGATGTACAGCACCACCAGCGCCAGCGGGAAAGCGATAAAACGCGCCTGCTGGCTGCGCGCCTGACGATAATCAAGCGCAATAAAACCCAAAACGATGTAGATGATAACGCCAAACAGTTTTTCAGTCAGCCATGAGCCCGACTCCGTGAATGGCAGGATGTGCGTTTTAACGATTAACCCAATACCGCTAAGCAGTAACAGGGTATCTATGACGGGAGGCACGATTCGTGTCCAGCGCGCGGCGGCCAACGCATGGCCGCAATAGCGCCACCAGTAACGAGCGACAAACAAACTGACGGAGAGCGCAACACAGATAAGATGAAGCGTGAGCAACATTGCAATTGTCATGGCGTAAAACGTCCGCAGGTCACGCGTTCATTACCACCATAATCACGACACGTTTCTACATCCGAGTAACCAGACCGCCTGAAAACCGCTCTTACCGCTTCGCCCTGCTGCCAACCGTGTTCCAGCAGCAGGAAGCCGCCGGGCGTTAACATCTGGCGGGCGTTATCGATAATATGCGTAAGATCCGCCATACCGTTTTCGTCCGCCACCAACGCCGAGCGCGGTTCAAAGCGTACATCGCCTTCGCTAAGGTGCGGGTCCTGCGCGTCAATGTAGGGCGGATTGCTGACAATCATGTCGAACTGCTGCCCCGATAGCGCGCTGAACCAACAACTTTGCAGTATACGCACATTCCGGATAGCCAAATGTTCCGCGTTGCGTATCGCCAGCGCAACCGCATCAGGCATACGATCGACCGCAGTCACCTCGCAATCCGGTCGCTCGCAGGCCAGCGCCAGCGCAATCGCGCCGGTTCCGGTGCCTAAATCCAGAATACGACAGGTTTTTACCGGCAATCGCGCCAACGCCTGTTCAACCAGACATTCGGTATCCGGGCGCGGGATTAGCGTGGCGGGAGAAACGAAGAGCGGCAGCGACCAGAATTCGCGTAAGCCCGTCAGGTACGCAATAGGTTCGCCCTGTTTACGCCGCTGCAGCAGGTCCGCGAGCTGTTGTTGCTGGACGTCGGTAAGCGGCGTTTCGCCAAAGGCCATGATATACGTCCGCCCCTTGCCCGTAACGTACTCTAGCAGGATCTCGGCGTCGCGCCGGGGGCTGTCGCTGTCCCGGAGCTGGTTTACCGCCTCATGCAGCCAGTGCTGAAAATCCATTATTCCTGCTCGGATAAGGCGGCTAACAGGTCAGCCTGGTGTTCCTGAACAATCGGCTCAATCAGCATATCCAGCTTACCTTCCATCGTTTCATCAAGGCGATATAACGTCAGATTAATACGATGATCGGTCACGCGCCCCTGCGGGAAATTATAGGTCCGGTTACGATCGCTGCGATCGCCGCTGCCAAGCAGGTTGCGGCGCGTTGACGCCTCGGCCTGCTGGCGTTTTGCCGTTTCGGCGGCGTGAATGCGCGCCCCGAGCACCGAGAGCGCTTTCGCTTTGTTTTTATGCTGCGAACGCTCGTCCTGGCATTCCACCACGATGCCGGTCGGCAAGTGGGTAATTCGGATAGCGGAGTCGGTGGTGTTAACGTGCTGACCGCCCGCGCCGGAAGAACGAAACGTATCAATGCGCAGATCCGCCGGGTTAATATCCGGCAGCTCGGCTTCCGGCAGCTCCGGCATCACGGCGACGGTACAGGCGGAGGTATGGATACGCCCCTGCGACTCGGTCGCCGGAACACGCTGTACGCGGTGTCCGCCGGACTCAAATTTCAGTCGGCCATACACGCCGTCGCCGCTGATTTTGGCGATGATCTCTTTATAACCGCCATGCTCGCCTTCGCTCATGCTCATGATCTCCACGCGCCAGCGGCGCGCTTCGGCATAACGACTGTACATGCGGAACAGATCGCCGGCAAACAGCGCGGCTTCGTCGCCGCCGGTGCCGGCGCGAACCTCAAGGAACGCGTTTCGTTCATCGTCCGGATCTTTCGGCAGCAGCAGTACCTGTAACTGTTGCTCCAGTTGTTCGCTTTTTTCTTTCGCTTCGCGCAGTTCTTCCTGCGCCATTTCTCGCATTTCAGGATCGTCGAGCATCATCTGAGCCGTCTCGATATCGTCCTGAACCTGTTGCCAGTCCGTAAAACAGCGAGAAACGTCGCTTAATTGCGCATATTCGCGCGACAATGCGCGAAAGCGGTCCTGGTCGGCGATAATTCCCGCATCGCCCAGCAACGCCTGAACTTCCTCATGGCGTTCGTGCAGGGCTTCCAGTTTGGCAACGATAGAAGGCTTCATAGGCGTAAATTCACCCTGTAAAAAAGTGTGGTGTGTGCTGCTACTCCAGCCCGAGGCTGTCGCGCAGAATATTCAGGCGTTCGTCATCCCCGTCACGGGCAGCCTGTTGAAGTGATTTCGTTGGCGCATGAATCAGGCGGTTGGTCAGTTTCCATGCCAGATCCTGCAAGATGGCTTGCGCATCACCGCCCTGTTGAAGGGCCGACAGCGCTTTGGTAGTCAGTTCGTCACGAATCTGCTCCGACTGACTACGGTATTCCCGAATGGTCTCGCTGGCCCCCTGGGCGCGTAGCCAGGCCATAAACTCGCTGGCTTCCTGCTCAACGATCGTTTCCGCTTCTACCGCCGCAGCCTGACGCTGCGCCAGATTATGCGAAATGATGCTCTGTAAATCATCGACGCTATAAAGATAAGCGTTCGCCAGTTTGCCGACTTCCGGTTCAACGTCGCGCGGTACGGCAATATCCACCAGCAGCATCGGCTGGTTGCGACGGCTTTTTAATGCGCGCTCCACCATGCCTTTACCGATAATCGGCAGCGGGCTGGCGGTCGAACTGATAATAATATCGGCATCCTGCAAACGGGCGTCGATATCGCTGAGCGAGATAACCTCAGCGCCTACCTCATCCGCCAGGGCTTGCGCGCGCTCGCGGGTTCGGTTGGCGATAATCATCTTTTGTACTTTATGCTCGCGCAGGTGACGCGCCACCAGTTCAATGGTTTCGCCCGCGCCAACTAACAGTACGGTGACCGTCGAGAGCGATTCAAAGATTTGGCGGGCGAGCGTACAGGCGGCAAACGCGACGGAGACGGCGCTAGCGCCGATATCGGTTTCAGTCCGCACTCGCTTAGCGACGGAAAAAGACTTCTGAAACATTCGCTCCAGCGCGCTGGCGTTAAGGTGGCCTTTTTGCGAATCCGCAAACGCTTTTTTCACCTGACCGAGGATTTGCGGTTCGCCCAGCACCAGTGAATCCAGACCGCTGGCGACGCGCATCAGGTGGCTGACGGCGTCATTATCCTGATGCCAGTACAGACTGTTGCGCAGATCGTCCTCGTTCAGGTTATGGTAATCGCATAACCAGCGGATCAGCGCTTCTTGCAGGTTATCCTGCTCTTCCACGCTCAGATACAGCTCTGTACGGTTACAGGTTGACAGCACGACCCCGCCCTGCACCATTGGCTGCGCAAGCAGGCTGTCCAGCGCCTGATCAAGCGTGTCCGGCGAAAACGTTACGCGTTCTCGCAGCGATACAGGTGCCGTTTTATGGTTAATACCGAGCGCTAAAAGGGTCATGTCTGCGGGAGTAGTACCAGCGTTGATATGGTTAGTCTGCTTGCATCATACAGGATGCGCGTGGTCAATAAAAGAGAGAGCCCCCTTTTGGAGTAATTGGCAGCGCTCGCTAATTTGATGATTTAAGACAACTTGAAAGTAGACGATGTCACCAGGCGGCGCTAGCATTAAAGGCTATAACTGTAACCGATAGCAAAAATTTGCCGAATCGCGGCGCGAACGTTTTTA
Organism: Salmonella sp. SAL00670; assembly: GCF_046552235.1. Taxonomy (NCBI): domain Bacteria; kingdom Pseudomonadati; phylum Pseudomonadota; class Gammaproteobacteria; order Enterobacterales; family Enterobacteriaceae; genus Salmonella; species Salmonella sp. SAL00670. The sequence continues at coordinate 993,283 of NZ_JBGDUO010000001.1, forward strand.
CAGCCTGCAGGTTCAGTTTTCAGGCCTGATAAGCGTAACGCCATCAGGCAATTATTGCACCGTATCACAAGGATTCGTCATCACTATGACCCTGCCCGATTTTCGCCTGATTCGTCTACTGCCGTTAGCAAGCCTGGTTCTCACCGCCTGTACGCTTCCTGGGCATAAAGGCCCGGGCAAGAGCCCGGATTCCCCTCAGTGGCGCCAGCATCAGCAAGAGGTGCGTCATCTGAATCAATACCAGACGCGCGGCGCCTTTGCTTACATCTCAGATGATCAGAAAGTCTATGCGCGTTTCTTCTGGCAACAGACCGGACAGGATCGCTATCGCCTGCTGCTCACCAATCCGCTGGGCAGCACCGAGCTGGAGCTTAACGCCCAGCCGGGCAACGTTCAGTTGGTGGATAACAAAGGCCAGCGTTATACCGCCGATGACGCCGAAGAGATGATCGGCAAACTCACCGGGATGCCGATTCCGTTAAACAGCCTGCGGCAGTGGATCCTCGGTCTGCCTGGCGATGCCACCGACTACAAACTGGACGACCAGTATCGCCTGAGCGAAGTGAACTATCGCCAGGATGGTAAAAACTGGAAAGTGGTTTACGGTGGCTATGACAGCAAAACGCAGCCTGCCATGCCTGCCAATATGGAGCTTTCAGACGGCAGTCAGCGCATTAAGCTGAAAATGGATAACTGGATTGTGAAATGATGACCCATTGGCCTTCTCCGGCAAAATTAAATCTGTTTTTATATATCACCGGACAGCGAGCAGACGGCTACCACACGCTGCAGACGCTGTTTCAGTTTCTGGATTATGGCGACACACTCCACATCGAACCGCGTCACGATGGCGAAATCCATTTATTAACGCCGGTTATCGGCGTTGAAAATGAAGACAATCTGATCGTCCGCGCCGCGCGGCTGTTGATGAAAATCGCCTCGGAGAGTGGACGCCTGCCCGCCGGAAGCGGCGCGGATATCAGCATTGAGAAGCGCCTTCCCATGGGCGGCGGTCTGGGTGGCGGCTCGTCTAACGCCGCGACCGTTCTGGTGGCGCTCAATCATCTTTGGCAATGCGGGCTTTCCATTGATGAACTGGCGACGCTCGGCCTGACGCTCGGCGCCGACGTCCCGGTCTTTGTTCGTGGCCACGCCGCGTTTGCCGAAGGCGTAGGCGAAATATTAACGCCGGTGAATCCGCCGGAAAAATGGTATCTGGTCGCGCACCCTGGCGTAAGCATTCCGACGCCGGTTATCTTTAAAGATCCTCAATTGCCGCGTAATACGCCAAAAAGGTCAATAGATACGTTACTAAAATGTGAATTCAGCAATGATTGCGAGGTTATCGCAAGAAAACGTTTTCGCGAGGTTGATGCGGCGCTTTCCTGGCTGTTAGAATACGCGCCGTCGCGCCTGACTGGGACAGGGGCCTGTGTCTTTGCTGAATTCGATACAGAGTCTTGTGCTCGCCAGGTGCTTGAGCAAGCCCCGGAATGGCTCAATGCTTTTGTGGCGAAGGGTGTCAACCTCTCCCCATTGCATCGAGAGTTACTCTAACGCATTCGGGTTTCAGGAAGATGGCGAAATGACGAATCGCCGGTCATATATGCCGTATTTGACCGGTGTGAGGCATCGATACCAGCGCACATGAAACGTGAATGAAGACGAGTAAGCCGGGCAAGCTGAGCTTCGGTGACAACGTCACCTTGTTCCAGACGTTGCATCGCGCTCTTTAATACACCGCCTGGATAGGATTTTGCCTGGCCCGCACAGTTTTCGGCAGATTCTTTCCACCAATGGACGCATGCCTGAGGTTCTTCTCGTGCCTGATATGAAGCTTTTTGCTGGTAACGCCACCCCGGAACTAGCACAACGTATTGCCAACCGCCTGTACACTTCTCTCGGCGACGCCGCCGTAGGTCGCTTTAGCGACGGCGAAGTCAGCGTACAAATCAACGAAAATGTACGCGGTGGTGATATTTTCATCATCCAGTCCACTTGTGCCCCAACCAACGACAACCTGATGGAATTGGTCGTTATGGTTGATGCCCTGCGTCGTGCTTCCGCAGGTCGTATCACCGCCGTTATCCCCTACTTTGGCTATGCACGTCAGGACCGTCGCGTACGTTCCGCCCGTGTGCCGATTACCGCAAAAGTTGTCGCTGACTTCCTGTCCAGCGTCGGCGTTGACCGCGTTCTCACCGTAGATCTGCATGCTGAACAGATCCAGGGCTTCTTTGACGTTCCGGTTGATAACGTGTTCGGTAGCCCAATCCTGCTCGAAGATATGCTGCAACTGAATCTGGATAACCCGATCGTGGTTTCCCCGGATATTGGCGGCGTGGTTCGTGCCCGCGCTATCGCTAAGCTGCTGAACGATACCGATATGGCTATCATTGATAAACGTCGTCCGCGCGCGAACGTTTCTCAGGTGATGCACATCATCGGCGACGTCGCTGGCCGTGACTGCGTGCTGGTTGATGATATGATCGATACCGGCGGTACTCTGTGCAAAGCAGCAGAAGCATTGAAAGAACGTGGCGCTAAACGCGTGTTTGCCTACGCGACGCACCCGATCTTCTCAGGCAATGCGGCAAACAACCTGCGCAACTCCGTCATTGATGAAGTCGTTGTCTGCGACACCATTCCGCTGACCGACGAAATCAAAGCGCTGCCGAACGTGCGTACCTTGACCCTGTCAGGTATGCTGGCCGAAGCGATTCGCCGTATCAGCAACGAAGAATCGATTTCCGCCATGTTCGAGCATTGATCGAACCCGGATCTGAAACCCGCTGCGGCGGGTTTTTTTGTCTGTAACACCCTTTTGTATGACTTATGCCTCCTTCACCTGCCATTTAGTTGACAGATGATGCGCTCATGGATGAAACATTATTGTGAACAAATTATTTTCCTCACATGTGATGCCTTTCCGCGCTCTCATCGATGCTTGCTGGAAAGAAAAATATACCGCCTCCCGGTTCACCCGTGATGTGATAGCCGGGATCACCGTCGGGATTATTGCTATCCCGCTGGCGATGGCGCTGGCAATTGGCAGTGGCGTTGCGCCGCAGTATGGCCTCTATACCTCCGCTGTCGCCGGGATCGTGATCGCGCTAACCGGCGGCTCGCGCTTTAGCGTTTCCGGCCCTACCGCCGCGTTTGTGGTGATTTTGTATCCGGTATCGCAACAGTTTGGTCTGGCGGGCCTACTGGTCGCCACGCTGATGTCGGGCTTCTTCCTGATCCTTTTCGGCCTGGCGAGACTGGGGCGATTGATTGAATATATCCCGGTGTCGGTCACGTTAGGTTTTACCTCAGGGATTGGCATTACCATCGGTACCATGCAGATTAAAGATTTTCTTGGTCTGCAGATGGCCCATGTGCCAGAGCACTATTTGCAGAAAGTCGGCGCGCTGTTTATGGCGTTGCCCACCGTCAATATTGGCGATGCCGCCATTGGCGTGGTAACGCTGGGAACGTTGATTTTCTGGCCGCGTCTCGGTATTCGTCTGCCAGGACATCTTCCCGCACTACTGGCCGGTTGCGCCGTGATGGGGATCGTTAATCTGCTGGGCGGCAATGTGGCGACTATCGGCTCACAGTTCCATTATGTTCTGGCTGACGGCACTCAGGGCAACGGCATCCCGCAGCTCCTGCCGCAACTGATGCTGCCGTGGAGTCTTCCTGGCTCCGATTTCACGCTAAGCTGGGATTCACTGCGCGCGCTGCTGCCAGCGGCCTTCTCGATGGCAATGCTGGGGGCAATCGAATCATTGCTCTGCGCCGTCGTGCTGGACGGCATGACCGGCACCAAACATAAAGCTAACAGCGAACTTATCGGCCAGGGGCTGGGGAATATGGTCGCGCCGTTCTTTGGCGGCATCACCGCCACCGCCGCGATTGCCCGCTCTGCCGCCAACGTCCGCGCTGGCGCGACCTCTCCCGTCTCAGCGGTAATTCACGCTATCCTGGTTATTCTGGCGCTACTGGTCTTAGCCCCGCTACTCTCCTGGCTGCCGCTTTCCGCGATGGCGGCGCTACTGCTGATGGTGGCATGGAATATGAGTGAAGCCCATAAAGTGGTGGATCTGTTACGCCATGCGCCGAAAGACGACATCATCGTTATGCTGCTGTGCATGTCATTAACGGTTCTGTTTGATATGGTCATCGCCATCAGCGTGGGGATTGTCCTTGCTTCCCTGCTGTTTATGCGCCGTATTGCGCGAATGACTCGACTTGCGCCGGTCAATGTTGATGTGCCTGAAGATGTGCTGGTGCTGCGTGTTATCGGTCCGCTCTTTTTCGCCGCGGCGGAAGGGCTGTTTACCGACCTTGAGTCACGTATTAAGGGCAAACGTATCGTCGTTCTGAAATGGGACGCAGTACCAGTGCTGGATGCAGGCGGGCTTGATGCTTTTCAGCGTTTTGTGAAGCGTCTGCCGGAGGGTTGCGAATTGCGTATCAGTAATCTGGAGTTCCAACCGCTGCGCACAATGGCGCGTGCCGGTATCAAACCTATTCCTGGGCGTCTGACCTTCTTCCCGAACAGGACGGAGGCGTTAGCGGATTTACTCAGTTAATGGACAATGCCCGGTGGCGATAACGCTTACCGGGCCTGAACCGGTTAGCTATGACGACGATTGTCGTTACGGCGGCAACGTTTGTCATAGTGACGTACCCACCAATATTTGTCGCTCACCTGCTCATGCCCCCCTACACGAGCCCCTGCCAGCCAAAGAACTGCCCCGACAAAAATACTCAGTATTGCGCCATGCGCAAAAAATTGCGGCAAATTAAACTGCGGCAGTTGGTTTAAAATAGAGTAACCCACGCCGACAACCATCACGACCAGCCCCAACCCCATCAGCACGTTACCGAATAACGAAGCGTTTTTGCGTTTCATATGTCACCTCCGGAACTTTTGGGTTGTTTTTAGGAAATCCCCCTAAACTTTATGTGTAAAGTATAGACAACACTTCCGTTTGTAAGTGCGGCTGTGATCACAAATGTAAAGTTTCATTTAACAAAACTTTACAAATAACACACTGAACAGTTTACATTTTTAATAATCAATGCTGGCAATTATTTAATTTACTTCAGAGTGTCGCTGTGTTTTGTCAAGCGGGCAGACAGACAGTAAACTACGCGCCAGTTATGGATCTACTCAGGACAAAAAACGTGGCAATTAAATTGATTGTTGGTCTGGCGAATCCCGGTGCGGAATATGCCGCGACGCGACACAATGCAGGCGCATGGTACGTCGATTTACTGGCGGAGCGCCTGCGCGCGCCGTTGCGTGAAGAGCCTAAATTCTTTGGCTATACCTCACGCATCACGCTGGAAGGGGAAGATGTTCGCCTGCTGGTACCCACCACGTTCATGAACCTCAGTGGTAAAGCAGTTGGCGCAATGGCCAGTTTTTACCGTATTCAGCCGGACGAAATTTTGGTCGCTCACGACGAGCTGGATCTCCCTCCGGGCGTGGCGAAATTTAAACTTGGCGGCGGCCACGGCGGCCACAATGGTCTGAAAGACATCATCAGCAAGCTGGGCAATAATCCCAACTTTCACCGCTTACGCGTTGGAATTGGTCATCCAGGCGATAAAAATAAAGTTGTTGGTTTCGTGCTGGGTAAACCCCCTGTTTCTGAACAAAAATTAATTGATGAGGCCATTGACGAAGCGGCACGCTGTACGGAATTGTGGTTCAAAGAGGGTCTGGCCAAAGCAACAAGCCGTTTGCATACCTTTAAGGCGCAATAACCAGTGATGTGCGGCATTTTTGCCGCACGCCGTGTATAATAGGCGAAGTTATTTCCATTTCTGCAATCTGTTTTCTATAACAGGTTGATTATTAAGATATTAAGGTGAGTTAAATCATGGGATTCAAATGCGGTATCGTCGGTCTGCCCAACGTCGGGAAATCCACCCTGTTCAACGCGCTGACAAAAGCCGGTATTGAAGCGGCAAACTTTCCGTTCTGCACTATCGAACCGAATACCGGTGTCGTGCCGATGCCCGATCCGCGTCTGGACCAGTTGGCTGAGATTGTTAAACCGCAACGCATTCTACCAACCACGATGGAGTTCGTGGATATCGCCGGTCTGGTAAAAGGCGCATCCAAAGGCGAAGGGTTGGGTAACCAGTTCCTGACCAATATCCGTGAAACCGAAGCTATCGGTCACGTGGTTCGCTGCTTTGAGAACGACAATATCATCCACGTGGCGGGTAAAGTAAATCCGGCAGAAGATATTGATGTTATCAATACCGAACTGGCGCTGGCTGACCTCGATACCTGCGAGCGCGCGATCCATCGCGTACAGAAGAAAGCCAAAGGCGGCGATAAAGACGCCAAAGCGGAACTGGCCGCGCTGGAAAAATGCCTGCCGCACCTGGCCGAAGCGGGGATGCTGCGTTCGCTGGACCTGACGGACGAAGATAAAGCGGCTATCCGTTATTTAAGCTTCCTGACGCTGAAGCCGACAATGTATATCGCTAACGTCAATGAAGACGGTTTTGAAAATAACCCGTATCTGGACCAGGTTCGCGAGATCGCCGCGAAAGAAGGTTCGGTCGTGGTTCCGGTGTGTGCCGCCGTCGAAGCTGATATTGCTGAGCTGGATGATGACGAGCGCGACGAATTTATGGCTGAACTGGGTCTGGAAGAGCCGGGGCTGAACCGCGTTATTCGCGCAGGTTATCGCCTGCTGAACCTCCAGACCTATTTCACCGCCGGGGTGAAAGAAGTTCGCGCATGGACCATTCCGGTTGGCGCAACCGCGCCGCAGGCAGCAGGTAAAATCCATACCGACTTCGAAAAAGGCTTTATCCGCGCCCAAACTATCGCCTTTGACGACTTTATTACCTATAAAGGTGAGCAAGGCGCGAAAGAAGCCGGTAAAATGCGAGCGGAAGGCAAAGATTACATCGTTAAAGATGGCGATATAATGAACTTCCTGTTCAACGTCTAAATAACATTTGTTGTCTCATGAGGTTTTGCTGAATCTCATGACAGCGGTAAACCCTATAAAATCCACGCCATTGCGTGGATTTTTCATTTCACAATGTCTCAACTCATCTCGTAACAATGCTGTCAAAAATGAGTACAACATTCTTCCATCTTCATTTTAAGTAAATACAAGAACGGTATAATAAATAAACAAGGCCCCGTTATGCTCACCGATACGCAATGCCGCACTGCCAGGGCCATAGTGTGAATGTTGTTTCGTCTAAGGTTTTGACTCTATACCAGCGAAAAGCTTTTTAGAAAGGTATAGATACCGTATGGCCTGTTTGGGTTAACTCATATCACAGTATCGTACATAGCGTCAGATCTTGTTCAGGTGTTCCCCCCTACACTCACCACCGAGGATCTTAGGCCAACTTCATGAACTACAAAATTATAATTATTTTGCAATTCTGAAACTAATTATAATTTGCGATTGCACTGCCATTAATTTAATACGCATAATGAATGAATAAAAAATCATTAAAATCGTAGACTGTAATACTCCAGAATCGCGTGAAGGAATTCATATTAAAATATTGAGATGATTTTTTAACAAAGAATCAACCCTGTTTGCTCTGTGACTATAGAGAAATACCGAAAGTTTTATTTTAGATCAAATCCAACCGGCTGGACGCACCATCATCAATTTTAGATTGACATTCATTAATAATAGTAGAATAGTGACCATAGAAATTTCGGTAGATATACAGGATGATGCCGTGGATAGTTTTATTTCTAATTTAATCATTTTATTATTTATTGCCTTTTTGATAACGTTTTTTATATTCACACAAAGAATAAAAGCTAAAGCAATAGATAAAATTGACAATAGTTTGACGCTTTACAGCATTATCTTTAACAAGGGCGTTCAGGACCATGTCACATCTCCTCAGAATATCATATCACATTTAAAAATCGATCGTTTTTACCCGTTGGTCACTTACCTCCCTGCAATCCCACTCTTTTTTCTTGTTTTATATTGCCAGGAAGGCTTGTCATTAGCAATATTAACAATTTCCATCATAGCATTACTTTCATTTGCTGCATTGAGTCTTACAATGTCACTTGATATATATGAAAATGCTATTGTTCATAATACTTTGCTAAGGAAAAGAGTCTTTTTATTTAGCCAACTTGACTCTATTGATGAAAAAATAGACTATGACGGTGTTCCAAACACAAAAGAAGAAGCGCTAATGTATCCAAGATATTATGCCATAGTAAAAAATGGGCGAGTCATCTTTTGCATACCGAAAACACTTAGCAATTACTCCAGTTTCAAAAAAAATTTCAATCAATCGTCTATTTTTATAAAAGAAATAATAGGCAACGAATATTAACCAGATAATTAACTCATTATTTATCAGGAAGGTATAAAATGTTTCAGAATTCAGGCGAAGTGATTATGTACTTCGGTTGTTTTTTATTTTCCTTACCATTTATCCTTGTTTTAATTAGAAAAGTACTTTTTTTTGTGGGGCTACCATATAATTTCCTTCATAGCCACAAAGCAGGTGTCTCTTTTGGATTGCTACTTATATATGGACTTATCATCGCATACATAGGGCAGTCGTATAAAGACAGGATCTGCAATGATGTGATGCTTTCTTATTATGAACAAGGTATAAATTATTCTGAGCTAACGCCATCGCAGAGGATAAATATATTATATGCGAGTATTCATATGCCTATAGATTTCAAAAAAGGTAACGACGTCTCTAAGTACTTACCTGCGTTAGAAAAATACACATACCAATCAAAAATATATAAACATAAATCAATAGAAAAGGCCAAAGAAGAGACAAATCAATTTATGAAAACATTTACACAATAATTATACATACTGCATACCAAGCCACAAGTGCGGTAAACACATCGACCTTTGGTGTACATTAACACTAAGAGCCTATCCCACCAGGCGTTATTGGCGCAGCCAGTTTGGACACGGACAGCGCGCAAAAACCGGAGCGTACACGTAGTACGTGAAGTTTGACTCGCTACGCTCGCCCTTCGGGCCGCCGCTAGCGGCGTTCAAAACGCTAACGCGTTTTGGCGAGCACTGCCCAGGTCCAAAATGGCAAGTAAAATAGCCCTAATGGGATAGGCTCTAAGCGTCAATCCCTCTTACACAGTTATAGCAGCGCACCAGGTACAATGCATTGATACTTAAAGACTGGTGTAGAAATTCATAATTGGAAACATCGAAGATTCAGAGTTTTCGTCAGAGATCGGGCCAGAGTCAATCTGGCCGGGATCTCAAAAATGCATGGAGCTAAAACGAGTCTATTTACAAGTTCTTTTCCTAATTACCAGTCGACATTCACTGTATGGTTATAAAAAGGATGCTGATCCTTTAGCGGCGTCTCATAACTTGGGATCGCATCATAATCATCTTTTCCCCGAACGGAATACCTTCCCGCTTCGATATCAAAACGATGTTTGAGCCATCCCGCAACATGACTTGCGAAAGCCTCTTTTCTTCTTAATGGCCAATCGACAGAAGCCAAATTAACATCTAATAAGTACCGCCCTTCTTTATTAACCTTGATCATTCCAGCCTGCAGTAACGCCCGTACCACCTGGGATTGGTTATCATGAATCCAGACCCAGGCATTTCCAAATTCCATTGCATAGCTATCATTTAAAAAATCTTTTTTTGAAAATAATTCACTTACATAATCATTGATAGAGTCAGCATAATTTTTTACTTTAGATGCAGATAAATCAAAAAAAGATTCAAATTCGAAAGTATTGTCATTAATACAGGACAGTAACGCACCCGGTTCCGAGAGCTGGGTCCATGATTGTAAACTCTCTACAGCTATAATGAATTTGAAAGTATTTCTTCCAATGACACCCCGGTCAATTAAAGTTAAAATATCGTGAGCTACGGTAGGGATATCTTCTGCAAACGGGACGATTATCCCCGCACCACTTATTTCGCTTGATCTAAAATCAAATCCTGGGGTACTTTCAATGTTTTCCGGAATACCATACTCTTTAATATGATTAAGGAAATTATTAATATCGCCACGATATGGCCATCGCCATTCACGTTCATGTGTCCAGTCAATCTTACCTGGAACATAAGTAACATATCTATATTGTTCAATCAAAGGAAGAGCCGTTTCATCAAGAATACGTTCCCCGTTTCTGCCTTGCGAGCATCGAGCATTGTTATGCTGATCTAACCCATATATTACTGGCCTTGCCCCATAATTAAACATTTGCTCTTTAGGTAAAACGATTGCATATAAACCGATTTTTTCATTTCGTTCTAATCGGCGAACACCAGTCTCTAAATAAGCTGCAATCGGCATATCTGTAAAGCATACCACCGGGGAGTCACCATATACGGTTCGTTGCCCATTTCGGTATGACCAGGACGAGAAAATTTTATGACTGCGTAAAGATAATCGAAGTAAATATTTAGCATCAATGAAACATGCGTGGTGCTGATTATTAAAACCACAGTGCTCAGGCAAATAAATATGGCTACCGGTCTCTAGATTAACGTCCCGAAAAAAATGAATCAAATAATCGGATAAGTCAAATCTGATGTTATTTTTCATGGGACGCCCTCTTTCAAACAGTCTCTTTTTTGCATTCCTTTAAAACCAGCACCACTATTTTATATAAAAATCATCACGAAGTATGCTTCTTTTAACGATGACATCAAACCCTCCCTCCCTTTGCATCAACTTACGTATCCCTGAAATAGCGAGACCAGGCTAAATCTACCCGAAGTGGCTCGCTAAAAACCTCATCCTGGAACAAGCTCAACCGCCCTTCCCCGCCACGGCCCTTTCGCCGAAAAACCGATAATGGGTATAAATATACCGCTATAAGCCATACCCACACACTTCACATTGTTTCTTATCGTTAATCCGATACGCTTTTTTCACATTATTTCTGGCGGTATACGCCGGTGCAAAGTGAATCGGGCTCGTTTCCGCGCTCGCGCGTAACACAATGATTTACCTTGCTGGCGGAACGTCAACGGACCCGCAAAAGCGCCTTATGCCCCTGGCGGAGCGTGGTGCAAAAAGGAGAAAAAATACGCGTTATGAATAACGAGGAGACCTTTTATCAAGCCATGCGTCGTAAGGGAGTGACCCGACGCAGCTTTCTCAAATTCTGTAGCCTTGCCGCCACATCGCTGGGACTGGGCGCCGGAATGACGCCAAAGATCGCCTGGGCGCTGGAGAATAAACCGCGGATTCCGGTGGTCTGGATTCATGGACTGGAATGCACCTGCTGTACCGAATCCTTTATCCGTTCCTCGCACCCGCTAGCCAAAGATGTGATCCTCTCGCTGATTTCCCTCGATTATGACGACACCCTGATGGCCGCCGCCGGCGCACAGGCCGAAGAAGTCTTTGACGATATTACCACTCGCTACGCCGGGAAATACATTCTGGCGGTGGAAGGCAATCCGCCGCTAGGAGAGCAAGGAATGTTCTGTATCAGCGGCGGCCGCCCGTTTATTGAAAAACTGAAGAAAGCCGCCGCGGGCGCCAGCGCTATTATCGCCTGGGGAAACTGCGCCTCCTGGGGTTGCGTCCAGGCCGCCCGCCCCAATCCGACCCAGGCAACGCCTATCGATAAAGTGATCACCGACAAGCCGATCGTGAAAGTCCCTGGATGTCCACCAATCCCGGATGTCATGAGCGCCATTATCACCTATATGGTGACGTTTGATCGTCTGCCGGAACTCGATCGCATGGGCCGTCCACTGATGTTCTACGGTCAGCGTATCCACGATAAATGCTACCGTCGCGCCCATTTTGACGCCGGTGAATTTGTCGAGAGCTGGGATGATGACGCCGCCCGCAAGGGATACTGTCTGTACAAGATGGGCTGTAAAGGGCCAACCACCTATAACGCCTGTTCCTCCACTCGCTGGAATGACGGCGTCTCCTTTCCTATCCAGTCCGGTCACGGATGTCTGGGATGTTCAGAAAATGGTTTCTGGGATCGCGGCTCGTTTTATAGCCGCGTGGTGGATATTCCCCAGATGGGTACCCATTCAACCGCCGATACGGTGGGGCTGACCGCGCTGGGCGTGGTCGCGGCGGGCGTTGGCGGTCACGCTGTCGCCAGCGCGCTCAACCAACGTAAACGCCACAAACAACAGTTAGCGCAAGCCGAACAACAGCCGGACAATGAGGATAAACAGGCATGAGTAACCAGTATCAAACCCAGGGTTATACCGTTAACGACGCCGGCCGTCGTCTGATCGTGGACCCGATTACCCGCATCGAAGGGCATATGCGCTGCGAAGTGAACATTGATGAGCAAAACGTCATTACCAATGCCGTTTCCTGCGGCACAATGTTCCGCGGGCTGGAGATCATTCTGCAAGGCCGTGACCCGCGTGACGCCTGGGCGTTTGTTGAACGTATTTGTGGTGTCTGTACCGGGGTACATGCTCTGGCGTCGGTGTACGCTATCGAAGATGCGATTGGTATCCAGGTACCGGATAACGCCAATATTATACGTAACATCATGCTGGCTACGTTGTGGTGCCACGATCATCTGGTCCATTTTTATCAGTTAGCCGGTATGGACTGGATTGATGTTCTGAATGCGCTGAAAGCCGATCCGCGCGCCACCTCGCAGTTGGCGCAAAGCCTTTCCGCCTGGCCGATGTCATCGCCGGGCTACTTCTTTGACGTACAAAATCGATTAAAGAAATTTGTCGATGGCGGCCAGCTTGGGATATTCCGTAACGGCTATTGGGGACATCCACAGTACAAAATGTCGCCAGAGGCTAATCTGATGGGGTTTGCCCACTATCTTGAAGCCCTCGACTTCCAGCGCGAGATCGTCAAAATCCATACCATATTTGGCGGTAAGAACCCCCATCCTAACTGGATCGTCGGCGGAATGCCGTGCGCGATCAATCTCGATCAAAGCGGCGCGGTTGGGGCTATCAATATGGAGCGCCTCAACCTGGTGCAGTCGATCATCACCCGCACCGCCGACTTCATTAACAACGTGATGGTTCCGGACGCGCTGGCTATCGGCCAGTTCAATAAAGCATGGAGTCAAATTGGCACCGGTCTGTCGGATAAATGCGTGCTGAGCTACGGCGCATTTCCGGACATTGCCAACGACTTCAGCCAGCAAAGCCTGTTAATGCCGGGCGGCGCGGTGGTCAATGGCGACTTTAAAAATGTCATGCCGGTAGATTTGGCCGATCCGCAGCAGATACAGGAGTTTGTGGATCACGCCTGGTACCGCTATCCGGACGATCGGCTGGGTCGTCATCCTTTTGACGGCATTACCGATCCCTGGTACAACCCGGGTGATGTCAAAGGCAGCGATACGCATATCCAGCAGCTCAACGAGCAGGAACGTTACTCCTGGATTAAAGCGCCGCGCTGGCGGGGTCATGCCATGGAAGTCGGCCCGCTTGCCCGAACGCTTATCGCGTACCACAAAGGGGACGCCGCCACCATAGAGTCGGTAGATCGCATGATGTCCGCCCTTAAACTGCCGCTCTCCGGTATCCAGTCTACGCTTGGCCGTATTTTATGCCGCGCGCACGAAGCGCAATGGGCCGTCGGTAAGCTGCAGTATTTTTTCGACAGGCTTATGACCAACCTGAAAAACGGCGACCTGGCCACCGCCAATACCGAGAAATGGGAACCGGCCAGTTGGCCGCAGCACTGCCGCGGCATCGGTTTTACCGAAGCGCCTCGCGGAGCGTTGGGACACTGGGCGTCAATACGCGATCAGAAGATTGAACTCTATCAGTGCGTGGTTCCCACCACCTGGAACGCCAGCCCGCGCGATCCTAAAAAACAGATCGGCGCCTATGAAGCGGCATTGATGGGAACGCAAATGGCGATTCCCGACCAACCGTTAGAAATCCTGAGGACGCTGCACAGCTTCGACCCCTGCCTCGCCTGCTCAACCCACGTGCTCGGCGACGACGGCAGCGAACTGATTGCCGTCCAGGTACGCTAAGCGTTAAGGAAAAGAACGATGACTGGAAAGCTATCTCCACGCGTCGGGGAGGCGCGTGATACTGCCGTCAGCCACTATGTGTTTGAAGCGCCGGTACGCCTGTGGCACTGGCTAACGGTGGCCTGCATGTTGGTACTGATGGTAACAGGCTACTTCATTGGCCGACCGCTGCCGTCGGTGAGTGGCGAGGCGACCTATCTGTTTTATATGGGCTATATCCGGCTGATCCACTTTGCCGCCGCGATGATCTTTACCGTGTTACTGCTGGGGCGAATTTATTGGGCCTGTGTCGGCAACCGCTATTCACGAGAGCTGTTTATCGTCCCGGTCTGGCGTCGTAGTTGGTGGCAAGGCGCTTTCACCGTGGTCCGCTGGTATCTTTTTCTGGAGAAAAAACCGGGGAGCGACATCGGACATAACCCTGTCGCGCAGGCCGCGATGTTCGGCTATTTCCTGTTGTCGGTATTTATGATCCTCACCGGTTTCGCTCTGTTTGGCGAGCATAGCCAGTACGCCATCTTTGCGCCGTTCCGCTATGTGGTTGAATTTTTCTACTGGACCGGCGGCAACTCCATCGATATTCACAGCTGGCACCGACTGGGCATGTGGCTGATCGCCGCCTTCATCGTCGGGCACGTTTACCTCGCTATCCGGGAAGACATTATGTCCGACGATACGGTGATCTCCACCATGATCAATGGCTATCGCAGCCACAAATTCCCCAAACCGCACGACAAGGAGCCCTCATGAATGCGCAACGCGTAGTGGTGATGGGGTTAGGAAACCTGCTGTGGGCCGATGAAGGATTCGGTATCCGGGTCGCGGAGCGTTTGTATGCCCGATATCACTGGCCTGAAGAGGTAGAAATTGTGGACGGCGGTACGCAAGGGCTAAACCTGTTAGGTTATGTTGAGCAAGCCAGCCATCTCCTGCTCCTTGACGCGATCGATTATGGCCTGGCGCCGGGCAGCCTGCGAACCTATGCCGGCGAGAAAATCCCCGCGTATCTCAGCGCCAAAAAAATGAGCCTGCATCAAAACAGTTTTTCCGAAGTTCTGGCGCTGGCCGACATCCGCGGGCATCTGCCCTGTCACATTGCGCTGGTCGGCCTGCAACCGGCGCTACTGGACGACTACGGCGGTAGCCTGAGCGAAATAGCTCGCAGCCAGCTACCGGCGGCAGAACAGGCCGCCCTGGCGCAACTGGCCGCCTGGGGGATCGTGCCGCAGGCAAATGAGGTCGCACGCTGCCTGAACTATAAATGCCTGTCGATGGAAAATTATGAGGGAGTGCGCATACGTCAGTATCAGACACGTCTGGAGGGCAAAAGAAGTGGCGAATGACACCCCGTTCTCTGCGCTATGGCAACGCCTGTTAACCCGTGGATGGCAACCGGTAGAGGCTTCTACGGTAGACGACTGGATCAAACTGGTTGGAGATGGCGTCATCCTGTTAAGTAGCGATCCGCGGCGTACGCCGGAAGTCAGCGATAACCCGGTGATGATTGCCGAACTCCTGCGTGAGTTCCCGCAGTTTGACTGGCAGGTGGCGGTGGCCGACCTTGAACAAAGCGAAGCTATCGGCGATCGCTTTAATGTACGTCGGTTTCCGGCGACGTTGGTTTTTACAGACGGCGAGCTACGCGGCGCGCTCAGCGGCATTCATCCCTGGGCTGAACTGCTCACGCTGATGCGTTCGATGGTTGACACTCCCGCAGCGCAGGAGACAGTACAATGAGCAACGCCTTTTTTCATCTGCTGGGGCCAGGTACGCAGCCTGATGACGCCAGTTTCTCGATGAATCCCCTACCGCTCACCTGTCAGGTCAATGGCGACCCAAGTATGGCGGCGCTGGAGCGCTGCGCTCACAGCCCGGCGGTGATGGCATTGTTGACCGATCTGCGAGGTCAGCTTGCCCGGCGCATTCCGGAAGTCGGCGACGTGCTGGGATGGGAGTTATCTCCCCTGAATGCCGATGATCTCTCATTCCTCAATACGCTATTGGGCGAAGGCGAAGTCTCGGTACGCATTCAGCATCCGGACGGGAGTGAAAGCGAGATCCAGGAGACCATCTTCTGCGGCCTGTGGCGGGTACGCCATCTGCATAACCGACGTCTGCTGACGGATCGTCTGGAAGCGGGTAGCGCGCCCCTGACATTGTGGCAAGCGGCGATTGCCGATACGTTGCCTGACGACTCTCTGCTGCCTCCGCCTGTCGCTGGTCTGATGAATGGACTGCCGCTGGCCCATGAGTTATTGGCGCACGTACGCGATCCGGCGTTGCAACCTCACAGCATCAATTTGACCCAACTGCCGCTCAGCGAGGCCGATCGCCTTTTTCTGGCGCGTTTATGCGGACACGGGAACATCCAGATTCGCATCTCCGGGTATGGCGAAAGCCAAATCAACGCCACAGCATTGCGCCATCTCTGGCATGTGCGCTGTCTGGACGCCCTTAAAGGGCCATTGCTCGATAGCTATGAGATTTGTCTTTTGCCGGAGCTGGTACTGGCGGCCCCGGAAGATCTGGCCGATTCGCGCCAGCGCCTGGATGAAGTCTGCCGATGGCTGGAGACGCGCTAACGCTCTCAACAGGAACGTCACCGGTGTCCGGTACTGATTAGCTTTTTACTCTCTTTCTGCCTACAGGAGTTAGCATGTGGGATGTCATTGACTTATCGCGCTGGCAGTTTGCGCTGACCGCGCTGTATCACTTTTTATTTGTTCCTCTTACGCTTGGGCTGATTTTTTTGCTGGCCGTCATGGAGACGATCTATGTGGTGACGGGGAAAACCGTCTACCGCGATATGACGCGTTTCTGGGGCAAGCTCTTCGGGATCAATTTTGCTCTCGGTGTGGCTACCGGCCTGACCATGGAGTTTCAGTTCGGGACTAACTGGTCGCTCTATTCGAACTATGTGGGCGATATTTTCGGCGCGCCGCTGGCGATGGAAGCGTTACTGGCCTTCTTTCTCGAATCCACTTTTGTCGGCCTGTTCTTTTTTGGCTGGCAGCGGCTGAATAAATACCAACACCTGCTGGTCACCTGGCTGGTGGCCTTCGGCTCCAATATTTCAGCATTATGGATTCTGAATGCCAATGGCTGGATGCAGTATCCTACCGGCGCTCATTTCAACATCGATACGTTACGGATGGAAATGAGCAGCTTCAGCGATCTGGTCTTTAACCCGGTGAGCCAGGTGAAATTCGTCCATACCGTCATGTCCGGTTATGTCACCGGCGCCATGTTTATTATGTCCATCAGCGCCTGGTATCTGCTACGTGGCCGCGAGCGTGAGGTGGCCTTGCGCTCGTTTGCTATCGGCTCAGTATTCGGCACCCTGGCCATTCTGGGAACCCTGCAACTGGGGGACAGTTCGGCCTACGAAGTCGCCCAAATTCAGCCGGTGAAACTGGCGGCGATGGAAGGCGAATGGCAAACCGAACCCGCGCCCGCGCCGTTTCATCTGATTGCCTGGCCGCAGCAGGAACAGGAGCGTAATGCATTTGCCGTGAAGATCCCTGCTCTGCTGGGTATTCTGGCCACCCATTCGCTGGATACGCCGGTTCCGGGGTTAAAAAACCTGATGGACGACGCTCTGCCTCGCCTGAAGCGTGGCCGGGAGGCCTGGTTACTCATGCAGGAGATAGCGCAAGGCAATCGCTCGCCGCAGGTACTGAATGCGTTTCACGCCGTTGAGGGCGATCTGGGGTACGGCATTCTGCTGGCGAAATATGCCCCGGATATGAACCATGTGACGCCGGAGCAGTATCGTGCGGCCCAGCGTGGCGCTATTCCTCAGGTGGCGCCGGTGTTCTGGAGTTTCCGTATTATGGTCGGCTGCGGTTCGCTGCTGTTAGTGGTGATGTTGATTGCGTTGATACAGACGCTGCGAATGCGTATCGACCAGCATCGCTGGGTATTGCGTATGACGCTGTGGAGCCTGCCGTTACCGTGGATTGCCATTGAAGCCGGTTGGTTTATGACGGAGTTTGGCCGTCAGCCCTGGGCGATTCAGGACATTCTGCCGACCTGGTACGCTCACTCCGCGCTGACGCCGGGCCAGTTGGCCTTCTCAATGGGGCTTATCCTCGGACTTTACACCCTGTTTTTAATCGCGGAAGTCTATCTGATGCAGAAGTACGCGCGTCTTGGGCCGAGCGCCATGCAACATCAACAACAAGCGCAACAACAGGGATAAAGGAGACAATCATGTTGGATTATGAAACGTTGCGGTTCATTTGGTGGCTGCTGATCGGCGTCATCCTGGTGGCATTTATGGTAACTGACGGGTTTGATATGGGTGTCGGTTGCCTGCTCCCGCTGATAGCGCGCAACGATGACGAACGCCGGGTATTGATCAATAGCGTGGGCGCCCACTGGGAAGGAAACCAGGTATGGTTGATTCTCGCGGGCGGGGCATTATTCGCCGCCTGGCCACGGGTCTATGCCGCCGCGTTTTCCGGTTTTTATGTGGCGATGATCCTGGTGCTGTGTGCCCTCTTCTTTCGCCCGCTGGCCTTTGATTATCGGGGTAAAATCGCCAATGCCCGCTGGCGCGCGCTGTGGGATACCGGTCTGGTTATCGGCAGCCTGGTTCCCCCCGTTGTATTCGGCATCGCGTTCGGCAACCTGTTTTTAGGCGTGCCGTTTGCCTTCACGCCGCAGCTTCATGTTGACTATTTTGGTACCTTCTGGCAGTTACTCTCGCCCTTTGCGCTACTGTGTGGATTATTGAGTCTGTCGTTGGTGATTATGCAAGGAGGCGTCTGGTTACAGTTGAAAACGGAGGGCGTTATTCGTCAACGGGCTCTGTCGGCCACCCGCCACAGCGCGCTGCTGATCGTGATCTGCTTCCTGCTGGCCGGTTACTGGCTGTGGGCCGGCGTTGATGGCTTTGTCTTACTCACGCAGGATGCCAACGGTCCTTCCAATCCGCTCTTAAAAGGCGTGGCGATACTCCCTGGCGCATGGATGAACCACTTTATACGCTCGCCGCTACTGCTCATCATCCCGTTGCTCGGTATGATCCTGCCGATTCTGGCTTTCTATGCCTGCCTTCGCGGTCAGACTATTCGTGGATTTCTGTTCGCTTCCCTGACCCAGGCCTGCGTCATCTTTACCGCCGGCATAACGCTATTTCCTTTTGTGATGCCGTCGAGTGTTAGTCCTCTCTCCAGCCTGACGGTGTGGGACAGCACCTCCAGCCAGATGACGCTCGAAATCATGCTGGTGATTGTGCTGATTTTTCTGCCGATCGTACTGCTCTATACGCTATGGAGCTATTACAAAATGTTGGGGCGTATCAACCTGGAGACCCTCCGCCGCAACGATCATGAACTTTATTAGGGAGCGGGAGCGATGTGGTATTTACTGTGGTTTGTCGGCATTCTGCTGATGTGCTCACTGTCGACACTGGCGCTGGTATGGCTTGAGTCGCGTCAACAATAAAGAGGTAAACCGGGGTCAGCGCCGTCTGACTCCGGTTATTTTTATCTTTTTACGCGCCTGGTGAAGACGTTTCCCCGCCGACAGGACGACATAACATTGATACATGTCGTTATCATAACGTTTACTTTTAGAGGTGCGTCATAATTATGACAAATAGCCACCTTGCACATATTTCGCATATTTAAGCAATTAATTGCATAATTAGCAATATATCACCTCTTATAGCGGATAGTTAACCACTTCCCATCCAAAATCATAACGAAAATCCAACTGCCTGCCATTTTTGATTTGAGTTAATTGTTTAAAAAAGTGTTAAATTTATCGCTACATGGTGTGATCTACTATGTACCACGGTCAATTAAAGAACATATTACTTTTATCACTAAGGTTTATCATGGATAAGTTATCTTACGCTTCAGATAGCAGCACATCTGCCTGGAATACCTACCTGCAACAAATCGAGCGTGTGGCCCCTTATCTGGGCGAGTTATCCCCCTGGGTGGATACTCTGCGCCACCCAAAACGCGCTCTGATCGTCGATATTCCGGTACAAATGGATGATGGCACTATTCGTCATTTCGAAGGATATCGCGTGCAGCACAACCTCTCCCGAGGTCCGGGTAAAGGCGGTGTTCGCTACCATCCTGACGTTGATCTCAATGAAGTGATGGCCCTGTCAGCATGGATGACCATCAAATGTGCCGCGCTGAATCTGCCGTACGGCGGCGCCAAAGGCGGCATCCGCGTCGATCCGTTCTCGCTGTCGGAAGGTGAACTGGAGCGTTTGACCCGCCGCTATACCAGCGAGATCGGCATTATCATCGGGCCGCAGAAAGATATTCCTGCGCCGGATGTCGGCACCAACGGTAAAGTGATGGCCTGGATGATGGATACGTATTCCATGAATCATGGCACGACGGTCACTGGCGTCGTCACCGGTAAGCCTATCCATCTTGGCGGTTCGCTGGGCCGTGAAAAAGCGACGGGGCGCGGCGTTTTCGTCAGCGGGCTGGAAGCCGCACGTCGGGCGAATATTGCTGTTGAAGGCGCTCGCGTTGCGGTTCAGGGTTTTGGTAACGTCGGCAGCGAAGCCGCGCGTCTGTTTGCAGGCGCTGGCGCCCGTGTCGTGGCGATTCAGGATCATACCGCGACCCTGTTTAACGCCACCGGTATTGACATGAAGGCGCTCACGGCATGGCAGACAGAACACAAACAGATAGCCGGTTTCCCGGGCGCGGAAACTATCGCCAGCGATGCGTTCTGGCGTCTGGAGATGGATATTCTGATCCCGGCGGCGCTTGAAGGCCAGATAACTCGTCAGCGCGCGGAAGCCCTGACGTGTAAGCTGGTGCTGGAAGGGGCTAACGGCCCGACCTATCCGGATGCTGATGATGTTCTGGCCAGCCGTGGTATCCTTGTGGTGCCTGACGTGGTCTGTAACGCAGGCGGCGTAACCGTCAGCTACTTCGAATGGGTACAAGATATGGCCAGCTTCTTCTGGAGCGAAGAAGAGATCAACGCGCGCATGGACAAAATCATGACCGACGCTATCGTCCATGTCTGGGAGAAAGCGGCTGAGAAATCCTGTTCTCTGCGCACCGCAGCCTATATTGTCGCCTGTGAGCGCATTCTGTTGGCCCGTAAAGATCGCGGTATCTATCCGGGTTAAGGCTACAAGTTATTGCGCTAAAATCCACGTCCCGGCGTGGATTTTTTGTCTGTATACCCCGTTTTCCACGCGCGCGCCGATAAATTCTGTCTCAATAAAATGTCTGTTTGTTCGCAAAATAGCGGTTCAATCACGCGTATCTGGTCATCGTAGACTAAGGTTTTGTCATGGTAAATGCCGTTGGCTTTGGCTCACCGCTAAGGAGATAACTTGATGATACCCCCAGAGATTCGCCGTTCTGTTCTACTGCAGAAAGCCATAAAACTGGCGCTGGCAGGGACGCTGCTGACGTTTGCATCGTTTTCGGCGACTGCCGCAGACCCGTCTTCCGACACTGAAACTCCGCAGCCGCCGGATATTTTGCTTGGCCCGCTCTTTAATGATGTCCAGAATGCAAAACTCTTCCCCGATCAGAAAACCTTTGCTGACGCCATACCTAATAGCGATCCGCTCATGATTCTTGCGGATTATCGTATGCAGCGGAACCAGTCCGGCTTCGATTTGCGTCATTTTGTTGATGTTAACTTCACCCTGCCGAAAGCGGGTGAAAAATATGTCCCGCCTGCCGGGCAGTCATTGCGTGAACATATTGATGGCCTGTGGCCGGTGCTGACCCGTTCAACTAAAAACGTCGAAAAGTGGGACTCGCTCTTGCCGTTGCCTGAATCCTATGTCGTACCGGGTGGGCGATTCAGAGAGATTTACTACTGGGACAGCTATTTTACGATGCTGGGGCTGGCAGAGAGCGAGCACTGGGATAAGGTGGCGGATATGGTGGCGAACTTTGGTTACGAAATTGACGCCTGGGGGCATATTCCTAACGGCAACCGTACCTACTATCTGAGTCGTTCGCAGCCGCCTTTCTTTGCGTTTATGGTTGAGTTACTGGCGCAACATGAAGGTGACGATGCGCTGAAAGAATACCTGCCGCAACTGCAAAAAGAGTACGCCTACTGGATGGAAGGCGTTGAGACATTGCAGCCAGGGCAACAAAACCAACGCGTCGTCAAACTGGAGGACGGCAGCGTTCTCAACCGCTACTGGGACGATCGGGATACGCCCCGCCCTGAATCCTGGGTTGAAGATATCGCTACCGCCAAAAGCAACCCCAACCGCCCGGCAACGGAGATCTATCGGGACCTCCGCTCTGCCGCCGCCTCCGGCTGGGATTTCAGTTCCCGCTGGATGGATAATCCGCAGCAGCTCAGTACCATCCGTACCACCACGATTGTCCCTGTCGATCTTAACGCTCTGCTGTATCAGCTGGAGAAAACCCTCGCCCGCGCCAGCGCTGCGGCGGGCGATCGGGCCGAAGCCTCGCAATATGACGCGCTGGCCAACGCGCGGCAAAAAGCCATTGAAATGCATCTGTGGAATAACAAAGAGGGTTGGTATGCCGACTACGATCTGAAGAACAATAAAATCCGTGACCAACTCACCGCTGCCGCACTGTTCCCGCTCTATGTAAACGCCGCCGCGAAAGATCGCGCCGCGAAAGTGGCGGCGGCGGCCCAGGCGCATCTGCTACAGCCTGGCGGGCTGGCTACCACCTCGGTTAAAAGCGGACAGCAGTGGGATGCGCCAAACGGCTGGGCGCCGTTACAATGGGTCGCTGCCGAAGGATTGCAAAATTATGGGCAGGATGACGTGGCAATGGAAGTCACCTGGCGCTTTTTAACCAATGTGCAGCACACCTACGATCGCGAGAAAAAACTGGTCGAAAAATATGACGTCAGCAGTACCGGAACCGGCGGTGGCGGCGGCGAATATCCCCTTCAGGACGGCTTTGGCTGGACCAACGGCGTGACGCTGAAAATGCTCGATCTGATTTGTCCGCAGGAAAAACCGTGTGATAGCGTACCGTCTACTCGTCCGGCCTCGTTAAGCGCAACGCCGACAAAAACGCCGTCTGCAGCGACGCAGTAACGCGTGTTTATAGTAGGTTGACCCGGCGCTGACCGGGTCAACGCTTACACGTTTTGCAGCGGTTAGCCGCGTCGCAGAAGGCGGAAAATCACCAGCACCACGATCGCGCCCACCACGGCGACCAGGAAACTGTGCAGATTGAAGCCGCTGATACTGCCGCCAATACCAAACATCGTCGCCAGCCATCCGCCAACGACCGCCCCGACGATACCGAGAATACAGGTCAGGATAAATCCCCCGCCATCGCGCCCCGGCATAAGCAATTTGGCGATAACGCCGGCAATCAAACCAAAAATAATCCAGGCGATAATTCCCATTTGCAAACCCTCTTTCCAGTAAAAACGTTTTAAGTATAGGCAAAGTCGAGCGTCGCATTTCTGAACACTGATTTATCTCGCGGACATAAAAATTTATTTATCGCTATTAAGTTCTTTCTACTGATGCCGATAACCCAACGATAGTCTGCGTATCAGGGGTTATTTCGTGTGAGTGGTTACAATGAGCAGTTCCTGAAAAAAAATCCATTAGCGATATTAGGCGTGCTACGGGATTTAAATAAAAATCAGGTTCCACTGCGTATTTCATGGGCGCATGGTCAATTCATCAGTAAAATTTTGGCGGTAGACCCGGAAAAACTCATCGTGGATTACGGCAGCCAGGAATATGAAAATAGCGCCGTATTACGTGCCGGGCAGGTAACCATTATCGCAGAAACGCAGGGCGCAAAAGTCGAGTTCACGTTGCCGCAACTCGTTACAGGCGAATATCAGCGGCTGCCGGCCTTTATCACGCCCCTGCCGTCGTCACTGTGGTTTGTCCAGCGCCGGGAGTATTTTCGTATTGGCGCGCCGCTGTATCCGCCTTATTACGGCGTCACCACGCTACCGGACACCCGTACGTTACGTTTTCGCCTGTTTGATCTTTCCCTGGGCGGCATGGGCGCGCTACTGGAATCTGCCATCCCCGACGGACTAATCGAAGGCGCGCGCTTTTCGCAGGTTGAACTGAACATGGGGCCATGGGGGATTTTTCACGTTGACGCCCAGCTTATCGCCATCAGCGAGCGTAAGGTGATTGATGGGAAAAATGAAACGATCACCACTCCCCGCCTGAGCTTTCGTTTCCTTAACGTTAGCCCGGCGGTGGAGCGGGAGTTGCAGCGGATTATTTTTTCGCTTGAGCGCGACGCCCGAGAAAGAGCGAATAAAGTGCGAGAATAATCTTCACGCTAAACTACATGGCGTCCAGCGCCTGCTGAAGCTTCCAGATATAGCGCGGCGCCTGCGGCGCGGGATGATTATCAACAACATGCTCAAAAAACTCGTCAGCATCCAGATCGTTAATTTTTTCTATCGCCTTCTTCCTGTCGGATGAAAAAGTACGCAATAACGCGCCTGCGCCGTTAGCATAAGAGACGACCAGCGCATATTGCATCACCTGCGGATCTTTGATGCCGGCCAGCGGCCCATTTTCCAGAATGCTCAGATACGCCGCGCCCATTGAGATGTTACGCTCAGGGTTTTTCAGCTCGCTGGTGGTCGGTTCGCCACGCCAGCCCATACGACGGTAAACGTCGCGCCCGGAGGTCGACGCCTTTAACTGCATCAGGCCAATCGCATTGGACTTACTAACCGCGTTAGGGTTGCCGCCGGATTCAATGGCGATAATCGCGGTGATTAAATGCGGATCAACCCCCCATGCCGCCCCGGCTTTTTCACTGATGGGCATCCACTGCATCGCACGCTTTACAGGCACTTCGGCATTCCACGGCGGATTCCTGTAATCCTGTTTTGAGCTACAGCCAGCCAGTATTACTACCAAAAAAGCAAACCATCTTAATTTCACGTCATCTATCCTTATAGCCGTAACTTATCTGCCGAAGAGGTCATACCGCCCCGGCCAGGTACTTAGGTTGCCTCCCTGGTGCGCATCCAGAAACGTCGCACAACGAGGGACATCGCCTAATATATGCGGCATGATATACATTTGCATTCTATTGTCAGCAAGGAATTACCATGTCTCTGTTTCATTTAATCGCCCCCTCGGGCTACTGTATTAACCAACAGGCCGCGTTACGCGGCGTTCAGCGCCTGACTGACGCGGGTCATCAGGTGGAGAATGACGAGGTGATTCGCCGCCGCTATCAGCGTTTTGCCGGTACGGACACGGAACGGCTGGCCGATGTTAATTCGCTGGCCTCGCTAACGTCGCCGGATACAATCGTCATGCCGGTTCGCGGCGGCTATGGCGCCAGCCGCTTGTTGGATCGTATCGACTGGCAGGCGCTCGCCTCCCGGCAACAGCGCGATCCCTTACTGATTTGCGGTCATAGCGATTTTACGGCGATTCAGGCTGGACTCCTGGCGCAGGCCAATGTCATCACCTTTAGCGGTCCTATGCTGGCGGCAAATTTTGGCGCCGAAACGCTGAATACGTTCACCGAGCAACATTTCTGGCTGGCGCTACGCAAGGCGCAATTTACCGTAGAGTGGCAAGGTGACGGCCCTCAGTGCGACGTACAAGGCACCTTATGGGGCGGAAATCTGGCGATGTTGATTTCCCTTATCGGTACGCCCTGGATGCCGACTATCGATAAAGGAATTTTAGTGCTGGAAGATGTCAATGAGCATCCTTTCCGGGTGGAGCGTATGCTTTTGCAACTGGAGTACGCCGGAATTTTAAACCGCCAGAGCGCCATCGTTCTCGGCAGCTTTAGCGGCGCGGCGCCCAACGAGTATGACGCCGGTTATTCTCTGGAGAGCGTCTACGCGTTTTTACGTTCCCGTCTGTCCGTTCCGCTGATTACCGGTCTCGACTTCGGGCATGAACAGCGTACGGTGACGCTCCCTATCGGGGCAAACGCGACGCTTAAAAATACGCGCCAGGGGACTCAACTCACTTTATCTGGTCATCCTACGCTGCAATTGTAAAAAAAGTCCCCGACAGGCTAAGTAAAACGCTGCCCTGGCCGTTATTATGTTAATGTTAAATAATACGAAGTCGTGTGAGTCAGGAGATATAAAACGTTGGATGCTGCAACAATTATTAGTCTATTTATTTTAGGTTCCATCCTTGTAACCAGCAGTATCCTGTTAAGTTCATTCTCATCGCGACTGGGCATCCCGATTCTGGTCATTTTCCTCGCCATTGGGATGTTAGCGGGTGTGGATGGCATTGGCGGTATTCCTTTCGATAATTATCCTTTCGCTTATATGGTCAGTAACCTGGCGCTGGCGATTATTTTACTCGATGGCGGAATGCGCACCCAGGCCAGCTCTTTCCGGGTAGCGCTGGGCCCCGCGCTGTCGCTGGCGACGCTCGGCGTACTGATCACGTCGGGGTTAACAGGTATGATGGCCGCCTGGCTGTTTCATCTGGATCTTATCGAAGGTCTGCTCATTGGCGCGATAGTCGGTTCCACTGACGCCGCAGCGGTCTTTTCTCTGCTTGGCGGCAAAGGGCTAAACGAACGTGTAGGCTCCACGCTGGAGATCGAATCGGGAAGTAACGACCCGATGGCCGTTTTTCTGACCATTACATTAATTGAGGTGATCCAGAAACACGAAACCGGTCTGGACTGGATGTTTGCCGTCCATATTATCCAGCAATTCGGTCTCGGTATTGTTTTTGGCCTGGGCGGCGGTTACCTGCTACAGCAGATGATCAACCGTATTTCTCTGCCCAGCGGCCTGTATCCGATGTTGGCGCTCAGCGGCGGTATTCTGATTTTTGCCTTGACGACCGCGCTTGAAGGCAGCGGCATTCTCGCGGTCTATCTGTGCGGATTCCTGTTAGGAAACCGCCCGATTCGCAACCGTTACGGCATCCTGCAAAACTTTGACGGACTGGCCTGGCTGGCGCAGATCGCGATGTTCCTGGTCCTGGGACTGCTGGTGACGCCTTCCGATCTGTGGCCGATTGCCGTCCCTGCGCTTATTCTCTCTATCTGGATGATTTTCTTCGCCCGCCCACTGTCGGTGTTTACCGGCCTGCTGCCATTTCGCGGCTTCAATCTTCGGGAGCGCATTTTCATCAGTTGGGTCGGACTGCGCGGCGCGGTGCCGATTATTCTCGCCGTTTTCCCGATGATGGCCGGGCTTGAAAACGCTCGCCTGTTCTTTAATGTCGCTTTCTTTGTGGTACTGGTGTCGCTGCTCCTGCAGGGAACATCGCTGTCATGGGCGGCGAAAAGAGCCAAAGTGGTCGTGCCTCCGGTTGGCTGGCCAGTATCGCGCGTGGGGCTTGACATCCATCCTGATAATCCGTGGGAGCAATTCATCTATCAGTTGAGCGCCGACAAATGGTGCGTCGGCGCGGCGTTGCGCGACCTGCATATGCCGAACGAAACCCGCATTGCCGCGCTATTTCGCAATAATGAACTGTTTCACCCCACCGGTAGCACTCGCCTGCAGGAAGGCGACGTACTCTGCGTGATTGGCCGGGAGCGCGATCTGCCAGCGCTGGGCAAATTGTTTAGCCAGTCGCCGCCGGTTTCGTTAGATCAGCGTTTCTTTGGCGATTTTATCCTCGAAGCGAACGCGAAATTCGCCGACGTGGCGCTTATCTACGGGCTGGAAGAAGGAACGGAATACCGGGATAAACAACAAACTCTGGGTGAAATCATACAGCAGCTGCTGGGCGCTGCGCCGGTCGTCGGCGATCAGGTGGAGTTTGGCGGCATGATTTGGACGGTAGCTGAAAAAGAAGATAACGTGGTACGCAAGATTGGGGTACGCGTCGCCGAAGACGAAGCAGAATAAGGTCGCCTGGCAACGTCGACCCGCCCCCAGGTGGACCGGTCGACGCCTTAGTCTGAGTTAGGTTACGTTGTCACAAACGGCACGCGCGGCGCTACGGCGCACAGTAGCTCATAGCCCAGCGTGCCTGCCGCAGAGGCGACATCATCGACCTTAATTTCTTTGCCCCATAATTCAACCGGCGTGCCGATTCCCGCCTGCGGACACGGCGTCAAATCCACCGCCAGCATATCCATTGAAACGGTGCCTACTGTTCTGGTACGGATACCGTCCACCAGCACAGGCGTCCCGGTCGGCGCATGGCGTGGATAGCCATCGGCATAACCCGCCGCGACGATGCCAATGCGTTGTTCCTGAGTCACAGAATACCCTCCGCCATAGCCTACCCTTTCACCCGCGTTCAGCGTCTGCACGCCAATAATTTCGCTACTCAGCGTCATCACGGGTTTTAGTCCGGTATCGGCAATATCCCGCCACTGTCCTGACGGCGACGCGCCGTACAAAATAATGCCCGGCCTGACCCAGTCATAATGCGCCTGGGGATGCCACAGCGTCGCTGCCGAATTTGATAACGAGTATGCACACTGCAGGCCTTCCGTCGCCAGCGCAATACGCCTCATTGCCTCCGCGATACCTTCCGGATGATCGGCCTGAGCGAAATGTGACATCAGGGTCATTTCACCGACATTGCGCATTGCCCGCAATTGCTGCCAGACGGTCTGCGCCCGCTCAGGCTGAAAACCGAGTCGGTTCATGCCGCTGTTGACTTTGACATAGATATCCAGCGGCGCGTTAAGCCGCGCATTTTGCAGCGCTTTCAATTGCCAGTTACTGTGGATGCAGGTGGTCAGCCGATAAGTGTCATACGCCTCCAGGTCTTGCGCATGGAAAAACCCCTCCAGCATCAATATCGGCCCTTTCCACCCGCGCTCACGCAGGGTAATCGCCTCTTCAAGGTTGAGCATAGCGAAACCATCTGTGGCGCCCAGCGCGCTCCAGACGCGTTCAATACCGTGGCCGTAGGCGTTGGCTTTCACTACCGACCAGACGCGCGCCTCTGGGGCCGCCCGGCGCACAATAGCCAAATTTTGTTTCATTACCTGTAAATCAAGGCTGGCCTGTATAGGGCGGGTCATTTCACTTCCTTTATCAGTTATGCGCGCTATGCAAACGTTGCGGGGGGGTGAGCGTAAAATCGGAACGGTATCGCGCCACGCTCAGATCGTCGTAGGGTATCGCTGGCGTGCGACCCGACAAGATATCGCTTAACAACTGGCCTGAACCGCAGGCCATCGTCCAGCCTAAGGTGCCGTGTCCAGTATTAAGCCACAGATTTTTATAACGGGTGCGTCCTACTACCGGCGTGCCGTCCGGCGTCATGGGGCGCAGGCCGGTCCAGAATGTGGCCTGCTCAATATGACCGCCGCGCGGAAAGAGATCGCGCACAACCATCTCCAGCGTCTCGCGGCGCGGTTGCAGTAAGTCGGTATTAAAGCCCACGATTTCCGCCATTCCCCCCACGCGAATACGCTTATCAAAACGCGTAATAGCGATTTTGTAGGTTTCATCAAGAATCGTCGATACCGGCGCGCCGTCTGGCTCGACGATTGGGATGGTTAATGAATAGCCTTTCAGCGGATACACCGGGATATCAACAATGCCTTTAAGCATCGCCGTCGAATACGATCCAAACGCCATAACATACGCATCTGCTTTAATGATCTCATCGGCGCATTTCACGCCGTAAATCTGATCATTTTCGTACAGTAATTTTTCCACGGGAGTATTAAAGCGAAAGGTTACGCCCGCCTGCTCCGCCATGCGCGCCAGACGCTGGGTAAAGAGCTGACAGTCCCCGGTTTCATCATTCGGTAAGCGCAGTCCGCCGGTTAATTTATGCGCAACCTCAGCCAGAGCGGGTTCAACTTCCGCCAGTCGGCTGGATTCCAGGAGCTGATACGGCACCCCGGCATCTTCCAGCACGGCGATATCACGGGTGGCGTTCTCATACTGTTGCGCGGTGCGGAAGAGTTGTAGCGTTCCCCCCTGGCGGCCTTCATATTCGATACCGGTCGCGGCGCGTAGCGTTTTCAGACAGTCGCGACTATATTCCGCCAGGCGCACCATGCGGCCTTTATTTTCCATATAATGCCGGGTATCGCAGTTACGCAGCATTTGCCACATCCACTTCAGTTGAAATGGGGTGCCATCCAGACGCACCGCCAGCGGCGCATGGCGCTGGAACATCCATTTTATCGCCTTCAGCGGTACGCCAGGGGCCGCCCAGGGCGCCGCATATCCCGGTGAAATTTGTCCGGCATTCGCCGCGCTGGTTTCTTGCGCCGGGCCGGATTCGCGATCGATGACGGTGACATCATGCCCCGCCTGACTTAAGTACCAGGCGCTGGTCACGCCAACTACGCCACTCCCCAGGATGACAACTCGCATAGCCACTCCGTTAATAGTAAAAGAACAATCTTCTGATTACATCTTGATAACCCAGATGAAAATATTATTCAACATATGACTTTTTTATGGTGACGTGCTTCACATATACCCTAAAGACAAGCGATCCCACTGGTTTGGGATCTCCTGCTACGCGGCATGGCTATACAGCATAAAATGATGCCAATACCCGATTTTTTGCCGTTCAATGTGGAGGAAATCGCAAAGAAAAGTTTTCACGATCAAGTCGTTTTTTAACATGGTGTTCTATGCTTGAAAGGAGGCGCTCCATACAGAGAGCGTCGCCAACAATGAGGGTGCGCGAATGGCAATGATTGATTCCATGAACAAGGACACCACACGTTTGAGCGATGGACCCGACTGGACATTTGATCTGCTGGATGTCTATCTGGCAGAGATAGACCGCGTGGCGAAGCTCTACCAACTGGATACTTACCCGCACCAAATTGAAGTCATCACTTCCGAACAGATGATGGACGCCTACTCCAGCGTCGGGATGCCGATCAACTATCCGCACTGGTCGTTTGGCAAAAAGTTCATTGAGACGGAACGTCTGTATAAGCATGGTCAACAAGGACTGGCTTATGAAATTGTGATCAACTCTAATCCCTGCATTGCCTACCTGATGGAAGAGAACACCATCACCATGCAAGCGCTGGTCATGGCGCACGCCTGTTACGGCCACAACTCCTTTTTTAAAAATAATTATCTCTTCCGGAGCTGGACGGATGCCAGCTCTATCGTCGACTACCTGATTTTCGCCCGAAATTACATTACCCGCTGTGAAGAACGCTACGGAGTGGATGAAGTAGAAAAACTGCTCGACTCCTGCCACGCGCTGATGAATTACGGCGTCGATCGCTATAAGCGCCCGCAGAAAATCTCGTTGCAGGAAGAGAAAGCGCGACAAAAAAGCCGGGAAGAGTATCTACAAAGCCAGGTGAATATGCTGTGGCGCACGCTGCCAAAACGCGAGGAAGAAAAAACTGTCACCGAAGCACGCCGCTTTCCCGCTGAACCGCAGGAAAACCTGCTCTATTTTATGGAGAAAAACGCCCCGTTGCTCGAGCCGTGGCAGCGCGAAATTCTGCGCATCGTGCGTAAAGTCAGCCAGTATTTTTATCCGCAGAAACAGACGCAGGTCATGAACGAGGGCTGGGCGACCTTCTGGCACTACACCATCCTGAACCATCTGTATGATGAAGGCAAAGTGACGGAACGCTTTATGCTGGAGTTTTTACACAGCCATACCAATGTCGTATTTCAGCCGCCCTATAATAGCCCCTGGTATAGCGGAATTAACCCCTATGCGCTCGGCTTTGCCATGTTCCAGGATATCAAACGTATTTGTCAGTCGCCCACGGATGAAGATAAATACTGGTTTCCGGATATTGCCGGTTCCGACTGGCTGGAAACGCTGCACTTCGCCATGCGCGATTTTAAAGATGAAAGCTTTATCAGTCAGTTCCTGTCGCCAAAAGTGATGCGTGATTTCCGTTTCTTCACGGTACTTGATGATGACAGGCATAATTATCTGGAGATCTCCGCCATTCATAACGAAGAAGGTTATCGGGAGATTCGATCAAAACTGTCGTCACAGTATAACCTGAGCAACCTGGAGCCGAATATTCAGGTCTGGAATGTGGATTTACGCGGCGACAGATCGCTGACGTTGCGTTATATCCCGCATAACCGCGCACCGCTGGATAAAGGCCGCAAAGAGGTGCTGAAACATGTGCATCGGTTATGGGGCTTTGATGTGATGCTGGAGCAACAAAATGAGGATGGCAGCGTAGAACTGCTGGAGCGTTGTCCGCCGCGCATGAACACGCTGTAATCGAGATGCTGCCCGGTAGTGTTTGCGCTTACCGGGCATCGCGGGATTATCGTCCCTGAATCGCTAAATCGCCGGGCAGATTTTTCTGCATCCGATGCCAAATCTCGCCGCTGTCATGCCCGTAACGTCGCACCGTTTCATACACCTGGTCGTGCGCGCCCTGCTCGCATAACGACGATAATTTATGATAGAAACCCAGTGCCAGACTGCGCGCTTCCGGATTGGCGAAATAGTGGCGACCAATGCGGGTGTATAACCCTTTCATGCCGTTCAGGATCAAGCCGTAAATAGGATTGCCGGAGGCGAATGCCAGACCACGAAAGATGTTATAGTCCAGATCGGCGAATGCATCGGCATGGTCGGCCACTTCGTGGGCAGTGGCCAGCACTTCCTGCGCCTTATCCGGGTGTTGACGCAACGCGGTACGAATAAAGATAGTAGAAATATTGGTACGCACCGACAACAAATTGTCGATCAGTTGCGGAACGCTTTCATGATCAAGGCGGGCCAGCGTTTCAAGGATATTCAGCCCTGACGTTTCCCAAAAATTATTAACCTTTGTCGGTTTGCCATGCTGAATGGTCAGCCAGCCATCTCGCGCCAGCCGCTGTAACACCTCGCGTAATGTCGTGCGCGTCACGCCGATCAGTTCGGAGAGTTCTCGTTCTGCCGGTAAGATCGTGCCAGGAGGAAAGCGGTTATTCCAGATACTTTCAATAATATACTCTTCCGCGAAACCCGCCGGGCTCTGCGCCTTAATGACCATAGTGAGATTTCCATTACACAGCAAAACATAGTTGTACTCATCATACCAGACGGGCGTAACACCTGATAGCGGACGCAATGAAGAAAAAGGGGATCAAGGCACCATTTCTGATATCGCCTGCCAATATCGTTAAGGACTTGCTTGCATTCGTCGCGCTCGCTACTCTCTGTGTTTAAACATAAAAACGCTATTTCATTTTTCTAGGTAAGGAAAAATTTCATGGAGATCTCATGGGGTCGCGCCATGTGGCGCAACTTTTTAGGCCAGTCGCCCGACTGGTACAAACTGGCACTACTTGTCTTTTTAATTATTAACCCATTCATTTTCTTAGCTAATCCCTTTATTGCCGGTTGGCTGCTGGTGGCAGAGTTTATCTTCACCCTGGCGATGGCGTTAAAGTGTTACCCCCTGCTGCCCGGCGGGTTACTGGCCATTGAAGCCGTCATCATCGGCATGACCAGCGCCGCCCATGTACGTGAAGAGGTTGCCGCCAACCTGGAAGTCTTGCTGCTGCTGATGTTTATGGTGGCAGGCATCTACTTTATGAAGCAGTTATTGCTGTTTATTTTTACCCGTCTGTTACTCAGTATCCGCTCGAAGATGGTTCTGTCGCTGGCCTTTTGCGTCGCCGCCGCATTCTTGTCGGCTTTCCTTGACGCGCTTACCGTCGTTGCGGTGGTGATCAGCGTCGCCGTCGGTTTTTACGGGATTTACCATCGTGTGGCCTCATCGCGCGGCGAAGAGAACGATATGCTGGACGACAGCCATATCGATCCGCATTACAAAACGGTGCTGGAGCAATTCCGCGGATTCTTGCGTAGCCTGATGATGCATGCAGGCGTGGGGACGGCGCTGGGCGGTGTCATGACCATGGTCGGGGAGCCGCAAAACCTGATCATCGCTAAAGCGGCTGGCTGGCATTTCGGCGACTTCTTTTTGCGGATGTCGCCTGTCACCGTCCCGGTACTGGTATGTGGACTGTTAACCTGTATGCTGGTCGAGAAAATGCGCTGGTTTGGCTATGGCGAAACGTTGCCCGAAAAAGTCCGCGATGTTTTACAGCAATTCGACGATCAAAGCCGTAAGAAGCGCACCCGCCAGGATAAAATTAAACTAATAGTCCAGGCGGTTATTGGCGTCTGGCTGGTTACCGCCCTCGCCCTCCATCTCGCGGAGGTGGGACTGATTGGTCTGTCGGTCATTATTCTGGCCACCGCGTTAACGGGTGTAACCGATGAACACGCCATCGGCAAAGCGTTTACCGAGTCGCTGCCGTTTACTGCGCTGTTAACCGTTTTCTTCTCCATTGTGGCGGTTATTATCGATCAACATCTTTTCGCGCCGATTATTCAGTTCGTCTTGCAAGCCTCTGAACACGCGCAGCTAACGCTGTTCTATCTCTTTAACGGCCTGTTGTCTTCCATCTCAGATAACGTCTTTGTCGGCACCATTTATATCAACGAAGCGAAGGCGGCAATGGAAAACGGCGCAATCAGCTTAAAACAGTTTGAGCTGCTAGCCGTGGCCATCAATACCGGTACTAACCTGCCATCGGTAGCGACGCCAAATGGTCAGGCGGCATTCTTATTCCTGCTGACCTCCGCGCTGGCGCCGTTAATCCGTCTCTCCTATGGCCGTATGGTCTGGATGGCGTTACCGTACACTATCGTACTGACCCTGATAGGGCTACTGTGCGTCGAATTCACTCTTGCGCCGGCCACCGAATGGATGACTCAGGCAGGATGGTTAGCAACGCTTTCGTAACGTTTGACCGGGCAATACACCGCCCGGCTCCGATTTTTGCCTGATAATTATCCAATTACACATTATTTCATTTCCCGCTAGTGGCGCACGAATTGAATTGGTTTACACTGCGGTCTCTACGCATGTTGCAGGGAAATTATTATGTTGCGATTTTTAAACCAGTGCTCACGGGGTCGGGGCGCATGGTTACTGATGGCGTTTACCGCCCTGGCGCTGGAAATGGTGGCGCTGTGGTTCCAGCACGTCATGTTACTTAAACCTTGCGTGCTATGTATTTACGAACGTTGCGCCCTGTTTGGCGTGATGGGCGCGGGTCTGGTCGGCGCAATAGCGCCGAAAACGCCGCTGCGATACGTGGCAATGGTTATCTGGATTTACAGCGCCTGGCGGGGTCTACAACTGGCGTATGAACATACGATGATTCAGTTGCATCCCTCGCCGTTCATGACCTGTGACTTTATGGCGCGCTTTCCAGACTGGTTGCCGTTGGGTAAATGGCTGCCACAGGTGTTTGTGGCATCCGGTGATTGCGCCGAACGCCAGTGGTCGTTTTTAACGCTGGAGATGCCGCAATGGCTGTTGGGGATCTTTGCCGCTTACCTTGTGGTGGCGATAGCCGTCGTCATAGCCCAGGCATTTAAGCCTAAAAAACGCGACCTGTTCGGTCGTTGATACACACGCTCCTTCGGGAGCGTTTTTTTTTGCCCGAAGCGTTGTTTGCCAGTGATTAAAAGGTGTATATTAAATACATCTTTTAATCACCACATCAGGGAGATGTCTTATGTCCCACTTACGCATCCCGGCAAACTGGAAAGTTAAACGCTCTACCCCCTTTTTCACCAAAGAGAATGTTCCGGCGGCACTGCTCTCTCATCACAACACAGCGGCAGGCGTTTTCGGACAACTCTGCGTGATGGAAGGCACCGTGACCTACTATGGCTTTGCGAATGAAACCGCGACAGAACCCGAAGTGAAAGTGGTGATTAATGCCGGGCAATTCGCCACCAGTCCGCCGCAATACTGGCATCGGGTAGAGCTGAGCGAGGATGCGCGGTTCAACATTCATTTTTGGGTAGAGGAAGACCATCAGGGCGAGGAAATGTATCAACAGAAAAAAGCCTGACATCGGTAAACCAGTCACCACTGGGCGGCGTCCCGCCCAGTAGCCAGGTGATTAATGGCGCTAATTAAACGCTAGAGTAGTTTAATTTTAACGTGGTATCCCTCAAGCCCTTTCATCGTTTCTCGCGGCGCGAACTCTATTTCGGAAACCTCTTGCCCGGTTTTCTTCCGTAGTTCGGCGACCTTTTTGCTAATGAGTGCCGCGATTTCCTCTTCTGCTTTATGTGTCAACTCTTCGCTGTTCATTGATTTCCTCCTTTGAACTCGCAAACGGCTAAGCGCAATAAGACAGTGTCGTCATGGACGCGCTACTATTTTAACGTACAAAAAATTATAGGCTATCTTTCTGAGGATTATCAGGATGTTTCACTTTAGAAGATGTAAAAAACCGCCTGGCACAGACGGTGCATCAGGCGGTTGGTTAATAGCACAAGACGCTATCTACGAGGATCTTCAACCTCATTCTGGGTATCCGGGTCGAGAGGATCGTCTCCCACTGGCGTATCCGGAATATTTTCACCAGGAAGCGGCTCATCCTCTGGTAATGGATCGACTAAATCAGGACGTTCAGACATAAAGCCTCCAACGAACCATAGTTATTAAAGATACCCTACAGCACTACTTTTGGTTTTTCTTTGGATTTTTTCCTTCGTCTTCGGGTGTCTTATCAGGCTTCCTGGGCTGATCCTTTGAAACGCGCAACGGTTGGTTATTCATGGGGTAACTCCTCAGGATAGGCAGCGATATACTGCTTTGAAAGTATAGAGTCGCCGCCATACGTGCGCGAGCGCAGCGACAAGGCGCGTCAGGGAAGAATAGAAGGCAGTGATAACGCCAGGTGACGGAATTTGCACGCAATTCCTGGCTTCAGGGGCCGCCCGGCGTAAATTAAAGAATTGTAAACAATCAGCCGTTTTGCCGAAGACTTATTCTGCCCACGACGGTTTATTTAAAATATGATCCTGCCAGTCCCGTACTTCGGATTCTTTAACCGCGATATGACGGACAGAAATTCGCTCGCCATGCATAGCGGCTTTCGATCCAGTCAGCAGCGGATGCCACGTCGGCAAGGGCTTACCTTCCGCCAACAAACGGTAGGCGCAGGTCATCGGCAACCATTCAAAGTCTGGCAAGTTTTCGCGAGTGAGTTTGATACAGTCGGGTTCAAATTCAAAACGGCGTTCATAATGACGGCACTGGCACGTTTTGATATTTAATTGCCTGCACGCCACGTTGGTGAAGTAGATTTCATCTGTATCTTCATCCATCAGCTTATGCAGGCAGCATTGACCGCAGCCATCGCACAGCGACTCCCACTCGGCATCGGTCATTTCATCCAGGGTTTTACGTTGCCAGAAAGGTGTATCGCTCATTAAAGTATCCGCCATTGCACTAAAGCTGCACCTTATAACCAGTCTGGCCTGCAGATGCAAGTTTTACCGCCGCTGAAGGCGGCAAGCAGATTTTACAGAACGCGGGTAGACAACGTTTCGCCATTAAAACGAATGTCCAGCTCATCGCCGCTTAATAATGGCCCCACGCCTGCCGGCGTGCCGGTTAGCACCACGTCCCCGGCTTTGAGCGTAAAATAGCGGCTCATATAGGCGATAAGGGGCACAATAGGATGAATCATATCCGCGGTCGACCCTTGCTGGCGAACCTCGCCATTAACGTTAAGTCCGATAACCGTATTTTGCGGATCGCCGCAGAAGGCCGCGACAGGGATGAAGCCTGAAATCGGACATGCGTTATCAAAACCTTTGGCTTTTTCCCAGGGCTGTCCGGCCTTTTTCATTTTCCCTTGAATATCGCGCAGGGTTAAATCAAGCGCCACGCCATAACCGGCTATCGCTTTACGTACATGATCTTCGGTCGCCTGGCGGAGCGTTGCGCCAATCAGCACAGCAAGCTCAACTTCATGATGAACAGCCCCCATATCCGCCGGAATCGCCAGCGGCTGGCGAATATCACACAATGCGGTTTCCGGCTTGATAAAAAGCACGGGTTCTTCCGGCGTCGCGCTGCCCATCTCCTTGATGTGATTTGCGTAATTACTGCCCACGCAGACCACTTTACTTACCGGGTAATCAAGCAAGGCGCCTTGCCAGTTACGATGTTGATACATATTTTCCCCTAAGATCATGATGGAATTCAGGCGCGGCG
Source organism: Salmonella sp. SAL00670 (assembly GCF_046552235.1). Lineage (NCBI taxonomy): Bacteria > Pseudomonadati > Pseudomonadota > Gammaproteobacteria > Enterobacterales > Enterobacteriaceae > Salmonella > Salmonella sp. SAL00670. Next base: position 1,031,188 of record NZ_JBGDUO010000001.1, read on the forward strand.
CCGAATACCGTTTAACGGTCAGCGGACGACGTATTTTGTCCTACCGAAGAAAGATGTTGTTTCAGCAAATCTTCCGGCGGCGGCGGCAATTGTAAATAATAGCCCTGCTCGCTTAACGCCTGTTTTACTTTTTCGAGCTCGGCATTGACTAATTTTTTACGTCCATCAAGCGGCAGCATCATCGCTAACTGCGGCTGACCGAATCCTTTCATCAACGCTTCAGGCACTCGCGAAAAATCGTCTTTTTTTTCGACATACAAATAGGTTTGATCGCGCTTGCTACTTCGATAGATCACACAAAACATACTTTTACTCTGAATTAACGGGATGGTGACTTGCCTCAATATAATACTGACTATAACATGCCTTCTGGACTTCGGAATATCACTCCGTATCGGAAATGATAAATAGCAAATTGAGTAAGGCCAGGATGTCAAACACGCCAATCGAGCTTAAAGGCAGTAGCTTCACCTTATCAGTGGTTCATTTGCATGAAGCGGAACCAGAGGTTATTCGTCAGGCGTTAGAAGACAAAATAGCGCAGGCTCCTGCGTTTTTAAAACACGCCCCTGTCGTTATTAACGTTAGCGGTCTTGAAAGCCCGGTAAACTGGCCGGAACTGCATAAGATCGTGACCTCAACCGGCTTACGCATTATCGGCGTGAGCGGCTGTAAAGACGCCAGCCTGAAAGTAGAAATCGATCGGATGGGTCTTCCTTTACTGACTGAAGGTAAAGAGAAAGCGGTTCGGCCTGCGCCCGTTGAGCCGGCAACGCCCAGCGAGCCGCCGCAAAACGCTAATCCCATCACAAAAACGCGATTAATTGATGTTCCGGTTCGTTCCGGTCAGCGCATTTATGCTCCACAATGTGATCTGATTGTTACAAGTCACGTCAGCGCTGGCGCAGAGCTTATCGCTGACGGCAATATCCATGTCTATGGCATGATGAGAGGTCGCGCGCTGGCAGGGGCGAGCGGCGATCGGGAAGCGCAAATTTTTTGTACCCATCTGACGGCAGAACTGGTCTCTATCGCAGGTGTTTACTGGCTGAGTGATAAAATCCCGGCAGAATTTTATGGCAAAGCGGCGCGCCTGCGTTTAGCAGACAACGCTTTGACAGTTCAACCGTTGAATTGATCCCTTTTTAACAAGGAATTTTTATGGCACGCATTATTGTTGTTACTTCGGGTAAAGGGGGCGTTGGCAAGACCACCTCCAGCGCGGCCATCGCTACAGGTTTGGCCCAGAAGGGAAAGAAAACTGTCGTCATTGATTTTGATATCGGACTGCGTAACCTCGATCTGATTATGGGGTGCGAACGTCGTGTCGTTTACGATTTTGTAAACGTCATTCAGGGCGATGCGACACTGAATCAGGCGCTGATCAAAGATAAGCGTACTGAAAATCTCTTCATTCTTCCGGCGTCGCAGACCCGGGATAAAGACGCGCTAACGCGCGAAGGCGTCGCTAAGGTACTGGACTCACTGAAAGCGATGGACTTTGAGTTCATCGTTTGCGACTCGCCGGCGGGTATCGAAACCGGGGCGCTGATGGCGCTCTATTTTGCCGATGAAGCGATCATCACGACCAACCCGGAAGTCTCTTCTGTCCGTGACTCGGACCGTATTCTGGGTATTCTGGCATCGAAATCTCGTCGCGCAGAAAATGGCGAAGAACCGATTAAAGAACATCTCCTGTTGACGCGCTACAATCCAGGCCGCGTCAATAAAGGCGACATGCTCAGCATGGAAGATGTACTGGAGATTCTGCGTATTAAACTCGTCGGTGTGATCCCGGAAGATCAATCCGTACTGCGCGCATCGAACCAGGGCGAACCGGTGATTCTTGACGCCACTGCGGATGCGGGTAAAGCCTATGCAGATACCGTGGATCGTCTGTTGGGAGAAGAACGTCCTTTCCGCTTCATTGAAGAAGAGAAGAAAGGTTTCCTCAAACGCCTGTTCGGAGGATAAATTATGGCATTACTGGATTTTTTTCTCTCGCGGAAAAAGAGTACCGCTAATATTGCAAAAGAGCGGTTGCAAATCATTGTCGCGGAACGTCGCCGTAGCGATGCCGAACCGCATTATTTACCGCAGTTACGTAAAGATATTCTTGAGGTCATTTGTAAATACGTACAAATCGATCCGGAAATGGTTACCGTCCAGCTTGAGCAAAAAGATGGTGATATCTCCATCCTTGAACTTAACGTAACGCTGCCGGAAGCCGAAGAGTCAAAATAAGCTCTTTTATGGGAAAATTCCTGGATTAAAAAAGGCAGAAGAATCTGCCTTTTTTATTTTTTTACATTATTCCGAATACGGACATTTATTTCACTGGCCGTTTTCCCGGCAATTACCGCCGTTAACGCGGATACTCCTGCAACAGAAGAGTTAACTTCTCCGCCATCAGTTCGGCGCGCCAGCCGGAAATCAATTCCGGTTGCCCATTTTGCGGTTTTAATTTCCAGTGCCAGTTAAGCAACTGATTAATCTGCCGACGCGATGCCAGTAGCTCGCCGCTGACGTGATGCGACGCGCTCACCTCCGCCACCAGCGCTTTGATGGCCTTAAACGCTTTGCGATAGCCCGGCATGTCCATCAGATTCAACAGGGGTTCCGGCAATGCCTCTTCCGGTAGCGCCTGTGCTTTCGCCACCAGCGATATCAACGTCTTGCCGTGAAAGCGAATCTCGCTGCCGGAAAGCCCCAGGCTATCCAGCTCACCGAGACTGCCCGGCATATAACGCGCGACCGCCCACAGGTTTTCTTCACGCACAACAAAGTTCACCGCCATATCGCGCTCACGCGCCTTACGTAGCCGCCAGTCAGCTAAAAGTTGCAGACAGGCTAACTGGCGAGTACGCAGTTGCCAGGCATTGGTGATATCCCGCCATGCTTCTTCCGGCGCCTGAATCTCCTGACGGCGCTGCTGCATCAACCGACACTCATCAAGCGCGGCAGGCAGCCATCCTGCGGCTTCAGTTTCAATCATCAGCTTTTTGGCGATCGGTAACAGATACCAGACATCCGCCGCCGCGTATTCACACTGACGTTCGCTTAAAGGCCGGGCTAACCAGTCGGTACGAGACTCGCTTTTGTCCAGCGCCACGCCCGTATACTCTTCTACCATCGACGCAAAACCCCACGACAGCGGACGCCCGCAAAACGCCGCCAGAATTTGCGTATCAATCAGGGGTTCCGGCAGTTCGCCAAACGCATTCAGAAATACTTCCAGATCTTCGCTACCCGCGTGCAGAAATTTGGTGATTCCCGTATCGCGCAACACCGCTTTTAACGGCGACCAGTCGCTGATGCCGAGCGGATCGATCAGGGCGACATTTGCCCCGTCAAATAACTGGATCAATCCTAACTGCGGGTAATAGGTGCGGGTACGGACAAATTCCGTATCTAAAGCAATAGCCGGACATGCGCGGACAGCCTCACACAGGCTCGCCAGCGCATCGTCCGTTTCAATCATTTGGTAATTCAAATCGTGTTCTCTTTGGTTCGCGCCAAAAAAAACGCCGGCTTAACCGGCGTCTCTCGTTAGCTGACTTAACGCTCAGGCTTTATTGTCTACTTTGCCACGGGCTTCGTCACGCAGTTCTCGTCGTAAAATTTTCCCAACGTTAGATTTTGGTAATTCCTCGCGAAACTCGACCTGTTTGGGCACCTTATATCCGGTCAGATGGCGACGGCAGAAGGTGATCAACGCATCGTCAGTCAATGCCGGATCTTTCTTAACCACAAAAAGCTTCACCGCTTCGCCGCTACTACCGGAAGGCACGCCAACCGCCGCGACTTCCTGCACGCCAGAATGCTGCATCACCACATCTTCAATTTCGTTTGGATAAACGTTGAAACCAGAAACCAGAATCATATCTTTCTTACGATCGACAATCCGCAGAAAGCCGTCTTCATCCATAACCGCAATATCGCCCGTATGCAGCCAGCCATCTTTAATGATTTCATCCGTCGCGTCAGGACGCTGCCAGTATCCCAGCATAACCTGCGGGCCTTTCACGCAAAGCTCTCCGGCCTCACCCGGCGCGACTTCGTTGTCATCGTCATCCACCAGTTTGGCTTCTGTTGACGGTACTGGCAGGCCGATACTGCCGCTGTGATAATCAATATCATGCGGGTTGACGCTCACCAGCGGGGCGCACTCGGTCAGCCCGTAGCCTTCCAGCAGGTATTGCCCGGTCAGCTTTACCCAACGTTCCGCAACGACGTTTTGCACCGGCATCCCGCCGCCGGCTGACAGATGCAGCGAAGAAAAATCCAGCTGTTGAAACTCTTTATTATTGAGCAGGGCGTTGAATAGCGTATTAACGCCAGTCATCGCCGTAAATGGATATTTCGCCAGCTCCTTGACCAGGCCGGGGATATCACGCGGATTGGTAATCAGCAGGTTTTGCCCACCCAGCTCGATAAAAAGCAGACAGTTCATGGTTAAGGCAAAAATGTGATACAGCGGCAGCGCGGTCACTACCAGCTCTTTCCCCGGGTGCAGCAGCGGCCCATAGGTCGCTTTCACCTGCTCCAGATTCGCCAGCATATTGCGGTGGGTCAACATCGCGCCTTTCGCCACGCCCGTCGTACCGCCAGTATATTGCAGGAAAGCCAGATCTTCAGCGACAACCTCGGGTTTGACATACTGCATACGGTAGCCATGCTGTAGCGCGCTGCGAAACGAGATCGCATCTGGCAAGTGGTATTTTGGCACCAGACGCTTGATGTATTTCACGACAAAGTTAACAACCGTACCTTTGGCGGTAGAAAGCTGGTCGCCCATCCGCGTCAGAATAACGTGCTGTACCGACGTTTTCTCGACCACTTTTTCCAGCGTATGGGCAAAGTTAGAAACAATAATGATTGCCGCCGCGCCGCTATCGTTAAGCTGATGCTCAAGTTCGCGCGGCGTGTAAAGCGGGTTAACGTTCACCACAATCATGCCGGCGCGTAAAATACCAAATAGCGCGACAGGATACTGCAACAGGTTTGGCATCATCAGCGCCACACGGTCGCCTTTTTTGAGTCCCAGCCCTTGTTGTAAATAAGCCGCAAATGCCCGACTACGTTCTTCTAATTTACGGAAGGTCATTACCTCCCCCATATTGACGAACGCAGGCTGATCGGCATAGCGCGTCGCCGCATGTTCAAACAGTTCAACCAGGGATTGATAACGGTCAGGGTTGATCTCCGCCGGAACATCAGCAGGATAACGGTTAAGCCAAACCTTCTTCAATGCATCACCTCTAAAATGAGTGTTCGTCGTCATCACAACCCCAGTTAATAAACAAGTCGTTAACATTATATTAACTCAGCGTACCAGTTTATTAATTATGCAACTGAAAGGTTGCGAAGCGCGTCACTATTTATTTTTATTATGTCTCTATGAATGCAGAAACAGCGGACCAGCCGCTGTTTCTTTTATTGATAAAACAAAGAGTTACTCTGTTACTATCGTCTGAACCTCCGCGGGTCCAGGGTTATACCATCCCCAACCGCCATAGCCATAAGGCCAGGCGCGTCCGCCGTAAAACCACGGATCGATCGGCTGTGGAGGCATGACGACCTGCTGAACAAGATGCCAGCGTTTATAGCCGGTAGCCTGCATCAGCATAAATTTATACGGCGTATTGCCGATTTTACCGTCAACCGTGCCGGTTATCGGGCCGACAACGGTAACTAACTGGCCACGGAAGTCCACCGGGTCCAGAAAACCGTTCACATCGGCAAAAATTCTGCCGCGCGAGGCTTCGCCCAGAACAGGACGCGCGCCGCTATCAAGCGGTACGGTCGCGATTTCAAGCCGGGTTTTTCCCTGCTGATTTTGCACCGCCACAACTTTGCCGCCAAAACGCGCCTCTTGCCCGATATAGAGCTGCGGCGCATTCATCACCCGCACCAAATCCTGCTGCGGCGTCGGACTCGAACCTTTAATGGCATCCGGGATAGTCACGCAACCGCTCAGCATAAGCGCAAAAGCGCACGCCAGCGCCCCTTTTATTAACCGTTTTTGAACCGCCATGATGCGACTCCTTTTTCTCGACCTCTATTCCACCCCACAGCATAAAGTATGGGGGGTAATAGTAGTGAGAGTCATTCTTTGCCGGGAAGTTTCTTCCACGCCACTTCGTTACGCAAATAAACCGGCTCGGCATGTTCCACGGCAACGGTCTCTCCTGCCGCCAGCTTTTGACTGGCGATGGGCAACATATCTTCCGCTGCCGGGAGCGACACCTCCCCATCATGAAGCGTCAGGCCGCATTCCTTCGCCAGATCGGGCCACGCGGACCAACCCGTTCCTACGGTCGCCCACTCGCCGGAAAGCTGTTTCAACCGCTCGCCGACCCGTTCCGGTTTCAGCACCGCTTCCGTCTCTTCACCCTGCCAGACGCCCTGCGCATCACGCTGGTATTCCGCCCAGTACACTTCGCCCATCCGCGCGTCAATCGCGGCGAGTACGCGGGTCGCGCCAGTTTTACGCCATGCGCCCTGCGCCATCGTGGCAAGCGTCGAAACACCGATCATCGGCAGATTTGCCCCTAACGCCAGCCCTTGCGCAATCCCAATGCCGATACGCACGCCGGTAAAGCTGCCCGGACCGCGCCCAAACGCCAGCGCATCTATCTCATTGAGCGAGGCGCCGCTGGCGGCCAGAATCTCCTGCACCATGGGCAGGATACGTTGAGTGTGTTCTCGTGGACAAAGCTCAAAGTGAGCATTGATAGTACCGTTGTTCCACAGGGCGACAGAACAGGCCTCTGTGGCGGTATCGATAGCCAGAATTCGCATGAGGTTTCGTGCTTAGATCAATAAAATAGCGCGCATCTTACCATACTCCGTAACAAATTACTCGGCGGATGGAATCGCAAGAAAGCGAACGGCACGGGCGATATCACGCGTGCGCGGCGCAGGAGGCAGGCTGGCGAGAAACGTGGCGCCATAGGGCCGCATCACCAGCCGGTTATCACAAATCACTAACACCCCGCGATCGTCCGCATCGCGAATCAGCCGCCCCACCCCCTGCTTCAGCGTAATCACCGCGTCGGGCAGTTGAACCTCATCAAACGGATCGCCACCGCGCAAACGACAGTCTTCCATTCGCGCTTTTAACAGCGGGTCGTCCGGGGAGGTAAACGGCAATTTGTCGATAATCACCAACGATAACGTATCGCCGCGCACGTCCACCCCTTCCCAGAAGCTGCTGGTGGCGACGAGCAGTGCGTTGCCGGCGCTAACAAATTGCTGTAACAGTTGGCCTTTACTGGTTTCCCCTTGCAACAATACCGGCAGCGCCATGGTGGCGCGAAACTGCTCCGCCAGATCGCGCATCATGGCGTGTGAGGTGCACAGCATAAAACATCGCCCGTTATTGGCTTCGATAATCGGCCTGAGCATAGCCGCCAACTGTCGCGCCGCGCCGGGCTGGTTGGTTTGCGGTAGGTTACGCGGTACGCAGAGTAACGCCTGGCGCGTATAGTCGAATGGGCTGGGCAGTAGCATGGATTCTGCCTGTTCAATTCCAAGACGGGCGGTAAAGTGGTGAAGATCATCATTTACCGACAACGTGGCCGAGGTAAAAATCCAGCTACCGGGCTTCTGTTCCATCACCTCTTTGAATTTGTCCGCCACGGTGAGCGGCGTCAGCGCCAGGGTGAAATGGCGCGAGGTGCACTCATACCAGTAGCTGTATCCCGGCTGATTGATCTCTTTTAAGCGTTTCAGCCGTGAACGGTATAGCGTGGCGCGTTCAAAAGCCGCATCCAGCAGCGCCGAACGGCCCAGCGACAGCTTCGCCACGTCGTAACAAAGCTCCAGCGTATCATCCAGCAGTAAAAATGCCCGTTGGATACGTGAGTCGGCTAACAGTTCACGCAAATTTCCCCGGTAGCCGGGCTCCCCCAGTTGCAGACGAAAATCCTGGGCGCTCTGGGCAAGGCGATCGGCGCATTTTTGCAACTGTTGAGTGTCTTTCAGTTCCGTCCGGTAGGCGATGGTGATGTCTTTTGCTAAATCCAGCAACTGACGGCTGGAGAGCGATTGTCCGAAATACTGGCTGGCGATGTCAGGCAGTTGGTGGGCTTCATCGAAGATCATTACTTCAGCCTGAGGGATAAGTTCGCCAAACCCGCTCTCTTTAACCACCATATCCGCAAGAAATAGGTGGTGGTTTACAATCACCACATCCGCGTCCATCGCCTTTTTACGCGCTTTCACCACAAAGCACTCTTTGTAGAGCGGGCAATCGCTGCCAAGGCAGTTGTCGTTGGTACTGGTGACCAACGGCCAGGCCTGGGAATCCTCCGCCACGCTGACGCAGGTGCTGATATCGCCATCCCGCGTCTGATTTGACCAGGAGCGCAGCAATATCACGTCGCTTAACGTTTGTACCGGTAAATCGCCGCCCGCCAGCGCTTGTTGTTCCAGCCGCTCCAGGCAGAGGTAGTTTGAACGTCCTTTCAACAGGGCCGTCTTACCGGTAAACGCCAACGCTTTTGCTACCGTCGGCAGATCGCGGCTGTAGAGTTGATCCTGCAACGCTTTCGACCCGGTCGAAATAATGACTTTTTTCCCGGCGCGCAACGCCGGAGCGAGGTAAGCATAGGTCTTCCCGGTTCCGGTGCCGGCTTCAACAACCAGAGGCTGCGCATTTTCAATCGCTTGTGTTACGGCAACCGCCATTTGTCGCTGTGGTTCGCGCGGTTTAAAGCCGGTTATCGCTTTGGCCAGTTGGCCATCTGCTGCAAAATCGTCCGTCACACTGCCCCCTGTTAATTTGCACAGGGGATTATGTCAGGGTAGAAAGGCTTACGCCAGTTACAGAGGTGACGGCGGCGCCACATTGTGGCAGTCTTGAGCCATTCAAATGGAAAGCAAATGAGGAATAAGTGATGTCTATCGTGCGTATTGATGCCGAAGATCGTTGGTCAGACGTGGTGATCTACAATAATACGCTGTGGTATACCGGCGTGCCGGAAAACCTGGACGCCGATGCTTTTGAGCAAACGGCGAATACTCTGGCGCAAATTGATGCGGTGCTGGAAAAACAGGGCTCCAGTAAGTCACGTATTCTGGATGCCACTATTTTCCTGAGCGATAAAGCGGATTTTGCCGCCATGAATAAGGCGTGGGATGCGTGGGTCGTCGCAGGCCATGCGCCGGTACGCTGTACCGTACAGGCCGGGTTAATGAATCCGAAATATAAAGTTGAGATTAAGATTGTCGCGGCGGTATAAGCCGGTTATTCGTCTTCATCCTCAAAACGCGCCACTATCCGTTCGCCGGTATGGTTGGCGCGAAGTTCGCCCGCCACCTGGGCAATCGCTTCTCCGCTACTCATACCTTGCGACATCAATTCCTGGATACGTTCTACGGCTTTTTGCTGTTGTTCATGACTGAGTGAAGGTAAACCTGCAAACATGATTAACTCCTGCTAAATTGTTAGCGCTAATTATTTCACGCTACCCGGCGGTAAGCCAGTAGTGTTGTAACGAGTCAGGAATGATGAAGACGTTATCTCCCACTGTTATCACCTTACCCTGGCGTCCGGACGCCGCTGAACACTATTTTGCGCCCGTAAACCATTTGCCCTGGGCGATGCTGCTGCATTCAGGTGATGCTATTCATCCCTATAACCGCTTTGATATTCTGGTCGCCGATCCTGTCACCACACTGACCACGCGCGCGCAGGAAACCACGGTATGTACTGCGCGCACGACTACCGTCACTCTCGACGATCCGTTACACGTTTTGCAGACTCAACTGGAGGCGCTGCCTTTTCATCCTCAGCCTGACCCTGACTTACCCTTTCAGGGCGGCGCGCTGGGTCTGTTTGGTTATGATTTAGGGCGGCGTTTCGAAATTCTGCCCGATACTGCCGCGCGCGATATCGCTTTACCCGATATGGCGATTGGCCTTTACGACTGGGCGCTGATTGTCGATCACCATAAACAGGTAGTATCGCTGATAAGCTATCACGATGCAGACGCCCGATATCGCTGGCTCACCAGCCAGCGCGCGCCGACCCGCACGCCCTTCAGGCTTACCTCAGCCTGGCAATCCAATATGACGCGTTGCGAGTATGGCGAGAAGTTTCGTCAGGTGCAGGCCTGGCTGCACAGCGGGGACTGCTATCAGGTCAATCTTTCCCAGCGTTTTCAGGCGAGCTACGAGGGTGATGAGTGGCAGGCTTTCGAACACCTTAACCGCGCAAATCGCGCCCCGTTCAGCGCCTTTCTTCGTTTACATGACGGCGCCATATTGAGCCTTTCTCCCGAGCGTTTTATCCAACTGGAGAATGGTCATATTCAGACGCGCCCGATCAAAGGTACGCTTCCACGGCTTAACGATCCGCAGGCGGATCGTCAGCAAGCGCAGAAACTGGCCAACTCAATGAAAGATCGCGCTGAAAATTTGATGATCGTCGATTTGATGCGTAACGATATTGGCCGGGTCGCCGTACCGGGTTCGGTGAAAGTGCCGGAACTGTTCGTCGTCGAACCATTTCCTGCCGTTCACCATCTGGTTAGCACCATTACCGCCCGTTTACCGGACTCGCTTCATGCCACCGATCTGCTGCGCGCGGCTTTCCCCGGCGGCTCCATTACCGGCGCGCCTAAAGTGCGGGCGATGGAAATTATCGACGAACTGGAGCCGCAGCGACGCAACGCCTGGTGCGGTAGCATCGGTTATCTGAGTTTCTGCGGCAAGATGGATACCAGTATTACTATCCGCACCGTCACGGCAACGCAGGGCCAACTCTATTGCTCAGCCGGCGGCGGTATCGTGGCCGATAGCAACGAAGAAGCGGAATATCAGGAAACTTTTGATAAAGTTAATCGTATCCTGCACCCACTGGAGAACTAATACGTGGATACCAGCCGTCTGACGCTCAATCATTTCTTATCGCGCTTTCAGCTTTTGCGCCCGCAGATGACTCATGAAACGTTAAATCAACGTCAGGCCGCCGTACTGATCCCTGTGGTTCGCCGCCCCCAACCGGGGCTGCTGTTGACCCAGCGGGCTATTCATTTGCGCAAACACGCCGGACAGGTCGCCTTTCCCGGCGGGGCCGTGGACAGTACCGATGCTTCGCTTATCGCCGCAGCGCTTCGCGAAGCGCAGGAGGAAGTCGCCATCCCGCCGCAAGCCGTGGAAGTGATTGGCGTTTTACCGCCGGTAGACAGCGTGACCGGTTTTCAGGTCACCCCGGTGGTCGGCATTATTCCGCCAAATCTCCCCTGGCGCGCCAGTGAAGACGAAGTGTCTGCGGTGTTTGAAATGCCGCTGGCGCAAGCGTTGCAACTGGGTCGATATCATCCGCTTGATGTTTACCGTCGCGGCAATTCGCACCGCGTATGGCTCTCCTGGTATGAGCATTATTTCGTCTGGGGCATGACCGCAAACATTCTTCGTGAGCTGGCGCTGCAAATCGGCGTAAAGCCCTGACTGTACACAACGCCATTCACGTTGCCTCAAGGCGGTAACAATCGCCTCCCCCAAAGAGGCAGCCTGAAGGGCAACGTGTATATACTTAACTTTACGCGCGCAAGACACGACTTGAGATTACTGTCGCAATATTAGTAAAAACGCGGTTATTCATTAGTTTAATTCATGTGAATAGTTAAGCTGATGCCAGCGTTCCCTCTTACACTATGCGCAGTTATAACATCGTAACCGGAAGCCCCGGTTGCCCTGTCAGGAGTATTATCGTGATTAGCCTATTCGACATGTTTAAGGTAGGGATTGGTCCCTCCTCTTCCCACACTGTTGGCCCGATGAAGGCCGGTAAACAGTTCGTCGATGACCTGGTCGAAAAAGGATTACTGGATAACGTTACCCGCGTCGCTGTCGATGTCTACGGCTCGCTGTCGCTGACGGGGAAAGGTCACCATACCGATATCGCCATTATTATGGGTCTGGCGGGTAATGAACCCGCTACCGTGGATATTGATAGTATCCCCGGTTTTATTCGCGACGTCGAAACGCGCGAGCGTCTGTTACTGGCCCAGGGACGTCACGAAGTCGACTTCCCGAAAGATGACGGAATGCGTTTTCACAACGGCAATTTGCCGCTGCATGAAAACGGGATGCAGATCCACGCCTGGCATGACGACACGGTCATTTATAGCAAGACGTACTATTCCATCGGCGGCGGCTTTATCGTTGATGAAGAGCATTTCGGCCAGGAAGCGACGAATGAGGTTACTGTACCTTATCCGTTTAAATCGGCGAAAGAAATGCTGGAGTATTGCAACAGTACCGGCCTTTCACTCTCCGGCATGGTGATGCAAAACGAACTGGCGCTGCATAGCAAGAAAGAGATTGAAGAGTATTTCGGTCACGTCTGGCAGACCATGCAGGCCTGTATTGATCGTGGTATGAATACCGAAGGCGTGCTGCCGGGGCCGCTGCGCGTACCGCGTCGCGCCTCTGCGCTGCGTCGTATGCTGGTTTCCAGCGATAAGCTTTCCAGCGATCCGATGAACGTCATTGACTGGGTGAACATGTTTGCTCTGGCGGTGAACGAAGAGAACGCCGCAGGTGGTCGCGTCGTGACGGCGCCAACCAACGGCGCGTGCGGCATCGTGCCTGCGGTACTGGCTTACTACGACCATTTTATTGAGTCTGTCAGCCCGGATATTTACACCCGCTACTTCCTGGCGGCAGGCGCTATTGGCGCGCTGTATAAGATGAACGCGTCTATTTCCGGCGCGGAAGTCGGCTGTCAGGGCGAAGTCGGGGTCGCCTGTTCGATGGCGGCGGCAGGCCTTGCTGAACTGTTGGGCGCCAGCCCGGAACAGGTTTGCGTTGCCGCTGAAATCGGCATGGAGCATAACCTGGGGCTGACCTGCGACCCGGTTGCCGGTCAGGTGCAGGTGCCGTGTATCGAGCGTAACGCCATTGCTTCGGTTAAAGCGATTAACGCTGCGCGTATGGCCATGCGTCGAACCAGCGCGCCGCGCGTCTCGTTGGATAAAGTCATCGAAACGATGTACGAGACCGGAAAAGACATGAACGCAAAATACCGCGAAACGTCGCGCGGCGGGTTGGCTATTAAAGTCCAGTGTGATTAAACGCCGTCTCCCCTCCCTTCGCCCATCTGCTACGGATGGGCGAAATTTTTATCTCTTCCTCGTCGACTCCACGTTTCCCCACTACACTTGCTGTGTCGCGGTTGGCTTTTGTCGCCAACGCTTATTGGGCGGCCCGCATGCAAACAGCACAACGGATCATCAATCATTATCGCCGTAATCGTTTCATTGTTTGCACGATTTGTGCACTGGTCACGCTCATTCTTACGCTGAGCATCCGATTTATTTCGGAGCGGAACTTAAATCACCATCGCACGGTTGCATTCGCGAATCATGCCGTTGATGCGCTGGATAATGTGCTGCATCCTCTCCTGGTCGGACGAAACATACTGCTACCCTTGCTTGAGCTTCCGTGCGCGACCGCGCATTTGCCGTTGCGTAAGCAAGCCGCCCGCCTACAAACCATTCGTTCTATCGGGCTGGTAAAAGAGGGAATTCTCTACTGCTCAAGCATTTTTGGCGCCCGTAATACTCCCATACGCCAGCTTCAGCCCGATCTTCCCGCAGCTGGCGATCTGCTGCTACTTTCCACGGACCAATCGTTACTCAAGGGAAGCCCGATCCTCATTCAGTGGTATCCCGCCTCTGCCGATGGCCAGGATGGCGTGATGGAAATTGTGAATATTGACTTGCTGGCGACTATGCTACTTGAGCCGCAGCAGCCGCAAATTACCAGCGCCAGCCTGACGGTCGGCAAACGGCACCTGTTATATGGTCGGGGCGTGGTCGATACTCTTCCGGAATTAAAAAAAGATGAAGAGCGTTACCAGCTTTCATCGCGGCATTTCCCTTTTACTATCAGCGTCAGCGGGCCGTCGGCAGGCGTACTGGCGTTCAAACATCTCCCGACGCAGTTACCGCTGGCCGTATTGCTTAGCCTGTTGATCGGTTATATCGCCTGGCTGGCAACGGCCAGCAGAATGAGCTTTTCCTGGGAGATTAATCTGGCCCTTGCCGAACGGGAGTTTGAGCTATTTTGTCAGCCGTTGCTTAATGCCCGCACGCAGCAGTGTACCGGCGTTGAGATCCTGTTACGCTGGAACAACCCGCGTCAGGGCTGGATCTCACCGGATGTTTTTATTCCTATCGCCGAGGAACATAACCTGATAGCGCCGCTGACCCGCTATGTGATTGCGGAAACCATTCGGCAGCGGCACTACTTCCCCATCAACCATCAGTTTCATATCGGCATCAATGTAGCGGCAAGCCATTTCCGACACGGCGTGCTTCTCAAAGATCTTAATCAGTACTGGTTTAGTGCGGAACCTGTTCAGCAACTGGTGCTGGAGCTCACGGAACGCGACGCGTTGCTTGACGTTGATTACCGCCTGATGCGCGAGCTGCATCGTAAAGGCGTGAAGTTAGCCATCGATGATTTTGGCACAGGAAACAGCTCGCTCTCCTGGCTGGAAAAACTGCGGCCGGATATTTTGAAAATCGATAAATCCTTCACCGCCGCCATCGGTACCGATGCGGTCAATTCAACGGTGACCGATATTATTATCGCGCTGGGGCAAAGACTGAATATTGAACTGGTGGCGGAAGGGGTCGAAAACCAGACACAGGCACAGCATTTGCGCCAGCATGGCGTGCAAATGTTACAGGGCTATCTCTATGCGAAGCCGATGCCCATTAGCGAATTTCCACAGTGGCTGGCGGGCAGCGCGCCGCCGCCCGCCCGGCATAACGGACAGATTATGTCCGCGATGCCGCATCTATAGACTTGGTTCCTGCGTGTGACGTTATTCCTCTTCGTCGTGGGCAGGCTGTTCTTTAACAATTCGAACCAGATCGACACGATAGTCGTTGGCCTCGACAATGGTGATCCGCAGGGGCGGAACATCAATGACATCGCCAACACGAGGAATATGGCCATTAGCGGCGATCACTAACCCCGCGACCGTCGCAATATCGCCCTCTTCGTTCACCAGATGGTCAACTTCCAGCGCCTGCTGTAGCGCATGGAGATCGGTGCCGCCCTTCACTATCCAGCCCTCGGCATCGGCAACGATTTCCGGCGTTTCATCGGCATCCGGGAACTCACCGGCAATCGCTTCCAGCACATCCAGCGGCGTAACCAGCCCCTGCACCACGCCGAACTCGTTAGTGACGATAACGAAACTGCCGCGCGCGCGACGCAAAACGCCTAACAGATTGATAGGATCAAGCGTTTCCGGCACCACTATCGCCGGGGAAGACGCGGCGATAGCCGCAACGTCCGCGCCCTCTTCCAGCGCCACCAGCAACTCTTTCGCCCGCACGATACCGATAATTTCATCCAGCTCGCCCCGGCATACCGGGAACAGGCTATGCGGAGAAGAGAGTAACTGCTGACGGATTTCAGCTACGCTGAGATTCGCATCCACCCAACTAATTTCGCCTCGCGGCGTCATAATGCCGCGCAGGGAGCGCGACGCCAGAGTCAGTACGCCGTTAATCATGTAGCGTTCTTCTTCGGCGAAGGCGCCTTCCGACACCGATATCGCGGCCGGGCTATCCGTCTCATGTTGCGTACTCGTCTGGCGTTTACCGCCCATCAGACGCAGGATAGCGTCCGCAGTACGCGCGCGCAGCGGCAACGTGGACTGATGACGAATAAAGTTGCGGCGCGCAATCTGGTTAAACACCTCGATAACGATCGAGAAACCAATTGCCGCGTACAGGTAGCCTTTCGGAATATGGAAACCAAACCCTTCCGCCACCAGGCTCAAGCCGATCATCAGCAGGAAACTCAGACAGAGCACCACCACCGTCGGATGCTGGTTGACAAAACGGGTCAGCGGTTTTGACGCCAGTAGCATCACCGCCATCGCAATCACCACCGCCGCCATCATAACCGGCAGATGGTTTACCATACCTACCGCCGTAATCACGGCGTCCAGCGAGAAGACCGCATCCAGGATGACAATCTGCGTGACTACCACCCAGAAGCTCGCATAGCCTTTACCGTGTCCGGTGTCATGCTCGCGGTTTTCCAGACGTTCATGCAGCTCGGTGGTCGCTTTAAACAGCAGGAATATACCGCCCAGCAGCATAATTAAATCGCGGCCGGAGAAGGTAAAATCCCAGACGGTAAAGAGCGGCTTTGTTAAGGTCACCAGCCACGAAATAATGGACAGCAGCGCCAGACGCATAATCAGCGCCAGCGAGAGCCCGATAAGACGCGCTTTGTCACGCTGCTTTGGCGGCAATTTATCGGCGAGGATCGCGATAAAGACCAGGTTATCGATACCCAGAACAATTTCCAGGACGACGAGCGTGAGTAAACCCACCCAAATTGAGGGATCCATTAATAATTCCATGACAAGCTCCTGCTTAAGGAATGACTAAACGGCGCCCACAACATCTCAAAGGATGCAGGCGGTAACGCAATAAACAAAGTAAGGCTATGGCAAGATATGCCAGATTGACAGGCGCAAAACGGCCAAAGAGTGAAATGACGTCGGTGACGATCCATACAACGGGCTGCTGCCCTATACCCCATTCTAATTAAACGGAAGCTAAACATAACAGAGACAACTGGTTTTTGGCAAAGATTTACCTTCCTTTGCAAAGAGATGTAACCGGGATATTTTACACTTCGAAATTTCTCATTATCGAAAACAAAATTACGGATCTCCATCACACAAAATATTTTTTTCGATATCTAAAATAATTCACGAAAATCATGCGTTTTTCGTTGTAACCCTCATCTGAATCGATTCGCTTGCGGACGGCGATTCAAAAAATACATCTGTCAAGTTGATGTGTTGACAATAATAAAGGAGGTAGCAAGTGACCATTGCTATTGTTATAGGCACACATGGTTGGGCTGCAGAGCAGTTACTTAAAACAGCCGAAATGCTGTTAGGCGAGCAGGAAAACGTCGGCTGGATCGATTTCGTTCCAGGCGAAAATGCCGAAACGCTGATCGAAAAGTACAACGCTCAGTTGGCTAAACTCGATACCAGTAAAGGCGTGCTATTTCTCGTTGATACATGGGGAGGCAGTCCGTTTAATGCTGCCAGCCGCATTGTCGTCGATAAAGAGCGCTATGAAGTTATTGCCGGCGTCAACATCCCGATGCTGGTCGAAACGTTTATGGCTCGTGACGACGATCCGAGCTTTGACGAGCTGGTCGCACTGGCGGTAGAAACCGGTCGTGAAGGCGTAAAAGCGCTGAAAGCGAAACCGGTAGAAAAAGCCGCGCCAGCGCCAGTCGCCGCCGCGCCAAAAGCGGCCGCACCGGCAAAACCGATGGGCCCGAATGATTATATGGTTATCGGGCTTGCCCGTATTGATGACCGCCTCATTCACGGTCAGGTCGCTACCCGCTGGACCAAAGAGACCAATGTCAGCCGTATTATTGTTGTGAGCGATGAAGTGGCGGCGGATACCGTTCGTAAAACGCTGCTGACGCAAGTTGCGCCGCCGGGCGTTACGGCGCATGTGGTTGACGTCGCGAAGATGATTCGCGTCTACAATAACCCGAAATACGCCGGCGAACGCGTGATGCTTCTGTTTACCAATCCTACCGACGTCGAGCGCATCGTTGAGGGCGGCGTGAAAGTCACTTCCGTGAACATTGGCGGTATGGCCTATCGTCAAGGTAAAACGCAGGTGAACAACGCCGTTTCCGTCGATGAAAAGGATATCGAAGCCTTTAAAAAGCTCAACGAGCGCGGCATCGAGCTTGAGGTGCGTAAAGTTTCCACCGATCCGAAACTGAAAATGATGGATTTAATTGCCAAAGTGGCGAAATAACCGCCGGCATTTAATTAGCTTTCACACTTAAGATAGCAATAGGAGAAGTACAATGGAGATTACCACTCTTCAGATTGTGCTGGTGTTCATCGTCGCATGTATCGCGGGTATGGAGTCGGTACTTGATGAATTTCAGTTCCACCGTCCGCTGATCGCCTGTACCTTAATCGGCGCCGTTTTGGGGGACATGAAAACCGGTATTATCATCGGCGGTACTCTGGAAATGATCGCTCTGGGCTGGATGAACATCGGTGCTGCCGTTGCGCCTGATGCCGCACTGGCGTCCATCATCTCTACCGTTCTGGTCATCGCCGGGCATCAAAGCATTGGCGCCGGTATCGCGCTGGCGATTCCGCTGGCGGCGGCAGGCCAGGTACTGACCATTATCGTTCGTACCATCACCGTGGCATTCCAGCACGCGGCGGACAAGGCGGCTGAAAACGGCAACCTGACGGCGCTCTCCTGGCTGCACGTTTCTTCTCTGTTCCTGCAGGCAATGCGTATCGCCATCCCGGCGGTTATCGTTGCCATCTCCGTAGGCACCAGCGAAGTACAGGGAATGCTGAATGCGATTCCTGAAGTCGTCACAGGCGGTCTGAACATCGCCGGCGGCATGATCGTCGTGGTTGGTTATGCGATGGTTATCAACATGATGCGCGCAGGCTACCTGATGCCGTTCTTCTACCTCGGTTTCGTCACCGCGGCTTTCACAAACTTCAACCTGGTCGCACTGGGTGTCATCGGCGCAGTGATGGCTATTCTTTACATCCAGCTGAGCCCGAAATACAACCGTGTAGCGGGCGCGCCTGCAGCGGCTGCTGGCAATAACGATCTCGACAACGAACTGGACTAACAGGTGAGCGAAATGGTTGATATGACTAAAACTACCACCGAGAAAAAACTCACTCCGAGCGATATTCGCGGCGTATTTCTTCGTTCTAACCTGTTCCAGGGGTCATGGAACTTCGAACGTATGCAAGCGCTGGGCTTCTGCTTCTCTATGGTGCCAGCGATTCGTCGCCTGTATCCGGAGAATAATGACGCGCGTAAACAGGCGATTAAACGTCACCTGGAGTTCTTTAACACTCATCCTTACGTTGCGGCGCCGGTACTGGGCGTGACCCTGGCAATGGAAGAAAAGCGTGCGAACGGCGCAGAGATTGACGATGGTGCTATCAACGGTATCAAAGTCGGTCTGATGGGACCGCTGGCAGGCGTCGGCGACCCTATCTTCTGGGGTACCGTCCGTCCGGTATTCGCGGCGCTGGGCGCAGGTATTGCAATGAGCGGCAGCCTGCTTGGTCCGCTGCTGTTTTTCATCCTGTTTAACCTGGTGCGTCTGGCGACCCGTTATTATGGCGTGGCTTATGGCTACCGCAAAGGCGTCGATATCGTTAAAGATATGGGCGGCGGCTTCCTGCAAAAACTGACTGAGGGGGCGTCAATCCTCGGCCTGTTTGTCATGGGGGCATTGGTTAACAAGTGGACGCATGTGAATATCCCGCTGGTGGTTTCCACCATCACCGGTCAGGATGGTCAGACACGCGTTACCACCGTGCAAACCATTCTCGACCAGCTGATGCCGGGTCTGGTTCCGCTACTGTTGACCTTTGCCTGTATGTGGCTGCTGCGTAAGAAAGTTAACCCGCTGTGGATTATCGTGGGCTTCTTCGTCATTGGTATCGCCGGCTACTCCGTAGGACTGCTGGGCCAGTAAGGCTGTTGTACACTACCGGGGCCAAACGGCCCCGTTTTTTATTTCTCTGGAGGATAAATGACTATCACGGACCTGGTGCTGATTCTCTTTATTGCCGCATTATTGGCTTACGCTCTCTACGATCAGTTCATCATGCCCCGTCGCAATGGCCCCACTCTGCTTTCTATAGCCCTGCTCCGCCGCGGTCGCGTAGACAGCGTTATCTTCGTTGGGCTGGTCGCCATCCTTATTTATAACAACGTAACCAGCCACGGAGCGCAGATGACCACATGGTTATTAAGCGCGCTGGCGTTAATGGGGTTTTATATATTCTGGATCCGCACGCCACGGATCATCTTTAAACAACGTGGCTTTTTCTTCGCCAATGTCTGGATAGAATATAACCGTATTAAAGAGATGAATTTATCGGAAGACGGCGTACTGGTGATGCAATTAGAACAACGACGCTTGCTTATCCGTGTACGCAATATCGACGATCTGGAAAAAATATATAAAATTCTTATTGAAAATCAATAATCTAAGATATAGCCTCAACTATGTTTTTCGAATTTTATTTCGAATCATAATATAGCTAAGGCTATATTTTCTATTGACCAATTGTTATTTAATTTAACGTTTTATTGATGAATAAATCTAAATGAAAATCGTTTTCAATTAGAAGACAAATAATATTTTATCGCTGTTGTTTTATATTCTAAAAATATGTTAATGTTGCGCCGTCAATTGGGGAGTAGCCGATTTCCAGACTCCGGAAATGTACGCGTCAACATACTCGTTGCAAAACGTGGCGCGTACGGACCAGCCGCCGCTGGTCAGGCGAGACCATAGGCGCATCAACTGCTGTGTATTTCGTCACAGAATGGCGACATGCATGTTTGCTGGGGGCAGTGATGTGTTTAATGGATACCCCGGTCAGGACGTTGTCATGCACTTTACTGCTACTGTTCTTCTCGCTTTCGGCATGTCGATGGATGCTTTCGCGGCATCAATTGGCAAAGGCGCCACCCTACATAAACCCAAATTCTCAGAAGCGTTGCGTACCGGCCTTATCTTTGGCGCGGTTGAAACGCTGACCCCGTTGATCGGCTGGGGGCTGGGGATATTGGCGAGTAAATTTGTTCTGGAATGGAACCACTGGATAGCCTTTGTTCTGCTGATCTTTCTGGGCGGACGCATGATCATCGAAGGTATCCGCGGCGGTAGTGATGAAGATGAAACACCGTTACGTCGCCACAGCTTTTGGCTATTAGTCACGACGGCTATCGCGACCAGCCTCGATGCGATGGCGGTTGGCGTCGGTCTGGCGTTTTTGCAGGTAAACATCATCGCAACCGCATTAGCTATCGGTTGCGCCACGCTTATCATGTCCACCCTCGGGATGATGATCGGTCGCTTTATCGGCCCAATGCTGGGTAAGCGTGCTGAAATTCTCGGCGGGGTCGTACTGATAGGAATTGGCGTCCAGATCCTCTGGACGCATTTTCACGGTTAACGGTTACGCTGCCAGAGATGAAGGTTGAAATCCGTCTGGCAGCTAAGTCCGGCGCTGGCGGCCAGTTGTTCCCACACGTCTGGCCTGGCGCGCCAGGCAAATGGCGTCATTTGCAACAGTGCTACAGCCGCTTCGGCGGTGAGCTGCATGTGATAAGCAAGGCGGGTACTCTGCTGCAATGTGAATCCGTCGAGCTGCTCGGTATACGGCGCATGTAAACGCACCTCATCATAAATGAGCCCTTTTAGTTCCATCAGATGATGCGGCCCTGGCGTGGCGGTAACGACCCAACCACCAGGTTTCACCACACGCGCCAATTCCTGCGCCTTACACGGGGCGTAGATTCTGATCACCGCATCCATTGACGCATCGGCAAAGGGCAGTCGATGGCTTGACGCCACACAAAACTTCACCTGCGAATAGCGCTTCGCCGCCGCTTTGATCGCCGTTTTAGCAACGTCCAGTCCAAACGTGGTGACTCCCGGCAACGCCTCGGCAAAAGCATGAGTGTAATACCCCTCGCCGCAGCCGATATCCAGAATCGCCGTGGCCGACTGATCCAGCCGCTCGCGCAACAGGTTAATCACCGCATCGCGCAGCGGCTGATAATGGCCCGCATCAAGAAACGCTCTCCTCGCCTGCATCATTTCGGCGCTGTCGCCCGGATCGCGCGAACGTTTATGCTGTACCGGCAGCAGATTGATGTAGCCCTCTTTCGCCACATCAAACTGATGGCGCTGTGGACATATAACGCTGTTATTAATCTGCGTAAGCGGCTGATGGCAAAGCGGACAGGTAAACGACATGACAACTCCGGACTGGGGCGCTAAAGGGCGCAAGTGTAACGCGAATTGCGCCCCGGGAAAATCCTTTACGAGCCCGGAACCGCAACGTGGCTGCCATGCATCACCAGAAGGTGATCTGAATCGGCTGGCATACCGTCTGGCTCAACATTTTCCAGCCGCAGCACATCGCCCATGATCTGGCTGAATACGGGCGCAGATACCGCGCCGCCATAATAAGCCCCGTTTTGCGGATTATTAATCACCACCACCAGCGCAAATCTGGGGTTACTTGCCGGCGCGACGCCTGCGGTATATGCCACATACTTATCGACGTATTTACCATCATCGCCAATTTTTTTCGCCGTCCCGGTTTTGACCGCAATACGGTAGTCTCTTACTGCGGCTTTTGTTCCGCCGCCGCCAGGCAACGCGACGCTCTCCATCATATGTTCCACCTCGTGCACCAGTTCTTCCGGCATTACCCGCGTGCCGATCACGGGCGGATCAACTTTGGTGATCGATAACGGACGGTAGATACCAAAGCTGCCAATCGTGGCATAAACATGCGCCAGTTGCAGCGGCGTCACCATTAATCCATAGCCAAAAGCAAAGGTAGCGCGATCTAAATCACTCCAGTAACGGCGTTTCGGTAATAACCCGCTGCTCTCTCCGGTGAGACCCAGTCCGGTAGGCACGCCGAAACCAAAGCTTTTATAAGTATCCATTAATTTCTGCACCGGCATCGCCAGAGAAAGGTGAGAAACGCCGGTATCGCTGGATTTTTGCAAAATGCCGGTTAATGTCAGTTCCGGATAGTAACCGACGTCGCGGATACGGTGTCCATCGAGAGTAAAAGGATGGGTATCGATAACGCTGTCCGGCTGCACGATGCCCTGCTGTAACGCAGTCATAATGACCAATGGCTTCACAGTAGAACCGGGTTCGAAGGTGTCGCTAATCGCGCGGTTACGAAAATCGTCCAACTGCGCGCCTTCACGGTTGTTCGGGTTGAAATCCGGGTAGCTCGCCATCGAGAGAATTTCACCCGTTGGGATGTTAATCAATACGGCAGCGCCGGATTCCGCTTTGTTCCATATGACGGCGTTATCCAGCGCATCTTCGGTAACCGTTTGCAGACGTTCATCAATGCTAAGCTGAAGTTCATGAGCAGGAACCGGATTCACTTCCGTAATGTTCTCAATAACGTGACCAAATTTATCTTTACGCACCAATCGGGAGCCCGGTTTTCCCGTCAGTTGCGCGTTAAAGCTCTTTTCAATACCTTCTATTCCCTGCCCGTCGATATTGGTAAAGCCGATCAAATTGGCCGCTACGTGTCCGGCAGGGTAAAAACGGCGCGACTCTTCCCGCAGGTTAATACCCGGTAGATTCAGTTTATCTATCCATTCGGCTTGCTGGGGTGAAACCTGGCGCGCAAGGTAGATAAAACGGCCTGCCGGGTTACTGTTTACCCGTTCCGCAAGCGTACTGAGAGACAGATGCAGGGCACTGGCCAGCGCCTGCCAGCGCTCATTGTAGCCAACGCCGCCTTTGCTTATGATAGTCTTCGGATCGGCCCAGACAGCATTAACCGGAACGCTCACCGCTAAGGGTCGCCCTTCTCTGTCGGTGATCATGCCGCGTGGAGAGGCCGTGGTCACTTCACGAAGCGAGCGCATATCTTCTTGTTTCACCAGTTTCGACGGCGTA
The DNA here is from genome assembly GCF_046552235.1 of Salmonella sp. SAL00670. Lineage (NCBI taxonomy): Bacteria > Pseudomonadati > Pseudomonadota > Gammaproteobacteria > Enterobacterales > Enterobacteriaceae > Salmonella > Salmonella sp. SAL00670. The sequence goes on from NZ_JBGDUO010000001.1 coordinate 1,054,741, forward strand.
ACAATTTGCAGCCATGCCACCCGCCCTAACAACAATGCCATACTGAGCAGAATGGCAGTGCAAAGTAGTGCAAAACGTATGGGCGTAAAATTACGGGTATCGCCGTCGCTTTTCTTTTTCACCTGATCTCCAGCCGAATCATTTTTCAGGTGATTGATTTAACGGGAAACGGCCGGAAAAACCAGAAAAAACAATGCTAATAACATCGCGCCTTTGCAACAAATCGCTAACGAGAGCGCATCCAGACACATTTTGAAGGATATTGAATTAAAAAGCCCCGCTTTTAGCGAGGCTTTATATCTGAGGCTGACGCGACAAACGCATCAAATCAGTGGTGTCGATCAGATAGCTGTTACGTTAACAGCAGCCGGACCTTTCTGGCCGTCCTGAATTTCGAACTCAACGTTCTGGCCTTCAGCCAGAGTTTTGAAACCATTGCCCTGGATAGCGGAGAAGTGTACGAACACATCTTTGCTGCCGTCAGCCGGAGTAATGAAGCCAAAACCTTTGGATTCGTTGAACCACTTAACTTGACCTTTAATCTTTGCCATTTGCAAAATTCCTTAGAGTGTTTTCTTTGCCCGTAGGCATAACATAGATAAAACTGAGACATTACTGCTTGAGGCACTAATATAAGGTTCGGCAGAGAAGCGGTATTCAACGTCAACGTGTTTACTCAGGACTTCTTTACTGAAAATGCCACACATAAACAGAACTGTACCTCGTTTAACCCAAAGCCTGTTATCACATACAACGTTAATTATGGCAAGCCATTTTTAAACGTGTCTCGATCCGTCGCACAAATTACGAGAACCTTCACAAATTGACAGCACGTTTATGCAACAAAATTGCGAAAGATATATCCTCACGCGCTGACGGACTCCTGACAACGTCACTGCTGAAAAGCCATTTTTCTACCATAGCTCAATAACTTCGCTTCTTCCAGTGCATCAAATCACATTTAAAAGCTGTATTTTTCATATCACTTTTTATGCTGAGTTATGCATAAATTGTCACAATGATAAAAAACACCTTTTAATCAAAATAATAGAAAAGAAAAGCGATTTTCGACACCGCTTTTTGTGATGTTCTGCGTCTTTACAGAATGCCTTAAAATAATGAACAAACAATGACAATCCATAAAGAGAGAGAAACGTTTCGCTTTTAATAGAGAATGAGCGGTATCACAAAAATGCCATATGTCCATTTGTTATACATATAAAACTATGTTGCATATAAAGCCATATATTATGTAAGGTGTTGATGCTGTAGTATCAGTTGCAAACGGCAACGCGGAGAGATCCGACGGGGAAATGGGGCGTATGGCACTGGCGCCATTTGCGCCCCGGTAAGCATTATCGTTCAGCAACCAGACGAATGATGTCCTCATCCTCTTTCGGTTCGCTTGCCGCTGTTGCGGGTTCCGCTTCTTTTTCTGGTTCGTTTGCTTCGCAAAGGCGGCGTAACAACGCGTTTTGCCGCTTCTGTTGATCCAACAACGCTTCGAGCAGTTCTATCTGCTCGTTGGCACGGGAACTTGCCCGGTTGACAAAGAACCAGAGCGCCAGCCCCACCACCAGAACCACCATTGATACTATTAAAGATGCAAGAGAAAACGCACCAGAGTTTAAAACGTCGTTCATTTCACCACCTCGATGTAGAGACGTCATTCTACCACTGCTACACGGGAAGGAAATCTCTGGTGTAAAACGTTTACCAGGGAATAAATTTATTGATGGCGCAAATACCGCTGAAAAATTGTACATCCTGATCGCACATGATATTAAACACCTGCGCCCACAGCAACAGGCATACTACCACCACGATGCCGAGAACGACCCATCGAAATTTTTTCACTCCACTCTCCGATCTTACATCTTATGTCGCTAAATTATCATGAGTTACTTAAACCAGGAGTAACTGTAGCGGCATTATATGTTTTTAGGAATGATTCACTTGTTTCAATCAATGTACACGCTACTCTTATTCTAACTAAAAAAGAAAAGAGGTAGTAATGCGTTTGATCATTCGCGCAATTGTATTGTTTGCCCTGGTGTGGATAGGCCTGCTGATGAGCGGCTATGGCATCCTGGTGGGAAGTAAAGTGAACGCTGCGGGGCTGGGTTTACAGTGCCATTACCTGACCGCACGCGGCACCAGCACGGCGCAATATCTCCATACCAACAGCGGCATTATTGGCTTTTCCGACTGTCCCATTTTCAGAAAAATCGCCACCGTGGTGGATAATGGCTAAGCGGCAATAAATAATTTCACAGTGAAACTATCACCAATAATTCCCCTATATTGGCTGTTGTTCATAAGTACTGTTAAATAATATTTTAATAACCGTTAAATAAGCCGACAGATATTATCTACTTTTACGATTTCATCCCACCCGATGTTATAAAAAAAGCAGCTACATTTTTCGTAGCTGCTTTTTTTTAACGTCATGCTAATAACGTTGCTTAGAAGGGATAATCGTTGTAACCCATTTGTTCAGAAATTTTACGCGCGGCGGCGTGTAACATAGCCACATATTCCTGTAGGCGTTCTTCTGAAAAACGCAGCGTCGGGAACGAAATGCTTAACCCTGCGATGACTACGCCAAAACGGTCAAATACCGGTACGCCGATACAACGTAATCCTTCTTCCTGTTCTTCGTTATCTTCACCGTATCCTTGCGCACGCACTTCATCCAACAGCGGCAGCAACGCTTCAGTGCTGGTAATCGTGCGTCCCGTGCTTTGCTTATACTCTACGCCGTCGAGAATCTGCTTAACCTCATCACGGTCGCGCCAGGCCAGAAGCACTTTACCGATGGCCGTACTGTACAGCGGATTACGACGCCCAATACGTGAGTACATCCGCAGATTGTACATAGAGTCAATTTTATGGATATAGACAATGCTGTCTTCATCCAGCGCGCCAAGATGGATAGTTTCTTTTGTCAGACGAGACAGTTCGCGCATCTGAATGTCCGCACTGCGGATGAGATCAACATTTTGCAACGCTCGCGCGCCCAGCTCAAACAGCTTTAGCGTCAGAGAGTATTTTTCAGACTCCCCCTCCTGAGCCACGTAGCCCAGCGTTTTCATGGTTTGCAAAAAGCGATAAACGGTGCTTTTCGACATCATGACGCGCTGCGATAGCTCGGTAATCCCTATTTCACGCTCTTCACCCAGCGCCTGCAGAATGCCGAAAACTTTCAGCACAGAAGATACAGAATCAGGCTGCTTATCCAGATCTGCGTTTGCCATTTATCACCTCATTACGAGCGTTTTATAAAATTCAGAACGAGTTTTTATTATAATTTCACGCCAGGTCGCCCGCAATCCATCTTTGCTTACTTCGTTACAAATCTGCGACATAACAACTCAGTATTAATGCTAACATTATTATTCAGCTCATAATTCCCCTTATTACAAAATACTTATGGAAAAAACACGGGCCGATGGCCTGCCCCTCCCGCAGAGATACGGCGCTATCCTGACGATTATTATCGGTATTTCGATGGCGGTTCTGGATGGCGCAATCGCTAATGTCGCGCTGCCAACCATTGCGACTGATTTACATGCCTCCCCTGCCAGCTCTATCTGGATTGTCAATGCATACCAAATCGCCATTGTCGTCTCACTGCTTTCCCTGTCTTTTTTAGGCGACATGTTTGGTTATCGCCGGATCTACAAATGTGGTTTAGTGGTATTTCTGCTTTCATCATTGTTTTGCGCGCTTTCAGACTCGCTGCAGATGCTGACGCTGGCGCGCATCGCGCAGGGATTTGGCGGCGCGGCGCTCATGAGCGTAAACACGGCGCTGATTCGTCTTATCTACCCCCAGCGTCATCTGGGACGAGGCATGGGAATTAACTCTTTTATCGTCGCAGTCTCTTCCGCCGCGGGTCCGACGATCGCCGCAGCGATTTTGTCCATCTCATCATGGAAATGGCTGTTTCTGATTAATGTCCCGTTAGGTATCATCGCGTTAATTCTGGCCATCCGCTTTTTACCAGCAAACATCGCCCATGACACTAAGCCGCGCTTTGACTTACCGAGCGCGGTAATGAATGCGCTCACATTTGGCCTGCTGATTACCGCATTGAGCGGATTTGCCCAGGGACAGTCGCTAACGTTGATTGGCGCAGAGCTGCTCGTTCTGGTCGTGGTCGGGTTTTTCTTCGTGCGCCGCCAGCTTTCTTTGCCCGTCCCTTTGTTACCCATCGACTTGTTACGAATTCCGCTTTTTTCACTCTCGATCGGCACGTCAATTTGCTCGTTCTGCGCACAAATGTTAGCCATGGTCTCGCTACCTTTTTATCTGCAAACCGTGCTGGGCCGTAGCGAAGTAGAAACCGGCCTGTTATTGACGCCCTGGCCGCTGGCAACGATGGTAATGGCGCCGCTGGCGGGATACCTGATAGAACGTCTTCATGCCGGTTTGCTGGGGGCGCTGGGAATGGTGATAATGGCAGCCGGGTTGTTTGCGCTGGTCATGTTGCCAGCCTCCCCCTCCGATCTGAATATTATCTGGCCGATGATCCTTTGTGGCGCAGGGTTTGGCCTGTTCCAGTCGCCGAATAATCACACCATTATCACTTCCGCGCCGCGTGAGCGCAGCGGTGGCGCCAGCGGGATGCTGGGCACGGCGCGACTGTTAGGCCAAAGTACTGGCGCCGCGCTGGTAGCGCTGATGTTGAACCAGTTTGGCGATAGCGGTACGCATCTTTCTCTGCTCGCAGCGGCGATCCTGGCGACTCTCGCGGCGGTGGTGAGCGGTTTACGTATTACGCAACCACGCGTTCAGGCGTAAAAAAAGCGCGTCATTCGACGCGCTTTTCATACTTGCCAGTGGGCTTATTATTTCAGGTACTCACCGCTACGCAGCGCTTCAATGCGTTTATCCAGCGGTGGGTGCGTCATAAACAGCTCGCTTAACGATTTCGATTTACCGTTAATACAAAACGCCATCATGCTGGTCGCTTCTTGCGGCTCGTAGCTGGTTTTCAGGCGCTGCAACGCGGCAATCATTTTTTCACGGCCAACCAGCTTCGCCGATCCCGCATCGGCATGAAACTCACGGTAACGGGAGAACCACATGGTGATGATGCTCGCCAGAATACCGAAGACCAGTTCCAGCACCGTCGCAACGGCGAAATAGATTAGCGGATTACCGTTACTTCCTTCGCCTTCATCGCGGTTGCCGCCCAGAAAACCAGCAGCAATTTGCGCGATAATGCGCGAAATAAAGATAACGAAGGTGTTAACCACCCCCTGAATCAACGTCATCGTCACCATATCGCCATTGGCAATATGGCTGATTTCATGCGCAATGACGGCTTCCGCTTCGTCAGGGCTCATGTTTTGCAACAAACCGGTGCTCACAGCGACCAATGAGGCGTCACGGCGTGCGCCCGTCGCAAACGCGTTAATGTCCGGCGCATGGTAGATAGCAACCTGCGGCATGGCGATACCGGCCTGGCGCGCTTGCGTTGCTACGGTGTTCATCAACCAGCGTTCTCTTTCATTGCGAGGCTGTTCAATAACTTCCCCTCCTACGGATTTTAACGCCATCCATTTGGACATCAGCAATGAAATAAAAGAACCGCCAAAACCAAACAGCAGCGCCATGATCAGCAAGCCTTGCACGCTGCTCGACTGTATCCCTGTCAGGCTCAGAACCAGCCCGAAAACGACCATCACGGCCAGGTTCGTCAGCAGGAAGAGCGCGATTCGCATCATAATTTTCTTTTAACCTCAATTTAACAAAACGCACTATGCGATTACCCACATCGTATGGGTCTTATGGCTATTTTCAAGCATCACCAGGCGGTAAGTCACGAGAAAAACACAACTTTACATTTTGTAGCATTATCCTGACGACTTCTGCGCTTGTTAAAAAAAACAGGCACAATTTTTTGTGCCTGTTTAGCGTTACTTATTGGCTGCCGCCTGCTCCGCTGGTTTTTCTTTTTCAAGATGCGCCAGGTCCAGAGCAATCCTCACCGTTTCATCAAGGTACGGGTCCGGCTCCTGGTAATCCTTTGGCAGATCGTCCAGTTTCTTCAGCAACGGTTTACCCTCACGTTTAAACCGATCGTTAATACGCGCCAGACGCAGAGCGTCTTCTTCATTGTTCTCTTTCTCACGCTGCGCATAATTCAGAGAGACGATGTTGCGCTTATCCTTCATGGCATTGAAACGTGCAATATCCTTCATGATGTACTGAAACTCAGGATCTTTGGCGATACGCGCGTTGTGTTCTTTCAATAATTCCGGGCCAAACGGGGCCAAATCGTCCGATTTCACGTATTTCGCCGCATCAATGCTATCCCACGGCAAGGCGTTATCTTCAAATTTTTCTCCGGTTTCCGTCTCTTCATTGCCAGTCGGCATGATGATATCCGGCGTGACCCCTTTACGCTGCGTACTACCGCCGTTGACACGGTAAAACTTCTGAATGGTGTACTGCACCGAACCCAGCGCAGGCCATTCCGGGCGAAGCATCTGATCGTAAATTCGGTTTAGCGAACGATATTGCTGTACCGTACCTTTACCGAAGGTCGGCTCACCGACAATCAGCGCGCGGCCATAATCCTGCATCGCGGCAGCGAAGATTTCCGATGCCGAGGCACTGAAACGATCGACCAGCACCACCAGCGGGCCTTTGTAGTAGACCACGCCGTCGGTGTCGCTATCCTCACGCACTTTGCCGTTATTGTCGCGCACCTGAACTATCGGACCAGAAGGGATAAACAGACCGGAAAGCGAAACGGCTTCCGTCAGCGCCCCACCGCCGTTTGAACGCAGATCGATAACGATGCTGTTAACGTTCTGTTTTTCCAGCTTCTGAAGCTGAACTTTGACATCATCGGTCAAGCCAACATAGAAGCCTGGAATATCCAGTACACCAACTTTTTCCTTGCCGACGGTTTTCACCGACATTTTAACCGCGCGATCTTCAAGACGAATCCGTTCACGCGTCAGCGTGATAATACGCGTTTTCGTCCCTTTGCCAGCCGGCAGTATTTCCAGTCGAACCTTGCTGCCTTTCGGCCCTTTGATCAGCGCCACCACATCGTCAAGACGCCAGCCAATAACGTCGACCATCGGTTTTCCGGCCTGCCCTACGCCGACGATACGATCGCCGACGCTAATCGACTTGCTCTTCGCTGCCGGGCCGCCGGCAACCAATGAGTTAATGACAGTATAATCGTCATCCATTTGCAGCACCGCGCCGATACCTTCCAGAGACAGGCTCATTTCGGTATTAAACTGCTCGGTATTGCGGGGAGAAAGATAATTCGTATGTGGGTCGATTTCACGCGCAAAAGCGGTCATCGCCAGCGAGAACACATCTTCACTGTTGGTCTGCGCCAAGCGACGAATAGCGAATTTGTAGCGACGCGTCAGCGTTTCGCGAATTTCTTTGTCGCTCTTGCCGGTGAGTTTCAGACTGAGCTCATCGAATTTCACTTTACCATCCCACAGCGCATTTAGCTCAGCCTCATCTTTCGGCCAGGGCGCTTTACTGCGGTCCAGGTTAAACGTATCGTTTCCGGTGAAATCCATTGGCCGTTCCAGCACTTTTAGCGCGTACTGGTAACGTTCAAACCGGCGCTTTTGCGCCAGGTTATAAAGATCGTAAAAAACATCCAGCTTACCCGTGCGCAGCTCATCGCCCAACACGGTTTTCTTTTTCGCAAACTGCTCGACATCGCTCGCCAACAAAACGTTGTGGCTATAGTCGAGAAGATTCAGATAGCGATCAAAGATCTTTGCCGAAAATGCCTCATCCAGATCGAACTGGCGATAGTGGGAGCGGGTAAAACGCGACGTTACGCGCTCGCTCACCGTCGCATGTTGCGTCTCTTCCTTTAGTACGGGAATTTGATCGGCACGCGTAATATCTTCCACGGCGAAGGACTGGCCTGCTAATGCAAGCAGGCCAGCTAACGCGGTAAGCCTAAAAAAAGTGTTCATGCCAGGCCTGGCCTCCGTTTCAGAACACCAGGTGTTCTGCGCGTACAATCAAAGACATACCCGAATTCAGCTGTACACGGACACCATCTTTGGTGATTTCTAATACGGTGGCATCCATCGCATTATTACCCGCTTTCACCTTGAGGGACTGCCCTACGGTCAATACTGAAATATCAGAAACCGGCGTGTGCTTCTCTTCGCGAGGCGCACGCGGCGCTTTCGTCGTCGGTTTATCAGCGCGAGGTTTACGTTCAGCGCCTTCTTTACGACGCGCTACCGGGCGAGGTTTACGCTCGCGTCGCGGCGCGTCTTCTTTTTCGCCAGCCGCCGCGGCAGCTTCGCGTTTTTTCGCTTGCTGCTCTGCGCGCTGCGCCTGAACACGGGCTTTGGCTTCTTCAAGCTGCTTACGCGCATGTTCGACATGCTGTTCTTCCAGCTCGCCGCACGGATTGCCATCAAGGTCGACGCGCGTTGCGCCCGGCTTAACGCCGTACAGGTAACGCCAGCTTGAAGTATAAAGACGTAAAGCGGAACGAAGTTGCGTTTTGCTGAGGTTCATTTCGCCCCCAACTCGCTCTACCAGATCCTGAAAAATACCAATTTTCAGCGGGCGAGCTTCGCCTTCCGCACTAAAACAGTGAGGAAAACGCTCGGCCAGAAACGCGATAACTTCTTTACTGCTATTCAACTTAGGTTGATTTTCCATGAAATTTCCTGATTACAACGGACGTAGCCAACAAGCAGCAGGCATGAACAGGCGTCATTATAATGACGCCATCAGTAATTGCTACGTTATCCGTTGATTATCCTGCGACGCTCGCAAAGAATTTTTTGTAATCCGTCGTTGCAAGCACGGTTTCAAGCTGTGCGACCAGCGTACGCAGGCCGTGTTCATCTTCTTCGGTAAAACGGCCAAACGCCGTGCTATCTATATCCAGCACGCCGATAATCCGTTCGCCAACCGTGACAGGCAGCACAATTTCGGCGTTGCTGGCGGCATCACAGGCAATATGGCCGTCAAACGCATGAACATCATCAATACGTTGAACCTTATTCTGCGCTACCGCTGCGCCACACACGCCGCGACCAACCGGAATCCGCACACAGGCGATTCGCCCCTGAAACGGCCCCAACACCAGCGTATCGCCTTCGAGGAGATAAAATCCCGCCCAGTTCACCTCGGTAAGGCGTTCGAACAGTAGCGCGCTGGTATTCGCCAGCGTGGCCAGAAAGCTGGTTTCACCTGCCATTAACGACTGAAAATCGCGGTTTAACGCCGCGTATAGTTCTGTTTTGCTCATTATATAATCACTTCGTGGTCTTACTCCTAAACACAGGCTATTAAAATAAGCATTAAATGCGTTCTTGCTCAAGATTATTCCTGTCATGAGTTAAGATTACATTATTCTAACACTTTGATTCACGATACATGGCTCTGAACACCTCACACGTCACGCCAACAAAAAAGCTAACGATCAGGTCAATTAGCGAAGCGCTGCCGCGCAGCCACTACCAGCGCTGCCCTGAATGCGACATGCTGTTCAGCTTGCCGGAGATGAGCGCTCATCAAAGCGCTTATTGTCCTCGTTGCCAGGCCAAAATTCGCGATGGGCGCGACTGGTCGCTGACGCGGCTGACCGCGATGGCGGTAACCATGCTGCTATTGATGCCGTTTGCCTGGAGCGAACCGTTACTCCATATCTACCTGTTGGGCGTACGCATTGATGCCAATGTGATGCACGGCATCTGGCAAATGACGCAGCAGGGCGATCCGTTAACCGCCGCAATGGTGCTCTTTTGCGTGGTGGGCGCGCCGCTTATTCTGGTTTTTTCAATTGCTTACCTGTGGTTTGGCAGCCTTCTCGGCATGAATCTGCGTCCAGTCCTGCTGATGCTGGAAAAACTGAAAGAGTGGGTGATGCTGGACATCTATCTGGTCGGTATTGGCGTTGCCTCTATCAAAGTGCAGGACTATGCCTTTCTGCAGCCGGGCATCGGGCTTTTAGCGTTCGTCTCGTTGGTGGTTCTTAGCATTCTGACTATGATTCATCTGAATGTGGAGCAACTATGGGAACGATTTTATCCGCAGCGCCCTGCTCAACGTGCGGACGAAAGATTGCGCGTCTGTCTTGGCTGCCACTTTAGCGGCTATCCGGATGCGAAAGGACGCTGCCCGCGTTGTCATATTCCGCTACGGTTACGCAGAAAACAGAGCATACAGAAGTGTTGGGCGGCCTTGCTGGCGTCTATTGTCTTTTTGCTGCCGGCAAACCTGCTGCCTATCTCGGTAATCTACATTAATGGCGGGCGTCAGGAAGATACTATCCTGTCGGGCATTATGTCGCTTGCCAGCAGCAATATCGCCGTCGCCGCCGTCGTTTTTATCGCCAGTATTTTGGTGCCGTTTACCAAAGTCATCGTGATGTTTACGCTACTGTTGAGTATCCATTTTAAATGCCAACAGGGACTGCGGACGCGAATTCTGTTGCTGCGTCTGGTGACATGGATAGGCCGTTGGTCGATGCTGGATCTTTTCGTTATCTCGTTAACCATGTCTCTGATTAATCGCGATCAGATTCTGGCTTTTACTATGGGACCGGCTGCGTTTTATTTCGGCGCAGCGGTAATTTTGACTATTCTTGCAGTGGAATGGCTGGATAGCCGCTTACTTTGGGATGCACATGAGTCAGGAAACGCCCGCTTCGAAGACTGAAGCGCAAATTAAAACCAAACGCCGTATTTCACCTTTCTGGCTGCTACCGCTTATCGCGCTAATGATCGCGGGGTGGCTGGTATGGGATAGCTACCAGGATCGCGGCAATAGCGTGACTATCGATTTTATGTCGGCGGACGGTATCGTACCGGGCCGTACTCCCGTGCGTTATCAGGGAGTAGAAGTCGGCACCGTGGAAGATGTCAGTCTGAGCAAAGATCTGCGCAAAATTGAAGTTCGCGTCAGTATCAAATCAGATATGGAAGATGCGTTGCGCGAAGAGACGCAATTCTGGCTGGTGACGCCCAAAGCCTCGCTGGCGGGCGTTTCCGGCCTGGATGCGTTGGTCGGCGGGAATTACATCGGTATGATGCCAGGTAAAGGCAAGCCCAGAGATCATTTCGTCGCCCTGGATACACAGCCTAAATACCGGCTTAGCAACGGCGATCTGATGATTCATCTCAATGCGCCGGATCTCGGTTCGCTTAATAGCGGTTCACTGGTCTATTTCCGTAAAATCCCTGTCGGACGGGTGTATGACTATTCGATTAACCCTAACAAACAGGGCGTGACGATTGACGTTCTGATTGAGCGACGGTTTACCGATCTGGTGAAAAAAGGCAGCCGTTTTTGGAATGTCTCCGGCATTGACGCCGATCTAAGCCTGAGCGGCGCGAAGGTGAAACTGGAGAGCCTCGCGGCCCTGGTCAATGGCGCGATTGCGTTTGACTCACCGGACAATTCCAAACCCGCCGCCCAGGATGACACGTTCGGCTTATATAAAGATTTAGCCCACAGCCAACGAGGGGTAATCGTTAAACTTGAGCTGCCCAGCGGAGACGGTCTGAAAGCGGAATCTACGCCGCTAATGTACCAGGGACTGGAGGTGGGTGAGCTTTCTAAACTGACGCTCAACCCTGGCGGTAAAGTCACCGGAGAGATGACCGTCGATCCCAGCGTTGTTCCGCTGATGCGGGAAAATACGCGTATTGAGTTACGCAATCCCAAACTGTCGCTAAGTGACGCGAATATCAGTTCGTTGTTAACCGGAAAAACCTTCGAGCTGGTGCCGGGCGACGGCGAACCGCGCAGTGAATTTGTGGTGGTGCCGGGTGAAAAGGCCCTGCTGCATGAGGCGAATGCCTTAACCCTGACGCTGACGGCCCCGGAAAGTTACGGTATCGAACCGGGCCAGCCGTTAATTTTACATGGCGTAAAAATTGGCCAGGTCATTGAGCGCAACTTATCCAGTAAAGGCGTGTCATTCATCGTCGCGATTGAACCGCAGCACCGGGATTTGGTACAGGGCGACAGTAAATTCGTGGTCAACAGCCGGGTGGATGTCAAAGTCGGCCTTGACGGCGTAGAGTTCCTCGGCGCCAGCGCCAGCGAGTGGATTGACGGCGGAATTCGTATTTTACCCGGTACGAGCGGGAAGATGAAATCCACCTACCCGCTCTATGCTAACCTGGAAAAAGCGCTGGAAAATAGTCTCAGTGACTTACCGACTACCACCTTAACGCTGACGGCCGAAACGTTGCCGGATGTCCAGGCAGGTTCCGTCGTGCTGTATCGAAAATTTGAAGTAGGCGAAGTCATCACCGTTCGCCCACGCGCCAATACCTTTGACATCGACCTGCATATTAAGCCGGAATATCGCCACCTGTTAACCAGCAATAGCGTGTTCTGGGCGGAAGGCGGCGCGAAGGTGCAACTTAACGGCAGCGGCCTAACGGTACAGGCCTCGCCACTCTCCCGCGCGCTGAAAGGGGCCATTAGTTTTGATAACCTGAGCGGCGCCAGCGCCAGTCGGCGCAAAGGCGATAAACGCATTCTTTATGCTTCAGAAACCTCCGCCCGCGCGGTAGGCGGACAAATTACGCTGCACGCGTTCGACGCCGGAAAATTGGCGGAAGGGATGCCCATTCGTTACCTCGGTATTGATATCGGCCAGATCCAGACGCTGGAATTGATCACCGCACGTAATGAAGTGCAGGCAAAAGCCGTACTTTATCCGGAGTATGTACAGACATTTGCCCGCGCCGGGACACGTTTTTCCGTTATCACGCCACAAATTTCCGCGGCGGGCGTCGAGCATCTGGATACGATTCTCCAGCCCTATATTAACGTTGAGCCAGGACGCGGCGCGGCACGGCGCGACTTTGAACTGCAGGAAGCCACGATTACCGACTCACGCTATCTGGATGGGTTAAGCATCGTCGTGGAGGCGCCAGAAGCAGGCTCGCTTAATATTGGTACCCCCGTCCTGTTTCGCGGTATCGAAGTGGGAACCGTCACCGGAATGTCCCTGGGGTCGCTCTCCGATCGCGTGATGATCACCTTGCGCATCAGTAAGCGTTACCAATATCTGGTGCGGAATAACTCCGTATTCTGGCTTGCCTCCGGCTATAGTCTCGACTTTGGTCTGACAGGCGGCGTGGTGAAAACGGGGACATTTAATCAATTCATCCGTGGCGGTATCGCCTTCGCTACTCCACCAGGTACGCCGCTGGCGCCAAAAGCGCAAGCCGGTAAGCATTTCCTGTTACAAGAGAGCGAACCGAAAGAGTGGCGTGAATGGGGTACCGCTCTGCCACGTTAAACACCCGGCTCCGGCGTACTCGCGCCGGAGCGTTTTATGCTACACTGCGCGCCTGTTTTTTTGCCGGCGATACACCTGTGGCTCAACACGCTGTCTATTTTCCTGACGCTTTTCTGACGCAAATGCGTGAAGCAATGCCTTCCACGCTCTCTTTTGATGAATTTATTTCGGCCTGCCAACGCCCGTTGCGCCGCAGTATACGCATCAATACGCTTAAAATCTCCGTGGCTGATTTCCTTGCCCTAATCGCGCCCTACGGCTGGTCGCTCACGCCAATTCCGTGGTGTCATGAAGGATTCTGGATCGAGCGCGATGATGAAGAGGCATTGCCGCTTGGCAGTACCGCTGAGCATTTAAGCGGCCTATTTTACATTCAGGAGGCCAGTTCGATGCTGCCGGTCGCGGCCCTGTTCGCCGATGATAATCATCCGCAGCGGGTCATGGATATGGCAGCGGCGCCTGGCTCCAAAACCACGCAGATCGCTGCCCGCATGGGGAACCGCGGCGCCATTCTGGCCAACGAATTTTCGGCCAGCCGCGTCAAAGTTCTGCACGCTAATATCAGCCGATGTGGAATCGCCAATACCGCACTGACGCATTTCGATGGCCGCGTATTTGGCGCTGCGTTACCGGAGATGTTTGACGCTATCCTGCTGGATGCGCCCTGCTCTGGCGAAGGCGTAGTACGTAAAGATCCTGATGCGCTAAAAAACTGGTCGCCAGAAAGCAATCTGGATATCGCGGCGACACAGCGGGAACTGCTCGACAGCGCTTTTCATGCTTTACGACCCGGCGGCACGCTGGTCTACTCCACCTGCACGTTAAATCGCCAGGAAAACGAAGCGGTCTGCCTCTGGCTGAAAGAGACCTACGCCGACGCCGTTGAATTTTTGCCGCTGGGTGATCTGTTTCCTGACGCTGACCGCGCCCTCACCCCGGAAGGCTTCCTGCACGTCTTCCCGCAAATTTACGACTGCGAAGGATTCTTCGTCGCACGTCTGCGTAAAATGTCATCCCTTCCAGCCATGCCCGCGCCGGGGTATAAAGTGGGGGCGTTTCCTTTTACCCCCCTCAAAGGCCGCGAAGCATTACACGTTACCCAGGCGGCCAACGCCGTCGGACTGTTATGGGATGAAAATCTCCATCTTTGGCAGCGTGAAAAAGAGGTCTGGCTGTTCCCGGCAGAAATTGAATCACTGATCGGAAAAGTCCGTTTTTCCCGGCTCGGCATTAAGCTGGCCGAAAGTCATAATAAAGGCTATCGCTGGCAACATGAGGCGACGATAGCCCTTGCCTGCCCGACTCATGCTCACGCGTTCGAACTTTCTGTGCAAGAGGCGGAGGAGTGGTATCGCGGTCGGGATATTTATCCGCAAACACCCCCTGCCGCTGATGATGTCCTGGTGACGTTCCAGCATCAGCCGCTTGGTCTGGCAAAACGTATCGGCTCAAGAATAAAGAACAGTTACCCGCGTGAACTGGTACGTGATGGCAAACTCTTTACTGGTAATAGTTAAAAGGCGCACAAAAAAACCGCACTTTTTGACTGGCGCTTTTGCGTACGTTGACTACGCTGAAAAATGGACGGCTAAACTGGTCGTACCACAATTAGCGTATTAACGGAGAGCACGATGATGAAAACCAGTGTGCGCATTGGCGCTTTTGAAATCGACGATGCCGAATTACATGGCGAATCGCCGGGGGAGCGAACGTTAACAATCCCCTGTAAATCCGATCCGGATTTATGTATGCAACTGGACGCCTGGGATGCCGAAACCAGCGTTCCCGCCATTCTCAACGGGGAACATTCCGTTTTGTTCCGTAATCATTACGATCCTAAATCTGATGCCTGGGTTATGCGTCTTGCCTGACTCAAAAAGAACCCGTCGCCAGGCGGGTTATTTATTCTTCCTTTTCTCATTTCCCCCCTGCGCTAACCTCTCCTACACTATCGTGTAAAGTAGTTAACATTGAGGATGTAATGTTCGCGCTGGTACTTTTTGTATGTTACCTGGATGGAGGATGCGAGGATATTGTCGTGGACATCTACGATACCGAGCAGCATTGTCTTTATTCGATGGACGCTCAACGGATTCGCCATGGCGGCTGTTTTCCGGTAGAGGATTTTATCGACGGCTTCTGGCGACCTGCGCAGCAATATAGCGATTTTTAACCCTGGTCGCTGATACCGCTATTGTATCCGCGCTAACGTCAATTGCCCGCCAAATACCGCGCCCGTATCAATATAGTGTACGTTGGCAAAATCCATGCGCCGACGCAACGGCGTATGGCCAAACCAAAAATGATCGGCTCCGCTAATCCCGCCGCGCTTATTTATGAGCCGTTCGCGGCTCCAGAGAACCTGATGTAAGTCGACCTTTTTTTGCCATTGATAGGTTGACGCGGGATAATCTGCATGAGCGATCACATGCGTGCTATGGCGGCAACGAACTTCCAGTATCCAGGGCAGCCGCTGACAAAGAATAAAAAGCGCTTCAGCTTGCGCAGCGTGTTCAGCCGTCAGGCGGGTAAACCAGTCGCCACCATTCATCAACCACAGCGTCGACTGCGATGAGGCCCGCGCATCCAGCGCCATTTGTTCATGATTGCCGCGAACCGCCGTCATCCAGGACTCACGCAGTAAAGCCAGGCAGCCCAGGCTGTCCGGGCCTCTATCAATGAGATCGCCCACAGAAACTAACAAGTCTTGTTGCGGATCAAATCGACACTCACGTAACCTTTTCATTAACATTGAAAAACAGCCGTGAATATCGCCAACCACCCAGACATGCCGCCAATTCTTTGCCTCTATTCGCTGATAAATCTCTTCAGGCCGCATCATGTTTTTCCTGTCGTTCATTATCCAGGACAGATATAAAAAGATAGCGTGTGCAGATTTTTTTGCTTAGTAAGCGTGCGCTGTTGTAAATAGCGAATTTCACCATTAGCGAGTAAATGCTTTGTTATCATCGCAATAAAATATAACTGGCTGCGCCAGGGGAGGGTTATCCCCTGGCGCAGCGAGCTACTCACTATCGCCTGTTCACCTTCAATACTCTTCCTCCTTAAAAACATATCGGAAACATAAACCACATCGCCTCAGCACACGATATAGCACACTCTTTAGCGGAGTGATCCTCAAGGCAAACCAGCGCCAATGCAGGTGTCGTTACCGTGGCGACCATCGCCCCCACAAACAGGCGCAGCACAATTTTTTTTAAAGGCGGCATAACCTCTCCTGACAGTTAACAGACCATTAATCCTTATCGAGACATCATCCGTGCGCGGGTATCATAAACTTAACAACACGCAGCGTTTCAAAAAAAGCTGTCTGGTTATACCGGCATTTAGAGTAATAACAATTATTTTAAGTTTTAAGTGTATCCATTTGATTTTTATATTAAAATAAATATGACGACGTTTTGTTAAAAGCGTCGCCATAAAAATGAATATATAGTTTCAGAAAATCTGCTATTAATTCATATGGTTAATAGCAGTATTGTATTTACTACCTTCAGGAGGCATTCTGAAGATACTTATTCGCAATATTTTCTATAGTTAACTGAAATTGTTGTGGCGTTGGCATCGTCCCCTTATTAAACAGCGGCGTAACCTCTTTCATAACGATTTTCTCAGCATACGCTTTAAAAGATACCTGCTGATTATGATTTATAAACATATGCGGATATTTAATACTCGCGGAAGCAATGAGGGGGACGACAAAAGGATTCGCCCCTGCCCCACCTGGAGTAAATACGCCATTTTTTATCTCCCCAGGTAGCCCCGCATTCTGCGCAGCCTCTCCTATCTCTTTCAGAAAGGGGGTAATACTGACCCCTTTACTGATGAGTAATTTACAACATTGATCTTTATTATTACTGTACACGGCTGATAATATGGCTTCGCATGTCTGACGAGCATAGGCCGGATCTTTACTCGCATTACCTTTGATATCCAGACTATTGAGCTTTTGCAGCATAAAATCTTTAACAGTTTTACTGGTTAATACCGCCCTACCCTCAGAAGCGTTCCCACGATGAAAATGGGTAGTCGGTATGTCTGTTTGTTGATGCAGGCTAAAACGATCTGACAGACTCGTCGACAGGCTGATAAAGCTATTTCTAACGGCAGTAATACTTTTTGCAAAAATGTCCTTCTCCGTTGTTTTTTCTTTTACTGGTTCAACGTCACTTCTATGGATTCTGTAGTGCTGGGTGGATAGTGTTATGTTAGTCACGGTAGTTCTCCTTTTAGATAACTATGCATAGCTACACTTTGTTTATATTTCTTGCTTTCAAAAAATAGCCACCTTCTCCACAACCATTTTTACTCATTGATATTTATAAATTTTATTTTCCTGATGGATTTTGTTCTTCTGTCACTTAGCCTGTTTTTTTTTCGGCGCAAGGTGATCGACTTTTATCGAGAAACATTTTTATCGGGACAATCCTGAACAGACAAAACATCACTTCAATTCAACTGCTGCGTCACATAAAACATTCATGAATATTATTATTTATGCTGATGTTGTTACGATTTTGCCCCCATTCGCAGGCTGGCTACCAATTATCCTGCCAGCGAGTTAGCCGCTTTTTCAAAACCTATAAAGTCGCCACGCCAAACCTCTCCGCCACTGTAATCCTTATCTAAACATCAATTAATTAACTGATTTTTATATATTATGACTTTTCATGGCGTTCAGAAAAACTACAAATGAAATGGATTGACTCATCTATTAGTGGTCAAAAAAACGCGCTACGAGAAATAATCAGTAACAATTGCAACACTATTCCAATCATAACGCAAACTATATGATACCAGGTGATTATTATTGCTTTTAGGTAACATCTTTGTATGGCTGCTTTTAAGCAACAATACTCTAACACAACATATAACATTATAACTTACAATAGGTTAACAAATGGAATTACAGCTTATGCTTAACCACTTTTTCGAGCGCGTCAGAAAGGATGCAAATTTCAACGCATTTCTAATCGATCTGGAATATAATAATATCGCTTATTACATCTATTTTGTTGCTACCGGCAATGTGAAAATTATCACTCATGCAGGCCACTTCATTTCTATTAAAAGCAATAGAAAGCTGATTAAAGTCAATTCAACACCAAATACGCAATTAATAAAATTGACTTCAGCTAAACACTTTTCGGGCGAGCATTCCTATGAAAAATACTGTACCGATCTGGCAACAGCAGGCGTTTTTAAATGGATTGTGGAATTAAACCAAAAAACTCGACAATACTGGTCGAAAGACAACCAATTATTATATATAGAAAATGTGGTCATGCCGCTTTAACAAGCCAGGGTAATAATAGCGTCAGTCGTGACATTCGGCGTGTTACGACTGCGGGTTATCCATTTGAGACCATGATGAGAGTCTGACTGCGAGAGTTACCCTGTGCAGTCCGACCGACGCAGCAACGTTTGACAACAGCATCTCCTGGTGCAGGAGAAATGATATTCAAAGCGATATCGACTAAAAGCTCAAAATATTTGCCTGCTATTTATATTCTATCTAATTAATACCCTCCAGGAAGTGTGGCATAATTGCAGAATCTGTCAGGATTCCGGGAACATACCGGAGCGTAATCGAAAAACCATCTGGAGATGTATGAGCAAGGATGAAATCAGTTATCAAATTCTTTACCGGTACTCTCTGGAAAAACTATACAGTACTCTGACCAGAAGAGTAGATAACGTGCTGTCATTCGCCCTCGTTTTTCTCGGGGTCGGCGTCACCATAAACGTCGGGAGTCCCTTTATTCTGGGGCCAGGCATTGTGGGTATCGCCATACTAAAAAGAGTACTCCGCTTCGGCACGCGATCAGCCCAGGCCGACCGGCAGTCCCGCGCCTGGCTGAAACTTTTTAATACTCAGCACCGCTTTCCTTCAGATAAAACACTGTTCCTTGCCTTCACATCGCTTGAGCAAGACGCGAGTGAAGTATGGTCCATGCTTATTGGTCCTGCCATCGTCATGACTGAGACCGCCCTCGGAAAAACGCCCATTGAGCCATTGACGGCGGGTGAAAAACTCTGTGCATTTTTGAGCGGCGCGACGAAATCCCAGCTAGCAGATCGCAATTGACCTGTCTTCTAAACGCCTGTGCCATACCACAGAGATTTAGTACAAAATTAATTACGTTTATGTGGAGTACTAACGCTGCCAGCAGATTTCTCTGAGTGAAAGATTCGTATTATACGCACAGCCCAGTTTACAGTTTATATAACAGCGCAATATGTTTTTGTATCCGCACCATGCCGCCTACAAGCGGCTGTCTGAGTACCTCTAGCCGTGCCAGGGGTGAAGGGCAATTAGTTAAACGCCATCCCAGCCCTCCCCTTAGCAATTATTTTTTTTATCATTTCATGGTAGAGAGAATGTATTTCTCCAAGCGAATGGAATACCGGTAAATGTAAGTACGCTCTTTTACCTTGCCCATGATACCACAGTCCCAGCACACACTTTCCAGCACTCATCAATTTCAGTGACGCGCTATCATCTCCACCAAGAATAATCGCCATAAATACTTGCTCGCGCCATAAAAAATGCTTTATTGTGATAACCTACAAGTCGAGTATTTCAGCAGCATAACGCTGTTTGGCTAAAAAGATATAAATCCTTTCGGCAATTGAAGAGACCGTGATATGAAATTCTCTCAACTGCTGCAATAACAATTTTCGTCTAACCGGAGACAAAGGAATACTTCCAGAGTCGGCATATGTTGTATCTTTAACATTTCAGTGCTCAACACGACTGATAGCCAGACTACTCCAGTAGACAGTGTTAGCTGTAGTAGTTTCATACTATGTTCAGTACTGCGAAGTACATGGCGACTATCGTGATGACCATCACAACTAAAGAAATATGCCGCTTCACCGATGAATCTTTATTGCATTTGAGCCAGGACAGTTTAAAACATTAGAATTAATAACCTTACATTTGATTTTGTAGCAGTATTTAATCCTGTTTTCGTTTCGGTCTGAACACATACTTGAAATTATCATTCATGATATTGAGCTCTCCCGCAAAATAAAAGACACATTTCATCAATAATGTTATTAAATATTTCACAATCATGGTAAACACTTACAAACAAGACATTCGACATGTTAGTTTTTTTAAAGTGCTTCTTTCATGATTACTCTTAAATCACAATCATAAACGTTTATCGTATCGATCTATTTTTTGTTATTTTGATTCGAATTCACTATTATTATCAATGAATTATATTAAATATCGGCGTCCTGGGAGGGGGCCAGACACTTTGTGTGGTGTGGCTTTTATTATTGATACCCGCTTTACATGAACGTCTCTCATTAATATTTTCAGACCTATCTTCAGCCTGTGATCAATAATTCTCATTCGCTCAAATGACATTATCTATGCGTAATAAAATAATGTTTGCCATAGCGATTGTCAGTATGATATATGGCGCATCGACTTTTACTGCTGGCGCTATTGCCACCACTGACGCTGGCGGGAGGGCGATGACCTTAGTGTCTCAGCCATTGATGCGTCGGGCTGCATTGTGCCGGACAGCGAGAGCATCAAAGTAGACCAGGGTCTCAGCAGCAGGCAAGTCCTCGAGTTCGGTTTCAGTTATTATCAATCTTACCGGGTATTTATTTGAGGGCCTCGGAAGTACTTCGGGCGCGGGTGCCGCCACTATTCAACAGTGGCCATGACATTCCCGAGTGTTCTGCCCCCACTGGACGGTCATTTGGCTAAAGGAGAAATAGCAAATACTGCAAGCAATTCTGTTACCAATGTGGCTATTCAGCTTCTGACAGGTGATGGCGTTAATCCTGTGGACCTGAGCAAGGCACCTACAGCAGGTGATATTACGCTGGATACCTATTCGGCGACTAATAAGCTGAATTTCTTTGCACGTATGATAACCGCTGGAGGATCAATCTCCCAAGGCACTGTCGGCACCACAGTCATCTATAATCAGAAACACTTCTGATACGGCCCACAAGCCGATATTTATTTCAGATATTAATAAACAGTTTCGCTGTCCATTTATCTGGTATGTCCGGACGCCAGAATTGTTTATTTCTTCAGTGATGCGCTGTTATTTCACGGAACGGTTTAAATCAGCAGCGGCGGATTTTCATTTATTCAGGCAACACGGATAGCGGCTTATACCATGAAACTGAATCGGCCTACACTGCTAATTACTCTGAATATACTGTCGTTGCCAGTAGAGACGACGGAGTTCAGCGCCGATTCTCTTAAAAACAGTGACCACCTCAGTGTGGATTTATCCGCCTTCAGCCGGGATGGCTATATTGCGCCAGGGAATTACCTGCTTGATATTTACGTGAATGACAGACTCATTCACAATCAATAAAAAGTCAGTGTGGTGGAGATTAGCGACGAGCACTCACGGTTCTGCATCATCTCTGCACTGGCAGACATGCTCGGGTTAAAAGAGGAGAACCGCCGACTACTCGGGCCCGTCCGGCAGTGTCTGAAACTGAACACTACGCATGGTAAAGTAACATACAGCCCGGATAACCAATCTCTGTTAGTCACTCTGCCCCAAGTCTGGATAGAATACCAGAATCTGGCTTGAGTACCCCGGCCCGCTGGAGTGATGGTGTCACAGCCGCCCTGCTGAGCTATAACCTGATGACGAACCTGTGGTCTACATTCCACTGGTATTGGCATCTGAAGCTGCACGCGAAAGATCTGGCTGGAAAATGGCATAGCCATTCATAGTCTCAGCCAAGCATGTACTGCAATTGACCCTGCAGATCTCGTCAATTTTGAATCTCTGGCTGTCGCTTGCATATGCTGGGTTCTCCTTAGCCCCCTCGTTCCTAAGTTTGTAATGCAGAGACGGTTTTTATGTTTGTAAATTTTCTGGCGCGATGGTTTTGCTCACAAGTGGTAAGTTGTTTTTCTTTTCCAGTGTAATATGTTAAATTTCTCGCACTGATTAATTCACTTTTTGTACGACATGCACAATCTAACGCCAGAATTATTGCAAACTCCATCTGTAAGAAGCAACAGAGACAGAAGTCTTGATATAGCCAAGGGAATTATGATGCTGTCTGTTGTTGCTGGACACATTGCAAATTTCCCATTTGGGGAGGTATTCTATTACTATCAAGTTGCCGGATTTTTTCTGCTATCGGGTTATTTCTTTCATTACGACAAGTATGCTGACAGATTTAGTAAATTTTTAAAAAGCAGATCAAAGCTTATTTGTCAGTACCTTATTTATTCTGCGATAATCATATCGACGCATAATTTACTTACTGAGTTTGGGTTACAACCTACAAATTACATTTATTACTCACCTGCTGATTATGTCACAGCATTTATACGGTCTATAACAATACCATCTGAAGCACTGGCAGGTGCAATGTGGTTCATACCAGTATTGATTTTAATGCAGTTTGTTTTTTATTGGCTAAATAGAGTGGTTAAAGAAAATAAACTGCTAATTGGATCTTCAGTTTTAATTTTATTCTTCATTGGTTGGTGGATTGTAAAAAGTAATGCAATTGCTAATAATCCCTACATAAACACTCACATTCCAAACGCACAATACTTCGTCTATTTGCCGTTTTTCTACATAGGCTATGTATTTAAAAAATTTGGATTCAAATCCTTGAGCAGCATAAATGCTATGCTGCCAGCGCTAATCGTCATAGTCCTTAGTTACATTGTAATACGGCCAACTATGTATTTATACGGAAGCATTGATCCGTATTGCTTTATCTTTTTATCGCTTATTAGCATTTCTCTCGTAATTGGTATTTCTTACCACATAAAATCTAACATACTCGTTAGATTCTTCACAACAATAGGCGAGAATACAGTACACATTCTCGCTATGCACTTCTTCTTTTTCAAGATAGCAACTCTTCTATTAACCATTGTAGGGCTCAAGCAAATTGATGATCTTCATCGCATTGACGGCCCATCTAATGGGTCAATCATTGAAACAATAACATATCTTTCATTCGGTATAGTTTTCCCATTAGTTCTTGTATCATTAGTAAGGAAGATAAGAAGTAAGATTTTTGTAAATAAATATTCTCCGGCATAGCCGGAGGTTTTTCAGATGCGTCTGTAAGGCTATCTTACCCGCAGCCCCTAACAGGCGCATACGATCTAACATTTACATTAAGCTTCGTTACTTACGGCCCGTAAACGGACTGCCCGGATTAGGAGAAATGATTCTGGCAGAAGTAAGCACGCGTCATGTTGCAGAATTTCTTGAGCTATGGATCGCGGAAGGTAAAAACACGATGGCGGGGGCGACGAGGTCTGTACTATCTGACATGTTTTGTGAAGCTGTTGTAGAAGGAAGAATAACACTGAATCCGGTTGAAAAAGCCAAGGTACCAAAAATTGAAGTTGCAAGGGAGCGCTTGCGAATAGAGGTTTATAATGCTACACGAGCATATGCCCTCATGGTTCCCTCTCGCGATGGATTTAGCACTCGTTACAGGTCAACGTAGGGAGGATATCGTAAACATGAAATTTAATGATGTTTTTGACAACCGCTTACACGTAACTCAGATTAAAACCGGAATGAAAATAGCTATTCCCCTATCCCTGACCCTTGAGGTGCCAGGGTTACGTCCGGGAACGGTTATCGATCGCTGCCGGCTGGTAAGCAGAACCGATTTCATGATCAGTGCAGGAATCAGGAAAAATAGCCCGACCGGGAATATTCACCCGGATGGGCTCACAAAGAAATTTGTAAAAGCCAGAAAAATTTCAGGTGTTAAATTCAGTGATAACCCACCGACATTTCACGAGATCCGTAGCCTGGCTGGTCGGCTGTACAAAGACGAACGCGGCGAGGAATTCGCTCAAAAACTACTGGGCCACACCTCAGAGAACACCACGAAACCCTATCTCGATGAACGCAATAATAAAGCTTACGTGATGCTCTGATTTTACTGTAAAAGAAATGTTAACCCGGATTTGGATGTGATCTAACCAAAAAGACCGGAATACAGAAATTTGAGGAAATTTCGAAGGGAAACACATAACCCATTGATTTACAATAGAAATAAAAAGAGACCGAATTCGATTCCTGTTCTCACTAAAAATAAAAATTCACTTTAAATTCATATAGTTAAACAAAAAACCACTATTTTATCGTCTGAAATACGTTCCGTTGCGTTCTAATAGATTCAATTAGTTATCACTTTTTCCGTTTTAATTCGGGCAGATTTCGGGCAAGTTTTCCTCTTATTATTAGCTCTCCTGACCGCATAAATAATAACGTTTTTTTAACGAATAACGATTTCGTTCTTAACTAGCTATGGAGTTTTATAAGTTCACCAGATGTCACATCCCACACTCGACATCTTTAGCTAGTACGCTAATCTATAATCTGAGAAAATGTTAAACACTTGCCGCTTGTGACAAAAAACAGATTTTAAGCGAAAAAGCGAGGGTCTGCTGTTAAATATACCAATGATTCAGGCAGCTATCATTATACCGGGACACTGCAAGAATCCACTTTATTGCTTGTATTCTATTGAGTTTTCCGCAACTTCTTCGAACTAACCACCGTCATCCTACCGCCAAGTAGTGAGGTACTGCAAACCAGCTAGTTCATTGAGCACATCGCTGCGGCCATCATCAGTGTAAAAGTCGAAAGGTTCGCATACCCCAATAAATACATAGCAAGAATATTAATAGCTAACGAAGTTGTGAGTTGATTCATGTTTTTTATCTGTTACGTATGAAATAAGAATTATCTGCAATGTTAATGCGAAGTGTCAGGCGCAGTCGCCTCGTTGAGTAAAAACTCAACAAGATTTACGGAGTTACAATGATCGATAAATTAGTGCTTACGGTTACACCAATTTTCTCCATACCACCGCGTGGTGCAGCCGCAGTAGAGATATGGATGTACCAAGTTGCACGGCGAACAAAAACTACCAAACAGAATCGCTTGTATTAAGAATGAAGGTTATAGCGATTTTTTAAAGGTAAATGACCATTGTTCTGTTCATCGCATAGGTTTCAGCAGACTCTATAAGCGCCTCTTTCAGAAGTGGACTCGCCTTGACCCGCTCCCCTACTCACAGCGCATTCTGAATATTGCAAAAGACTTTAACGTTACCGATGATAGTGTAATCATCGTTCATAACAGCATAAAGCTGTACCGCCAGATCCGCAAAAGAGCCCCAAAGGCAAAAATGGTTATGCATATGCATAATGCTTTCGAACCTGATGGGTTAGATCAAAACGTTAAAACGATCGTCCCCAGCGTGTTTTTGAAGAAGCATTATCAGGCGTACCTGCCGGATGCTGATATCGCTATCGTCCCTAATGGTATTGACCTGTAGGCCTATCAGAAAAACGCTGTACCACTGCAAAAGTCTGACCTGGGAATAACTCCGGAAAAAAAACGATTTTCTTTGCAGGCCGTATATCACCGGATAAGGGAGTGACTTTGCTTTTACAGGCGTTCGAACAACTCCTCAAGGAACGCAACGATATAGAGTTAGTTGTCGTTGGTAACTATATGAGTAAAAGTAAAGGTGAAAAAGCAACCTATCAGCGTGAGGTGCGGGAATTAGCAGAACGGCTAAAACCACACTGTCATATGGTTGGAGGTGTAACGCCTGAAGAGATATACAACTACTATTCGTTAGCAGTTCTGGTTGTTATTCCCTTTCAATTCCAGGAACCGTTCTGCATGGTTGCAATTGAAGTAATGGGGGCAGGAAAGCCTGTACTGGTCAGTACACGCGGCGGGATGACTGAGCTCGTAAAAGAGGGGGATACCGGCTTCCATTTGCAGGAGCCAATGACCCCGGAGACCATTGCCAGGGACATTAATAAAGCGCTGGCATCCCCTGATTTAAACGATATTGCCTTACATAGACAACGTTGTGTGGAAGAGAAATTCCCGTGAGAAAAAGTAACCCAACGGTTTGAGGAAGTGGTTAATAACTGGTTTAGATAATTAATGTGCATTAGCTCAAATGTGAGCTGACATATCTATGGCACAGCGCCAAACCTAATCTGACTGTCCGCCCTGTGCCAGAAGCGGACGCTGATCATGGTGTGTACAGGCCAGCAATACGATATATTTTAAAGCTACCTGATTGCAGCTTTCATAAAGCCAAGGTATTCAAATGCAGCAAAGCTATAAACCAGGCTTAATTAAATAATGCCTTTGCGAACCTACTTTAGGAAAGTCCGGTAGCGACATTTGAAGTATATAACCCTGTTTTTCATAAAAAGGGAGAGCCTGGAAGCTAAAGGTATCTACAAGTCCATGAACACAGCCTTTCCGCAAACCTTCTTTTTCGGCCATCTCCATAAGTTTACTACCCAGACCGTTGCTCCTTGCAGATTCACTTACCCAAAGATAGTCGATGCAGAGCCACGGACCTTTTCTGTCAGCAATTAATCCGCCTACCATTTCGCCGCTTTCGTTTCTGCAGTAGACCCCAAGCTGCCCATTTTTACTAAAATCGACGAACTGAGCATTGTAGCTTCTTAATCCGGTTAATAGTTCTTCTTTATCAAATTCAGTAACTTGATGTGTGATTTGAATGTCCATACATGCCCAATTGAACAAGTTTGTATTTGGAATATAACGTTATAAATAAGTTAATTAAATGTATCAATAGAAAGTTTGTTTTTACTCCTGGGGGCAGGTCACGTCCGCTACTCGCTTAAAGCAAACTGTCAGCTGGAGTCTGAGCTGGTACAATTAATGTGCCACTGGTTAGAAATCAGTAATACGATTTTATCAGGCTGGTGCTCTGGCCTGTCAGGATTTGAGGTATCCACCCGGTTTACCAGCCCCCTGTATTTGGCACCAGTGGAACCCACTTCCCGATCCAGGATATCCAGTACCCACCACCGAACCTCTTTCCCCAAAAGACATGAGCAACCTCAAGCGCCTTGTCTGGATGATAACCACGGTATGAAGTTTGATAACACGTGGAATCAGGGCGTATGGTTCGCTCTCCGTTCAGCAACTGGACGCCCTTCTCCCCAGCCTTTCAGCGTTGAAGATTTGCCAGCGCTGGGTGAAGAGTATAGGCGAATTATGAAAATCATTTCTGCCGTTTATACTTCGAAAAAGACGTTATCAAAAAGGTGGTTCGCAAGCGCGGAGTTATTAAACCTTTACTTAACGAAATACGGTTTAAGTTGCTTGAATTGCAGCAGAAAGAAAACGACGGCTTGCTGATGCTGGACAAATAAAGCAAGCATGGCATCAATGGACTGATACGCCGTCAATAAAAGGAAGGTGCATGGACGATCCCGTCACATCACCAATCACAACAGAAGAGCACAAAACAACATTTCACAGTGTAAAGGATAAAACACGATGCCATTTTCAATCAAAAACATATGTTCAGGTCCAAAAGGACATTGCCCAGAAATCTCCAGCCCTATACAGGACAAGCCAGTACCGAGGAATTGCACACTGACCTCAACAACATGCGATATACAGAGCTATACAGTATTCAGCAGATGGTCCTGCAGTTATGAAATGCGCCCACCCGGTGCAGAAGAAAGAACCCCACGACTAAAATTCTCAGCAACGGAGCTCTCATGGCTATCTAAAACAATAGAAACAGAGAGGCGCAACACAAAAGAATGAGCCTGTCAGTAATTCTGTGTAACTGCCCAGTTATTAAAGGTGATCGCTCAGGCGGTCACCGAACTCGATAATAAAACGGCTCATCGCCAGCCGCCAGTTCTGGATCGGCATACTCCATTTTTTGACGCATCCTTGATCGCCAGATAAATAACTTTTCGTACTGAGTCATCCGTCGGGAACACCTTGCGTTTCTTAATCGCGGCACGGATCACGCAGTTCAGGGATTAGATTGCGTTTGTGGTGTAGATGGCCTTGCGGATATCCGGCGGATAACTGAAGAGCGTATTGAGGTTTTCCCAGTGCGCACGCCAGCTTTTGCTGATTTGCGGATATTTATCGTCCCGGGCTTTCGCGAACGCATCCATCGCCATCAGTGCCGCCTCTTCGGTCGGAGCCTGAGGCCGCTGGTGGCGACTTTGTAGCCTTTCCAGGCTACGTATTTCAGACTGTTACGCACCATATGGATAATGCACAGCTGGATATGGGGCTGCGGTAAGACGCTGTTTATCGCATCCGGGAAACCCTTCAGACCATCCACACAGGCAATCAGGATGTCCTGAACGCCCCGGGTTTTCAGCTCCGTCAGCACGCTTAGCCAGAACTTTTCGCCTTCATTTTCGGCCAGCCACATACCCAGTAACTCTTTCTGGCCTTCGGTGTTGATACCCAGTGCCAGGAAGACGGCTTTGTTGATTACGCTGCCATTCTGACGGACTTTGACGACAATGCAGTCCATATAAACAATGGGGTACAGCGCATCCGGTTGCCGGTTTTGCCTCTCAGTGACCTGCTCTTTTACGGCGTCGGTGACTTTAGATATCAGCGAGGGTGACACATTGGCGTCGTACATCTCTTTGAAGGTGGCGACGATTTCGCGGGTAGTCATGCCTTTGGCGTAGAGGGATAAAATTTGGCTGTCCATCTGCGTAATGCGCGTCTGGTGCTTCTTAAGCAGCTGTGGTTCGAAGGTGTTTTCACGGTCACGCGGTGTGTTGAGTTCTATCTCGCCGTCATCGCACAACACCGTTTTGGACGAGTAGCCATTACGGGTGTTTGAGCCTGTTTTGGGCGCATTTTTCTCATACCCGGGGTGGTCAGCCAGCTCCGCATTGAGCACCGTTTCGACGGTTAATTTCGCCAGCATACGGGAAAACGAATTGAGGTCGGCTTCGGTTTTAAGGCCTTTAGCCAGTTCAACCGCAAGGGCTTTGAGTTTCTTTTCGTCCATAATTGCCTGTCTCCGTTACTGGAGTGAACATATCAAAGACAGGCAATTACACAATTTTACTTACAGTCTCAGTTCAGTCACATTATTGATGAGCGACTGTACGTTAAGCAAATCAAGACCGGGATGAAAATCGCTCTGCCACTTTCGCTCAACCTTCCTTCCATGGGTTTACGCCTCAGTACGGTGATTGAGCGTTGCCGCCTGGTAAGCCGTAGCGAATACCTTATCAGCGCTGGCATACGCAAAAACAGCCCGAACGGGAGTATTCATCCTAATAGCCTGACTAAAAAATTTGTTGCGGCACGAAAATTGACCGGAATAAATTTCAGTGAAAACCCACCGCCGTTTCACGAGATCCGCAGCTTATCCGGACGACTGTATAAAGACGCTTACGGCGAAGGGTTTGCTCAGAAACTCCTGGGACATACTTCAGAGAACACCACGAAACTCTATCTCGATGAACGCGATAATAAAGCTTACGTGATGCTCTGATTTTGCTGTAAAAGAAATGTTAAACTGGATTTGGATCTGATATAACGAAAAAGCCCGGAATACAGAAATTCTGGAAAATTTCGGAAATTTCGGATTATTGATCATAAGCAACTGATTTATAAGAAAAAAAGAGACCGAATACGATTCCCGCTTACGGCAACCATTGATATTTCTCTTTAAATTCATAATGTTACATATTAATTAAGTGATTTTAACGATTGGAATATGTTATTTTTGATTCTAATAGATTCAATTAGTTATCACTTTTTACGTTTTAATTCGGACATATTTCGGGCCATTTTGCGTATAAATCCCCCGACCAAACAAATTAACTGCCCAATACATCACTCCCCTCTTCCATTGGGGGACTCCCGATGCCAAATACCCATGTAGACGAAGGCTTAATAGTGATGCCAACAAAAGCGATCGCGAAAAGTTGAACAGGTGGCTAGTTTCAGATTAAACACATTGGTTAGTCATCTTGAACAAGTAAAATCCGCCGCAACTGGCAACCATTCAATACTCGCACTATCGAACGATCGCCAGCTTGCCGCAGCCCGTTCTTGCATACGATGTGGCTGCGGTTCCATTACATCAGGAATGTGAAAATCGGGATAAACCTGCCACTTAACCTGAAGCAGGTCTTCATAGCGGGTGGTATACCGAGGCGAAAGCATTTCTCTTAAGGTCGCCATATAAAAACATTCTATTACAACGAGTTATCTCCTCCTGCCTCCGCCCCGGCGCAAAGCTATAGTTTTTTCTATCTCCTTGTGAAACAAACAATTATTCTTGCTATGGCGCTGATTAACAATCGTTCGCGGGCAACGTACATTCAGCGAGTTTCAGAGCTTCCTGACGGAATTCAGCCGGTGCTGTTTCTGGGGCTTCTTACTGGTTGATACAGATCCTGCCTCTTACTTGAGAATTTACTCATTTAGCCGTATGTCCATTATGGGTGGATAAGATCATTTATCATCGTAAGGGTTGAAAGCGATAAGTTAAACTTGTCCTGGCTCAACAAGGGACCCGACTAATGATGAGCTCTTCATCTTCAAGGCGTTTTATGCCTTCCAGCAAGAATAGACATTAAATCGACAACTGCTGCCAGGTCTTACAGGCGCAGTGGACAATCGTGTGGTAACAGCCTGAGTCATTTATTATTTTTCTCATTCAGCATAACTGCGTCTTCTGATAGAGAAATTTTTATCTAAACATATAAAAAACACAGTGAAGAAAACGCTACTTTTTTCTAGCTAAAAAGCTAAATTAATTTTTTTACGGAGAGGATCTTATGCGCAAGGTGTCGATATCTATATTATTCATGCTAGTTTCACTGACTTGGGGGACTACATGGTTGGCCATGCGAATTGCCGTTGAAACTATCCCTCCAGTGTTTGCAACCGGAATGAGGTTTATGTTTGCAGCACCTTTTTTAATCATCATTGCATGGTTAAGAAAAAAAACACTGTTGTTTCCTCCCGGACAACGATTATTCCAGTTTGTGATATGCATCTTTTATTTTTGCATTCCTTTCTCACTAATGATTTATGGTGAAACCTATGTCAACTCTGGGCTTGCCGCCATTATCTTTGCGAATATGCCTGTGGCCGTTTTGATAGCATCGGTTTTGTTTCTAAATGAAAAAGCGAAACTAATGCAGATCGCGGGCTTAACTATCGCAATCACTGCATTGACGGGGATACTTCTTGAAGAAACGAATACAAGTACAGAGAGTCACTGGCAGGGTATCACTGCGCTTATTTCTGCTGTGTTAATCCATGCCATAATATATACACAATGTAAGAAAAGAAGTTGTACTGTCTCTGTTATCACATTTAATGCGCTCCCGTGCCTTTTAGCTGGGTTGATACTTTCTGCGACAGGATGGTTTTTTGAAAGACCACAAGTATCAACCTTCTCAGTACACTCAATATTAGCTACCCTGTATCTCGGGGCTTTTGCCGGAGTTTTTGGTATCCTGTGCTACTTTGCGCTTCAGCAAAAGGCTAATGCCTTCCAGGCTTCGCTTGTATTTCTTATCTTTCCGCTGATTGCGGTAAGTCTGGAAGACTATATTTATGGATATGCTATTTCAACACACTCAATGCTGCTTATTATACCATTAGTTATCGGGATATTTCTTACTCTTGTCGCCAGAAATATCCCTGTAACCAGCAGATGCCGGGATAACTCATCACAGAAATAATCGATTTATAGTAACGCAAATAATTCCTGATGCCTTACTGAGCTCCGGCTAATGCGGGGTGGATAAGCTGGAATACAGACCCGGTAATACACAGCGATTATATTAACAAGCAATGTAATAAAGGAGTTTTTTATGTTCATGTTTCTGCCATTCTTGCTTGCACTGAGCGTGGCAATGGGGGCCATAAACAGAAAGGATAAAGTCAGCTACATTCTGTGGGCCGTTTTACTCATCGTCACTATTTTATCATTCATTCATCATATGACCAATTCGCTGACTTTGTCATTTTAAGGAGTGTGTATGAAAACGCATCATCATCCAACAACACTTGTTCATCTGATTAATCAGGTGGGACTCCTTGGGATATGCGTTGCTCTGGTTGTAGCCTTTTATTATCAACTCGTTAGGCATGAGCTGCCTTGTCCAATTTGCTTATTACAGCGGGCTGGCCTCATCATCGCCGGTTTTGGCTTTTTATTTAACCTCTGCTTTGGTCTACGAGGTATACATTACGGGATGGTAATTATTGGCAGTATCCTGACCGGAGTTATGGCATCCCGGCAAATATGTTTGCATATCATGCCCGGTGACACAGGATATGGTTCTGCATTTTTTGGATTACACTTTTATACCTGGACTCTGATTACGTCAATTCTGATTATTATTGCTGTTGCGGTGGTTCTGGCAATCAGTAGCATGAATGTTGCATTTCGTTCATTGAATATTAATCCGGACCTGTTCAGTATTGTCGGTTGGGTATTTCTGTTACTGATTACTGCCAACCTTATTTCAACTGTACTGGAATGTGGCGGAGGGGAATGTGCTGCTAACCCGGTCACATATAAGCTACTGTCGAAACAGGATATTGCCTTTCTGAAAACAGGCCTCCTGACGAGGGCAGTTCTCCGGTTATGACGCACTTTTAAAATGACTGATTGGTAAATATATAGCAAGCACCTGTCTTGTAGAAATTGGAATGGTTATGGGCTAACACGGAAGTTACAGTAACATTGAAATGTTGCAATAACAGGAATCAAACTTACAACCTTCGCATTACGAATTAGTAGAATCACATTTAACTAACTGTTTCAAATACACATTTCCGCATTCACATTGCTCAACTCAATGGCACATGATGTTAGAAATAGAATGATGCTTCACCATGTTTGACACAAAAATGGCACACCCTATAAAGCATCCACAGCACATATTTGGGTGGCACGCACCGTGGAAATACTGCATTACCCTAACACAGGGAATTTTCTGTACAGCGTCGACAGCCCCGCATCATAAATAATCGCTACCTGCTGTCGCGGTACTCCTGCCCTAATAAGGCACCCTGCCTGCGCCCATTGCTCCGGCGTCAGTTTTGGCCTACGGCCACCAATGTAGTGGCACTGTAGTGGCACACTGGGTACTGAAGCAATGGCCACAACTGGCGCTTGATGCTATCAGCCAGATAACCTTCCAGATGGATAACAAACATAGCAGCTATCCTGTCTGTATCGGATTTGTAAAACCAGACGTTGACCATCTTCATCAAGGTTAAAGGAACAAAGAGCTCTTTAAAGTAACTCTTTGTTCCATTACGATAGTTTAAATATGATGTTCTGAATGGGCCTTCACTACATGAACAGGAAAGGCTCAGGATAACCACTTCTCAGACATT
Organism: Salmonella sp. SAL00670; assembly: GCF_046552235.1. Taxonomy (NCBI): domain Bacteria; kingdom Pseudomonadati; phylum Pseudomonadota; class Gammaproteobacteria; order Enterobacterales; family Enterobacteriaceae; genus Salmonella; species Salmonella sp. SAL00670. The sequence continues at coordinate 1,088,266 of NZ_JBGDUO010000001.1, forward strand.
AAAAGCAAATGAGAAAACCAAGGGGGCCTAAACCTGCCGCCAGGGAACAAACCTCTGCACATTCTTTAGTGCTACCACCGTCCCCTAAGCACCCCAGAGCGAACGCTGGCTGGGCAGCAGACGACAACAGCAGAAGAGTTGTTATGAATAAAACTTTACGTGATTTAATAAGAGAAAACATATTATTACCCTCATAGTAAGCAGTATTAAATAAGCCGGGATATATCTGATGTTCAATCAGTCCCTCATATAGGGTTAGCACCATAGCGAGTCGTTTTCACAAAAAACACAGACTGTTGAAACTTTATTTATCACTTTGACATTTGCAATACATGACACATGATTAGCTTCAGCCGCCATTATAGGGAAAGCTCCATTTCCATACTCATTTACTCACTTCTCCCTGCGGAAAAAGAAATGCAGTATAGCCAGCGTGGTGCTTTTGCTGAAACCAGGCGCGAGCAACACGGCAATGATGATCGGCGTCAGAATGAGTTCGGAATCGGCATTGGCAAACAAGGCGCACAGTCGTTAATACCCACCAGCAGTTCCGCCAAGACTGCGACAATGTCGTAAGAGAGGCCTTCAGCCAGGCAAAACAGCTCTACGGTGCGCCCCGGCTTGCTGAGGAAGTGAACCTGGGGCCTGAGGTACAATGTAAAAACGATAGCGTCCAGCCTGCGCCGTCAGGGGCTGCGGCGATCTCAGTCCGGAACAATTTGAAAACCAGAACCTCGCTTAAAGCTGTGTCCACAATACGCGGACAGGATCAAAACTGTTAGTGTGGCTGGCTTACAAGAATGAAGTGAAGTTGATTGATATAACAAACACTCCTGATAATGTTAACTGGCCTGTTCCTCCGGGGGGCGAGCCAGCCATGATTTGAAAAGCACATGAAATCACTTTCACATGAATTAATTTACATTGGAAATAAAATATAATAGTGCTTATCATTTTTATTTAAGTTAAATATTTTATAAATGGTTTTTATTTACTCACCTGATGGTAATGAATAACGTTTAATATCTATAGTAAAGGATGCTGTAACCGTAAGGATAGTGTGCCACAATTTAACAGGTAACATATTATGAAACACGTTAAGAGCGTATTTTTAGCAATGGTTTTAATATTACCATCTTCACTATATTCTGCTCTTACAATAGCGGCAGACTCTCAAGATCATAAAAAAGAAGAAACAATTAAGCCAATGCCTCAAAAGTGGTGTAATCTTTGGCCTGCTGACATACCCTTCCCTGAAGATTGGTTTAAAATGTGTAGAGGTTATTGAGTATAAATTTAATATACTAACCAGTAACCATATCAGTTATGACAGACAGGCCTTCTTCATATTTGCTATAAATAAGGCCTGAGCTTTCCTGACAAATTATAAACTACTGGCTGGTTTCTCCGGCCAGACAGGCTTTAAAGTATCAACACGGTTTACCTGTACCCGGTACTTTCTCCATGCCAGAAGAGAAGCTTTTTCTTTATTGGTTGCTTCGTCCAGATCCACTGCATCCTGTAACGGCGCGATTTTTTCAGACGTTATTTGCAGGAGTCTGTTTTTCGTTCCTTCAGCTTCACGAAGTCTGGCTGCGGCCTCCGCAGCTTCATCATTCATCCAGACCTGAGCCTTACTATCCCATTTTTTGTATCCACCACCTGGTGAAACTGATGTGACGTTTTCAGGTAGCGGACCAAGATCGGAGATATAAACCTGATTGCCGGCTGTTGTGTCGTAAACCGTCTCGCCGCGGTGATCCTCCTGCAGACTCCACGTTTGGGTTTCAGCGTCAAAAACAGCAATATGACTGGAGGGAATATCAGGAGGGGCTATATCAGTACAATTTGCCGGGCGACGCTGTCCGGGGGGGACCTGACCACATCCGGCCCCCATTGCAGGTAATGCAACAGATGTAATTTTCCGGTCTTCTCCGGCGCTTTTATTGTGCTGAAAAATTGCCAGTAACGCAGCCCGTGTTGCATTATAAACCGCGTCGGTGCCGTCAATAATCAGCGGAACGCGCATCGTCGGGGCGGGAACCAGCCACGGATGTTTACTGTTACCCGTTTCAATAACAAAGGCGGTGCCGACGGGCTGTTCCCCCAGGTATTCACGGATGATATTTTGCTGTACCCGTTCCTGTAATTGCGACCCGAAATATGCCGTAATAGCAGCATCCACACCGCCGTCCATAAGACCAAAGGTTTCCGCATTACCGTCTGCGTCCACAATAACGACGTGTCCGTGTGGACCGATATACATGGTGTGCTCGTGTCCTCCGATATAAACTGTATGCGCATGGTCGCCAGCGGCCTGTGTCCACGCACCACCTCCTAGCTGAAATGAAGTGTGATTGGAATCTCCCCAGTATGAATTGATATAACCGCCGAACTGGTTAGTATGATTGCCCGTGGTATTAACGCCCCTTTTCGGAGTCAAACCAGTTCTTACGCTCTTTTGGAGTCATTTTATTCGGGTCCTGATGTTCAGCAGCCTGGGAAACGGGCGTTTCCATCAGTACGCGGATCACATCCGTCAGGAGATACAGCTTGTTTTTTTCATTGCTTCCCAGTGCCAGGGGAACGCCCGAGAGGCGACTGACAACCGTCTGTCGATGTAACCCTGTAATAGCGGCAAGCTGACTGATATTGCATTTGAGGTTCTTCAGTTCGCCGTCCATTTTTACCTCTGGGGCTGTTTCTTAGCGCGCCCTCCCCCGGAAAAACAAAATATAATGAACAAAAAACATACAAACCATCATCTTTTAAAAATAAATTACATTAAAACAGAGAGTTACAACATGATGATGATGCATGAAAAATCAAAAATGCGCCAAATCCCGCGCCGCTGCCGCCCCGTGGCAGGCCGCCCCGCCGGGAGTACCTTTTTAAAATGCGAACAATTATCAACAACTACCACTTAATGATTATTTATTTCATTTTGCGATATTGATTATCATTTTCAATAACAACACACAGAGAACATAAATGAAAAATATCATCACTATTATCGTAGCCATTATTATCGTTTTTTATGCAGGTATGTGGTCGCAGAAATTCCTGATGGAAGATGAGTGCCTTGACTCAGGTGGTTCATACAATGAAAATGGAATTTGCAATATTGCAGGCAGTCATCAGGATGTTCCCCCTAAGTAAGCAGAATGCTTTTTAAATTCGTTACCCACCTCTACAGATAAGGAGGCGAATGGTCACTAAAAGTAAAATCCATTGCAGAAGAATTTCCGGAAAGTTGTTATTCCAGCACCCCGACAGGTTATTCAGACAGATTTCAGCTATATCAAAACTGAGTGAGTACTTATCAGTTTCATCTGGTGAAAAACCTGTTCTTATTCATCTGGTTCCATCTGATGATATGTAGTCACTTTTTTACAGCAATATTACAGGGGGAGTTTCAATGCCTCCTGTAATTATTTGACTCTCTCACCGAATCATATACTCGTTCACACGTCATTCCTGCCCGGTAGCGCTCGTCAGCGATTCCAGCATAATGTTTAGCTTCTTCTGCAATATCTCCGAGCATGTTGGCAAGCATTCTGGCGTCGGCGTTGGTTGTTTTGCTTCTGACGGCAGCAGCAAGATTTGCGGTGTGCTTTGCGGCGTCCAGGCGGGTGGCAAGTTTTTTTTGCTTCGGTACGCAGCTGGCTAACAGTGGCAGACAGGCCAGCAGCAGTGGCAGCAGATTTAGCGGCTTGCGCTTGTGCATCTTTCACAGCCTCATCACGGGCAATAACGCGGCCCTGTTCAATAATACGGGCGGCGATCTGGGCGTTGACTTCCTGAGAGGATTCAGCGCTGTCGCGATCTGCCCATTTTTTTTGCCAGCCCCTGTCACTCCAGACATTACCGGCGATAAACGCACCAGCCATCAGCAAAATAAACACCAGCTGCAACCAGTATCTTTTCAGAAGAGCAGATAACAGACTCATACCAGCACCGATTTTTCTTTCTCAAAGCGCTCCCGCCGATCACCGATGCCGTTCCGCCCTCCGTTGATGATCTGCGTAACTCGTACCAGGTCGCCGGAATATTTCAGACACCCTTTAGTCACAAAAAGCCACGCTGCGGATCGGGCGGCATGACGTTCTAGCTCAAGCTGTCCTGGATTCGCCACTAGATCCAGTTTCAGTGCAACGCCACATCTGGTGTAATTCTCCAGCCCGGTAATCCTGATCTTCGCCGAACGTGGTGCGAAAGCTTTCTTGCCGTTCATGGCGTTCGCGATCCGGACTGGTACGAATATGTGCCTGATAACACCCCAACAACCCATTAAGAAAATGCAGCAAGGCTTAGTCAGGCGGACAAATGTCTGCGGGATATTGAGGCAGGGAGATTTCAGTGTGATGAAGAAAAACAGCAACCGACAGGCGAACTGGCAGATGAACCAGCAACGCCTGAAGCAGTGGAACAGGACACAACTGAACATCATCCGGACCCACAGCCGCTGGAGAATGAACCACCTGTAAGCCAGACAGAAGCAGGCTACCAGAAAATACGGGCAGAACTGCACGAAGCACGTAAAAACATTCCACCCAAAAACCCGGTTGATGTTGGTAAACAACTGGCAGCCGCGCGCGGTGAATATGTCGAAGACATCAGCGACCCGAACGATCCGAGGTGGGTTCATAACAATTACAGCGCCTCAAATCAGGGTGAAAAAGAAGAAGTGGTGCCGGAGGGAAAACAACCAGCAGCAGAGCCGGAGGCTGTCACCAGAAACGCGGACGGGACTTTCGATGTATCAGCGCTATTCCCGCCCCCCTCAAACCAGACCGAAAAAACGGAAGCCAGAACAGAAAGAGATGGAGAAACGCCGAAAGAGAGCAACCAGCAGGAAACGGCTGGCGATACAGGGCAGGAAATTACAACGGACGGTGGATCAGGTACTGGCGGTGATGAAGCTGGCGAAGCGGCAGATCCCGTAGAAAACGGAAATTTCACTGTCCCTGATAATATACAGCCAGGTATTTACTATGACATCCCTAACGAGGCGTATCACGCTGGCCCCGGCGTCAGTAAATCACAGCTTGACGATATCGCAGACACACCAGCAATTTATCTGTGGCGTAAAAATGCCCCCGTGGACACGGAGAAAACAAAGACTCTCGATACAGGAACGGCTTTTCACTGCCGGGTACTGGAACCAGAGGAATTCAGTAAACGCTTCATCATCGCTCCGGAATTTAACCGCCGTACCAGCGCAGGAAAAGAAGAAGAGAAAACCTTTCTGGAAGAGTGCGCCCGGACAGGAAGAACCGTGCTTACGGCAGAAGAAGGCCGGAAAATCGAACTTATGTACCAGAGTGTGATGGCGTTAACCGAGTGCATTGCTGGAGAAGTTGATCAGTGAGTCGAAAAAAGTACGATGCTAACCTTCCGAGGTACCTCACCTACCGTAAGGCCAGTAAATCTTTTTTCTGGCGTAACCCGGTAACTGACAAGGAATTTCCGCTCGGTCAGATCGCCCGCAGGGACGCTATCACACAGGCCATAGAGGCAAACAACTTCATAGCGCAAAACCACACGCCAGTGGCGCTTATTGAAAAACTAAAAGGAACGGACTCATTCACTGTGTCCGCATGGATTGATCGCTATGAGGTTTTATTACAGCGCCGGAGTCTGTCGGTTAATACCTACAAGATTCGCAGTAATCAATTAGCGACCGTACGCGAAAAAATGGGGGAAATAATACTGGCAGAAGTAACAACCAGGCACATTGCCAAGTTTCTTGAGTCGTGGATAACCGAGGGAAAAAACACTATGGCGGGAGCAATGAGATCAGTTCTATCTGACATGTTCAGAGAGGCTATTGTCGAAGGGCATATTGTGAAAAACCAGGTGGAAGCAACCCGGATACCAGAGATTAAGGTGGCCAGGGAACGCCTGCAACTGGAAACGTATAACGCCACACGAGCGGCAGCAGAGCATATGCCTGCATGGTTCCCTCTCGCGATGGATTTAGCGCTCGTTACTGGTCAACGTAGGGAGGATATCGTAAATATGAAATTTAGTGATGTTTTTGACAACCGCTTATACGTAACTCAGATTAAAACCGGAATGAAAATAGCCATTCCCCTATCCCTGACCCTTGAGGCACCAGGGTTACGTCTGGGAACGGTTATCGATCGCTGCCGGCTGGTAAGCAGAACTGATTTCATGATCAGTGCAGGAATCAGGAAAAATAGCCCGACCGGGAATATTCACCCGGATGGGCTGACAAAGACATTTGTAAAAGCAAGAAAAGCCTCCGGCGTTAACTTCAGCAATAATCCACCGACATTTCACGAGATCCGAAGTCTGGCCGGGCGGCTGTACAAAAACGAGCACGGCGAGGTGTTCGCCCAAAAACTCCTGGGCCACACATCAGCGAACACCACGAAACTCTATCTCGATGAGCGTGATGATAAAGCTTATATGATGCTCTAATACTCCAATTTTTGTTGTGAAATAAATGTTAAATTTAATTTGATTGTGATATAACCAAAAAGACCGGAATACAGAAATTCGGAAAAATTTCGGATCATTGATTTTAATTAACTGATTTATAAGAAAAATAAAAAGAGACCGAATACGATTCCTGTATTCGGTCCAGGGAAATGGCTCTTGGGAGAGAGCCGTGCGCTAAAAGTTGGCATTAATGCAGGCTAAATCGCCTTGCCCTTTAAGAATAGATGACGACGCCAGGTTTTCCAGTTTGCGACGAAGGTGATTGAAAAAACCTAGCGTTTTGTCTGTTATCAGAGATAAAAAAACCGTAAGCCTTTTCGTGAAGGTTTACGGTTTTTTATTAAAAATCAGTCAGCTATTGGATGGATCACAAAGCTTTTGCGCACGTTCGATAAACGGCGCCAGACTCATTTTCTCACCGGGCTTCGCCGGGTTATCGATTTGAATGACGGCAATAGGCTGAGCGCGCGTTTTACCCTCCGCTACTTGCTGTTCGGCAATGGCATTCAAGGGATACTGCACCAGCGTACTGGGGTTGATCACATAGAGCGCCTGGCCAGGCCGACAGGTCAACATGACCTCTTCCCGATTAAACGCCCACTTGTCTTTTCCTACTTCAAAACGACTTACGGTAATCACCTGCGGCGCCGCCAACACTACGCCCGAAGTGGCCAGCAGAAGCGCCGGAAGGAGTATTTTTTTCATTCGTTATGCCAGTCCATCAGAAAGGTTCGAGGGTTGCAAACAGGCTGACGATCGCCAGAACTATGCCTCCAACTCCCCATTCAATTTGCGTCATCCTGACAAACCATAGGTCAGTCCGGGGATTTTCCTGTCGCATACGTGGTACGAGAACATACCGATTCGTCAGCGCAATTGCTACCATAAGCACCACCAGCGCACATTTTAACAAAAGCAACTGTCCATAGGTGGTCTGCCAGATAGCGGTAAATCCCGTGATAAATAGCGTGTTGCCAATGCCTGTGAGCAGTACGCCCGCCACAAAAAAGTGACCATAACGAGAAAAACGCATCATGGCGCTAATGGCATGTTGACGCCAGCGTCCTTGAGCCATGCGCATACAATAAACCACTGGCAACAGCCCGCCAAACCAGGCTGCGGCACAGAGCAAATGCAGAGCATGGTTAATTTGCTGTAATGTTCCCGCTACACCATCGCGCATCGTCGCATGTCCAACGCCTGCCAGCAGGATAAACTGAGCAACGGTTAGAATAAGAAGCCGTCGTTGCATTTTTACCGGCGCAATGACTACCACCGCCAGCGTGACCAGCGCGAGGATAATTTGCCATATCCAGACCGCGCCAAAGCGGGTTTGCAGTACCGCGCCCCACACCGAGACGGAAAAAACATCGGGCCAGCCGCCGCCCATCAGCCCGCCCTGAATCGCCAGCATAAAAGCCGCGCTGATAACGCTCCAGGCGGCGGCATGTCGTTGCAGATGTAAAAATCGACGCGTCATTAAACGACGAATTGGTGCGGGTGCCAGCCAGGCGCCGTAAAGCGCGCAGCCGTAGACCAGCATCAAACTAGCAAAATGAATAAATCGGAGAGTTATCCAGACGAATGTCAGCATCATTTATTTCACGCTGAAGGTGTATTTCCCTTTTGTTTTATGTCCATCCACCGACACAACGTGCCAGTCTACCGTGTAAGCGCCAGATTTTAACGGCTGCTCAAGCGGGATAATCAACTGCGTTTTATCCTGTTCATTTCGCTTTGCCGGGCGCGTTTTGATGAGCTCTTGCTGAGGGCCAGTAATGGTTGCGCCGCTGAACCCTGGCTCAATCCCTTCAGAGAAATTCAGAGTCAGCGCCTGTGGCGAGGCCGTAACGGCAGCATTCGCCGCTGGATACTGATGCGTCAGGTGCGCATGTGCCCAGGCCGCTGGCGTCACAAATGTCGATGCCAGCAGCAGTAAAGCTAAACGTCGCGATGGTGCAGAAGAAGCCATATTCACTATTCCTTTTTGTTATACCTACGTTACAAAGAATAACCTTCAACAATCAATGAGTCGAGGATCATCATTTCCATCTTGCCATTACCGCGGACTCTTAGTACCTTCTGGCGGCAACAAAAAAGGAGACACGTATGAAAACAAATCTGGCTCAGCTTGAACAAGCGGAAATGGATAAAGTCAATGTGGACCTGGCGGCAGCCGGGGTGGCATTTAAAGAGCGCTACAATATGCCAGTTGTCGCGGAGGCGGTCGAACGTGAGCAGCCAGAGCATCTACGCGCCTGGTTTCGTGAGCGGCTGATTGCCCATCGTCTGGCTTCCGTATCACTATCCCGACTCCCTTACGAACCCAAAGTTAAATAAAAATTATATAACGTTACACTTCCTTACATGCAGACGACTACATTATAAGGCGATTCTTAACCTATGCTTTTTAGAATGGCTGTAGAGACTATGAAAAGGAAGTCATTATGTCCTCCTGGAAAATTGCTGCTGCGCAGTATGCGCCCCTGAACGCCTCGCCGGCGGAGCATGTCGCCCATCATCTGGAATATATTGAGCTTGCGGCTCGTCAACAGTGCGAACTGCTGGTCTTTCCGTCGCTGTCGCTATTAGGCTGCGACGAAAGAAATAAACCGTTGCCCGCCCCGCCTGACGAGGCGCTTTTACAGCCGCTCACTCATGCGGCCGATACCCACCATATGACTATCATTGTGGGTATGCCTGTTGAGCATAACTGCCGCTTCGTAAAAGGCATCGCTATTTTTGCCCCATGGCTAACGTCGCCGCTCATGTTTCACAAAAGTCATGGCGCCTGTATTGCTAGGCAGCGAAGCGCTATCAACGTGGTGGATGAGCAGCCAGAAGGTGGTGATATAGATCCCTCATTTACGTTATTCACAACCAGTCAATGTCTTAACGAACCTGAACTCCATGCTTCTACCTCACGCTTACAACGTTTTTCGCATAAATATGCGCTGGCCGTACTGATGGCCAATGCCTGTGGCAGTAGCGCTCTGTGGGATGAAAGCGGGCAACTTATTGTTCGTGCCGATTGCGGTTCGCTATTACTGACGGGCCTGCGCACAACCGAGGGTTGGCAAGGCGATATCATTCCATTACGCTAAGGTCTTTCGGTGAGGAATGAATCATGTTGCGGATTATAGACACGGAAACCTGCGGGCTGCAGGGCGGGATCGTAGAGATAGCCTCTGTAGATGTCATTGATGGCAACATTGTCAATCCCATGAGTCACCTGATACGCCCCGATCGCCCTATTACGCCGCAGGCGATGGCGATACACCGTATTACCGAAGCCATGGTCGCCGATAAGCCGTGGATTGAAGATGTCATACCGCTTTATTACGGTAGTGAGTGGTATGTCGCTCACAATGCCAGTTTCGACAGACGCGTATTACCTGAATTGCCGGGTGAGTGGATCTGTACCATGAAGTTGTCGCGACGCCTGTGGCCGGGAATAAAATACAGCAATATGGCGCTCTATAAATCGCGCAAACTAAGCGTACAAACGCCACCGGGGCTGCATCATCACCGGGCGCTTTATGATTGCTATATCACCGCCGCCTTGCTGATTGATATTATGCGAACCACCGGCTGGACCGCGGAAGAGATGGTCAATATCACGGGCCGTCCTGCGCTGTTAACCACTTTCTCGTTCGGTAAATACCGCGGTAAGGCGGTATCTGAAGTCGCAAAACGCGATCCGGGCTATTTACGCTGGCTTTTTAATAACCTTGATAATATGAGCCCGGAGCTTCGCCTGACGCTTAAACACTACCTGGAAGATGTTCAGGCTGGCGAGCAACGCAGCAATGGAACACCACAATAATCCGCGACGCTCACAAGCCGTTGCGGGCGCGCGCGTCTATGCGCTATGTAAGGTTCCCTGCGCCAGGCCGATTAAAAAGGCGAACTCCAGCGCGACGCCTTCGTAGGATTTAAACCGCCCCGACTTACCACCGTGCCCGGAGTCCATATCCGTACATAGCAGCAGCAGACGTTGGTCCGTTTTTAGCTCGCGTAATTTTGCCACCCACTTCGCCGGTTCCCAGTATTGCACCTGGGAATCGTGCAATCCTGTCGTCACCAGCAGGTGCGGATAGTCCTGCGCTTTGACATTGTCATAAGGACTATAGCTTTTCATATAGTCATAATACTCAATATCCTGCGGGTTCCCCCACTCTTCAAACTCTCCTGTCGTTAGTGGGATCGACTCATCCAGCATCGTGGTTAATACATCAACAAAGGGTACCTGGGCAATAACGCCGTGAAAAAGCTCGGGACGTTCGTTGATAGCGACGCCCATTAGCATTCCGCCCGCGCTCCCGCCCATCCCATAACACAGCGACGGCGAACCGTAACCCAGTTTTAATAAGGCATCGCAGGCATCAAGATAGTCATTAAAAGTATTCCGCTTTTTGAGGAATTTGCCATCTTCATACCACTGCTGCCCCAGCTCACCGCCGCCGCGAACGTGTACGATTGCGTAAACAAAGCCACGATCCAGCAAGCTCAGTCGGCTGCTGCTGAAGTCGGCGTCAATACTGGAACCGTAAGATCCGTAGCCGTAAACCAGAAGCGGATTTTGCCCTTTACGAAAATACTTCTGATGATAAACCAACGATACCGGCACTTCGACGCCGTCGCGTGCGGTGATCCACAGGTGTTCGCTCTGATAACAGCCAGAATCAAACCCAGGCACTTCCGTCTGTTTAAGTACCCGTCGTTCTCCGGTATCCATATCCAGTTCAAACAAGGTATCTGGCGTCGTCATTGAAGAATAGCCGTAACGCAGCCGGGAGGTCTCAGGTTCGGGATTATAGGCAAGCCACGTCACGTAAGCCGGATCGTCAAAGGCAATGCCTATCACTTCACGGGTTTTACGGTTAATTTGCCGCAGGCTGGTAAGCCCCCGTTGACGCTCTTCGACCACTAACCAGTCGGTAAACAGGGTAAACCCTTCCAGCATAATATGCTCGCGCGGAGGGATCAGCTCTTCCCAGGCGTTTTCATTGCGCACGCGGGTACGGTACAACCCAAAGTTTTTACCGTTCCGGTTAGAGCGCAGGTAAAACTTATGTTGATAGTGATCGAGACTATATTCATGGTCTTTGCGGCGCGGTAAAAATGAAAACGGCTCGGCATCGGCCAGTTCCGCGTCAAGTAATAGCACTTCGCTAGTGGTGGCGCTGGCAAGATGAATCACCACATAATGCTGCGAAGTGGTTTTATGCAGGCTGACATAAAAGGTATCGTCTTTCTCCTCATATACCAGTTCATCTTGCGATGACGGAGTGCCAATCGTGTGCCGCCAAACCTGATAGGGCAGCAGCGTCTTCTTATGCTTACGCACATAGTAAAGGGTCAGGGAATCATTGGCCCAGACAAATTCAGGCGCAACGTTATCCAGAAGTTCCGGATACCAGTTACCGCTTTCGAGGTTACGAAAACGCAACCCATACTGACGACGGGATAAATAATCTTCTGCCAGCGCCATGATGGTATTATCCGGCGTAATGGCAAGCCCGCCGAGCGTATAAAATTCGCTGTGCGCGGCCCGCTGGTTCGCATCGAGCAAGGTTTCCCACACATTCCACTCTTCGCTTAACGCCGATTGTCGTTGATAGATGGCATATTCGCAGCCGGGTTCATAGATATAACGGTAGCGATAGCCGTTTTTCACATACGGAGCGGAAACTTCTCTGGGCGGGATACGATCGATAATTTCTTTTAGAATGCGGTCCTGTAACGCCTGCTGAGAGGACATGACCTTCCGGCCATACTCATTTTCCTGATGCAGGTAATCAAGGACTTCCGGCTGCGAGCGAGTGTCATCTCGCAGCCAGTAATAATTATCAATGCGCGTATCGCCATGTACGGTCATGGCATAGGGAATTCGATTGGCTTTTGGCAACATGTCGTTTTTTCTTTTGCGTTAATATTTGTTATATATCACGCGGCAAACACAGCGGCTTAGCATGGTAGTCCCGGTCCGCTCACCTCGGTAAGCGCCTGAGATGTCACTGCTTCGCCGCTATCTTGCAACATGAATGACGTAAACTATCCATCCTATAAGGGTGGCAAAAGACACGCATGATGCAAGCGAAACATGTTACTTAATGGCAGGTTATCAGCCTGGTAGCGCCTGTTTTTGCTGCTGCAAGTCCTGCTCGATACCGTCCCGAACCTCCTGAGGAATTTTTAGCGCGTCTCCTAACGCATTCAGATAGCTACGTTCCATAAAGTGGTCAATATCAATGGCGGCGCAGCTCAGGAAGTAGATTTCCAGGGCTTCTTCTTCATTGCGAATGCCCTGTGCCAGACGTTGTGGATCAAGCGGCTGCTCAATAGCTTTTTCGATAAACACACGCCCTTGCTCTTCAACACCTGATTCTCGCAGTTGGTGCTCAATCGCCGCGCGTTCTTTGGCATCAATATGCCCATCGCTTTTTGCAGCAAAAACCAGCGCCAGGATCAGTCGCTCAGTGCGAACATCCAGCGGCGTACTTTGGCTGCCGAATTGCGGCTCCCCCTGATGCGCGGCGCGTACTTTATCTTTGTACTTATTCCACAATACGGAACCCGCCACCGCGCCGCCGCCCACCAGCAAAGCGCCAGTACCGTATTTGGTTAATAATTTGCGCGAAGACTTATTGGCGACCAACAGTCCAGCCAGACCGCCTAGCGCGCCGGGAACCAGCAGTTTATTTAACCCCTGTTCACCGGAAGGCGATGCGGAAGCGCCTTTTTGCCCAAGAAGTGATTGTAATTGGTTCAACCAGTTAGCCATAGTACCCCTCAAATACAGACCAATAATGGTCAAGCGTACCTGAGGGGATGTCAGGAATTGTCTGTTCCGGCAAAAGAAGCGCAAATTACGCTGCTAGCGGGGCTTATATTCCGCCTTGCCGGCTTTGCAATCAACGATGACCTGATAATGAATATCGGCGCTTTTACCGCGAACAGTTAGCGGAACTGTCCATTTATCATTTTGACCCACAACGTCCTGCACATTAACCCACGCGACCGGGTCAGCCTGCCCGACCTTTTTTTGGTCGTCGGCCCACCGCACGATACGATTTTGCTGGTAGTCGCGCTTCACGCTTGCCGCAATCCCGGCGGCATCCAGCCCTTCGCACTGCGGAAACTTAACCGATTTACTCTCGGTGGATGCCGCAAATGCCGATACGCTGGCGGATAACAACAGCAGGCTCAACAACGCTCCTCTTTTATTCATACTTTTCTCCTTAGCACAATGATTCAGGAAAAGCATGGTACAAAACGCCGGGAGCGCAAGTGTGGGTTCAGGCGGCTTGCTTTTTCGTTTTACTCGCGGCGTCCTTTTCAACCGCCTGCGGAGAAGGCAACTTACCGGTTTTGAGGATAGTGCTTAACACCTCTTTATGTTCCGCCAGCCACAGCGACAACGCTTCGCGCTGCCCATCTTCCAGCACGACTGGCGACTGCTCAAGCCAGGTATCAAGAAGATCGGCAGTATCGAGCATTTTGTCCCAGGCGTCGGCTTCCTTTTTACTGGTAAATGACATCTTCTCCTCACCCTCGCGAATGACTACGTATTTAACTTCAACCGCCATTTTGCAGCCCCTTATTTACCTGTGTTTATATACAGTATATTGCAAGGCAGCAAGAAAAGCAATTTATTCGAAAAGACATACGCAAACGTTTTCGTATATACTGCGCGCAGGTAAATAAGGGGACAGAAATATGACGCTATTAGGCACTGCGCTGCGTCCGGCAGCAACGCGAGTGATGTTATTAGGGGCAGGAGAATTAGGAAAAGAGGTGGCGATTGAATGCCAACGCCTGGGGATCGAGGTTATCGCCGTCGATCGCTATCCTGATGCTCCCGCCATGCATGTGGCTCACCGTTCACACGTCATTAATATGCTGGACGGCGAGGCGCTACGTCATGTGATTACAGAGGAAAAACCGCATTATATCGTGCCGGAAATAGAAGCGATCGCCACCGATACGCTGCGCGAGCTGGAGGGCGAAGGGCTGAATGTCGTGCCTTGCGCCCGTGCAACGCAGCTCACGATGAACCGCGAAGGGATCCGTCGCCTGGCCGCAGAAGAATTAGGACTGCCGACATCGACGTATCGCTTTGCCGACAGTGAGGCCAGTTTTCATGATGCGGTAGCCGCAGTGGGTTTTCCTTGCATCGTCAAACCGGTCATGAGCTCTTCCGGCAAAGGCCAGAGCTTTATCCGCTCGGCCGAACAGCTCGCGCAGGCATGGGAGTATGCTCAACAGGGCGGACGCGCTGGCGCGGGTCGCGTGATTGTGGAAGGCGTGGTTAAATTTGATTTTGAAATTACGCTGCTCACCGTTAGCGCCGTCGATGGCGTGCATTTCTGCGCGCCGGTCGGTCATCGTCAGCAAGATGGTGACTATCGCGAATCCTGGCAGCCACAGCAGATGAGCGAACTGGCGCTGAAGCGGGCGCAAGAGATTGCTCGTCATGTGGTACTGGCGTTAGGCGGTCATGGCCTGTTCGGCGTTGAACTCTTCGTCTGTGGCGATGAAGTCATTTTCAGCGAAGTCTCCCCTCGCCCGCACGATACCGGAATGGTCACGTTGATTTCTCAGGATCTCTCTGAGTTTGCGCTGCATGTGCGCGCCTTTCTGGGAATGCCCGTAGGCGCTATTCGCCAGTATGGTCCCGCTGCCTCGGCCGTGATTCTGCCGCAGCTTACCAGTCAAAATGTGACGTTTGATAATGTACACGCGGCGGTAGGAGCCGGAGTGCAGGTACGGCTGTTTGGTAAGCCTGAGATCGACGGCAGCCGTCGTCTTGGTGTAGCGTTAGCGACAGGTGAAAACGTTGAAGAAGCGGTGATAAGAGCGAAAAAGGCCGCCAGCCGCGTGACGGTAAAAGGCTAATGCGCCATCGCCTGATGGCGACGTTAGCGCATTTTTATCAGACCTGCCTGATCGCCACTCGTAAGCCCGATAAGCAAGCGCCATCGGGCATTTAACGGCTTACTGCTTCGCGCCTTCTACCGCTTCGCGCGCCAGTTTGGTGATGCGATCGTAATCACCCGCTTCCAGCGCGTCGGCCGGCACCAGCCAGGAACCGCCGATGCACAACACGCTTTTCAGCGCCAGATAGTCACGATAGTTTGCCGGAGAGATGCCGCCGGTTGGGCAGAAACGTACCTGAGAGAACGGGCCGGCAATCGCCTGCAACGCTTTAGTGCCGCCATTCGCTTCCGCCGGGAAGAATTTGAACTCTTTCAGACCATAGTCCATGCCCAACATCAGTTCAGAAACGGTGCTAATACCGGGAATCAATGGGATAGTGCCTGCCGTCGCGGCTTTCAGCAGTGGCTCAGTCAGTCCCGGGCTAATCGCAAATTGCGCGCCCGCTTCCGTCACCTCCGCCAACTGCTGCGGATTGAGAACGGTTCCGGCGCCGACAATCGCTTCCGGCACGTCTTTAGCGATAGCGCGAATTGCATCCATCGCGCAGGCCGTACGTAAAGTCACTTCCAGAACGCGAACGCCCCCGGCCACCAGCGCTTTAGCCATCGGCACCGCGTGCTCCAGTTTATTGACTACAATGACCGGGACAACCGGGCCGGTGGTCAGGATTGCTTCTGCACTTGTTTTCCAGTTTTTCATCGGAATTCTTCTCTCGCCTGATTACTAGTGTGTCATCTTAAAAAGTGATACAGGTTGCGCCCTGCTCCGCACCCGACAGCTTTTCGCGCAGCGCGCCAAACAACTCACGCCCCGTTCCGACGCGCGACGCGCTCAGGTCCGGAATATGAGGCTGACGAGCGGCAAGTTCCGCCTCGTCGACCAGCAGAGTTAACTCACCTGTCTGCCCATTCACGCGAATGATGTCGCCATCGCGCACTTTTGCCAGTAAGCCGCCATCGTAGGCTTCCGGCGTTACGTGGATAGCTGAAGGCACTTTACCCGAAGCGCCTGAAAGTCGTCCATCAGTAACTAACGCGATTTTGAAACGGCGGTCCAATAATACACCAAGTGGCGGCATGAGTTTATGTAATTCTGGCATTCCATTCGCTTTTGGTCCCTGATGACGCACGACAACGACACAATCCCGATCAAGCAGACCCGCGTCAAACGCAGGCAGCACATCATGCTGACTTTCAAATACCATGGCAGGCGCTTCAATGATCTGGTTTTCAACCGGTACCGCAGACGTCTTCATTACTGCGCGCCCCAGATTACCGCTTAGCACCTTAGTGCCGCCGTGAGGAGAGAACGGCTTATCAAAAGAGGCAATGACATCGTTATCCAGTGACCTTTCCGCGCCTTCACGCCAGTCCAGCTCGCCGTTGTTGAGCCAGGGCTCCAGCGTATAGCGTTTCAGGCCGAAGCCTGCGACAGTGTTAACGTCTTCGTGCAGCAATCCGGCATTGAGCAGCTCACGCATCAATACCGGTACGCCGCCCGCCGCCTGGAAGTGGTTAATGTCCGCCGGACCGTTCGGGTACAGACGCGCCATCAACGGAACCACTTCCGACAAATCCGAGAAGTCATCCCAGTTGATCAGAATGCCCGCCGCGCGCGCCATTGCAACCAGATGCATGGTGTGGTTGGTGGAGCCGCCGGTAGCCAGCAGCGCGACAATGCCGTTCACCACGACTTTTTCGTCGATCATTTTACCGAGCGGCATCCACGTATTGCCGTTGCCGGTAAGACGTGTTACCTGACGTGCGGCAGCGGCAGTCAATGCCTCGCGCAGCGGCGCATCCGGATGCACAAACGAAGAACCCGGCAACTGCATTCCCATAAACTCCACCACCATCTGGTTGGTGTTGGCGGTGCCGTAAAATGTACAGGTGCCCGGCGCATGGTAAGAGGCGGCTTCCGACTCCAGCAGCGCCATTCTGTCTACTTTTCCTTCCGCATATAGCTGACGAATACGGACTTTTTCTTTATTCGGCAGGCCGCTCGCCATCGGGCCTGACGGAACAAAAATCGCGGGTAAATGACCAAAAGAGAGCGCGGCCATCGCCAGCCCCGGAACGATTTTGTCGCATACGCCGAGGAATAACGCGCCGTCAAACATATTGTGAGAGAGGCCTACTGCTGCCGACATCGCTATCACTTCGCGGCTGAGTAACGACAACTCCATGCCATCCTGCCCTTGCGTAACGCCATCGCACATTGCCGGTACGCCGCCTGCGACCTGACCTACCGCATTCACGGAATGCAGGGCCTGACGAATAATCTGCGGATAATGTTCATACGGTTGATGCGCAGAGAGCATGTCATTGTAGGAGGTAATAATGGCGATATTATTGCGCAACATACTTTTCAGCGAGGCTTTGTCCTCTGGCTGACAGGCGGCGAAGCCATGCGCCAGGTTGCCGCAGGCCAGTTGAGATCGGTGGACCGTGGCGGTTTTCGCCTGCTCAATGCGGGCAAGATAGGCTTCTCGGGTCTGCTGCGAGCGTTCGACAATACGCTGTGTTACGCGTAACAAATTAGGATTCATAGAGGCTCCTGAAATTTATCTGTCCGGCTACCGGGTTTACCATGCGTTTCATCAATGTGGAAAGACAGTGAAATACATGATGTCCGGGGATAATGGGGCAAAATCGTTTCAGGCAGTGTAATAAAAAAAGCCTCGCAGGTGAATCCACACGAGGCTTAAAAGTGCAAAAATGATTCTACAATCTGTGTTAGATCATGTTACCGGTAAAATACCACCTAAGAGTGAGTGGCAAATTTACTCAAACTCATTCCACGAACGACCGTCACGGGTAATCATCGCCACGGACGCTACCGGTCCCCAGGTGCCCGCCTGATACGGCTTCGGCGCGTCGTTGTCCATCGCCCATGCTTCGGTAATGGAGTCCACCCACTTCCAGGCTTCTTCCACTTCGTCACGGCGGACAAACAGCGCCTGAATGCCACGCATCGTTTCCAGCAGCAGGCGCTCATATGCATCCGCCAGGTGCGTCTGATTAAAGGTCTCGGAGTAGCTCAGATCAAGCTTCGTGATCTGCAGATTATGCTTATGATCCAGCCCCGGTACTTTGTTAAGCACCTGAATATCTACGCCTTCATCCGGCTGCAGGCGAATCGTCAATTTGTTCTGCGGCAGGTCTTGCCAGGACTCTTTAAAGAGATTCAGTTCAGGCGTCTTGAAATAAACCACGACTTCAGAGCACTTGGTTGGCAGACGCTTGCCGGTGCGCAGATAGAATGGCACGCCCGCCCAACGCCAGTTATCGATGTCGACGCGGATCGCGACGAAAGTTTCGGTGTTGCTGCTTTTATTCGCGCCCTCTTCTTCCAGATAGCCCGGCACCTTTTGACCCTGCGCAAAGCCCGCGGTGTATTGACCACGAACCGTTTTTTCACGCACGTTGGAGCGATCAATACGGCGCAACGATTTCAACACTTTGACTTTTTCATCGCGAATACTGTCGGCGCTCAGGTCAGACGGCGGTGACATGGCAATCATGCAGAGAATTTGCAGCAAGTGGTTCTGGATCATATCGCGCATCTGACCGGCCTGGTCAAAATATCCCCAGCGCCCTTCAATCCCCACCTCTTCCGCTACGGTAATCTCAACGTGATCGATAGTGCGGTTATCCCAGTTATTAACGAATAACGAGTTGGCAAAACGCAGCGCCAGCAGGTTGAGAACCGTTTCTTTGCCCAGATAGTGGTCGATACGATACACCTGGCACTCTTCAAAGTATTCGCCGACCCGATCGTTAATCTCACGCGAGGTCGCCAGCGAAGTACCCAACGGTTTTTCCATCACGACGCGCGCCGGTTTGGCGTTGAGTTTAGCCTCTCCTAACCCTTTGCAAATAGCGCCAAAGGTGCTGGGCGGCATCGCAAAATAGTTAATGGTGGTGCGGTTTTTTTGATCCAGCATATCGCCCAGGCGACTAAACGCAGGCGTATCGTTAACGTCAAGATTACAAAAATCCAGACGGCCGCTCAGCGTATCCCACAAGCCTTCATCAATTTTTTCCTTCATGAAGGTTTCCAGCGCCTCACGCACGACGTGGGTATAAGCTTCTTTATCCCAGTCCGCGCGCCCCACCCCAATGATACGGGTATCCGGATGGATCTGGCCGGCTTTCTCAAGCTGATACAGGGAAGGCAGCAGTTTCCGGCGCGCCAGGTCGCCTTTCGCGCCGAAAATGACCAGGTCACATGCCTGGGCTGTTTGCGTTACCGCCATGTCATTCTCCTCAGTTAATCTCCTGGTACTTTAGCCAGGATATCGTTGTAATTTTATTACACAGCACTGTACTGCTTTTACGAGATTACGGAAACCGTAAACGCCTTTTCATGGGTGAACCGGCGTTTGATTGGCAATATAATCGGCAAAACGCCTAATAAAATTGTCGCTTTTCCACACAAGCTGGAACTTAAAATCCGACGTCGGTCATGTAATGAAAAAAAACGACACCTTTTTTAGCCATTTTGCCCCCTTTGACAGCCGCCAGGAGTAATATCTAACAAAACGCGCTCGGTTTCGCGCATCATTGAAATCGCTAATACCCATGAGCCTTGCTAATCATGAATATGCTGGAAAAAGTCCAGTCTCAACTGGAACATTTAAGCAAATCTGAACGAAAAGTCGCCGATGTTATTCTGGCCGCCCCAGGCAGATCGATTCACTTAAGCATTGCCATGCTGGCCCAGGAAGCTAACGTTAGCGAGCCAACGGTGAACCGTTTCTGTCGCAGCATGAATACCCGCGGCTTTCCTGATTTTAAACTGCATCTGGCGCAAAGTCTGGCAAATGGCACCCCCTATGTTAATCGCAATGTGGATGAAGATGACAGCGTTGAGGCCTATACAGGAAAAATCTTCGAGTCCGCCATGGCCAGTCTCGACCATGTTCGTCAGTCGCTGGATAAATCGGCCGTCAACCGCGCCGTCGATTTACTGACCCAGGCAAAAAAAATCGCCTTTTTTGGTCTTGGTTCCTCCGCCGCAGTCGCGCATGACGCCATGAATAAGTTTTTTCGCTTCAATGTGCCGGTGATTTACTCCGACGATATCGTGCTGCAACGGATGAGCTGTATGAATTGTAACGATGATGACGTCGTCGTGCTCATTTCGCATACTGGCAGAACCAAGAGCCTGGTGGAACTGGCGCAGTTGGCGCGGGAAAACGATGCGATGGTGATCGCCCTGACCTCCGCTGGAACGCCGCTGGCGCGCGAAGCCACGCTGGCCATTACCCTCGACGTACCGGAAGATACAGACATTTATATGCCCATGGTCTCTCGACTTGCTCAGCTGACCGTGATAGATGTGCTGGCAACGGGATTTACTTTGCGTCGCGGGGCAAAATTCAGAGATAACTTGAAGCGTGTCAAGGAAGCGCTCAAGGAATCGCGTTTTGATAAAGAATTACTCATCAGGAGTGATGACCGCTAAAAGCAATAACAATGTTCTACCCTTTTCGTCATCCGGGGACGTTCATTTTATACCGTTAAGGTTTCAGAACGACCGGATCAATGTTCACGCAACACCAAGTTGTTTTAGTCAACGGAGTATTACATGTCCAGAAGGCTTCGCAGAACCAAAATCGTTACCACGTTAGGCCCGGCAACTGACCGCGATAACAACCTTGAGAAGGTTATCGCCGCGGGCGCAAACGTAGTACGTATGAACTTCTCTCACGGCTCGCCGGAAGATCATAAAATGCGTGCTGATAAAGTCCGTGAGATTGCCGCCAAACTGGGGCGTCATGTGGCTATTTTAGGCGACCTGCAAGGGCCAAAAATTCGCGTTTCCACTTTTAAAGAAGGCAAAGTGTTCCTCAATATCGGGGACAAATTTCTGTTAGACGCTAACCTGGGTAAAGGCGAAGGCGACAAAGAAAAAGTCGGCATTGATTACAAAGGGTTGCCGGCAGACGTCGTTCCTGGCGATATCCTGCTGCTTGACGATGGTCGAGTGCAGTTGAAAGTGCTTGAAGTCCAGGGCATGAAAGTCTTTACCGAGGTCACCGTCGGCGGCCCGCTGTCTAACAATAAAGGCATTAACAAGCTCGGCGGCGGGCTTTCTGCTGAAGCGCTGACCGAAAAAGACAAAGCCGATATTCAAACCGCTGCGCTGATAGGCGTTGACTATCTGGCCGTCTCCTTCCCGCGCTGCGGCGAAGATCTGAACTATGCACGCCGCCTGGCGCGCGACGCCGGCTGCGACGCGAAAATTGTGGCTAAAGTCGAACGCGCCGAAGCGGTATGCGACCAAAACGCCATGGACGATATCATTCTGGCCTCTGACGTTGTGATGGTCGCACGTGGCGACCTGGGCGTTGAAATCGGCGATCCGGAGCTGGTTGGTATCCAGAAGGCGCTGATTCGCCGTGCGCGTCAGCTAAACCGCGCAGTCATCACCGCAACGCAAATGATGGAGTCGATGATCACCAACCCGATGCCGACCCGTGCGGAAGTGATGGACGTGGCGAACGCCGTCCTGGATGGCACGGATGCGGTTATGCTGTCTGCCGAAACCGCAGCCGGTCAGTATCCTTCTGAAACCGTTGCCGCAATGGCGCGCGTCTGCCTGGGCGCAGAAAAAATCCCCAGCATCAATGTGTCTAAACACCGTCTCGACGTGCAGTTCGACAACGTTGAAGAAGCTATTGCCATGTCTGCGATGTATGCGGCAAACCATCTGAAAGGCGTTACCGCGATCATCACCATGACGGAATCCGGTCGTACCGCGCTAATGACTTCCCGTATCAGCTCCGGCCTGCCGATTTTCGCCATGTCGCGCCATGAACGCACGCTGAACCTGACCGCGCTCTATCGCGGAGTAACGCCGGTGCATTTTGATAGCGCGGCTGATGGCGTTGTCGCGGCACATGAAGCTGTTAATCTGCTGCGCGATAAAGGGTATCTGGTTTCCGGCGACTTGGTTATCGTGACCCAGGGCGATGTCATGAGCACCGTCGGTTCAACCAATACCACGCGTATTTTGACCGTTGAGTAAAACTCCCCCACGCCTGTTCATCAGGTAGTACAGGGTTTGTCAGCATAAAGCCTCTCTTACGAGAGGCTTTATTTATTTGATGGGATAAAGATCTTTACGCTTATACGGCTGAATCTCGCCTGGCTTGCGGGTTTTGAGCAGCTTCAGGATCCAGGTGTACTGTTCCGGATGCGGGCCGACAAAAATTTCGACCTCTTCGTTCATCCGTCTGGCGATAGTGTGGTCGTCAGCCGTGAGCAGATCGTCCATTGGCGGGCGAATCTGGATAGTCAGGCGATGCGTTTTACCATTATACACCGGGAAAAGCGGTATCACGCGTGCGCGGCACACTTTCATCAGCCGACCAATTGCAGGCAGCGTCGCTTTGTATGTCGCAAAGAAATCAACGAATTCACTATGCTCCGGGCCGTGATCCTGGTCCGGCAGGTAGTAACCCCAGTAGCCCTGACGAACAGACTGAATAAAGGGTTTAATCCCGTCATTACGCGCATGCAAACGTCCGCCGAAACGCCGACGCACTGTGTTCCAGATATAGTCAAAAACCGGATTACCCTGATTATGAAACATCGCCGCCATTTTTTGCCCCTGAGAGGCCATCAGCATGGCTGGAATGTCGACGCCCCAGCCATGCGGTACGAGAAAAATGACTTTTTCGTCGTTACGACGCATCTCCTCAATGATTTCCAGACCTTCCCAGTCAACACGCTGTTGAATTTTTTTCGGACCGCGCATCGCCAACTCAGCCATCATCGCCATTGCCTGTGGCGCGGTGGCGAACATCTCATCGACAATCGCTTCGCGCTCAGCTTCGCTACGCTGCGGAAAGCACAACGACAGATTAATTAGCGCCCGGCGACGAGAACTCTTCCCCAGCCGTCCGGCAAAACGCCCCAGCGTCGCCAGCAAAGGGTCGCGGAATGATGCCGGTGTTAATGCGATCCCCGCCATTGCCGCAGCGCCCAACCAGGCGCCCCAATACTGCGGATAGCGAAAGGATTTTTCGAATTCAGGGATATACTCACTATTATTTTTTTTGGTTTCCATGCTTTTCCAGGGTCTGCTGACGCGAAAAGGAATTGTGAATAGTGTAGCGACGTCTGCGTCTCACACAAAACAAAAAAGCCGGCACACATCGCGTACCGGCTCTGTCAGCGCATTTGTTAATCGAAGCGCAGTTGCGGCAGAACCTCTTTCACCTGTGCCAGGTATTCACGACGATCTGACCCCGTCAGACCTTCCGTGCGCGGCAATTTTGCTGTTAGAGGGTTAACGGCTTGCTGGTTGATCCATACCTCATAATGCAGATGCGGCCCTGTGGAACGCCCGGTGTTACCAGAAAGCGCAATACGATCGCCACGTTTCACTTTTTGCCCCGGTTTCACCAGCAGCTTACGCAAGTGCATGTAACGTGTGGTGTAGGTGCGTCCATGACGAATCGCAATGTAGTAACCAGCAGCGCCGCTACGTTTAGCGACCACGACCTCGCCATCCCCCACCGACAGCACCGGCGTACCCTGCGGCATCGCAAAGTCAACGCCACGATGCGGCGCAACGCGTCCGGTAACCGGGTTCAGACGACGCGGATTGAAGTTGGAGGAGATGCGGAACTGTTTGGCGGTCGGGAAGCGTAAAAAGCCTTTCGCCAGGCCAACACCGTTACGGTCATAGAATTTACCGTCAGCGGCGCGAATGGCGTAGTAATCTTTACCATCGGAACGCATCCGCACGCCCAACAACTGACTCTGTTCACGCTTGCCATCCAGCATCTCGCGCGACATCAGAACCGAAAATTCATCGCCCTTTTTCAGCTTGCGAAAATCCATCTGCCACTGCATTGCTTTTATCACTGCGCTGATTTCGCTGCTGGTTAAACCGGCCTCTTTCGCGCTGGCGACAAAGCTACCCCCTACCGTACCTTTCAGCAGACTGTTAACCCAGTCCCCCTGCTGCATTTCACTGCTCATTTTAAAACCGTTGGCAGTGCGATCGTAGGTACGCGTTTCACGGCGGGAGACTTCCCATGTCAGACGCTGTAAATCGCCATCGGCGGTCAGTGTCCAGGAAAGCTGTTGGCCAATTTTCAGATTGCGCAGCTCCTTATCAGAAGCGGCAAGTCGGCTAATATCGCTCATATCGATGCCGTACTGATTCAGAATGCTGCTTAACGTATCGCCTGTGGAGACGACGTATTCATGGACGCCGACTTCGCCTGCGGTTTTATCGTCCAGCTCATCCTGAGGAATAGCTTCATCTTCCTGCGCGGCCTGATCGATGGGTTCGCTGGCCTCCGGTAAGAGGGAACGAATCTCGCTTTTCTCCAGTTCAATAGTTTTAACGGTTGGTGCGGATTCTGGGTGGTAAACATAGGGCCGCCATACGGCGACGGCCAGTGTCAGAACGGTAAGTGACCCCAGCATAACGCGGTGGGGTCGGGGCAGATTATTAAATGCCAGGGCGACAGAGCGGGCTATCTGTTGCACGTATTCACTTCCTCGTTAATCTCCTTTCAGGCAGCTCGCATACTGGTTGGCTAATTGGCTTAAAAACGCTGAATAGCTTGTTTTACCCAGTTTAATGTTCGTCCCGAGGGGGTCCAGTGTTCCCATTCGAACGGATGTCCCTCTCGCCACGGCTTCCACGACCGCTGGCCTGAATTGTGGCTCAGCAAAAACGCAGGTTGCTTTTTGCTCAACCAACTGTGTTCTTATTTCATGTAAACGCTGCGCGCCAGGTTGTATCTCAGGGTTCACGGTAAAGTGACCGAGCGGGGTGAGTCCGTAGTGTTTTTCGTAGTAACCGTAGGCGTCATGAAAAACGAAATACCCTTTCCCCTTGAGCGGCGCGAGCTCGTTACCGACCTGTTTATCGGTTGCGGCTAATTGTGCCTCAAAATCCTTCAGGTTGGCGTCGAGTTTGGCTCGACTTTGCGGCATAAGTTCCACTAATTTTTCATGGATTGCAACCGCTGTAGCCCGCGCTATCTCTGGGGAGAGCCAAAGATGCATGTTATATTCGCCGTGATGGTGATGTACGTCACCTTTTTCCTCATCGGCGCCCGTATGCGCATGTTCATCCTCATCATCATCCGCGCCCTTCATGAGTAACGGTTTTACATCGGCAAGTTGCGCAATGGTAACCTGCTTATTATCAGGGATATTCCTGACCGACTTCTCCATAAAGGCTTCCATTTCCGGGCCAACCCAGACGACTAAGTCCGCGTCCTGTAAGCGTTTTACGTCTGATGGACGCAATGAATAATCATGCTCGGATGCCCCATCCGGAAGTAATACTTGCGTATCCGTAACGCCATCAGCAATGGCGGAAGCGATGAACCCAAGCGGTTTAAGCGAAGCGACAACGGCGGCGTCGGCAGCCTGGGTTGCACT
This sequence comes from Salmonella sp. SAL00670, assembly GCF_046552235.1. NCBI lineage: Bacteria > Pseudomonadati > Pseudomonadota > Gammaproteobacteria > Enterobacterales > Enterobacteriaceae > Salmonella > Salmonella sp. SAL00670. The sequence continues at coordinate 1,114,098 of NZ_JBGDUO010000001.1, forward strand.
CCCCCAAAGCGCGGCGGATAATGCTGCGAAAAGAAGCGTATTTTTCTGTAACATAATGCGACTAATCATCGTAATGAATGTGTGAAATGTGATATTATAACATTCTATCACTTCTGCAAGCCTAAAATTAACATGACAAGTTTAGTTTCACTGGAAAACGTCTCGGTCTCATTTGGTCAACGCCGCGTCCTCTCTGACGTGTCGCTTGAATTGAGCCCCGGAAAAATTTTAACGCTTCTCGGTCCTAACGGCGCGGGGAAGTCAACGCTTGTACGCGTGGTTTTAGGACTGGTAGCCCCTGATGAAGGGGTGATCAAGCGCAACGGGCAACTCCGTATCGGCTATGTCCCGCAAAAGCTCTATCTCGATACCACGCTTCCGCTGACGGTAAACCGGTTTTTACGTTTACGTCCGGGCACGCAAAAAACGGATATTCTCCCGGCGCTTAAACGCGTTCAGGCCGGACATTTGATTGACGCGCCCATGCAAAAACTCTCCGGCGGCGAGACACAGCGCGTACTGCTGGCGCGTGCTCTGCTTAACAGGCCGCAGTTGCTGGTACTTGATGAGCCGACGCAAGGCGTGGATGTCAACGGCCAGGTCGCGTTATACGACCTTATCGATCAGCTGCGTCGCGAACTCGATTGCGCCGTGTTGATGGTGTCACATGATCTACATCTGGTCATGGCAAAGACGGATGAAGTGTTATGCCTGAACCATCATATTTGCTGTTCCGGCGCGCCGGAAGTGGTGTCTATGCATCCGGAATTTATCTCTATGTTTGGCCCGCGAGGCGCGGAGCAATTAGGGATTTATCGCCATCATCATAATCATCGCCACGATTTACAGGGTCGTATTGTACTGCGCCGGGGAAATGGTCACTCATGATTGAATTATTACTGCCCGGCTGGCTGGCCGGGATGATGCTGGCGTGCGCCGCTGGTCCTTTGGGCTCATTTGTGGTCTGGCGTCGGATGTCCTATTTTGGCGATACGCTGGCTCACGCGTCGCTTCTGGGCGTGGCGTTTGGCCTGTTGCTGGACGTTAACCCCTTTTATGCGGTAATCGCCGTTACGCTGCTGCTGGCCGCCGGTCTGGTATGGCTGGAGAAACGCCCTCACCTCGCGATTGATACCTTACTGGGCATTATGGCGCACAGCGCCTTGTCTTTAGGACTGGTCGTGGTCAGCCTGATGTCCAACGTCCGCGTTGATTTAATGGCTTATCTGTTTGGCGATTTACTGGCCGTCACACCGGAAGATCTTATCTCGATCGCTATTGGGGTCGTTATTGTGCTGGCCATTCTCTTCTGGCAGTGGCGCAACTTGCTGTCAATGACTATCAGTCCGGATCTTGCCTTTGTCGATGGCGTGAAGTTACAGCGCGTGAAGCTGCTATTGATGCTGGTAACGGCGTTAACCATTGGCGTAGCGATGAAGTTTGTCGGAGCGCTGATCATTACGTCGCTGCTGATTATCCCCGCCGCAACCGCGCGTCGCTTTGCCCGTACGCCGGAGCAGATGGCGGGCGTCGCCGTTGGTGTGGGTATGATAGCGGTTACAGGTGGACTGACCTTCTCAGCCTTTTATGATACCCCGGCAGGGCCATCCGTAGTGCTGTGTGCCGCGCTGCTGTTTATCTTAAGTATGATGAAAAAGCAGGCAAGCTAAGCGTGTGTTGCCCGGTGGCGCTGCGCTTACCGGGCCTACAAAATCGCCCAGGTCTGATGAGCGCAGCGATTTCAGGCGCTAAGGCATCTCTGGCGGCGTGATCCCGAAATGGTTCCAGGCGCGCACCGTTGCCATACGCCCACGCGGCGTGCGCTGCAAAAAGCCTTGCTGAATCAGATACGGCTCCAGCACATCCTCAATGGTTTCACGCTCTTCGCCAATCGCCGCCGCCAGGTTATCCAGTCCCACCGGACCACCGAAGAATTTATCAATAACCGCCAGCAGCAGCTTGCGATCCATATAGTCAAACCCTTCCGCATCGACGTTCAGCATATCCAGCGCCTGCGCGGCAATTTCCGCTGAAATAGCCCCGTCATGCTTCACCTCGGCGAAATCACGCACACGTCTGAGCAGGCGGTTGGCTATACGCGGCGTACCGCGCGCCCGACGCGCCACTTCCAGCGCGCCGTCATCGCTCATCTCCAGCCCCATGTGCCTTGCGCTGCGCCCGACGATGTGCTGCAGATCGGGCACCTGGTAGAACTCCAGGCGCTGCACAATACCAAAACGGTCACGTAGCGGCGAGGTCAGCGAACCTGCTCGCGTCGTCGCGCCAATGAGCGTAAACGGCGGCAGATCGATCTTAATTGAACGTGCAGCAGGCCCTTCGCCAATCATAATATCCAGCTGGTAATCTTCCATCGCCGGATAGAGTACCTCTTCCACCACCGGTGAAAGCCGGTGAATCTCATCAATAAACAGCACATCATGCGGTTCAAGATTGGTGAGCATAGCCGCCAGATCGCCTGCTTTTTCCAGCACAGGGCCGGACGTGGTTCGGAGATTGACGCCCATTTCATTGGCAACGATATTCGCCAGAGTCGTTTTACCTAACCCTGGCGGGCCGAAAATCAGCAAGTGATCTAGTGCGTCGCCACGCAGTTTTGCCGCCTGAATAAAGATCTCCATCTGGGAGCGCACCTGCGGTTGGCCGACATATTCCGCCAATAGCTTCGGGCGAATGGCGCGATCGGCGACGTCTTCTGCGATCGTGGCGCCTGCTGAAATCAGGCGATCTGCTTCTATCATCCTTTACCTCATAACGCGGCGCGTAACGCGTCGCGAATCAGTGTTTCACTGCTTGCATCCGGACGGGCGATCTTGCTTACCATCCGACTGGCTTCTTGCGGTTTATAACCCAGCGCCACCAGCGCAGCAACTGCTTCTTGCTCAGCATCTTCCGAGGTTGGGCTGGCCGGCGACGTCAATACCAGATCGACCGCTGGCGTAAAGAGATCGCCATGTAGCCCTTTAAAGCGGTCTTTCATTTCGACAATCAGCCTTTCGGCGGTTTTCTTGCCGATACCCGGCAGCTTCACCAGCGCACCAAGCTCTTCGCGCTCAACCGCATTGACGAACTGTTGCGCCGACATGCCGGAGAGGATCGCCAGCGCCAGCTTAGGCCCGACGCCATTCGTTTTAATTAGCTCTTTAAATAGCGTGCGCTCTTGCTTATTGTTGAATCCGTACAGCAACTGCGCATCTTCACGCACCACAAAGTGGGTGAAGACGATTGCCTCCTGCCCGGCCTCCGGCAGCTCGTAAAAGCAGGTCATAGGCATATGTACTTCATAGCCTACGCCCCCTGTCTCCAGCAGCACGATCGGGGGTTGTTTTTCGAGAATAATGCCTCTGAGTCTGCCTATCACATGACGCTCCTGCGTAAAGGGCTGAAAAGATAATGCACTATCATAAAAAAAGACTGGATGTTTATCCAGATGAAAAACACGTATCCCGATATTTCTCTACTCCGACAACCCGCGATGGTTAACGACGGGTACGCTCCCCGCTGCGTACAAAATAAGTCGTACACTCATTGACAACTTTTTGCGTCCTACGCGAACAACTTTTTGCCAACATGCCGTGGCGCACGTTCGGTAGTCTTCAATAATGAGTATCCTGATAACACTAATAATGTATCCAGTACGAATGCCAACAGCGGAACATCGGGCCTCCAAAAAAACAGACCCGAGAATAGATTTAATAATATTAACCACTAGCGCTGAATTTAATCGCATGTTGTTTTATCGTCGCGCGCAACAGATTTTAATTCGCCATGACACAATAAATATTGTACAAACTCATTTTTCATGCCATCGAAATTCACGGCTGGCATCCCTTCTGAATAACTATAATAAATATTCACATACTCTTCGCTACTAAAAAGTGCCTGTCGTTTTGCTGCTAACCCACGGCCTTTTGCTGCAATATACTGGAAGCAGTGGCCGCTGGCGCCACAGCTCCGCCCATCATCAACAATATATATATCGGCAGCGTTAAACAGCTGTTCCAGCCAGCACTGGCGAATCGTTCCGGCCGCACAAACCAAAAATAATGATGCGCTAATCATCCACCCGGATTTTTTTACCGATGTCATAGCCAGGAAAGCCATAAAGCACGCTGCCTGCAGGCACAAAACCAGTTCTTTATTCCCGGCAACCAAATGCCACTGGTTAAATACTAAGGTAATGAAAACTGAACTCAATGTTGCCAACAGTCTGGTCCTGAACCGCCTGGCAGGGAGAAGCAAAAATAATAATGAAATCGTCCCTGGCTTTAATAAAAAAACAACAGTATTAGCCTCTGCCATATCAATACTCAAACAATAACAAAAACTAATAAGCAGATGAAAGATAATAGCAACAAAAATATAAGAAAAATAAAATACCCAACCTATTCTCATTGGTTTATCATCAACCACGTCATACTCCCTGTCAATATGAGAGATCAGATGATGAGAAATTTACCACCTTAATCCCCCCCAAATATATTTGCGACATTAATTCCAATAAATGAAATATTCACCATACATATTTCGATGACACTAAGGCTTGTCATTTATTTGGTATAATGCTAACTACCCTGTAGAATAAATAAAAGGAATTTATTTCAAATAATGGAATGCAGAGATGAAAAAACACTATTCTGTCCAATATGAAACCGGGGATATCGTCTTTACCTGTATAGGTGCCGCGCTTTTCGGCCAGATATCCACCGCTTCACAGTGCTGGAGCAACCATGTTGGGATTATTATTGGTCATAATGGTGATGACTATCTGGTGGCGGAAAGTCGCGTCCCCCTCTCAACCGTCACCACGCTGTCACTGTTTATACAACGTTCAGCTGGACAACGTTACGCGGTTCGTCGCCTGTGCGGCGGTCTGACGGTCGAACAGAAACTCGCCATCATGGAACAGGTTCCCGCCCGGCTGAATAAGTTTTATCACACGGGGTTTAAATACGAGTCATCGCGCCAGTTCTGCTCGAAATTTGTGTTTGATATCTATAAAGAAGCATTATGTATTCCGGTAGGCGATATTGAGACATTCGAAGAATTACTTCACAGCAATCCTGATGCGAAACTCGCCTTCTGGAAGTTCTGGTTTTTAGGTTCAATCCCGTGGGATCGTAAGACGGTGACGCCAGCCAGCCTGTGGCAACATCCCAATTTAGAATTAATTAGTGCCTGTGGAATTGAAACCCCTCAACGCGAGGCTGAGGGAGAATGATTTAGCGCAACCTTCCCCGCGCCAGATTGAGTCGGCTCTCGCTCATTTGCATCGCGTTCTGGCTAACATGGCAATGCGTAATGGCGATAGCCAGCGCATCTGCGGCGTCTGCCTGCGGGTTAGCGGGGAGCTTCAGCAACGTACGAACCATATGCTGTACCTGGCTTTTTTCCGCGCTACCAATACCGACGACAGTTTGCTTCACCTGACGCGCCGCGTATTCAAACACGGGCAGTTCCTGATTGACCGCGGCGACAATCGCGACGCCGCGCGCCTGTCCCAGCTTGAGGGCTGAATCGGCATTTTTCGCCATAAACACTTGTTCGATAGCAAAATAGTCCGGCTGGAACTGCGTGATGATTTCCGTCACGCCTGCGTATATGAGCTTCAAACGAGACGGCAAATCATCGACTTTGGTGCGAATACATCCGCTGCCCAGATAGGTCAGTTGTCTGCCTACCTGACGGATAACGCCATAACCGGTAATGCGCGAGCCGGGGTCAATACCGAGAATAATCGACACGCTATACCCCCTGCCCGCCGGCGTTTAACAGCACCATTACAGGGTCGCCGCCACCTCATCAGAGATCTCACCGTTATGGTAGACTTCCTGGACATCGTCACAGTCTTCCAGCATATCGATCAGACGTAGCAGTTTCGGCGCGGTTTCCGCATCCATATCCGCTTTGGTTGACGGGATCATGGACACTTCGGCGCTGTCCGCTTTCAGACCCGCCGCTTCCAGCGCGTCACGCACTTTGCCCATCTCTTCCCAGGCAGTGTAAACATCAATCGCGCCATCATCATAGGTCACAACATCTTCCGCGCCAGCTTCCAGAGCGGCTTCCATGATGGTGTCTTCATCGCCTTTCTCAAAGGAGATGACCCCTTTCTTACTGAACAGGTACGCCACTGAGCCATCGGTACCCAGATTACCGCCGCACTTGCTGAAAGCATGACGCACTTCCGCTACGGTACGGTTACGGTTGTCACTCAGACACTCAATCATAATGGCCGTGCCGCCAGGACCATAACCTTCATAGATGATGGTTTCCATGTTCGAGTCTTCATCACCACCCACACCGCGAGCGATGGCACGGTTCAGAGTGTCGCGGGTCATGTTGTTGGCCAGCGCTTTATCTACGGCCGCGCGCAGACGCGGGTTGGCATCCGGATCGCCGCCGCCCAATTTAGCTGCCGTTACCAGTTCACGAATAATTTTAGTGAAGATTTTACCGCGCTTGGCATCCTGCGCAGCTTTACGATGTCTGGTGTTGGCCCATTTACTATGACCTGCCATAAATATTTCCTCAAAAAAAGCGCGCCTTTTCAGGCGACGTTAATGACAAACTCTTCAATCGCTTGCCGGTTACTCCAGGACTTGGTAAGCGCCGCCGCGTCAGGCGCATCAAGCCACTGGTACGTCAGATGTTCAGTGAATATCACCTGCCGCTCATGCGGTAACGCAAGGCAGAACCAGAATTCTGTATTGTGCATGACGCCCGGCGCATAGCGATGACGTAAATGTGAAAAAATTTCAAACTCCACCGTACGTTGGCAGTCGATTAAGGTCAGTTGCTCTGCCGCAACATCAATCGTGACCTCCTCTTTGACTTCACGTACGGCGGCCTGCAACGCGGTCTCCCCTTCTTCTATGCTGCCAGTCACTGACTGCCAAAAATCCGGGTCATCGCGTCGCTGCAACATTAGCACCCGTTTCGTATCCTGCGCGAAAATAACCACCAGGACCGAAACGGGGCGCTTGTACACTTTATCCTTCACGCGACCTCGTTGTTGGCTGTTGGGTGACGCCGCGCATTGATGAGGCTCCCCCTTGCGGGCCGCCGCGATATCACGCGAATGATGTCGTGTACATTGTTCATATCAGTTATTCTCGGCTTTCTTCACAACCTGAATACCCAACTCCGTCAACGCTGCCTGGTTGGCGAAACTCGGCGCTTCGGTCATCAGACACGCGGCGGCGGTCGTTTTCGGGAAGGCGATAACATCACGAATATTGTCGGTGCCGGTCAACAGCATGGTCAGACGGTCCAGACCAAACGCCAGGCCCGCATGCGGCGGCGTACCGTATTTCAACGCATCCAACAGGAAGCCGAACTTCTCGCGCTGCTCCTGCTCATTGATACCGAGAATACCAAATACGGTTTGCTGCATTTCACCGTTGTGAATACGCACCGAACCGCCGCCCACTTCATAGCCGTTAATCACCATATCGTAAGCGTTAGCGACGGCTTCTTCCGGCGCAGTTTTCAGTTCAGACGCCGTCATGTCACGCGGGGCGGTGAACGGATGGTGCATCGCGGTCAGACCGCCTTCGCCGTCGTCTTCGAACATCGGGAAGTCAATCACCCACAGCGGCGCCCATTTGTCTTCGTCGGTCAGGCTCAGGTCTTTGCCCAGTTTCAGACGCAGCGCGCCCAGCGCATCGGCAACCACTTTTTTGTTATCTGCGCCGAAGAAGATCATGTCGCCGTCCTGCGCGCCGGTACGTTCAAGGATAGCGTCGACGATGTCGGCGGTCAGGAACTTGGCCACCGGACTGTTAATCCCGTCCAGACCTTTCGCGCGCTCGTTAACTTTGATATACGCCAGGCCTTTCGCGCCGTAGATCTTAACAAAGTTACCGTAATCGTCGATCTGCTTACGGCTAAGCTGCGCCCCGCCAGGCACACGCAGCGCTGCCACGCGGCCTTTCGGATCGTTAGCCGGGCCCGCGAAGACCGCGAACTCTACCGATTTCAGCAGGTCAGCGACATCTACCAGTTCCATCGGGTTACGCAGGTCTGGTTTGTCGGAACCGTAACGACGTTCCGCTTCGGCAAACGTCATGACCGGGAAATCCCCCAGATCCACGCCTTTCACTTCCAGCCATAAATGGCGCACCAGCGCTTCCATCACTTCGCGCACCTGTGGCGCGGTCATGAAGGAGGTCTCGACGTCGATCTGAGTAAACTCCGGCTGACGGTCAGCACGTAAGTCTTCATCACGGAAGCATTTGACTATCTGATAGTAACGGTCGAAACCGGACATCATCAGGAGCTGTTTGAACAGCTGCGGCGACTGCGGCAGCGCGTAGAATTTACCTTTGTGCACGCGCGAAGGCACCAGATAGTCGCGCGCGCCTTCCGGCGTGGCTTTGGTCAGCATCGGCGTTTCAATATCAAGGAAACCGTGATCGTCCATAAAACGACGCACCAGGCTGGTAATTTTGGCGCGAGTTTTCAGGCGCTGCGCCATTTCCGGACGACGCAAATCCAGATAGCGGTACTTGAGACGCGCCTCTTCGGTATTAACGTGGTTAGCGTCAAGCGGCAGTGAGTCTGCGCGGTTGATGATAGTGAGAGAGGACGCCAGCACTTCAATTTCGCCGGTCGCCATATCCGCATTGACGTTTTTCGCGTCACGCGCACGCACGGTGCCCGTAACCTGAATGCAGAACTCATTACGCAGTTCAGAGGCCAGCTTTAACGCGTCCGCACGATCCGGATCGAAGAACACCTGCACAATACCTTCGCGGTCGCGCATATCGATAAAGATCAGGCTGCCAAGATCACGACGACGGTTGACCCAACCACACAGAGTCACCTGCTGCCCCACGTGGGACAGACGTAGCTGTCCGCAATATTCTGTACGCATGAGATATCCCTTAACTTAGCCGCAGGCGGATTGTTGCCTGCCATGCAGGCGACGAAGTCGCAGCTTTAGCTGTATGTCACAACTGGATGAAAAAAGGCGGCTATTATACTGGAAATTCTGCCGCACGATAAGAGTCAATCCAGCATGGGAGCGATAACTTGCCCGTTTCATGCGGTATCGACACTTGGTTCATACTGACTGTACCCGGGTTTTTCACGCGGGTATTGCGTATGCTCACAAAAATTAACAATATTTGTCGCCGCTTTCCTCTTTAATCGCGCTTAAGGTGTAGTGAAATCCGCTATTTTTAGGAGAGTGATTATCATGCTGAAACTCAACGCGACCACAACCGCCCTGGTGGTTATTGATTTACAGGAAGGAATTCTTCCGTTTGCCGGCGGCCCGTATACGGCAAATGAGGTGGTCGCCCGCGCCGCGCGGCTGGCGGAAAAGTGTCGTGCCAACGGCTCGCCCGTGGTTATGGTACGCGTCGGATGGTCTGATGATTATGCCGAAGCGTTAAAACAACCCGTGGATGCCGCAACGCCTGCGCACGCGTTGCCGGAAAACTGGTGGACCTGGCCTACGGCATTGGGTAAAAAGGACAGCGATCTGGAAGTGACTAAACGCCAGTGGGGCGCGTTTTACGGCACCGATCTGGAATTACAGCTTCGCCGCCGGGGTATCGACACCATCATATTGTGCGGGATCTCAACCAATATCGGCGTCGAATCCACAGCGCGTAACGCCTGGGAGTTGGGATTTAACCTTATTATTGCCGAAGATGCCTGTAGCGCCGCCAGCAGTGAGCAGCATCAGAGCAGTATGACGCATATTTTCCCGCGCATTGGCCGGGTACGCAGCGTAGAGGATATTTTAAACGCCTTATGATCTACATTGGCCTGCCGCAATGGTCGCACCCGAAATGGGCGCGGCTCGGCATCACCAGTCTGGAAGAGTATGCCCGCCACTTTAATTGCGTAGAGGGCAACACCACGCTTTACGCGCTGCCGAAAGCGGAAATTGTCGATCGCTGGTATGCGCAAACTACGGACGATTTCCGTTTTTGCTTTAAATTTCCCGCGACCATTTCTCACCAGGCCGCGCTGCGCCATTGCGACGATCTGGTACAGGCGTTTTTTACCCGCCTGGCGCCGCTGGAAACGCGTATTGGCCAATACTGGCTGCAGTTGCCCGCCGCCTTTGGACCGCGCGATCTCCCCGCCTTATGGCAGTTTCTTGATGCGCTCCCCGCCACGTTTACCTATGGCGTAGAAGTTCGTCATCCGTGTTTTTTTGACAAAGGTGAGGATGAACAGCGGCTCAATCGCGGGTTACACGCGCGCGGCGTAAACCGCGTGATCCTGGATAGTCGTCCGGTACATGCCGCCCATCCCCACAGCGAGGCCGTCCGCGACGCGCAGCGAAAAAAACCCAAAGTTCCGGTACATGCTGTCGTGACGGCCAGCCATCCAATGGTGCGTTTTATCGGTAGCGATAATATGGCGCAAAACCGTGAATTTTTCGCCGCCTGGTTGCAGAAACTCCCGCAGTGGCGGCAGACCACCACGCCTTTTCTGTTTTTACATACTCCGGATATCGCGCAGGCGCCGGAACTGGTGAATACGCTTTGGCATGATTTACGCAGCGTCTTACCGGAAATCGGCACTGCTCCGTCCATTCCACAGCAATCTTCTCTTTTCTGAAAATGCCCCCTATCATAGACAGTGCCATCAGCCATTTTAAAAGGGAGTTTGTATGGTAAGCGCGCTGTATGCCGTTTTGGGTGCGTTATTATTAATGAAGTTCTCTTTTAATGTCGTTCGCTTGCGAATGCAGTACCGTGTCGCCTATGGCGACGGCGGTTTTAGCGAATTGCAAAGCGCCATCCGTATTCATGGCAACGCGGTGGAATATATTCCTGTCGCGCTGGTGCTGCTGCTGTTTATGGAAATGAACGGCGCCGAAACGTGGATGGTGCATATCTGCGGCATCATTTTAATCGCCGGTCGGCTGATGCATTATTACGGTTTTCACCACCGCCTGTTCCGCTGGCGGCGGGCGGGGATGAGCGCGACCTGGTGCGCATTGTTGCTGATGGTGCTGGCAAACCTGTGGTATATGCCCTGGGAGTTGGTTTTCTCCCTGTATTAGCGCACAATATGCGCCTTTATTTTTCCCGGATGTATACGTTATGTCTCACCGCGACACGCTTTTTTCTGCGCCTATCGCCCGTCTCGGCGACTGGACTTTTGATGAACGAGTAGCCGAAGTTTTCCCCGACATGATTCAGCGTTCGGTACCAGGCTACTCCAACATCATCTCCATGATCGGCATGTTGGCTGAACGCTTTGTGCAGCCGAACACGCAGGTCTACGATCTGGGCTGCTCGCTGGGCGCCGCGACGCTGTCTGTTCGGCGTAATATCCGCCATGAGCATTGTCGCATTATCGCCGTCGATAACTCTCCGGCCATGATTGAACGCTGCCGCCGCCATATTGATGCATATAAAGCGCCTACGCCGGTTGAAGTCGTTGAAGGCGATATCCGCGATATCACTATTGAAAACGCCTCGATGGTGGTGCTGAATTTTACCCTGCAATTCCTTGAACCTGCCGAACGCCAGGCATTGCTGGATAAGATTTACCTGGGGTTGAATCCCGGCGGCGCGCTGGTACTGTCGGAAAAATTTAGCTTTGAAGATGCGAAAGTGGGCGAGCTGTTATTCAACATGCACCACGATTTTAAACGCGCGAATGGGTACAGCGAACTGGAGATCAGTCAGAAGCGCAGTATGCTGGAAAACGTGATGCTCACCGACTCGGTGGAAACACATAAAGCGCGCCTGCGTAAGGCGGGTTTCGAACATAGTGAACTGTGGTTCCAGTGCTTTAATTTCGGGTCGCTTGTCGCGTTAAAAGCCGGAGTTGCCACATGATCGAGTTTGGTAACTTTTATCAGCTCATTGCTAAAAATCATCTCTCCCACTGGCTGGAAACATTGCCCGCGCAGATTGCCGCCTGGCAACGCGAGCAGCAGCATGGCTTGTTTAAACAGTGGTCGAACGCGGTAGAATTTTTACCGGAAATGACGCCCTGGCGGCTGGATTTACTGCACAGCGTCACGGCGGAAAGCGAAACGCCGCTCAGCGAAGGTCAGCTAAAGCGTATTGATACGTTGCTGCGTAATCTGATGCCGTGGCGTAAAGGCCCGTTCTCGCTTTATGGCGTAGATATTGATACCGAATGGCGCTCCGACTGGAAGTGGGATCGCGTACTGCCGCATCTGTCAGATTTAACCGGCCGGACGATCCTTGATGTCGGCTGCGGCAGCGGCTATCACCTATGGCGGATGATTGGCGCGGGCGCACATCTGGCGGTCGGCATCGATCCTACACAGCTTTTCCTCTGCCAGTTTGAGGCGGTGCGTAAACTGTTGGGTAACGATCAGCGCGCGCATCTGCTGCCGTTGGGCATTGAACAACTCCCGGCGCTGAAAGCATTTGATACCGTCTTCTCGATGGGGGTGCTTTATCACCGTCGCTCGCCGCTGGAGCATCTGTGGCAGTTAAAAGATCAGTTGGTCAACGAGGGTGAACTGGTACTGGAAACGCTGGTCGTCGACGGCGACGAAAATACCGTACTGGTGCCGGGTGACCGCTACGCGCAGATGCGTAACGTCTATTTTATTCCTTCCGCGCCGGCATTAAAAAAATGGCTGGAAAAATGCGGCTTTATTGATGTGCGTATCGCCCATGTCTGCGTCACTACCACCGAAGAGCAACGCCGTACCGAATGGATGGTTACCGAGTCGCTGGCCGATTTTCTTGACCCGAACGATCGCAGCAAGACGGTGGAAGGCTATCCCGCCCCGCAGCGCGCGGTGCTGATTGCGCGTAAACCGTGATGGATTACCGAATGACCGTTACGTATAGCACCGTTTCTCCAAAATAGTTCAAGTTGCAGCAAGGCGGCAACGCAGCAAATCCCCGGTCACGTAGGTAGCTACGTGACCGGGGTGCGCGAGGCGGCCAACGCTGCTGCGGCTTGAAATATGAAGGAGAAAAAAAGGCCCCTGTTGAATTGGCAGGGGCCTGGTACGAGCAAGCATCATATTGGGCGACATGATGCAACGGTAAAAATCATTTGGCCTGATGGCGAACAATGATTCCTTTCATTTCAGCGACCGACGCACCCTCTACCCTATAGCGAGAATACTCGTCCGCCTGTATATCGGCAGACATCGATAACCCCTGATTGCGATAGCGCATCGGCGAAGGCAGTAAGACTCCGGCGGAACTGTGTACTTCCCGTACTCCGGCATCGAGGAAATTCTGCAGGTTATTTGCACGAACCCCCGCACCAGCCATAATGATTGGAGCATCCCCCTGAGCAATAAGTTCCATAATTATTGATAAACCTTGCGCCGCATCGGCTTTTTGTCCGGAAGTCAGTACTCTTGCTACGCCTGCGTCAGCCAGATTCTTTAGCGCATTGAAGGGATTAGCACACATATCGAAGGCGCGGTGGAATGTCACCGCCAGCGGTCCGGCCGCCGCCATTATTTTTTCCATTCGCGACATATCGACATCCCCATCAACGGTCAACACGCCAGTCACCAGCCCGGGAAAACCCAACTCTCTGACGAGGCGAATATCTTCCAGCATGGCGGCAAATTCGCCGTCAGTGTAGTAAAAATCCCCGCCGCGAGGACGAATAATCGGATGTACGGGAATCGTAATATGCTCGCGTACGCTGCGTAAGACGCCGAAAGAAGGCGTAAGCCCCCCTTCTTTCGGCGCGGCGCACAGTTCGATACGATCCGCGCCGTTTCGCTGCGCGGTGAGCGCGCATTCCATGCTGTAACAACAGATCTCAAGTAACGCCATATTCACTCCGCTCGGCAGGTTAATGGGCCGCCTGTTCGCTGGCGACAATCGCTTCAATCGACCATGGATGAAATTTTACCGTGACGCGGCCATCGGTCACGGCCAGCGTAGGGTTTGGCAAACGTTCATGCTCGCCCTGTGGCGAACTGGTTTTAACCACTATCCCCGGCTGACTAAGCCCCTCATCCGACAACAACGCCAGCGCCCTCGCGTTCAAGGTCTCCGGCTCGCCGGGCAGCACGATTTCAATATGCTCCCACCCTTCGTGTGGATAGCGTTTTTCTCCCGGCCACGGTAATTCAATAACAGAAAACCGCCAGTGTTCCACACATACCGGTTCATGCAGTTTAAACAGACAAATCGGCCTGCCGTTGATGATATTTTCCGACAGTAGCTCGCCGCATTGTTCAAAACCGCGACGCCAACGCTCCGCCGTCGTATTCTGGTGACAGCGCAATGAAATGTGATCGGCCTCAAGGGCGCTAATCTGCAGACCAAGGCGAGTGGAAAGTTCTCTGAACGCCAGAGTGAATCGAGGTAAATCTGCGGAAATATCATGCAGTTCATCAATGTGTTGCCAGTTCGCCATATCAGGACGCTCTTCTTGCTGTGAAAACCGCTAATTTACGCTGTTGCGCCCCGGCAACCAACCTTTGATTTGATTGGGCGTTTATTGAATGCTTATGCAGATTATTGTTGCGTATATTTCAGGCGACGCGCCGCGCGCGCAATGCTGACGCCAACGGGCATTTGCAGTATACTCCCGCCCTAATTCTTAAACTGGCGCGGGCAATACAGCCCGCTTCATAAACGTAAGGTATTCCGGTGAATATTCAGGCTCTTCTCTCAGAAAAAGTTAGTCAGGCCATGATTGCTGCAGGCGCGCCTGCAGATTGCGAGCCCCAGGTTCGTCAGTCAGCCAAAGTTCAGTTCGGCGACTATCAGGCCAACGGCATGATGGCAGTTGCGAAAAAACTGGGTATGGCCCCCCGACAACTTGCAGAGCAGGTGCTGACTCATCTGGATCTCAGCGGCATCGCCAGCAAGGTTGAAATCGCCGGCCCTGGCTTTATCAATATTTTCCTCGAACCGGCTTTTCTCGCTGAACAGGTGCAACAGGCGCTGACCTCCGATCGTCTGGGCGTTTCTCAGCCGACTCGTCAGACGATTGTCGTCGACTACTCCGCGCCCAACGTCGCGAAAGAGATGCACGTCGGTCATCTACGCTCCACGATTATCGGCGATGCGGCAGTGCGCACGCTGGAGTTTCTGGGCCATCATGTTATTCGCGCTAACCACGTCGGCGACTGGGGCACCCAGTTCGGTATGCTTATCGCCTGGCTGGAAAAACAGCAGCAGGAAAACGCGGGCGACATGGCGCTGGCGGATCTCGAAGGATTCTACCGCGATGCGAAAAAGCATTATGACGAAGATGAAGCGTTTGCCGAGCGCGCGCGTAACTACGTCGTCAAATTGCAGAGCGGTGATGCCTATTTCCGTGAGATGTGGCGTAAGCTGGTTGATATCACGATGACGCAAAACCAGATCACCTATGATCGTCTGAACGTCACTCTGACGCGTGACGATGTGATGGGCGAAAGTCTGTATAATCCGATGCTGCCGGGCATCGTCGCCGATCTGAAAGCCAAAGGACTGGCGGTTGAAAGCGAAGGCGCAACGGTGGTTTTCCTTGATGAGTTTAAAAACAAGGAAGGCGACCCGATGGGCGTCATTATTCAGAAGAAAGATGGCGGTTATCTGTATACCACTACCGATATCGCCTGCGCCAAATACCGTTACGAAACGCTGCATGCCGACCGCGTGCTCTACTACATTGACTCCCGTCAGCACCAGCACCTGATGCAAGCCTGGACCATTGTGCGCAAAGCCGGTTATGTACCGGATTCCGTTCCGCTGGAACACCACATGTTCGGCATGATGTTGGGTAAAGACGGTAAACCGTTTAAAACTCGCGCGGGCGGTACGGTGAAACTGGCGGACCTGCTGGATGAGGCGCTGGAGCGCGCGCGTCGTCTGGTGGCGGAGAAGAACCCGGATATGCCGGCTGACGAGCTGGAAAAACTGGCTAACGCCGTCGGTATTGGCGCGGTGAAATACGCCGATCTGTCAAAAAACCGCACCACTGACTATATCTTCGACTGGGATAATATGTTGGCTTTCGAAGGCAATACCGCTCCTTATATGCAGTATGCCTATACGCGTGTGCTGTCTGTTTTCCGTAAAGCGGACATCGACGAGCAGGCGCTGGCGAGCGCGCCGGTTATCATTAGCGAAGATCGCGAAGCGCAACTCGCTGCCCGTCTGCTGCAGTTTGAAGAAACCCTGACGGTGGTCGCGCGTGAAGGTACGCCGCACGTCATGTGCGCGTATCTGTATGACGTCGCCGGGCTGTTCTCCGGCTTCTACGAGCACTGCCCTATTCTCAGCGCCGAGAATGACGCGGTTCGCAATAGCCGCCTAAAACTGGCGCAACTGACGGCGAAGACGCTGAAACTGGGTCTGGATACGTTGGGTATCGAAACCGTAGAACGCATGTAAACGCGCCGTCGTTAACATCATCAGGCCTGACTCCGGATAACGGACTCAGGCCTTTTTATTGCCACAGCGGTATATCTGTAACAAATCACAAGGAATGACACATTTCTATAGAGAGATGGAACATCTTTTACCTGTGCTGGCGCTGACCGCCCCGTATCATTAGGCGGCGGATTGTTCAGGTACAGGTAATGACTTTTAAAGACTTTGATGCGGAAGAGAAACTCTTCCTGAGACGTGTGATTGTGGCGTTTGGTGTAGTGGTTGTCTGCTTTGGTATCCTGATCTTCAACCTCTATAACTTGCAAATCCGCCAGCACCACTACTACACCACCCGTTCGAATGAGAACGATATCAAGATGCTACCCGTCGCGCCCACGCGCGGCATCATTTACGATCGCAACGGCATTCCGCTGGTGCGTAACGTAACCTGGTATGATATCGCGGTTACGCCCTATAAAATTGCCGATATGGATGCGCTGCTAAAACAGCTCACCCCTATTGTTGATCTCTCCCCCGATGATATCGCCGACTTTCGCCATGCGCTAAAATCCAGTAGCCGCTATCGTCCGGTGGTGCTCAAAAACGCGCTAACGGATGTTGAAATCGCACGCTTTGCGGTCAATCAGTTTCATTTCAACGGCGTCACGATCAATAGCTATCAGGATCGGCAGTATCCTTACGGCGCGGAGCTGGCGCATGTTCTCGGTTACGTGTCAAAGATAAACGATAACGACCTTAAAGCGCTGGATAAAAAAGGGCTGGCAGAGAATTACGCGGCGGACCATAACATCGGTAAACAGGGGATTGAGCGTTACTACGAAAACGATCTTCATGGCAAAACCGGTTATCAGGAGGTCGAGGTGGATAATCACGGGCGTATTGTCCGCCTGCTGAAAGACGTTCCTCCCATCGCGGGTAAGAACATTCACCTGACGCTGGATCTCCATTTACAAGAGTACATTGAAAGTTTGCTGGCCGGGCAGCGTGCTGCCGTACTGGTTGAAGATCCGCACGATGGTTCAGTGCTGGCGATGGTATCTATGCCCAGCTACGACCCGAACCCCTTTGTAAAAGGCATTAGCTATCAGGATTACGGCAAACTGCTGCACGATAAAAATCTGCCGCTGATCAACCGCGTGACGCAAGGGCTTTATCCCCCGGCGTCAACGGTTAAACCCTATATGGCGATGTCCGCGCTGTTATGCGGGATTATTACGCCGCAAACCACCTTCTTTGGCGCGCCAACCTGGACGCTTCCCGGCACGCAGCGGCATTACCGGGACTGGAAAAAAACCGGACACGGTATGCTGGATGTCACTAAAGCGATTGAGGAATCTGCGGATACCTTTTTCTATCAGGTCGCTTATATGATGGGTATTGACCGTATCGACACGATGTTGTCTCAGTTCGGCTATGGCAAACCGACGGGCATCGACCTTAATGAAGAATATGACGGGCTGCTTCCCAGCCGCGCATGGAAACAGCGGGTCCATAAAAAAGCCTGGTATCAGGGCGATACCATTTCTGTCGGCATCGGCCAGGGTTACTGGATTGCCACCCCCATCCAGATGGTAAAAGCGATGGTGGCGCTCATCAACAACGGTAAGGTGATTGCCCCTCACCTGTTACTCAATGAAGAGAGCGGCAAAACGGTGGTTCCGTATCGCCCTTCAGGAACACCGGCACAGATAGCCGATCCGGCGTCGCCATACTGGGGACTGGTGCGTCAGGCGATGTATGGCATGGCGAATGCACCCAACGGAACGGGCTATAAGTTCTTTCACACAGCGCCCTACGGCATTGCGGCCAAAAGCGGCACGTCGCAGGTGTTTAGCCTGAAAGAAAATCAGACCTACAACGCGAAAATGATCCCCATTCGCCTGCGCGATCATGTGTTTTATACCGCTTTTGCACCGTATAAAAACCCTAAGGTCGCTATTGCCTTGATTCTGGAAAACGGCGGAAGCGACGGCGTTACCGCCGCGCCCATCATGCGAAAAATCCTTGACCACCTGTTTGATCCACAGGCTGATACCACGCAGCCGGGTCAGGCGCCATAGTCAAATAAGCAAAGCGCCATCAGACAAGGATACGGCCGGAATATCTGCATACATCAGAAATAGTTACGCAGATATTCCGTCAAACACAGCATTGCCATCGCCTGCCCGTAAGGCATAGAGGTCAACGGAATATGACGGTAAAAATCGAGATCGTGGCCCATGCCAGTGCCAAATGACGTTTGCAGCAGTTCGCCTTCCGGCGAGATATGTTTCACTATCCCCCGAATGGCTTTTTCCGCCACCTGCGCATAGTGCCGTTCGACATAGCGTTTGCGCACCGCTTTAAGAATACCGTAGGCAAAACCCGCCGTCGCCGACGCCTCAAGATAAGAGTGCGGATCGTCAAGCAGCGTATGCCACAAACCGCTTTCATCCTGACATTTCGCCAGCGCGGCGATCTGCGCATTCAGTACCTGGACCAGATAACGGCGCACGGCATTATTTTCCGGCAAGTCCAGCAGTTCAAGAAAATCCGGGATCACAATGGTCAGCCAACTGTTGCCGCGCGCCCAGCGAGCGTTAGCGAAGTTATGATGACCGTCATAGCTCCAGCCGTGGAACCACAGCCCCGTCTCTTTATCCATCAAATTCTGCACGTGTAGCAGGAACTGATAGGTTGCCTCTTCCACATATTCCGGCCGGTTCAACAGCTTACCGATTTTCGCCAGCGGCAGCACCGTCATCATTAGCGTGTCGTCCCACATCTGCTGATGATTTTCCTCCGCCAGCGTGATGTGCTGCATTCCGCCGTGATCGGTACGGGGCATTTCATTCATCGCCCATTCGGCCCACGTTTCCAGCCACGGTAAATACGCTGGATTACGCGTCTCTTCATAGCGATACGCCAGCGTTAAAAACGGTGCCATCGTATTAACGTTTTTCGTCGTCGCGCCTTCCGCAAAACGATCGGCAAACCAGTCATCAATGATCTTACGCATCGTCTGGTCGCCGGTCTGTTGGTAATAGTGATACATTCCGTACAGGCCCACGCCGTGCGTCCACTCCCATCCGGCCCAGCCTTTAGTATCGATCACGCGTCCGTCGTCCAGTCGCAATAAAAATTCGCCTGTCTCATCTTTAATATTGACCAGGTTATGCGTCACCTTTTGCACCAGGGCTTTTAGTTCATCTCTGGCGATAAAATGCTCAGGCTGACGCAATAGCGGACTGTGTTTGACTGGATAAACCATCATTTGCTTAACCTCTGTGTAATGTCGAATTCAGTGCTGCGTGCAGTTTTACCGCCGACGCAGTCGATTCGCTACAGTAAAAGCTAAGC
Organism: Salmonella sp. SAL00670; assembly: GCF_046552235.1. Classification (NCBI taxonomy): domain Bacteria; kingdom Pseudomonadati; phylum Pseudomonadota; class Gammaproteobacteria; order Enterobacterales; family Enterobacteriaceae; genus Salmonella; species Salmonella sp. SAL00670. Next base: position 1,133,780 of record NZ_JBGDUO010000001.1, read on the forward strand.
TGGGCGGAAACCTTTTTGTTTCTGCCATTGCCAGAGCGTAAATGGCAAAAACGCAAAGAGTCCGGCAACCTACCTCACCATTTTATAAAACAGCGTTTCTATTTATTCAAAAAGAGAGTCAGGTCTGCTACCTGGCAAAGAAAGGGGCGGTTAGCGGTAGTTCACAATCACCTGATTGCTCCGCACTTTTAACGCCGGGATAAGTCGGCCGCCGCCGGGGACTTCCCAGACAAAGCGGAGCGGCTCGACTGCGGGAACATGAGCAAAACCGTGGGTCGTGCCACTCTGACCATCAAGTTCTACGCAACGGGACTGGGAACATAACCGTACCCGTAAGCCCGCGGGAGTCGGGCCATTCAGTTCATAACGCCAGGCGACCAGCGTCATCACACCGGAAACCGGCTGACGCGCCGACAATGGCGAAGACGATGCGGAAACACCCCGGTAATTTAAGGTTACACCCATACCGCTATCCTGCCACGCGCCTTCGCCTGCGGCCTGAACCGTCAGGGGAAAGAGCAACAACGCCAGCCATTTACGCATTATTTTCCTCCAATGGTCGCCGTCATGCGGATATGACGGTTATCGGAAAGCTCAAGGTTCGACAACACCACCAGCTGCGGTAAACTGCGCCGCAAAAAGCGGGACAATAATGGACGTAGCGCATGGTTAACCAGTAATACCGGCGGCGCGCCAAGCATTTCCTGGCGAGAAAGCGCTTCTTGGGTCTGCGCCAGCAGGCGATCCGCCAACCCAGGCTCAAGTCCACCGCCGCCCTGCAATGCCTGAAGCAGCAAACGCTCCAGCGCGGTATCCAGGCCAATCACCTGCACTTCTTCATTACCGGGGAACCACTGTTGCGTAATCGCTCGTCCTAATGCCACGCGTACCACGGCGGTTAATTCATGCGGATCGCTTTGTAACGGCGCATGTTCCGCCAGCGTTTCCAGAATGGTGCGCATATCGCGAATCGGGACTTTTTCCGCCAGTAAGTTTTGCAGGACTTTGTGTAAAGTCGTGAGGGTCACGACGCCGGGGACCAGATCTTCCGTGAGTTTAGGCATCTCCTGAGAGACACGATCCAACAGTTGCTGCGCTTCCTGGCGGCCAAACAGTTCGGCGGAGAATTGGCCAATCAAGTGGTTAAGGTGCGTCGCCACAACGGTACTGGCTTCAACAACGGTAAAGCCCTGAATTTGCGCCTGCTCTTTCAGGGCGCTTTCAATCCAGATGGCATCAAGGCCAAAAGCTGGATCGACGGTTTTCTCGCCCGGTAGCGTTCCCGCCGCCGTGCCGGGGTTAATAGCCAGCCAACGTCCCGGATAGGCGTCCCCGCTGCCAATCTCTACCCCTTTCATCAAAATACGGTAGCGCGCAGGCTGTAAATCCATATTGTCGCGAATGTGGACCACCGGCGGCAGGAACCCCATATCCTGCGCGAATTTTTTACGAATACTGCGAATACGTCCGAGCAATTCGCCATCCTGTTGAAAATCCACCATCGGGATCAGGCGGTAGCCCACTTCCATTCCCAGTGAATCCTCAAGCTGTACGTCATTCCAGGTGGCTTCGACCACCGAGTTATTTTCCGGCATTTTTACCGGCTGCGGCTCCTCTGGCGCTTTTTCTTCACGCCCGCGCAGCCACCATGCCAGGCCGAGCAAAGCGGCGGTAAAAAGTAAAAATACCAGGTTAGGCATTCCTGGCACCATGCCAAGCAGCCCCAGCACCGCCGCCGCCAGCAGCATCACCCTTGGATTACTGAACAGTTGGCCAACCATCTGCTCGCCTACATCCTGATCGGTACTGACGCGGGTCACAATGACGCCCGCCGCCGTGGAGATAACCAGCGCCGGGATCTGGGCGACCAGGCCGTCGCCAATGGTCAGCAGAGTGTAGCTTTCCGCCGCGCTGCCTATGCTCATTCCGTGCTGCAATACGCCGACCAGCAGCCCGCCGACCACGTTAATGACCATGATGAGAATACCGGCGATGGCGTCGCCGCGTACAAATTTACTTGCCCCGTCCATCGAACCGTAGAAGTCGGCTTCCTGAGTGACTTCCGAACGCCGTTTTTTGGCCTCGTCTTCACCAATCAGACCGGCATTAAGATCGGCGTCAATCGCCATTTGCTTACCGGGCATACCATCCAGCACAAAGCGCGCGCCGACTTCGGCAATACGTCCGGCGCCTTTGGTGATGACCATGAAGTTGATAATGACGAGGATGATAAAAACCACAATCCCGATCGCGAAGTTACCGCCGACCAGGAAATGACCGAACGCCTCTACCACCTTTCCCGCCGCCGCCGCGCCGGTATGCCCTTCCATCAAAATAATGCGCGTTGAGGCGACGTTAAGCGCCAGACGCAGTAGCGTGGTAAACAGCAGGATGGTCGGAAACGCGGCAAAATCCAGAGTACGCTGGGTAAACATCGCCACCAGCAGCACCATGATCGATAGCGCAATATTAAAGGTAAACAATAAGTCGAGGATAAAAGCAGGTAGCGGCAGCACCATCATCGACAAAATCAGCAGAATGAGGATCGGCCCGGCAAGAATTTGCCATTGCGTCGATTTCAGGTTGCTGGGCAGGCGCAGCATCGCGACCAGATTAGCCATCAGTATTCTTCTCGTTCATAAAATCCAGCGCTTCTGGCACCGGAAGGTTCTCAGGTTGTGGAGGACGTTGCCCGCCCGCAAGCCGCCAGCGTTTAAGCTGCCAGACCCAGGCCAACACTTCCGCAACGGCAGCATATAACTGCCCGGGAATTTGCTGACCGATTTCGGCGTGGCGATATAATGCCCGCGCCAGCGGCGGCGCTTCTAAAGTGGGAACCCGATGTTCAGCGCCGATCTCGCGAATGCGCAGCGCTATTAATCCAGCCCCCTTCGCGACCACTTTCGGCGCGCTCATTTTGTTTTCGTCATACTGCAGCGCCACGGAATAGTGCGTCGGGTTAGTGACAATGACGTCCGCTTTCGGCACATCTTCCATCATGCGGCGCTGCGCGGCGGCGCGTTGCATCTGGCGAATTTTGCCCTTAACATGCGGATCGCCTTCGCTCTCTTTAAATTCGTCGCGAATGTCCTGCCGCGACATGCGTAATTTTTTCAGGTGGCTAAAGATCTGGAAAAACACGTCAAATCCCACCATCGGAATCACGCCCAGTACCACCAGTAACGCGCAGAGTCCAACCAGATCCAGCGCATTCCCCATTGCGACGATCGGCGACTCCGCCATCAGGCGCATCATTTGCGGCCAGTGATGCCAGAGATAAAAGCCGGTAACGCAGCCGACCAGCGTGGATTTCAACACCGCTTTTAGCAGTTCCGCGCCGGTCTGCGCCGAAAACATGCGCTTAATTCCCGGCAGCGGGTTTAATTTAGAAAATTTTGGCTGTAGCGACTTACCGCTAAAAATCAGGCCGCCAAGCATAACCGGCGAGATAAGCGCCACCAGCACCACGCCCGCGATGAGCGGTAGCAGTGCCATCATCGCCGCTTTAATCAGCAAAATTATCTGCCCCAGGATCAGGTTAGGATCGTTCACCATACGGTGATCGAAGTGCAGGCCTGCTGAGAGCATTCCCGCCAGCTGCCGCGCTAACGACTCGCCGCCGAACCAAATAATACAAACGCCCACCAGCAATATCAGCAGTGAGGTCAGTTCTCTGGAACGGGGGATCTGCCCTTCTTCCCGCGCTTTTTCAAGTCGGTGGGGTGTGGGGGCTTCTGTTTTGTCGTCGTCGCTCTCTTCTGCCACGCAGCAAACCCTGGATAGATTGATAAGCGAGAATGATGCCAGAACCGCTTTACGCCAATGGGCAGAGTAAGCGGTAAAAAAGGCGGGGTTTATGGCGTTAATAGAGATAGCCGGATACGATAAGAAAGTATCGTATCCGGCCGGGTTGACGGATTCGGACCCGATAAGCGCAGCGCCATCAGGTCAAAAAAGCTTAAAAGCCAAGACTGTCCAGCAGGTCGTCCACCTGATCCTGACTGGCAACGACGCCAGCTTTCGAGGTATCCACCTGCGGGCCGTTGAGCAAGCTTTCGTTCTCGCGTTTTGGTCGCGCGCTCTGTTCCGGGATGTTTTCCAGCAGCACCATTAACAACTGGCGTTCAATCTCCTGAATCACGTCCATCATGCGTTTGATCACCTGACCCGTCAGATCCTGGAAATCCTGCGCCATCATGATGTCCAGCAGTTGCGCGTTAGTAAAGCTGGTATGGCCCGGGACATCCCTGAGAAACTGGCGCGTATCCGTCACCAGTTCACGGGCGTCGGAAAGCTCGATCGGATTGTCAAACCACTCGTCCCAACGTTGGGTTAGCGCTTTCGCCTCTTTTTCCATCGCATCCTGATGCGGCTGCGAGGCTTCGACACTGTTTAGCGCGCGTTCCGCCGCCTGCGCCGTCATCTGGACGACATAATCCAGACGGTCGCGCGCATCAGGGATCGCCTCCGCCGCTTCGGCAATCGCCTGGTCCAGCCCCAGTTCACGCAGGCTGTCGCGCAGCATTCGGGTCAGACTACCGATGCGCGCAATGATGTCTCCTGCTGAGCCTTCATCAGCAGGCTTGATAGATGGTTGCATCATCATCGCATCCTCACATGCCCAGTTTCTCAAAGATTTTGTTGAGCTTCTCTTCCAGAGTCGCTGCGGTGAACGGTTTTACGACATAACCGCTGGCGCCAGCCTGTGCGGCGGCGATAATATTCTCTTTCTTGGCTTCCGCCGTGACCATCAACACGGGTAACGCCGACATGGCGCTATCGGCGCGAATGGTTTTCAGCAGCTCCAGGCCATCCATATTCGGCATGTTCCAGTCGGAGATAATAAAACCAAAGCCGCCCGCCTGGAGCTTGTTCAGCGCATCGACGCCGTCTTCGGCCTCTTCCACATTGTTAAATCCAAGCTCTTTTAAGAGGTTGCGCACGATACGACGCATGGTCGAAAAGTCATCCACAACCAAAAATTTAAGCTCTTTATCCGCCATAAAATACTACTCCTGGTTCAAATACGTATCGCCTGTCCGGCACTGATTTTCGCCAGCATCTGCTGGCTTACCTGGCTAAGATCGACCACTTCGCTTACGCCCCCCATATTGATGGCCTCGCGCGGCATGCCGAACACCACACAACTTGCTTCGTTTTGCGCAATGGTCCAGGCGCCAGCCTGGTACATCGCTAACATTCCAGCGGCGCCATCGTTGCCCATCCCCGTAAGAATGACGCCTACGGCGTTGCGCCCCGCGTGTTTCGCCACCGAATGAAACAGCACATCCACGGAAGGCCGATGCCGGTTTACCGGCGGGCCATCATGAATTTTGATTTGATAATTCGCCCCGCTACGCGCCAGCTCCATATGCTTGTCGCCGGGCGCAATGTAGGCATGACCTGGCAATACGCGTTCGCCGTCCTCGGCCTCCTTCACGCTGATTTGACAGAGTTTATTCAGACGCTCGGCAAACGAGCGGGTAAAGCCAGGCGGCATATGCTGCGTAATAATCACTGCCGGACTGGAAAGCGGCAGCGGTTGCAGCACATGTCGGATAGCTTCAGTACCGCCCGTTGAAGCGCCGATAGCAATCAGTTTTTCCGAACTGAGCAGCGGACCGGCTTTTAAGGTTGCCGGGGCCGCCATCGGTTTATGTGCGGCGATGCGGGCCCGCGCGGCGGTACGCACTTTTTCGGCGATCATCTCGCTATACGCCAGCATACCTTCACGAATGCCAAGCTGCGGTTTGGTGACAAAATCGATGGCCCCCAACTCCAGCGCCCGTAGCGTCACTTCAGAACCTTTCCCGGTCAGCGAAGAGACCATCACCACCGGCATCGGTCGCAGGCGCATCAGTTTTTCCAGAAAATCGAGGCCGTCCATACGCGGCATCTCAACGTCCAGGGTCAATACGTCCGGATTAAATTTTTTGATGAGATCCCTGGCGACCAACGGGTCCGGCGCAGTCGCCACCATCTCCATATCGCTATGGCTATTAATAATTTCAGTCATGATTTGGCGCATTAGCGCGGAATCATCAACTGACAATACCCTGATTTTACTCATGCTTTATCCTTACTTAGCGCATACACCGTCTGTCCGCGCAGGCTAAACTCGCGCACGAGGTTGCTAAAGTTTTCTGAGTGACCGGCAAACAACAGTCCGTCAGGTTTAAGGAGTGGAACAAAACGGCGCAGAATGTCCTCCTGAGTCGTTTTATCAAAATAGATCATGACGTTACGGCAAAAAATCGCGTCAAAGGGACCGGGTACGTTGTACTGCTTTTCCAACAAATTAACGGAGGAAAATTCAACATAATTGGCCAGTTCCTGACGCACGCGCACCAGTCCTTCATGCGGCCCCGTACCGCGCATGAAGTAACGTTGTAGCTGCTGCGGCGATAACGTTTTCAGTTCGCTGAGGCGATAAATACCGCTTCTCGCTTTTTCCAGCACTTCAGTATCAATATCGCTGGCGAATACTTTCCAGCGACCGGGGGCCATCCCCAACGCATCCGCCAGCGTAATGGCGATACTGTAAGGTTCTTCTCCTGTCGATGCCGCCGCACTCCAGACGCGGTACTCGCCGTGGCGGCGACGCGCATGTTCCGCAAGGATGGGAAAATGGTGCGCCTCGCGAAAAAAAGCGGTCAGGTTGGTAGTCAGAGCGTTGATAAAAGCCTGCCACTCAGCGCTGTTTTGATTAGCCTCCAGCATACTGAGATAACGGCCAAAATCATCCAGTCCCAGGGCACGCAGCCGACGGACCAGGCGGTTATAAACCATATCCCGCTTATGGTCGGCCAGCACGATCCCTGCGCGCTGGTAGATTAATTGACATATCCGACGAAAATGCGCGTCGGACAGCGCGAGGCGCTGTGTCATCTGTAACAATACTGACGTTTGCCCGGAGGGCAGAGATGATGTCATAGCGCCTTCTTAATCACATTCAAAGTACAACGGGCGCGCCCTGCGGCAGCGCCATGCTTCCCGTATTACACATTTTTTGCTTTTATCTATGCGAACCAGACGAAAGGGATCGGCGGGTTCGCAAATTAATCGATAACCGACAGCACACAGCGCACGTCGATCAGAAGGTTTCCCAGTTCGCATCATCCCCGGCGGCTAATGGCCGCGGCGTATTGCCGGACTGAGCGTCCACTGACAAACGCATCTCAGGTTTATTTACCGCCAGCGGTCGCGATGCCAGGCGGAAAGCCGATACCGCCTGGGTCAGACGGCTGGCCTGCTCTTCCAGCGCGGCGGCGGCCGCTGCGGATTCCTGAACCAGCGAGGCGTTCTGTTGCGTTACGCGATCCATTTCGGAAACGGCCAAAGCGACCTGATCGATACCCCGGCTTTGCTCATCCGAGGCGGAGGCGATTTCGCCCATGATATCCGTGACGCGCGTAACGGCATTGACGATGTCAGTCATGGTTTCCCCGGCGCTTTCCACCAGCACAGAACCGGTATCGACACGCGAGACGGAATCTTCAATCAACGCTTTTATTTCTTTCGCCGCCTGGGCGCTGCGGCTGGCCAGATTACGCACCTCGCCTGCCACGACCGCAAAACCGCGCCCCTGCTCTCCCGCGCGCGCCGCTTCTACCGCCGCGTTCAGCGCCAGAATGTTAGTCTGGAAGGCAATACCGTCGATAACGCTGATAATGTCAGCGATTTTTTTCGAACTGTCGGCAATTTCGTGCATGGTGTTTACCACGCCGTCGACCACTTTGCCGCCATGACGCGCGGTCTCGGAGGCGCTTTGCGCCAGTTGCGAAGCCTGGCGGGCGTTATCGGCGTTTTGCTTCACGGTGGCCGTCAGTTGTTCCATGCTGGCCGCCGTCTCCTCCAGAGCGGAGGCCTGCTGTTCGGTACGGGAAGAGAGGTCGGTATTACCGGCGGCAATTTCACTGGTGCCGGAATAAATCGCATCCGAACCTTCACGAACCTGCGTTACGGTGTCAATCAACGAGCGTTGCATATGTTCAACCGTTCCCGCCAGTTCGCCAATTTCATTACGCCCTGAGACGGTGAGCGTTTTCGTCAAATCGCCGCTGGCAATTTCACGGATATGAGTAATCACTCGCGCTAATGGGTTAAGCAGGGCATGACGAATGCCGAACCAAACCACCATCAAAATCAGCACCAGCACGACCGCAAGCCCCCCCAGTTGCCATTGCGCAAAACGGTAGTCATGAGCGCTTTGATCAAATGTCTGGCGGTACAGGCTTTCGCTCACCCGGGCGTAATTGCCCAGCGCCTCGCCCAACGCGTTTTGCATTCCCTGGGTTGGCTGGGCGAAGTAGGCATCCATATTGCCATTGTCCAGAAACTGAATAAGTTCGGCTAATGCGGCCTGATAGCGCTGATATTTTTCATCGACGTTCGCGCTGGCCTCCGCCATCGCTGGCAATGGCGTCATGTTTTTGAAATTGGCGTAATGCGCCGCCGCCTGTGCGAGGGTCGTTTTTGCATTCTGGAGTAAATCCGTTTTGGCGCTGCTCTGCTGGTTAGAAGCGTCCATCATCATGCGTGCGGCGGAACGGCTCAGGTTAATGCGCGTTTGCAGCATTAAGTCCCATGTCGACGTGAGTTCGCTTTGTTGCTGGCGTAATTCGTTAGAAATAACAAAACCTTGCTGGTTATGCTGTAATGAAGAAAACAGCAAACCACCGGAAACAAGCTGTAGCAGTGCGAAAACCCCCAGCACCATCATCAGCATTGTGACAACGCGGATACGGTTAAACATAAGGCACCTTCCTGATAACGAGTTATCAACGTTATCGGCACCTGCGGTGATAACTTTACTTTTGCAAAAAGGAAATACGCTGTTCCGGAAGACGACATTGCCAATGACAGTGTCGCAGCGGCGATGCCGGCGCAAAATGCAGGGGCTGGGCGCGGGCGATGAAGAGGCACTCTCACCGCTGGCGGAAGCATAACGGTGAATATTGCCGGATGGCGCGACGCCATCCGGCAACGTTATTACGCGACGTGTGATGCTGCGATATCCAGCAGCGCCATCTCTTCGCTGTTAAGCAGTTTTTCGATATTCACCAGAATCAGCATACGCTCGCCGAGCGCGCCCAATCCCGTCAAATATTCTGTTGACAAGGTCACGGCAAATTCTGGCGCCGGACGGATCTGTTCCGCCGTTAACGACAGTACGTCAGACACGCCGTCTACCACTATCCCGACGACGCGTTGCCCCAGATTCAGTACGATCACTACCGTATTGTCATCGTACTCTACGTCGCCTTCGCAGAATTTCACGCGCAGATCGACAATGGGGACAATCACGCCGCGCAGGTTAGTCACCCCTTTTATAAAGGCCGGTGTATTGGCGATGCGCGTCACCTGGTCATAGCCACGGATCTCCTGCACTTTCAGGATATCGATGCCGTACTCTTCATTTCCCAGTGTAAACACCAGGAATTCCTGACCTGACGGCTCGCCGGCCAGTTTGCTTACATTACTCATACCGGTCATATTATTCCCTTCTCACTCAATCAGGCGGCTGTGATCGCCATACGTTGTTCGCGGTTTAAACCCTGCAATGCGGAAACATCAACAATCAGCGCGACGCTGCCGTCGCCCAGGATCGTCGCGGCGGAAATCCCCGGTACCTTGCGATAATTGCTTTCCAGATTTTTGACCACCACCTGGTGCTGACCGATGAGCTGATCGACCAGCAGCGCGTAACGGCGTCCCGCGCTTTGCAGGATCACAACAATGCCCTGCGTGGCTTCGGTTTTCGCCCCGTCCACGTCAAACACTTTCCACAATTCGACCAGCGGCAAATACTCGCCGCGAACTTCCAGAACCCGTTCGCCGCCCGCCAGCGGATGAAGATCCTCTTCACGCGGTTGCAGCGACTCCATCACCGCATTTAACGGCAGGATAAAAACTTCCCCCGCCACGCGAACCGACATCCCATCGAGGATGGCCAGCGTCAGCGGCAGCAGAATACGAATCGTGGTGCCGGAGCCTTGTTTTGACTGGATCTCAACGTGACCGCCCATCTCCTGAATGTTACGTTTCACCACATCCATGCCAACGCCGCGACCGGAGACATCCGTGACCTGTTCCGCAGTTGAGAATCCCGGCGCGAAGATCAACATGCCTACTTCATCGTCGGTCATGTTTTCATTCACCGCCATCCCCTGCGACATGGCCTTCGCCAGGATACGCTCACGGTTAAGCCCCGCGCCGTCATCGGTCACTTCAATACAAATATTCCCGCCCTGATGTTCTGCGGAAAGAATCAGGTTGCCGACAGCATTTTTCCCCGCCTCAAGGCGTTTTTCCGGCATTTCAATCCCGTGGTCGAGACTGTTGCGCACCAGGTGCGTCAGCGGGTCGATAATGCGTTCGATCAGGCTTTTATCAAGTTCAGTGGAGCTCCCCACCAGCGTCAGCTCTACCTGCTTGCCCAGTTTGCCCGCTAAATCGCGTACCAGACGCGGGAAACGGCTGAAGACGTACTCCATAGGCATCATACGAATCGACATCACCGACTCTTGTAAGTCGCGGGCGTTACGTTGTAACTGCCCCATACTGGTAATGAGATCGCCGTGGTTTACCGGGTCCAGCTCGTTAGAACGCTGGGCCAACATTGACTGGGTAATCACTAACTCGCCGACCAGGTTTATGAGCTGATCCACTTTCTCTACCGCCACGCGAATGCTGGTGGACTCGCGTTCACGCGCAGGTTTTTCACGCCCCGCATGATGTTCATGGGCCGCGCTTTTGGCGGCTGGCGCAACGACTGCCGGAGGCGCTACCGGCGCTACCTCGGTTTTCTCTTGCGCTTTTTCCACGGGCGCGGCGACCACTTTTTCAAAAGCGATCTGATCGGCCTCGATGACAAAACAGAGCACCGCGACAATGTCATCTTCCGCGACGCTGCCATCCAGAGTTGCCGACAGTGAATCCGCTCCCTTAACGACATCCGTCAGAGTAGCCAGATTGCCCAACTCTTCTTCAAGCAGATCGACCTCACTGGCTTTCAACCGTGAAAGTACAATGCGCAGTTTACTCTCGTCACGAGGCGATTCGGTTTCGGCTACGCTCTCTTCCTGGATCGCCGCGCTTAGTGCCGCGGTTTCTACGACCGCCGGCGTGGTTTCGCCTTTCGCCTCCAGCGCCAACTGGCGTAGCGCATTGCAGATATATTCGAAGCTTGCGGCATCCGGCTCTTCGGAGTTTTTATAGGCGTCGAGCTGTTCCTGCATAATATCTTTCGTTTCCAAAAACAGGTTGATAATGTCGGTATTGAGCTGCATTTCACCGCGTCGGGCTTCATCCAGCAGGTTTTCCATTAAATGTGTGGTTTCCTGCAGAATAGTGAAGCCGAATGTGCCCGCGCCGCCTTTAATGGAGTGCGCCGCGCGAAAAATGGCGTTCAGTTGTTCAGCGTCCGGAGATTCCGGCACCAAATCCAGCAGATGCTGCTCCATATCAGCCAACAGCTCGTCAGCTTCATCAAAAAATGTCTGATAAAAATCGCTAATATCCATGCTCACGCTATCACCTCGGTTCCGCTTTTGGCGATGTGGGTACGCTTGCCGGCGGGGCTGCCGCAGGCTGTTGTAATACACTTACCGGCTCATTCTGGCTTTCAGCGTTTTCATGCAAAATGGCCTGTTCCGCCTGTTTGTTTAACACCAGCAGGCTTATACGGCGGTTGATGGCGTCATCAGGACCGCGATCGCTCAGCCGCATCGTGGCGGCCATGCCAACCACCCGTAATACTTTTCCGTTATCCAGCCCGCCAGCGACCAGTTCGCGACGAGAGGCATTGGCGCGATCGGCGGATAACTCCCAGTTGCTATAGCCTTTTTCGCCGTTCGCGTAGGGAAAGTCATCGGTATGGCCGGCCAGGCTAATGCGATTAGGTATACCGTTTAACACTGGCGCAATCGCACGCAGGATATCGCGCATATACGGCTCAACTTCGGCGCTGCCGGTTTTAAACATCGGGCGGTTCTGGCTGTCGATAATCTGGATGCGCAACCCCTCCTGAACTAAATCAATTTTCAGATGCGGACGTAACGCGCGCAGTTTGGGATCGGATTCGATCAGTTGATCCAGATCGCCGCGCAGTTTGTTTAAGCGACTCTGCTCCATCCGTTTTTTCAGCTCGTCGATATTCGGCTGCTTTTCCACTTCACCCTGCTGTTGGGTGTAATCATCGCCGCCGCCTGGTATCGGGCTCTCGCTATTGGCAATCCGATTCCCCCCCGTTACCGCGGTGGCCAACGGCGTACGAAAATATTCGGCAATCTGAATTAATTCTTTAGGGCTGGAGATGGAAATCAGCCACATCACCAGAAAAAAAGCCATCATCGCCGTCATAAAATCGGCGTAGGCAATTTTCCAGGAACCGTGCGCCCCGCCGCCGTGCGGTTTGTGCCTGCGGCGTTTTACGACGACAATGGGATGAGCCTGATTTTTCATGCTTCCTCAGTCGTCTGCTGCTGGTTTGGGTTTCTCACTGCGCGAACGTGTTCTTCCAACTCAATAAACGATGGACGCTCACTGGAATAAAGCGTTTTACGACCAAATTCCACGGCAATCGGCGGCGCATAGCCGTTCAGATTAGACAGCAGTGTAATTTTTACGCACTGCATCATCTTGGTGGTTTCGGCGCTCTTCTGGCGCAAAACGGTCGCTAACGGTGAAATGAATCCATAAGCCAGTAAAATACCGAGGAACGTACCTACCATGGCATGGGCAATCAGCGCCCCCAACTCCGCTGCCGGACGATCGGCTGAAGCCAGAGCGTGAACCACCCCCATTACCGCCGCGACAATACCAAAGGCAGGCAGCGAATCCCCCACCATCGCCAGGCTGTTGGCCGGGACTTCCGCCTCGCTTTCATGGGTTTCAATCTCTTCATCCATCAACGCTTCAATTTCGAACGTATTCATGTTGCCGCTGATGATCAGGCGCAGATAATCGACAATAAAATCAAGCATTACCGCATCGGCCAGAATACGCGGATAACTGGCGAAGATTTCACTCTCTTTCGGATTTTCAATATCGCGTTCAAGGGAGAACATCCCCTGCTGGCGTGATTTGGCCATCAGGCGATAGAGCAACGCCAGCAAATCCATGTACATAGATTTTGTGTATTTCGAACGACGAAATAACAACGGGATCGCTTTCATCGTGCCTTTGATGGCCTTCCCGTTGTTGCCGACAATGAACGCCCCTATCCCCGCGCCGCCAATGATGACCAGTTCAGCAGGTTGATAGAGTGCCCCAAGGTGTCCGCCGGTCATGACATAACCGCCGAAAACTGTACCGATAACCACCAGGTAACCTAATAAGATAAGCACGACATCATCCTTCCGCTGTTGACTATGACAGGATGCGCAGTCGGGCGATTAACGCGAAGGCAAGGCAAAAAAAAAGCAGCGGTAATAACTTACCGCTGCTGGAGTGTTTGTCCACACCGTTTCGGTTAAACAGCCTGTTCGATCTGTTCATCCAGCAGTTGTGGAATAATATCGGCAGCATCTCGGGAAAGTTTACGTCTTTTTACTGCGCGGGATGGCGGCTGGCATAAACTACACGCAAAGCTGCCCACGGGCTGATGCGCATGGGTAATAAAGTTCCCACCGCAGCAGTTACAGCTCGACAATTCAAGCAACCCACTTTCAACAAAACGCACCAGCGTCCATGCGCGAGTCAGCGCCAACAACGGCCCTTCAGGCGGTTGCGGACACTGCTCAAGATAAAGCCGATAAGCTTTAATCACCGCATCCACACCGCTGCATAAACCGGTCTTCAGTAAAAATTGCCAGGCGTTGCAGAACATGGAGGCATGAATATTTTGCTCCCAGGTCATAAACCAGTCTGTCGAAAATGGCAGCATCCCTTTAGGCGGCGGGCTACCGCGTAATTCTTTGTACAGCCTGATGAGGCGACCACGGCTGAGCTGTGTTTCGCTTTCCAGCATTTGTAGACGAGCGCCAAGATTAATCAACTCCATCGCCAACTGGATATCGCGAGCTTCCTGAACAATGCTTTTTTCACTCATTATCATGCCCTTTTCTTACGCGCCGTATCGTCCACTTCATTGAGCAGACGCGTTGAAAGCATGATACCTGTGTGAATCTGCTGTAAATCATCGACGCGCGAATCCTGAGTCAAACGGGTGATCGTCTGATGATCGTCAAACCGGAAATGACAAACTAACTGGTTCGTCTCCGCCAGTTTGACCATCTGCGGCAGGGTCAACGCGCCCAGTGTGTTTGCCATCTCTTCGTTGATACCGAGGCGGAACATCGCAGATGCTTTGTCCTGGACGATCAAACGCTGTGCAAGGAGTAAATATGACAAATTGATGTCATAAATGTGTTTTAGCAACTCGGATGTATGCATTGTTCCCATCCAGAATAACCAACTTTATTTTTGTGCGACGTAGCCGCACCCCGTGATGTCGCCGGGAAGGCCCGGTAAAAGAAGCAAAAAGGTCAAATGCATAGCAGCGCTCAGACATTATGGACATTGTGACGTATAACGCAGCTTCCCACTGGGATTCGCCTTACACGTTTACATCAATTTTTACAAATGCCTAAGATTTTTCCTAATTCGACGCAACTCTACTCGTCAGCTTCGTGACATACAACGGAGCGGGACGGCGATTTTAGAAAATATGTGATGCAGATCACATAATTTAACAGAATACTTACGATAAAACCATCAGTATGGCTTTTACTTTGTTTAATTAATAACCTAATGTTCACTTTTTCTATTCCACACTGCTGAATAGGGGTACGTCAACACCAAATTCTTTTTTGTTTCTCTCTGTTAAAATAACGCCAGGATAATAGATAACAGGCTATTATTTCTATTTTAGAAATAATTTTATTTTACCTTTAGTAAACAGTGGCTTAAATATTAAACGTTATTAATTAATCTCGTCACAGCATACGCCCTCCTCTGTTAAAAATAAGCTCATTTGATTTAACTTTTAGCTTTCCTTGTTCACCCGTTTAAATAAACCATCCTGGTGGTGTGTAAAAAGTGTCTTATGCCACGATTCTTTACATAAGAATAATTAATGATTAATTATGATGTCCTTCACATTAATGTGGCATTAGCGCATTGCAGAAATGCGATAAACAGAGTAAAGCTAAAGCACAATCTCATATTCTTGCAATCAAGGAGCGAGTTATGAGCTACACCCATATTCTTGTCGCCGTTGCCGTCACCCCGGAAAGTCACCAGCTACTGGCTAAAGCGGTCTCTATCGCCCGCCCTGTCCAGGCGAAAGTAAGCCTGATTACTCTCGCTTCCGATCCTGAACTGTATAACCAGTTCGCCGCGCCCATGATGGAGGATTTACGCGCGGTTATGCATGAGGAAACCGAGAATTTTCTTAAGATGCTGGAGGAAAAGGCGGATTATCCGATTGAACAAACTTTCATCGCATCAGGTGAGTTAAGCCAGCATATTTTGGCTGTGTGCCGCAAACACCATGTTGATCTGGTCATTTGCGGCAACCATAACCATAGTTTCTTTTCGCGCGCATCCTGCTCGGCAAAAAGTGTCGTCAGCGCCAGCCAGGTAGATGTGTTGTTGGTACCGTTAGCGGGCGACTAGTCGCCGCTCGCGATATTTCAGGCCAGCTTAGGGAACGTCGCCACGTTGTTCTGCTGCTGACGCTCAGGGCTACGCGGCGTGACCTCCTTTAGGTCATGAATAAAACGCTCCTGCCAGCGGTTAATGTCATTTTTAACGATCACGTCCAGCATTTCCGCATGACGCGAAATACGCTCGGCAAGGGGCATCGTTAACGCGCGATTGAGCGCCGCCGCCACGTCATCCCGATCGTAAGGATTGACGATTAACGCCGACGTCAGTTCATTCGCCGCGCCGGCAAACTGTGACAGTACCAGTACGCCAGGATTAGCGGGGTCCTGCGCGGCGACAAACTCTTTCGCCACCAGGTTCATCCCGTCACGCAACGGGGTGACGAGCCCGACGTCTGAATAACGGAATATCTTCATTAACAGTTTACGGTCGAAATGCTGATTCAGATAATAGAGCGGCGTCCAGCCCAATTGTCCATATTTCCCATTAATCCGGCCTGCTTCCGTCTCAAGCTGGTGGCGAATATCCTGATATGCCTGTACTTCGCCGCGTGACGTAGGCGCAATTTGGGTATAACGAATTTTTCCCCGATGCTGCGGGTAGTTTTCCAGTAGCGCTTCATACGCCAGAAAACGTTCCGGCAGCCCTTTCGAATAATCCAGCCGCTCGACGGAAAAAATATTCTTCACATTTTTCAGTTCCGCCTTGAGCTGCGCCAGTTTAGGCGGCAACGGCCCGGCAGCCTGCAGAGCAATCTCATCGGGCTCAATACCGATAGGATACACTTCTGTCTGGAAGTCTTTACCCCACGCGATATGCTGCTTGCCGCTGCGAGTCGTGACTCGCGTTTGACTCGAAAGGCTATCCAGAAAAGCCAGGCGATCATTTTCGGTCTGGAACCCGAGCAGATCAAAGTCACACAACTGCTCCAGCAGTTCATCATGCGGCGGTAAAGCGTTAAAAATCTCCGGGGTCGGGAATGGAATATGCAGGAAAAAACCAATTCGGTTGTTCACGCCGCGTTTACGCAGCTCGCTGGCGAACGGTAACAGGTGGTAGTCATGCACCCAAATGATGTCGTTCTCTTTAATGAGGGGCAATAACTTATCCGCTAATAACGCATTCACCCGCATATAGCCTTCCCATGCAGGACGCTGAAACTGTACCAGGTCCAGACGATAGTGGAACGCAGGCCAGAGAACCGCATTGGAAAATTGACAGTAATAATCTTCGTAATCTTGTTCACTCAGGTTAAACGATGCCCAGGTAATATTACCTTTTGTCACCTTTTTTAATGGCTCATCCTCGTTACCTGTCTCGCCACTCCAGCCGAACCACAACCCGCCAGCCGCTTTTAGCGCGCCAAGCACGCCAACGGCGAGGCCG
Source organism: Salmonella sp. SAL00670 (assembly GCF_046552235.1). Taxonomy (NCBI): domain Bacteria; kingdom Pseudomonadati; phylum Pseudomonadota; class Gammaproteobacteria; order Enterobacterales; family Enterobacteriaceae; genus Salmonella; species Salmonella sp. SAL00670. Next base: position 1,150,778 of record NZ_JBGDUO010000001.1, read on the forward strand.
CCGGCGCCGCCTTTATTATCCGGGGGGGCAATTCGATTAGATACTACGACTAAACGACTCATAGCCATCTCTCCTGTTATTCATTACTTGTTGTTCTTGTTGTGGATAATTGATTTGTTCCAGCCAGCGCCAGACATCGGGTACGCTTTCCAGCCGCCATGCCGCCTGGGTTGCCCCGACGCCCACTTTTACGGAAATTCCGCCAGCGTGATTCACCACGCCAAAGCCAGCCTCATCGGTCAAATCGTCGCCCACAAAAACGGGAATCCGTCCCGCAAAGGGCGCCTCCTGCATAAAGGCGGCAATGGCTTCGCCTTTATTGGTTCCCTTAGGTTTGATTTCCACAACACATTTACCAGGCTGCAACGCCAGTTGCGGCCAGTGCTGCGTAACGTGTTGCGCAAGCGCCAACAGCGCCGCTTCATGTTCCGGAGCCTGACGGTAGTGCAGCGCAAATGCCATCCCCTTCGTCTCCAGCTCCGTTCCGGGCAGCGCTACAAGCGTCGAACGTAATAACGCCTCTACCTCACGGACTACCGCTTCAGGAAGGCGCACGATATGGGTTTTACCATTGATGTCACGACGCTCTGCCCCGTGAACGCCAGCGAGTGGAAAGCGAAAAGGCTTCGCCAAAGCATCCAGCTCAGTCATTGAACGCCCTGAAATCAATGCCAGTGCCCCTGCGTTGTGCGCCGCGAGACGGTCTAACAACTGAAGGATTTTATGCGGTACCACTACCTGATCGGGATGAGGCTTTATCTCTGCCAATGTGCCATCAAGGTCAAAAAAATACGCATAGTTCGCAGTGAGTTCGGGGGATACGGTTAACGGTTCTGCCACCCTGGTCTCCTCCTTATCATCATATTGAGACTCACAAACGGTCTCATTAGTCATGTAAGTATAGACAGTGTGACGCTGCTCGCCATTTAGAAAGACCATCGCCAGCCGGGGTAGCGGCTGGCGATGACGTGAAGCTATACTGTTTAGTTGAGTGTTAATTCATCAAATCGTACGCTTCGCTTTTTGCTTATAATGGTCGAAGATAACTGTTGTCAGAAGGATTCAGCCGCGAACCATACACTGTGCAAAAGGTGAAATGTTGAGCAGGTTCATCGCGCTCTCCACCGCTCCTGATATCAGTACGCTCGCCACCACATATGAGACTTTTCCGAGGCCGCCTTTCAGGAATCCCCCCCTAAGACACACGCAGAAATAACGATTAACTCATAACCCAGGGAAGTCATTGACCTGCTTTAGCGTTTTTTATGTAGGGTAAAATCAAACGATTCTTGTTAGAGAAGACGTAAAACGGTGCACTGTCTTTCATTCATTAGATAAATGCTGATGGCAGGAATAGTTTTAGCGGAAAATGACATAACCCAGAGCGAATTCATCAGCCAAAAGGCAGGAAAGCCAGCACATTAATCCATAACATCAGCCAGCTAATCCTTACGGCCCTGGGTGAATAACGATTACCAGGGATAATAGATATGTTCAGCCTGTTCGCGAACCGGCGCATCGTCTCCCAGCAGTCTGGCGGAAAGGGTTAGCGCGAAATCAAAGACATGACCCAACCCTTTGCCGCTAATTAAATTACCATCTTCAACCACGGGCGCATCCACATAGACACCTTCCGGAACCGCTTTCCACAGATCGCCGGAACAGACATAACGACGCCCCTTCAGCAATCCGTGAGCACCCAGCACCCTTGCCGCCGCGGAACAGATAGGACAAATTAATTTGCCTGCCGCATCATGACGCGCAACGAAAGCGATCACCGCCGGATTAGCCGCCAGATTAGCGCTCCCCTGCGGACCGCCCGGTAGCACTACCGCATCGAAAAGCGCCTGCTGGCGTTCACTCAGCGTGCTGTCCGCAACCATAGGAATATCATGGTAACTCACCACCGCCCGTGATTCAGCACACGCCAGCGTTTCGACGTCGATATGCAAACGTCGCAGAATATCAAGAGTAACAATGGCCTCTGCTTCTTCAAATCCTGGTGCCAACAGCACCGCGACCTTTTTCATTGACTGCTCCTTGTTAACGAGTCACCCAGCAAAACTGCGCTCAACCGAATAACGTGCTCGTATGATTAATGATATTAAAAATGATCTACCGCAAAATCGGCTAGTTTATAAAAACAGGCATATTTGCTCTCAACCGTTTATGCGTGTGATATCCAGACTGGCTAATGTTTATTTTATTGAAATTACCATACTTAAAAGGCTCACCTCATGATCTGAAACAATGCTTCATAAAACAGAAAAAATAGAATATCTTTTATCTTTCAAATAGTTACAAGAATTACATACCAAAAATCATTACACCTGAAAAAATCACACCGCTGAAAATGTAAAAAAAGATAAACAATTGCATTTAAGGATTTTCTTATTTTTATTGACGCGCTATTCTCATTACCGATCGATAAACAGGAAATGAGATCGCATAAGGGACTGGCGGAACGGAGTTCTTCTGCTAAGAGTATTTATTGTGCATAGAGGTAAGAATGTGACAACGGCCCGTTGCATTCTCGTCTGTCATGCACATCAACACTTTCTGGAAATAAGGATATTGTTATGGCAGCTGTAGGAATGGTTCAAAAGCTCAACACGCCAATGAACCTTGAGTTTTACGCATCAAATCTTTACCTCCATCTAAGCGAATGGTGTTCTGAACACAGTTTAACAGGCACCGCCACCTTTCTTCGTACCCAGGCGCAAGGCAACGTGACGCAAATGATGCGCATGTTTAATTTTATGAAAAACGCCGGCGCCACCCCTATCGTTAAAGCCATTGACGTTCCGGGTGAAGAGCTCTGCTCTCTGGAAGAATTGTTCCAGAAAACCCTGGAGGATTATCAGCAACGCGCCAGCACGCTGTCGCGTCTGGCAGATGAAGCGAAAGCGCTGAATGATGCCTCAACGCTCGATTTTCTCCATACCCTGGAAAAAGAGCAGCAGCAGGATGGCGTACTTTTACAAACTATTCTCGAAGAAGTTCGCAGCGCTAAACGAGCAGGGTTATGTCTGGCGCAAACCGATCAGCATCTCCTTAACGTCGTGACCTATCAGCATCACTGATAGCGGCTCCCCGAGCGACAATATTGAGACGTTATTAGCCGGATAGCAACGCGAAGCAGCTTATCCGGCCTACACCGTTTCTGGTCTGTTTGCCAGAGGTGGCGCCTGTCGCTACTGGCGTATTATCGGCACATCATGCCAGCCGACAGGCGCGAAACGTCTCTGTCTTGTCCGGGCATTACCCCAGCATCTCACGTACAAACGCTTCTATTTCTTTATTCTGGCCGTTTTCAAACAAACATTGCTGGAAACGCGGCCCTGAAACCGCCGTTTTAACCAGTTCAGGATCGATAGCCCGCAGTGTATCCAGATAATTCTCTTTGACGACCGCGGCCTTAACCTGATTCAAAATGCCCGCATTGCGTACCTGCGGCGCTTTGCGCTCAGGCGGATACCCCTCACCTTTACGCCCGGTAAACGCTTTTTCAAAGATGAAACGCACGTTCAGCTCAGCGCCCCAGCCAAAGCCTTTCGCAAATGGCAGGGACAACGCATTGCCGTTGTTGATCTGCGCAAACAGAAAAGCATCTGCCGGATCGATGCAATAGCCACAAATGACACCTGGATGAATATTTAACGACATCAGCGCGCCCTGACCAGTGCCACAGCCAGTAACCACAAAATCAACCGCGTTTGCATTAAGCAGAATACTCGCCATGATGCCTAAATGAATGTACGTCAGGTGATGGTCATTTTCGTCGCACATGCCGACGTTAAAAACGGGAAATCCCTTTTCATTGGCGACGGCGCTAAGTTCGTTATAAATGATGGCATTTTTGCTGGCCTGGCTATTTTCCATCATCAGTGCAATTTTCATCGTGTTCCTCCTGAATGCAGACGGTCGCGCCTGCGTAAATCATGACGTTTTGCCCACATTACACATTTGCGAACACACATTCAAATTTAATGAAACGAAGTTTCATTAAATGAAAAGACGCTCACACATTTTCTGTTCCCGCTGTAAATCCCCTGCCGTTACCTTTAATCAAGGCGAATCCGTAAGTTATTCCAGCCATTGACGGTGCAAGACACGAGGTAGCATGGTCTGATACCGAACTGTCGGAGCGATTTTATGAAGCCTCTTATTTTTACTCTTTCACTGCTAGCCCTGACGGGATGCACCATTACTCGACAAGCGCAGGTCAGCGAAGCCAGCCCGATAAGCGGCATCGTGCGCCTGACGTATAACCAGCCGCTATTTTTTACTTCACGGACAGATGACTATGTATCTCACGGGACCGCAACACGCGAATGCCAGCAGATGGGCTATGCCGATGCCGTTTCGTTTGGTCAGCCGGTAGGAACCTGTAGCATTTATGCGGGCTCGTTGTGTCTGAACACCCGATTTACCCTCTCCTGGCAGTGCCGGGGCGTTGCCGTCCCGCAAATCATGCCGCTTTATTATTAAGGCGGCTGGCTTAACGCCGACACCATGTACAATGGAGGAGAGTGCAGGGTCGCTATTGCCAGCATGAAGGTGCTGGCTTTTCTTTATTTTTATACGCTATACACTGGCGTTAATGCGTTTTATTCCCATTCGTATTTTTAATAATTAAATTTAATATTTTACCTTTTGCAAATAATAAAATAACAAATTATAGTGGCGCCACATTACCGTATATCTTTTGCTATTTGTGGAGCGGAACCATGCTGAAAACAGAAATGATCGACAAACTGAATGAGCAAATGAATCTGGAGTTGTACTCCTCCCTGCTCTATCAACAAATGAGCGCGTGGTGTAGCTATCACAGTTTTGAAGGCGCGGCCGCATTTCTTCGTCGCCATGCGCAAGAAGAGATGACGCATATGCAGCGCCTGTTTGACTACCTTACCGATACCGGAAGCCTGCCGCGCATTCATACCGTTTCTTCGCCCTTCGCTGAGTACGCCTCGCTGGATGAGCTGTTCCGCGCGACCTATGAGCATGAGCAGCTTATTACGCAAAAAATTAATGAACTGGCTCATGCCGCAATGACCAGCCAGGATTATCCGACATTTAATTTCTTGCAGTGGTATGTGGCAGAACAGCATGAAGAAGAAAAACTGTTCAAATCTATTATTGATAAATTAACGCTGGCGGGAAAAAGCGGCGAAGGGCTTTATTTCATTGATAAAGAACTCTCCACCCTGGATACGCAAAATTAATCCAGCACGTCCTTACACGGTGAGACGCGCTCTCACCGTGGCGTATTAATGGCGGCAGATTTTACTCTCATGCGTTGAAAAACCGTCCTCCACCGCAATAAACTTTCCTTTCGCCGCCAGAAACGCGACCAGTTCCGCCGCCGTCATATCTGACGCTGAACAGGTGTGAAATCGTGCCCGCTCGCCAAAGCGCGCTTTTATTGCCGCCTCCAGCGAGGCATGCGTGTACTGCTCGCCAGACTCAATCATCATGTTGAGTACTTCGTGACCGTGAATGGAATCCATAACCCCTCCTGAATAAAACTCGTAGCCTAATGTGTCCGTGTGCGAGCGACTTTGCGCTAGCGCAGGTTTGCGGCGGTTGCCCGCGTCTCCTCCCATATTCGCTTTTATGCCCGGAACTGTAAATTTTACAGTACACCCATTGTAACGACCATTTGACGAAAATAGCGTAATGCTTTACCCTGCGCCGCGGATATCACCGTTCTTTGTTACCGGGGTAGTAGAAAGCGTGAAAAACAGAACTCTGGGCAGTATTTTTATCGTGGCAGGCACCACTATCGGCGCCGGGATGCTGGCAATGCCGCTGGCAGCGGCTGGCGTTGGTTTCAGCGTCACGCTGGGATTGTTGATTGGCCTGTGGGCGCTGATGTGTTATACCGCGCTACTATTACTGGAGGTATATCAACACGTTCCGGCGGATACCGGACTGGGCTCGTTGGCAAAACGCTATCTTGGACGTTACGGACAGTGGCTTACGGGATTCAGTATGATGTTCTTAATGTATGCGCTCACCGCCGCCTACATTTCCGGAGCCGGAGAATTACTGGCATCCAGTATTAATAACTGGCTTGGCGCCACGCTCTCGCCCGCTGCCGGGGTGCTGCTGTTCACCTTTGTTGCCGGTGGGGTGGTGTGTGTGGGCACCTCGCTGGTCGACCTTTTTAACCGCTTCCTGTTTAGCGCAAAGATCATTTTTCTGGTCATCATGCTTGCGTTGCTCACGCCACATATTCATAAAGTAAATCTTCTTACGCTTCCTTTACAGCAGGGGCTGGCGTTATCCGCCATACCGGTCATTTTCACCTCGTTTGGTTTTCACGGAAGCGTACCGAGTATTGTGAGTTATATGAACGGCAACATTCGCCGGCTGCGTTGGGTCTTTATGACGGGTAGCGCCATTCCGCTAGTGGCCTATATTTTTTGGCAGCTCGCCACGCTGGGAAGTATCGACTCGCCGACATTCAGAGGGCTACTGGCCAGCCATGCCGGGTTAAATGGCCTGCTGCAGGCGCTCAGAGAAGTGGTCGCTTCGCCACATGTCGAACTGGCGGTCCACCTGTTCGCCGATCTGGCGTTGGCGACCTCTTTTCTGGGCGTAGCGCTAGGATTATTTGATTACCTGGCCGATCTATTCCAGCGCCGCAGTACGGTGTCCGGACGTCTGCAAACCGGGCTGATTACCTTTCTGCCGCCGCTGGCGTTTGCACTTTTCTACCCACGTGGATTTGTGATGGCATTAGGCTATGCCGGCGTAGCGCTGGCAGTGCTGGCACTGCTCATCCCTGCTATGCTGGTCTGGCAGTGCCGTAAACAGAGCCCTCAGGCGGGATATCGTGTGGCAGGCGGCACGCCAGCGCTGGCGCTGGTGTTTATCTGCGGCATTGTCGTGATTGGCGTCCAGTTTTCGATCGCACTGGGGTTTCTGCCCGATCCAGGTTAATGCCAGGCAAAGATTACCGGGCCTGGACGCCGTCCAGGCTCGATAATCGTCACGCTATGGCCGTTTACGAGCCATTAATGCAGGCAGCACTGCTTAAATTTTTTGCCGCTCCCGCATGGACAAGGATCGTTACGCCCCACTTTCACCTCTGCTTTTATCGGCATCTGTAGCGGCGTCGTGTGCGGATGCGCCATCCACCAGGCATGAAGCTCAAGCGCCGCGATACGGATAGCGTCAACGCTTTTATCGAACGCTTCCGGGCTCATTTTATCCAACAGCGCAAAGTTTTCTTCAGTGCCGTGTAAGGCAATCGCTTCCAGCGCCGGTTTTAGCGTATCCGGCAAGTCAGACCAGTCGGACAGCGACACTCCGCGCATGTAACCAAAGCACCATTCTTCAACAATCGTTAATTCATGGCCATCAACTTCTCGCAGGCCAAACAGCGGCTCGAACTGTTCTGGATAATCTTCAAGCCGGGCGGCTGTGTCCGCCATGTGCTGGAACACCAGATCCATAAATCGCGTCATTTCTTTTTCAGATGTCCAGCGCGGTACGTACGCGGGTCCCCCCCATATCGCGACCAGCCACTGTTCCGGCTCGATGGGACGCGGAGAACTTAGTACCGCAGTAATCAGACCGTCCAGCTCCGCGACATCCAAAATGGCCTGATCGGTATTGTATTTCGTCAGCACATCATCCAGCCATTCCAGCTCGTTCTCGTTTAATGGTTCCATTTTCATAACGCTTTTCCTCAGTGATGACTTCCGCCTGTAGGCCTCTTACATTGCAGCGGATAAAAATAATTTTTTTGCAGGCAGTTTGGATGGCAACCATCAGGGGCCAGATTAACACGAAATGAGGAGGATTCCGGAAGTTAACGCACAAAAGGAGGATCAGGGCGCAGATTTTCCGCCAGGAAACGCTCGCCCCACACAAAAGCGAGAGATGGGTTTCTCGCTATATTATACTCATGCTAACTTATACCACCGCCGCGGACAGATAAAACCGCCCTCTCAAATAGAGCTTATTTTCAGTAAAAAAGTGTTTAATGAGTTCGTCTACCGCTTCTCTGTCAGCAGAAAAGGTTATTTCCATAAACAGCGTATCGTACCCTATTTTGATATTTTTTTTCTTACAGTAAACACGGATCTCATCCTGCACACTCAGCAACGGCAGGCTAAATGTGTATAGCGGTTGCGGTTCTTTTTTCGCCGCTTTCTCAAAAACTTTAGTGACCAGATCCCCAAGATCGCGCTCTGATCGGGCACCGTTATTAAAATGCAATAAATTACGTCTTTTTACCACCCAGCCTCCAGCCAGATACCACCAGCAATAACTCTCACTTCAATGTGTGAGGCACATAATCACATCCAGAATCAGCTCCAGATAGTATTTCAAATAAACAGCCCGCACTATAGCGCATACTTTTTTCAGACACAGTTTACAGGGATACTCTCTTTATATCCACGCGCACGGTTGCCTTAATCATATCTTCCGCGATAACACAGTTTGTCAACCTATTCTATATAACCAAGCTTAAACAGAACCTTACCAGCCAGCGATATCAGCTCAGGATTTTCAGGATAAAAACGCAGTAACGGCAAAAATACTGCCTCACCGATAATGCTCCGGCTATTAGCATGGTTTGGGCGCAATCCCCAGATATTCTGATAAGTCATCGGCACAACCTGCCCATTCATGGTTGTGTTACCGATATACAGCATAATATGCCCTGGAATATAGACCAGCGTAGTAAACGGCTTTCCGTATCTGGTGAGATAATCGATCCGCATTTGGGGATTTTTATGACTAAGATCGACCACCCGTCCAGCCGCCTCTACCTGCGCGGATGAATGTCTGGGCAGGAATATGCCAAACGGCATTAACAGGCTGCGGACTTCGGCTGAACAATCATTATAAAAGTTAAAATTTCCCCAACCGTAGGGGGCGCCGTGCATTGCTTTCATTAGCACGGCGATATTTTCCGGCGTCATTTTCCACGGCATAGCCGTAAACTCGTTACCGCTTAGCCAGACCCAATGGATAAACGCGCGACCGTTGCTGTCGCGAACTGGCGCCGCAATGAGGAACTGGCCCGCCCGTTGATGCCGGAACGGTAAAATAGTGCCCGGCCGCCCGGTGAAATAATAGACGCCTGCGGTATGGACAGAAACCGGCGCGTTGATAAATGCCCCCAGTTGCTTGTGAGCGAGCAAAACCCACTGTGTTATAAATTTCTGATCCGTACTGGCAATATCTTCACTATGAACCCAGCCAGTTACCGCTGGTGAAACGACATATTGCCAGCGTTGGTCTTTGCTCTTCGTCAGCGTATAGACCGGCGTACCGGGACGCAGCGAAGACATTTGTAAATTATCAAACGGATACCCCTCGCCCGCCTGACGGGGATCGTTAAAGAGCGGGTCGTCCGTTGGCAGCGCTCTGACTAAACTTTCTCTGACCATAATGCCTCGCCGGGAGGCATGATAGATATTGTCAATCTGCGTATCCGTATTCCCTCTAACCTCCTCTTTCCAGCGAGAGGTATAAAGTCTGAAGTTTTCCCCCCAATAAGCACTGCCGTCGCTAAGAAACTGCTTAATACTGGCATCCCGGGCCTGTGCTGCATTTTTTTTCAGCAATGCGGTAATATAAAAACCATTCCACGGCGAGTGCGCTTCACTGTCCATTCCGAAATAATGAGATTTTAGTGCGTTAAAGTAGCGTTGTTGGGTAGCACTATCAATAACCGGAATAGTGTAATCAGCCGAGTCCGGAGATATCCATTTATCAACCGACTGTGAATAATCCGCTAACGGAAAGCGTGTTTTGGTCGGGTCAATATAGCTCCCTGTGAGAATTTCATCTTTGGCTGTTGATCGGTAGGTCGTCTGGTGGCAAGCGGTGAGGCACAATGGTATCAATAAAACGGCCCAGGTTTTCTTTTGCATCATCATCTCCGTAAAGCGGGGAAAGCATAATATAGAGACTGACCAAAACCGCCATTCACGAAAACCCGAAATTATCTGTAGTTGACCTGTTATTAAGACAATATTGCAAAACGTGATTAAAGCATGATGCGGATCACATTACCTTATGATCAATATTAGTTCGCTATCTACCTTTAGTTAAATTGTGCAGAAAATAACCCTGAACAGTTATATACTCGTTTAATTTGCATAAATACTCCACTGACCCGCCCCTGTTTTTTTCAGACAATACATACTGTAGCGCGTCAGTTCTACTTTTTTTATATACTCTGCAAAGTCATTTTCATCGACGTAGCCAATAAAATTACGCGCATCACATGTTGAAGAGGAAAGCTCTCCTGGAAGAGAGTAGGTTACGATTGCACTCTCAGGCTCATACAAAATAAAAAAAAGTAAAAAAGCGCAACCTACAATCCCAATATTAATGAAGCTAATAAATAATTTTGCATTATCGGTATATTTCACTGGCAGACCTACTCTCTTTAATAAAGCAGGCATAAAACATATCAGCATTTTTTATAGAGATTAATGGATTTTATCGGCTGATTTACCCGACGTTTAGTATTTACCAGGCATAAGTTCTTGCGGGTCGGTAGCACATAACTGTTGTACTGGCAGAAATGCCGCTACCGGTGTTTTTTACTGTGTATCGCACTGGAGAGTTCACGCTCGCGGTCGGCATACAAATTGAAGGCACAAAAAAACCACCCGTAGGTGGTTTCACGACACTGCTTATTGCTTTGATTATTCTTGTCTTTCCCATGGTACCCGGAGCGGGACTTGAACCCGCACAGCGCGAACGCCGAGGGATTTTAAATCCCTTGTGTCTACCGATTCCACCATCCGGGCTCGGGAAAAATTGGAGGCGCGTTCCGGAGTCGAACCGGACTAGACGGATTTGCAATCCGCTACATAACCGCTTTGTTAACGCGCCAAATTTTTTTGACTTTTCAGCCAGCATTCGCTTTACGCCAATGCTTTTAAACTGGAGCGGGAAACGAGACTCGAACTCGCGACCCCGACCTTGGCAAGGTCGTGCTCTACCAACTGAGCTATTCCCGCAGTATCAAGCAACTTTGTTAATCACTTGATTTTGTTATCGTCTGGCAATCAGTGCTGCCGTTCGATGCGTTGCATTCTACTTACCTGACGCACTGAGTCAACGATATTTTTCGTCACTCACGATCGTTTGCTGAAATTTGCGGCGAAACGATCACTGATCAAGCAAATCTCCGCGTGCAGCGCTCAAATATTGCAACATGGACCACAACGTTAGCACCGCTGCGACAAAGAAAAGCGCGATCCCGGCATACTCTACCCAGATATTCGGACGCCACAAGAGCCACGCCAGCGCCACCATCTGCGCGGTAGTTTTGACTTTACCGATCCAGGAGACCGCTACACTACTGCGTTTGCCCAGCTCCGCCATCCATTCACGCAGAGCAGAGATAATAATTTCGCGGGCTATCATCGTCGCCGCAGGTAACGTCACCCACCAGCTATGATAATGCTCGGTGACCAGCACCATGGCGATCGCCACCAGCACCTTGTCGGCGACGGGGTCGAGGAAAGCGCCGAAACGCGTACTCTGGTTCCAGCGTCGCGCCAGAAAGCCGTCAAACCAGTCGGTAATCGCGGCAATACAGAAAATCAGCGCGCTGACCATCGGCGCCCAGGCGAACGGCAAATAAAACACCACGACAAAGAATGGAATCAGGATGACGCGAAACAGCGTGAGCAACGTAGGGATATTAAATTGCATAGTGACGGGTAACTATCTGTTGTCAGTGAAATTACCCCTATGTTGCTACAGTGGCCTCAATGTTTCAACGACCAGAAGATCTTTTCTGCCAGACCTTGCGAAATACCCGGCACTTTTGCAATTTCTTCTACGCTGGCGTTACGTAGTCCTTGCAAACCGCCCATATATTTCAGCAGCATCTGGCGACGTTTAGGCCCAACGCCTTCAATAGTTTCCAGCGTACTGGTATTTTTAACCTTCGCGCGTTTTTTACGGTGCCCGCCGATCGCGTGATCGTGCGACTCATCGCGAATATGCTGAATAACATGCAGCGCCGGCGAGTCCGGCGGCAGGCTAAACCCCTCGCCTTCCGGTTCAAAAAAGAGTGTTTCCAGACCGGCTTTTCTGTCCGCGCCTTTGGCGACGCCGAGCAGCAAAGGACGATGCTTATCCCAGGGGACATCCAGCTCAGCGAAAACGGCTTTCGCCTGGGCGAGCTGCCCTTTTCCGCCGTCGATCAGAATAACATCCGGAATCTTACTTTCTTCTATGGCCTTGCCATAACGCCGACGTAACACCTGATTCATCGCCGCGTAGTCATCACCCGGCGTGATGCCCGCGATATTATAACGACGATACTCGGCGCGTAACGGCCCGTTAGCGTCAAATACCACACAGGATGCGACCGTTTGCTCCCCCATGGTATGGCTGATGTCAAAACACTCCATCCGCTTGATCGCAGGAAGTTTTAATACCGCCGCCAGCGCGGTCAAACGCTGCGTGATGGTGGACTGCTGCGAGAGTTTAGTGATTAAGGCCGTTGCCGCGTTGGTCCGCGCCAGCTTGAGATAACGGGCGCGATCGCCGCGCGGTTTTGTCTGGACATGAATACGCCGTCCGGCAAGTTCCGACAACGAATCGGCCAGCAGCGTTTTATCACTCAGATTAAAATCGAGCAGTATCTCGCCCGGTAGCGTGCGCATCTGGCTACCCTGCAGGTAAAACTGCCCGACAAAGGTTTCCACCACTTCGCCCAGTTCCGTACCACCAGGCACTTTTGGAAAATAGCTGCGGCTGCCCAGCACCTTACCCTGGCGAATAAACAACACATGCACACAGGCCATACCCGCATCAAAAGCCACACCGATCACGTCGAGATCGTCGCCCGCATTGGAGACAAACTGTTTCTCCGTGACCCGGCGTACCGCCTGGATCTGATCGCGAATACGCGCCGCCTCTTCAAATGCCAAATCCTGGCTGGCCTTTTCCATCCGGGCAATCAGTTGTGTTAAGACCTGGTCGTCCTTGCCGGACAAAAACAACCGGACATACTCCACCTGTTGCGTGTACTCCTCCTCGCTGACCAGTCCTGCAACGCAGGGGCCTAAGCAGCGGCCAATCTGGTATTGCAGGCAAGGACGCGAGCGGTTGCGATACACGCTGTTTTCGCACTGGCGGATAGGGAAAATTTTCTGTAACAGCGCCAGCGTTTCCCGCACGGCATAGCCATTAGGAAATGGACCGAAGTACTCGCCTTTCGCATGTTTGGCGCCACGGTGCATCGCCAGACGCGGATGGGTATCGCCGCTCAGAAAAATAAAAGGATAGGATTTATCATCACGCAACAACACGTTGTAACGCGGTTGATACAACTTGATGTAATTATGCTCAAGCAGCAGCGCTTCCGTTTCGGTATGCGTTACCGTGACATCAATGTGTTGAATTTGCGCAACTAGCGCTTCGGTTTTACGCGAAGCCAGGTTGCTGCGAAAGTAGCTGGAAAGACGCTTTTTCAGGTCTTTTGCTTTACCAACATAGATAACCGTACCGCCGGCGTCATACATACGATAGACACCGGGTTGGCTGGTAACGGTTTTCAGGAACGCCTTTGCGTCAAATATTTCACTCACTGGCTTGTTAACGTCTCCGCATTACACAGGCCATGGCGGATTGCCAGGTGAGTCAGCTCAACATCACCATGAATGTTTAATTTACTGAACATACGATAGCGATAGCTGTTCACCGTTTTAGGACTGAGATTCAGCTGTTCTGAAATCTCATTGACCTTCTGGCCCTTGGTGATCATCAGCATAATCTGCAACTCGCGTTCAGACAAACTGGCGAACGGCGTTTCCGTTTTTGCAGGCTCAATCTGACTGAGCGCCATCTGTTGAGCGATATCGGAGGCGATATAACGTTGTCCGGAATACACCGAACGAATAGCGCTCACCACCTCCTGAGGCGCAGCGCCTTTGCTGAGATAGCCAGCTGCGCCAGCCTGCATCACTTTGGCGGGCAACGGGTTCTCCGTATGGACGGTCAGCATGATCACTTTGATATCCGCTGTCGATCGGGCAATTTTACGCGTCGCCTCAAGGCCGCCAATACCGGGCATGTTCATATCCATCAGCACGACGTCAACGGCGTTAGTACGGCACCATTTTACCGCATCCTCTCCGCAGCACGCTTCACCGACAACTTTAATGCCCTTTATATCTTCAAGAATGCGTCGTATCCCTGCGCGCACCAGTTCGTGGTCATCAACAAGAAGAACGTTGATCAAAGGAATATCTCCAGAATAGGGATAACGCTACTGATAGTTAATCGCCCTTATATTAGCTGGTTTTATCTCAACTTTGAAACGTAAAAAAACACCGGGTATTCGATTTTGCTCTCGTTTTTGGAAATTATGTTGTACGTCATGTGGCAACTGCCAACGTTGTAGCCCCTTCTGACGGCGCTGTCCCGGGCTGCTATTTCATAATGGTGACAAAAATTTCACGTTCCGCTGTCTAAACACTAATTAGGGAATCAACTTTGTAACAATAATTAACGAGTAAAATACGCGTAATAAACAAAGAATGAAGAAAATATATGCATCACGCGGCAACGTTTATTTTGTGGGTAACCCCTCCGCTTTTTGATCAAAAAACAACCACTGCTATTTTTAGCGTAGCTTATGGTATACTCCGCCGCCTTAACATCTGCTATCGCACATTTTCACTGAAACATAACGAGGAAAATAAATGAGTACGCCTGATTTTTCCACCGCTGAGAATAATCAAGAACTGGCTACTGAAGTCAACTGCCTGAAAGCCATGTTAACGCTGATGCTGCAGGCGATGGGCCAGGCCGATGCTGGGCGCGTGATTCTTAAAATGGAAAAACAGATCGCGCAGATGGATGATGAAGCACAAGCGGCGGTATTTTCCAGTACGGTTAAGCAAATTAAACAGGCTTACCGCCAGTAGTAAAAAACCGGCTGTTAGCATCGCTTTCAGCCGGTTTCGCGTCTGGCGCGAAGCATTGTCAGCACGTCATATCAGACCTGTCGCCGCAGCGTAGCAGGCAATCTGTGTTTTATTTGGCGCATTAAATTTCTTCTGCATGTTTTTCTGATGGAAGTTAACGGTATTTTCAGAAATCGACAGAATAATGGCGATCTCCGATGAGGTCTTCCCTTCCGCCGTCCACTTCAGAATCTCTTTCTCACGTTTACTGAAACGCATTTCAGGTGCCATCACCATGTCGTCTTCAAATCTTGTCAGCGCCGAAAGACTCTCCCGCGCCAGCAGTTGCAACCTCAGCTCCACTTCATCGTAGGTAAACGAGGAGCAGCGTAAACTGCTACGGGAGAAAGATAAAAAGCCCAGCGCCCGGTTCGGCAACATCACACACTGGGTTACGCCTCTGCGTAATCCGAAACGCTGGGCGGCATCCCACATCGCCTGCGCTTCATGAAATAGCACGTCATCCCAATGTAAATGACCCTGCCTGAAATTTTCCGGCTTTAATACCGGATCGATCGCAAAATAGTTTTCGGACTGGTAATGCGTTACCCACGCCGGAGGATAAGTGGTACGAAGCGATATTTTAGGCCGGGTAAAGGGGACGGGATGACGAACACACAGGGCATAATAATCAAATTCCAGCCGCTGTGTCTGATATTGCAACTCAGTATAAACATCCTCTGCTGCCGCCATCTCCTGAAAGCGTAACAACATTGCGCGTCGCCAGGTGAAGAAATCATTTTCCTGCATATTTTATGGTCACGCCTTTGATATTGATAATCATTATTATGAATAGCTTAAATTAACACATAAATAGTGTTTATATATAAGAAATATCGGACGAAACGTAGAATACTTGAGCGGCATTACAGTTTTTTGGCTTCCGCCTGAGAGCAAGGTTAATAATCTGGCAGAATGACTTCATAATTATTCATTGCGCTCGCCCGAGGCGCGGCTAATTCGGGCGAGCGTTGAAAAGGTATTATTTCATTAAAAATTTCTCAAGGAACTGGCGGGTACGCGGATGCTGAGGATCGGCGAACAAGGTTTTCGCCGGCCCCTGCTCGACGATTTGCCCCTGATCCATAAATATTGCCCGATCAGCCACGTCACGCGCAAAGCCCATTTCGTGAGTGACGATCACCATCGTGCGCTTTTCCTGCGCCAGCTGGCGAATCGTATTAAGCACCTCGCCGACTAATTCAGGATCAAGCGCCGACGTGGGCTCATCAAACAGAATCACTTCCGGGCGCATCGCCAGCGCGCGTGCAATCGCCACGCGCTGCTGTTGCCCGCCCGACAGGCGGCGCGGATAACGGGTCTCTTTACCGGCCAACCCGACTTTGGCTAACAGTTCCCGCGCCAGCGCCGTCGCCTCGGCTTTCGGCTCTCCCTTTACAATCACCGGACCTTCAATGATATTTTCCAGCACGGTACGATGCGGGAACAGATTAAAACTCTGAAAGACAAAGCCGACATGCTGGCGTAGCTGGCGAATCAACCCTTTTTGCTGGCTGAATGGGCGGGCGGTATCGATGATAATATCGCCCACTTTAATGGTACCCGCTTCCGGTTGTTCCAGCAGGTTAATGCAGCGTAATAACGTTGTCTTCCCTGAGCCGCTCGGGCCGATAATGGCGACGACTTCTCCGGGCTTCACCTCAAGGTCGATACCGTGCAGCACCGTTTGACCATGAAATTTTTTGACCAGGTTGGTGACTTCGATAGCACTCATTTTGGCTCTCTCTCCTGGCGGTTAAGCTGGTTTTCAAAATAGTTTTGCAGTGCCGATAAGACGGTCGCCATTACCCAGTAGATTAACGACGCGGCCAGATACATGGTAAACACCTCCAGCGTTCGCGAGGTAATTAACTGCGCCTGGCGGAACAACTCCGGCACCTGAATCGTCGCGGCGAGCGACGTATCTTTCACCAGGCTGATAAAGCTGTTGCTCAACGGCGGAAGCGCGACGCGGGCCGCCTGCGGCAAAATAGCGCGGCGTAGCGTTTGCCACGGCGTCATGCCAATGCTCGCCGCCGCTTCCCATTGCCCCTTGTCGATAGCCGAGATCGCCGCGCGCAGCGTCTCGGACGTGTAAGCCGCAGTATTGAGCGATAAACCAATCATCGCCGCCGGGATAGGGTCCAGCTCAATCCCAAATTGCGGCAGGCCGTAATAGATCATAAATAACTGGGCGATAAGCGGCGTACCGCGAAAAATCGAGATATAAAAGCGCGCCAGCCAGCGAACCAGCCATAGTGGAGACATCCGCATCAGCGCCAGCACAAATCCCAGCAGCAGACCAAAAAACATACCGCCAATACTCAGTTGCAGGGTAAAGACGGCGCCTTTAAGCAAATACGGCAGCGATTCAATAACCAGTTGGATACTTTCTTGCATTCGCGTTGATTACCTGGAGGTTATACATGAGGATGGTAGGCAAACAGCGCAGGCGCCCCACCGGTGTGAATAAAGAGAATCGGCCCGTCATCGTTAAAGCGTTTCTGGCTGATGCCGTCTATCAGACCCGCCATCGCTTTGCCGGTATATACCGGATCCAGCAACACCCCCTCCAGGCTCGCCAGCAGTTTCACCGCCTCCATCCCCGCGTCATTTGGCACGCCGTAACCCGGGGCAAAATAGTCATCCCATAAATGAATATCCGCCGTCGCCGTCAGCGCCAGCTGACCGGCAATAGCCTGCTGCAAGGCAATTACTTTGGGTTTCTGCTCGGCGACAGAACGTGAAACGGTCACGCCAATCAGTTCGACATCCGGCATCAGATGTTCCAGCCCGACAGCTAACCCGGCGTGCGTTCCGGCGCTGCCGGAGGCCACCACCACCGAAGAGAGCCCGACGACCTCTTCACACTGCTGGGCGATTTCCAGGGCGCTCTCTACGTATCCCATTGCGCCCAGCGCGCTGGAGCCGCCGACCGGAATCACATAGGGCCTGAACCCTTGCGCTTCAATACGCGTCGCCAGCGTTTGCAGCTGCGCATCCGGATCGGTTAGCGCATCGCACATCTCAATTTGCGTATTAAATAAATCCAGTAACAGGCGATTACCATTCGTCAGGTAATTTTCCGCGGTGGTACCGATTGGATTTTCCAGCAAAGCGACGCAATGCAGCCCCAATTTGGCCGCGACCGCCGCCGTCTGACGGACATGGTTCGACTGAATCGCCCCTGCGGTTATCAGCGTATCCGCCCCTTCTCGCAGCGCGTCGGCCACCAGAAACTCCAGCTTGCGCAGTTTATTGCCGCCCATTGCAATGGGCGTAACGTCATCGCGCTTAATGTAAATCTCACGGCCAAGATAATCAGACAATCGCGGCAGGTATTCGAGCGGGGTCGGCGCGCCAATAAGCTCCAGGCGAGGAAAGCGCGTTAAGTGATGTAGTGGCATTGAGCCTCCGGTAACGTTGTGGTGTGTTCTTTTTATTATGCACGTTGATCCAACGGAAATAAAAAAGGCGCCGATTCACGCGCCTCCGTTTGCTGACATAGTATGAGGTTGATATTGCCCGGCGGCGCTCTGCCTGCCGGGCAACGTAGAGCATTATTGGGTCACGTCAGCGCCAAACCATTTTTCAGAGAGCGCTTTTAAGGTGCCATCTTTTTGCATTTCCGCAATAGCGTTATCTACCGCCTTCAGCAAGTCTTCGTTGCCTTTACGTAACGCAACGCCGGACTCCTGACGCGAAAACGCATCACCGGTGACGGCCAGCGTACCTTTGGTTTTTTTCACCAGATCCAGCGCCGCCAGACGATCGACTAAAATCGCGTCAATACGGCCTACGCGTAGATCCTGGTATTTTGTAGGATCATCGTCATAAGTACGGATATCCACGCCCTGAACATGTTGACGTAGCCACTCTTCATAGTTAGTCCCCAGCCCAACGCCGACTTTTTTGCCCTGCAGATCGGCTGCCGTTTTGATCGTGCCTTCATTCCCTTTTTTCACCAACGCCTGAACGCCGGAGACCGTATAAGGCGTAGAGAAATCATATTTTTTCTTGCGGACATCTGAAATCGTGACCTGGTTTATCACCACATCAATGCGTTTAGCGTCCAGCGACGCCAGCATTCCGTCCCATTTGGTCGGCTTCAATGACGCTTTAACGCCCAGATGTTTTGCCAACGCCTCGGCGAAATCGACTTCAAAACCGGTTAATTTGCCGTCTTCGCCCTGAAAGCTAAACGGCGGATAGGTACCTTCCAGCCCTACCAGCAGCGTGCCGCGTTCTTTAACTTTGTTCAGCAAACCCTCATCGGCAAAGCTCTTCGCGCTCATTCCCGCCACCAGCGCTACAGCCATTACTCCCATCAGTGCCTGACGTCCCAGTAGTGCTAATTTCATAGTAACCCCGAATATTGCCGTTAATGACCATAGACTGTGTCCCGCCATGGCGCATCGTCACGTCTCGCGAACCTTTGGGGGACTCAGCCTAATGTAGAAGGTTTGCCACGTTTCACCAACACGACTCTGCTACATCTTATGCTTTTTTAATATATATCAGAACTGGCGGTAAAGGGGGATTTCTGTCTGGGCGCAATCTGCTGATGCGCTTTATATTGCTGGTATTTACGTAGTGCGATACGGTAATTATTGGTGCTGGTTTCCGGTAACCATGGCGCCAGGCTTTCATCGAGAAAACCGTCCTGCAGCAGATCGTGGGAAATGTTTTGCTCGCTGAGGTAATTGCCAAGACGTCGTAAACGCACGACATATTCCCGCACCGTGCCATGACTCATCTCGGTTTGTTCAAACAAATACTGTTTGAAACCGATAATATCGAAAAAATCACTCTGCTTTTTGCAGTGCAAATCGCCGCAAAAGCGACACAGCGCCACCCACTCCTTCTGCTCCCGCTGCCAGGCAGCGTCGTCAAGTAGCATATCCAGCTGTGAAATAGCGATTTTATTAACGATCTTGCCACGGCGAACCAGCGTAATGCGGTCGAGCAGTTTGTGACAATGCGCGCAATGCGTCTGGCTGTGTTTAAAGTCTTTAAGATAGCGGCTCAAGGGCCGCCTTTTAGGTTGCTGCACCGTCATGAGAACTCCTGGTAGTCTATACGTTGTGCGGCACTTTTCGGGTGCGATCATGCGCTACCTATAACTTACCCAGTTTGGTGCGTAATCGTTTGATGGCCTGACTATGCAACTGGCTGACCCGCGATTCGCCAACTTCCAGTACCGCGCCAATCTCTTTGAGATTGAGCTCTTCCTGGTAATACAGCGTTAACACCAGTTGCTCGCGTTCCGGCAGCGATTCAATCGCATCCATTACCCGCTGTCGCAGGTCGCCCTCCAGCAGTTGATGTAACGGGTTTTCCTGTTGATGTTCTTCAGTCACCAGTTCGATGCTATCGCCATGCTCTTCCCGCCACTCATCGTAAGAGAAAAGTTGGCTGTTGTTGGTATCGAGCAACATCTGACGATACTCCGCAACAGGGATGCCAAGACGTTCCGCCACTTCGGTTTCCGTCGCATTACGCCCCAGTTCCTGCTCCAGTTGTCCCATCGCCTGCGCCACTTCGCGGGCATTACGCCGGACGCTACGCGGCACCCAATCGCGGCTGCGTAATTCATCCAGCATCGCCCCACGAATACGCTGCACTGCGTAAGTGGTAAATGCCGTTCCTTGCAAAGCGTCATATCGGTCGACCGCATTTAATAACCCGATGCCGCCCGCTTGTAGCAGATCGTCCAGTTCCACGCTCGCCGGCAATCGCACCTGCAGGCGCAATGCTTCGTGACGCACCAGCGGTACATAACGCTGCCACAGCGAGTGTTTATCCATTACACCTTCAGCGGTATACAGTGAATTCACGATAAACAGCCCTGCGTTAAATGAGTTATCGGCATGATTATCCGTTTCTACAGAGGGTTCTATCGAAGGAATAAGGCTATAAAAGAAGGGTTATTTCACTTATGTAACCTGTAGCACCTTTTTAGCGGCTCAAAGAGCAGAATAAAATCAGCCAGATAGGATAAACGGGATGCGCAAAAGCCCACCCCGAACAAAACTATGTCAGAAGATGAATCATCGACAGATCGTCGCCAGTACGCACCGTTTCTATATGGCGATGAAAATTCTTCGCCACCTCGCTGTTATGCTGGCTGCGGGAGTGAAAAACTATACACAATATTGGTAACGTCATCCCACTCAAGCCGCCCGCGCTCATGCACGCTGGCTGCCGTTAATAGCTTAATAAAGGCATATTCCGCCACGATAATATACAGCGCGCGTAACGGGTCGACATTCGGCTGGTTGGGGAAATTATTTTCCCAAATTTTATAGAGAATTAAATTTCTGAAGGCCCAGTTCTTCTGCTGCTCATCCGCCTGTAAACAGCGCGCTAATGAGGACTCAATATCGCTAACCTTCTGCTCCATTGAAATGCCCTCTTCCGCCGTCAGCACCCGCAGAAGGCACTGGATGTAGTGATCGAGGATAACACTGCCACGATTAAGCGGGAGCGAGCGGAAATAGTTCTGCATCTGCAATACCAGCGAGGTTTTTACCTTGCTATCCGGCGCGATATTCATCAACTCCTGCGCCAACACGCCGGTCTGCAACTGTTCAAGTAACGCGGCATACACCTGTTCCAGTTCGCCCAGCGCGGCATCATCAATTTTGGCAAATTTCTGTGCATACATGACGAATTTAATCAACGCATAGAGCGCGGCTTCCGTACTGCTGTTGGCATGGTTGATCAGACTCAGGCAAAACAGATTGAGTAACTTTTGCTGCGCTGGGAATAACGGCGCAGTATTGAATGTCTGCTGAATGATTGTTTTTTCGCTGAGTGCCATTGCGTCAGGATCGTTTAAAATACGCGACGTTACCTCTGGGCAGGCAAGACTCAGGGAGTTACGTACCTCATTTTTATAGGTATGGTGCGCCCGTGGGAAAGAGGAACAGGTATGACTTAATGCCTTTGCGCCTAACGTTTTTTGTACCCGGCACAGACGGTCCTCATCCAGATAAGGGCAATTCCCCAGCGCCGAAGGCAGCTTAATTTCCCCCCAGTGGCTGTTGTTCTTTTTCAGCAGGATAATATGGTCTTGCGCGATGGTACGAATCGCCGTGTCTTTACTGGCGAGATACTTTTTGACCGTCGTCTTATCCAGCGTGATTTTCCAGCCCTTACAACAGTGATCGCGGCAGGCCGAGCCAGAACAGGAAAAGTGGGTGACAAAGGCAGGTTCAGTGACGGTGATTTCTTTCATTACACAGGCTCCGGAATTAAAAAAGGCAGCTTTCGCTGCCTTGATTGTGTACCACGTGTCGGTGAATCAATCGCCGGATTAACGCAGTAAAGAGAGGACGTTTTGCGGAACCTGGTTCGCCTGCGCCAGAACGGAGGTACCGGCCTGCTGCAGGATCTGCGCGCGAGACATGTTGGAGACTTCGGTCGCATAGTCGGAATCTTCGATACGGCTACGCGCTTCAGACAAGTTGTTTACGGTGTTGCCCAGGTTGGTGATAGCGGAGTTGAAACGGTTCTGTACCGCACCCAGGTCAGAACGCAACGCATCAACCTGCGCCAGCGCGGCATCAATTTTAGCCAGCGGGTTTTCGGTGGTTTTAGCGGCTGCTTCAGCCAGCTCTGGCTGCGCTTTGAAATCGTGACCAGCGGCTTTACTAGCATTGTAGGTTTTACCGTCGATAGTAACAACTTCGGTTTTACCGTCTACGCCACCAAGTTGGTTAGCCGCAGTTTTTGTGGCTCCCGTGGAATCAGTATAAGTGGTTACATTAGCTGTGATTTTACCTGTACCTTCGTCATAGGTTGCAGCATAGTACTTGCCACCGGCTTCAAGCGCATAACCACCGTCAATAGATTTTCCATTTTTATCGGTATAAGACATTTTTACTAATTTAGCTGCGGTAGCGTCCGCATTTGAAACGCCACCATCTTCTAGCGCTTTTTTAACATCAGTACTGACTGCAACAGGAGCATTAACCTGTACTTTGGTTACTGTTGTATCCCCAGTTACTGTGGCTTTAGTTGGTGCTGCATTGAAAGTTACCGCACCTGTCGCACTATCAACATTCACTTCATATTTACCATTCTTACTGGTATCGGCAGCATTCGTATACCCTGCAACAGTGGCGTAATACTTACCATCTTTAAACGAAAGCGTAGCAGACAAGGAATCGCCTGTTGCCGCGGGATTTCCCAACGCGGCTTTGATAGCAGTAGCATCAGGCGCTGTAAGATTTTTAGTACCGTCAGTAAATGATTTCGGATCCATTGCAGCAGTTGCTGATACATCATACGCTTTCTGCACATTCAGCGTATCCAGACCCAGGGTCTGAGAGTTGATCTGCTTCAGATCTATATCGATGGTTTCACCGTCGTTGGCACCAACCTGGATGGTCAGGGTGTTGTCCTGCGCCAGGACTTTCACGCCGTTGAACTGAGTCTGGCCGGATACACGGTCGATTTCGTTCAGGCGCTGGGTGATTTCAGCCTGGATGGAGTCAAGGTCAGACTGGGAGTTGGTGCTGTTAGCAGACTGAACCGCCAGTTCACGCACACGCTGCAGGTTGTTGTTGATTTCGTTCAGCGCGCCTTCAGTGGTCTGCGCAATGGAGATACCGTCGTTAGCGTTACGGGAAGCCTGAGTCAGACCTTTGATGTTCGCGGTGAAACGGTTAGCAATTGCCTGACCTGCCGCATCGTCTTTCGCGCTGTTGATACGCAGACCGGAAGACAGACGCTCGATAGCGGTACCCAGAGCAGACTGGGATTTGTTCAGGTTATTCTGGGTCAACAGCGACAGGCTGTTTGTATTAATGACTTGTGCCATGATCTTTTCCTTATCAATTACAACTTGATGTTATTGGGCTGTTGCCCACGGTTTCTCACCGTAACCCTTGTATCGGCACCTGAATTTCGAACTTTAGAAAATTTTTCACTTCCCCCGATCTTTTTCTTAGGCGGCGAAATAGCCGCTTTATGCATCATTATTCCGCGCATTATTTTTGCAAAATTATCATTAAACTTTGCCTCCAGATTGCCGATAACGCGCTTAACTACTGTTTGCAATCAAAAAGGAAGAAGGCATGGCTTCAATTTCATCATTAGGTGTGGGATCAAACTTACCGTTAGACCAGTTGTTGACAGACCTGACAAAGAACGAAAAAGGACGCTTAACGCCAATTACCAAACAGCAGAGCGCGAATTCGGCAAAGCTAACCGCCTATGGCACATTGAAAAGCGCATTAGAAAAATTCCAGACGGCAAATACCGCGTTAAATAAAGCGGATTTATTTAAGTCTACCGTGGCGTCCAGCACGACAGAGGACCTCAAAGTCAGTACTACCGCAGGCGCTGCCGCAGGGACTTATAAGATTAGCGTAACCCAGCTTGCCGCCGCGCAGTCGCTGGCGACAAAAACCACCTTCGCAACCACCAAAGAGCAGTTGGGCGATACGTCGGTCACGTCCCGGACAATTAAAATTGAACAGCCGGGACGTAAAGAGCCGCTGGAAATTAAGCTGGATAAAGGCGACACCTCCATGGAGGCGATCCGTGACGCCATCAATGACGCCGACAGCGGTATCGCCGCCAGTATCGTTAAGGTCAAAGAGAACGAATTCCAGTTGGTGCTTACCGCCAATAGCGGTACCGACAATACGATGAAGATCACGGTGGAAGGCGATACAAAACTTAACGATCTACTCGCTTATGACAGCACCACCAATACCGGCAATATGCAAGAGCTGGTGAAAGCAGAAAACGCGAAGCTGAACGTAAACGGCATCGACATTGAGCGTCAGAGCAATACCGTAACCGACGCCCCTCAGGGAATTACACTCACCCTGACGAAGAAAGTGACCGACGCGACCGTGACGGTAACGAAAGATGATACCAAGGCGAAAGAGGCGATTAAATCCTGGGTGGATGCCTATAACTCGCTGGTGGATACTTTTAGCTCATTAACTAAATATACCGCCGTTGAGCCGGGCGAAGAAGCCAGCGATAAAAACGGCGCGCTGTTAGGCGATAGTGTGGTTCGTACTATCCAGACCGGGATTCGGGCACAATTTGCCAATAGCGGCAGTAATTCTGCGTTCAAAACAATGGCGGAAATTGGCATCACCCAGGATGGGACTTCCGGCAAACTGAAGATTGATGATGATAAGCTGACCAAAGTACTGAAAGATAACACAGCCGCAGCGCGTGAGCTGCTGGTGGGCGATGGTAAAGAAACGGGGATCACCACCAAAATTGCCACCGAAGTGAAAAGTTATCTGGCGGATGACGGCATTATTGATAATGCGCAGGACAACGTTAACGCCACGCTGAAAAGCCTGACAAAACAGTACCTGTCCGTTAGCAACAGCATCGATGAAACCGTTGCCCGTTACAAGGCCCAGTTTACCCAACTGGATACCATGATGAGTAAGCTGAATAACACCAGTAGTTATTTGACCCAGCAATTTACAGCTATGAACAAGTCCTGATAACAGAGGTCACCATGTACACCGCGAGCGGTATCAAAGCTTATGCGCAAGTCAGCGTGGAAAGCGCCGTGATGAGCGCCAGCCCGCATCAGTTGATTGAAATGTTGTTTGATGGCGCGAATAGCGCTCTGGTGCGCGCTCGCCTGTTTTTAGAACAAGGCGATGTTGTCGCGAAAGGTGAAGCGTTAAGCAAAGCCATCAATATTATCGATAACGGGCTGAAAGCCGGCCTCGATCAGGAAAAAGGCGGTGAGATTGCGACGAATCTTTCCGAGCTATACGACTATATGATTCGCCGTTTACTGCAGGCTAATTTGCGTAACGACGCTCAGGCCATCGAAGAAGTGGAAGGGTTACTCAGCAATATTGCAGAAGCCTGGAAACAGATTTCACCGAAAGCATCTTTCCAGGAGTCTCGTTAATGACCTCAACCGTGGAGTTTATCAACCGTTGGCAGCGTATTGCGCTGCTCAGTCAATCGCTGCTTGAACTTGCGCAGCGAGGTGAATGGGATCTCTTACTGCAACAAGAGGTCTCCTATCTGCAAAGTATTGAAACGGTGATGGAAAAGCAAACTCCACCGGGCATTACGCGAAGTATTCAGGATATGGTCGCCGGATACATCAAACAAACGCTGGATAATGAGCAGCTCCTGAAAGGGCTGCTGCAACAGCGACTGGATGAACTGAGTAGTTTGATCGGACAATCCACCCGCCAAAAATCACTCAACAACGCTTATGGGCGTCTTTCCGGTATGTTACTCGTGCCAGATGCGCCTGGCGCCTCATAATATTTTCCCGTCTCGTATGAAAATTCTTCCATACTCCAGAGGTCGGCTAAACGACTTCTGGAGCACGGAAGATGAAAAACCCCACGTTATTGCAGTACTTCCACTGGTATTATCCCGACGGCGGTAAACTCTGGTCTGAGCTGGCGGAACGTGCTGATGGGCTGAATGATATCGGTATCAATATGGTCTGGCTACCGCCCGCCTGTAAAGGCGCCTCCGGCGGCTATTCCGTAGGCTATGATAGCTACGACCTGTTTGACCTCGGCGAATTTGACCAAAAAGGAACTATCGCGACAAAGTACGGCGATAAACGCCAGTTACTGACGGCGATAGACGCGCTCAAAAAAAATAATATTGCGGTGCTGCTCGACGTCGTCGTGAACCACAAAATGGGCGCAGACGAAAAAGAACGTATCCGCGTTCAGCGCGTGAATCAGGATGACCGCACGCAAATCGATGACAACATCATTGAATGCGAAGGCTGGACGCGCTACACCTTCCCTGCCCGCGCGGGCCAGTATTCCAACTTTATTTGGGACTATCACTGTTTCAGCGGCATTGATCACATCGAGAATCCCGACGAAGACGGCATTTTTAAGATCGTCAATGACTATACCGGCGATGGCTGGAACGATCAGGTTGATGATGAGCTGGGTAATTTCGACTATCTGATGGGGGAAAATATCGATTTTCGCAATCACGCGGTTACGGAAGAGATTAAATATTGGGCTCGTTGGGTCATGGAACAAACCCACTGTGACGGCTTTCGCCTGGACGCGGTAAAACATATACCCGCCTGGTTTTATAAAGAATGGATTGAGCATGTACAGGCGGTTGCGCCAAAACCGCTGTTTATTGTCGCAGAATACTGGTCGCATGAAGTGGATAAACTGCAAACGTACATCGATCAGGTCGACGGGAAAACCATGCTGTTCGACGCGCCGTTGCAGATGAAATTTCACGAGGCCTCGCGCCAGGGCGCGGAGTATGACATGCGCCACATATTCACCGGCACTCTGGTAGAAGCCGACCCTTTTCATGCGGTGACGCTGGTCGCTAACCACGATACACAACCGTTACAGGCGCTGGAAGCGCCGGTAGAACCCTGGTTCAAACCATTGGCCTATGCGCTGATCCTGCTTCGTGAAAACGGCGTACCGTCAGTGTTTTATCCCGATTTATACGGCGCCAGCTATGAAGATAGCGGCGAAAATGGCGAGACCTGTCGGGTCGACATGCCGGTGATTAACCAACTGGATCGGCTGATCCTCGCTCGTCAGCGTTTTGCGCACGGTATACAAACACTCTTTTTCGATCATCCTAACTGTATCGCCTTTAGTCGCAGCGGTACTGAAGAGAATCCAGGCTGTGTGGTTGTACTTTCCAATGGCGACGACGGTGAAAAAACCCTCCTGCTCGGCGACAATTACGCTAACAAGACCTGGCGTGATTTTCTGGGAAACCGCAGTGAGCATGTTGTAACTAATGATCAAGGCGAAGCGACGTTCTTCTGCAACGCAGGCAGCGTCAGCGTGTGGGTCATTGAGGACGTGTGATGAGCGTTCCCGGCGGCAGAGCGCTGCCGGGAAGCGAAATTACGGCAGCGGCGTCGGCAGCGGCGTTTTTTCTAACGCGGCGGCGCACTCCGGCGTCGGACGAGCGACCCGTTGCAGCGTCATGCCATCATATTCCAGGGTATTCCCGTCGCGCTCAATCTCATAGAGCTCACGCTTAACCGTAACATTGGTTAAGTCATCGGAGAGCATGGTCAGCTTGCCCGGCAGAGCAATAACGCGCTGCCACTGGCGGCAGTCCAGCGTATCGCCTTCTTTAGTCACCACCAGGCTGGCGATAGCTTCAGGACTCACCAGCTTACGTTGCGGGCCTTTTGACTGCCAGTACCCTTCCAGACCGGCCGGCGCGGGCGTTTTCACCACATCATTATAGTTTTCCACCTCGGCGCATCCGGCCAGAACCAGCAATGCGCCAACGATCGCTACTTTTTTCATCATTCATCCTGCATCAGAAGAAAGAGGAATTGTGGCATTAAAGCCCTGACGCCGCCAGCCTTTCCAGGCGCTGGCCGCAATTTGATCCAGTCGGTATTACCGCTTATTAGGTGTAGGCAAATTCTGTGATCGGTGTAGTATGCGCACTTCTTGTTTCACACCTTCTGAGTTCAGAGGCTAAACACATGTCATGGCAACACTTCAAGCAAACCTGGTTAATTAAATTCTGGGCGCCGGCCCCTGCGGTGATCGCAGCCGGTATTCTCTCTACCTATTATTTTGGCATCACCGGCACGTTCTGGGCCGTGACGGGCGAATTTACCCGCTGGGGCGGGCAAATTTTGCAGCTTTTTGGCGTTCATGCCGAACAGTGGGGCTACTACAAGCTGATTCATCTGGAAGGTACGCCGCTGACGCGTATCGACGGCATGATGATCCTCGGCATGTTCGGCGGCTGTTTCGCCGCGGCGCTGTGGGCCAACAACGTAAAACTGCGTATGCCGCGCAGCCGAATCCGTATCGTACAGGCGGTGGTCGGAGGCATGATCGCTGGCTTCGGCGCGCGTCTGGCGATGGGGTGTAACCTGGCCGCCTTTTTTACCGGAATCCCGCAGTTCTCCCTACACGCGTGGTTCTTTGCGCTGGCGACCGCTATCGGCTCCTGGTTCGGCGCCCGCTTTACGTTGCTGCCGATGTTTCGCATACCGGTGAAAATGCAAAAGGTCTCCGCGGCTTCGCCACTGACGCAGAAACCGGATCAGGCAAGACGGCGTTTCAGGCTCGGTATGCTGGTCTTTATCGGCATGATTGGCTGGGCGTTATTAACGGCAATGCATCAGCCGAAACTGGGGCTGGCGATGCTGTTCGGCGTCGGGTTTGGGCTGCTGATCGAGCGCGCGCAAATCTGCTTTACTTCGGCCTTTCGCGACCTGTGGATCTCCGGACGCGCCCATATGGCGAAAGCGATTATTTTCGGCATGGCGGTCAGCGCCATTGGTATTTTCAGCTACGTGCAGTTGGGCGTTGCACCTAAAATTATGTGGGCTGGCCCGAATGCGGTCATTGGCGGACTGCTGTTCGGTTTTGGCATCGTGCTGGCGGGCGGCTGCGAAACCGGCTGGATGTACCGCGCCGTAGAAGGCCAGGTGCATTATTGGTGGGTGGGCCTCGGCAATGTCATCGGTTCAACCATCCTGGCTTACTACTGGGATGATTTCGC
Source organism: Salmonella sp. SAL00670 (assembly GCF_046552235.1). Lineage (NCBI taxonomy): Bacteria > Pseudomonadati > Pseudomonadota > Gammaproteobacteria > Enterobacterales > Enterobacteriaceae > Salmonella > Salmonella sp. SAL00670. Next base: position 1,180,255 of record NZ_JBGDUO010000001.1, read on the forward strand.
GCCCGCGCTGGCGACCAGTTGGGATAAAGTTAACCTGCTGAATACCTTTGGTCCGCTGGGGGGGCTGCTGGTCACCTACCTGTTATTATTTGCCGCGCTGATGTTAATTATCGGCTGGGAAAAACGTTTTTTCCGCCGTGCGGGGCTGACGCCTGCTAAGGAATCTGTATGAAAAATATCGTCCCTGATTACCGTCTGGATATGGTTGGCGAACCTTGCCCGTACCCGGCGGTCGCCACTCTGGAAGCGATGCCGCAGCTAAAAAAAGGTGAGATCCTGGAAGTGGTGAGCGACTGTCCGCAGTCCATTAATAATATTCCACTGGATGCGCGCAATCACGGTTATACGGTGCTGGATATCCAACAGGATGGCCCGACAATTCGTTATCTGATTCAAAAATAAGCGCATACTCCCGCTGTACGTTACGGCGGGAGACCTTTTACGGCATAACCGGCAAAAATCTAAAACGCATAAAAGAAATCAGACAAGGTCGTCTTGTGCGCCGTGGCATAAATCTATTATATAACGTATACCGTTTTAATTTTGTTTGAGCCGATGAAAAACCCATGACTATTTTAAGCAAAACATAAAATAATTATTATTTTCCCTCTACGTCATAAAAGACTATCAGGTATTTATATTTTTACTCACTGACATTATCAGGTGATGATTTATTTATGCACAGCAGAAGCCAAAAAAATGATAAAAATTATTTTCATCTCCATTATTGGAGTCGTCTGTCTTGCCGCTGCCCGTTACTCACCCGTCACAGTGGTCAATGCACATCCGAGCGCCATTGCCCGCTGTCTCGCTGATAATCTGTCCCCGTATGGGTATATACTGGATCTCCATGAAACAGATATTCCAGGCATTAATAAAGAATTTACCGTGTATTATCGCAACGGCGCATATATTGCAGGAACATTCTGGATTGCAAACTCAATGACAATAGCGTCAGAACGAATAGTAGGAATGAATGGCGTCAGTAAACAGGCGTACCCTATTTTTAATAAGTCCCTGCAACAATGTGCAACCCGCTTATCAATAAAATGAGCGCGCCTCGCAAAAATAAGCCCACATAATCACGCACTGGTTGCATGGGCGTCGCGTTCCCCGCCGCTGACTTAGGTAAGCACCCGGGAGTTCGCTGCGGATGGGTTGTCAGCCCTGGCTTAAACCTGCATGGACATGACTTCCTGGTACGCGGCGACCAGCTTATTGCGCACCTGAATCCCCATTTGCATGGAGACGGACGCCTTTTGCATATCGGCCATCACGTCATTAAGCGCAATGCCCGGCTCACCCAGAGTGAATTTTTCCGCCTGAACGCGCGCCGCCGTCTGTCTGTCGCTAATACGATCCAGCGCAGCATGTAGCTGGCCGGCAAAACTCACCGTCGACTGCGAGTGCGTTTCTTGCCCGCGCGCGGCCATCGCCGTCGCCTGTAACTGGCTAATAACCCCTTCAATCCCCTGTATTGCTGCCATGCTATTCCCCTGGATGATTTTTTACGCAGCAGAGATTACCAGTTTGTCAATAAGATAAAGGCGTTAAATAACGATAAAAAACCTCGGTTTTTAGCGCATAGAAAAATTCGAAACCACAAATAATGAGACCGTCAATTTTTCGAGTTTGCTGACCCGGGAGTGAGTCTTGTTCCACTTTGCAAAAAACGCCGTCCACGATCAGTCACGAGGTGCGAGATGAGTGCGACTGCATCGACTGCAACCCAACCTAAACCTCTCGAGTGGCTTAATCGCCTACGCGCGAATCCCCGAATTCCGTTAATTGTGGCGGGTTCCGCCGCCGTGGCGATCGTCGTTGCGATGGTGCTGTGGGCCAAAACGCCCGATTACCGCACGCTATTTAGCAACCTTTCCGATCAGGACGGCGGCGCGATCGTCGCGCAGTTGACCCAGATGAATATCCCCTATCGCTTTGCCAATGGCAGCGGCGCGATTGAAGTGCCCGCCGACAAAGTGCATGAACTGCGTCTGCGTCTGGCGCAGCAGGGACTGCCTAAAGGCGGCGCGGTAGGCTTTGAACTGCTTGATCAGGAAAAATTCGGTATCAGCCAGTTCAGCGAGCAGGTGAATTATCAGCGCGCGCTGGAAGGTGAACTGGCCCGGACGATCGAGACGCTGGGGCCGGTAAAAAGCGCCCGCGTTCACCTGGCGATGCCAAAGCCGTCGCTATTTGTGCGGGAACAAAAATCCCCTTCCGCCTCCGTCACCGTCACACTGGAACCGGGACGGGCGCTGGATGAAGGACAAATTAGCGCCGTGGTACATCTGGTTTCCAGCGCTGTCGCCGGTTTGCCGCCAGGAAACGTCACTCTGGTCGATCAATCCGGTCATCTGCTCACGCAATCCAATACCAGCGGTCGCGACCTTAATGACGCGCAATTAAAATTTGCTAATGATGTGGAAAGCCGCATCCAACGCCGTATCGAAGCCATTCTGTCGCCTATCGTCGGGAACGGTAATGTTCACGCTCAGGTAACCGCCCAGTTGGATTTTGCCAATAAAGAGCAGACGGAAGAGCACTACAGCCCGAACGGCGATGCGTCGAAGGCCACCCTGCGTTCACGTCAGTTGAATATTAGCGAACAGGTAGGCGCGGGCTATCCCGGCGGCGTGCCTGGCGCGCTGTCGAACCAACCAGCGCCGCCTAACGAGGCGCCGATCGCCACGCCGCCGACCAATCAACAAAACGCGCAGAATACGCCACAAACCAGCACCAGTACCAACAGTAACAGTGCTGGCCCGCGCAGTACACAGCGTAATGAAACCAGTAACTACGAAGTGGACCGCACCATTCGTCACACCAAAATGAATGTGGGCGATATTGAGCGTCTCTCCGTGGCCGTCGTGGTGAATTACAAAACGCTGGCGGATGGCAAACCGCTACCATTGACCGCCGATCAGATGAAACAGATCGAGGATCTAACCCGTGAGGCGATGGGTTTTTCTGATAAACGCGGCGATACGCTAAATGTGGTGAATTCACCGTTTAGCGCAGTGGATAACACCGGCGGCGAACTGCCCTTCTGGCAACAGCAGTCCTTTATCGATCAGTTGCTCGCGGCAGGTCGCTGGTTGCTGGTGCTGGTGGTGGCCTGGATTCTGTGGCGCAAAGCGGTACGTCCGCAGTTGACGCGCCGCGTTGAAGAAGCGAAAGCGGCGCAGGAACAGGCGCAGGTTCGCCAGGAAACCGAAGAAGCCGTGGAAGTACGCCTTAGCAAAGACGAGCAGCTCCAGCAACGCCGGGCTAACCAGCGTCTGGGCGCCGAGGTGATGAGCCAGCGTATTCGCGAAATGTCAGACAACGATCCGCGCGTTGTGGCGCTGGTCATTCGCCAGTGGATGAGTAACGATCATGAGTAATCTTAGCGGTACCGATAAAAGCGTCATTTTGTTGATGACCATTGGCGAAGACCGGGCGGCAGAGGTGTTTAAACACCTCTCCACCCGCGAAGTACAGGCGTTAAGTACGGCGATGGCTAACGTGCGTCAGATTTCCAACAAGCAACTGACGGACGTACTATCAGAGTTTGAGCAAGAAGCGGAGCAGTTCGCCGCGCTGAATATCAACGCCAACGAATACCTGCGCTCCGTACTGGTTAAAGCGCTGGGCGAAGAACGCGCCTCCAGCCTGCTGGAAGATATTCTGGAAACGCGCGATACCACCAGCGGTATCGAAACGCTCAACTTTATGGAACCGCAGAGCGCCGCCGACCTGATTCGCGACGAACACCCGCAGATTATCGCCACCATTCTGGTCCACCTTAAACGCAGTCAGGCCGCCGATATTCTGGCGCTGTTTGACGAACGACTGCGTCATGATGTGATGCTGCGTATCGCGACATTTGGCGGCGTACAGCCGGCGGCGCTGGCGGAGTTGACCGAAGTGCTGAATGGCCTGCTCGACGGTCAGAACCTGAAACGCAGCAAAATGGGCGGCGTAAGAACCGCGGCGGAAATTATCAACCTGATGAAAACGCAGCAGGAAGAAGCGGTTATTACCGCTGTGCGCGAATTCGACGGCGAACTGGCGCAGAAAATCATCGACGAGATGTTCCTGTTCGAAAATCTGGTGGATGTGGACGATCGCAGTATCCAGCGTCTGTTGCAGGAAGTGGATTCCGAATCGCTGCTGATCGCTCTGAAAGGCGCCGAACCGCCATTACGCGAGAAGTTCCTGCGCAATATGTCCCAGCGCGCCGCCGATATCCTGCGCGACGACCTTGCCAACCGTGGCCCGGTTCGTCTGTCTCAGGTGGAAAACGAGCAGAAAGCGATTCTGCTTATTGTGCGTCGTCTGGCGGAAACCGGCGAAATGGTGATTGGCAGCGGCGAGGATACCTATGTCTAATGAATTGCCGTGGCAAGTCTGGACCCCCGACGATCTCGCCCCGCCGCCAGAAACGTTTGTGCCGGTTGAGGCTGATAACGTGACCTTGACAGAAGATACGCCGGAGCCCGAACTCACTGCCGAACAGCAGCTGGAGCAGGAGCTGGCGCAGCTAAAAATACAGGCCCATGAACAAGGTTATAACGCCGGGCTGGCGGAGGGACGGCAAAAAGGACACGCGCAGGGATACCAGGAAGGGTTAGCGCAGGGGCTGGAGCAAGGACAAGCCCAGGCGCAGACGCAGCAGGCGCCGATTCATGCCCGTATGCAGCAGTTAGTGAGCGAGTTTCAGAACACGCTTGACGCGCTCGATAGCGTTATCGCCTCACGGCTGATGCAAATGGCCCTGGAGGCCGCACGTCAGGTCATCGGCCAAACGCCGGCGGTGGACAACTCAGCGCTGATTAAACAGATCCAACAACTGTTGCAGCAAGAGCCGCTCTTTAGCGGCAAGCCGCAGTTGCGCGTGCATCCGGACGACTTACAGCGGGTGGAAGAGATGCTGGGCGCCACGCTCAGTCTTCACGGATGGCGGTTGCGCGGCGATCCAACGTTGCATCACGGCGGGTGTAAAGTCTCTGCCGATGAGGGCGATCTGGACGCCAGCGTCGCCACTCGCTGGCAAGAGTTGTGTCGCCTGGCGGCGCCGGGAGTGCTCTGATGACCACGCGCCTGACCCGCTGGCTTACCGCGCTCGACAACTTTGAAGCCAAAATGGCGTTATTGCCGGCGGTGCGTCGTTATGGACGTTTAACCCGCGCCACTGGCCTGGTACTGGAGGCCACCGGTCTCCAGCTTCCGCTGGGCGCCACCTGCATTATTGAGCGCCAGGACGGCCCTGAAACCAAAGAGGTGGAATCGGAAGTCGTCGGTTTTAACGGCCAGCGTCTGTTTTTAATGCCGCTGGAAGAGGTCGAAGGCATTCTGCCCGGTGCCCGCGTTTACGCCCGTAACGGGCATGGCGACGGTCTGCAAAGCGGCAAACAGCTACCGCTCGGCCCGGCCCTGCTTGGTCGGGTGCTGGATGGCGGCGGTAAACCGCTCGACGGACTGCCTGCGCCGGATACGCTGGAAACCGGCGCGTTAATCACGCCGCCGTTTAACCCGCTACAGCGAACGCCAATCGAACATGTGTTGGATACCGGCGTACGCGCTATCAACGCGTTGTTAACCGTAGGGCGCGGTCAGCGTATGGGACTCTTTGCCGGTTCCGGCGTCGGTAAGTCGGTTCTGCTTGGCATGATGGCGCGCTACACACGGGCGGACGTGATTGTCGTGGGACTTATCGGCGAACGTGGCCGCGAAGTTAAAGATTTTATCGAAAATATTCTCGGCCCCGACGGTCGCGCGCGTTCGGTGGTGATTGCCGCCCCGGCGGATGTTTCGCCGCTGCTGCGAATGCAGGGCGCCGCCTATGCCACCCGCATCGCCGAAGACTTTCGCGATCGCGGACAGCATGTGTTGCTGATTATGGATTCGCTGACGCGCTATGCGATGGCGCAGCGTGAAATTGCGCTGGCAATCGGCGAACCGCCAGCCACCAAAGGTTATCCGCCCTCGGTGTTCGCAAAGCTGCCGGCGCTGGTCGAACGTGCCGGTAATGGCATCCACGGCGGCGGCTCTATCACCGCGTTTTATACCGTGTTGACCGAGGGGGACGACCAACAAGATCCCATTGCCGACTCGGCACGCGCAATCCTCGACGGGCACATTGTCTTGTCCCGCCGTCTGGCGGAGGCCGGGCACTATCCGGCCATTGATATCGAGGCGTCAATCAGCCGGGCGATGACCGCGCTCATTACCGAGCAGCACTATGCGCGGGTACGGCTATTTAAACAGTTGCTTTCCAGTTTCCAGCGTAACCGCGATCTGGTCAGCGTCGGCGCCTATGCCAAAGGCAGCGATCCGATGCTCGATAAAGCCATTACCTTATGGCCGCAACTGGAAGCGTTTTTACAGCAAGGCATTTTTGAACGGGCCGACTGGGAAGACTCTCTGCAGGCGCTCGATTTAATTTTCCCGACGGTGTGATAAAGCAGGAGGGCGACGATCATGGCACAACATGGCGCTCTGGAAACACTCAAAGATCTGGCCGAAAAAGAGGTAGATGACGCGGCGCGTTTACTGGGCGAAATGCGTCGCGGCTGCCAACAGGCGGAAGAACAGCTCAAAATGCTGATCGATTATCAGAATGAGTATCGCAGTAATTTGAACACCGATATGGGCAACGGCATCGCCAGTAATCGCTGGATCAACTATCAGCAGTTTATTCAGACACTGGAAAAGGCGATAGAGCAGCATCGCCTCCAGCTTACGCAGTGGACGCAAAAAGTCGACCTGGCGCTGAAGAGCTGGCGTGAGAAAAAGCAGCGACTTCAGGCCTGGCAAACCTTACAGGACCGACAAACCGCGGCAGCGCTGTTAGCTGAAAACCGCATGGATCAGAAAAAGATGGATGAATTTGCTCAGCGTGCAGCAATGAGGAAACCCGAATGATCACCCTGCCCCAACTGATCACCACCGATACCGACATGACCGCGGGTCTGACGTCAGGAAAAACCACCGGTTCAGCCGAGGACTTTCTGGCGCTCCTGGCGGGCGCGTTAGGCGCAGACGGCGCACAGGGCAAAGACGCCCGCATCACGCTGGCCGATTTACAGGCGGCAGGCGGCAAATTATCGAAAGGGTTACTGACCCAACATGGCGAGCCGGGCCAGGCGGTAAAGCTTGCCGACCTGCTGGCGCAAAAAGCGAATGCGACGGATGAAACGCTTACCGATCTGACACAAGCGCAGCATCTACTGTCTACGCTAACGCCATCGTTGAAAACCAGCGCTCTGGCCGCACTGAGTAAGACGGCGCAGCATGATGAGAAAACGCCCGCGCTGAGCGATGAGGATCTTGCCAGTCTGAGCGCCTTATTCGCCATGCTGCCCGGACAACCTGTCGCGACGCCTGTCGCCGGAGAGACGCCGGCTGAAAATCACATCGCCTTGCCGTCACTGTTGCGCGGCGACATGCCATCGGCGCCGCAGGAAGAGACACATACGCTCTCTTTTAGCGAGCATGAAAAAGGGAAAACCGAGGCGTCGCTTGCGCGCGCCAGCGACGATCGCGCCACGGGTCCAGCACTGACGCCGCTGGTGGTCGCTGCCGCCGCGACCAGCGCGAAAGTGGAGGTGGATAGCCCGCCCGCGCCAGTAACGCATGGCGCGGCAATGCCGACGCTCAGCAGCGCCACGGCGCAACCGCAACCGCTACCTGTCGCCTCAGCCCCGGTACTCAGCGCGCCGTTAGGCAGCCATGAATGGCAGCAAACGTTCAGTCAGCAGGTCATGTTATTTACGCGTCAGGGACAGCAAAGCGCGCAGCTTCGATTGCATCCGGAAGAGTTAGGTCAGGTGCATATTTCGCTCAAGCTGGATGACAATCAGGCGCAGCTCCAGATGGTATCGCCGCACAGCCATGTCCGCGCCGCGCTGGAAGCCGCTCTACCCATGTTGCGCACCCAGTTGGCGGAAAGCGGCATTCAGTTGGGACAAAGCAGTATCAGTAGCGAAAGCTTTGCCGGACAGCAGCAGTCTTCGTCGCAACAACAGTCTTCCCGCGCCCAACACCCGGACGCGTTTGGCGCTGAAGATGACATAGCGTTAGCGGCGCCGGCCTCGCTTCAGGCCGCCGCGCGCGGCAATGGCGCAGTGGATATCTTCGCCTAACGCCAGAGGTAGCATGATTATCCGCGTCTTTTCCACGCTTTGTCGTGGACAGGACACGGGATAATCAGCCAATAAGCAGTACCGAAACAGGAAGCCCGTATCAGATGACTGACTCCGCGATTAACAAAAAGAGCAAACGCTCGATTTGGATACCTTTGCTGGTGTTGATTACCCTCGCCGCCTGCGCGACCGCCGGTTATAGCTACTGGCGTATGCAGCAGCAACCGACCACGAACGCTAAAGCGGAACCGGCTCCGCCGCCTGCGCCGGTATTTTTTGCGCTGGATACGTTTACCGTCAATCTGGGCGATGCGGATCGCGTGTTGTATATCGGCGTGACCCTGCGTCTGAAAGACGAAGCGACGCGCGCGCGATTAAATGAATATCTGCCGGAAGTGCGCAGCCGTCTGCTGCTGTTGTTTTCCCGTCAGAACGCCGCCGAGCTCTCAACAGAAGCTGGCAAACAAAAACTGATTGCCGCCATTAAAGAGACGCTGGCCGCGCCGCTCGTTGCCGGACAACCAAAACAGGTCGTCACTGACGTGCTTTATACAGCTTTTATTCTGCGGTAACGATATGGGCGATAGTATTCTTTCTCAGGCTGAAATCGATGCGCTGTTGAACGGCGACAGCGACACCAAAGACGAACCCACTCCCGGTATCGCAAGCGATAGCGATATTCGCCCTTACGATCCCAATACCCAGCGTCGCGTCGTGCGTGAACGCTTGCAGGCGCTGGAGATTATTAACGAGCGTTTCGCACGCCAGTTCCGGATGGGATTATTTAACCTGCTGCGCCGCAGCCCGGATATTACCGTGGGTGCCATACGTATTCAGCCGTATCACGAATTTGCGCGTAACCTGCCGGTACCGACCAACCTGAACCTGATCCACCTGAAGCCGCTACGCGGCACCGGGCTGGTGGTGTTCTCGCCGAGTCTGGTGTTTATTGCCGTCGATAACCTGTTCGGCGGCGACGGTCGTTTTCCGACCAAAGTCGAGGGCCGCGAGTTTACCCATACGGAACAGCGTGTCATCAACCGTATGCTGAAACTGGCGCTGGAAGGCTATAGCGACGCATGGAAAGCCATTAATCCGCTGGAAGTGGAGTATGTGCGTTCCGAAATGCAGGTGAAATTTACCAATATCACCACCTCGCCGAACGATATCGTCGTTAATACGCCGTTTCATGTGGAGATCGGCAATCTGACCGGTGAATTTAACATCTGTCTGCCATTTAGCATGATCGAGCCGCTGCGTGAGCTGCTGGTGAATCCGCCGCTGGAAAACTCGCGCCATGAAGATCAGAACTGGCGTGATAACCTGGTCCGCCAGGTTCAGCACTCTGAACTGGAGCTGGTGGCCAATTTTGCCGATATTCCGTTGCGTCTTTCCCAGATTTTGAAGCTGAAACCCGGCGATGTACTGCCGATTGAAAAACCCGACCGCATTATTGCTCATGTGGACGGCGTTCCGGTACTCACCAGCCAATATGGCACCGTAAACGGACAGTATGCGCTACGCGTAGAACATTTGATCAACCCAATTTTGAATTCGCTGAATGAGGAACAGCCCAAATGAGTGACATGAATAATCCGTCCGATGAGAATACTGGCGCATTGGATGATCTGTGGGCTGACGCGTTAAACGAGCAAAAAGCGACCACCAATAAAAGCGCCGCCGACGCGGTTTTCCAACAGCTTGGCGGCGGCGATGTCAGCGGTGCTATGCAGGATATCGATCTGATTATGGATATCCCGGTCAAACTGACCGTAGAGCTGGGCCGCACGCGAATGACCATTAAAGAACTGCTGCGTCTGACGCAGGGGTCGGTCGTCGCGCTGGACGGGCTGGCGGGCGAGCCGCTGGATATCCTGATTAATGGCTACCTGATTGCCCAGGGTGAAGTGGTCGTCGTGGCGGATAAATACGGCGTACGTATCACCGATATTATTACGCCATCCGAGCGTATGCGTCGTTTGAGTCGTTAATGATGAAGACAGAGGCCACGGTTTCTCAGCCCACCGCGCCAGCCGGATCGCCGCTCATGCAGGTGAGCGGCGCATTAATTGGCATTATTGCGCTCATTCTGGCGGCGGCCTGGGTGATTAAGCGTATGGGATTCGCGCCAAAAGGAAATAGCGTCCGGGGACTGAAGGTGTCAGCCAGCGCCTCGCTTGGCCCGCGCGAACGCGTGGTGATTGTCGAGGTCGAAAATGCGCGTCTGGTACTGGGCGTGACCGCCTCGCAGATCAACCTGCTGCACACCCTCCCGCCCGCGGAGAATGACACGGAAGCACCCGTTGCCCCACCGGCGGATTTCCAGAACATGATGAAGAGCTTACTCAAGCGTTCCGGGAGATCCTGATGCGCCGTTTGTTATTCCTTTCTCTGGCGGGTCTGTGGCTTTTTAGTCCCGCCGCTGCTGCGCAACTGCCGGGGCTTATCAGCCAACCATTAGCGGGCGGAGGCCAAAGCTGGTCATTATCCGTCCAGACGCTGGTTTTCATCACCTCGCTGACGTTTCTGCCGGCGATTTTACTGATGATGACGAGCTTCACGCGTATCATCATTGTTTTTGGCCTGTTGCGTAACGCGCTGGGCACGCCCTCGGCACCGCCAAATCAGGTGTTACTCGGACTGGCGTTGTTTTTGACCTTTTTTATTATGTCGCCCGTCATTGACAAGATTTACGTGGATGCTTACCAGCCGTTTAGCGAGCAGAAAATTTCTATGCAGGAAGCGCTGGATAAAGGCGCGCAACCGTTACGCGCGTTCATGTTGCGCCAAACCCGCGAAGCCGATCTGGCGCTGTTTGCCCGTCTGGCCAATAGCGGTCCGTTACAGGGACCGGAAGCAGTACCGATGCGTATCCTCCTGCCCGCTTATGTCACCAGCGAATTAAAGACGGCGTTTCAGATCGGTTTTACGATTTTCATCCCTTTTTTGATTATCGACCTGGTGATCGCCAGCGTATTGATGGCGTTAGGGATGATGATGGTGCCGCCAGCGACAATCGCCCTGCCGTTTAAGCTGATGCTGTTTGTGCTGGTCGATGGTTGGCAATTGCTTGTGGGGTCGCTGGCCCAAAGCTTTTACAGTTAGAGGCGCAAAATGACTCCTGAATCCGTCATGATGATGGGGACCGAGGCGATGAAAGTCGCTCTCGCCCTGGCTGCGCCGCTGTTACTCGTCGCGCTGATTACCGGCCTCATTATCAGTATTTTGCAGGCCGCGACTCAGATTAATGAAATGACGCTGTCGTTTATCCCTAAAATCGTCGCGGTATTCATCGCAATTATCATTGCCGGCCCGTGGATGCTCAACCTGCTGCTGGACTACGTACGCACTCTGTTCAGCAATTTACCTTATATCATCGGATAAACAGAACGATGATACAGGTTACAAGCGAGCAATGGCTATACTGGCTGCATCTCTATTTCTGGCCTTTGCTGCGCGTACTGGCGCTGATTTCAACGGCACCCATTCTCAGCGAGCGCGCTATTCCCAAGCGGGTAAAACTGGGGTTGGGAATAATGATTACCCTCGTTATCGCGCCGTCGCTACCGGCAAACGATACGCCGCTTTTTTCTATTGCCGCCTTATGGCTGGCGATGCAACAAATTCTGATCGGTATTGCGCTGGGATTTACCATGCAATTTGCCTTTGCGGCGGTGCGTACCGCAGGTGAGTTTATCGGTCTGCAAATGGGGCTTTCCTTTGCCACCTTCGTCGACCCGGGCAGCCACCTGAATATGCCGGTTCTGGCGCGTATTATGGATATGCTCGCCATGCTACTATTTCTCACCTTTAATGGCCATTTATGGCTTATTTCGCTGTTGGTCGATACCTTCCACACTCTGCCCATCGGTAGTAACCCGGTGAACAGTAATGCATTTATGGCGCTCGCCAGGGCCGGAGGGCTCATTTTCTTAAACGGACTGATGCTGGCATTGCCGGTCATTACCCTCCTGCTTACGCTCAACCTGGCGCTGGGGCTATTAAACCGCATGGCGCCGCAGCTCTCGATATTTGTTATCGGTTTCCCGCTTACCCTCACCGTCGGCATTATGCTGATGGCCGCGCTAATGCCATTAATTGCGCCGTTTTGCGAACATTTATTCAGCGAAATTTTCAATTTGCTTGCTGATATTGTTAGCGAGATGCCGATAAATAATAACCCATAATTTTTATCCTGTTTTACTAAGGTTTATCCGAAAATAAATTTTAAAAAACATTCACCAGGATATATCCGCTGCCCCTTATTTGTTTTTACTTCACTCACATAACGCAACATTCACTTTACTTTAAGATGATTCCTGGCAAATTATATGTAACTTTACGGGATAGTAAGTTCGCCTGAAAAACCGCGTAAGCGTTGTCTAAGGTGACTATTCGTGTTCCGTCTGATTATGGTGAGTTATTCAGGTAAGGGGAATTATCGTTACGCATTGAGTGAGGGTATGCCATGTCAACGATTATTATGGATTTGTGCAGTTACACCCGGCTAGGGTTAAGCGGGTATCTGGTCAGCAGAGGGGTGAAAAAAAGGGAAATCAACGACATCGAAACCGTTGACGAACTCGCTATCGCTTGTGGCGCGCATCAGCCTTCGGTGGTGTTTATTAATGAGGACTGTTTCATTCATACGCCTTCAGACAGTCAACAAATAAAGCAAATCATTAATCAACATCCTGACACGTTATTTATTGTTTTTATGGCAATTGCTAATGTGCATTTTGATGAATATTTATTAGTAAGAAAAAACTTATTGATTAGCTCGAAATCGATTAAACCTGACTCGCTGGATACCCTTCTTGGCGATATTCTGAAAAAAGAGTCGGGTATTTCAGGAACCATAAATTTACCAACATTATCGTTAAGTCGAACTGAATCCAGCATGTTGCGAATGTGGATGGAAGGTCAGGGAACCATTCAGATTTCTGACAGAATGAATATTAAAGCAAAAACAGTATCCTCCCATAAGGGGAATATAAAAAGAAAGATAAAAACGCATAATAAACAAGTGATCTATCACGTAGTGCGGCTGACAGATAACGTCACTAACGGCATTTTTGTTAACATGCGCTGAGAAATCCGGACTGGCAATGTACCTCCAGTCCGGCTCAATTAGTCCTGCTCCGCCTTCTCGACAAAAATACCATCCTGGTGACCTGACTCATTGAAGAACCAGATGCCGAGCGGGTAATCCTCCAGCGAAACCAGGTACATTGTGCCTTCACTAAATTCTTCCACTGCCAGTACCACGCCCGGTCGGCGGGGACCGCCGTCCGTTTTAACGGTTACCCGATCATTCACCTTCATCGTTTTCCTCCTGTCGCTTTGTGCCAGTGTAGAACAATTTTCTGCGTCTGACAGCGCCTTGCCGGCGTGTTTGCTGGTTTTCTCAACGGTCTATACTTAGGCTGTCAGGAACCCGTGAGGTAGTGAAGATGAAAACGGCAAAAGAGTACAGTGATACGGCCAAGCGCGAAGTGAGCGTCGATGTAGATGCGCTACTGGCGGCCATCAATGAAATCAGCGAAAGCGAGGTTCACCGTAGCCAGGAAGATCCTGAGCGGGTGAGCGTAGACGGACGGGAATATCATACATGGCATGAATTAGCTGAAGCATTCGAGCTGGATATTCATGATTTTAGTGTAACAGAAGTAAACCGTTAAAAATGGCCGAAAAAAATCCCGGCCCTACGGGTCGGGATCAAACTTGCTTATGCAAGAAGCACTTGAAAATTCGTTACACCAGGAAATCTGATGTGAGATTTACCTTATCTGCAATTTTTTTGCATGACAAGTAAATATTTTTTACATGAATGATTAAGCGCGCTAATAGTTCGGTAGCAAAAGTGTGACAACGCATGTGCTGCCTGGAAGCGACGGGATCGGTTCCAGTTAGCGTTCGACTTCTTTCGGATGTGCTTTAGGATTTTTCCTGGAAATAAGCCCGCCGTTGCAACGGAAAATGAGGAAAAAATGCTCTCAATCCATGACCCCTTGCTGATTTTTACCGATCTGGACGGCACATTGCTGAACAGCCACACGTTTGAGTGGCAGCCCGCGGCCCCCTGGCTTACACGCCTGCATGAAAGCGGCGTGCCTGTGATCCTCTGTAGCAGTAAAACCGCGGCTGAAATGCTCCAGCTCCAGACGACGTTAAATCTACAGGGACTGCCGCTGATTGCGGAAAACGGCGCGGTGATCCAACTGGACGTTCATTGGGAAGACCATCCCAACTATCCCCGCCTGATAGCCGGTATTTCTCACAACGAAATCCGCCTCGTCCTGCATAAATTGCGTGAAAAGGAACAGTTTAAGTTCACCACGTTTGATGACGTTGACGATCAGGTGATAAGCGAATGGACGGGCCTAAACCGGGCACAGTCTGCCCTAACCCGTCTGCATGAAGCGTCGGTGTCGCTGATCTGGCGCGATAGCGATGAACGCATGGCGCAGTTTGTCGCCCGTTTAAATGACCTGGGACTGCAATTTGTCCATGGCGCCCGTTTCTGGCATGTGCTGGACGCCTCCGCCGGAAAAGATCAGGCTGCCAACTGGCTGATTGAAGCATATCGTCGGCAGTGGCGCGCGCGTCCTCTGACGTTGGGACTAGGAGACGGCCCCAATGATGCGCCTTTACTGGATGTGATGGATTATGCGGTTGTCGTCAAAGGGCTAAACCGGGAGGGCGTACATTTGCGTAACGACGATCCTCAGCGCGTCTACCGTAGCCAGAACGAAGGGCCGGATGGCTGGCGCGAAGGAATGGACTATTTCTTTTCCCGCTCCTGAGTCGCGTCGCTGGCGCAAATACGGTTACGTCCGGACTGTTTGGCGTAATAAAGCCGTTTGTCGGCCAGCGACTGCAACTGCTCAAAATCATAGTCGCCGTATTCCTCCGCGCTACTGATCCCCATTGACGCGCTGATACGAAGCGTCGTGCTTTTCGTCACCAGAATCTCTTTGTCATTAATGCGCTGGCGTATGCGTTCGGCAATCTGCAGCGCCTGCGCTTTCGTCGCACCGGGCAGCACGATACAAAACTCTTCGCCCCCTACCCGTCCGGCGATGTCGTGCGCTCGAATGGTGCTGCCAATGAGCCCAGCGGCATGGGACAACACGCGATCGCCTGCCTGATGGCCAAAGCGATCGTTAACGCTTTTAAAATAATCTAAGTCCAGTTGTATCACAGAAAATGGCTGGCGGGCTTCCCGATAGCGCTTTGCCAGCCTGGACGCTTTTTCAAACAGCGCGCCACGGTTATATAGCCGGGTCAGCGGATCGTGCCATGCCTGCCATTGCAGCGAATTTTGCAGAACAAACATGTTTTTGACCATATGTCGAATAACGCCCCAGGAGATCAACAGCATCGCCGTAAAAAGCACCCATAACAGCGTCAGCGCGATACTAATACTGCCAAAATTCCCTTGGATGCCTTCACGTAGTGTATGCACGCGCAGCAGGACGCCATCAAAATGATCCAGCCGCTCCCAGCTTACATAATGCGTTCCTAAACGCAGCCCGCCCAGGGTATCTTTTTCTATTTCACGCGCCAGTAAGGCGCGCTCACGGTCATTTAACGTATTCGCGGTTTGTTGTTCCGGCGCGGAGTCCGTCAACAAACGGAGATGGTTATCGTATAGCTGATATTCCCCTTCAATATCCTTTTCGGCCGCATCGCGCAGGAACCGCTGTAATGACGCGACGGGAATATCCATTGCCAGTACGCCATACCAGTAATTATCGTGATCCAGCGGTAGACTGGCTGTCACTTTTTTCTGCTCGTCAGCAACATAGGACTGTGCGGAGGTAAACCACCGCACGCCGCGCTGTGGGTTACGCCGTTGGCTTTGCTCGATAAACCAGGGCTGAGTCACGTACTGATAGTAACGGGAGACAATATCGCTACCGTACGCCGTAGGGAGAGTTGAGAGGTAAAACCCTGAGCGAGAAACATACATCGTCTCCAGCGTCAGCATGGCGGATGAGCGAGCCAGACGCGCCAGATACCCTAACTCCAGAGTGGCGGTTAATTCATTTGCCAGGTCACGACTCTCCCGCGAAAGAAGCGTCGTCCGGGCGACAAATTGATCGGAAACGCCATATAACGGCAATGTCCGCCGCTTATCCAGCTCCAGTTGCCAGAAATGTCTGACGCGTCGTTGCTCAAACTGCGTCACCGCGCTTTGCAATGCGGAAAAAGCCAGCGGCGCCACCAGCGCTTCATGCATACCGTTGCGTAAAAAGATCAACCTGTCCATGTTGAATTGCAGTTGGCGGTCAAGGACATTCGCGACGCTCCCCAGATGATTGCGCTGACTGGCGACATACGCGTCTTTCAGTATCATCACTTCCCGCCAGGTAAGTAGCGTCGAGAACAGCATCACGATCAGAAAACAGGTGTTGACGACATGACCGGGACCAAAACGCCGCGCCAGCTTTTTAAACCAGCCTTGATTGTCTAACAGTGTTTCGTGCGGCACCCTGGTAACTCCTGGTTATTGATACAACTCCCCCTGATGGCTTACGGTAGCCAGACCTCATCAAGGGATACCACTCAATCCTGGCATAACCAGGTAGCAGCATGTCGCAGCGCGACGACTCTTTTTCTCCACAGCAAAACGCCCGGCATTAACCGGGCGTTTTGTCATCGGGCTTCGTCCCGCACGCGCCTTTCCTTGCCTGGCACGAGCTCATTCTCATGGAATGCCTCCCGCTTTACGCCAAAACCATCATACCAGCGACACTCTACCATTCCGCTGGAATAACCGGTGACGATCATCCGGGGCCCACCCTCTTTCACGGTAACTTCCTCACTGACAGAAAAGACCATACCTGCCTCCTGTATCAGATGAAACGCTTTCACCTTAGACGAGGATGGACAATTTTGCATAATTCATTGTAGAAAATCAGTGCGAAACACCGCGAATTTTCGCCACACCTTTCACCAGCGCCACCACAATGGCGCCGATAATAAAGCCGAGCGCCAGATTCAGCCCCGCAGGGATCGTATGCGCCATGAAAGCCCCCTGCTGCTGCGCAAAATGTTCAATGGCATGGTGTAGCGGCGCAATACCGTGTACGACAATCCCGCCACCGACCAGAAACATCGCCAGCGTACCGACAATGGATAATGCTTTCATTAACCAGGGCGCGATAATCAGTAATCCTTTACCGACGCCCTGCGCCAGCACGCTACGCTTTTCCGCCAGCCAGTACCCCATATCATCCAGTTTGACAATAATACCCACCAGGCCATACACGCCAATGGTCACAACCAACGCAATCCCCGCCAGCACCAACACCTGATTAAGCAGCGGCGCCTGCGCGACAATCCCCAGGGTAATGGCCACAATTTCAGCGGACAGAATGAAATCGGTACGGACCGCCCCTTTTACTTTATCTTTTTCAAAGGCCAAAGGGTTTTGCGCAGCCAGCGCTTCAAGACGTTTTTGCCGCTCCGCCGGGTCTTCTTTGTGTTTTCGCGCCTCAAAGGTATGCAGGACTTTTTCTACCCCTTCAAAGCAGAGAAACGCGCCGCCTAACATTAATAAAGGCGTGATGGCCCACGGGATAAATGCGCTTATCAGCAGCGCCAACGGCACCAGAATAACCTTGTTGATTAATGATCCTTTCGCCACGCTCCATACCACTGGTAGCTCGCGATTAGCGCGAACGCCGGTCACCTGCTGCGCATTGAGCGACAGGTCGTCCCCCAGTACGCCCGCGGTTTTTTTCGCGGCCAATTTGCCCATTACCGAAATATCGTCCAGCAGCGTGGCGATATCGTCGAGTAATGTCAGTAAGCTACTTCCTGCCAAAATGATTTCCTCGGTCTTTTCTTCTAAGACGTTAAGTATGTAGCAAAACGCGCAATGCCGAAACCGGCGGCGCGGGTCAACGCCTTTTTATTCCAAAAGGACAATTATAATGCTCGCCAGCATAATAATTTTGACGTTTACTATATTTACCCTTTTTATTTCACCGTGAGTGATTATGCGTTTCCGGCAGTTATTACCTCTTTTTGGCGCGCTTTTTGCCTTGTATATCATTTGGGGGTCTACCTATTTTGTTATCCGCATAGGCGTTGAAAGCTGGCCGCCGCTGATGATGGCAGGCGTACGTTTTCTCTCGGCGGGGATGTTGCTCATGGCGTTTTTGCTGCTGCGCGGCGAAAAACTTCCGCCGCTGCGCCAGACCATCAACGCCGCGCTGATTGGTCTACTGCTGCTGGCGGTGGGTAACGGTCTGGTGACGGTGGCGGAGCATCAAAACGTGCCATCGGGCATTGCTGCCGTCGTGGTCGCCACTGTCCCGCTATTTACGCTGTGCTTTAGCTACTTTTTTGGTATTAAAGCGCGCAAATTAGAATGGGTGGGGATTGCCATTGGACTTGCCGGGATTATTCTGCTGAACAGCGGCGGCAATTTAAGCGGCAATCCGTGGGGCGCGATTTTGATCCTGATAGGTTCGATGAGCTGGGCATTTGGTTCCGTTTACGGCTCGCGCATCGCCCTCCCTGTGGGCATGATGGCGGGTGCGATTGAAATGCTGGCGGCGGGCGTGGTATTGCTTTGCGCGGCGTTTCTTTCCGGCGAAAAGCTCGCCACGCTGCCTGGCTTATCGGGGTTTATGGCCGTCGGCTACCTGGCGTTGTTCGGTTCTATTATCGCCATTAATGCCTATATGTACCTGATTCGCAACGTCAGTCCGGCGCTGGCGACCAGCTACGCCTATGTGAATCCGGTTGTCGCCGTGTTGCTTGGCACTGGCCTGGGCGGCGAGAGGTTATCGCCCGTTGAATGGGCCGCGCTGGGTGTGATTGTGTTTGCCGTAGTGCTGGTGACTCTGGGTAAGTACCTGTTTCCCGCCAGGGCGGTGGTCACGCCGTGTAAAACGGAAGATTCACGCCAGTAGATGAATCCCCTGGGTGTCGATCTGCGCGCTGGCGCCGCCGCCGCAGATCCACTCTTCCAGGCGCTCCGCCAACGCCGCGTCGCTCAATTTCGCTCGCCCGCGCAAGGCGCACTCCCAGACGATCAGTACCCGCCAGCCAAGCGCCTGTAAACGCTGAATATCGCGCTCATCGCGCTCAACGTTCTTACCGATTTTTTCCAGCCAGAAAGCCGTTCGCGTGGCCGGTACTTTGAACAGATAACAGTGGTGATGATGCCAAAAGCAGCCGTGAGTAAAAATCACACAATCATAGTCATTCACCACAAAGTCCGGCTTGCCCGGTAATGTCGTGTCCTGAGTATGAAACGTAATCCCCTGCGCGCTTAACAGGCCAGCAAGACGTTTTTCAATCGCCGTATCGCGGGTCGCTATCGCGCGCATATTTTTACTGCGCGTGGCTTTATCGTGAACGTCCGCCATCTACCGTCTCTTTCTGACGCAGCGTCACCGCCTGGTGAATTTTGGGTTCCAGCAGCTTTGCTACCGCAGCAAATACCGGCACCACCACGGAGTTGCCAAACTGGCGATAGGCCTGCGTATCCGAGACAGGTATCCTGAACTGGTACGTTTGCGGCGCCTCAAATCCCATTAAACGCGCGCACTCTCTCGGCGTGAGTCGGCGGGGACGATGTTGTTGGTTGCCAGCATCGTCGAAATTCACTTCGCCTTTCGCCATATCCCAACCACGATCGATCAGAATTTCGGCGCCATCTTTGTAGTAGCGAGCAGATAACGTGCGCGCCACACTTTCCGGATTGTCAGGATAAACCATGCCATAGCCAAAACCGTTTCCCCGCGCCTGGTGCTTTTTCGCGTAGCGATATAAATATTTCCACAGCACCGGCGTCAGGATATATTTGGCTTCGACGACGGGCTCCAGCAGTTCTGCCAGCGTCGGACGGCGCGGTGGATAACAACGGGCGATATTGCGTAACGTAAAATCGGTTTTCAGGTTTAAATCGCGACGGAATCCCACCAACACAATACGTTCCCGATGCTGAGGAAGAAAGTGCTGCCCGTCGATAATTTTCGGATCGTCCGGGCCATTGTCAGCGGCATCCGCCACGTCATATCCCAGTTCATCGAGCGTTTGCATAATAATGCGGAAGGTGTTGCCCTGGTCGTGACTTTTAAGGTTTTTCACGTTTTCCAGCACAAACAGCGCGGGGCGGCGGGCGTCGATAATTCTTACGACATCAAAAAATAATGTCCCCTGAGTCTCGCAGGCAAAGCCGTGGGCGCGGCCCAGCGCATTTTTCTTGGAAACGCCCGCCAGAGAAAATGGCTGACAGGGAAAGCCCGCCAGCAGGACATCATGTTGCGGAATATGCTGGCGAATGTGTTCCGCCGCCTCATCATCGCTGACCCCTTCCCGGTGGCTCAACGTGATATCGCGGATATCTTCATTAAAGCGATGTTGCAGCGGATCGCAAAAATAGTTCGCTTTATATGTCCGTACCGCGTGCTTATTCCATTCGCTGGTAAACACGCACTGTCCGCCTATCGCTTCAAATCCGCGGCGAATGCCGCCGATGCCCGCGAAGAGATCGATAAAACGAAAGGCGTAATGTGGATGATGCGCTGGCGGCGTCGGCAACCCTGTTTTAAGACAGGTGAGTTCATTGTCGCTCAAACGATGCCATGCCGCGTTCATCATTACGCGCTTTAAGATGGCCGGGCTCCAGTGCTGTTCGCCCAGGCCGTTAAGGTGCGCCACCAGCGTTTTAACATCGTAGATTTCCAGCAATTGACTCAGCATCGCCTGGATCTCGCTTCCGGCGTCGTCGGCGATGAGGTTCCGGGCGTGTGTTACTGAAATATTTTCCTGCATACATTTAACCGGCCAAAAATAATTGCCGACAGACTAACATAAAATGACGCGGTTTACGTTTCAGCGGCAGGGGTTACTGATGCGTAGCAAACATCTGGATGACCGCCTCATCCCGTGTTTCATAGTCGCCTTTCAGCTCAGCGCTCAGTTTCGCCATGTACGACACCAGAAAATCCGCATTACGCTGCGCCAGGGACTTGCCCCGTTCGGTCTGCATCGTCAGCGGCAGTTTCAGCAGTTTGGTTTGAAAATGGTCGAGCGCGAATTGCTTATCGTTAAGAGGCCGTCTGTCGGCAAAGGGATCGTCGGCATCAAACAGCGCGACGCCCAGCGCGCCGGAAACCGCGAAGACCCGCGCCAGACCAATGGCGCCCAACGCCTCCAGCCTGTCTGCATCCTGCACGATTTTTGCCTCTGGCGTGGTAGGCGCAATTTTTGCGCTGAAGCTATGCGCTTCGATAGCATGACAAATGCCCGCCAGTTTTTCTGCCGGAAAGTCAGGAAAATCCCGCAGAAAAATACACCGGGTTTCTGCCGCCGCCAGAATGGAAGAACGATGCCGCTGCGGATGATTTTTCGCCAGGCTGACGATGTCATGGAAATAACATGCCGATAGCACCACCAGCCAGTCGACAGGACTGTTTTCCCCGAGCGTTTGCGCGGTTGCCCAAACACGACGAAAATGGAAGATGTCATGGGCGGCATCCTGTTCCTGGTGGTGGTGACGTAGCCAGTCTTCAAACTGCGATTGCCAGTATCCTGAGTCCATACGCCCTCTCTTTATAGCAGACCATTTTTATTACATGCCTGAGCACAGGGTTCGCTATCCTGACATATCCGCCACCACTTTACATCCTTGCGTGCTTGCGCGTTTCTGGCTTAGTGTCGGCGGGATAAGCCCTGTTTTTGCGAGGCCGGGTGTACCAGGCAATACTCCCCAGAATAAGCCAGACGACGCCCAGCGAAAGCGCGTTAAGCCATTTTTCCGTTGCGCTGCCAGGAGTGCTGATTGGGCCGAGAACCGGCTCGGTTTGTATGGCGGACATCAGCCACACGCAACGCGCCATCGCCCAGATGAAGTAGCCGCAAAAGGTATAAAAAACCCATAACGCTAATTTACCGCCCATGCTACGGGTGGCGTTGTCCTCCCTGGTACTCAAACTTTACTCCGCTTTTGTGATGTAAGTCATATGACATTAATTACATTATAATGTGATATTAGTCACATTTCGACCATGGAATACCTTATCCACCTGTTCTGACTATTCATTCCACAAATAGTTTATTCTCAGTTAATGTTGCGTCTGGCGCTGAACCTGCTGTTAAATAAGGGAATGGTGATTGAATCGCACTCTGATGCAGAATAACCCATAACCAGAACAACTTATTTTTACGCACCGCGATAGCGTTTTATTTTATTAGCATTAAGTGTCAGAATGATTCGGTTATTAGCCTTTTATCATTTATTTTATCATTACCCACATTACCGGCATTTATGCCGGTTTTTTTTATTCTTTTTCATAATCAAAGCATCAAATACATATAAAAAACAAATTATATTCACGCCAGAAGCCATCAAACCAAAACACATAACCCATTGATAAAAAATGATAATTATAGAATATATATTCTTAATTACTTATATACTCTGTATTATAAAAAACCAAACAGAAACAAATTGAAATATTTTAAATACCTTTGTTACATGTTATTTTTTAAATTCCATGAACTTCATAGAATAGTATCAATTTGTAGTTTTGTTGAAGTGGCTACATATTCATATAAATTATTATCATAAGGGAATACATAATGAACAGAAAAGTTCTGGCACTGCTTGTCCCGGCGTTATTAGTGGCAGGCGCAGCAAATGCGGCTGAAATTTATAATAAAAATGGCAACAAACTCGACCTGTACGGCAAAGTTGATGGTCTGCGTTACTTCTCTGACAATGCAGGCGACGATGGCGACCAGTCCTACGCCCGTATTGGCTTTAAAGGCGAAACGCAGATCAACGATATGCTGACCGGCTATGGTCAGTGGGAATACAACATTAAGGTGAACACCACCGAAGGCGAAGGTGCAAACTCCTGGACTCGTCTGGGCTTTGCCGGTCTGAAATTCGGCGAGTACGGCTCTTTCGATTATGGCCGTAACTATGGTGTTATCTACGACATTGAAGCCTGGACCGATGCGCTGCCGGAATTCGGCGGTGATACTTATACCCAGACCGATGTCTATATGCTGGGCAGAACCAACGGCGTTGCCACCTACCGTAATACCGACTTCTTCGGTCTGGTGGAAGGCCTGAACTTCGCGTTGCAGTACCAGGGTAATAACGAAGATCCTGGCGCAGGCGAAGGAACAGCCAACGGCAGCGATGCAAATAGTGGTTCTCGCAAACTGGCCCGTGAAAACGGCGACGGTTTCGGTATGTCTGCCTCCTACGACTTTGACTTCGGGTTAAGCCTGGGTGCGGCCTACTCTTCCTCTGACCGTACGGACAATCAGGTTGCTCGTGGGTATGGTGATGGCCATCATTACTATGCCAATAGCTATGCCGGCGGTGAAACTGCCGAAGCCTGGACCGTAGGTGCCAAATATGACGCCTACAATGTTTACCTGGCGGCCATGTACGCTGAAACCCGCAACATGACCTATTATGGCGGCGGCGATGGCGGTAATGGCGGTATCGCTAACAAAACCCAGAACTTTGAAGTGGTTGCGCAGTATCAGTTCGATTTCGGTCTGCGTCCGTCCATCGCCTACTTGCAGTCTAAGGGCAAAGATTTAGGCGGCCAGGATAAAGATAGCCGTGGTAACTATCGTTACACAGACAAAGATCTGGTTAAATATGTTGACGTTGGTATGACTTACTACTTCAACAAAAATATGTCCACCTACGTTGATTATAAAATCAACCTGCTGGACGAAGATGATGACTTCTACGCAAACAACGGTATTGCAACCGATGATATCGTAGGTGTTGGTCTGGTCTACCAGTTCTAAGACGCTTTATGTTAGTCAAGCCCGTGCTTAGCGCGGGCTTGTTATTATAGGGCAAGAATTAAATAACGGATAACGGCGCAAAGACAGGTGACCTGGCTTCATCGGATAGATGAAGACAACGTCGCTCTTTTCAGGCGCTGTCTGCAAGAGAAATAACACCTTTGGGGAAAGGTAAGCCACTATAGATGATGGATGTCAGCGTCTATAGATGATAATCATCCGGGCATAAAAAAGCTCCTGTACGGAGCTAATATGAATTATTTTCTAAAATCTGGCGGAACCTGTCCTGAGCGAATGTATAATCCAACATTATCAAAAGTGATCATGGTTGACTTACAAAAAATACATTTCGCGCCAAACGGGTTTTGCTCAGTAACATCGAATGTCGATGTTCTGTATTGTGAACCATGGCAACATGGACACCGGAAGTGAATTTTATTAGTAATATTAGTTGCCTTAAAGCGCCACAACGTTGACCGCTGATGGACCTTTTGGTCCCTGTTCTACTGAAAACTCCACTTCCTGATTTTCATTCAGAGTGCGGAATTCATTACTTTGAATGGCTGAAAAATGCACAAACACATCTTTGCTGCCATCTTTAGGCGTAATGAAACCAAAGCCCTTTTCAGGGTTAAACCATTTTACTAAACCAGTGATTTTCGTCGTCATAATATTGTTACCTTTTGAATGAGCCCTTGGGCGAAATGGCCTGAAGAAAATTATCAGAGAGAAAAAAACCTAAAGGAGATCTCAAGAGGAACAAATGATGAGAAATATTACAATCACTACTTCAGATAAGTTTGTATCAAACCGCACAACCATTAACGCATGGTTAACTGCACATAGCAAGCTTTACTTTTGTTAAAAAAATATTAATTGTTTTTTAGCATTATCACGCTGATTGCCATACTCTTTTTATCCATGCCCATCGCTACGGCTGAAACCTGGCGTAAATAAGTGACGTCTCACAACACCTACCTGGCAATAAATGCGCCACATTTCCTGATGTCGTAAACCAGGATACATGCGCCTCATCGTGAGAGGTTCCTGTGATCTTGTGTGACCAAAACCGGTTAGAGAACGGGGATGATTTGGCAACTATCTCAGGCATTGATCGCACAAGTTACTTAACACGCAGTAGATCAGAGTATCTTGTGGTGTACCGAGGCGAAAGCATTTCTCGCTTCATAGCCCACTGTTGCGACATCCCCTGCCCGGCGAAGTACAGCGTCCCCTTCCCGTCTTTTGCGTTAAGATGGTCCAGTACTTCCATCAACTTCGCACTACCGGCGCGCGGCGCGTTATCGTCGAAAAGGTTGAGTTGCGCTACGCCCTGACTGAAGAAGTCACCCAGCATCACCCCCGCTTTCTGGTAGCGATGGCCGTCGCGCCAGATTTTATCCAGGCATTTCACAGCCGCATTGATAATGTCGCGTGAATCCTGCGTGGGGGTGAGAAGCGTCACTGCGGCGCTGTTACCGTAGTAGGGCTCGTTCAGGGCAAAGGGGGATGTTTTGACGAATGTTGAGATGAAACGGCAGTACTGGTGCTCGCCGCGGAGTTTTTCTGCCGCGCGCGCAGCGTAGCTGTAAACAGCCTGGCGCATTTCCTCATAGTCTGTGACCCGCTCGCCGAAAGAGCGGCTACAAACGATTTCCTGCTTTGCCGGCGCAAACTCTTCAAGCTCCAGACATGGCTCTCCGCGAAGCTCTCTCACGGTACGCTCCAGCACGACATTGAAGTGTTTCCTGATGATCCAGGTACTTTGTTCAGAGAGATCGAGAGCAGTCTTGATGCCCAGGGCATTTAGCTTCTTACTGATGCGCCTGCCGACACCCCAGACATCCTCTACGGGTATCAGGGCCAGCAGCCGACGCTGGCGATCGATGTTCGACAAGTCAACCACCCCGCCGGTCTGGTGCTGCCACTTTTTCGCAGCATGGTTAGCCAGCTTGGCAAGGGTTTTCGTCTGGGCAATGCCTACACCGACAGTCAGGTGCGTGCGCTTCAGGACCGTCGCTCTTATCTCGCGCCCGAAATCTGTCAGATCCCGGCAGTTTCGTACCCCCGTCAGATCACAAAAAGCCTCATCAATGCTGTAAATTTCTACCCGCGGCACCATCTCCTCGAGTGTGGTCATTACCCGGTTCGACATATCAGCGTAAAGCTCGTAATTACTGCTGAAGCAAACAACACCGGATCGCCGGAAGCGTTCTTTCTGTTTGAAGTATGGCTCACCTGGTGCGATACCGAGCTGCTTCGCCTCGGCGCTACACGCGATAACGCAGCCATCATTGTTTGATAACACCACCACCGGTCGGCCACATAAATCAGGACGAAAGACCGTTTCGCAGGAGGCGTAAAAGCTATTAACATCGCAGAGCGCGAACATAATCAACTGACCGCTTTAATGATAAAGGTCACCACCCCGAATATGTCGAGCGTGTCTTCACTGCCGACAGGTATGGGTCGATAGGCGCCGTTCATGGGGATTAACTGCACTGTCGGGCGCAACTGCAACCGTTTTACGGTGAACTCTCCTTCAATTGCCGCAATTACAATGTCACCGTGGTCTGCGTTCCGTGAGCTATCCACCACCAGCAGGTCGCCGTCGCTGATGCCTGCTTCAATCATTGAATCACCCGTGGCTTTGACAAAATATGTTGAGCTGGGATGAGAAACGAGCAACTCATTAAGATCGATACGCTGCTCAATGTAGTCCGCTGCGGGGCTGGGGAATCCACACGGCACTAAGTAACTGAAAAATGGGAGAGGAATAATTTCGCGCAACTCTGTAGGTCTGAAAAATTCCATAATCCATACCTCGAATACTGTTTTTATATACAGTAGTATTATTTAAACATGCGCGCAAGATACTGGAGTCGCTGCGGCTGTTGAAATCTTCGTCGCTTCGTTTGTAAGTTTCTCTCTCAGTTCAAATTATGGGTTTTGTAAATTTTCCGGTTGTATTGTCATGTGTGCATATTTAAGCCAGTCTGGAGGCCACATTTTCTGTACAGCGTCGACAGCCCCGCAGCGTAAGTTATCGCCACGCGCCAGCGCGTTTCCCTGACAGCAATTAATCTTTCGCCCTGCGCCCATGTCTACAGGGGAACATGTCGGGCAACAGGCCGGGGGCGACGATTACCGAGGACGACGGCGTTAAATCGCCGCTAGTGACATCAATATTAATCCAGATGGGGTACGGCGAAAGAGCGGGGCAGAAAACCAGGAGTTGACTTATGATCGAAAAGTAAAAATAACACTATCCCTGGCCCCCTCTTCTGGCAGAAAAAGCATAAGATGGCGATACGTTTTTCACGTAATATTCTAACAGAATATTCTAAGTATATTCTAAGTGTGAGACTGATCGCTGAAAGAAGATGA
Organism: Salmonella sp. SAL00670; assembly: GCF_046552235.1. Taxonomy (NCBI): domain Bacteria; kingdom Pseudomonadati; phylum Pseudomonadota; class Gammaproteobacteria; order Enterobacterales; family Enterobacteriaceae; genus Salmonella; species Salmonella sp. SAL00670. The sequence continues at coordinate 1,207,578 of NZ_JBGDUO010000001.1, forward strand.
GCTAAGTGTTTGAATTGTGGCGGAGAGAGGGGGATTTGAACCCCCGGTAGAGTTGCCCCTACTCCGGTTTTCGAGACCGGTCCGTTCAGCCGCTCCGGCATCTCTCCGTATATTGCAATGATGCCAGGTAATTTGGCATTTTAACAGACCCTATTCGGGTAATTTTGTTCAAGTGACGAGTTTACGAGCAAAACGATGATTAAGTGGCCCTGGAAAGCACAAGAAATAACCCAGAACGAAGACTGGCCGTGGGATGATGCGCTGGCTATACCTCTTCTGGTAAACCTCACCGCGCAAGAACAGGCTCGGCTTATTGCGCTAGCCGAACGTTTTTTGCAGCAGAAAAGACTGGTAGCGCTACAGGGATTTGAGCTCGACTCGTTAAAAAGTGCACGTATTGCGTTAATTTTTTGCTTACCGATCCTGGAGCTCGGTATTGAGTGGCTTGATGGTTTTCATGAAGTGCTCATTTATCCCGCGCCCTTTGTGGTAGATGATGAATGGGAAGATGACATAGGTCTGGTGCACAGCCAGCGTGTCGTACAGTCGGGGCAAAGCTGGCAACAAGGGCCCATCATTCTGAACTGGCTGGATATCCAGGACTCGTTCGATGCTTCGGGTTTCAACCTCATTATTCATGAAGTCGCGCACAAACTGGATATGCGTAATGGCGATCGCGCCAGCGGCATCCCTTTCATCCCGTTGCGCGATGTGGCTGGCTGGGAACACGATCTCCACGCGGCAATGAATAATATTCAGGATGAAATCGATCTTGTTGGCGAAAGCGCTGCCAGTATAGATGCCTATGCCGCCACCGACCCTGCAGAATGTTTTGCCGTGTTGTCAGAGTATTTTTTCAGCGCGCCAGAACTGTTTGCTCCACGTTTCCCGGCGCTATGGCAGCGTTTTTGCCAGTTCTATCGCCAGGATCCTTCTCAGCGCTTACGGGTAAGCGCTGACGAAGGCGACTACGGCGAGGAATCCGAACATTAATTCCTCACTTTGTGGGTTAATTAACCAATTGAATTGGCGCGTTAATTTTACTGTTGACACGTTATAGCGGGCCCAGTATTATGCGCCTCGTTGAAACAATTCCTCTGTAGTTCAGTCGGTAGAACGGCGGACTGTTAATCCGTATGTCACTGGTTCGAGTCCAGTCAGAGGAGCCAAATTTAGGGAAGCAGACGTTCACTGACGTCTGCTTTCTGCATTTATATCAACTGATTAACCCCTTCTTCAGGTTCACTCTCGTTTACTAAAAACCACTCGAAGCTATACCCTTTTGCTGGTAAAGCTGGTTCGATTTGCGTTTTACCAGCACGCGGAGGGAACCGTCATGTCACTGACTGATACCAAAGTAAAAAATGCCAGACCATCGGAAAAGGCCGTCAAGCTCGCTGACGGGTTTAGCCTCTATCGATTCAAAATACTGGCAGTCAGGCTATCGCTTCAATGGCAAACAGAAGGTGTTTTCTATTGGGGTTTACCCTGCGGTTTCTCTTGCTGATGCCAGACAACGCCGTGACGAGGCCAAAAGGCTGCTGGATCAGGGGATTGACCCGAACGCAAAAAACAGGCTGATGAAAAAATCCTTCAGGAAAAGCGCGATAAAACCCGCTCGTTCCGTGTCGTCGCCAAAAGCTGATGCACCATAATTCTGCCTATGATATTGACGGAAATCTTTTCGCCTGCACCAGAAATTTATCTGCCATTTCCGCTACCGGCGTCAGACTGCCTGTATCAACCATTTTCACAAAATATTTCACGTCTAAAGTTCATTCTACTCCCTGCCCTTAATCTCTACGGCGTTATGTCTCAGAATTATTTGCCAAGTGCCTGCCAGTTTTTCACGTTTAATCAGACGCGGTACATAGCCATTGCGGTAAGGTCACAGCATTTGACTTGTGCAATTACAGACAAAGTTGCGCCATGCCGGAGCAAAGTAGGAATTAGATCAAAACTTCAACGCTTTGTTGTTTTTGTCAGCAAACAAACGCGCAACCTTATTTCCCCCTTTGACAAGCCGATCGCACATCGTTACTATGCGCCCCGTTCACACGATTCCTCTGTAGTTCAGTCGGTAGAACGGCGGACTGTTAATCCGTATGTCACTGGTTCGAGTCCAGTCAGAGGAGCCAGATTTTAGTTTCGGGACATCCTGGCGAGTCCGGAGACGTTTAAAAAACAAGAAATTATCTTTACCCGGTTGATCTGATAAGGTTTGCCGGTTTTTTTTGACATCCATAGTTTTTGGGGCTTAATCGGGGCCTCACGGTTCGTTAAGTAAATGGAGCCCCCTCCTATGGCATTAACCGATACCGCTGGCGGCACGCAGACCGATCCGGGTACAGGAAAACCGTCAGAAAATCCACCCGCCGCTCCACCGTCAGATGGTCCCGCTTCTGAAAAACCACACGACCCACCCGCCGATCCCAATAAGCCCACTCCACCGAAAGAAGAAACGCCGCCCGGCGCGCCGGAGAAATACGCGTTCACCGCCCCTGAAGGTCAGGAACTCGATACCAGCGCGCTGGCGCAGTTCGAACCAGTGGCGCGTGAACTGAACCTGACGCAAGAGCAGGCGCAGAAGCTGGTGGACGTCTATCCGAAAGTGCTGGCGGGAGTGCAACAACAGCAAGCGGAGTCATGGCAGAAGCAAACAGAAGACTGGGCTGCGGCAGTTAAAGCCGATAAAGACATTGGCGGTGACAAGCTGGCGTCTAATCTTGGCGCAGCTCAGCGGGCTATCGACACGTTCGGTACCAAAGAACTGAAAGAGTATCTCGATGGTACCTGCGCCAGATCTCTGGTCAATGCTGCACCGTGACGGAAGCGATTCCACCCGGCACCTGTTACCACATCAGCGCCTTTTACTTTACGGGCTGCGGCCTGCAAAGACGTCCGGCTTTGCTGCCGCGTGACCGTAAAACAACACCAGAGTCTGCGATCTTTCGCGTACTGCACTCGACCAGTGCGTCACTTTCGTCGCGCAAAGCGACAAAGTGACGCACAACCACTACACCGCGCCATGCCCCTGTTTTCGGGGTTCCGGCGTTCATTCCCGAATCTGACACGCCTTTTTGGGGCCGCTGTCAGCAAGAAAGAAGAGAAAAAGATCGATACCGAGGGGGGGCATGATGCCGCGGAGAATTCCTGCTCACGCAGGCAGCCTGTACCGCGTACAGTCTGAAACTCCCTATACCTCAACAAACTGCCACTCCGGCGTGAAGGTATCGTTCTGGCGCAGCCAAAGAGCATACGCCGGAGACTGTTTGTGTTCTCAAAATCACAGGAGAAGTGTATGGGCAAGTTAGGTGGTGAAATGAAGGCACTGGCAAAGCACTGTGGCGGTAGCCATAAAACGGTGAACGATTGCATTCATATCGTGCAGCGTTTCGATCACCACTTACGGGCTTTGAACGTCCATATCCAGCGGGTTGCGCAGATTAAGGTGCGCCACATTGAAAGCTATATTCATGAAAGGTTGGCGCAGGGGATCGGCAAACGCACGCTGCAAAATGAAATGGCCTCGCTGCGCGCTGTTCTGCAACAGGCCGGGCGTAAACAGGTGGCAGATCATGAGTGGCTGACTAATAAATCGCTGGGTCTGGCTGGTGCATCGCGCAGCGGGACGCGACAGGCGATCACGCCGGAACATTATCATCATGTGCTGGAGACGGCCCGCATGAAAGATCCGGGACTGGCGGCGGCGCTGGAACTGGCGAGGCTGATGGGCTTACGTTCACAGGAAGCGGTGCAGAGCGTGCAATGGATCTGGGGCATGGGGACGGGCGTGGGCGGTATGTGGCGCAGGTGTATGGGCAAATTTGACAGCTGGCTAAGAGCGAGCAGCGGATGGAGCAGGTTACCACCGTTCACAGTTAGTGAAAGACTGGGCGGAGGTGGTAAATATCAGGCTGCATTACCTTCCCCCTTACAGTCCAAACCTGAATCCGATAGAACGAATGTGGAAATTAATGAACGAACATGCCCGGAATAATCGCTACTTCAGCAGTACGCGAGAGTTCAGGGACGCAATATCTGTCTTTTTTAACCAGACGCTGCCGGATATAGCGGACTCACTGACATCCCGAATTAAAGATCACTTTCAGGTGCTCACTCCCGCATCTTGAGGTTTATTGGGTATATAATCGTTAATAATCATCAGCGCGTTATTATCAAATTAAAAACAACGCGCTCGTAATACTTAAATTATTCTTACTGGTAACTGAAGAAAACTCTCTCCTGCCAGAATATGCTCCTCGCATCCTTTACATTAACTCTTTGTTTCTATAGCATGAAATAAGTTTCAGGGAGTTATTATTCATACAAGGAGAACATCTTGAAGAAAATATTCATAACAATTATAGTTTCATTATATTGCGCGAATATATGTGCAAAACAATCCCCCAGTACAGAATCCAAACCCGTTAATTTCATCGCCCAAATTGAAAATATCGATTTTAATAAAACCGCCATTAGCAGTGACCTGAAACTTTTACTCGCCGACCGTTATTATTTTAAAGATAAAACACCCTGTAATACTAATACCCTTTCTGCGCGCGCAGAATCAATGGGACTGACGACAGAAGAATATATTAATAAAATACGCAGTTTAAGACCGGCTATTCTCGATGACCGTTATTTTTACCTGACGGTCGATCAGTGCGATGCTGGCGGCACGCCCATGCTGACTGGAATCGAGCTATGTACCGAAGCGCTGTGCGGTGCCGAATACATGAAAAGATCGTCTGACTTGTGGCTGGATGATGAACTGCAACCGACGGTTAAACGTCAGGCAACAACAGTAGTCCATATGCCCCTCCCCTATGACAAAGAGAAAAAATTATGGAAAGTCACCGGCTGGTATCTGGAATCCTCAGAAGAAACAGGGGAGGTGATGCAGAGTAAACAGATAGCCTTTGAAGGCTATACCAACGAAGAAAACTTCGCTAACCGACAACGTGTTTCTGTATTTAAATCTTTCTATGAAAGCGGCAATCTCAAAAGTATTTATCATTATAATGCGCAAAATAAGCGTGACGGAAAAGCTGAAACTTACTTTGATGAAAAAGACAAAATAGCGGAAACGCTGACGTTTAAAGATGGTCAACCCGAAGGGGAATACATCGTATACCATGAAAACGGAGCCGTTGAAAGTAAACGTTACTTTGCCCAAGGTAAAATTAAAGATGGCGAATGCCCACATTTTTATGATAACGGCGTTTTAAAACAAAAACACAGCTATTTAAATCAGAAACTGGAAGGCCCGGCATTTGAATATTTCCCTGATGGGAAAATAAAGGGGAAATATTCATACAGTAAAGGCACCATTGTCGGCACCAGTACGGAATATTATTCTACCGGTAAAATTCGTGGTGTTTACCACAGAAATAACCAAGGTGAAAACGACGGAACGTTCGAACAATACAGTGAAGAGGGCAAACTCCTTTCTAAAGCGACCTATAAAAATGGCAAACAGCTTTCTGCTCAGAGCTGGTATGAAAATGGGCATCCCAAAGAAGAATCCTCTTTTGATAGTGAAGGCCGTAAACATGGTGCGGTCAAAGAATGGTTCAGCAACGGAAAGCCTGCCTCATCCAAAATGTATAAACATGATGTGTTAGACGGGGATTTCGAAAAGTGGTACGAAAATGGTCACCGCGAATCAGTCTATCCCTATAAAAACGGTATGCTAAATGGGGACGCTAAGCACTGGAATGAACAGGGCAAACTCACCTATACCACCGAATATAAAGACGATAAAAAGCAGGGAGCCGATCGCCGCTGGAGCGAACGTACCGGTAAACTTGTTGAAGAGGTTATGTTTGCTAATGATGAAAGAAACGGCCTGAAAAGAGAGTTTAACGATCGTACGGGTAAGGTCTTAAGTGCGCTGCCCTATGTCGATGGCGACAAGGAAGGTACAGAAGAAGCCTATGATGAAGACGGCATAAAATACATCCGTTGTTACCACAACGATGAAGAGCTTTCAGAGCTATATGCGCCGACTGACGTCACCAATAAGGCAAAGCAGGGTGACAGCACTGCGCAATATCATTTAGGTAAGTATGAGTTTGAATGCACAAACTACGATGCGGCGATGAAATGGTTAACTCAGTCCGCAGAGCAAAATCATCCCGGCGCGCTTCTCTTTTTGGCCTATGCGTACAACGACGGTGATGGCGTAGCGCAAGACAGTAAAAAATATCTCTCCTATTTATTCAAAGCGGCAGAGCTTGGCGAAAGTGATGCGCAGTTAGAAGTGGGATATTTAAATCTTATCGGCGAAGGAATGCCGAAAAACCTGCCGGAAGCCTATAAGTGGATTAAAAAATCCGCTGACCAGGGAAATGCTCAGGCGCACTATAACCTTGGACTCATGTACAGGAATGGTGATGGCGTTGAGAAAGACCTCAACAAAGCCAAACTTCATCTTACAGCGGCGGTAAAAGGCGGCGTCAAACCTGCACTGGCAGCCTTAAAGGAATTAACGCCTCAAACTAAGTAAATATGACTTTGCTGTAAAGAGGCTATTCAAACGGAACTGAAAGGATACACGTTGCTATGAAATTTAAATTCGCCACATTACTCACAGCCGCCACGGTTTTTTACTCTTATCAGAGCGTTGCACAAAGTCAGCAATCGCCTGATGTCTGGTCAGTTGTCGAACAGAAACTGCAAAATGCCGTCCCTTTAAATGAAAACACCACTTTTAAATCGCAGGCAGCCTGGTTTGAATTACACAGGGAACTGTTTATGTACGGCCCGATGAGCCGTGCGGATGCATTACTGAAAAAGCTGGACACACAATCGAATGATGCGAAGTTTTCGCTAAACCATGAGGCCTCGTGGATCGCTGAAAATAATAGCCCGGATGCCGCGATGGTTTTCCTGTCCAAAATTGGTCTCGATAAACCGTCGAGCATTACCGCCTACGAGAGCTACGTTGATGGCTGGGTTAATCGCAAACAGCCTGAAAAAGCCTTAGCCCTTCTTAGCAAAAATGCCGACGCGAGGAATTTTTATTTAGCCACGGTTTTAAAATCCTGGCACTCAGATCCTGATAAAACCGCCGCTATTTATAATGAAAATTACGCTGATAAAATTGTTGTTCCTTATACTCAGCTAAAAATGCTGCTTATTATTGCGAAGCAGTACCATGCCAAGGGCGACACCGCAAAGGCGTTGGTTTACGCAGATAGCGCGCTGAAAATGTTTGATACGGCTATTGCTCAACAACCGAGTGCTGAAGCCTACCGTTATCAGGAGTATCTCGACCTGATGGAGATCTATTACGCCACGGGGAATAAAGAGAAGGCGATGGCGTTGTCTGCGAGATTGCGCAAAGCAACCGGCAATAAAGGAAGCTATTTCCAGTATTCATTACCGGGATTGCTCTCTTTTTATAAGAAAAACGAGCTGACACAGAATTATCAGGAGACGCTTTCAACCTATGTGACGCAGGTCGATAAAATATTCAATTTTGCCCCTTCGCCGCGCATTGAAATGGAGCTGATTGATTTATTAAGCAAGCTTGATGATGTTGCGCTGATGAATAAGCGTATCGATTTGCTGATGAGCGCGCCGGAATATACCTGCTACGACGACAGGTATTGCTACGAGTACAAAATCAAAGCGCTGAAGAATCTCTTTCAGCATAAGCAGAATGCTGTGGCGGAAAAGCATATCGCAACCCTCTCCGCCGAGGCGCAAACCCTGACGTTCGCCGAATGGGAAGATGCAACAAATGAAATGGGTGAAGTACTCAAAGAAATTGGTCATCCTGAGGCAGCGCAAAAATTAGCCGTCAGCGCCGAGGCGATTTACCTCAGCCAAGCAAAAGCCTGGCCTGATGAAGATATGTCGCGTTCCTTTCAAAGACTTGCAGAGCTTTACGGCTATGGCAACGACACGGTGAATGCCAAACGGGTGTTACACCAGCACGTTCCCTCTCTCGAAGAGGAGGCGATGATCGACCACTACATGAATGCAAAACAGTGGAGTCAGGCAAGGGAATTGATGATTAACGCAGATAGGGTCGATAATAAAAACCTGATGCTGTTACGCCAGATTTGTTCTGAAAACACGCCCGAGTGTCAGGAACATATTACCTTTACGCTGAAAAAATTAACCACGCAGGCGTCGATTACCCGCCAGGACGACACCGGTAATCAGCAGCTTTATCAGATTGGGAATATTTTTCACAGATTGGGTATCATACCGGGAGCGGAACAGCAGGCGCTGATTCAGGCGTTGTATAACAAGGCCGCAGAGCCTAAAAAAGCCACGCCTTAATCGATTTACCCGCCCGGCCACCTTTCTCACATGCGGGAAGGCGGCGGGCGGGAAAAATCAATCGCGGAAGTTTTTGAACTGGAACGGCTGGCCCAGATTGCCGCCGCGCATCAGCACCATCGCTGCCTGCAGATCGTCGCGGGATTTACCGGTCACACGCACTAACGTAAATTCGAATCCAAACCCACAGAGATTACCGCAAGATATTAATGTTGACCCAACACCGCCTGCCGGAAGACCCGCGCTGGAACGCCCTGCACGAGGAGTTCAGCTTTGACGACGACAACCTGCTGGGCATGAACATGCCGCCCGAAGGTGGCGAGCATCAGGCGAAAGTCAAAGGCGACCGCCTGCTGCTACAGGGCAGACCACCACTATGAGTACGACGAGTTCGGCAATCCCATCGCTGACCGCTGGGGCAAGGCGCAGTGCCGGGAGCACCGATTTGAATGGAACGGCGAGCACCGGCTGGTGCGCTTTACCGACGTGCGCCACTATGATGATGAAGTCTTTCCGCGCCACTCGTGGCGCTATGAGTTCGATAATGACGTGACCACCCTATATCCCTGTCCAACGCGAAAATCCTCAGTATCAAGCCTTCTGACACCCCTTTAAGCTGACCGCTTCTCACGGTCGGTATCTGCTTGTTAATCCGGGCTTGTGGGTCAGGCGCTCAAGGAGCGTGAAGTGCGACACAATGTTTTCGCCTTCTGGCGCGTTTCCTGGCGTAGACGCGGTTATCGGCGACAGGTCTTCGGCGATGGTGATGAAGCTCGCGGCACAATAAGGCCTTAGCGGGATGCAGAATCGCCTCCCGCTAAGGCTTCATTCAGCCACTTTTCATATCACATAAATACGCCTCCTCTGCTCCTGTCCAACAGCAGGCGACAGCTCATTTCGTTAGCGAAACGGCGGCTCATTAAACGTACGTAATTTACGTGAGTGCAAACGATCACCTTCTGCGCGTAGTAAATCAATAGCACGAATACCAATTTGCAAATGTTCTGAAATAGCCCCCTCATAAAACCGGTTTGCCTGCCCGGGCAGTTTAATTTCACCGTGTAAAGGTTTGTCAGAAACACAAAGCAGCGTGCCGTAAGGCACGCGGAAGCGATAGCCCTGGGCTGCAATCGTCGCGCTCTCCATATCAATCGCGACCGCGCGGCTAAGGTTGAATCGCAGCGCCGATGCGGAATAACGAAGCTCCCAGTTACGATCATCCGTGGTGACGACTGTTCCCGTGCGCAGTCGCTGTTTCACCTCTTCGCCGGGCATTCCGCTAACCGCTTTGGTAGCGTCGTACAGCGCACGCTGTACTTCCGCAATGCTTGGAATCGGAATATCAGGCGGCAGAACGGCATCCAGCACATGATCATCGCGTAAGTAGGCATGGGCCAGCACATAATCGCCAATCGCCTGACTTTCTCGTAACCCTCCACAGTGCCCAATCATAAGCCAGACGTCAGGCCGCAACACGGCCAAATGGTCGCAAATCGTTTTAGCATTTGAAGGGCCGACACCGATATTTACCAGCGTAATCCCCTGCCCATCTGCCGTTACCAGGTGCCAGGCGGGCATCTGATGTTTCTTCCAGGCCAGATCGGAAATAGCCTCTTCCGGCGCTTCCGTTTCTGCCGTGATCCAAATTCCACCGGCACAGGAAAACGCGATATAGGGACTGTCAGGATCAAGAATTTGGCTGCATCCCCAGCGCACAAACTCATCGACATAGCGGGTGTAGTTGGTAAACAAAACGAAGGGCTGAAAATGTTCAACCGGCGTACCGGTATAGTGCCGTAACCGGGCCAACGAGAAGTCAACACGACGCGCGTCGAAGTGCGATAGCGGATAGAATTCGCCGGGGTGGAACAGACCGTCTGCCGTCTCATCGCCAATCTGCGCCAGTTCTGTGGTAGGAAAATGGCGCGTTAGCCCGGCGCTCATAGAACGATCCAGCGTCAGAGCCGAGCCATCGATCACATAAGGATACGGGATCTCATGGTGCGAAGCCTCTACCGCAATATGCGCGCCATAATCATGGTAAACGAGGTTAAGCTGTTCCAGAAGATAAGCGCGAAATAGCGCAGGCCGCGTAACGGTAGTGGTATAACAGCCGGGATGAGTAAAGCGTCCAAAAGCGCGTGTTTTAGGCGGGTTCGGTGTCGCGCCATCCCAGCTTACAGACAGCGAAGGATAAACAAACAGTCCGTTAAGCCTGGCGTGGGGATCGGGCAGCGTACCGTTATCAACATAGTCAGCGATGGCTTCACGGAGCGCGTTAACCGACTGCTCGTATAGCTCCTCCAGGCGATCCAGCGCCTGCTCGGGCGTTAGGTTTGTGCCTTTATTTTCCATATTATTCTCCTTAGCGTTCACAGGTGAGGCACGTCATTCGATAGTATGACAGCAAAGGAGGAAACTAAAGGGGTTAGCGTAAGGGCGGCGGCACAGGTAACCGCCAGATCACCTGCCACATCCGCCTCTTCGTCAGCGGCGGCGGTGAAAGCGTCGCTGAAGATTTCCCATTTTGGCGCGGTATCGGAGGAGGCATTAACGCCCATATGATTAAAATGGCATTCCCCAAGGCGGAGCCATCGGCAGCGATAATCGTCAGTTTACTATCAAAGACGCCGTTGGAAATTTCACTGGTTTTAATATTGGTTTTTTAAGCTAGCGTAAACAGGATCAAGATAATTATAAGTAAGGGGCTGTCAGGCACCATGTATCAGGCAGCAGTTTTCGCACTCCCTGCATGGTTTTAGGACGCTGGATGCAATCTGTTATTTTCTGATGCAGAAATTTTTATCGGTGGGTTTGAGCCTACGGATAGCAGTATCAGTGAGTGCCATCGTGAAAGGCTATTTGTTTAACGAACCTGGAGGCACTCGGACGCCAAAATAACAGATATCAAAAAACCCGGCAGGCCTTCGCAGACCAACCGGGTAAAGGTAAGTTCTTGTTTTTTTTTAAACGTCTCCGGACTCACCAGGATGTCCCGAAACTAAAATCTGGCTCCTCTGACTGGACTCGAACCAGTGACATACGGATTAACAGTCCGCCGTTCTACCGACTGAACTACAGAGGAATCGTGTGAACGGGGCGAATATTAACGAGGTGCCCCTGGCTTGTCAAAGCCTGTTTTCACAAAAAAAGTTCGTTTGCTGCTTTATTCCACACTTCGGTTAAAATTCACCGTTTCCTGATGATTTTCACAGCAAAAAGCGCTTACTCCCTCTTTACGCGCGGGTATCTCCACAGCCAGCGCCCGCTTACCAGACGCCAGTAAAACAGCGCGCCGCGCACGGCCCAGTCAAGAAACATCCCCAGCCAAACCCCTACAACCCCCATACCCAGCACAATACCAAGCGTATACCCTGCCACAACGCGACAGCCCCACATCCCCAGCATCGATACCCACATCGCAAATCGCACATCGCGCGCGCCTTTAAAACCCGACGGCAACACCCACGCGGCCGCCCAAATTGGCATAAAGACAGCATTAAGCCAGAGCAGAACTTTCACTACCTCTTTTACGTCCTGCTCCTGGGTATAAAATGAGGCAAACAGACCCGCGAACGGCGCTGTCCCCCAGGCGATTGCCGTAAGTACGATAGTCGACATCCAGAATACATGGCGCAATTGACGCTCTGCCTGACCAATTTGTCCGGTACCAAGACGCTTACCGGTGATAATAGTCGACGCCGAACCAAGGGCGTTACCCGGCAGGTTGATAAGCGCCGCCACGGAAAAGGCAATAAAGTTACCCGCAATAACGTTAGTGCCCATTCCGGCGACAAACATTTGCGTCAGTAGCTTGCCACCGTTGAACAGCACTGATTCAATGCTCGCCGGAATACCGATACCCATCACTTCCCAGATAATGCCGAAATTCAGCGGCTTCAGATAGCTTTTCAGCGGAATGCGCAGCGCCGGATTAAAACCAATCATCAGCACCCAAATAATCGCTACTGCGCCGATGTAGCGCGAAATGGTTAATCCCAGCCCCGCACCGGCAAAACCCAGCCCTTGCCAGGAGAAAGCCCCGTAAATCAGGATGCTGCTGATGATAATATTGAGAATGTTCATCCCGCCGTTAATCATCAACGGGATTTTCGTATTCCCTGCCCCACGCAGCGCGCCGCTACCGATTAGCGCAATTGCCGCAGCCGGATAACTCAGCACTGTCAGTTCAAGGTACGTTAACGCCAGCCCCTTTACTTCTGGCGTCGCCTCGCCTGCGACAATATTAATAATTTCACTGCCGAAATAATGAATGACCACTGCCAGCACAACGGCAAATAGCGTCATAATCACCAGCGACTGGCGCGCCGCCGCCCTTGCGCGTCGCCTGTCGCGCTTGCCGAGGCTAAAGGCGACCACCACCGTAGTACCAAGATCGATAGCCGCAAAAAAAGCCATAATTACCATATTAAAACTGTCGGCAAGCCCCACGCCCGCCATTGCTTCCTTGCCCAGCCAACTGACGAGAAAAGTACTGAGCACGCCCATTAGCAAAACACAGGTATTTTCCAGAAAAATAGGGATAGCAAGTGGGGTGATTTCACGCCAGAACAACACTTTGTAGCTCTTGCGTTTGGCATACCAGGGCGTACGGACGACAGCCTGGCGTAAGGCAGTGGAGACGTTCAAAATGGACCTTAAAGAAGAGAGTTGAAACCACATTTCAATAATGAGCGAGAAATCGTAAGGCTGCAAAGCTTTTTGCAGAAAAAATGTCTGCAAATGCAACAAAGTGATGAGATAACCCGCAATCGAATCTGTAAGAGGTTAAATGGGGTTTGACAAAAATTTTTCCGCCGCTAATATACGACCCCACACGATTCCTCTGTAGTTCAGTCGGTAGAACGGCGGACTGTTAATCCGTATGTCACTGGTTCGAGTCCAGTCAGAGGAGCCAGATTTTAGTTTCGGGACATCCTGGTGAGTCCGGAGACGTTTAAAAAACAAGAACTTATCTTTACCCGGTTAACCTGATAAGGTTTGCCGGTTTTTTTGACACCTATAGTTTTTGGGGACTTAATCGGGGGCCTCACGGTTCGTTGAGAAATGGAGCCCCCGCCGATGGCATTAACCGATACCGCTATCCGCAAGATCAAACCCACCGAGAAATCCTTCAAGATTACCGACAGTTCAGGACTCTACCTGCTGATCAAACCCAACGGCTCGAAACTCTGGTACATGAAGTACCGCATTGACGAGAAAGAGAAGAAGCTGGCTTTTGGCCCCTATGCGGTGAAAAAACAGTTAATCAGGTCGAACCCTGCGCAAAATCTGGATGGTGAGTTCACGCCGCCTGAAACACAGCATTACCCGGCCCTGCCCCTTGAGAAACTGTCTGAATGTTTGCCGCGAACGGATAATTAGAGAGGGATAATATCTCCGCTAAGCTCTCTCATACCACCCTTTCGAACGATTCACCACTCGCACAACCAGCAGCATCACCGGCACCTCAATGAGCACCCCAACCACGGTCGCCAGCGCCGCACCGGAATGAAAACCAAACAGGCTGATTGCCGCTGCGACAGCCAGTTCAAAGAAGTTCGATGCGCCGATCAGGCTGGATGGACAGGCAATATTGTGCTTTTCGCCCACCAGTCGATTCAACCCATAGGCCAGCGCCGAGTTAAACAGCACCTGAATCAGAATCGGCACCGCCAGCAGGGCAATGACCAGCGGCTGTTGCAGAATGGCTTCGCCCTGAAACGCAAACAGTAACACCAGCGTTGCCAGTAATGCCGCCATTGACCACGGGCCGATTTTCGTCAGCGCATTATCGAATGCCGCTTGCCCCTTGCGTAGCAGGGCCTTACGCCAGAGCTGGGCCAGAATAACCGGCACAACGATGTACAGTACCACGGAGGTTAACAGGGTGGCCCACGGCACGATGATTGAGGACAAGCCGAGTAGCAGCCCAACAATCGGCGCAAAGGCGAAAATCATGATGGCATCGTTCAGCGCCACCTGCGACAGCGTGAAATAAGGGTCGCCGTTGGTGAGTCGGCTCCAGACAAACACCATTGCCGTACAGGGCGCGGCGGCCAGCAGAATAAGCCCAGCGATGTAGCTGTCAAGCTGATCGGTTGGCAGCCACGGCGCGAATAAATAACGGATAAACAGCCAGCCGAGCAGCGCCATTGAGAATGGTTTAACCAGCCAGTTGATAAACAACGTTACGCCGATCCCGCGCCAGTGCGCTTTGACCTGACCCAGCGCTCCGAAATCAATGCGCAGCAGCATAGGAATAATCATTACCCAGATAAGTAAACCGACCGGCAAATTGACGCGGGCAATCTCCAGACCGCCGATAACGCGAAAGACGCCCGGCATTACCTGCCCGAGCAGAATACCGATGGCGATGCAGAGCGCAACCCAGACGCTCAGGTAACGTTCAAACAGGTTCATGGCCGGAGCGGCCTGGGTTTGTGCGGACATGTCAGGCTCCTTTGGGTTTATTTTCCCGTTGTGCTCAGTTGTAGTAAACGCTCAACGCCGACAGGCTCTTCCGCCTGTAGCGGCACCAGCGCACAGCGTCGGGCATGGTGGGTACAGACGGCATCAATCTGCGACCGTTCGCGTTCGGCCCGCTGGCGCAGCAGCGGCGATGTAGTCGGCGTATTGATCAGGCTGTTATTAATGACCCAGCCCCACGGTTCAATCCCCGCGCGACGCAGGTCGTCCTGCAAATGAGCGGCTTCCAGCACCGGCGTGGTTTCCGCCAGCGTGGCGATGAGAACTTTCGTCTGCTCGCTGTCCTGTAGGCGCATCATGGGCGTCAGTACGGGCTGACCGTGTTCCCCGGCCAGTCGGGCAATCTCACGGTGGTAAGCGCCAGTGGCGTCAAGCAGTAGCAATGTATGGCCGGTTGGCGCTGTATCCATAACGACAAACTGCTTACCCGCTTCCTGAATGATGCGTGAAAAAGCCTGAAACACGGCAATTTCTTCCGTACAGGGAGAACGCAGATCCTCTTCAAGAACGGCACGCCCCTGTTCGTCGAGGTTTTTACCCTGTTCAGCTATTACCTGCTGCCGGTAACGCTCGGTTTCGGCCTGCGGATCGATACGACTGACGGTCAGACCGTCGAATGAGCCGTCCAGCGTGTCGGTCAGGTGCGCCGCCGGATCGGATGTGGACAGGTGAACCGAATAACCGCGACGGGCCAGTTCAACGGCAATAGCCGCCGCCAGCGTGGTTTTCCCCACGCCGCCTTTGCCCATCAACATGATCAGGCCATGTCCCTGAGATGCGAACCCGTCGATTAGTGATGACAATGAAGGAAGATCTACGGGGGAGATATCTCCGACTTCCGCCGGGGAGCCAGTTGAACTGTCGTCCAACAGACCCCGTAATGCCGCCAGCCCTACCATATTGAACGGTTTTAACGGCAGGCGATCGCAGGGCAATGCGCGCAGGTTATCAGGTAAATGTTGCAGCGCCTGTTGTTCACGCTGATACAGTGCCTGCGCCAGCTTATCGCGTGCGGTTTCCTGCTCAGGCAACAGGCCGTTAATGACCAGATACTGCTGCGTCAGGCCGATGGCGGCTAGTTCGTCATAAGTGCGCGATACTTCCTTCAATGTTGCGGTTTGCGCTCTGGCGACCAGCACCATTCGCGTCAGTTCCGCATTCGCCAGTGCGTCTACGGCGGCACGATACTGGCTGCGCTGTTTTTCCAGCCCGGCCAGCGGTCCGAGACAGGACGCACCGTGCTGGCTGTTGTCGAGATAACCGCTCCACGCGCCGGGCAGTTGCAGCATTCGTAGCGTATGCCCGGTTGGCGCGGTGTCGAACACAATATGATCGTACTCATCGCGCAGTTGCTGATTAGTCAGCAGCGCGGTGAATTCGTCAAAGGCGGCTATTTCGGTGGTACAGGCACCGGAAAGCTGCTCCTCAATACCCGCTACGATGTCGTCCGGCAGAATTCCACGCACCGGTCCAACAATGCGCTCACGGTATGCCGCTGCGGCAGCGGACGGATCGACTTCCAGCGCAGCCAGTCCGTTGACCGCTGCAATCGGGGTTATCTGATGACCGATAGTCTGTTCAAATACCTGCGCCACATTGGAAGCCGGATCGGTGCTGACCAACAGTACACGTTTGCCAGAGGCGGTCAGATGAATCGCGGTAGCACAGGCCAGCGATGTTTTACCCACACCGCCTTTACCGGTAAAAAACAAAAAGGGGGGCACCTGCCGAAGCATCAGCATAAAAAAGACTCCTTTAAATTAAATAAAGCGGGAAATCAGTCCGTCAGCAGCACTTATCGCCGCCGCAACAGGAGGAAGCCGCTGGCGTAAAACTCGAATAGACGGTAAGCCCCATCCAACGCGCCAGTTCCTCTCTGCGAGGGTAGCGACCAGCCAGTGCGACTTCACCATCCACCAGAATCAGCGGTAGCGCCTCTTTGCCGGAACGGGCCAGAAAGCCTTTAACGATTTCGTTCTGTGCGAAGAGCAATGGTTGCTGCGCCAGATTGAAACGCTCAATATTGACGCCCTGCGTTCTGGCCCACTCAAAATCAGCGGCGAATGCGACCAGCGCCGGATCGGTTTCCGGGCCACAGACGCCGGAAGAACAGCATAATGCGGGATCGAAAATCTGAATCGTCTTCATTTGACTCTCCATCAATTATTGAAATACAGGTCGTTAAAAAATTTCGCCAATACGATCCAGTTCAACTTTCAGACGAGCGCGATCGTGCAGCAATTCATTCAGCGGCAGCGCCAGAAAAGCTTCAATACGCGCACGTAATGTCTGGTAAGCAGTGACAAAAGCCGCATCGATTTCGGCATCGCTACCGGTAGCACGAGCCGGATCGTCAACGCCCCAATGGGTACGCATCACGTTACCGAGCCAGGCTGGACAGGTTTCTCCGGCAGCGTTTGAACAGACTGTCACGACAATATCCGGCGTCTGCGGCAGGCCATCCCACAATTTGCTGAAATAGCCTTCTGTTGAAATGCCTTCCCGCGCCAACAACGCCAGTGCTCGGGGATGTACGTAACCCGCCGGGTGACTGCCTGCGCTCATGGCGCGCCATCCGGCAGGAGCCAGATGGTTAAACGTGGCTTCGGCCAGCACGGAACGGCAGGAGTTGCCGGTACAGAGAAAAAGTACGTTCATGATTTACTCTTTTTCGTGGTGTTGAGTGGTGGTAAAACGGCTTCTGAGCAGGAAGAAGCCGAACGAAAATCCGCGCATTGTTCCGGGTGGCCTGAGCAGCACTCCTCGGTCAGCCAGCCGATTAAATCCAGCATCAGTGGGATGTTGGCACGATAACGCTGGTAACGACCTTCCTGTTCTACCGTCAGCATCCCGGCTTGCGTCAGCGCCTTTAAATGAAACGATAAGTTAGTCGGCGGGATATCCAGCGTTGAAGCGATCTCCCCGGCAACCATGCCCTCGGTACCCATTTTTATCAGTAGGCGATATACGTCCAGACGTACACCGGAGGAGAGGGATTCAAAGATGGTTGTGGCAGTTTGTTTGTTCATAATGTGGGGCGGCCCTCTATGATTCAATATTTCAATCATTATTGAATAATCGCATTAATTCAAGTATCCGTTAATAATATCTAGTGGAAATGGCAAGATGGGGGGAAATAATCCCACTTTTAAAATGTGATAAAAATCACATTCTTAGTGCATCATTACGATCGGGGCTTTTATAAGGGCCTTATTTTGAATTTAGAAAATAAATATTTTATTATTCAATGAGATAAAAAACGCACCCAGTCAGAGGAGCCAAATTCCTGTTTTCAGGCATCTCAGCATGTCTCAATAGTATTTTGATTCAGAGAGTTAGCGTAGAAAACTGTCTCAGTGCATATTGATTTATCTCTCCGCATCGGGACAAATTGGTGGTCTGATTTGGGGTCATTTCAGTTAGATAAAGGAGTGATCACCACATGCCCCTTACTGACAGTAAAATCCGCGCTACTAAACCTTCACCAACTCCCTTTAAACTGACCGCTTCTCACGGTCTGTATCTGTTTGTCAGTCCGGGCGGTTCATGCCTCTGGTATCTCAAATATCATTTCGACCGAAAAGAATACTCGGCGCGGTGGATAAGAGAGCCTTGCAGACGCATATAAAAAACCTCCGGCGATGCCGGAGAAAAGATTTATGACTTTGAGCTTAATCGGAGGGCTAGCGGTTCGTTGAGAAAATGAAGCCCCTGCCATGACACTCACTACTAATACAGATACTCCAGCCCATGAAAACCAGCAATGTGGCAGGATATTTAAAGGCCAGACCTGCCTGCGCTAATGTTGACCGGCATTCCGGAACGGCGCTCCAGCACCTCATTAACCCGCGAAGTATCAACGTCATCCCCTTTGATAAACGTGCGCAGCACTGGCGTAACGGGCAATGGAACTTTTTTGTCTGACTCAAATTCAGCACGGTTACGAGAAAGCGGTTCGTGTACCTCCAGCCAACGACTGCCATCCGGCTCTACCGAAAATTTAACGGGCCTGTCGATAATCTGAACGCGGGTTCCTACAGGAACATGGTCGAATAAATATTTAATATCGTCATTGCGTAAACGGATACAGCCCTGACTGACGCGAAGGCCAATGCCAAAGTTAGCATTAGTGCCATGGATGGCATATAACCTGCCGATATATATTGCGTATAGCCCCATAGGGTTATCCGGCCCCGCAGGCACCATCGCGGGCAGCGTTTTTCCCTCTTTAGCATATTCCCGACGCGTATTAGCCGTTGGCACCCAAACCGGGCCATCTTGTTTGCGTTCAACCGCAGTTACCCAGTTGCGCGGCGTTTCACGGCCAGCCTGACCAATACCAATGGGTAGCACCTCAACCGTATTCGTGCCTGCGGGATAATAATAAAGGCGCATCTCGGCGACGTTTACCACAATACCTTCACGAACGGTGTCAGGCAGAATCAACTGCTGCGGCACTACCAGTGTGGAACCAGACTGAGGTAAAAACACATCCACGCCGGGATTCGCTTCAAGCATATTACTCAGCCCCTGACCATAGCGGGCGGCAAATGACTCTAAGGGCTGAGTATTGTTCTGCGGTACGGCGATTGTGACAGGCTGTCCTACCAGACGACTGCCTTCGGGCGGCAACGGATAGCTTATAGCCAGCGAGAAATGGCTTACCAACAAGACGAAAAACGGAAAAAAAGGTGTGATACGACGCATTATATCCCTTCCTTTGTCGCGGCAGGTGTGCGTTAAGTATAGCTTTTTTCTCACATGGCTGGTGTTGTGCGCCCGGGTTATGTTGCGTTTGCGTTCCCCTCCGGCAGGACAATATTACTGGCCGCCAACTCCCCCATGTTGTGGAACATGGCGCACGCGGCTTCCACGATCGGCATCGCCAGCGCCGCGCCGCTTCCTTCACCTAACCGCATCGCCATATGCAAATAGGGTTCCATAGACAAATGCGCGAGCGCGATGCGGGCGCCCTTTTCCGCCGAAAAGTGCGACGGGATCAGATAAGGTCTCACCGCAGGCGCAATCTGACAGGCCGCCAGCGCTGCCGAGTAGGAAAGAAAGCCATCCAGCAATACGGGTAAGCCACACCTTGCCGCGCCAAGCATCACGCCGGTCATCCCGACCAGATCAAAACCACCCACCTTCGACAACACATCAATGCCGTCGCGCGGATTGGGCTGATTAATCGCAATCGCCCGCCGCACGACGTCCACTTTATTATCGATGCGGGAAGGCGGAAGATTCGCGCCAATCCCCACCACCTCTTTTGCATCACTTCCTGTAAAAACGCTGACCATCGCGGCGGCTGGCGTAGTGTTCGCCATTCCCAGCTCCCCTACGCCAAATAAGGTCACGCCGCGTTGCGCCAGGTCGCAGGTGTAGCGGGAAACCTCCAGCAAAAGCGCCTCAGCCTGCAAGCGACTCATCGCCGGGCCAACGGCAATATTTCCGCAGCCGCGCGCGACGCGCATATTAACTACGCCAGGAATAGGTTCGGCATCAATACCGACATCAATGACATGCACCTTCGCACCGGCCTGAGCGGCAAGCACGCATACGCCGGTTGTTCCCCGCGTCATATTCGCCGCCTGAATCGCCGTCACGATTTTGGGCGAAACCGCTACGCCTTCATCCCAGACGCCATGGTCGGCGCACATCACCAGCACCGCCTTTTCACCTACCTGCGGCGTACCGTTAAGACCCGGCATACCCGCGAGCTGAACGGCTAAGGTTTCCAGTCTGCCCAGGCTGCCCGGCGGTTTGAGCAGGCCGTCAATATGTTGCTGCGCACGCGCCATCGCCTCGGCGTCCGGCGCAGGAATGTCACGGAGTAAAGCGTGTAGTGTCTGCATAAGATGTCTCGTCCGTAATAATCGGCTCATAACAGAGCCAGCAGAAAGATCAATTCGCCAAGTTCGATCGCCGCGCCCAGCGTATCGCCGGTTTGACCGCCAAGCGTACGTTTAAGCAACTGGCCAAGGATGAAAATCGCCGCGCATGTGACCACCATTGCGGCCAGTCCTTGCATACCAGGCAGTAATACCGTGGCGATGATTATCGCCAATCCCAGAGTAATGCAGGTTTGCCGTCCGCTGACTTTACCGATAAATACATTGCCAAGCCCCTCTTCACGGGCGTAGCGATGACGGTACATCAATAAAACGGCGCTGCCGCGTCCGGCCGCACAGGCCGCCGCCAACGCCGCCAACATTGGCGTTCCACGTAACGCCAGTTCGCTGACCACCAGAATTTTTGCCAGTAGCACAAAAATAAGCGCCAGCCCGCCATGGGTTCCCAGACGACTATCACGCATAATCTCCAGCATTCGCTCACGGCGGCGCGCGGAAAAAATACCATCGCAGGTATCGGCCAACCCATCCAGGTGAAAACCACCGGTCAGCAACGCCAGCGCCAGAATACAGAACAACGCCGCTAGCGGAATACCGCACCAGGGTTGCAGGAGGATGAAAATCAGGCCGCTTACCCCTCCCAGAATCAACCCGATAAAGGGAAACATCACGATCCCACGCGAATACTGCTCGAAATCCAGTCCCTGCGACCAGCGTGACGGCACGGGCAAGCGGCTAATAAAAGCGAGCATGGCCCAAAACAGCTTACTCATTTAATTTTGACTCCAATACCTGAGACCACCAGCCAGACCTCATCCGCCGCTGCCGACAGTCGTTGGTTGACCCGACCGGCAATATCACGAAAATGGCGCGCCAGACGGTTTTCCGGGACGATCCCCATTCCCACCTCATTTGTCACCAGTACCACTTTCGCCGGGCAGCGCTGGCAGGCTGCAATTAAAATCTGAATTTCATCGTCAATGGCGCGCTCCATCGCCGCGTAATCCCACTGTTCGGGATCGTTTTCGCCTCCCAGCGCAAACAGCAGATTCGTCACCATGGTGGTAATACATTCCAGCAAAATCGCGTCGTCAGGGGCAAGATCCGCGGTAATCAACGTATCAAGATGCCGCCAGCATTCTGCGGTCCGCCAGTGTGCCGGCCTGCCATCTTTATGATGCTGAATTCTCGCCGCCATCTCGTCATCAAGAATCTGCGAGGTGGCGATATACAGTACCTGCGGCGCATCGCCAATTAAGGCTTCAGCATGACGGCTTTTACCACTACGCGCCCCGCCCGTCACCAGAATCATCATACCGGCTCCTGATGCTGTTGCATGATGGTATAAATTTTATCAATATCAATATGTTGCCGCATCGCTTCCGCCAGCAGATCAAATTGCCGCGCTTTATGCTCCGCATAACAAAAAGTCGTTTCCCACGGCGCAAGCCCTTTTCGTGCCCGTAACCCATTGACCACCGCACGGGTAAACGCATCGCTGTCAAACAGGCCGTGAAGGTAAGTGCCAAACGCCAGTCCGTCGGCGGTGACCGCGCCATCCGCCACAGAGCATCCATTTTTCTGTAACGTCATGGCCGTACAGCATCCTTCCTGCAGCACCGTTTCCCCCATGTGGATTTCATAACCGCGTACCGGTAGCCCCGCCGCGGCAGCCAGCCAGCTGGGCAGCTCGCCTGACATTGTCGCGTTAACCTGCGTCGTGATTTTATCCTGTGCAAAGCGAGTGATCGTATTAAGCAGCCCCAGGCCCGGCTGCGTACCCAGCCCCGACTCCACCTCATCCACAATGGTGTCGCCCAGCATCTGGTAGCCGCCGCAAATTCCCATCACCGGCACGCCCTGCCGATGTGTCTGCAATACCGCATCCGCCATCCCGCTTTCGCGCAGCCAGGCGAGGTCGCTCAGCGTATTCTTACTGCCCGGCAGGATCACCAGATCAGCGTCAGTCAACGCTTCCGGGCGGCGAATATAGCGTATGCGCACATCCGGCTGCGCCGCCAGAGCGTTAAAATCCGTAAAGTTAGAAATATGTGGCAGTTGCACAATGGCAATAGTGATATCACGGGGGGCGTTACCGCGATATTTATCGTTTTGCAGCGCGACGCCATCTTCATCTTCCAGATCCACATCCAGCCACGGCATCACTCCCAGGACCGGGACGCCAGTAAGCGATTCGATTTGTTCGATACCGGAATAGAGTAGCGCCACGTCGCCGCGGAATTTGTTGATAATGACGCCCTTTACTCTGTCACGCTCCTGTTTATGCAGCAGCGCCAGCGTGCCATAAATAGCGGCGAATACGCCGCCCCGGTCGATATCCGCCACCAGAATAACCGGACACTGGGCCATTTCTGCCATTCCCATATTGACGATATCGCGATCGCGCAGATTGATTTCCGCCGGGCTTCCGGCGCCTTCCAGCACAATAACGTCATATTCCTGCGCCAGGCTGTTATAGACCGCAAGGATTTGCTCACGCAAACGCGGTTTATAGTCATGGTAACTCACCGCATCCATATTGGTCGCCATTTTCCCCATCAGCACGACCTGCGCCTGGCGATCGCTGGTCGGTTTGAGCAGCACCGGGTTCATACGCACATCTGGCGTGATCCCCGCGGCTTCCGCCTGAAAAATCTGCGCCCGCCCCATCTCTTTACCATCCGGCGTAATACCAGAATTAAGCGCCATATTTTGCGATTTAAACGGCGCGGTACGCAGACCATCCTGATAAAAAATGCGGCATAAACCCGCCGCCAGCACACTTTTGCCGACGTCGGATGCCGTCCCCTGCAACATAACTGCCTGCGTCATGACGCCTCCCTGAATACGCACTTTTGCATTCGATGAAAAAACTCCGTTTCTGTTTTACACAGCGGCAGTCCCAGTTGAGTATGAAGTTTGACCAGCCAGGGCTGGGTTAGCCCCGCTTGTTCCATCGCTTCCGTACACGCGAAAACCTCGCCAGGCGCGCCATGCGTCAGGATCTGGCCCTGGCGTAACACGTATACGGCATCGCTAATTTCATAAATAAGATCGATATCATGGCTGGAGATAATGACATGATTGCCCTGCGCCACAATCCGCCTGATGATAGCAAGCATCTGAGTGCGCCCTGCGGGATCGAGACCAGCAGTGGGTTCATCCAGCAATAGATAGCGCGCCTGTAGCACCAGCGCTCCGGCGATAGCCACACGTTTTTTTTGCCCATGACTCAAACACTGAATGGGCTGATGGCGAAAATGTTGGGCGTCAACCAGCGTTAGCGCCTCGTCGACGCGGCGCGTGATTTCCGCCTCCGGCACCCCCAAATTACGTAAACTAAACGCAATGTCGCTATCGATATCAGTATAAAAAATCTGCTGTTCAGGGTCCTGAAAAACCGTCGCAACTTGCTGGCGCAGTGCCAGTAGTCCGCGCTTGCTGTAATCCAGCGGTTTTCCCTGCCACAACACGGCCCCTTTTTGCGGACGCAACAGGCCGCTCAGGTTCATAAAAAGCGTAGACTTCCCACAGCCGTTCGCGCCCACCAAACCGGTAACAGGCGAAAGCGAAAAATCCAGATTTAACCCTTTAAGTACCGGCTCATCCTGATAACGAAACCACAGGTCTGAAGTGGCAAGCATAATAGTCCTTACAGGTGAAAATCACCCTGATACAGTTTGATATCCAGCGTGGTAGTCATTTGCTGATAACGCATTAACACCCGCGTAAACAGGAGTCCAGTCAGCATTGCCAGAGATCGATAGCCGTTCGGCAGGCTGCAATAACCAAAACGCAGCGTTTGCGCGCGACGAATTGCCGCCGCCTCATCCAGAAGAATAAAGAGAAAGCGCCACGTTAACAGGATTTGCTCGGTAAGCAGGCGTGGAATATGCGCGCGCTTAAGCAAGCTAATTAACTGCGGAAACGGTAGGTTCATCACCAGCCACAACGTCGCGGACAGCGCCGTCAGGCTACGCCAGAACGTGTCATTCGCCGTAACCACGCCCGCACGGGTAATCCCGATCCAGTACGGCCCGACAGATATGCCAGCCAGCAGCATTTGCGGCTCGCGGCTGATGCTGAAGATAATCGTTATCACGCCGACCAACAAAAATCCAAAAGGTATCGCCATCCATCGACACCAGCGCCAGAGGGATATGCGCAATAGCCAACAGCTCAATCCGGCAATGATCAGCAGCTCAATGCCCTGCCCTACAGGCGGCAGAGCAAACGCCAGTATCATCATCGCCAGCCACAGCAAAAACTTGCGCTGCGGCGCAACGTGTGCCCAGCGGCTTTGATAGCTGAGTCGATCAAGCCCGGTCATCACGGCGTTGTTTACCTTTGCAATACCCCAGGATATAAAAAATCACCGCCGCGCCAAGAGAGCCCTGAAGGGTAAACAGCAGGCTTTCAATTTCACCGCTGGCAGGTTCATATAACGGCTGAAACCAGGGTTTATACTGCGGCGCAATAGCCTGAATCTGTCTTTCCGCTTCGCCGTCTGAACCGCCATATTCACCGCCATGGTTAATAAAAAACGGCAGAATCACCAGCGCCACCACCATCGCTAACAACATCAACGTTTTTTTCATTTTAATGTCCTTGTACGGTAATCACTTGCCGTTTGGTTAACTGGTCATAAATCATGACGGTTAATAAACCTTCGGCAATGGCGACAGGAATCTGTGTGAGGCAGAAAATCCCCATAAACTTCACAACAGACCCTGTCGCTCCGGCATGGGGATCGGGAAACGCAACGCCAAGCTGGACTGAAGTCACAAAATAGGTCGCCAAATCCGCCAGCATCGCGCACAGAAAAACGGCGACATCGCGGCGCAGTCCGGCACGGCAGGCCATTTTCCACACCAGATAACCGACAACCGGGCCAATCACTGCCATCGACATTCCGTTTGCGCCAAGCGTCGTCAGGCCGCCGTGCGCCAGCAATAGCGCCTGAAACAACAGCACAACCGCGCCGAGAATCGCCACCACCCCGGGCCCGAACAAGATAACCGCCAGACCAACGCCGGTCGGATGTGAACAACTCCCCGTTACCGACGGAATTTTGAGCGCGGACAGGACAAAAATAAACGCGCCGCACAGCGCCAGCAGTACCTTCTGATGATTATCCTCCTGCACAATACGCCGTAAGCGCACCAGTCCATACCACAAGCAGGGTAAAAACAGTAGCCACCAGGCCAGCGCCCACACTGGCGGTAAAAAGCCCTCCATGATATGCATCGCAAACGCCTGTTGCGGGACAACCATCAGCAATAGCGCTGCAGCCAGTCCACTGAAAGACAACTGTCGAAGCTGCTGTTCAAGTTTCATTCTGCATACTCCCACTGTTTATTGACCAGAATGGTCGAAAAATAGGGCAACGGTCGATCATCGTTGACCTCGTGGAGATGGCGCCAGCACTGCTCGCCGGGCAGTGTGGCCTCGGACATCATTAAGGCGCATTCCAGCAGGCCAGCCTGCGCCAGCAAAGCTTTAATACGGGCGAACCGGCCATACACTTTCATCAACACCAGGCTATCATGCTGTTGTAGCGCCTGGGCTATTTCCGCTTCCGGCGCGGTACAAGAAATAACCGCCAGCGATTGCCGTTCTATGGCGAGCGGCATTTTCGCGCGGGCGGCTATCGCGGCGAAGGACGTGACGCCGGGGACAATCTCCAGCCACTCCGGGCAGCCGATTCGCTGGAGTAAAAAAATCCAGGTACTGAATAGCATCGCATCGCCCAGGGTAATAAAACCGACCTGTTTACCTGCTTCCACCTCTGCGGTAAGCGCGGCGGCAACCTCGTTCCAGACCGCTTCTTTCTCGGCGCCGTCAGCGCTCATAGGGAAATGGCAACAACGTACTTCCGTCTGCTCACCGAGATAGTCGCGCACAATCGACAGCGCCAGACTATCGCCCCCCTTACGACCGGCGGGCGCATACAGAATGTCCAGCGAGCCAAGAATCCGCGCTGCGCGGACGGTTATCAGGTCGGGCGCGCCTGGCCCGGTACTTAATGCGTATAATTTACCGTTCATGCCGCCTCCTCTACCGCCATGTTCAGCGCCTGGTGCAAATGCGCGACAAACATCGCCCGGATAGCCGGGTTTTCTCCCAGCCCGCTCAGCCACGGCGTCGCCGGAATGCCCGCCGCGTTAAAGCGCATTTTCCATGAGTCGCCGTCGTCTGAAGCCATATCATTAATGGCGTGATCGCCCGCCACCAGCATTAATGGCATCAAATGTACGCCGGTGACGCCTTCGTCACGCAGGCTGTCGATCAGGATGTCGACCTCCGGGTAGCTTTCTACGGCGCCGACGCGCGCCGGGAAGCGCTGCGCGGTCATCATATGATCGAGACAGGCATAAGCTGCGAATGCGTGATGGCTGGCGCCGTGGCCCATAAAAACGACTTTCTCCGTTTGTCTGAGCGATGGCATCTGTTGTCGCAACGCCTGCATTAGCTGCACATAATCGTTATGGCTGCTCAGCAGCGGCACGCCCAGCGTCAGGCGAGTGAATAACGGACGCAAGAGTTGTACCTCACGGACAATTTTTTCATATTCGTCGCCGTTAATAATGTGCAACGACTGAATCGCCACGTCCTGATATCCCTGTGCGGCAAGCTTTTGCAAAGCCTGTAATGGCGTATCGATGTCGATACCGTCACGCTGGCGAAGCTTGCGAATGATCATTCCGGAAGTGAAGGCGCGAAACAGGTCGCGATCGGGACAGGACGCCGCCAGATCACGTTCGCACGCCACAATGTTTTTTTCACAGGTGTCGTGATAGCTGGTGCCAAAACTGACTACCAGAAGCGCTTTTTTCATTTTTACTCCTTAGCTGCGGCCAGCCAGCGCGATAAACGCTGCGCAAAGGCGGCCTGGCTTTCCAGTAACTCATCACCCGCCACAAGCGGCGTCGGGCGCGCAATAACGATGCAGGGAATGCCCGCATCCAGACAGGGCTGAACTTTTTCCTGATATCCCCCCTCCGCGCCGGACGCTTTGGTAATGACTACGTCGGCCCGGCACTGGTGGTAAAACGCGGCGTTAAAATCAGCGCTGAACGGCCCACACAGTGCGAAAATTTCTCCAACGCCGAACCCCAGTTCGCTGCAGCGTTGAATCACCTCCGCCACGGGCAGTACGCGCGCCAGCAACGTTTTTTCCGCCAGCCCGGCACGCCAGGCGGCCAGATCTTTACTGCCGGTCGTCAGTAACACGCGCGGACCAAAACGCCTCGCTATCTCGCAGGCATCGGCAATACTGCGCGCCGTATAGAGAAGCGGATGCGTCAGATTGCTAAGCTGCTCCGGACGCTGATAACGACTTAACAACACGCCCGCCGTTTCACAGGCGCGAAGGAGGTTATGGCTGACCATTTCTGCATAAGGATGCGACGCATCTATTACCCAGCGAGTACGGTTTTCTTTTAGCCAGGCGACCATCTGCCCGTACTCCAGACGACCACAGCGCACCTGTCCTTTAATGTCGCCAGCCAGCGCTTTTCCGGCTGGCGTCGCCACGGATAAGGTGTACGCGACGTTCGCCGCATCCAGTTGTCGGCATAACGCGCGCGCATCGCTGGTGCCGCCCACCACCAGCACTTCCCCCTCATTCACAGCGTGTAACCTCGCGGCGTTATCATCAGCCCATCCTGAACATAGGTCGTTTTATTACCAACGATGACCAGACTGGTCATATCTACCGGTTCAAAATCCATATCGCCGAGCGTAGTCAGCCATTTTTCCTCTTTCTTACGTCCGGCGGACTTCACCACGCCAACCGGCGTCTGCGCGCTTTTACTGGCGGCAAGCAGGTCAAACGCGCGCGCCAGATGCCCTTCGCGCCCGCGGCTGCGCGGGTTGTAAAAACAGATAACAAAGTCTGCCTCTCCGGCGGCAACGATGCGTTTTTCAATAACCGGCCACGGGGTCAGCAGGTCGCTGAGGCTGATATGGCAGAAGTCGTGCATCAGCGGCGCACCCAGCAGCGAGGCGGCTGCGATACTGGCGGTCATCCCCGGAATAAGGCGAACCTCTACATCCAGCTTCTGCTTGCTCACCAGCTCCAGCACCAGTCCCGCCATGCCGTAAATACCGGCGTCGCCGCTGCTAATCAGCGCCACGTTATGCCCGGCCTGCGCCAGCTCAATCGCCGCCTGGCAGCGTTCAATCTCTTTGCACATCCCGGTTTTGATCACCTGCTTATCGCCGGTAAAGGCTTTCACCAGGTGGGTGTAGGTTTTATAACCGACGACGATTTCCGCCGCCTGAAGCGCCTCAATCGCCTCCATCGTCATCATTGCCTGCGAACCGGGGCCAATACCAATTACGCTCAACATCAGTGTGCAACTCCTAAAGTAATAGTGACGCCCTGTTCTCGCAGGGTCTCGCCTAACAATTGTCCCTGGCTTAATAACCACGCTGCCGGGCCGGATACGCTGCCAACGCCCACCGTTTTTCTGACGAAGCCAGAACCGGGAAAATGGTGTTCGAATTCACGCAACGCTTCGGCGGTAAAGGTTTTAAAAGGCACGCGGCAGCAGGAGGCGAGCTGAATAAGCCCCGGCTCCCCTTTTTTGAGCGTGACGCTGCCAATCGCTTTTAACGCCAGCGGATCGAGTTTCTGCGCTTCAAGCTGACGCGCCAGTAATGTCGCTAACAGGGGAAATGGCGTATCGCGGCGACAGCCAATTCCCGCCACCACACGCTGGGGCACCAGTTTCCAGTGCAGTACGGGAAGCTCAGGGAGGTCATTACGCAAAGAGACGCAGATAAGCGCATCCAGTTCAGGCAATCGCTGCAAATCATCAACAGGGATAAAACCACGAATATCGCACTGGCCGATCTCTTCCGTTAGTTCGGCATCCCACCATAACCCCACCCGTTGATGACTGACCAACATCTGGTTAACGGTTTTTACCGCCGTGCGAAGATCGGACATGCGGGCGTTAAGCTGGAAAGCTAAGGTGTCCAACGCGGACATCTCATTGACATCCGTTGCCGTGGTAATCACCGGATCGGCGCCTAACATTCCTGCCAGGTAGCGCGTCAAGGCATTGGCCCCGCCCGCATGACCGGAAAGCAGGCTAATGACATGCTGACCACGTTCATCAATGACGACCACCGCCGGATCGCTGAACTTGTCGTTCACTAACGGCGCCAGGACACGAACGGCAATGCCGGTCGCGCCGATAAAAATAAGCGCGGTATAAGTGGTAAAAGCCTGCCGGGCGGTATTAGCGAATCCGCCATCGAAGGGAATAAATCCCTCTTCCCGCAGTTTTTCACTGGTAAAGCAGGTTAACGGCAGCATCGCGGAGAGTCTCTTTGCCAGCGCCACGCCGCCGGGCGTCAGGCAAAACAACGCAATGGATTCAGGCTTTACGGTATTCATGGCTAAAGTCCGCTGCATAAAGTCTTGAGTAGTGATACTCCTTACCCAGAAAATTCCCGACCAGAATCAGCGCCGTCTTACGGATGCCAGCATCACGTACTTTGTCGCTAATATCCGCTAACGTGCCGCGAACGGTCTGGCTTTCCGGCCAGGTAGCCTTATAGATGACCGCGACAGGCGTAGCTGCCGGATAACCGCCGGCAATGAGACGTTCCGCCACTCGGTGAATACGCTGAACGGAGAGATAAATCGCCATCGACGTCTGGTGACTGGCGAACGCCTCCAGTTGTTCGCGCGCCGGTACTGGCGTACGCCCTTCCAGACGGGTAATAATGAGACTCTGCGATACCTCCGGTACGGTATATTCCACACCCAGCTCCGCCGCAGCGCCGAGAAACGCGCTGACGCCAGGCACTACCTGCCAGTCGATACCACGGCGGGTTAACTCTTCGCCTTGCTCACGTACGGAGCCGTACAGCGAGACATCGCCCGTTTGCAAACGCACCACCGTTTTTCCCGCTTTCACGCCCGCCGCCATCAGCTCGATAATCTGCTCAAGATGCAGTTCGGCGCTGTCATAACGTTCTGCCTGCGCGGGGCAGTAATCCAGCAGTTCGGTATTGATCAGCGAACCGGCATAGATAACTACCTGCGCCTGTTGCAGCAGGCGGTAGCCTTTAAGCGTGATCAGCTCGCGATCACCCGGCCCGGCGCCGACGAACCATACACAGCGTGGATCAAATGTCTCTGACATGGTTTTCTTCCTTCTGACAGGCGATAACAAAAACAGGATTGTTCGGTTTGAAATAGTGTCCCGCCCCCAGCGGCGTTAACGATGAAAGCTGAAGCTGTACACAGTCCATTCGACATGCGCCGATGTGGGCAAGATGCGCCAGCGCGCTATGAAGGTTTTCCTGCAAGATAAAGGTCATCACCAGACGGCCACCGGGATGCAGATGACCCATCGCCCAGTCAATCAGCGCCGTCAGATGCCCGCCGCTGCCGCCCATAAACACCGCATCGGCTTTCCCGGTTATGGTCATTGGCGCTTCGCCGGGGAGAATATCGATATTGCCGCAGGCAAAGCGCTGACGATTCTCATCAAGCAGCCGTAGCGCGGCAGGATTACGCTCGATAGCCGTCACCTGCAACGAAGGAAATTGCAGCGCCGCTTCAATTGAGACGCTTCCCGTTCCCGCCCCGACGTCAATCAGGTGACTGGCGCGGTGGAGCTCAAGTTTCGACAGTGCCAGCGCCCGTACCGCCTCTTTGGTCATTGGCACGTTCTCGCCGCGCAGAAAAAGCTCATCTTTCATCCAGGATCACCACTGCATTCATTTCATAGTCGGCGTTGACCGCACTGACGGGTAGCCAGTGGATCCGCTCATTTTCCATCGCCAGATTTTCACCAATCACCATTAAGCGATGCCCTTTGCCCCGCGCGACCAGTTCCCGCGCGATTTCTCGCGGCCCGCAGCGGGCATCCGTGACCATCGCCACTTTGCGATGGCTCGCCAACTGATCGAAGCTGACGCAACGACCGTGGCTACTGGTCAACCACATGTCATTCATATCAATTCCAGCCTGTGCGCACAGATACTGTACGGCGCTGATGCCAGGGATAATGCGAACCTGTTCGATACCAAAATGCGCCACCAGGCGTGTACCGATGCCATAAAACAGCGGATCGCCGGAGGCCAGCACCACGATCCCTTTATCCCAGCGGGCGGCAATCCAGGACAACAACGCGCCAATATCCGCGCCCAGCGTAAATCGTTCGCCGCCAAACGCCGGAAACTGCGCCAAATGCCGTTTACCGCCTGCCAGCGCATCGGCGTGGTCTATCGCTTCCAGCGCCGCAGGCGTCATCAAATGCCGTCCAGCGGGCCCCATTCCCACGACCGTTAGCATTGCAGCTCCTTAGCAATCTCGTCGACGGGACGATTACTGCCGAGAATATGGTTATCAAAAGAAAACAGGATGGCGTCGCAGACAGGCGGCGTTTTGGTAAAACGCAGCATCTGCATGACTCGCAAACAAATACGCCTGGCAAGATGGTTATAGATATGCCCGAAGCCATATGCTTCAATGTGCTCCATTGCCGCTTCGGTGGTATCGCAATCGCTGACCAGGGTGAGTAACTCCAGCGGCGCGCCCAGTAAAGCTAAATGCGCGACCAGCGTTTCCATGCGCGCATCGGCAATATGGCTATGGGTATGAAAGATCCCGGCGGCGATTTTGATCAATTTTCCAGGATGACCCACCAGCACTATCTGGCAAAATCCCAGCCGTACCGCCTCTTCAATCATGTAGCCGACAAAATTGCTCATGGTGACGACTGCCTGTGTGTCGACGCCCATTTGTTCGCGAACAAACCGTTCGCCGTGGTTGCCCGGCACGAGTATCACCCGCGTTAATCCTGACGCCCGTTTGATCTCCAGTTCCAGCGATAGCGAGCGTTTCCAGCTTTCCTCCGACATCGGCGTCACAATGCCGGTAGTGCCAATAATGGAAATGCCGCCAAGAATGCCAAGCCGCGAGTTATACGTTTTTTGCGCCCGCGCTTCGCCTTCCGGGGCAAAAATCTCCACATCGGCCCCACGCGCCGGGCCTATCGCTTCGCGCACCGCTGACTCAATGGTATGGCGCGGCGTACGATTGATGGCGGCGCTCCCGAGCGGCAGTCCAATCCCTTTACGCGTTACCGTACCAATACCTTCGCCGCCAGTGAGCGTAATCTCACCGCTGTCGTTGAGCGTAACGCGGGCAAAAATCAGCATTCCGTGCGTGGCATCCACGTCATCGCCGCCATCTTTACGAATTGCGGCTATCGCCTGCTGGCCTTCAATGTGCGGCGACTCCACGTTCAGGCATAGCGTGACGCCCGACGGCGTGACGATGGAGACCTGATGAATCAGATGTTGACGTAATACCATCAGCGCGGCGACTTTTGCCGCCGCCGTCGCGCAGGAACCGGTGGTATATCCTTTACGTAACGCTTTACCGTGGTGCCAGACCGGCGCGTCAAAAGAAAGCTCGCTCATCAGGCCTCCCGGAGGTGATAGAGCAACGCATTGACGATAGCGGCAGCCACGTTACTGCCGCCTTTACGCCCTAACGCGGCAACCGCGGGGAAATGGCTATGGGTGAGTGCCTCTTTGGACTCCGCCGCGCCGACAAAGCCTACCGGTACGCCCACCACGCCGCTCACCGTCACGTTATGTTCAAGCAAACGGAACAGGGCCGTCGGCGCATTACCGAAAACAAAGAGCTTGTTTTTCTCCTCCTCGGCGATAGCGATATCGACGGCGGCCATTGAACGGGTAATCCCCTGCGTTTGTGCGGCGCGCACCACGCGCGGATCGCTGATATAACAGCGACACTCGCCGCCAAACGTCGCCAGTAATCTTTTATTAATGCCGGACAGCGCCATCGTGGTATCGGTATAAATAATGCACGGATGGCGTAACGCATCACAAAGCTGCTCCAGCGCATCGGCAGAGAACCACAAAATGTCCAGCCAGTCGAAATCGGCGGTGGTATGAATAACCCGCTTGATAATGGCCTCATGGAGCGGACTGGCGAAACGGTAATCAGGACGCGTTTCGCGAATAATGTCGCTAATAATGGTGAAACTGTTGGCCTCAATGGTTTGGGGCTGCTGGATATAATGCATACTGTCGTCCTCAGGCCACGCCAGATAACCCGCACCGCGCCGCAATAAACAGCGCCAGCGCCAGGGTTGAAGCGACCCACATCAATCGAATCGTTCGGGAAATATCGTCCACGGAAATATCGCGCTGCGCGTCGCCTATCCAGGGCTTGTCCACACGCTCGCCAAAGTAGTTATTTGGGCCGCCGAGCTGGATACCTAAGGCGCCGGCCACACACGCTTCCGACCAGGCGCAATTTGGGCTACTGTGGTTATAACGGTCACGCCAGCCAATACGCAGCGCACGCCAACCACTCAGGCGACACAGTCCTGCCGCAATGCCCAGCAACAGCCAGCTCAGTCGGGCAGGAAGATAGTTCGCTACGTCGTCCATACGGGCGCTGACCATACCAATCGCCCGGTATTTTTCATGTTTGTAGCCCACCATTGAATCCAGGGTATTGACGGCTTTGTAGGCCATCGCCAGCGGCGCGCCGCCGAGAAAGAGGAAAAAGAGCGGCGCGATAATGCCGTCAACGGTGTTTTCTGCAACCGTTTCCACCACGGCGCGATTGATCTGCGCTGGCTGAAGTTGCGACGTATCGCGCCCGACGATCCAGGAGAGTTTTATTCGGCTTTCCGCAAGGTCGTTCTCCCGCAACGGTCGTTCAACCTCCTGTGCGGCGCGGGCCAGAGAGCGTCCGGCCAGCGTGGTAAAGATCATCCAGACTTCGACGCTCCAGCCAAACCAGGGGTGAATCCGCTGCGCCAGCGCCAGTACGCCCCATGCCACGCCCCAGGTCGCCCCGACAACCACAACCCACATTACGCCGCCGCCAATCCGCAGCGCTTTATCGCCGGGACAATAGCGACGCACAATACGCTGCACAAACGTGATTAAACGGCCTATCCAGCGTACCGGATGGGGCCAGTGTTGAGGGTCGCCGATGATAAAATCCAGCACCCAGGCGATACACCAGGCAAGGATCGTCATAATACGCGCCTCGCCGCCGCCAGCCAGTGCTGCAACATTTCCAGACGCTGGGCGAAATGGACGTGCAGATAGCTGGCAAACGTGTTGCCTGTCTGCCAGCCGCCAGCCCATTCCTGTAACACGCGGCCATCGCGAACCTTACGACAGGCCATAACGGCGGGTGTTTCGGGGATAAAATCTGAGTAGTGAAATTCATGGCCGCGCACTATCTCGCCAGGCACCGCCAATAGCGTTGGCTGCATAGCCTGCGCCTCACAATAACCAAAGCGGGTAAGTCGCTTACCCATTTTGCTGTGACCGGGGATAATATTCGCCATCTGATGAATTTCCCCACCGCTATCCTCCAGAGTGCTCCCCAGATACATCAGACCGCCACACTCCGCGTAAATCGCCACGCCGCGCTGATGCGCCGCCCGCAAATGTTTTAACATCGCCGTATTTGCCGCCAGATCCGCGGCGTATAATTCAGGATATCCACCGCCCAGCCAGATCATCTGACAATCAGGCAATGCGCGGTCATGCAGTGGGCTAAAACGCACAATGTTAACGCCGGCACGCTCCAGCAAATCGATGTTATCGGGATAATAAAAGTTAAAGGCCTCATCATCCGCCAGAGCAAGCGTCAGCCCTGCCCCCGCTGTGTTATCGGGGCGCTCAGGCCACATTCCCGCCGGAAGCGCTGATAACACGCTCAGCGAGAGTAGCGCATCCACATCCACTGTTTGTTCCAGCGAGGCGGCAAAATCATGCCATGATTGCTGATTGACGAGGGATTCTCTGGCGGTAATCAACCCCAGGTGGCGTTCAGGTAATGCGACGCCGTCGCAAGGAGGGACATACCCCAGTACCGGCAGTGAGCAATAATGTTCAATGGCATTTTTGAGGAGCTGATAGTGGGCGTCGCTAGTGACGCGATTCACAATCACGCCCGCGAGGTTGAGGGTCAGGTCGAAGTGCTGAAATCCCATAACGGTAGCCGCAAGCGACGTTGAAACAGCCTTGCCGTCCACCAGTAGGATGACCGGGCAACCAAGCTGTTTGGCCATCGCGGCTGTGCTGCAGTAATTGGGGTCGACGCCATAGCCGTCATACAGCCCCATGACGCCTTCAATGACAGCGATATCCGCCTGCCGCATTTGTTCGCAAAATAAGGCGTTGAGAACAGGAGGAGGAAGAATGAAACTGTCAAGATTACGGGACGCCACGCCACAGATAGCGGTATGCCAGCCGGTATCAAGGTAATCTGGCCCAACTTTAAACGGCTGTACGCGCAGCGCGCGTTTTTGCAGCAGCCTCAACAAA
This sequence comes from Salmonella sp. SAL00670, assembly GCF_046552235.1. Lineage (NCBI taxonomy): Bacteria > Pseudomonadati > Pseudomonadota > Gammaproteobacteria > Enterobacterales > Enterobacteriaceae > Salmonella > Salmonella sp. SAL00670. The sequence goes on from NZ_JBGDUO010000001.1 coordinate 1,243,574, forward strand.
CCAAGCGTCACCGTGGTTTTGCCGCAACCGCTTCCTGTGCCTGCAAGAATAAATGCGTGATGCCTTGCCGCCATTACCCTGATCCTGTTCAGGGTGGTAGGGGTATACAGGTACGCGCATGTTCAGTCTTTCGACTGTACGCGTCTTCGCAACCCACTTCCCACCGAAGTTGTTGGTTATCACCGACAGGCAGGTCTTCTGGCTTAGCGTCCTCCTCGCCCGTCCTTCCCAATCTTGCGATCAGTGGTCTTTACGGGGTCGTCAGCATCACAGCAGCGGGGGCTGCGGGGGATTTTCACCCCCTTCCCTACCACAAATGTGGCAAACCTGTTGGTTTACGTTATGGCTGTACGGCACACCCATAACGACAATTAATAATGTGCTACGTTTTACATTTCTGTGAGCAATAGCCTGAGCGGTTGCTCGTCTGACGTTAATCTACTCATCCTTACCGGTATATTGACGATAAAACGTATCGACAAAGCGTAATAAAACTTATCTTTCCTGACACTGTACTTCATCACAAAAATAAAAACTGGTGCAGTTTATGCCCTAAATTTTATTATTTTGTTGCGCTATGACAATTTATTGTTACACCAGATAAATTTTCTTTCTGAAATGATTAAGATACAAAAGACTATCAAAAATCGGCAATAGCAAAATATTGCTATTCATAACGATGGAGGATGAGAATTCTCATTTATCTGCTGGCGATAAGCCTGCGGCGTAACCTGATAGGTCTGGCGGAAGACTTTGCAAAAATAGCTGGTTTGCGAAAAGCCTAAATTACGCGCAATACTGGCAATACTCCAGTCACTATGGCAAAGCAATTCTCTGGCGCTAACCATTCTCTGGCGGTTTACCCACGCATTAAATCCGATTCCCTGATATTTCTTGAATAGCTTACTGAAGTAATAGGGGCTGAGATAGACATGTGAGGCGACATCCTCAAGACGAAGATCGTCGGACAAATGCGCATCAATATAGCGAAGCGCTTTTTTCATTTTACTGTCATGCGGAGTGGGACCACGAGTGGTTTTATTTGCCTCCGATTGCTGCGGATTGTCTTTGATAACCACGAAATTGAGCTGTTTTTTCAGGCAATTCTCAACTATCAGTTTAAGAAGATCGGCGGAAGCGATAACGCGTGAATAGTCCATCTCTGGCACATTCCGAAATTCATTCAAGAGCTCAGGGTCAGCCTGCCAGCGATCGTCAACATTAAGAATGTTTACCAGCTCCACGTCATTACTTAAACGAACCTGCCCGCATAAAACAAAGCCAACTAAATGCCCTGCGATTACCAGCGGAATAGAAAAATCCGTTAGACCGGCATGACAACGATAAATACAGGGTTGATCGGACTTCGATGCCTCCAGTCCCCCGCAGCGATCGCTCATACGACAACGTGTACTATGCTGGGGATGCTGCCGCATCAACTGACAAAACGGCGTGAAATTGAATAGCTCAGATATTTCATCACCATGAATATTGACAACCACAACCGCCAGACCGGTGGCTTGTGCAAAATCCTGTGCGATTTTATTAATGAGTTCTGAGTTCAGAGCGCTCGCAGAAATCATGATAAAACCCCTCAGTTAATTTATTGTTATAAACAAAACACATTATTTACATTCACTTTTTATTAGCATTATCCTGGCCCTGATAAAAAGTACAATGACAATATCAAAAGTCTCCCATTGCTGGGAGACGTTTTGATCAGTTCGTGAAAGCAGATCACGAAATTATCTCACCTGTTTTTACGATACATCATTGCTGTGAATCTGGTTCGCATTTCCTTACAGTTCACAGCGGTTACAAGGTAAATTCTTACCAATAAAATAGCGATATATGGCTGCTCCGGCACAGGCGCCGATAACAGGCGCGACAATCGGCACGATAAAATAAGGGATCTCTCGCCCACCGCTCATCGCCATGTTCCCCCACCCCGCTAACCATGTGAACAGTTTGGGACCGAAATCACGCGCCGGGTTCATTGCAAAACCGGTAAGGGGTCCAGTAGACGCGCCGATAACGGCAACCAGTATCCCAATAAGCAAAGGCGCAAGCGGCCCTTTAGGAATGCCATTGCCATCATCCGTCAATGCCATGATCATGCCCATCAGAATCGACGTAATGACCACTTCCACCAACGCAGCCTGCCATACATTTAGCGCTGCGGCCGGATAGGTACTGAAAATGCTGGCTAATTGCAAACTTTCGACGCTACCGCGCACCATATGATGCGCAGTCTCAAATTCAGTAAAAAGGCTACTATAAAGCACATACGCCAGCAGAGCGCCGCCAAAAGCGCCGGCAAACTGGGCAATAATATAAGGCAATACTTTCTGTTTGGGGAAGCAGGCAAACAGCCACAGCGCAATCGTCACCGCAGGGTTAAGATGTCCGCCGGAGATTCCGGCAGTAAGGTAAACGGCCAGTGAAATTCCAAGCCCCCAAATAATGCAAATCTCCCATAATCCGAGGCTGGCGCCTGCGACTTTGAGCGCGCTCAAACAACCGATACCAAAAAACAAAAAGAGTCCGGTGCCTAAAAATTCCGCACCACATTGCGCCTTTAGAGAATCATTCATGTGACACCTTCTGAGCAAAGTTCGTGTCCTGGCCAGCGCAAGTTTCGGCTGGCGGTAGAGTACAGCTAACCTCACTATAAAAAGTGCCGCCTGTAAATTGTTGGCAACCTGCGAACCTGTCTCCCGGAAAAATCGTGTTGCGATAGCAAAATTTTGCTTTTCCGATATTTTTAGCAGCCCATCATACGGGAGATTCGAGCTATAAAATACGCCTGTGAAAATAATAAAATATTGCACAAGCCAACTTATCAATTTCGAATAAGCATCACATTTTGCGTCTTTCGCCATATCAAATAAAAATACTCTCGTCACTAACAAAAATGTAAAAATGAAATAATAAAAACAAAATAATCATATAGACAATAATAAATTAAATGTAATTTATCAATAAGTTATAAAAGCAAAAGACAATTTAGTCATATTGCTTTCCCATTATTTTCTGATGCTCAACAGCAAGTCAGCCATTCTTTTTCCTCGCATCTTCTTATAGTCCCAACTATCGGAACACTCCATGCGAGGTCTTTATGCAACAAGAAGCACTAGGAATGGTAGAAACCAAAGGCTTAACCGCAGCCATAGAGGCCGCTGATGCAATGGTTAAGTCAGCCAATGTGATGTTAGTGGGCTATGAAAAGATTGGCTCCGGGCTGGTAACCGTCATCGTGCGCGGCGATGTTGGCGCGGTCAAAGCGGCCACCGATGCAGGTGCCGCAGCCGCACGCAACGTGGGTGAAGTGAAAGCCGTACACGTCATCCCACGCCCTCATACCGATGTAGAAAAAATCTTACCGAAGGGAATTAGCCAATGAGCAGCAATGAGCTGGTGGAACAGATCATGGCGCAGGTGATTGCCCGTGTGGCAACGCCGGAACAACAGGCCATCCCTGGTCAACCCCAACCTATACGAGAGACGGCTATGGCAGAAAAAAGCTGCAGTTTAACGGAATTTGTCGGGACCGCCATTGGCGATACCCTGGGCCTGGTTATCGCCAACGTCGATACCGCCCTGCTGGACGCGATGAAGCTTGAGAAGCGCTATCGTTCCATCGGCATTCTCGGCGCCCGCACCGGCGCAGGCCCGCACATTATGGCGGCGGACGAAGCGGTGAAAGCCACCAATACCGAAGTGGTCAGCATTGAGCTGCCGCGCGATACCAAAGGCGGAGCGGGCCACGGTTCGCTGATTATTTTAGGCGGTAACGACGTGTCCGACGTCAAGCGCGGTATCGAAGTCGCGCTGAAAGAGCTGGACCGCACCTTCGGTGATGTTTACGGCAACGAAGCCGGACATATCGAGCTGCAGTACACCGCTCGCGCCAGCTATGCGCTGGAAAAAGCGTTCGGCGCGCCGATTGGCCGCGCCTGCGGCATTATCGTCGGCGCTCCGGCTTCCGTCGGCGTACTGATGGCCGATACCGCGCTGAAGTCAGCCAACGTTGAAGTCGTGGCGTACAGCTCTCCGGCGCACGGCACCAGCTTTAGTAACGAAGCTATTCTGGTGATTTCCGGCGACTCCGGCGCGGTCCGTCAGGCGGTGACCTCCGCCCGCGAAATCGGCAAAACCGTCCTTGCGACCCTCGGTTCTGAACCGAAAAACGATCGCCCGTCCTACATCTGATACCCACGAGGCTGATTCATGAGATCGAAAAGATTTGAAGCACTGGCGAAACGCCCTGTGAATCAGGACGGCTTTGTTAAGGAGTGGATCGAAGAAGGCTTTATCGCGATGGAAAGCCCGAACGACCCAAAACCGTCGATAAAAATCGTTAACGGCGCGGTAACCGAGCTGGACGGAAAACCGGTTAGCGAATTCGACCTGATCGACCACTTTATCGCCCGCTACGGCATCAACCTGAACCGCGCCGAAGAAGTGATGGCGATGGATTCGATCAAGCTGGCTAACATGCTCTGCGATCCGAACGTCAAGCGCAGCGAAATCGTCCCGCTAACCACCGCGATGACCCCGGCGAAAATTGTTGAAGTGGTTTCGCATATGAACGTGGTTGAGATGATGATGGCGATGCAGAAAATGCGCGCCCGCCGCACGCCATCTCAGCAGGCGCACGTCACCAACGTTAAAGACAACCCGGTGCAAATTGCCGCCGACGCCGCCGAAGGCGCATGGCGCGGGTTTGACGAACAAGAAACCACGGTTGCGGTAGCACGCTACGCGCCGTTCAACGCCATCGCGCTGTTGGTCGGCTCTCAGGTTGGTCGTCCGGGCGTACTGACGCAGTGCTCACTGGAAGAAGCCACCGAGCTGAAGCTCGGCATGCTGGGCCACACCTGCTACGCCGAAACCATCTCCGTTTACGGCACCGAGCCGGTCTTCACCGACGGTGACGATACACCATGGTCGAAGGGCTTCTTAGCCTCTTCCTACGCCTCTCGCGGCCTGAAAATGCGCTTCACCTCCGGCTCCGGCTCCGAAGTGCAGATGGGCTACGCCGAAGGCAAATCCATGCTGTATCTGGAAGCGCGCTGCATCTATATCACCAAAGCCGCGGGCGTTCAGGGGCTGCAAAACGGCTCCGTAAGCTGTATCGGCGTACCGTCTGCCGTGCCGTCAGGTATTCGTGCCGTGCTGGCGGAAAACCTGATCTGCTCGTCACTGGATCTGGAATGCGCCTCCAGTAACGACCAGACCTTCACCCACTCCGATATGCGTCGTACCGCGCGCCTGCTGATGCAGTTCCTGCCGGGTACCGACTTTATCTCCTCCGGTTATTCCGCGGTGCCGAACTACGACAACATGTTCGCCGGTTCCAACGAAGATGCGGAAGACTTTGACGACTACAACGTTATCCAGCGTGACCTGAAAGTGGACGGCGGTCTGCGCCCGGTTCGTGAAGAGGACGTTATCGCCATCCGTAACAAAGCCGCCCGCGCGCTGCAGGCCGTGTTTGCCGGAATGGGACTACCGCCGATTACCGATGAAGAAGTTGAAGCCGCGACCTATGCCCACGGTTCGAAAGATATGCCGGAGCGTAACATCGTCGAAGACATCAAGTTCGCCCAGGAAATCATCAATAAAAACCGCAACGGTCTGGAAGTCGTTAAAGCGCTGGCGCAGGGCGGGTTTACCGACGTGGCCCAGGACATGCTCAACATCCAGAAAGCCAAGCTAACCGGCGACTATTTGCACACCTCCGCCATTATCGTCGGCGACGGACAAGTGCTCTCTGCGGTTAATGACGTCAATGACTATGCCGGTCCGGCAACAGGTTATCGCCTGCAGGGAGAACGCTGGGAAGAGATTAAAAACATCCCTGGCGCTCTTGATCCCAACGAGATTGATTAAGGGGTGAGAAATGGAAATTAATGAAAAATTGCTGCGCCAGATAATTGAAGACGTGCTCCGCGATATGAAGGGCAGCGATAAACCCGTCTCGTTTAATGCGCCTGCGGCATCCACAGCACCACAGACCGCTGCGCCTGCGGGCGACGGCTTTCTGACCGAAGTGGGCGAAGCGCGCCAGGGTACTCAGCAGGACGAAGTCATTATCGCCGTCGGCCCGGCATTTGGCCTGGCACAGACTGTTAATATCGTCGGCTTACCGCATAAGAGCATCCTGCGCGAAGTCATTGCCGGTATTGAAGAAGAAGGTATCAGGGCGCGCGTGATTCGTTGCTTTAAATCTTCCGACGTGGCGTTCGTCGCCGTTGAAGGTAACCGCCTGAGCGGCTCCGGCATTTCCATCGGCATCCAGTCGAAAGGCACTACGGTTATCCACCAGCAGGGACTACCGCCGCTCTCCAACCTGGAGCTGTTCCCGCAAGCACCGCTGCTGACGCTGGAAACCTACCGTCAGATTGGTAAAAACGCCGCCCGTTATGCGAAACGCGAATCACCGCAGCCGGTCCCTACGCTGAATGACCAGATGGCACGCCCGAAGTACCAGGCAAAGTCGGCCATTTTGCACATTAAAGAGACCAAGTACGTCGTGACGGGCAAAAACCCGCAGGAACTGCGCGTGGCGCTTTGATAAAGGATAACTCCATGAATACCGACGCAATTGAATCGATGGTTCGGGACGTATTGAGCCGCATGAACAGCCTGCAGGGCGATGCGCCAGCCGCGGCTTCGGCGGCAGGCGGCACGTCCCGCAGCGCAAAGGTCAGCGACTACCCGCTGGCGAACAAACACCCGGAATGGGTGAAAACCGCCACCAATAAAACGCTGGACGACTTTACGCTGGAAAACGTGCTGAGCAATAAAGTCACCGCTCAGGATATGCGTATTACCCCGGAAACCCTGCGCTTACAGGCGTCTATCGCCAAAGATGCGGGCCGCGACCGGCTGGCGATGAACTTTGAACGCGCCGCCGAACTGACCGCGGTACCGGACGATCGCATTCTTGAAATCTACAACGCCCTTCGCCCCTATCGCTCGACGAAAGAAGAGCTGATGGCTATCGCCGACGATCTCGAAAACCGCTATCAGGCGAAGATCTGCGCAGCTTTCGTTCGCGAAGCGGCAACGCTGTATGTCGAGCGTAAAAAACTCAAAGGCGACGATTAACTTTAGGGGTAGACAATGCGATATATAGCTGGCATTGACATCGGTAACTCATCAACGGAAGTCGCACTGGCGCGGCAAGATGAGACTGGCACACTGACGATTACGCACAGCGCGCTGGCGGAAACCACCGGGATCAAAGGCACGTTGCGTAACGTGTTCGGCATTCAGGAAGCGCTCGCCCTCGTCGCAAAGCGCGCGGGGATCAATGTCAGCGATATTTCGCTCATCCGCATTAACGAAGCCACGCCGGTGATTGGCGATGTGGCGATGGAAACCATTACCGAAACCATCATCACCGAATCGACAATGATCGGCCATAACCCAAAAACACCGGGCGGAGTAGGCCTTGGTGTGGGTATCACGATTACGCCGGAGGAGCTGTTAACCCGCCCGGCGGACTCGTCCTATATTCTGGTGGTGTCATCGGCATTCGATTTTGCCGACATCGCCAATGTTATCAACGCCTCAATGCGTGCCGGATACCAGATTACCGGCGTCATTTTGCAGCGCGACGATGGCGTACTGGTCAGCAACCGGCTGGAAAAATCGCTGCCGATCGTTGACGAGGTTCTGTACATCGACCGCATTCCGCTGGGGATGCTGGCGGCGATTGAAGTCGCCGTGCCGGGGAAGGTTATCGAGACCCTCTCCAACCCTTACGGCATCGCCACCGTATTCAACCTCAACGCCGATGAGACGAAAAACATCGTCCCGATGGCGCGCGCGCTGATTGGCAACCGTTCCGCCGTGGTCGTTAAAACGCCATCCGGCGACGTCAAAGCGCGCGCAATACCCGCCGGTAACCTGGAGCTGCAGGCGCAGGGTCGTACCGTGCGCGTGGATGTTGCCGCCGGTGCCGAAGCTATCATGAAAGCGGTGGACGGCTGCGGCAAGCTCGACAACGTCACCGGCGAGGCCGGGACCAATATCGGCGGCATGCTGGAGCACGTACGCCAGACCATGGCCGAGCTAACCAATAAGCCCAGCAGCGAGATTTTCATTCAGGATCTTCTGGCCGTTGACACCTCGGTTCCGGTGAGCGTCACCGGCGGTCTGGCCGGGGAGTTCTCGCTGGAGCAGGCCGTCGGCATCGCCTCGATGGTGAAATCAGACCGTCTGCAAATGGCGATGATTGCCCGTGAAATTGAGCAGAAGCTTAATATCGACGTGCAGATCGGCGGCGCTGAGGCTGAAGCCGCCATTCTCGGCGCGCTGACCACGCCGGGTACCACCCGACCGCTGGCGATCCTCGACCTCGGCGCGGGCTCCACCGATGCCTCCATCATCAACCCTAAAGGCGAAATCATCGCCACCCATCTCGCCGGGGCAGGCGACATGGTCACGATGATTATTGCCCGCGAACTGGGGCTGGAAGACCGCTATCTGGCGGAAGAGATCAAAAAATACCCGCTGGCGAAGGTCGAAAGCCTGTTCCACTTACGCCACGAGGATGGCAGCGTCCAGTTCTTCCCGACGCCGCTGCCTCCTACGGTGTTCGCCCGCGTCTGCGTGGTGAAACCGGACGAACTGGTGCCGCTTCCCGGCGACTTAGCGCTGGAAAAAGTGCGTGCCATTCGCCGCAGCGCTAAAGAACGCGTCTTTGTCACCAACGCCCTGCGCGCGCTGCGCCAGGTCAGTCCAACCGGCAACATTCGCGATATTCCGTTCGTGGTGCTGGTCGGCGGCTCGTCGCTGGATTTCGAAGTTCCGCAGCTGGTCACCGATGCGCTGGCGCACTACCGCCTGGTCGCCGGGCGAGGAAATATTCGCGGCAGCGAAGGCCCAAGAAACGCGGTGGCCACCGGTCTGATTCTCTCCTGGCACAAGGAGTTTGCACATGGACAGTAATCACAGCGCCCCGGCCATCGTCATTACCGTTATCAACGACTGCGCCAGCCTCTGGCACGAAGTGCTGCTGGGTATCGAAGAGGAAGGTATCCCTTTCCTGCTTCAGCATCACCCGGCTGGAGATATCGTTGACAGCGCCTGGCAGGCGGCGCGCAGCTCGCCGCTGCTAGTCGGCATCGCCTGCGATCGACACTCGCTGGTCGTGCATTACAAGAATTTACCCGCATCGGCGCCGCTTTTTACGCTGATGCATCATCAGGACAGTCAGGCCCAACGCAACACCGGTAATAACGCGGCACGACTGGTCAAAGGGATCCCTTTTCGGGATCTCCATGTTTAATCACAGGAGAACGGCAGTATGAATAACGCACTGGGACTGGTTGAAACAAAAGGGTTAGTAGGCGCCATTGAAGCTGCCGACGCCATGGTGAAATCCGCCAACGTACAGCTGGTGGGCTACGAAAAAATTGGTTCTGGCCTGGTTACCGTCATGGTTCGCGGCGATGTCGGCGCGGTTAAAGCAGCCGTAGATGCCGGCAGCGCAGCGGCAAGCGTCGTGGGTGAAGTGAAATCCTGCCACGTTATCCCGCGTCCGCACAGTGATGTTGAGGCCATTTTACCGAAATCAGCCTAATCGATGGCGAATAAGGAGCACCGCGTGAAGCAATCACTGGGATTACTTGAAGTTTGTGGTCTGGCACTGGCTATCAGCTGCGCCGATATCATGGCGAAATCCGCTTCTATCACGCTGCTCGCCCTCGAAAAGACCAATGGTTCAGGCTGGATGGTGATTAAAATTACCGGTGATGTGGCCTCCGTGCAGGCGGCCATCACCACCGGTGCGCAATTTGCCGAACAGCGGAATGGTCTGGTGGCCCACAAGGTTATCGCCAGGCCCGGAGAAGGGATCCTGCTCGCAGAGACACCCTCCCCCTCCGTCATTGAACCTGAGCCAGAAGCGTCAGAGATAGCTGATGTCGTTTCTGAAGCGCCAGCCGAAGAGGCCCCGCAGGAATCAGAACTGGTCAGCTGCAATCTGTGTCTGGATCCAAAATGTCCGCGCCAGAAGGGCGAACCTCGTACGCTTTGCATTCATTCCGGCAAGCGAGGTGAAGCGTAATGGATAAAGAGCTTCTGCAATCAACGGTCCGTAAAGTTCTCGACGAGATGCGCCAGCGGCCTATTCCGCTGGGCGTCTCAAACCGTCATATCCACCTGTCCGCGCAGGATTATGAGCGGCTGTTTCCCGGCCATCCCATCAGCGAAAAAAAAGCGCTACTGCAGCCGGGACAATATGCTGCGGAGCAAACCGTCACCCTGGTAGGGCCGAAAGGACAGCTCAAAAATGTGCGCCTGCTCGGCCCGCTGCGCTCGGTAAGCCAGGTAGAAATATCGCGTACCGATGCCAGAACGCTGGGGATTGCCGCGCCGCTGAGAATGTCCGGCAACCTGAAGGGCACACCTGGCATCCGCCTGGTCAGCCCCTTTGGCGAACTGGAGCTACCTTCCGGGGTTATCGTCGCGCAGCGGCATATTCATATGTCGCCGCTTGATGCGCTGATCCTGCGGGTTTCCCACGGCGATATGGTCTCCGTGGCGATTGAAGGCGACGATCGCGGGCTGATTTTCAACAACGTGGCGATTCGCGTTTCACCGGACATGCGCCTCGAAATGCACATTGATACCGATGAAGCCAACGCCGCTGGTGCCGATAACCCGCAGGCCTTTGCCCGGCTGGTAGGCCCGCGATGAACGGCGAAACTCTGCAGCGCATTGTCGAGGAGATTGTCTCCCGACTGCAGCGCCGTGCCCAGAGCACGGTAACGCTGAGCGTTGCGCAGCTTCGCGATGCCGACTGCCCAGCGCTGTTCTGTCAGCACGCGTCGCTGCGCATCCTGCTCGTCGACCTGCCGCTGCTGGGTCAGCTTGCGGATGCAGAAACCGACGATGCCGCCGCCCGGAAAATTCACGACGCGCTGGCGTTTGGCATCCGCGTACAGCTCAGCCTGCACAGCCAGCTGCTGCCGGTTATCCCGGTAAAAAAACTGGCTCGTCTGCCGGTGGTATTCACCGATGAGCGCGGACTGCCGCTGGTTCTGCATGCGGGTTCGGTGCTGAGCTATCGCGATGTCGCGCTGCTAAACCGGGGGCGTCTGGTTATCCACCGCAAATGCATCGTGACCGCCCTGGCGCGCGAAGCAGCTAATGCGCGGAATATTCAATTAATTAAGCAGGAGTAAATCATGCATCTGGCACGAGTCACGGGCGCGGTTGTCTCCACGCAAAAATCACCTTCTTTGATTGGGAAAAAGCTGCTGCTGGTGCGTCGGGTCAGCGCCGATGGCGAACTCCCCGCCTCGCCCACCTCCGGCGATGAAGTGGCCGTGGACTCCGTCGGCGCGGGCGTCGGCGAACTGGTTTTGCTCAGCGGCGGCTCCAGCGCCAGGCACGTTTTTTCCGGGCCAAATGAGGCCATCGACCTCGCCGTTGTCGGCATTGTAGATACGCTTTCGCGTTAAGGGGCGGTTATGGCGATTTATACCCGAACAGGTGACGCTGGCACCACATCACTGTTTACCGGCCAGCGGGTGAGCAAAACCCACCCGCGGGTTGAAGCCTACGGCACGCTGGATGAGCTGAACGCCGCGCTGAGCCTGTGCGCCTGCGCCGCTGCGGATGAAAATCACCGCACCTTACTCGAGGCCATCCAGCAGCAACTTTTTTGGTTTAGCGCAGAGCTGGCCAGCGACAGCGAGCAGCCGTCGCCCAAACAGCGCTACATCAGCAGCGAAGAGATTTCGGCCCTGGAAGCCGCTATCGATCGGGCAATGGCCCGCGTCGAACCGCTGCACAGCTTTATTTTACCCGGACGCTGCGAAGCCGCGAGCCGATTACATTTTGCCCGCACGCTGGCGCGCCGCGCCGAACGCCGTCTGGTTGAACTGGCAACTGAAGTCAACGTACGCCAGGTGCTGATGCGCTACATCAACCGCTTATCGGACTGCCTGTACGCCCTGGCCCGCGCGGAAGATAGCGATGCGCACCAGGCCAACATCATCCGCGAAGTTAGCAAGCGCTATCTGGCTGCCAGCCAGCCGACCCGCAGCAAGGAGACAACGCCCGTGGCCCTCTCATTCCACGATCTGCACCAGCTCACCCGCGCCGCCGTTGAACGCGCGCAGCAACTGCAGGTTCCGGTAGTCGTCAGCATCGTTGACGCGCACGGCACGGAAACTGTGACCTGGCGGATGCCGGACGCCCTGCTGGTCAGCAGCGAGCTGGCGCCGAAAAAGGCCTGGACCGCAGTGGCGATGAAAACGGCGACCCATGAGCTGAGCGATGTCGTTCAGCCGGGCGCCGCGCTTTACGGTCTGGAAAGTCATTTACAGGGAAAAGTGGTCACCTTTGGCGGCGGTTACGCCCTGTGGCGCGGCGGCATATTAATTGGGGGTCTTGGCATCAGCGGCGGCAGCGTTGAGCAGGACATGGACATAGCACAGACCGCCATCGCGGCTATTAACGTGGGAACTCATCAATGAATACTTCTGAACTCGAAACCCTGATTCGCACCATTCTTAGCGAGCAATTAACCACGCCGGCGCAAACGCCGGTCCAGCCTCAGGGCAAAGGGATTTTCCAGTCCGTGAGCGAGGCCATCGACGCCGCGCACCAGGCGTTCTTACGTTATCAGCAGTGCCCGCTAAAAACCCGCAGCGCCATTATCAGCGCGATGCGTCAGGAGCTGACGCCGCTGCTGGCGCCCCTGGCGGAAGAGAGCGCCAATGAAACGGGGATGGGCAACAAAGAAGATAAATTTCTCAAAAACAAGGCTGCGCTGGACAACACGCCGGGCGTAGAAGATCTCACCACCACCGCGCTGACCGGCGACGGCGGCATGGTGCTGTTTGAATACTCACCGTTTGGCGTTATCGGTTCGGTCGCCCCAAGCACCAACCCGACGGAAACCATCATCAACAACAGTATCAGCATGCTGGCGGCGGGCAACAGTATCTACTTTAGCCCGCATCCGGGAGCGAAAAAGGTCTCTCTGAAGCTGATTAGCCTGATTGAAGAGATTGCCTTCCGCTGCTGCGGCATCCGCAATCTGGTGGTGACCGTGGCGGAACCCACCTTCGAAGCGACCCAGCAGATGATGGCCCACCCGCGAATCGCAGTACTGGCCATTACCGGCGGCCCGGGCATTGTGGCAATGGGCATGAAGAGCGGTAAGAAGGTGATTGGCGCTGGCGCGGGTAACCCGCCCTGCATCGTTGATGAAACGGCGGACCTGGTGAAAGCGGCGGAAGATATCATCAACGGCGCGTCATTCGATTACAACCTGCCCTGCATTGCCGAGAAGAGCCTGATCGTAGTGGAGAGTGTCGCCGAACGTCTGGTGCAGCAAATGCAAACCTTCGGCGCGCTGCTGTTAAGCCCTGCCGATACCGACAAACTCCGCGCCGTCTGCCTGCCTGAAGGCCAGGCGAATAAAAAACTGGTCGGCAAGAGCCCATCGGCCATGCTGGAAGCCGCCGGGATCGCTGTCCCTGCAAAAGCGCCGCGTCTGCTGATTGCGCTGGTTAACGCTGACGATCCGTGGGTCACCAGCGAACAGTTGATGCCGATGCTGCCAGTGGTAAAAGTCAGCGATTTCGATAGCGCGCTGGCGCTGGCCCTGAAGGTTGAAGAGGGACTGCATCATACCGCCATTATGCACTCGCAGAACGTGTCGCGCCTGAACCTCGCGGCCCGCACCCTGCAAACCTCGATATTCGTCAAAAACGGCCCATCTTATGCCGGGATCGGCGTCGGCGGCGAAGGCTTTACCACCTTCACTATCGCCACGCCAACCGGTGAAGGGACCACGTCAGCGCGTACTTTTGCCCGTTCCCGGCGCTGCGTACTGACCAACGGCTTTTCTATTCGCTAACTGAGGTCGCGATGAATACCTTCTCACTACAAACGCGGTTGTACAGCGGTCAGGGCAGCCTGGCGGTGCTCAAGCGCTTTACCAATAAGCACATCTGGATAATCTGCGATGGCTTTCTGGCGCGCTCTCCGCTGCTGGATACCCTGCGTAACGCGCTGCCCGCAGATAACCGCATCAGCGTCTTTAGCGAGATAACGCCGGACCCCACCATCCACACAATGGTTCAGGGCATTGCGCAAATGCAGGCTCTGCAACCGCAGGTGGTGATTGGTTTTGGCGGCGGCTCGGCAATGGACGCGGCGAAAGCGATTGTCTGGTTTAGCCAGCAGAGCGGGATCAACATCGAAACCTGCGTGGCGATCCCGACCACCAGCGGCACCGGCTCGGAAGTGACCAGCGCCTGCGTAATTAGCGACCCGGATAAAGGCATCAAGTATCCGCTGTTCAACAATGCGCTGTATCCGGATATGGCGATCCTCGACCCGGAGCTGGTGGTCAGCGTACCGCCGCAGATTACCGCCAACACCGGCATGGACGTGCTGACCCACGCCCTGGAGGCCTGGGTGTCACCGCGCGCCAGCGACTTTACCGACGCGCTAGCGGAAAAGGCCGCCAAACTGGTGTTCCAGTATCTGCCCACGGCGGTGGAAAAAGGCGACTGCGTGGCGACGCGCGGGAAAATGCACAACGCTTCAACGCTCGCCGGGATGGCCTTCAGCCAGGCGGGGCTGGGGCTTAACCACGCGATAGCCCACCAGCTTGGCGGACAGTTTCATCTGCCGCACGGGCTGGCCAATGCGCTGCTGCTCACGACGGTGATCCGCTTTAACGCGGGTGACCCGCGCGCCGCCAAACGCTATGCGCGGCTGGCCAAAGCCTGCGGTTTTTGCCCGGCAGAAGCCAATGACGTTGCGGCAATCAATGCGCTGATTCAGCAAATCGAACTGCTTAAGCAACGCTGCGCCCTTCCCTCACTGGCCGTTGCGCTTAAAGAAGGAAGATCCGACTTTTCCGCACGTATTCCGGCGATGGTGCAGGCCGCGCTGGCGGATATCACGCTGCGCACCAACCCGCGCCCGGCCAGCGCCGAGGAAATTCGCGAGCTGCTGGAGGAACTGCTATGAGCGCCGCCATCAATAGCGTTGAAATGTCCCATAGCGCCGATGAAATTCGCGAGCGCGTCCGCGCAGCGGGCGTTGTCGGCGCGGGCGGCGCAGGTTTTCCCGCTCACGTCAAACTACAGGCGCAGGTAGAGATTTTTCTGGTGAACGCCGCCGAGTGTGAACCGATGCTCAAAGTTGACCAGCAACTGATGTGGCAGCAAGCTGCGCGCCTTGTGCGCGGCGTACAGTACGCCATGACGGCAACCGGCGCGCGCGAAGGGGTGATAGCCCTGAAAGAAAAATACCGCCGGGCCATCGACGCCCTCACCCCACTGCTGCCAGACGGTATCCGCCTGCATATCCTGCCGGATGTTTATCCTGCGGGCGATGAGGTGCTAACTATCTGGATGGCAACCGGCCGCCGGGTCGCCCCGGCTGCGCTACCGGCCAGCGTCGGCGTGGTCGTCAATAACGTGCAAACGGTGCTGAATATTGCCCGGGCGATCGAGCAGCAGTTTCCGGTCACTCGTCGCACGTTGACCGTGAACGGCGCGGTCGCCAGACCGTTGACCGTTACCGTTCCTATCGGCATGTCACTGCATGAAGTGCTGGCGCTGGCGGGCGGCGCAACGGTCGACGACCCTGGTTTTATTAACGGCGGCCCGATGATGGGTGGTCTGATTACCTCTCTTGATAACCCGGTGACGAAAACTACCGGCGGCCTGCTGGTGCTCCCAAAAAGCCATCCGCTTATCCAGCGCAGGATGCAGGACGAGCGCACAGTGCTTTCCGTCGCGCGCACCGTCTGCGAACAGTGCCGACTCTGTACCGATCTCTGCCCACGACATCTGATCGGCCACGAACTCTCTCCGCACCTGCTGGTGCGGGCGGTGAACTTTCATCAGGCTGCCACGCCGCAACTGCTGCTGAGCGCCCTTACCTGCTCGGAATGCAACATTTGCGAAAGCGTGGCCTGCCCGGTCGGGATCTCGCCGATGCGCATCAACCGCATGTTAAAACGCGAGCTGCGGGCGCAAAACCAGCGCTACGAAGGGCCGCTGTATCCAGCCGACGAGATGGCGAAATATCGCCTCGTGCCAGTGAAGCGGCTGATCGCCAAACTGGGACTAAGCCCCTGGTACCAGGAAGCGCCGCTGGTTGAAGAAGAGCCGTCAGTAGAAAAAGTCACTTTGCAGCTGCGCCAGCATATTGGTGCCAGCGCAGTACCGACTGTTGCCGTCGGCGAGCGCGTGACGCGCGGGCAATGCGTTGCCGATGTCCCGCCTGGCGCGCTCGGCGCATCCATTCACGCCAGCATCGACGGCGTTGTATCGGCCATCAGCGAACAGGCCATCACGGTTGTAAGAGGTTAACCATGTCTCAGGCTATAGGAATTTTAGAACTCACCAGCATTGCCAAAGGGATGGAACTCGGCGATGCGATGCTGAAAAGCGCCAACGTCGATCTACTGGTCAGCAAGACCATCTGCCCGGGGAAGTTTTTACTGATGCTCGGCGGGGATATCGGCGCTGTCCAGCAGGCCATTGAAACCGGTACGTCGCAGGCCGGCGAGATGCTCGTCGACAGCCTGGTGCTGGCAAATATTCATCCCAGCGTACTTCCGGCCATCAGCGGCCTGAACAGCGTCGATAAGCGTCAGGCGGTCGGCATCGTCGAAACCTGGAGCGTGGCGGCCTGCATTAGCGCCGCAGACCGGGCGGTGAAAGGCTCAAACGTCACCCTGGTGCGGGTGCATATGGCCTTCGGTATCGGCGGTAAATGCTACATGGTGGTGGCGGGCGACGTTTCTGACGTCAATAACGCCGTGACGGTTGCCAGCGAAAGCGCGGGCGAGAAAGGGTTGTTGGTTTACCGTTCGGTGATCCCACGCCCGCATGAAGCCATGTGGCGACAGATGGTGGAGGGATAATGGAAAGACAACCGACAACGGATCGCATGATTCAGGAATACGTGCCGGGAAAACAGGTCACCCTCGCGCACCTGATTGCCAATCCCGGCAAAGCTCTCTTTAAGAAGCTGGGCCTGCCGGATGCGGTGTCCGCCATTGGCATCCTTACCATCACGCCGAGCGAAGCCTCGATTATCGCCTGCGATATCGCTACCAAATCCGGCGCGGTGGAGATTGGTTTTCTTGACCGCTTTACCGGCGCGGTGGTGCTGACTGGCGATGTTTCCGCCGTGGAATATGCCCTTAAGCAGGTGACGCGCACACTGGGCGAGATGATGCAGTTCACCACTTGCTCGATCACCCGGACGTAACGTCATGAAGCGTCTGATGTTTATCGGTCCCAGCCAGTGCGGCAAAACCTCGCTGACCCAAAGCCTGCGCGGCGAAGCGCTCCATTATAAGAAAACCCAGGCCATTGAATGGTCGCCGATGGCTATCGACACGCCGGGCGAATACCTGGAGAACCGCTGTCTGTACAGCGCCCTGCTGACCAGCGCCTGCGAGGCCGACGTTATCGCCCTGGTGTTAAATGCCGACGCCCAGTGGTCGCCGTTTTCTCCGGGTTTTACCGTCCCGATGAACCGCCCGACGATTGGTCTTGTCACCAAAGCCGATCTCGCCGACCCGCAGCGTATTTCGCTGGTCGCACAATGGCTTACGCAGGCTGGCGCCCGGCAGATTTTTATTACCAGCGCGTTGAATAATTCGGGTCTCGACGCCGTGCTGGATTTTCTGAATTCGAAGGAACCTTTATGTCTTACAAAATAATGGCCATTAACGCCGGCAGCTCATCGTTAAAATTCCAGCTGCTGGAGATGCCGCAGGGCGACATGCTCTGCCAGGGGCTGATTGAGCGTATCGGTATGGCGGATGCGCAGGTGACAATTAAGACGCACAGCCAAAAATGGCAGGAAACCGTCCCCGTTGCCGATCATCGCGATGCGGTAACGCTGCTTCTGGAAAAGCTGCTGGGTTATCAAATCATTAACAGTCTGCAGGACATTGACGGGGTGGGCCATCGTGTGGCGCACGGCGGTGAGTTTTTTAAAGACTCGACGCTGGTCACGGATGAAACGTTAGCGCAAATCGAACGTCTTGCTGAACTGGCCCCGCTTCACAACCCGGTAAACGCGTTGGGTATTCACGTTTTTCGTCAACTGTTGCCTGATGCTCCTTCCGTAGCCGTGTTTGATACGGCATTTCACCAGACGCTGGATGAACCCGCCTATATTTACCCGCTTCCCTGGCATTATTACGCGGAACTGGGGATTCGCCGTTATGGCTTTCATGGCACCAGCCATAAGTATGTCAGCGGCGTTCTGGCGGAAAAGCTGGGCGTACCACTCAGCGCATTACGGGTGATTTGTTGTCATCTTGGAAACGGTAGCAGCATCTGCGCCATCAAGAACGGGCGTTCGGTCAATACGTCGATGGGCTTTACGCCGCAGTCAGGCGTGATGATGGGCACCCGTAGCGGAGATATTGATCCCTCTATTCTGCCGTGGATAGCCCAGCGCGAAAGCAAAACACCGCAACAGTTGAATCAGTTATTAAATAATGAGTCAGGCTTGCTGGGCGTTTCTGGCGTGTCGTCTGATTACCGCGATGTCGAACAGGCAGCCAATACCGGTAACCGGCAGGCTAAACTCGCTCTCACTCTGTTTGCCGAACGCATTCGCGCCACCATTGGCAGCTATATTATGCAAATGGGAGGACTGGATGCGCTGGTATTCACTGGGGGAATTGGCGAGAACTCAGCGCGCGCCAGATCGGCGGTGTGCCATAATTTGCAATTTTTAGGCTTAGCCGTTGATGAAGAGAAAAATCAGCGTAATGCGACATTTATCCAGACGGAGAACGCCCTGGTGAAAGTCGCCGTCATCAACACCAACGAAGAGTTAATGATCGCACAAGACGTTATGCGCATTGCGCTACCGGCCACGGAAGGGCTTTGTGTACCAGCCTGAGAGGGTTATACGACGCATTGCGGCAAGTCATGGTAATAACGCTTTTACCATGACACTATGCGCGCACACTATTCGTACCTGAAAGGTGATAACGTGGCTGTTGCGCAATGCCCCGCCTCATGCGGGGAACTTATCCAGGGATGGATTCTGGGCAGTGAGAAACTGGTCTCCTGCCCCGTTGACTGGTACAGCACCGTAGCAGTCACGGCTGCGCCGCCGTTGGTAAACGAACGCCCATTGTCGCGGGCGATGGTGGAGCGCGTTCTGGCGCACTGGCAGTATCCTGCGCACTGGAGTAATGAGATTCGCGTCGATGTGCGTTCGTCAATTCCCGTTGCCAAAGGCATGGCCAGCAGCACCGCAGATATTGCCGCTACGGCAGTGGCAACGGCGCATCATCTTGGCCATTCGCTGGATGAAACTACCCTTGCACAGCTTTGCGTCTCAATCGAACCCACTGATAGCACCGTTTTTCATCAGTTAACGCTGTTTGATCATAATAATGCGGCCACGCAAATCGCCTGCGAGCCACCGCCGCCAATCGATTTGCTGGTACTGGAAAGTCCGGTCACACTGCGCACGCAAGATTACCACCGTCTCCCTCGCCAGCAGAAATTAATAGCAAGTTCACCAACCTTGCAGCAGGCCTGGAATCTGGTGCAGGAAGCCTGTATAACGCAAAATCCGCTCCAACTGGGTGAGGCGGCTACGCTTAGCGCTATCGCCAGCCAGACGCTGTTACCTAAGCCAGGATTTACCGCCCTGCTGTCGCTGGTCGAAGAGTGTGATTTATACGGATTGAACGTGGCACATAGCGGTAGCGTGGTGGGTCTGATGCTGGACCGGAAACGTCATGACATTGCGCGCCTGAAAGGTAAGCTGGCAGAGAAAAAACTTACCCGACACTGGCCAAAACAACATTTACTCAAGATGGTCACAGGCGGAGTCAAACTGCAGTGAGAGCCTGATATACGCTCCCACTGCCGTAGCGCATTATTCGGCTTTTACATCGGCGTGTTTCATTTCGCCCATCGCTTTCAGCTTTTTGGAAATGTCGCGACGCTCTTTGGAGATTTCGGCATTTTTAATGATGTAGTCATCAACGCGATCTTCATAGTCGCTTTTCATGCTGGCGATGATACCCTGAATCGCCTCAACGCTCATACCTGGCTTGATGTAGTCGCTCAGGTTGTCCAGCAGCAGCACACGCTTCTGGTTGTCACGGATCTTCTTCTCAATGTCCTGAATTTCACGCTGCAGTTTATTTTTGCGACGGAACAGACGAACAAACTCCAGCACGTCCTGGAAAGAAGGCTTGGTTGTTTCCATTTTTACACCCCTGATAATGTGAGATTCGGATTCGTTAAGCAACTGCTAGTGGATAAACATTACGTTTATCCCCGTCATACTTCAAGCCGCCAGAGGAAACACCGTTACGTCGCCGCCTGTGGAAACCTGAAGGTTCGGGGATAAAATCGTTGCCAGTAGCACTCATTTTATCCTTATATTAGTATCATACTCTTAATCTTTGCTGAATCGAAGCAGCAACAAATTCATTCGCCCCATCTGCTTTTTATTTGCGCAAAGCCCGGCAGATCAAATGTGAAAGCAGTTCCAACTGTCGGGCCGTTTCCATACTTAGCCAAACATAGCCGTGGATGGGGGTTTCAGCCACCGCGTCGCCCTGCTGCTCGTTCATTAGCTGCCGCAACTCGGCAGCAATATCATTCAGTTTACCGGTGTTTGCCAGTACCGGCTGCGGGTTGCCTTCAAACAACGCGTGGGCGATCGTTAGCAAGGTTTGCTGCGTCATCTGCTGGGTTTCACGCAATGTGTGCGCGTTAAGCATCACAAAATGGCTGGCGCGCGTCGCCCAGTGGGCATTGATTTGTAATTCAAGCATACAAACCAGGTTGCGGTTGATGGTCTGAATGGCCTCGAAAATAGATTTTTGTATCCGGGTTTCTTTACTGGCAGGCGTTATCAGCCCGCGCATTTTGACGACATCGTTCAGCAACCGTTGCAAATGTTTATCCAACCGGGGGCGCTCCAGCAAATTCGGCGACAGCGCTGCCTGATACACCCGATTATACGCCGTGACGCAATGAGCCAGTTGGATGCGCCAGTGCAAAAAGGCGCGCTGGGGCCAGATGCCGGTAAACAACATTGCCAGTAGCGACCCCAAAATCACATCCCCGCCACGCCATAATGCCGTATCCATATCACCAGCGGGAGCGCCGACAACAACGGCGAGCGTTATGCCTATCAGTAGCGCCTGATACGGTTTTTTCCCTAAGGCCAGCCAGCCGCACAAAAACATCGCTATCGCACACCACACCAGCATCAGCGGTAAGGAAAAGAGCTCCAGGCGTAGCGCCACCAGCCCTAACGCCGCGCCCAGAATCGTACCGCCTATGCGCTCAAAAGCACGAGGCACTACATTTCCCCAGAATGAGATGGGCCCCATAATCACCACTAACGTGATTAGCGGCCATGTGCCCTCGGGAATAGAAAACAGACGAACCAGCAGAAAGGTAAGAATGAACGCCAGGGCGATACGTATGCCATGCACGATGCGATAATGACGGTACAACCGTATTTCAAAAGGGCTTAATGACTTATCGGCACGCACGCTTGCGCTCCTTACGGGAATGGCAAAAAATGCATTGTACCTGCTTTATAGCAAAAATAGCGCACTGGCGGACGGAACACATTATCCGTCCGCTCTTTTCAGCCAGGAAACCAGTCGTTCACTTCCGCTGTACCGGAATATACATTTCAATATCCCAGTATCCATCTTCCATGCCGTTATTCAGATAGGTTTCAAAACAGGGCGCAGAGGCTATCTGATAAGCGCTATCCTGCTCCAGGACATCAAAAAACCGTTCCCACGGCTTCGCAAAGTCACGGTCTTCCACTCGCGCGACAGCAGTGGCATATTCGCCGCCTTCAATGGCGGTCACGATTACGCCTTCGCTATTGTCCGGCAGGATGAAATTCTCTGCCACGGACACCACGGTATCGCAGCGGAGTTTTTCTGCAGGTACGACATCTGGATTGTCGTAATAGACGGCAATCCATTCAACTGGCACGATCCGCTGTCGATCCACCCACGTCATCAGTTGTTCAAAACCCTGCTTCACGGTGTGTTCCCATGGACCGACCATGTGGAAACCGGCTATCTTGCGTTTTTGTTCCTGCCTGATTTCGTAATCCATGCTGCCTCCGTCACTTTACCATACTGTATGAATGTACAGTATAATTACAGCCTTTTACGGTCACAAGGACAGCGTGATCATTTTGTGAGCAACCTCGCAATCCCGCCCTTTTGACACCTCAGATGACGGTGAACGGTGTGTGACAACGGCTTACGCTTTATGCTGAAAATAGTCGCTCAGACGAGAGAACATACCGCCTTTACCCACCGACTCCAGAGTGACCAGCGGCCACTGAGCGATCAGTTTATCCCGATCGTATAGCTCTATTTCACCTACCCGTTGATGAGCGGCGATTGGCGCCTCCAGCTCTTTTCTATCCAGCACATATTTTGCTTTGATATGCGGAATTTCCGCTTTAGGCAGCGCCATCCAGAAATCCTGTTCCGTACCCAGCGCAATCTTTTCTTTATCTCCATACCAGATTCGCTCGCTGCCCACTTTTTTACCGCTGTGCAAAATCTGCACCGTCGCAAAGTTTTGCTGGCCCCACTGCAACAGTTTTCGCGCCTGTTCCTCACGGCCTTTCGAACTTTTCGCCCCCATCACGACGGCGATAAGTCGACGCTGCCCGTCCACCGCCGATGCGATAAGATTAAATCCCGCCCCCGATGTGTGTCCGGTTTTAAGCCCATCGATATGCATGGTCTTATCCCACAACAAGCCGTTGCGGTTCTGCTGCGTGATGCCGTTCCAGGTCAGGCTTTTCTCGCTGTACATGTGATAAAATTCAGGTTCGCCGTGAATAATCGCCCGGGAGAGTACGGCCAGATCATACGCGGAGCTATGTTGTCCCGGCGCATCCAGACCGTGGACGGTTTCAAAATGGGTATCCTGCAAATTGAGTTTTTTCACATAGCTGTTCATCATCGCCACAAACTGCGGCTGCCCGCCCGCGATATAATCCGCCAGCGCCACACAGGCATCGTTACCGGAATCCACAATTAAGCCACGGCTTAAATCGCGTACCGACACGCGATCCCCTTCTTTTAAAAACATCAACGAGGAGCCGACAAACACCGGATTATCCTTCGCCCAGGCGTCGCGCCCAACGGTGACGATATCGTCAGGGCTGATACGATGACTATCGATGGCGCGATCGACGACGTAGCCCGTCATTAGCTTGGTAAGGCTGGCGGGATTACGTTGCTGGTGTTCATTACCGGCGGTAAGAACCTGTCCCGTAGTGTAATCCATCAACACCCAGGCGCCTGCATCAATGGCTGGCGGTTGGGGAGCAAAACTTACGGCATCGGCCGCAAGCGCAGGAGAAAGGTGCATCGCGAATAAAGAAGCGGCAATAAACAAACGGCGTTTCAACAGCATGTCCTCAGGATGGTCTCTATTTGCCGTTCTTTTTACGGAAGTTCAGTTAAACAAACATGGATAAATTGCAAGAAAATGTGACACAAGGCACATTTTCTTGCTGACATTATTTTATGGATACGCTCAGACGGCGGACTTATCCCCGCGCGGCGCGGTACGATGACGATGATAGCCGTCAACCATGCTACGGAAAATTTGTCCCGGCGTGTCGCCAAGAGTACACAGATAGAGATGCGCGCAAATAAACAGTAAGCCGATGATAGCAAGCGCCATATGCAGCACCAGCATCACAGGGCCCAGACCCGCAACCTGCGGATAGAGACACAGCAAACCGGTGATGATTAACAGCGGTACCAGCGCGTACATAATCGCCAGATATGCCAGTTGTTGCAGTGGATTGAACTTATTCTGCTCTGTTGCCGCGAACGGATGCGCTTCCCCTTTCATAATGCCAAAAAGGTAAAAACGCGTCTGGCGTATGCAGCGCGTTACCAGTCCGGAAAAATTTACCCGATAGTGACGCCCGTTACCTGTGGTGAGGTTGATCAGCACAAACCCGACCCAGAAAGCCAGTAAGGCAAAACCACACCAGGTATGCACTTGTACCATTAGCGCTACAGGGCCGAGAGAAAAATGACCAAATAAACCGCTTAACAGTAATAAAACAAACAGTAACGCATTTCCCCAATGCCAACGGCGAATCGCCAGCGAGTAGAGATAGTCACGATGCTCTTCGCCGCCCGCCGTGTTTGGCGCCAGCATCCGGCGCAATAACGCATGGATAACCAGCCCAACAAGCATGAGCAGCACCACGACGCCTGCATAAATTAACCACAGCGGCCAATAATCTGGCGCATAGTGTAGTTCCGCTCCCCAGATAGTATTCATGCTTTACCCTCCTGATGGACTTCTTTACGACGGTACAGACTGACCGCGCCGCTACGCGCCTCCTGCTGGCGATAGACCTCTTTCTGACCGACCCAGCGCTGGATCTCGCTCTCATCCAGTCTGCCGAATTTCAGCGCGTCCGTTGGGCAAACGGATACGCACGCCGGAGACTGGCCAGCCGCCAACCGCGTGTCGGCGCAGAAGTTACACTTGTCGGCGACACCGGTTTGCGGATTCAAATAGCGCACATGGAAAGGACACGCGGCAACACAATAATCGCAGCCAATACAGCGCGATTTATCCACCTGCACGATCCCGTTTTCATCACGATATGACGCTCCGGTAGGACAAACGCTGACACATGGCGCATTTTCACAGTGCTGACAGGAGACGCGGACAAATTGAAAATGGGTTAGTGCGTTGGATGCCTGTTCAGGGGCGCGAATTTGTACCTGTACGCGGCTAAATCCCTCCGGTACGTCATTAAGCACTTTGCAGGCAACGGTACACGCCTGGCAGCCGATACAACGTTTTTCATCATGCAGCATGACGTACTGATTCGTTAAATGATTCATGGTTCCCTCCTCCCTCATCCCCGACTCAGCGTCACGCCTGCGGTATGCACTACCGTACCGGATACCGGACTCGTCACGTGCGGCAGTAAATTTCCGCAGTGGATACCGTGTGTCGTCGCCGCCGTTTTGGCCCCAGCTTTAGCGCCAAATCCCATATAGACAAAAAGCGTGTCCGGGCGGATACCGGGCGTCACCAGCGCCTTACCTTTCTCTTTACCCGTGGCATTTTCCAGCCAGATCTCATCGCCGGTCTTAATGCCTTTTTCTTGCGCCGTTTGCGGATGGACCCAGACCGCGTTATCCCACATTAGCTCGCTGAGTAAAGGTACGTACTGCGTCGCGCCATTGGTATGCACGGCCACCTTGCCCTGAATGAAGTAAAGCTCATTCTCTTTTTTAAGCGCAAAGTCACGAACGCGCGGAACGCCGTAGCCTGGGAGCAATCCCTCCAGAGTTGCGGAATAAAGTTCGATTTTGCCGGAGGGCGATTTGAAGCGAAGCTGTTCGCCATAGGTGTTGTCGCTGTCCGTCGCGATAGCGCCGGGGTAACGCGCCGTAAACTGACGAACGGATTCTGGTTCGCGTAATAGCAGCGGAACGCCCCATTCGAGATACCCTTTCTGTCGCAGTTCCTTCGCTAAGGCATGGTCGCCGTTCAACTGATAGAGTTGGCGCGTCTGCATATCCTGCCACGGATAGTACTGCCCTAATCCCAACTGCTCGCCAAGTTCTTTCCAGATTTGCCAACTCGGACGCGCCTCGCCAATCGGCTCTACGACCTGTTGGCGCAGAGCGTAAGCCGGGTGCAGTCCCGACATATCGGATACCTCTTCGTCCCGTTCGAGATAGGTGCATTCCGGCAGTAGATAGTCGGCATATGCCGCGCTCTCGCTCAAATAGACATCGCAGCTGACCACCAGATCCAGTTGCTCAACGGTTTTTACCAGGTCCGAACGACAGGTGACGGTCTGGAAAGGATTATGCCGCGACATAATCCACGCCTTTATCGGGTAAGGCTTCTGGGTTAACGCCGCGTCAATAATGCTTTGCACCACGCCGCCGCCAGCGGCGATATATTTAAACTGCGGTGCGACCAAATCGATGCGTTGCGCCGTCGGTTTCGGCATATTTTTAATGTTGAGTTTCGCCAGCGTTGGCGCGACCTTTTCTCCGGCCAGTTTATTGTAAACAGACGCGTTTTTTTTCTGATATAGCCCGCCTTCGCGCTCAATATTACCGAGCAGCACATTAAGCGTAAAAATCATACGCCGCATATCGATCTCTTCCTGCGAGAACGTCGCGCGATGACCAGGACTGACAATAGCGTGAGGCGCGCAGGCAGCCAGTTCGCGTGTCACCCGGACAATAACGTCGGCTGGGACATCGGCCTGCGCGGCGGCCCATTCCGGCGTCGTCTCTTTTACCGCCTGTGCTAACTGTTCAAATCCGCTGGTATAACGCTCAACAAAAGACGCATCGTAGAGCTGTTCATCAATCATGACGTGGCACATCGCCAGCAGAACCGCTAAATCCCCCCCGGGACGAATAGCGTGCCACTCATCCGCCTTGCTGGAAAATATCGACAAACGCGGATCGAAGCTCACCATTTTGGCCCCCTTCTCCTGCGCGGTCATTAACTCATGGGTATCGGCAACTTCAATCCCTTCATACAAATTGTGGCCAAACGAAACCAGATAGCGCGTGTTAGCGATATCCATCGCCAGATCGCCGCCCATCATCACTTTTGCCGCAATGGCTTTCCCGGCAGGGCATGTTGAGGCGTGAGTAAAGGTATTAGGCGAACCAAAGGCCGTAGCCAGATGGAAAAGATGGCTGGAGAGCGAGCCCGATTTGGAAGAGAAAGCCACGCTCTCGGGGCCATGCTGCGCTTTGATGGCATTCATTTTCGCCGCGATTTCCTGGTAAGCCTGTTGCCAGCTAATCACCTGCCATTCACCGTCGCCGCGTGGCCCGGTGCGTTTCATAGGTTTTACAATCCGTTGCGGGTCATTGACCAGGCTGACGCCGCTCCCGCCCCTGGCGCATATGCGCGTCCCCTGCTGCGGCGCAGAAGGATTGCCCTGGATAAAAACGGTCTTGTTATTGACTACCTGCGCCTGAATAGGGCAACGAAAGGAACACATTTCGCACAAACTTGGCGTTAGCGTGGTTTTACCGTTAATGCCGGCAATCGGGTTGCGCGCCAGCGCCCCGGGCGGAAAAGCGCCCAGCGCGCAGGCAGAGCAGCCTATGCCTACCCCCTGCAAAAAAGAACGACGACTAATGCTCATATAACCTCCTGTTATTAGATATAGCTGAAGATTATATTTAATTTGTATTATGAAATGTCGGCTTCAATCACAATTTGAAATAGTTGTTAAAATGAGCATGCCAACACGATAAAACCTTTTATTTTATAAATATTTTACATTTCCTGAACACGCACATGGACTGTCATCGAATAATCAGCAGAATTACCAAACAACCCGCTGTTAATTATAAAAATGATACAATTCCAATAACACGTAATAATATTTAAAAGAAAACGATTATTTCCTGAAAAGCGATTTCACGCGCTTTACGCAGTTCTTTTTCATACGCGCCGGAACGTCCGCCGACGATATCCCAAATGCCGGCGAAAAACGCTGGTTGAGCATCGAAGCGGGTTTACTTTTGCGTGCATACGGGCTCCGTTACCCGACCCGCTCTCTTATGCCTGGATTTTTCCGCAGATACGCCAGCGTCCCACAATACGGTGACATGATGACAGGATGGACACTTTCTGAAAGAAACCTGCCAGATAGCATGGTGAATTGTGATCTCCATCGCCATACCGACATATGAAGCTTACTTTTAAGGCGTTAAAAATCCAGACCGTTTTTCCATAATGATGTTGATAAGGAATTCTAATGAAGATATCATCAGGCGCAATTAATTTTTCTACTATTCCTAACCAGGTTAAAAAATTAATTACCTCTATTCGTGAACATACGAAAAACGGGCTCACCTCAAAAATAACCAGTGTTAAAAACACGCATACATCTTTAAATGAAAAATTTAAAACAGGAAAGGACTCACCGATTGAGTTCGCGTTACCACAAAAAATAAAAGACTTCTTTCAGCCGAAAGATAAAAACACCTTAAACAAAACATTGATTACTGTTAAAAATATTAAAGATACAAATAATGCAGGCAAGAAAAATATTTCAGCAGAAGATGTCTCAAAAATGAATGCAGCATTCATGCGTAAGCATATTGCAAATCAAACATGTGATTATAATTACAGAATGACAGGTGCGGCCCCGCTCCCCGGTGGAGTCTCTGTATCAGCCAATAACAGGCCTACGGTTTCTGAAGGTAGAACACCACCAGTATCCCCCTCCCTCTCACTTCAGGCTACGTCTTCCCCGTCATCACCTGCCGACTGGGCTAAGAAACTCACGGATGCAGTTTTACGACAGAAAGCCGGAGAAACCCTTACGGCCGCAGATCGCGATTTTTCAAACGCAGATTTCCGTAATATTACATTCAGCAAAATATTTCCCCCCAGCTTCATGGAGCGAGACGGCGATATTATT
Organism: Salmonella sp. SAL00670; assembly: GCF_046552235.1. NCBI lineage: Bacteria > Pseudomonadati > Pseudomonadota > Gammaproteobacteria > Enterobacterales > Enterobacteriaceae > Salmonella > Salmonella sp. SAL00670. The sequence continues at coordinate 1,272,089 of NZ_JBGDUO010000001.1, forward strand.
AAGGGGTTCAACTTTTCAAATTCAAAATTTACTTATTCTGATATATCTCATTTACATTTTGACGAATGCCGATTCACTTACTCGACACTGAGTGATGTAGTCTGCAGTAATACGAAATTTAGTAATTCAGACATGAATGAAGTGGTTTTACAGTATTCAATTACTACACAACAACAGCCCTCTTTTATTGATACAACATTAAAAAATACGCTTATACGTCACAAAGCCAACCTCTCTGGCGTTATTTTAAATGAACCGGATAATTCATCACCTCCGTCAGTGTCAGGGGGCGGAAATTTTATTCGTCTAGGTGATATCTGGCTGCAAATGCCACTCCTTTGGACTGAGAACGCTGTGGATGGATTTTTAAATCATGAGCACAATAATGGTAAAAGTATTCTGATGACCATTGACAGCCTGCCCGATAAATACAGTCAGGAAAAAGTCCAGGCAATGGAAAACCTGGTTAAGTCATTGCGGGGTGGCCGCTTAACAGAGGCATGTATCCGGCCAGTTGAAAGTTCGCTGGTAAGCGTACTGGCCCACCCCCCCTATACGCAAAGTGCGCTTATCAGCGAGTGGCTCGGGCCTGTTCAGGAACGTTTTTTTGCCCACCAGTGCCAGACCTATAATGACGTTCCCCTGCCGGCTCCTGACACATATTATCAGCAGCGCATACTGCCTGTGTTGCTGGATTCGTTTGACAGGAACAGCGCCGCCATGACCACTCACAGCGGACTCTTTAATCAGGTGATTTTACACTGTATGACAGGCGTGGACTGCACTGATGGCACCCGCCAGAAAGCTGCAGCGCTTTATGAACAGTATCTTGCGCACCCGGCGGTGTCTCCCCACATCCATAATGGACTCTTCGGCAATTATGACGGCAGCCCGGACTGGACAACCCGCGCCGCAGATAATTTCCTGCTGCTTTCCTCCCAGGATTCAGACACGGCGATGATGCTCTCCACTGACACGCTGTTAACAATGCTAAACCCTACTCCTGACACTGCATGGGACAACTTTTACCTGCTGCGAGCCGGAGAGAACGTTTCCACCGCGCAAATCTCTCCGGTAGAGTTATTCCGTCATGACTTTCCGGTGTTTCTCGCCGCATTTAATCAGCAGGCCGTGCAGCGACGCTTTGGGGAGCTGATTGATATCATCCTCAGCACTGAAGAGCACGGGGAGCTGAACCAGCAGTTTCTTGCCGCCACGAACCAGAAACATTCCACCGTGAAGTTGATTGATGATGCCTCAGTGTCGCGTCTGGCCACCATTTTTGACCCCTTGCTTCCTGAAGGCAAACTCAGCCCGGCACACTACCAGCACATCCTCAGTGCTTATCACCTGACGGACGCCACCCCACAGAAGCAGGCGGAAACCCTGTTCTGTCTCAGTACCGCATTCGCACGCTATTCCTCCAGCGCCATTTTCGGCACTGAGCATGACTCTCCGCCGGCCCTGAGAGGCTATGCGGAGGCGCTGATGCAGAAAGCCTGGGAGCTGTCTCCGGCGATCTTCCCGTCCAGCGAACAGTTTACCGACTGGTCCGACCGTTTTCACGGCCTCCATGGCGCCTTTACCTGTACCAGCGTTGTGGCGGATAGTATGCAACGTCATGCCAGAAAATATTTCCCGAGTGTTCTGTCATCCATCCTGCCACTGGCCTGGGCCTAGTCCAGCCTCAACCCGCATGAAATTAAGGGACACAGCGTTGTGTCCCTCTGTACATAGACCCGTTTTAGTCCATGCATTTTTTGAGATCCCGGCCAGATTGCCCCTGGCCTAAATTCCATACAGTACTAAATCAGAATCAGTAATTTCAGATGGACCGGAATATGGTTTACCATAGAGGGAGCGTAGCTTAGTGTCGCTGATGGTCATTTTAGTATTTTGTACTCAATGATTTTAATGTTTATGTACTCACCATCGCATGTACGAACATTAGCAACAATATCAATTGGTGTACAAATACAATCAATCAACGACAAAATAAAAGAATAAAATATTTCATATACATATAACATCAGGCGTGTACATCAAGTGACAGTTAAAAACGACAGCATACAGAGCACATTCCTCTTCCACGATTACGAAACCTTCGGTACGCATCCTGCCCTCGACAGACCTGCGCAATTTGCCGCGCTCCGTACGGATAACGACTTCAACGTTATTGGCGAGCCGGAGGTGTTTTATTGCAAACCCGCTGATGATTATCTACCGCAGCCCGGCGCAGTGCTGATTACCGGCATCACGCCGCAGGAAGCGCGTGAGAAAGGAGAAAACGAAGCCGCTTTCGCCAGACGCATTCATGCGCTGTTTACCGTTCCTAAAACCTGCGTTGTGGGCTACAACAATGTGCGTTTTGATGATGAAGTTACGCGCAATATTTTTTATCGCAACTTTTACGATCCCTACGCCTGGAGCTGGCAGCATGATAATTCACGTTGGGATCTATTGGATGTCATGCGCGCCTGTTATGCGCTGCGCCCGGAGGGAATTAACTGGCCGGAAAACGACGACGGCCTGCCCAGCTTTCGTCTGGAACATTTAACCCAGGCGAACGGGATCGAACACAGCAACGCGCATGATGCGATGGCGGATGTCTACGCCACTATTGCGATGGCGCAACTGGTGAAAACACGCCAGCCGCGACTGTTTGATTATCTTTATAGCCACCGCAGTAAACATAAACTGGCGGCGCTGATTGACGTCCCGCAAATGAAGCCGCTGGTGCATGTCTCCGGCATGTTTGGCGCGTGGCGCGGTAATACAAGCTGGGTCGCGCCGCTGGCGTGGCATCCAGAAAACCGTAACGCGGTGATCATGGTCGATTTAGCAGGCGATATTTCTCCTCTTCTTGAGCTGGACAGCGACACCCTTCGCGAGCGGCTTTATACGGCCAAAGCCGATCTTGGCGATCACGTCGCAGTGCCGGTAAAGCTGGTGCATATCAATAAATGTCCGGTACTGGCGCAGGCGAATACCTTGCGCCCGGAGGATGCCGACCGGCTGGGAATTAACCGCCAGCACTGCCTGGATAACCTGAAAGTGCTGCGTGAAAACCCGCAGGTCCGCGACAAAGTGGTGGCGATTTTCGCCGAAGCCGAACCTTTTGCCGCCTCGGATAACGTTGATGCCCAGCTCTATGATGGTTTTTTCAGCGATGCCGATCGCGCAGCCATGAAAATCGTACTCGAAACCGAGCCGCGTAACCTGCCCGCGCTGGATATTACCTTTGTCGATAAGCGCATTGAGAAGCTGCTGTTTAATTACCGCGCACGCAATTTTCCCGGTACGCTGGATGACGCAGAGCAGCAGCGCTGGCTGGAGCATCGCCGTCAGGTGCTGACGCCGGAGTTTTTACAACAGTATGCCAATGAATTGCAGATGCTTTCTCAGCAGTATGCGGAAGATAAAACGAAGCTGGGGTTGCTGAAATCACTGTGGCAGTACGCAACCGAGATTGTGTAATTGACCAATGCCTGACGGGCATTGTTAATCCAGAGCGGATAAATAGTGACGCCGCCATCCGGTAAACATGCTGGATGACAAACAAAAAACCGGAGGCACTGCCTCCGGTTTTACTATTGCCGATAATACGCGCGATTACGCGACGTCTTCGTACTGTGGAACCGGGTTGCGGAAGCTTTTAGTTACGCACGCCAGATAAATCAGCCCGATACCCGCCCAGATCAGGCCCAGTACCATTGAGCTCTCTTCCAGGTTAACCCACAACGCACCAACCGTGAGCGCGCCGCACATCGGCAGGAACAGATACTGGAAGTGATCTTTCAACGTTTTATTACGCTTCTCACGGATCCAGAACTGCGAAATCACCGACAGGTTAACAAAGGTAAACGCGACCAGCGCACCAAAGTTAATCAGCGCCGTCGCCATCACCAGGTCAAAATTAATCGCCAGCAGCGCGATCGCCCCGACCAGGATGATGTTCATCGCTGGCGTACGCCATTTCGGATGAACGTAACCGAAGAAGCTTTTCGGGAATACGCCGTCGCGCCCCATTACGTACATCAGGCGCGCTACGCCTGCATGCGCCGCCATACCGGAAGCCAGCACGGTGATAGTAGAGAAGATCAGCGCGCCCACCTGGAAGGTTTTACCCGCCACGTACAGCATGATCTCCGGCTGAGACGCATCCGGATCTTTAAAGCGAGAGATATCCGGGAAGTACAATTGCAGGAAATAGGTTGCAAAGATGAAGATCAGGCCGCCAATCAGCGCGGTCAGGAAAATCGCACGCGGGATCACGCGCTCAGCATCTTTGGTCTCTTCCGACAGGTTACTGATGCCGTCAAAGCCGGTAAAGGAGAAGCACAGGATCGTCGCTCCCGTAATCATCGGGATAACGTGCGCATCGCCGGACCAGAACGGACGGGTGCTCGCCAGCGTACCGGCGCCTTCGCCTTCAAATACGCCATAAACCACCATGCCCAGAATGACCGCAATCAGCACCACCTGTAGCACTACAATCACGGTGTTGAAGTTAGCGACCGATTTGAGGCTGCGCAGGTTAAAGGCCGTCATAAAGGCCACCAGCGCCACAACAAACACCCATGACGGAATGGAGGGCACCAGCGCTTCAAAATAAATTTTCGCCAACAGAATGTTGATCATCGGCGCGAACAGATAATCGAGCAGAGAAGACCAACCCACCATAAAGCCAACGGTCGGGCTGATGGATTTCTGGGCATAGGTATACGCCGAACCCGCGGAAGGGTAGCGACGCACCAGTTTCCCGTAGCTCAACGCCGTAAACAGAATCGCGATTAACGCGAATGCATACGCCGTCGGTACGTGACCGTCAGTGAGGCCTGAAACGATACCAAATGTATCGAACAGCGTCATCGGCTGCATATAGGCAAGACCCATCATTACAACCGGAACTAACGTAAGCGTTTTACGTAATTCCACGCGAGAGGTGTTTGGAGTAACGTTATGCGACATGGTCATTCTCCTTTACGGCGAATGCCGTCGCGTAAGCAAAAAATTGCCCCATTTTCTGGATTCCTCAGCGACAACAACTGTCGATTTTTAAGTAAGTATCTATCCGGTACGAAGCCCGGCCTCTTGGTATTGAATGATGTGTTTGAAGCAAAAAAATAACCGACGCGTATTAAAACGTCGGTTAGTGTCATTTTTTGCAAGCGGCGTATTCTGCCCTAAATTGAAGTGAAATGACAAGAGAATGCGAGCGCGTTCAAAAAATTATTTTTCATAAGCGATTGATTTTTAAACCGGCGATTTTGCATACACCCCAGCAATAGCATTATTTGCTAAAATTTCATCCCGCCACCAGCCGCTGGCCAGCCCGGCGGTCTGTTCATTCCAGCCAACCCACACCGGTTCATAGACGATTTGCGCCACAACTTTCTTCTCTATAAGCGCGCCGCTTTCCAAAAATCGCTGCGCCAGATAACGCGGTAAATAGCCGCATCCCAGGCCACTAATTTGCAGCTCCAGCTTGGTTTTAAAATCAAACACGGTAATCGCTTCCTGAGCGTCGAGCAGTTCAGACCCTATTGATCGCGAGGAATGGACGCTATCGCCAACCACAATCGCGCGAAAACGTTTGATCGTCTGGCGGCTAAGCGGTTCCTCTTCATGAACCAGCGGATGATGCGGAGCGACAGCAAACACCAGTTCAAGATCGCCCAGTCTTGCAAAGCCAAAGCCGGTGTCAGGCGGCGGCGCGCGCATGGCGCCAACAATAATATCCGCCCTTCCCTGCGTCAGCGTCTCCCATGAACCGCCGAGAACGCCATTGACAAATTTAAGGCGCGTCACGCTGTGGCGTTGATAAAAAGCGTCGATAAGCGGGGCCAGAAGAGAAAAGGGAAAGGTATCATCCACACCGATGACCAGTTCGTTCTCCCAGCCTTCATGCAGTTTAATCGCCTGCTTTTCCAGCTCGCGAACGGTGTGCAGCACTTCACGGCCTTTTTCCAGTAGCATCTTACCGGTTCGCGTAAATCGCGCGCGATGCCCGCTACGGTCGAGCAGTTGGATATTAAGATCGTTTTCCAGCTTATGAACGGTATAACTGAGGGCGGACGGCGTTTTAAATAATTTTGCCGACGCCGCCGCGAAGCTGCCTTCTTTTTCTAACGCATCAAGAATAATCAGAACGTCCAGCAGTGGTTTCATACTCATCCCCTTGCGCTATATGGCGACCACCTGCTGGACAGCGACTCACTCCATCGGCATCACCAGCGGATCGGGATATTGATATTCAAATCCCAGCTCATTACAAATCCGGCTACCGTCGATAATCTTCCCTTTGCCGTTGTCCGGTGCGTCACGAAAATGCGGCGGCGCCATTCCCAGCAAGCGCGTCATTTGCGGATAAAACACGTTGCGGGCTGGATGCGCCGGCGCACATATATTATAGATGTGCCCCCCTTTTGGCGCCTGTAGCAAGAGGGTAATTGCGCCAACCACGTCTTCAAGATGCACCAGATTGACCCCGTGTTGACCATCCGGCGCGGTTTTTCCGGCAAAGAAACGTCCGGGATGGCGCCCGGGCCCGACCAACCCCGCCAGCCGCAGAATATCTACTGACGTGCCCGGCAGATTATGCAGCCAATCTTCCAGTTCCTTCAGGGTACGCCCGCTGGCCGTGACCGGATTACGCGGCGTATTCTCTTTCACCACGCCTTGCGCATCGCCGTAAACAGACGTCGAACTGGTAAAAATAATACGCGGGATACGATAAGCCAGCGCGCTGTCGACCAGCTCCTGCATCGCCTGCAGATAAAAATCCTCTCCCGGACCGCTACGGCGCGCGGGCAGTGTTATCACCAGCGCATCGACATCCAGCAGAGCGTCAAGATCGTCCGCCTCACAGACCAGCTCCGGCTCCAGACGCAGCGGATAGCTTTCAATTCCACTCATACGGGCCGCTTCCACCCCGTCAAGGGTGGTTTTGCTGCCGGTAACCTGCCAGCCTCTCGCTGCCAGCGACATTGCCAGCGGCATGCCTAACCAACCTAAACCGACAATTGCGACCTTTTTCATCCATTTTCTCCTGACTTTAACGCCTTATACATAAGGCTACGCCAGCCCGCCGTGACTGACAATTCATACTATAAATGCGAAATGAAAAAAGCGCTTGCTTTAAGGCGTAAAAGTGGTTTAGGTTAAAAGGTATCAAATGAATAAGCATTCATCGGAATTTTTATGACACGCGTTCAATTTAAACATCACCATCATCACCATCATCCTGACTAGTCTTTCAGGCGATGTGTGCTGGAAGACATTCAGATCTTCCAGTGGTGCATGAACGCATGAGAAAGCCCCCGGAAGATCATCTTCCGGGGGCTTTTTTTTGGCGCGCGATACAGACCGGTTCAGACAGGATAAAGAGGAACGCAGAATGTTAGACAACACCCGCTTACGCATAGCTATTCAGAAATCAGGCCGTTTAAGCGATGATTCACGAGAATTGCTGGCCCGCTGCGGCATAAAAATTAATTTACACACTCAGCGCCTGATTGCGATGGCGGAAAACATGCCGATTGATATCCTGCGCGTGCGTGATGATGACATTCCGGGTCTGGTGATGGATGGCGTGGTCGATCTCGGCATTATCGGCGAGAACGTGCTGGAAGAAGAGCTACTCAACCGCCGCGCGCAGGGTGAAGATCCGCGCTATTTTACCCTGCGCCGTCTTGACTTCGGCGGCTGCCGTTTATCGCTGGCAACGCCGGTTGACGAAGCCTGGGACGGCCCGGCCGCGCTGGACGGTAAACGTATCGCTACCTCTTATCCGCACCTCCTCAAACGCTACCTCGACCAGAAAGGCGTCTCTTTTAAATCGTGTCTGTTAAATGGTTCTGTCGAAGTCGCGCCGCGCGCGGGGCTGGCCGACGCTATCTGCGATTTGGTCTCTACCGGCGCGACGCTTGAAGCTAACGGCCTGCGTGAAGTCGAAGTTATCTACCGCTCTAAAGCCTGTCTGATTCAGCGCGACGGTGAGATGGCACAGAGCAAGCAACAGCTGATCGATAAATTGCTGACCCGTATTCAGGGTGTGATTCAGGCGCGCGAATCGAAATACATCATGATGCACGCGCCAAGTGAACGCCTGGAAGAGGTTATCGCCCTGCTGCCAGGCGCCGAAAGGCCGACAATTCTGCCGCTGGCGGGCGAGCAACAGCGCGTGGCGATGCACATGGTCAGCAGCGAAACGCTGTTCTGGGAAACCATGGAGAAACTGAAAGCGCTTGGCGCCAGCTCGATTCTGGTACTGCCGATCGAGAAGATGATGGAGTGATCTGACGCCTGATGGCGCTGCGCTTATCAGGCCTACGTAATGCGTTGATATTTTGGGTTCTGTAGGCCGGATAAGGCGGAACCCTGTGATGGAGTATAGACCATGAGCTTCAATACCCTGATTGACTGGAACAGCTGTAGCCCTGAACAGCAGCGTGCGCTGCTGACGCGTCCGGCGATTTCCGCCTCTGACAGTATTACCCGGACGGTCAGCGATATTCTGGATAATGTAAAAACGCGCGGTGACGATGCCCTGCGTGAATACAGCGCTAAATTTGATAAAACAGAAGTGACAGCGCTACGCGTCACCCCTGAAGAGATCGCCGCCGCCGGCGCGCGTCTGAGCGACGAATTAAAACAGGCGATGGCCGCTGCCGTCAAAAATATTGAAACGTTCCATTCCGCGCAGACGCTACCGCCTGTAGATGTGGAAACCCAGCCAGGCGTGCGTTGCCAGCAGGTTACGCGTCCCGTCGCGTCTGTCGGTCTGTATATTCCCGGCGGCTCGGCTCCGCTCTTCTCAACGGTGCTGATGCTGGCGACGCCGGCGCGCATTGCGGGATGTCAGAACGTGGTTCTGTGCTCGCCGCCGCCCATCGCTGATGAAATCCTCTATGCGGCGCAACTGTGTGGCGTGCAGGAAATCTTTAACGTCGGCGGCGCGCAGGCGATTGCCGCTCTGGCCTTCGGCAGCGAGTCCGTACCGAAAGTGGATAAAATTTTTGGTCCCGGCAACGCCTTTGTAACCGAAGCCAAGCGTCAGGTCAGCCAGCGCCTCGACGGCGCGGCTATCGATATGCCAGCCGGGCCGTCTGAAGTACTGGTGATCGCCGACAGCGGCGCAACACCGGATTTCGTCGCGTCTGACCTGCTCTCCCAGGCTGAGCACGGTCCGGATTCGCAGGTGATCCTGCTGACGCCTGATGCTGACATTGCCCGCAAGGTGGCGGAGGCGGTAGAACGTCAACTGGCGGAACTGCCGCGCGCGGACACCGCCCGGCAGGCCCTGAGCGCCAGTCGTCTGATTGTGACCAAAGATTTAGCGCAGTGCGTCGCCATCTCTAATCAGTATGGGCCGGAACACTTAATCATCCAGACGCGCAATGCGCGCGATTTGGTGGATGCGATTACCAGCGCAGGCTCGGTATTTCTCGGCGACTGGTCGCCGGAATCCGCCGGTGATTACGCTTCCGGAACCAACCATGTCTTACCGACCTATGGCTATACTGCTACCTGTTCCAGCCTTGGGTTAGCGGATTTCCAGAAACGGATGACCGTTCAGGAACTGTCGAAAGCGGGCTTTTCCGCTCTGGCATCAACCATTGAAACATTGGCGGCGGCAGAACGTCTGACCGCCCATAAAAATGCCGTGACCCTGCGCGTAAACGCCCTCAAGGAGCAAGCATGAGCACTGAAAACACTCTCAGCGTCGCTGACTTAGCCCGTGAAAATGTCCGCAACCTGGTACCGTATCAGTCCGCCCGCCGTCTGGGCGGTAATGGCGATGTCTGGCTGAACGCGAATGAATTCCCGACAGCGGTGGAGTTTCAGCTCACCCAACAAACGCTTAACCGCTACCCGGAATGCCAGCCAAAGGCCGTGATTGAAAACTACGCGCAATATGCTGGCGTAAAGCCGGAGCAGGTGCTGGTCAGCCGCGGCGCGGATGAAGGGATCGAACTGGTGATCCGCGCCTTCTGCGAACCGGGGAAAGACGCCATTCTCTACTGTCCGCCCACTTATGGTATGTACAGCGTCAGCGCCGAAACCATTGGCGTAGAGCGCCGGACGGTTCCCGCGCTTGAAAACTGGCAGCTGGATCTACAGGGGATTTCCGACAACCTTGACGGCACAAAAGTGGTGTTCGTTTGTAGCCCCAATAATCCTACCGGACAACTTATCAACCCGCAGGATCTGCGCACGCTGCTGGAGTTGACACGCGGTAAAGCGATAGTCGTCGCCGACGAAGCTTATATTGAGTTTTGCCCGCAGGCCACGCTGACAGGCTGGCTGGTTGAATATCCTCATCTGGTTATCCTGCGCACATTGTCGAAAGCTTTTGCGCTGGCGGGTCTGCGCTGCGGCTTTACACTGGCTAATGAAGAGGTGATCAACCTGCTGTTAAAAGTGATCGCCCCTTATCCGCTTTCTACGCCAGTGGCGGATATCGCCGCCCAGGCGCTGAGCCCGCAGGGAATAAACGCAATGCGCGATCGTGTGGCGCAGACAGTGCAGGAACGTCAGTATCTGGTGAATGCCCTGCAACAGACCGCCTGCGTAGAACACGTCTTTGACTCTGAAACCAACTATATTCTGGCGCGGTTTACCGCCTCCAGCAGCGTGTTTAAATCCTTATGGGATCAGGGCATTATCTTACGCGATCAGAATAAACAACCTTCTTTAAGCGGCTGCCTGCGGATTACGGTCGGCACCCGCCAGGAAAACCAGCGCGTCATTGACGCCTTACGTGCGGAGCCAGTATGAGTCAGAAGTATCTTTTCATCGACCGGGACGGAACCTTGATTTCCGAACCGCCAAGCGATTTTCAGGTAGACCGCTTTGATAAACTGGCCTTTGAGCCAGAGGTGATTCCCGTATTGCTGAAGCTGCAAAAAGCCGGTTTTAAGCTGGTGATGATCACTAACCAGGATGGACTTGGCACGCAAAGCTTCCCGCAGGCGGACTTCGACGGACCGCACAACCTGATGATGCAGATTTTCACCTCTCAGGGCGTATGCTTTGATGAGGTGCTGATCTGCCCTCACCTGCCCGCAGACGACTGCGACTGCCGCAAGCCCAAAGTGAAGCTGGTGGAGCGTTATCTTGCGGAACAAGCGATGGATAGCGCCAACAGCTATGTGATTGGCGATCGTGCGACCGATATCCAGCTCGCTGATAATATGGGCATTACTGGTTTACGCTATCACCGTGAAACATTGAACTGGACGATGATTGGCGAACAGCTAACGAAACGCGATCGCTATGCGCATGTGGTCCGCAACACCAAAGAGACACAGATTGATGTCAGCGTCTGGCTGGATCGCGAAGGCAACAGCAAGATTAATACCGGCGTCGGCTTCTTTGACCATATGCTCGATCAAATCGCCACCCACGGCGGCTTTCGCATGGAGATTACCGTTAAGGGCGATCTCTATATCGACGATCACCACACGGTAGAAGATACCGGACTGGCGCTCGGTGAGGCATTAAAACTGGCACTCGGCGACAAGCGCGGTATCTGCCGTTTTGGCTTTGTACTACCGATGGATGAATGTCTGGCGCGCTGCGCGCTGGATATTTCCGGTCGTCCGCATCTGGAATATAAAGCTGAATTTACCTACCAGCGTGTGGGCGATTTGAGCACAGAGATGATTGAACACTTTTTCCGCTCACTCTCTTACACGATGGGCGTCACTCTGCATCTCAAGACTAAAGGTAAAAACGATCACCACCGTGTCGAAAGTTTGTTTAAAGCCTTTGGTCGGACTCTACGCCAGGCTATTCGCGTGGAGGGCGATACATTACCGTCCTCGAAAGGAGTGCTGTGATGAACGTCGTCATCCTTGACACCGGCTGCGCCAATTTAAGCTCGGTAAAATCCGCCGTGGCGCGCCACGGTTATACCCCGGTGGTCAGCCGCGAAGCGGAAACCGTATTACGCGCTGACAAACTCTTTCTGCCCGGCGTCGGCACGGCGCAGGCCGCTATGGATCAACTGCGCGAACGTGAACTGATCGACTTGATTAAAGCGTGTACTCAGCCGGTACTGGGTATCTGCTTAGGGATGCAACTGCTGGGTCGTCGCAGCGAAGAGACGCGCGGCGTGGATCTGCTGAACATTATCGAGCAAGACGTGCCGAAAATGACCGACTTTGGTCTGCCGCTGCCGCACATGGGCTGGAATCGCGTGTATCCGCAGGCGGGCAACCGGCTGTTTCAGGGCATTGAAGATGGCGCCTATTTTTACTTTGTGCACAGCTACGCGATGCCGGTCAACCCGTGGACTATCGCCCAGTGCAATTACGGCGAGCCGTTTACCGCGGCGGTACAGAAAGATAATTTCTTCGGCGTACAGTTCCATCCGGAACGTTCGGGCGCGGCGGGCGCACAGTTGCTGAAAAACTTCCTGGAGATGTAATGATTATTCCGGCATTAGATTTAATTGACGGCACCGTGGTGCGTCTCCACCAGGGTGACTACGCCCGGCAGCGGGATTACGGTAACGATCCCCTGCCCCGTTTGCAGGATTACGCCGCCCAGGGCGCCGGGGTGCTGCATCTGGTAGATCTGACCGGCGCTAAAGATCCGGCTAAGCGACAGATACCGCTGATTAAAACCCTGGTCGCGGGCGTGAACGTGCCTGTTCAGGTCGGCGGCGGCGTGCGTACCGAAGAAGACGTTGCGGCATTACTGAAAGCTGGCGTTGCCCGTGTGGTCATCGGTTCAACGGCGGTGAAATCCCCTGACGTGGTGAAAGGCTGGTTTGAACGTTTTGGCGCGCAGGCGCTGGTGCTGGCGCTGGACGTTCGTATAGACGAACACGGCAACAAGCAGGTGGCGGTTAGCGGCTGGCAGGAAAATTCCGGCGTCTCGCTGGAACAACTGGTGGAAACCTATCTCCCCGTCGGCCTGAAACATGTACTGTGTACCGATATTTCTCGCGACGGCACGCTGGCGGGCTCTAACGTGTCACTGTATGAAGAAGTATGCGCCAGATATCCGCAGATCGCCTTTCAGTCCTCCGGCGGTATTGGCGATATCGATGATATTGCCGCCCTGCGCGGCACCGGCGTGCGCGGCGTGATTGTCGGACGCGCTCTGTTAGAAGGGAAATTTACCGTTAAGGAGGCCATCCAATGCTGGCAAAACGTATAATTCCGTGTCTGGATGTTCGTGATGGTCAGGTGGTGAAAGGCGTACAGTTTCGCAACCATGAGATCATTGGCGATATCGTTCCGCTGGCCAAACGCTATGCCGATGAAGGCGCGGACGAACTGGTGTTCTATGACATTACCGCCTCCAGCGATGGTCGCGTAGTCGATAAAAGCTGGGTGGCGCGCGTTGCCGAGGTGATCGACATTCCGTTTTGTGTAGCGGGCGGTATCCGGTCAATTGACGACGCCGCCAAAATTCTTTCTTTCGGGGCGGATAAGATCTCTATCAACTCCCCGGCGCTGGCTGACCCAACGCTGATTACTCGTCTGGCTGACCGTTTTGGCGTACAGTGCATTGTCGTCGGGATTGATACCTGGTTTGACGACGCCACGGGGAAATATCATGTTAACCAGTATACCGGCGATGAAAACCGTACCCGCGTGACTCAGTGGGAGACGCTGGATTGGGTGCAAGAGGTACAACAGCGCGGCGCGGGGGAAATCGTCCTGAATATGATGAACCAGGACGGCGTGCGTAACGGTTATGATCTGACGCAGTTGAAAAAAGTCCGTGACGTTTGCCGCGTGCCGCTGATCGCCTCCGGCGGCGCGGGCACGATGGAACACTTTCTTGAGGCATTCCGTGATGCCGATGTCGACGGCGCGCTTGCCGCCTCCGTTTTTCACAAGCAAATCATCAATATTGGCGAATTAAAAGCGTACCTGGCAGGCCAGGGCGTGGAGATCAGAATATGTTAACAGAGCAACAACGCCGCGAGCTGGACTGGGAAAAAACCGATGGCCTGATGCCAGCCATCGTGCAACATGCGGTATCCGGCGAAGTATTGATGCTGGGCTATATGAACCCACAAGCGCTGGACAAAACCATTGAATCCGGCCATGTCACGTTCTTCTCACGCACGAAACAGCGTTTATGGACCAAAGGCGAAACCTCAGGCCATGTGCTGAATGTCGTCAGCATTGCGCCGGATTGCGACAACGATACACTGCTGGTGCTGGCAAACCCTGTCGGGCCGACCTGCCACAAAGGTACCAGTAGCTGCTTTGGCGACGCCAGCCATCAGTGGTTATTCCTGTATCAACTGGAGCAGCTACTGGCAGAGCGCAAAACCGCCGATCCGGCCAGCTCTTACACGGCGAAACTGTACGCCAGCGGTACTAAACGTATTGCGCAAAAAGTTGGCGAAGAAGGTGTAGAAACCGCGCTGGCGGCCACCGTCAATGATCGTTTTGAATTAACCAATGAAGCGTCTGATTTGATGTACCACCTGCTGGTGCTGTTGCAGGATCAGGATCTCAACCTCACCACCGTGATCGACAATCTTCGTAAGCGTCATCAATAAGCGTAAAAAAACCGGGCAATGCCCGGTTTTTTAATGAGAAATTTTACCTGTCGTAGCCGGATAAGGCACTTGTGCCGCCATCCGGCAAAGAAGCTTACAAGGCTTTTGGCTTATAGCTACGTAGCGCATTGCGTCCCAGCACAATCCCGGCACCGATCATCCCACCCAGCAATACAGCCAGCACAAGGGTAATGGCTTTTTTCGGGCTATCGCGACGGACCGGCAGCGTCGGCTTCATCACATAACGATAGACGTGCACCGTATCGGCAGTCACTTTCAGATTTTTAATGTCCAGCAGTGTCTGCTTCGTCTGGAAATAGGCCGGAGAAAAGACCAGTGGACGCGTCGCTTCGTTCTGTATCATCGATTTTAGCGCATCGCTCCCCAACAGGAACATCGTGTCCTGGGTAACATCCTGGGTTTGCTGAATCTGCGGCTGCGTGATTTTTGCCTCATCCGCATAGCGCAACGCTTCTTCGATTTGCTTAATACGCAGATCTTTTTGCTCCTGCGCCACAACTTCCTGCGTCTCAAGGGACTCCTGCAACGTTTTGGTTTGCAGCGTGATGTTATCTTTCAGGTCAACTTCCAGTTCCTTAGCGACCTCTTCATCCACCTGTTGGATATATTCCGCCAGCCGACGCTGCGCCCCTTCAGCGGTAGTACTCACATAAGAAACCGAGAGTGGCAGCGCCTGCCCTTTTACCGACTGTTCAATGGTAAGCTTTTCCCGCTCTTTCTGATTATCCAGCACTTCCGATAATGCGGAAAACGCAGAGCTAAAGCGGCTTATAAAATTCGCCTGCACTTCAGAGATTTTGGGGGCATTCCCACCATACAAGACGTTGAGCGCGTTGGTATAGGTGGCAACCTGCGCGGCATCAGGTTGGGTAATAATCGCCGTGGATGTCCATTTTTCTTTGGCTATCATCAGGTAGCCTACAGCCAGCAAAATGGCGATAATAACGGCTACAATAATGGTCATCTTCCCACGCCATAACTGTAGCAATAACTCAATCAAATCAATCTGTTCCGGATCGTTCCCACGCCCGGAAGACGTATTACTATCCACTGTCATAGATACCCTAACTAAAAAAAGGATGAAGCTGGAGACAGTGTAGCCATAAAGCAAATATATGCCATAGGATTAATGATAAAAATCAGACATTATTTCCATTTGGTCAATAAATCATCGGGACTCATCAGCCCCGATTGCCTTATTAATCACTACCGAAAAGATCGCGGGTATACACTTTTTCAGCAACATCCAAAAGCTCTGCCGCCATCCTGTTGGAAATAATGACATCCGCCTGCTGTTTAAAGCAGTGCAAATCACGTTCAAGACGTGAGTTAAAGAAAGTATCTTCTTCCATTACCGGCTCATAGATGATGACCTCTACGCCTTTCGCTTTAATGCGCTTCATAATCCCCTGAATCGATGAGGCGCGGAAGTTATCGGAGCCACTCTTCATAATCAGGCGATAAATGCCCACCACTTTAGGCTTTCTGGCGAGGATAGCGTCGGCAATAAAATCTTTACGCGTACGGTTTGCTTCAACGATAGCGGAGATAATATTATTAGGCACCGACTGATAATTGGCCAGCAACTGTTTGGTATCTTTTGGCAAACAATATCCGCCATAACCAAAAGAGGGATTATTATAATGATTGCCAATACGCGGGTCGAGGCACACCCCTTCAATAATTTGTCGGGTATTTAATCCTAACGTTTCAGCATAGCTGTCTAATTCATTAAAATAAGCGACTCGCATAGCGAGATAAGTATTGGCGAAAAGTTTAATAGCTTCCGCCTCAGTGGAGTCCGTAAACAGCGTTGGAATCTCCTGTTTAATAGCGCCTTCCTGGAGTAATGCGGCAAATTCTCTGGCGCGCTCAGACTGTTCCCCAATCACGATACGGGAGGGATAAAGGTTATCGTAAAGGGCTTTACCTTCACGTAAAAACTCCGGAGAGAAAATGATATTTTCTGTCGCAAACTTCTGACGCATTGCCGCCGTGAAGCCAACCGGCACCGTAGACTTAATAATCATCACTGCTGCGGGGTTGATGCTGATCACATCCTGAATGACCGATTCCACACTGGACGTATTAAAATAGTTGGTTTTGGGATCGTAATCCGTAGGCGTAGCAATGATGACGTAATCTGCATTCTGGTACGCATCAAACTTATCCAGCGTTGCCCTGAATCTGATGTTATCTTCCTTTAAAAATTGCTGAATTTCTTTATCAACAATCGGAGATATCCGATCATTTAACAGTTCAACACGGGAAGGAACAATGTCTAACGCCACCACATCATGATGTTGTGCAATAAGCAAACCATTAGACAAGCCAACATACCCCGTCCCGGATATCGTGATTTTCATTATTCGCTCTCAGAATTAACTTAATTATGAATCATGATGTATTTCGCATCCTGATAAGATATTAAAGTTTTAACGCCTGAGTATATAAAGTGCAACGCAGACGAAAACAATTCAGATTATCTTCATTACGATAAACACAGATTATTAAGTTAATATTAAGCAAAAGCGATAAATCAATAAGAATAGAGATAAAAAAAGCCCGGTATTAAACCGGGCTTAAACATTTTTGCAGAAATTATTCCAACCACTCGGTATGGAAAATGCCTTCTTTATCAGTACGTTTATAGGTGTGCGCACCAAAGTAGTCACGCTGCGCCTGAATTAAGTTAGCTGGCAGTACTGCGGCGCGATAGCTGTCATAGTAGGCCACTGCCGCAGAGAATGTCGGCACCGGAATGCCGTTCTGCACCGCGTAAGCCACGACATCTCGCAGCGCCTGCTGGTACTCATCAGCAATTTTCTTGAAGTAAGGCGCTAACAGCAAGTTAGCGATATCGGCGTTTTCTGCGTAAGCATCGGTGATCTTCTGCAGGAACTGAGCGCGAATGATACAGCCCGCCCGGAAAATCTTAGCAATCTCGCCGTAGTTGAGATCCCAGTGATATTCATCAGACGCGGCGCGTAGCTGTGAGAAGCCCTGCGCATAGGAGACGATCTTGCCAAGATACAGCGCGCGACGCACTTTCTCGATAAATTCCGCTTTGTCGCCTGCCGGTTGCGCTTTCGGCCCGGAGAGCACTTTAGATGCGGCAACACGTTGCGCTTTCAACGAAGAGATGTAACGCGCAAAGACAGATTCGGTAATCAGCGACAGCGGTTCGCCCAGATCCAGCGCGCTCTGGCTGGTCCATTTACCGGTCCCTTTGTTGGCGGCTTCATCAAGAATGACATCCACCAGGTAGTTTCCGTCTTCATCTTTTTTAGTGAAGATGTCTTTAGTGATGTCGATCAGATAACTGCTCAGCTCGCCGTTATTCCACTCGGTAAAAGTGTTCGCCAACTCTTCATTGCTGAGGTTCAGGCCGCCTTTCAGCAGGGAGTAAGCTTCAGCGATAAGCTGCATATCGCCATATTCAATACCATTGTGGACCATCTTGACGTAGTGACCAGCACCATCGGCGCCGATATAGGTCACGCACGGTTCGCCATCTTCCGCCACAGCAGCAATCTTCGTCAGGATCGGCGCCACCAGTTCATAGGCATCTTTCTGACCGCCAGGCATGATAGATGGCCCTTTCAGCGCGCCCTCTTCACCACCGGAAACACCGGTACCGATAAAGTTAAAACCTTCCGCAGACAGCTCACGATTGCGACGGATTGTGTCCTGGAAGAAGGTGTTACCGCCATCAATAATGATATCGCCTTTTTCCAGATACGGTTTCAGCGAATCGATAGCTGCATCAGTACCTGCGCCCGCTTTCACCATTAACAGGATACGACGAGGCGTTTCGAGGGATTCAACAAACTCTTTCACCGTGTAATAAGGCACCAGCTTTTTGCCGGGATTCTCGGCAATCACTTCTTCGGTCTTTTCACGGGAGCGGTTGAAAACGGAGACGGTATAACCACGGCTTTCGATGTTGAGCGCGAGGTTGCGCCCCATCACTGCCATACCGACGACGCCGATCTGTTGCTTGGACATTACATACTCCTGTCAGGTGTGGAAACCCTGCCACAAACGGTCATGGCAGGTTAAAGGTGAATAGTATGTTAACTCAAAGGTATGATATTAAGGTAGCGATTGATGCGTTCAGATTTTACGCAGGCTATTTTATACAATTATTATTCAGTACTTCTCGGTAAGCTTAATACGCACCATCTCGCCGCAAAACAACTTTCGCTGTTTTAAACAGAATGGCAATATCATTCCAAAGCGTCCAGTTTTTAACATACCAGGAATCAAAATAAACACGAGTGTCATAATCAACATCATTACGCCCACTCACTTGCCATAGACCTGTCATGCCCGGCTTTGCCATCAAATAATAATCAACATCATCACAATAACGCTCCAGTTCATCCGAAACGATAGGTCGTGGTCCAACCAGGCTCATATCACCTTTTAGTACATTAAAAAGTTGTGGCAACTCATCAAGGCTAGTTTTACGTATAAATCGACCTACAGCTGTGATTCGAGGATCATTTTTCAGTTTAAAATCTTTTTCCCATTCAGCCCTGGCAATAGGATCGTTAGCCAAAAGTTCTTTTAGTACCTCTTGAGAATTCATAACCATAGAACGAAATTTGTAGCATGGAAAAAGTTTTCCATGCCGACCTACTCGCTGGTGACCATAAATAGCCGGACCACCATCTCGAGTAACTTTATACCACAGATAAATCATAAGTGGTGATGCAATTATAAGAATCATTATTGAACAAACAATATCAAATGTCCGTTTGAGAAAACGGGACGACCTTTTAGCCAAGTTATTTTGTATCCTTAATAACATAACTTCATGGCTAAAGATAAAAGACATATCAGTATTATATAATGGCAATCCTCTAAACGAGGGGACGACAGTAACAGAACGACAATGATGTTTTGAAAGTTCACGTAGCCAAAAATGTGTTTTCTCCAACTCGGTGTATTCATAAGCAAGGATATAATGGACATCACCTGTACGATTTAAATCCCAAATAGTCTCAGTGTCCTTTATCACCGGCAACATATTTATTTCAGCATCTGACGCATCCGTATCAAAAAAAGCGATAACATCAAACCCCATCATCTCCTCACTTTGCAGCGCAGAATATGCACCACGAGCATTCTGTCCGCTCCCCAGGATGATAGTTTTTTTCTTCCAGATACCTAGCTTGTTCAATAAATGCTTTGTAAGTGCGCGAAAAAAAGGCACCAGGATTATGGCAAAAGTCCAACAAAACACCCAGACATAGCGTGAAAACTGCCATTTTGTAAACGCAATTAAAGCCAAATCAAACACAGCAAAAATAACGATAGTACGAATAACCTCTTTCAACTCATACCAGAATGGCTTTCGATATGTATAGTGACGCAGTCGAACCCAAAACCATCCAACGCATACTATAGATAGAATAAAATGTGATATAAATCGATTATCTAATTGCTCTTGTGGTACAAATCGCTGAACTTCATCAAAGATTAAATATACAACTCCTAACGATGCCCATAAGGCTACATTAAAAAACAGTAAATCTGATATAGCCAATAATATTTTGCATAAATTTGGGTTATACTTATTATCAAAACGATCCATTTAATTCTCACCCTCAACTTGGGTACCAGATAACCAGACAAAGTATTACTGGAAAGAAACGCTCTATATCAACAGCCATTAAGCTCTACCCAGTTTGCTTTTGATATTAGAGAGAACAGTTTCAACAATATTACATGCCTCCTCTTGCGAGTCAGCCTCCGCATAGCAACGCAACTCAGGGGCATTGCCTGAAGGTCGTAAATGAATAATATTGTTGTTATCGATAGTGATTCTAAAGCCATCAGTAACATCAGAATGTAATATATGATGTTTATTAAAACCAATATACTGCAAAAAATCCTCTTGATCTGTCAGACCAAGATTTATTAAAGACATACTTGTTTTAACACTTATATCCTGTAATCTGTTTGAATAGGTATAGCGAGCAGGAAGTTTTTTAACAAGCTCACTAATACTTTTGTCCTTGCTACCAAACAGAAGCATAATGGCAGGTAATAAAGCATCACGTGTTGGTAATGCCTTAAGTAAACGCTGATTAATATAAACATCGCTACCTAGCAGAAAGCCACCATTCGCTTCAAAACCAGCTATACAATTATAGTTTGCAGATAATTTAGCAAATGCTGCAATCACATAGGGTGAACCAATCTTTGTTCGTTCCACATGTTTAAAAAAGTTACCAGATGAGATTGTACTGTTGCAGCTTACAGGAATAGCGACTGCATCAGCAGCTAATTCGAGAGAGCACAGAAGGCCTAATATATCTCCTCTTAACCAATTTCCATATTCGTCAGCTATCAGAGGGCGATCTCCATCACCATCAGTTGAAAATATAGCATCTAACTGATATTTTTTTGCCCATGTGATTGCTTTATTTCTATCATCTTCACTTACAGCTTCAGTATCAATAGGAACAAATTCGTCGCTCCTTGCTAAACTAACAACTGTAGCACCCAACATTTTGAATAACGTCTTATAGAGATCACGACCCGCACTAGAATGCTCATAAATTCCAATGCGCTTATTTTTCAAGAATGGCATTGGAAATAATGAGGTATATCGTAGAATATAATTTCTAGCAGCGATTGTGGAAATTGTCAATTGTTCAAGCTTAGGCTGCATAAATGAGGCATCAACATGAATAATAGCATTCTCATCATCTTTAGTAATTTCACCATCTGGTCTATAAAATTTCAGGCCATTACGGTCAAAAGGGATATGACTGCCAGTAACCATGATTGCAGGTACTTTATCGGAAATTGATTGATGAGCTAAAGCAGGTGTTGGAATTACGCCATAGTAAACGGTTTTAATTCCTTTTTCTTGCAAAGCAGCGGCACAAGCTTGAGCCATCGCGTAACTGCTTGGACGATTATCAATTGCGAGCGCAACCGTTGTAAATGAGAATCTTTGCTGCATTACTGTCAAAAAGGAAATGGTAAATGCTGCGCAAACTTCGGGTGTAAAATCGGTAACAAGGCCGCGGGCACCACTGGTTCCAAAATTAATTCCAGATTTGTTGATAACATCGTAAGTATTATATATATTTTTCATCAATTCATTACTCCAGATATCCAGAATGTTTCTCCAGGCGAATAATATCATCCTCCGCAAGATAGGTGCCAGATTGAATTTCTATTAGTTCTAATGGAATAGTCGCGGGGTTTTTTAACGTATGAACTGTATTAGCAGGTATAAATGTTGATTCATTCTCCGAAATTGTAAAAATTTCTTCCCCCTTAGTAATACAAGCAGTACCAGATACCACTATCCAATGCTCAGCACGATGGAGATGCATCTGAGCAGCAAACTTCGCGCCTGGTTTAACAGTTATTCTTTTAACTAAATAATTATCGCCACTATGAATTACGCTAAATTTTCCCCACGGTCGGAAAACCTCTAAATGTTTTTTATGTTCGTTTCTATTATTAGCTTTTAAATAATCAACAACTTTTTTAACATCCTGGACTGAATCTTTATCAGATACTAATAATGCATCTGCTGTCTGCACGATAACTAAATTATTTACTCCGATTGTACTAATAAACGATTTTTCAGAATAGATATAATTATCTTTACTATTATATGCAAAAATATCGCCATGTAATACATTACGTTGTGGATCTTTCTTAGAAATATCCCACAGTGAAGACCATGACCCCACATCTGACCAGCCGGCATTCATCGGTACGACAACTGCATGCCTAGTATGTTCCATTACCGCATAATCGATAGAATCACTAGGGCACATTGCGAATGCTTCTTTATCAATACGGATAAAATCAAGATCAGGATTAATACTCCCTACCGCATTTTCACATGCTTGGTAAATATCGGGGGACAGATCCTTTAATTCTTGTAAGTAACTACTTGCACGAAATAGGAACATACCGCTGTTCCAATAATATTTCTCTGATTCTACATAATGACGCGCTGTATCGAAATCAGGCTTCTCTACAAATTCGGCTACAGAAAAAGCATCTTCCCCGATTGCTTCACCTCTACAAATATAACCGTAGCCAGTTTCGGCCTGTGTGGGTACAATACCAAACGTTACTAGCTTACCTTGTGTTGCAAAAAATTCAGCGTGATTGATAGCTTTAAGAAACACTTTCTCATCGCGGATGACATGATCCGCAGCAAGGACAAGCAAAAGCGGGTCTTCATCGACGACATTCTGAAGTGAACAAAAAGCGGCCAGCGCTATAGCTGGGGCTGTATTACGCCCCACTGGCTCTAATATGATGTTATTTGCTAGTTTATTTATAGCTCGAAGTTGTTCAGCGACAAGGAAGCGGTGACTATCATTACAAATGACTAAAGGTTCTCCAGCCAAAAGAGGAGTCAATCTTTTAATGGTGTTTTGCAGCATAGATAATTCACCATCTACGCTTAAAAACTGTTTCGGATGCTCTTCACGTGAAAGTGGCCACAAACGGCTACCAATCCCACCGGCCATTATTACTGGTATTAATTTAGACATTCAATAAACCATAATTAACGTTTAATAATCTGTTCTGTTTTGAAAAGATTCCACTTTTCATTAACAAAGTTCTTAAATTCTTGTTCAAATCTTGATCGAGAAAATTTTTCTGCATTTTTTCTACAAGCCTGAGATGTAAAAAATGATGCATTTTTTTCAAATTCACTAACAGCTTCATGCAAAGAAGCAATATTCTGTTCCTTGAAGAAAATGCCAGTCGGTTCCTCTACACCTAGTGGGCGAACGGTTTCTAAGGCCCCACCCTTCCCAAAGGCAATAACAGGGGTACCGCAAGCTTGAGCTTCGACAGGTATTATTCCAAAGTCCTCTTCCGCTGCAAAAACAAACGCCCTGGCGCTCTGCATATACTCTTTTAAAACAGGAAAAGATTGATAACCGAGCAATTTTATATTGTCTGTAGCCTTGCTCTTTATTTTTTTCATCTCCGGTCCATCACCAATAACTACTAATTTCTTTTCCGGCATTTTACTAAAGGCTTCGACAATAAGATCAATACGTTTGTAGGGTACCATACGGGATGCTGTGAAATAATAGTCTTGCTTTTCATTTTTTACTTCAAAATTATCCACATCTACAGGCGGATATATAACTGAAGCCTCACGTCTGTATACTTTTTTAATTCTACGCGCGATATATTGAGAATTAGCTATAAAATGATCAACCCCATTTGCGGTTCGAGAATCCCAAATTCGTATTTTGTGAAGAAGCCATTTTGCTAACCAACCTTTAATTCCTTTATTCAGGTTAGACTCATTAAGGTACTGATGCTGTAAATCCCACGCATATCGAATAGGAGAATGAACATAGCTAATGTGAAGCTGATCTGGTCCGGAAATAACACCTTTTGCAACGGAATGGGCGCTACTAATGATGATATTAGCATCTGATAAATCAAGTTGTTCAATAGCCAGTGGCATTAGTGGTAAATATTTCTGGTAAAATTTTTTAGCTTTAGGTAAATTTTGAATAAATGTGGTAGTCGCATATTTCCCCAGAAAATGTCTTCTTTGTTCATCCGTTAGAAAATCAACCACCGAATATAACTTCGCTTCAGGAAAAACATGCAGGATGGCAGATGATACCTGTTCGGAGCCTGCATAACTTAATAACCACTCATGAACGAGAGATATTTTTATTTCATTTATTTCCATCACATGCCTCTGTCAGTACCATTTCAATCTCACTAACCACGTTTTGCCAATTGAACCTCTTTGCCCGCAAAAGCCCCTTTTGGATTAAATGCTTACGAAGTTCAGAATCATTAATTAACCTCGAAATTCCTTTAGTAATAGCATCTTCCGAAAGAGGGTCGACAAGAATCGCTGCATCTCCAGCCACCTCTGGCAATGATGAAGTTAGAGAAGTTAATACAGGAATACCACAGGCCATGCCCTCCACTACAGGTAATCCAAAACCTTCATATAAAGAAGGGAAAACTAATCCTAACGAGCCCTTATATAACGATGGTAAATCTTTTTCAGACACGAACCCAAAGAACTTTACACGTTCACTTAAACCATGTTGTATTATTAGTTTTTCTAAATCATTACAAGGATTACCAGTAAAAACGAGTTTTATTGATGGATCAATATCTGCTTTGGCAAAGGCAGATATAACACACTTCTCATTCTTATGAGTTTTTCTGTTTCCTACACATAGCAAATATTTATAGCCTAAATTCAATGGTTTTACATCGGCATTAAATAGACTAGATACCCCATTATATACCGTGACTATTTTATTAGGGTTTACACCTGACCATGCTACTATTCTTTCTTTTGAAAAATTCGAAACTGTAAATATTTTATATGCTTTTCTACAACCGCGCTTTATTATAAAATTATAAAATAACCTCTTAAAAAGAGAGGAATTATCATTTAAATCCAGATGATTTAGATCATGTATTGTTATTATGAACTTTTTCGAACAAAAAAGTGGTGGAATATAGCCAGGAAGAAAAACCACATCAGTTTTCTTTCGCAGAAAAATATTGACTGCTAAACCTAATGGGGCCAGCGGAGAAGCACATTTTCTATATAGTTCCTCCTTAGATATATCACATAGTAGTTTAGAAATTTCATCAGTAAAACGTCCAATCCCCCCTTTATTAGACCAACTAATATCCATCAAAACCTTTTTATTATTCATTATCGCGTGCACCGTCTATTTGTTAATTTTAAAAATGGAATCAAAGCTAAAACTGTCCAATAATATATAGAAAAAGTTGATGACGAAGGTGCTGAACTTAACGCTGCACTTATAAAATATATACTTCCAAAGAGAAAATATAATCTATAGTGCATATTGCTACAATGACTGCCATATATTCTATTTAGTAAAGTTGAAGAATAAAATTGACTTGCCAGATAAATAATATTTATGATTAAGCCAATAATACCAGTCTCAAGGGCGATCCAGAAAAAATAATTATCCGTATTTAACCTATTATCTTTTACCGAAAGCATGTTTCCTGAACCTTGAGTACCCAGACCTATACCTGATGGATGTTCTGACAGGAAGTTTAATGAATTAATTGCCATATCTATCCGCCCCTGTGTAGATCCACGCGATGCCTGAGACGAATCTGTAAACCTGCCGATCAAAATTTCTGTATAGTTGTCAAAAATATTAGTAGAAATTGCTAAAACGGGTATAATTATTACAAATAAAGTTATTCCACAAAAAAGCATCTTCCGATTTGAAATTATATAAAGTGCGTAAATAAGCGCAGCAACAAGTATTGCTCCTCTAGTAAGACTCATGCAGATCGCTATAAATAGCACAAAACTAATAATGAGCATCAATAATCTTTTATATCCTTGGGAAAAACACTCCATACATAACAAAACACCTAATGTGAGCATATATCCAAAATTGAGAGCATCACTAAAACCGCCTGTAGCCCGGACCATCCCATCATAGCTATTAATTAAGTTTAATTGTTCTCCTGCATAATGCTCATCATATCCGAGCAATTTAATGAACTCTCCATTCATTAGTACATCAATAATAGATATTGTCGCAACCATAAACATTAGAAAAATTATGTAGCAAACTATTTTTTCAATATTTAAGGATTGCGGGTATGATACTTTTAAAATCACTAATGCTATGAAAACTGCCGGGAATAAAATATAACTCCGCCCCCCCATAATTGCTTGAATTTTATCCGGTGAGAATATAGTTAACGCTATTACCCATAGTATTACCGCCGACCATGAAAAAATAGTAAAAACCAACGGGAAATAAGTTTTTTTCCTATCAATGACAAATCGAACTAGCACTAACGCCACAAAAAATACATTGAGTACATCCCTTAGGATTGCTCCTGGTGGAAATGGCAGCATACCCACCATCCACGAACTAATATATGGAGAAAATAAGTTAACGCCTAATATCGCAGCAAGAAGTATATTCATAACATTTTTTGAAAGTGGAGGTTAAATACCAAGACGCGGAGTACCGCCTTTTTTGCTACGAATGTATTTAATTAAAGCATCATAGCCCCTCCGTTTTAGTACATACCCTAAAAAGGCATGCACATAGAAAAGCTTTTCATTTGAAAATCCCATTTTCCGAAATTTATTTATCATTTTAATATAAGTATAAAGAGGCAAGTCGAGTTGATCTCGAATATAAGGATAAAAATAGTTCGCTAAGTCTTTTCTAATTCCAGCATAAACGCCATCAATTTTTGTTGTATCTTCTATATATTTTGCAATTAGCAACAAGCCTTCAACCATATGTATACGGCCCTCTGGTTTATACCCCCCCGGGGTGAAAACTCCTTTTTCAGTTCCAGCGTTACCAAAGTCAGGAGCCTCTGTATCCCTCGACAATGTCATCACGTCGCTAAAATAGTATCCCTGACCTTCAGCCATTAGCATACCAGCAAGGTACATTTGATAATATAAACGCCCATCAAATAAATCACTCGATAGTTTTTTTGCTTTTTCAGCATTGACAATAAAGCCTGAAATAACTCCAACTCTACGGAAGAAAAATTTAATGGCATCAACCCCCGGCTGAAATAAAGTATCGTCTGTTAAATGACGAACAGTATCACATAACTCATTCGGATTTTCCTTAAACCAACCATACGCTCGCGTAGCCAATACAATTTCAGGATTAGCCTTCAAAACTTTCACTATTTTTGATAACGCTCCATCTGCTAATAGATCATCGTTGCCCATGATCATGCAATATTTACCTGTCGTCAAACTAATGCATTTTTTTAAATTCTTATCATAGCCTAAATTATCTTCATTGAAATTAACATAAAGATTTTGTTTATTATTTTTTGCTTTATAGTTTTCGATAATAGAGTTTATCTCATCTCTCTGTGGAGATTTATCTTCACAAACAATGACCTCAAAATCATTATTCTTTAAACAATAATCTTGATTATATATGCTATCCAGTAGTGGCTCTAAAAACTCAGCTCTATTATAAGACGGTATACAAATACTGATAAAAACATTCATTTTAAAATACCTTTATTACTTTAGCAGGAACCCCACCAATTAAACATGGCTTATCGACTTTTAAATCCTTGACGACTGAATTAGCTGCGATTACACAGCCATCACAAATTTCACTACCAGCCAGAATTACTGCATTATCTCCAATCCAGCAGCAATTACCTATTTTAATAGGAGCAATATCACCTAATGGCTTATTTGCTGGCGGTTCTATTTTCGGACTGCATACTTTATAACTGCCATGGCTATGATCGCCTATATAAACTTTGCTACCAATTAATATATCGTTTTCTAAAATTAAACATGATACGCAAGAAATATGAACATTATCACTTAAACATATACGATCACCTATGTACAAATAAGGTTCAAATTTTTCATCACCATAATTATATACAGCTTCAATCCAGCAGTTATCACCAACCCGCATACTACCCCATTTGGAAGAGGTGTTATTTTTTGCAGAGTAAGGTTTGACATTCAATTTAAAATTCTTCCCAACCATTTTAAAATCATATCCGCTAAGCAGAACAAGAAACTTTGCTTTTGATTTCCGCCTAACTTTACTCAATAATGATATGATAAGATTTAATTTTAATCTTAAACTATAGACAAACATTAGATAGTCCTATAAGTCGTTTTCAGCAAACCATCTTGAATAATTTTTATTTACGCATTAAAACCGTCTTTATAATATATTTTATTTTTCTAAATAAAGGCACAGTTTTAGGGTATAGATAGAAAAACCTAAGCCCATATTTATATATAATTAAATCTATAAATGCACTATCGCAATCTCTTAAATAATTATTTGTAGCAAAATTTTTGGTTTTATCTTCATCGCCTATGAAGTTAAGTAAGAATAAACATGCTGATGCGCGAACTCTTTTACTTACACGGTGCTCTCTGGGATAAAAAACATCAAAGATTGTCGCAAGATTATTAGAAAAAACCTTATATAAATGATATCCACCTGAATTATCTGGCTCAGCCTCAATTATATTATTATGGATAACTGCGAACTCTCCACCCTGTTTAAGTAATGGCAATTGCCATGTTAAATGCATAAGATATTTTCCAGTAGTTTGCGGACTGAAAATACCAACGGCTTTGACAATTGCATCAGTTTTCTTACATATCATTCCAGAAATAAACGTGAACATAACTTTCACGTCTGAAATAAAATCTACATCATTTGTGTAGAATGACGTCCTCACATCAGCATTATAGTTTAACTCAGTCTTTGCTGCTGAATTTACATACACCATATCTAATGCAGGCCGGGACTTTAATATCGAAAAAACCTTCGAAATACCATTTTTGACTATTAGATCATCATCGCCAATCATCCAAAGATATTTTCCATTTGATAACTCAAAACATTTCTGGAAGTTACCATCCATTCCTAAGTTTTCTTCATTTAGATGATAAGTACTATTTCTTATTTTATCTAAGCCACTCTTGGCTATTCTTGCTGTTTCATCTGTTGAAGCATTATCACAAACAATAACCTCGAGTTCATCATGACAATAGTTCTCCTGTTGAATTATACTATCAAGTAAACGAGCCAAACATGAAGAGCGGTTATATGTCGGAATAGCAATAGTAAGAAGAGGTTTTTTACTCATAAGAACTCTTGAATCTTTTAAAGATTATATAAGTTTGAGGAACAAAATATAACCACGTTAGTGCTGCATACATTAACATGTAGAACCTCGAGTACTCTAAATATGCAACAAACAACATTGTAGTTATAGTCAAGAGAGCCATTATACATGATGCCAATGTCATTTTTTCAGTTTTATGCGCTCTTATATAGGTTGCAAAGCAAGCTACAATGTGATTACCAATAATTGCTAAAGATAAAAAGAAAAAATCCTGCAATCCCAAAAACCGCTCGCCAATGTTTGAACCAGATAATTTCAATAACCATAATGAAATGTATACACCAGTTAATCCTGTCAAGACAAAAAAGGATGATTGCATTACTGCACTTTTGAACGATTTACTCAGTTCCGCAAGCTGTTTGTTGGAAACCATTACTCCCCATTTTGGATATTTAGTGGATATCCAAGCCAGGCCCGTAGCCATTACCATATTGCATAATGTTAAAGACATCCCTAACTGCCCTGCATATATAGCCCCGAAATATTTGAATGCAATGGGGGTCATAACAAAATAAATAAAATACCCTGACATCCAACTTAGAGCAATTCGCCATTGCATAGGAAATATTTCATTAACCCATGAAATACCACCTTCAGTATATTTATTTTTATGCTTTAAAGATTGCAGGAAAATTTTTTTAAAATACTTATATGAAAATATGGAGAATATGATAGTCCCTGAAATAGCTATTGCAGACGTAGCATATAGTCCAAAGCCACTAATAAGTAAGCTTACTGCCAATATACCAGCTAACAGCGACTGATACATTCTCATTTTATTCACATCAGTAATTAACCCACTCCCTTCAGCGACAGAAAGTACAGAAACAAGAAAAATATTAAAAGCTGTAACTATTGTTAATAATAACCATGCCCCTTGCCAAGGTACACCTAAGCCTTCTTTTTGCGTAAAAAAAACATACCCGATGGGACCGACTATTAATATTATTAGCAAAGCTATTACTGCATACCATTTTATTGCCAACCGAAATAACGATAGGTAACGTTGCTTATTTTTACTTTCACCTATAATATCTCGTTCAGAATAATCATATTTTAACGCTGACATTTCATGGCTAGCGAATTGAATGATTACCGTTGATAGCCCCAATTCAAATATTATCTGTAGTGCCACTACTGAATTAAATGTATAATAATAGCCCTGTGCGTCTTTAGATAAATGGTGTGATATTAACATTATTAACAGTAAACCCGTTAATACAGATATTATCTTACCAAAAATAACATAACGAATTGCTTTATCTACACCTAACATTCTAATAATACGATTCATTACTCTTTCATACTCAACATTTTTTTCACACCCTTCTCAATAGAAAACTCGGCACTCCAACCTAATCGAGTCAAGAAAGAGGTATTTGCATGTGACTCCATAATCTCATCATCACGCATCGCAACTGCACCATAATTTATCTTACTACTACTATGCGTTTCTTTTTTTATTATCTCAAACACTTCTTTTAGCTCTATCGATTTTCCAGTCCCCACCTCGACATCATAGTGTCCAGCGTTAAAACCCTCCTTTAAAATTTTCAAATAGGCCGAAACAACATCGTCTATATAAATAAAATCTCTTTTCTGCCTGGCGATCGTACAATCAATATCTTCATTGTTTTTCATTTTTTTGATAACATACGGGATTATTTTACCTGCTTTATCCCTCTCACCGTAAACATGTTCTAAACGTAAATTTATAAAACAAACGTCTGGATGTTCCTCTACGTATATTTTTGATAGTTCTACAAAATGTCTTTTAGATGCCATGTAAGAACGCATATATCCATAGTGCTTCTCATATTTCCCAAAAAAAGAGTCAGTAGAAATAAAGAATTTCGTTTTAAGCGCTGGCATTAACTCAAGCAGTCTTGTTGGTAATAGGACATTACATTTATATTGTTCAGATATAGGGGTTCTGTTTCGACCATAGTCTGTTGCAATATGGACAATCGCATGAATATTCATAGATGATTGACATATTTTTTCTATATCTTGTATATTCAACCATTCAATCAAGGTATTGATAATCGTTGGCTCGGTTATAGGACGCTTTAATGCAATAATACTATAACCTTCCTTTATGAGACTATGTAGTAGATGGGTACCTACAAAGCTAGTAGCGCCAGTCATTAGGATTTTCTTATTCACATCAAGCATCCTATCCTAAAAATTAGAAATTTAAACCAAAAAATTCTTCAAACTTACTTACGACATAATCTAAATGCTCTGTAGTCAAGCCTGGATAAATACCAATCCAGAACGTTTGATTCATTATACGGTCGGTATTTGTCAACTCACCCACTACACGATATTTCACATTAGCAAAATACGGTTGGCGAATCAGATTTCCAGCAAACAGTAAACGTGTACCGATTTTTGCTTCATCAAGGAATTTCACCAGTTCGACACGGTTAACACCGCTAGTTTCTTTCAGGGTGATAGGGAAGCCAAACCAGGATGGGTCTGATTTCTCTGTTGCTTCTGGTAATTCGAGGAATTCAGTGCAAGATTGCAAACCCTGTTTCAAATAGGAAAAGTTAGCTTTACGCTGCTCTACAAACTCTTCCACGCGTTCTAACTGAGCCAGACCACATGCTGCCTGCATGTCCGTGATTTTGAGATTATATCCGAGGTGGGAATAAGTATATTTGTGATCATAGCCTTGAGGAAGTGACCCCAATTGCTGACCAAAACGTTTACCGCAGGTGTTATCGCATCCTGGCGCACAATAACAATCCCGGCCCCAGTCACGGAACGACTCAATAATTTTCTTTAGTTCACCTGACCTGGTGAATACAGCACCACCTTCACCCATTGTGATATGGTGAGCCGGATAAAAACTAACGGTTCCGATGTCACCAAAGGTACCTACCATCTGGCCTTCATAAGTCGTCCCAAGGGCATCACAGCAGTCTTCAATCAACCATAAGTTATATTTATCGGCAATCCGACGAACTTCACTCAGGTTAAATGCATTACCGAGTGTATGAGCGATCATTATCGCTTTTGATTTCTCAGTAACTGCAGCTTCAATGAGAGAGGCATCGATATTATATGTCGGGATATCAACATCCACGAATACCGGTATTAAACCATTCTGGATCGCCGGGTTAACTGTAGTCGGGAAGCCAGCAGCGACAGTAATAACCTCATCACCAGGTTTGAGAGCACGCTCGCCTAATTTTGGGGAAGTCAGCGCAGTCAGTGCCAGCAAGTTTGCCGAAGAGCCAGATGTAGTCGTTAAAACATGAGGAACCCCAATAAATTCCCCAAGTTTTTTCTCAAAGGCATCATTGAAACGACCAGTAGTTAGCCATCCATCAAGAGACGCCTCAACCATCAATTGTAACTCTTTGGCACCAATAACCTTCCCGGAAGGAGGCACAACGCTTGTACCTGCAACAAAAGGTTTCGGGCTCAATGCCTCATTCGCATACTGAGCGACAAGCTGAGAAATTTGCTCACGCAGGTTATTTGCTGTCATTACTTTGATTCCTTAAACTTATTTTCTTAACGAGTAGTTGCAGACATATAGTCGCTGATTTCACGCTTTGAACAAATCAACATATCTTCGCCGCGAATCCATGCTTTATGCCATTTTACGATGCGACCAAGTGTTTCAGTCAATCCCCAACGCGGATGCCATCCTAATTGCATATTTGCTTTAGAGCAATCCAGTTTCAGATAATGTGCCTCATGAGGATGATTCTCACCATCCAGTAACCAGCTTGCATCATCACCCCAAAGCGTGACCATCTTGTCAACAATAAATTCGACCGTCTTCGCATCTTCATCACGCGGGCCGAAATTCCATCCTTCAGAAAACTTAGCACCTTCTGTATATAAGCGTTGCGCCACCACAATGTAACCAGAAAGAGGCTCCAGTACATGCTGCCATGGACGGATAGAATATGGGTTTCGAATAATAACCTGCTGGTTATTTTCAAATGAGCGCAGAATATCGGGAATTAAACGGTCTTTAGCCCAATCGCCTCCGCCTATGACATTACCAGCCCTCACAGACGCCAAACCAACGCCATGTTGCTCATAATTTGCAGGATTGAAGAATGAGTTCCGGAATGCAGACGCGACTAATTCTGCACAACCTTTACTATTAGAGTATGGATCGTACCCTCCCATGGGTTCGTTCTCACGATAGCCCCACACCCACTCACGATTGTCGTAGCACTTATCACTGGTGATATTTACGACTGCCTTTATGTTACCTACTTGCTTAACTGCTTCAAGCAAATGGACAGTACCCATAACATTTGTTGAGTATGTTTCGATTGGCTGTTCATAAGATAGGCGCACTAAAGGCTGGGCTGCCATATGGAAAACAATTTCTGGCTTAAATTCTGCAATAGAATTGCGCAGCTTTTCAAAATCACGAATATCGCCAATATGAGATTCCATAAGATCATTAAGATGCACTATCTCAAATAAACTTGGAACAGTTGGCGCATCAAGTGCATAGCCTTTTACAATTGCACCCATTTCAGTCAGCCATAGCGAAAGCCAGCTTCCTTTAAAGCCAGTATGGCCGGTAACGAATACACGTTTACCTTGCCAAAAATTTTTATCAATCATCTACTTACTCCCAGGTTTTCCACGGAGCTTTACCTTTTTCCCACAGCCCTTCGAGGTAAACTTTATCACGTAGGGTATCCATCGGCTGCCAGAAACCTGGGTGTTCAAAAGCCATTAACTCCCCCTGTTGTGCCAATGTCATTAATGGCTCTTGTTCCCAGGTTGTTGCATCGTTATCGATGAGATCGATAACCGATGGATTCAACACAAAGAAACCACCATTGATCATTGCCCCATCGCCTTTCGGTTTTTCCTGGAATGACCGGACCTGACCAGCTTGGATATCTAATGCGCCAAAGCGTCCAGGTGGAAAAGTAGCTGTTAAAGTCGCTTTCTTACCGTGAGCCTTATGGAAATCGATAGTCGCTTTGATATCAAGGTCGGCAACGCCATCACCATAAGTAAACAGGAAAGCCTCGTCATCTTTTACGTATTCAGCAACACGTTTCAGACGACCACCAGTCATTGAAGAATCACCCGTATCAACCAATGTGACATTCCATGGTTCAACACGTTTGTGGTGAACTTCCATACGGTTTTCAGCCATATGGAATGTTACATCTGACATGTGAAGGAAGTAGTTCGCAAAATATTCTTTAATCACATATCCTTTATAACCACAGCAGATAATAAAATCCTTGATACCATGCACAGAATACATTTTCATAATGTGCCAAAGAATAGGCTTGCCACCAATTTCTACCATCGGTTTTGGTTTTACAATTGTTTCTTCACTTAGTCTGGTACCAAGTCCACCAGCCAGGATGACCGCTTTCATAAATTACCCTCAATATTATTTAGATGCAGTAAATGCATCAGAATAGAAATGTTCTACAGAGAGATTTTTCATCATAAAGTCCTTTTTACTGGCATCGATCATCACAGGTGAACCACATGCATATATATCGAAGAACTCTAGAGAATCAAAATCATCCATCACGGCATGATGGACAAATCCCTTTCTCCCCCCCCATTCGGCGTCATCACCAGAAACAACAGGGATATAGTGAACGTTGTCGTACTGTTCACTCCACTGCTGCGGTAATGCAGAGTAAAAATCTTTACTATCTTGCATTCCCCAGTAAATGTAGATCTCACGACGACATTTCCCCTGAATGAGATGCTCAACCATTGATTTAACTGGAGCGAATCCAGTACCGCCTGCAAGGAAGATTATAGGTCTGTCACTTTCACGAATAAAAAATGTTCCGCAAGGCCCTTCAATGCGCATAAGAGTATTTTCTTGTAACTCCCCAAAAATGAGCGAGCTCATCTGACCATTGGGAACATTCCTTACATGCAACTCAATACCATTCGACTCATCACTATTAGCGATAGAATAACTGCGAGTTACACCTTTATAATGTAAATTGATATACTGCCCTGGAAGGAAGCCAATTTTTGCTGTTGGTGGTGTGCGTAACTTCAAAGTCATAACATCGCCTGAAACCAGTACAGCACTATTTACCTTGCATGGGACAATTTTTTTTGTCTGTCCAGCTAGTTCAGGAAAAAAATGCGCATTTAGCTCAAGGGCGGTTTTAGGTTTACAGCAGCAGGTTAGTATTTTATCACCCTGTCCAAAAATATTACCTTTGGAGTCAACAACTTCTCCCGCCAACAAATCGGACTCACAGATACCACAATCACCCGCTTTGCAGCTATGTTCAAGATGGATGCCAGCCGATAGCGCAGCATCGAGGATTGATTCATCCTCTCTACCGGAAAATTCAATATTTGATGGAAAAATCTTAATAATATGAGACACGATGCTTACTCTGTTAACAAGGCTTGATCCAGTAAAGGTGCTGCAGCATCTTTTGCTGAAAGCTCAGGCAGCTGAGAAAAAGGCCATTCAATACCTATTGTCTCATCATTCCATAGAATGCTACCTTCCGATGAAGGTGAATAATAATTAGTTGCTTTGTACAAAAACTCTGCATAATCACTGAGAGTAACAAAACCATGAGCAAAACCTTCTGGAATCCAAAGCTGTCGCTTATTCTCAGCAGATAGATTTACGCCAACCCACTGACCAAAAGTAGGCGACTCCTTTCGGATATCGACCGCAACATCAAAAACCTCACCGACAGCACAACGAACTAACTTACCCTGTGCATTTGCTCCTCTCTGAAAATGCAGCCCTCTAAGTACGTTCTTTTTGGATTTTGAATGATTATCTTGAACAAATGTAATTTTACGTCCAATCAACTTTTCAAAGGTCTGCTGGTTATAACTTTCAAAAAAGAATCCCCTCTCATCACCAAAAACTTTAGGCTCTAAGATCAAGACATCTGGTATTGCTGTTTTAATCACAATCATCACTTATAAACCTTTCACCATCGTCAGCAAATATTTGCCATAATCATTTTTTAATAATGGCCCGGCCAGTTCTATAACCTGTTGTG
This sequence comes from Salmonella sp. SAL00670, assembly GCF_046552235.1. NCBI lineage: Bacteria > Pseudomonadati > Pseudomonadota > Gammaproteobacteria > Enterobacterales > Enterobacteriaceae > Salmonella > Salmonella sp. SAL00670. The sequence goes on from NZ_JBGDUO010000001.1 coordinate 1,308,377, forward strand.
CATTTATAAAATTTTTACGAAATGCGATCTCTTCCGGGCAAGACACTTTCAGACCCTGGCGTTCTTCGATGGTTGCAATAAAATTACTGGCCTCTATCAAACTCTGATGCGTCCCTGTATCCAGCCAGGCATAACCGCGCCCCATCATAGCGACAGACAATCTTCCCTGATCCATATAGATACGGTTAATATCCGTGATTTCTAACTCACCGCGAGCGGAAGGCTTAAGATTTTTCGCCATCTCCACCACGCTATTATCATAAAAATACAGCCCCGTTACCGCGTAATTACTCTTCGGTTGTAACGGTTTTTCTTCCAGACTAACGGCTGTGCCATTTTGATCAAACTCAACCACACCGTAGCGCTCTGGATCGTTTACATGATAAGCAAAGACGGTAGCACCACTTTCTTTATTAACGGCAGCTTCCATTAACTTTGGTAAATCATGACCATAGAAGATATTGTCACCCAGCACTAATGCACAATCATCATGACCAATGAACTCTTCACCAATAATAAACGCCTGTGCTAAGCCATCCGGGCTTGGCTGTACTTTATATTGAAGATTCAGCCCCCACTGGCTGCCGTCTCCCAGCAGTTGTTGAAAACGCGGCGTGTCCTGTGGCGTACTGATGATCAGGATATCCCGAATGCCTGCCAGCATAAGCGTGGAAAGGGGATAGTAAATCATCGGTTTATCATAAATTGGTAGCAATTGCTTACTTACCGCCATGGTCACCGGATAAAGACGAGTGCCGGAGCCCCCCGCTAAAATAATGCCCTTACGCGTTTTCATTTCCATTTCTCATTCATAGAAAATGCCCTGATGGGCATTTAAATTTATCAGATGGTTGTCGTCGTAAACATTTCAGTCAGCATGCGCTTAACTCCTAATTCCCATTGCGGCAGAATAAGGCCAAAATTACGCTGAAACTTTTCAGTATTGAGACGCGAATTGCCAGGTCTGCTCGCCGGCGTCGGGTAGGCGCTGGTCGGCACAGCATTAAGCTCAGTCAGCGCAAGCGTTATCCCTGCTTTGCGCGCCTCGTCAAAGACTAAGGCCGCGTAGTCATGCCAGGTTGTGGTTCCCCCGGCAACCAGATGGTAAAGACCTGCGACTTCTGGTTTCTTTAACGCCACACGGATCGCATGGGCCGTGCAGTCAGCCAGTAATTCCGCACCGGTTGGCGCACCGTACTGATCGTTGATGACTGAAAGTGTCTGACGCTCTTTCGCCAGACGAAGCATTGTCTTTGCGAAATTATTGCCCTTACCGGCATAAACCCAACTGGTGCGGAAGATAAGATGCTTAGGGCAGTTATCCTGCAGGGCCTTTTCTCCCGCCAGTTTGGTCTTGCCATAGACATTCAGCGGCGACGTAGCGTCCGTTTCCTGCCATGGGATATCGCCGGTACCAGGAAATACATAATCGGTTGAATAATGCACTACCCATGCGCCAGTTTCGTTGGCTGCTTTAGCGATGGCTTCCACACTGGTGGCGTTAAGTAACTGCGCCAGTTCTGGTTCAGACTCTGCTTTATCTACTGCAGTATGGGCTGCTGCGTTAACAATCACATCGGGACGAAGCTTACGAACGGTTTCGGCAACGCCTTTCGGATTGCTAAAATCACCGCAAAACTCTTTTGAATGGACATCCAGAGCAATCAGATTCCCCACTGGTGCCAGAGAACGTTGCAACTCCCAGCCTACTTGCCCTGTCTTACCAAAAAGTAAGATATTCATTACTGGCGTCCTTCATAGTTCTGTTCTATCCAACTCTGATACGCCCCACTTTTAACATTGTTTACCCATTGAGTATTTGCAAGGTACCATTCCACTGTTTTACGAATACCGCTTTCAAAGGTCTCCAGCGGTTTCCAGCCTAATTCGCGGCTAATTTTACCTGCATCAATGGCATAACGACGATCATGGCCCGGACGATCCGCGACATAAGTGATTTGTTCACGATAAGAAGTCGCTTTGGGTACAATCTCATCCAGCAGATCACAGATGGTAAATACCACATCAAGATTTTTCTTCTCATTGTGGCCACCAATGTTATAAGTCTCCCCCGCCTTGCCTTCAGTCACTACCATATGAAGCGCGCGAGCGTGATCTTCTACATATAGCCAATCGCGAATCTGATCCCCTTTGCCATAAATTGGCAAAGGCTTTCCTTCCAGTGCGTTCAAAATGACCAACGGAATCAGTTTTTCAGGGAAGTGATAAGGGCCATAGTTATTAGAACAATTGGTAACGATCGTTGGTAGACCATAGGTACGCCGCCAGGCACGGACTAAATGATCGCTGGATGCTTTTGACGCAGAATAGGGGCTACTTGGCGCATATGCCGTCGTTTCAGTAAATAACGGCAGCGTAACGCTGTTTTCAACTTCATCAGGATGCGGTAAATCGCCGTAAACTTCATCAGTGGAAATATGATGAAAACGAAAATTATTTTTTTTATCTTCGCCAAGGGCAGACCAGTATTTACGCGCAACTTCAAGAAGTGCATAGGTGCCGACGATATTGGTTTCAATAAATGCTGCTGGCCCGGTAATCGAACGGTCCACATGACTTTCCGCAGCCAAATGCATCACCGCGTCCGGCTGGTACTGCTCAAAAATACGCGTTATTTCAGCGGAATCACAAATATCCGCGTGTTCAAAATTGTAGCGATTACTTTCAGAAATATCAGAAAGGGATTCAAGATTACCGGCGTAGGTTAATTTATCAATATTAACTACAGTGTCCTGTGTATTCTTAATAATATGGCGGACAACAGCTGATCCAATAAAACCTGCCCCGCCAGTAATAAGTATCTTCACTTTTCTATTCCATAAGGCGTATTTAATGTGGTATTTAATTTGCCAATAAAAATTAATTGCTCAAGTCGTTACACACGCTACCGCCCCTGGCTCATCAGCTACCAGTGCACTGCGTACATATCGACTTGTTACAGACCTCGCCCGGCAGGGCAAAGCTCACTAAAACTTAAACGCTAATTGTCTTATTAATTGCATCCGGAAACAAGGATTAATCTTATAAAATCAGCATTAAAATGCTCCAGATAACCCCTTGTTACTTAAGCCCTTTATACAAAACTAAAACGGCAGTCAACATTCGTTTCAGCCAACTTGCCGCTTCGAATGTTCACTGCCGTTATTATGTTTATCACCAACCATTTATCACGGTTGTTAATACTTATTCATGCAAAAGCTGCTCTATGCTCTTACGGAACTTGGCTCCTTCTTTCAGGTTGCGCAGCCCGTACTTCACAAATGCCTGCATGTAGCCCATTTTTTTACCGCAGTCATAGCTGTCACCCGTCATTAGCATCGCGTCAACCGACTGTTTTTTCGCCAGTTCTGCAATGGCATCGGTGAGCTGGATACGGCCCCAGGCGCCCGGTTCGGTTCTTTCCAGTTCCGCCCAGATGTCGACTGAAAGCACATAACGGCCTACCGCCATCAAATCGGAATCCAGCGTCTGCGGCTGATCCGGTTTTTCGATAAACTCCACAATCCGGCTGACTTTGCCTTCATTATCCAGAGGTTCTTTCGTCTGGATAACGGAATACTCCGATAAATCACCTTTCATGCGCTTCGCCAGCACCTGGCTGCGACCCGTTTCATTGAAACGCGCCACCATCGCCGCAAGGTTATAGCGCAGCGGATCGGCGGTAGCATCATCAATAATAATATCCGGGAGTACCACAATGAAAGGGTTATCGCCCACGACCGGACGCGCGCACAGAATAGAGTGCCCCAGCCCTAACGGCTGCGCCTGGCGAACGTTCATAATCGTCACGCCCGGTGGGCAGATAGATTGCACTTCCGCCAAAAGCTGGCGCTTAACGCGCTGCTCAAGAAGTGATTCAAGTTCATAAGAGGTGTCGAAGTGGTTCTCAACGGCGTTTTTAGACGCGTGAGTCACCAGCACGATTTCTTTGATCCCTGCAGCCACAATCTCATCGACAATGTACTGAATCATTGGCTTGTCGACGATCGGTAGCATCTCTTTTGGGATTGCCTTGGTGGCAGGCAACATATGCATACCCAAACCCGCTACCGGTATAACTGCTTTCAAATTCATCATTGTTTCTTCCACCTGTAAAATGGTTGCTGAATTATAGCTCTTTAGCTTGTTTTCGCCAGCATGAATTACTCTGCTGCCAGGGATAATGATGGCACGCTCTACATTACGTCTTAGTCGGCACCATGACATTAAGTATGAACAACTTTTTCCCAGGAATTTTCGTAAAAATAGCGGTACTTACCCTCCCCGCTTCGGCAGCGAAAAATTCACTGCTTCGACATTCACGGTTTGGTGATTAATCCTGTCGATATCCACGGAACTCTGCCCGTTTTCATTGATGGCATGAACATTAGCGAGGGAAAGCAGCGTGTCCTGGCGGGCCATAAATTGACCACGGACATCTTTACGCAAATCGAAATGCATTTTTAACGCCGGGCCAATCGCTGAAGTTTGCATCACGTTGATATTACGCAAAAAGAGGTGCTGCGGTTGATTATGCAGTTCCAGCGTAGCACGCGTCATCCGTACATTGGTGATGGCAACAAATGAGGGGGCGTTACCGGATGAAATTTGAATGCCGCGTAATTTATAAGCAACCTGGCGATTATCCAACCGAATAGCGTTTAATTTAAAGTTTTGCGGAATTGACAGGTATTTTCCTTTAACGACGCCATAGCCGATGAGCATCCCGGCACTATTCGTCATATCAATATTATCAATGACGAAATTATCACAGCCATAAATTGCGATCGTTGCGTTATCAATACCCGCATTTTTACTGAAATCGGGCGTGATGTTTTTGGCTTTGACATTGCGAATGACGAAATGTTTGCCATTTTCTACGTGCACCAGCTGTCGGCAATCAGATCCGGTAATATTGGCCACCACAAAGTTTTTTACTGCCTGGTCTTCAGGATAACTGTTGTCATAGGTGCTACCCGCCAGCCCGATGCCGATCCCCCAGTTGATTTTGCCATTGGTACAATCAATGCGTTCGATGACATGATCGGAAATCAGGATGTCGCGGTCGTGAATCGCGACATTCCACTCAATGGCGTCCCCCTGCAAATCGCTAAAGCGGCTATGCGTAATCCGCGCGCCGTCCATTTGGTTATGAAATCCCTGGCGGAGAATGGCGTAGTTGGCGTGGGTAACGGTGATGTCATCGATAATGAGATTACGCATCACCTGCGGTTCCTTACCACCGATGAAAATTTGCGCGACGGGGCCAAAGCCGCTCATCGCCACGCCTTTAATCACACAGTCCGACCCGCGAACATCCAGCGTCACATTGTGCAGACTGCCGCCCTGCTCCCCCACCACCTGACACCCGTCCTGCAAAATAAACCGTCCCCGGCCATTCCCACGCACCGCGCCCTGTACCCGCAGAGTTTTTCCCGCCGGAATCGTTATCGCCGCATTGATATTTTCACACACCCATCCTGGCGGTACGACCACGGTCTGTCCGTCGGCGAAGGCCTGTTTGAACGAGGCGATACCGTCATCCGCCGGATAATCCTTAATATCGACGGTCTCGCGAGGTTCACGCGCCTGTACCGGCAAGGCGCGCAGAAAAGGAAGAACAGCAAGCGCAGAACCTGCCGTCAGGAGAGTACGTCGGGAGAATTTAGTCGCGGGCATACCACCTCGTTTATATCGTTTGTAGCAGGCAGGCTAACTGGCGATTAATCACCTGCTGATTAAAATCTTGCGCCACTTTTTCACGGGCGCGCGTGATCACCGACTCCAGCGTGTCGTGGTCAATCCGGCTGAACTCAGCGAGTCGGGCCGCCAGCGCCTGCGCATCGTTTTCCGGCACCAGCCAGCCGGATTTGCCGGCCTCCACCAGTTCCGGAATACCGCTATGCACGGTAGATACCACGGGAATCCCTACCGCCATCGCCTCCATCAGCGCTACCGGAATACCTTCCATATCGCCATCCGTACCGGTAATCGACGGCAGCAAAAAAACATCGGCGTCATCCAGCATCGCCTTCACTTCATGGCTCGGTTTAAACCCCAGCATCTCAATGACATCCTCTAGCTGATACTGCTCGATGAGCGTGCGCAGCCGACGTTCCCACGGGCCAATCCCCAGAATGCGGTAGCGAAACGCCACGCCCTGCGCTTTCAGTTGCCGACAGGCTTCAATCGCCACATGCAGGCCTTTTTTCTCGGTCAGGCGCGCGACGGAAATCATCTCCAGCGGCATCCCTGGCGCTTTCACCGGACGATGGGTAAAACGCGTCATGTCGACGCCCATGCGCGAAACGGCAATCTTTTCCGGCGGACAGCCCATACTTTTCAGGCGACCGGCCCACAGATCGCTGATGGGCAGCATCAGATCGCCACGACGAAACAACTGCTGATACTCCGGCGTGTAATGACTGAGCACTTCGCGGCTGGAAATATCAATCCCGTGGAAAATAGTCGCGATTTTGCCGCGAAGCACGCCCAGTTCGCGTAGTTTGGCCGCCGTCACGCCCGCCGGACCAAAGTGCGCGATGAACACATCCGCCACAAAAGGGTGGCTCACCTGCGCGCAAATCGCGGAAAGAATCAAATTGCGTGATTCATCGCCATAGCGGGTAAAATTGAGCGCTTTCCAGGTCGCCGCCCGATGCAGCCCCGGCAGCGTTTTACATGCCCGGTAGCGCAGTTTCGCCAGCCGTCCCTGGGGCTCATCCTGTAACCAGCGGGTTTTCGCCGCCAGGCCATACTTCTCCCAGGCGGCGTGAGTATGTTGGGTATCGCCTTTTTGTAACGCGACAATCTCCACCTCATGGCCCATATCAATAAACGCAGTAATCTGATTCAGCACAAAGGTTTCCGATGAGAGTGGAAATTTCAGCAGAAAAAAGCTGACTTTCATTGCGCCTCCCGAATTCTGTCGAGAACGGATTTGATCATCGTGAACCCTTTCGCCCGCTCCTCGGTAACGGCGTTAGCCACTTTTGCCTTTAGCGCAGGCAATTGATTGAGCGTATCGGCCACCACGCTTTGTAATGAACCGTTCAGCAAGTGACGGATATCGATAGCCAATTCCGCCAGGCCTAGCTGCTGCATAATCCCGGCGGATTTATGTTCATAATTAATGGCGATAGCGGGCGTGCCAAAATTCATGGAGATAATGGCGGAATGCAGGCGCGTCCCGATGGTCAGTACGCAGGAGGCGAGGATCTTTCCGATTTCCACGTCATTGAGTTCGTCCATCGCGATATGGAAATGTTCTGAGTCGTTTACATACTTCGCCATCCGTAACGCAACCATCCGGTCATCGCGGTTATAGCGATCGATACTGGTGCAGGTCGACAGCGCCAGTACCTGATAACCGTCCGCAATCAGGCGATTCACGACCTGAGCAAATGCCTGCTCATAGGCCTGCTGAGTGGTGCCCAGGCGTTTATCAAACGGATCCAGATCGCGCAACGTAATCGCGACGGTTTTGCGGCGCGCGGTGACGTCCAGCCAGTGCTGCACAGCATAACTGGCAACAAACTCGTCGTGACGGCGTTCGACTAACCAGGCGGTATCCACCCCCTGCTCCACTTTCCGGGTATCGATCTGCGCGGCGGTCATCATATCGCGGCTGACGGTTTCACGCAGGATCAGCGCACTGGTGCGGCCAAAAACATAATTGGCGAGCTGGTTAAAGTCAGGATTCTGGAAAGGGCCGACGCTATGTCCCACCATATAAATTGGTTTGTTCGCCATAAACGCGCACAGCGGATATTCAAAGTGAGTCAAACCGTATAAGTCGACATAGTTTGAACCGCCCACCTGAATGACGGCGTCATACTGCGCAATAAATTGCGCGAATTCGGCAAATTCCGGCGCGATAGCAAAATTACGCAGCGATCCTTCCTGGGCGACTTTAGACAATAAAATTTTATGCTGAAAACGACGGCGTAATATTTTTTTCACCCGACCGTTAAGCCCTGCCGCCGCCTGCTGTTTCTGGCTTAACTGATACAGCGGGTCGGCAATAATCGGGCGCCCCTGCAACCAGGCGGAACTCACCGGGAAACGGCTCATCACATCCATCTCCGCCTCTGGCGCCTGTTGACGGATGGCATCAAGCAAACCGCGCATAATGGCGCTATCACCACGGTTGCCGCATGTGTGGTTGCCTAAAATTAATAATTTCATAAATAGCCTCTTATATCCCCGTCATCCGACACGTAATAACTTTTTCAGTTTTGCACTGCCAACAAGCTGATTTTTAATTTCCATCACCAGCGCATTGCGTGAAAAAATAATCATTAAAATAAAACTCAAAATACCGACCATAACCTGTAGTGCGAATACCCCCGACAACGGTAAATAACCGTCGACCAGCTTTCCTGCGCCGTAGCTGGTAATAAATGTTGGCAATGAGAGATAAAACGGTAGCCACAGGCTGAGAATATACTGACGATAGCTGGAGCCGAGTACCGGCTTAATCATCACGAAATAGCTCAGAATGGTGTTGATGATTTGCACCACCAGGAACCCCAGCGTCACGCCAATCGCCCCCGCCAGATGGCCGCCAATGAGAATTGCCGGGATAAACAGAAACGTTTTAAAGACGTTGAATTTAAAGCTGATATCCACGCGCGCTTTCGCCATCAGCAGCGAACCAATCGGGTTGCCGACCGAGCGCAACAGCCCCACCACGCACAGCAATTGCAGGATCGGGATAATGCTGTTCCACTTCTCGCCAAACACTAACGGCACAAAATTGTTTGCCACTACCATCAGGCCCAACAGCGCGGGAAAATTGATAATTCCCACCACGGAAAGCAACTTATAGAAGTTGACGCGCAGCTTCTCGGTATCGTCCTGGATTTTGGCGAATGCCGGAAATAGCACGCGAGTAATGATGGGATTAAGCTTCGCCGGCGGCACAACCGCCACGTTGTACGCGAGGTTATATCCCCCGGCGACGCTTGCGCCGAGAATTCTCGCCAGTACCAGCGTCGATAAATTCGTGTTGATGTAATTGACGATACTGTCCGCCGTCAGCCACGCGCCAAAACGCAGGTTCGTGGACACCGATGCCAGCGAAAAATGCAGCCCCGGACGGTAAATCTTGCGGCCAAAGTAACCAAACAGCAGCGTTCGCACCGCACTGTTCACCAGATAGCCGAGAATCGCGGTTAACGCCAGCGGCCAGTAATGGGCGCTAATCACCGTAAAGGTGAACCCCGCCAGCACGGAGGTCGTTTCGATCATGCCGATCTTATTGAACTCCAGCTCTTTTTGCATTAGCGCGCGGAACTGCTGCCCGTGAGGGATCACGATGAACGCCAGCGACAACGTTTTGATTAACGGCGCGAGATCCGGGTTATGCAAAACATGGGCAATCGCATCGCTCAGCCAAAAGACCACCGCAAATACCACAATCCCAAGCCCAACGTTTAGCCAGTAGAGCGTGGTCAGCTCCAGATGCCCAATCGTTTTACGCTGGATAATCGAGTTCGCGATGCCAAAGTCCGAGATCGTGTCGGCCAGCGCGATAATCACCAGCGAGACGGTCAACAGGCCAAACTGGTGGTTGTCGATGATCCGCGCCAGCACCGTCATCTGAATTAACCCCAGACCGATAATCACTATCGTGGCGATAGCCGACCATTTAGCGCCGCTGATCGTTTTTTGTCGTAAACTCATTCTTTTCTCCAGAACCTGCTCACAAGGCGTCATTGGCGCAGCCAGATTGAGCACTGCCCTGGTGCAATATGGCAAGTAAAATACCCTTGTGGGTCAGGTTCTTAATACGCCGCTTTATTAACAAACCCTTTAAAAATCGTCAGAAAAACGATTTTGATATCGAACCAAATACTCCATTCGCGGATGTATTCCAGGTCGAATTCCACGCGTTTTTCCATTTTCTCCAGCGTATCGGTCTCACCGCGCCAGCCATTAATTTGCGCCCAGCCGGTGATGCCCGGCTTCATCTTGTGGCGTAGCATGTAACCTTCAATCAACTGACGATACTGTTCGTTGTGCGCCACCGCGTGAGGACGAGGACCGACGATGGACATCCCGCCGGTTAACACGTTGATAAACTGCGGCAATTCATCCAGCGAGGTACGACGCAAAAAGTTACCTACCCGGGTGACGCGCGGATCGTTTTGCGTCGCCTGGGTAACGACCTTATCGTTCTCCATCACCTTCATTGAGCGGAACTTCCAGACCTTGATCGGCTTGCCGTCCATCCCGTAGCGCGTCTGACGGAAAATCACCGGCCCGGGCGAGCTCAATTTGACCGCCAGCGCAATGCAGCACAGTACCGGTGAGATGAGCAGCAGAATCAGCGACGCCAGCACGATATCTTCTGCCCGTTTAAGCAGACGGTTAATCCCTGATAGCGGCGTGTCATACAGCGGAACGACCGGAACGCCGCTCATCTCCTCCACGCGCGAGTGGAGAATATTAAAGGTGAACACATCGGGAATAAGGATCACCGAGCAGGTGGTGTCGGCCAGCTCGCGCACCAGTTTTTTCACCATGGCGCCGTCGCTCATTGACATGGCGATATAAACATTGTGAATTCGCGAGGCTTTCGCATCGTCAATTAACTGCTCGAAGTTCCCGGCCCAGTCAGCAGAGACGCCGCCCGGTTTGGGATCGTGATAGACGCCCACCACCTCAAAACCCAGCCACGGCTCATTACGGAAGCTATCCAGCAACGCCTGGCCCGCAGGCAAATCCCCGGCGACGGCGACCCGGCGAGTGTTATAACCACGATTGCGTAGCCAGCCCGCGCCGAAACGAATAAATGAACGGCATAACACTAAGCCCAGGCTGGACAGCGCATACCAGGCCAGCCAGGTGGCGAGGCGGTTGTCAAAGTCATCATTAAACGCCACCAGACCGGCGCTGAAGATCAGGCTCAGCGTCCAGTTTTGCAGTAACAGCGTTAACTCTGTCGACATTTTGACGCCGCGCCAGGAGCGATAAAAATCGGTCATCCCGCCCAGCATTTGAAAAACAACCAGCGTAATCAGCGCCACCAACAGGTGCATGTACAGGAATGGCAGTCCACTGACTTCACAGATGAACCACAGCCCGCCAAACATGATGGTGATATCTGAAAAGCGTTGCACCATAGAGATTAACGATGCATTGGTTTTGGCTCGTTCGCGCTTTTTTAGATTTGTCATCGTTGTTCCTGTGATTGGCCCCTTACCCGCAGGCGGTAAGGGGAGATCTGACGTTACTGATTCAGCAGCGCCAGCAGAGTGCGTGTTCGCGCTTCCATCAGCGGAATATCGCCGCGTGATTCCACATTCAGGCGCACCACCGGTTCGGTGTTTGACGAGCGCAGGTTGAAACGCCAGTTGGCGAACGACATGCTGAGACCGTCCGTGCGGTCCACTGCCTGCGCCTCTTCCGCGAAGTGCGCTTCCACCCGCGCCATGGCCGCCGCCGGCTCCGCCAGCCTGCTGTTGATTTCCCCGCTCGCCGGGAACGCCGCCATCCGGTCGCGGACCAGCTCACCCAGCGACTGCCCCTTCAGGCACACCAGCTCCGCCACCAGCAGCCACGGGATCATCCCGCTGTCGCAGTAGGCAAAATCACGAAAATAGTGATGCGCGCTCATTTCCCCGCCATAAATGGCATCCTCCGTACGCATCCGCTCCTTGATAAAGGCATGTCCGGTTTTTGACATCACCGGCGTCCCGCCCGCCGCCGTCACCACTGCCTCCGTGTTCCAGGTCAGGCGCGGGTCGTGGATAATCTTCGCCCCCGGGTGTTTTTCCAGAAACGCTTCCGCCAGCAGCCCGACGATGTAGTACCCCTCGATAAACTGCCCTTTCTCATCGAACAGGAAGCAGCGGTCGAAGTCGCCGTCAAAGGCGATGCCCATGTCCGCCCCGTGTTCAATAACGGCCTTACGGGTGTCGTCGCGACACTCCGGCAGCAACGGGTTGGGAATGCCGTTCGGGAAGGTGCCGTCCGGGGTGTTGTGGATTTTGATGAACTCCACCGGCGCGCCCAGCGCCTTCAGACGCGCTTCGATGGCGTCAATGACCGGCCCCGCCGCGCCGTTGCCGGAATTCACCACCAGCTTCAGCGGGGTGAGATTGCTGACGCTGATATAGCCGAGCAGGTGGCCGATGTAGGCGTCGCGCAGGCTGATTTGTCTGTAGCTGCCGCGCGCGGCCTCGTTCACCGGCGGGAAGTCGCCCGCTTCCGCCAGACGCTGAACGTCGCGCAGACCGGTGTCGCCGCTTATCGGGCGGGCGCCCTCGCGTACCAGCTTCATACCGTTGTAGTCCATCGGGTTATGGCTGGCGGTCACCTCAATACCGCCGTCCACGCCAAGGTGGAAGGTGGCGAAGTAAATCTCTTCGGTGCCGGACATACCGATATCCAGCACGTCGACGCCCGCGTCCTGTAACCCTTTCGCCAGCGCCAGCTTCAGCGCCTCGCTGGTCAGGCGCACGTCGCCGCCCAGCACGATGGTTTTCGGTTTTAAATATTCGCCGTAGGCGCGGCCAATCCGCCACGCGATATCTTCATTGAGCTCTTCGCCCAGCCTGCCGCGAATGTCGTAGGCCTTGAAACAGGTTAATTTTGTCATGTTCTTACCCTTCTTCAGGCAACAGTTAGCCCTGACCGTAAATGGCCAACATCGTTATTGTTATTCATTGCCGGATGGCGCGTTGCGCTTACCGGGCATAATTGCAGGCGTCAGATCCGCCCGTAACGATCCTCGAACCGCACCACGTCGTCCTCTTCGAGATACGAGCCGGAACGCACTTCAATTAAATCGAGCGGTATTTTTCCCGGATTTTCCAGGCAGTGGGTCGCCCCCAGCGGAATATAGATGGACTCGTTTTCACCGAGCAGCTTAACCTCGCCGTTGATGGTGACTCTGGCGGTCCCCGCCACCACCACCCAGTGCTCGGCGCGGTGATGGTGCATCTGCACCGACAGTCCTTCCCCCGGCTTGACGGTAATGCGCTTCACCTGATAGCGCTCGCCCGCGTCGATGGAGTCGTATTTGCCCCACGGACGGTAAACCTCGCGGTGCATGTGGTGCTCATGGCGTCCGTCGGCCTTGATCTTCTCCACCACCTTTTTCACGTCCTGCACCGCGTGGCGATCGGCAATCAGCACGGCGTCTTTGGTCTGCACCACCACCAGATCCTTCACGCCGACGGTGGTCACCAGGCCGGATTCGGCGTAAACGTAGCTGTTTTCCGTTTTATGGCTGATGACGTCGCCGTGGTGGACGTTTCCCTCCGGGGTGTGGGCGCTGATTTCCCACAGCGAGGACCACGAGCCGACATCGCTCCAGCCCGCGTCCATTGGCATCACCACCGCGTCCGCCGTCCGCTCCATCACCGCATAGTCAATGGACTCTTCCGGACAGGCGAGGAAGGCCTCTTCATCCACGCGAATGAAGTCAAGATCCGGATCGACGCCGCGCATCGCCTGCTCACAGGCGGCCAGAATATCGGGGCGGAACTTTTTCAGCTCTTCCAGATAGCGTCCGGCGCGGAACAGAAACATGCCGCTGTTCCAGTAGTAATCGCCGCTGGCGACGTAGGCTTGAGCGGTTTCCAGCCCCGGCTTCTCAACGAACTGCGCCACCTCAAAAGCCACCGCATCCGTCGCGCCCGGCACGACATCACCGCGCCGGATATAGCCATAGCCGGTTTCCGGCAGATCCGGCACGATACCGAAGGTCACCAGTTTGCCCGCGTCGGCATAGGGCATGGCGCCGCGCACCGCGTCGCGGAAGGCCTCTTCATTGGCGATCGCATGATCCGCCGCCAGTACCAGCATCAGCGGATCGCAGTCCGTATGCTGGCGCGTCGCTGCCAGCGCCGCCAACGCAATCGCCGGCGCGGTATTGCGCCCGGCGGGCTCAAGAATAATGTTCTCCGTCAGCTTATTGAGCCGGCGGAGCTGTTCGGCAACGATAAAACGGTGCTGTTCGTTGCAGATCACCACCGGGCTTTCGCACTCCACGCCGTTCAGACGGCAAATGGTGGTTTGCAGCATGGTGAGATCGCCTTTCAGGCACAGAAACTGTTTTGGATAAAGCACGCGAGAAAGCGGCCACAATCGGCTACCGGAGCCACCGGCCATCACAACCGGGTAAAGTTTTGTCTGACGCATTATCATCCCCGAATATCTGCAATAAATTGGCGTAGCACGTTCTCTTTATTGAGCGTGCGTTCGGCGTATTCACGTGCCGTCGTGTTGTTTTTCGGCATGGCGAGCGCCTGGCTAATCCCGTCGACCAGCGCGTCGGTCGACTCCGGCTCCACGCAAACGGCGATGCCCGGATAGCGCGCGCAAAGTTGTCCTAATTCGGTGTGCGGCTCAGCGGTAATCACCGCATTACCGCCGACCGCCAGAATGTTAGTCAGCTTGGAGGGCAGTACCGCATCCGCTGCGCCGCGCTTTTGCACCACCAGATGGCAGTCGCCCATTTTCAGCAGCGCGGGTAAGGCGTCGTAAGGCTGCAGCGGGAGGAATTTAATATTTGCCAGGCCGCGTTCGCGGGCCATGTTCTCCAGCCGCGCCTTGCCGCCCCCCTGGCCGACAATCGCAAAAATCAACGGTCGATCGCGTAATCGTTCCGCGGCGTCAATTACCTTTTCCAGCCCTTGCTTTTCGCCGATATTGCCGGAATAGAGCACAATTTTTTTGCCCTCTGGCAAGCCAAGCTGCTGACGCAAAGCCGTCACGTCAGCGTCATTAACGTCCTGAAAGCGCGCCACTTCCGACCAGTTCGGAAAAAAGAGGATTTTTTCCGCCGCGACGCCTTTTTCCCGCGCTTTATTCATCATGGAGCGAGAAATGGTCGAAACATTATCAACGTTACGCAGCGCGCTGCGTTCAAAGGCCGTCGCTAACCGCGCTACGCTGCCGCGCTTGCCTTTTCCCGCCATTCCTAAGCCGAGCATGGCGTCCACTTCGTAATCCTGAATATGCAGAACGGTACGTGCGCCGGAGAGTGTCGCCAGCAGGCGCATTCCCGGCGTACAAAAGAGCGTCGGTACAACGCCGATAATCCGATCCGGCTTCCAGCGACGCTGCGCCATCAGTGGGAAAAAACTGCTCAATGCAAAGCTCCCCAGATGAAGTAGTCGTTTTAGGGTGGAGGGCTGTTTCGGCACATACAGCGGGCAACGCCAGACGGTAGCCTCGCCCTCTTCCCGGCGATAGCGCCAGGCGGAATAGCGCTCGCCGACCTTCCACTGCGGGTAGTACGGCGGCGCAGTAATGACCCGCACCTCATGGCCTTCCTGCGCCATCCACGCCACCATTTCACCGGTATATTTGCCGATACCGGTCAGTTCCGGCGAATAGTTAATGCCATAGACCAGGATCTTCATAGGCCCACCGCCGGCGCGTCAGGAAAGAAGTAGGCCCGACTGTTCTCATGAACATTGTCGCTTGCCAGAAGCTGTTCCGGCGTCAGCCAGCGGTAACTGCCATGCTGGGTGTCAGGCAGGCGTAAATCGCTCTCCGCCACGCGCAGACGAAAGCCGAGCACGATGTAGTGAGTTGAAAAATCCTCACCGGAAAAGTTGTCGTCATAGAAGTGCTGCCAGACGCCATAAAACGTCCCTGCCGCCAGCGGCAGACGCACGCCCAGTTCCGCCTGCGTCAGGCGTGCAAAGGCGGCCTCCAGCGTTTCGTCTTTGCACACCCGCCCCCCCGGCACAAACCAGTAGCCCTGCGCCGGACGGTTGAGACGCTGACCCAGTAAAATTTCCCCCTGGCCGTTTTCCACAATGAAATCGAGGGAGATGAGGGGCGTGGTCCGCACCACGGCGGCGAAATCTTCCTGACGTAAAAACATTGTCACCCCCGGAACCGTTGCTGATTCTCAAGGAACCACTGGTAAGTACCGGCAAGCCCTGCCTCCAGTGAAATTTCGTGATACCAGCCAAGCTGATGCAGGCGCGTGACGTCGAGCAATTTACGCGGCGTGCCGTCCGGCTTCGCGGCGTCGAACACCACCCGGCCCTGGTAACCCACCACCTTTGCGATGGTCTGCGCCAGCTCGCGAATGGTGCAGTCCACGCCAGTGCCGACGTTAATGTGCGACAGCATCGGGTCGGTGTTCTCCTGCCACACTTCGCGCGCCAGCTCCATCACGTGAATGCTGGCCGCCGCCATATCGTCAACGTGCAGAAATTCGCGCATCGGCGTGCCGCTGCCCCACACCACCACCTCCGGCGCGTGGCTCTGTGCGGCCTCATGAAAGCGGCGCAGCAGCGCCGGGATCACATGTGAATTGTCCGGATGGAAATTATCATGCGGGCCGTACAGGTTGGTTGGCATCACCGAACGGTAGTCGCGACCGTACTGCCGGTTGTAGGACTCGCACAGTTTAATCCCGGCGATCTTGGCGATGGCATACGGCTCGTTGGTCGGCTCCAGCGTCCCCTGCAGCAGCTCGCTTTCCGCCATCGGCTGCCTTGCCAGTTTCGGATAGATACAGGACGAACCGAGAAACAGCAGTTTGTTCACGTTGTGCAGGTGCGCGGCGTGAATAATGTTGCTCTCTATCATCATGTTTTCATAAATAAAATCCGCCGGATACGTGTTGTTGGCGACAATGCCGCCCACTTTCGCCGCCGCCAGATAAACCTGGTCGATACCCGCCCCGGCAAAGAACGCCTGTACCGCGCGCCCGTCGAGCAGATCCAGCTCATCGCGGGTGCGCAGCACCAGTTCCACGTCGCCGCGCGGCGCAAGCTGCCGTACAATGGCGGAGCCCACCATTCCGCGATGGCCCGCCACAAAAATTCGTTGCTTATTCATTCTCAGGACTCCAGCGCGATGGCCACCTCGTAACCGTGAGATTTCAGCAGTGAGTGTTTTTTCGCGGCCTCCAGATCGTTCGCCACCATCTCCGAGACCATCTCCGACAGGGTGATTTCCGGTTTCCAGCCCAGTTTCTCATGCGCTTTGGACGGATCGCCCAGCAGGGTTTCCACTTCCGCCGGACGGAAATAACGCGGATCAACGGCCACAATCACATCGCCCGGTTTCACGCCCGGCGCATCGTGTCCGGTAACGGATACCACAATCCCTTTCTCATTAATGCCTTCGCCTTCAAAGCGCAGTTTTATCCCCAGTTGCGCCGCCGCCAGCTCCACAAACTGGCGTACGGAATACTGCACGCCGGTGGCAATCACGAAATCTTCCGGCTGCTCCTGCTGTAACATCATCCACTGCATCCGCACGTAATCTTTCGCATGACCCCAGTCGCGCAGCGAGTCCATGTTGCCGAGATACAGGCAGGACTCCAGTCCCTGGGCGATATTGGCGATGGCGCGGGTGATCTTACGGGTGACGAAGGTTTCGCCGCGACGCGGGGACTCATGGTTAAACAGAATGCCGTTACAGGCGTAAATACCGTAGGATTCACGGTAGTTGACGGTGATCCAGTAGGCGTACAGTTTCGCCACCGCATAGGGGGAACGCGGGTAGAACGGCGTGGTCTCTTTCTGCGGAATTTCCTGCACCAGCCCGTACAGTTCAGAGGTGGAGGCCTGGTAGAAACGCGTTTTCTTTTCAAGACCGAGGAAGCGAATCGCCTCCAGCAGGCGCAGCGTGCCCATCGCATCCACATCGGCGGTATATTCCGGCGACTCAAACGACACCGCCACGTGGCTCATCGCGCCCAGGTTGTAGACCTCATCCGGCTGCACTTCCTGTAAAATGCGGGTCAGGTTGGAGGCGTCGGTGAGGTCGCCGTAATGCAGATGAAATTTCGGGTTGCAGCTGTGCGGGTCCTGATAAATATGGTCCACGCGCTCGGTATTAAACGATGACGCGCGACGCTTGATACCATGCACCTCATACCCTTTTTCCAGCAGAAATTCTGCCAGGTAAGACCCATCCTGTCCGGTTACGCCAGTAATGAGAGCGACTTTTGACATTTTCATTTCCTCAAATAGTCCCGTTAGGGAGTAACTTTCTGAACGCGCTGGCGCGTTACCACTGCGGGATTGCCCCGACAAATCGCATTTGCCGGTAATGATTTAAATACGCTGCTGCGCGCGCCGACGACGGTGCCATGACCTATCATCACGCCGGGCGCGACAAAAACATCGGTTGCCAGCCAACATTTTTCGCCAATAACAATCGGCGCGGCGTTAATATCGAAATGGGCGCTGGTATAATCATGGCTACCGGTACACAAATACCCTTTTTGTGAAATGACCGCATGTGCGCCAATTTTAATTTCACCCAACGTATATAACACCGCGTCGTCGCCTACCCAGGCATAATCGCCGACGGTTAATTTCCACGGATAGGTAATTTTTACTGACGGTCGAATAACCACATTCTTTCCAATTTTGGCGCCAAACAGACGCAGCAAAAAGGCTCGCCAGCGATACAATATTTGCGGCGATCCGGCGAATAATGTCGCCTGTACCGCCCACCATAATTGTACTTTTAGCGCATTAGCGCCGCGGAACCCTTTCGGCACCGTAAAGCCGCTAAGATCCTGCATAATAACTCCCGGTGATTAGACTTTGTTATACCGCGCTTTTGTTTTACCCGTCGTTTTCAGACGTAATAAATAGGATAATTGCGCCCAAAACCCTGGCACACGTAATATTTTTCGCTGTACGTTTTTTGCATCCTGACATAATTCCAGATTATTCGAGGTTGACACGCCGCCCATCGAAAATTCAGATACCAGTCCGTTAATTCGCCGAAAAGGATAGCCTGCTTTATAGAGACGGGCCGCCAGCGCATAATCTGAAGAGACATGATATTGCAGATCATAAGGATACTTTTTTAACGCTACCGTCGGGAAAAATATCGCCTGATGGCTGGCTGGCAAACTATGGTAGATATAATACCCGGGTTTAGCCTTCCGGCGTATTTTATGCCCGCCGCCGAAATCCAGCAGCGCGTCGCCAATATACATCGCCTCGCCCTTTTGTCGCGCCAGTTGGCGGACAAACAGCGCGGCATCATCATGGAACGCATCACCGGAATTAAGAAACAGGGTATAGCGCCCCTGCGCCAGCGCAATGCCTTTGTTCATGGCATCATAAATACCGCGATCCTTTTCACTGATAAAACGCAGGTTAAACTCACCGTGACGTTTTTGCAGAAATTCGCGCGTGCCGTCCTCCGAACCGCCATCCACTACGATCCATTCAAATGACAGACCCGGATCGCGCGCCAGATTGCGCAGCGAGCGCCAGGTTTTTACCACCCCTTCGTAATTGCGAAAGGCGACGGTAACGACGCTTAAAAACATGCAACCACCCCGTTATGAAATTTTTAACGCCTTGCGCAAAATGAACGGACAGACGATTAAAAAAGCATATTCCGGGCTAAATATTGAACCGGTAAAAAACAGCGACACCGGCGTAAAAAGATAGAGCTGCACCCGAAAATTGCGATTATCGCCAAACGCATTTAGCGCCATTTTTAAAACTTTCCCCATATACCACAGCGTCATTAGCACTGCGAACCAGGAAAAATAAATAATCAGTAGATACAATCCATTGTCTATGGTTTTCCCGACATCCGCACCGTTAAAGATTCCGAATGATGCAACATATTCATAAAGTGAGCCAAATCTGACTACACCATCAATATGGGTCAAGGAATATCCGACCATGACTAAGGGGCCCACAATACGATAATAAGAAGATGAGCCTTCCGTCCCTAAATCGCCAAGTCGTGTCGCGATATAAGGAAATGCAATAATTACCCCAACCAAAAACAGGGTTAATGAGACCAGCGCCAGTGGAAGTTTTTTCTTTATCGCATCCTTATTCAAATATTGGAACGCCCACTCCAGAAGGTAAAACAGGATAAAGGTCATTACCCCTGAAAATGATCCTGATAATATTATCCCTGCCAGAATCATAGCATCGCTTTTCGGTGTTTTGATACCAAACTGTTTGATGCTCAGCCAAATTGAGATTAGTGCCAAAGCGAAAAATGCCGGTTCAAAATAAAGCGCAGTGGTACGCTTACCGCCAAATTTTATGAAGTTCAGTACGTAGCTATTACTGTAAATGAGATATTTCGAAATTCCTTCCATAATACTGCTGCCGCCGGTAAGGATAATTTGCGCCATCTCCACCGCGGCGAGCGCGACCACCATACCCACCACCAGATAAAAAAAACGCAAAATCTTTCGGTGGTTATGCGCGGAAATGGTTTTGAATCGGATACTCCAGACCATCCCGATAATGACCACAATATAGACAAACAGCATCGTGGACGTGACATATTTACCGGCATTCAGCGTCTGGCCGAACAGGAAGTTAAATGCCGTAAGCCCCGCGCCGATGCCTAAGGCGATCATCAATTTTTTTACGCTAATGCGTTCCACAAATAACAGCAGCAACAGCGGTAAAAAAGTGACGATGGTAATGGGAAAGCTTTCCCCCAGTTGGGCAATCTTGACATTGACCAGTAGGTAGATCAGCGGCAGCAGCAGATAGCTACAGATTCTGATAGAACGAGACATACTCCTCCAGCATCTGTTGACCGCTGTACGCGACGCGGCTACGCATACGAAAGGCGTCCAGCGTTGTGCCAAATACCGCCTGAGCAATCTCTGGCTTACGCCGCTGCGCCAGGCGCAGTACATCTGTAGCGGCAAAAGTCTGGCCGCCGGATTTCACCAGCACCTCCTGCGCCGCCTCGCTGTGGGTGGCGATCACCGGTACGCCGATCGAGAGCGCTTCACACAAGATCAGCGGATAGTTATCGACCCGCGAGCTAAAGACCAGCGCATCCATCTCATTGAGTGCGCTCATTAATTTGCGCTTATCGGTTTCAAAACCGTGATTAACAACGTTTTGGCCGGTAAAAGGCGAAAATTTACCGAAGGTATGCAGTTCAATTTTTTCGCCCAGCGCCATCATGTCGTGTACCAGACGCTGGTCAGTTTTGCCGTCGTAACGCAAGTCATGCGCCACAATGGCGATCCGCGGTTTGCCCGGATTCAGCGGCACAGGTGATAGTTGCGCGAGAATCGCCTCGGTCGCCAGATCGATACCGTTGTTAATCACCCGGCAGAGTCCCGCGCCATAAACGCTGTTAAAGGCCTCGGCCACATGCTGGCTCGGTGAAATAAACCGGCAGCCCAGCCGCAGCATGTCCCGAAAGCGCTGACGTTTGCCGTCAATAAGCTGGTGCGCCCGATCCACCCTGACCGGCGGATAATTGCTTAGGGTCGGGCATTTTTGGCAGCCGCTTTTCCAACCCTCGCAACCGTCGGTGAAGGCGCAACGCCCGGTGACGCTCCAGTGATCGTGCAACGTCCAGACCAGCGTGACGTCTGGTTTTTGCGCTTTGACTTTTTCGCAAAACGTCACGATGTCCTCCAGGTTTAGCCAGTAACTGTGGAGAACATGAAAATGCAGCACCAGCGGGCCGGATGTCTGGATAACCGTGCGGTAAAGATTGTCGAGATTGCCAAACAGATCGCGATTCAGGAAACGAAACAGCGCGATATTAGCGATTGCCGTGCCGCGCGGCGTCTGTTTTATCACCTGCGGATAACGGTGGTGGCTGACGCTTTTTTTTCCGCCTTTGCCATAACCATAGACAAAACGCGACGTCAGCCCTTTTTGCAGCGCCCGCAGATGGAGATCCAACGCCACTCCCGCCGCGCCGCCTTCCGCCAGCCGTACATTAAATTGCAGAATATTCATGTGCTGACCTTCACCCGTGCTTTTTCTCCCACCACCAGCGCATGGTCCGGAATACTGTCAAGCACCACGCTACCCGCGCCAATCGTGACGTGATTACCGATAGTAATATCGCCAAGCAGGATGACATTCGCCCCCAGCTCAACGCCGTTACCAATCACCGGACAAGCCAGGCTGTCCGCGCCGCGATTGCCAATGGTGACGCCGTGGCGAATGGTAAAATCGTCGCCGGCGACGACATGTTTGTTGATCACTACCGCGTAACCATGATGGATAGTGAACCGCCGACCAATGGTCGCGGCGGCCTGGATTTCATACCCGAACAGGCATTCCGTGATCACGCGATACAGCACCAGCACCGGCGCGGCCCACAGATTATTCAGCACATTCTTTTTGCGCCAGACGGAACAAAAATGAGCGATACGGTAGGCCAGCACCATGCAACAGGGGCGTAAGCTCCAGCTATTCGCGCGTAAGTCTTCCAACATCGTTATCGCCCCCGCAGCCCGGCCGCCAGGCGTTTGCTGTTACGCACGGAGAGCAACGTCAGCAACGTGCGCCAGGTCATTCGCTTATTGCGAATTTGGTACAGCGTAAAAAGCTGGTATTTTTTGCTGGCGCGATCGAATTTATCTTTGTGCTTACGATAAAAATGGAAATAGCCGGAGAACTTTTTCGGCGAAGAGGTAATCTGCATCTCGCCGTGGTTGATATGTAAAATTTGCGTCGCCTCTTCAACTTTCCACGGTTCGCCATACTCCACCACCATGCGCAGAAAAATGTCGTAATCCTGCGCCGCCTTGAGTTCGGTATCGAACAAACACGCTTTAAAACGCCAGGCCCAGGTAAAAACCTGATTGCCAATAATATTGCGCTTGTAGAACAAGCGGCGCGAATAAGGGGATTTCGGATACAGCGGCAGGCTGGCAGGCTGAGAGTAGACCTCGCCCTCGCACACATAGTCGTTGGCATACAAAAAGGCGTGCGTAGTCAACTGGTGTTTATGGGCCAGAAACACGCTCAGACGGTTTGGCGTCCATTCATCGTCATCATCAATACCGGTAATGTAGTGTCCTTGCGCCTGCATAATGGCCTGGTTGCGAACCGCGCAGGCGCCGGTATTCCTGGCGTTATGGGTATAACGGACGCGCGGGTCGTTCAGCTCCTCAACAAATTGTTGTAGCTGCTGATAAGACGAGGAGCAATCATCCACGATGATCATCTCCCAGTGGCGGTAGTCCTGACGTAGTACTGATTTAATCGCCCGGATAGCCAACTGCTGCCTGTTCCAGGTTGGCATATAAATTGAGATCAGCGGAGTGTCTGTTGTCATGCTTATTCCCCAGATAGTTTTGCCGCATGGCGCTACGCTTGTCCGGCCTACAGTCACAGGCCGCGCCATCCGGCACGCCTTATTTTTTATTTGGAATCTGACTGGTATTCATACTCGTAATAGCCATAATCCTGGTAACCCGTCGCCCGGCGGAAAATGGAGTTGAGAATGACGCCTTTGACCTGAATGCCATTCTGGTCAAAACGGCTCAGACTGGTTTCCACCTCTTTTAAGGTGTTGACGGCATAACGCGCCACCATCAGCGTCGTCCCGACGTGACGACCCACAATCGCGGCGTCCGTCACGGCCAGAATCGGCGGCGTGTCGATTAATACCAGGTCGTAGCGGCTGCTTGCCCAGGCGATCAGCTCGCCGAAGCGCTCGCTCATCAGCAGTTCCGATGGATTAGGCGGCACCTGACCGCGCGGAATAAGATCAAAATTAGCGATCGCCGTAGGTTTCGCGCAGGAGGCTATCTCGCCTTTGCCCGCCAGAATGTCAGATAAGCCGTCCACGTTATTGGTGCCGAGCAGTTCATGGGTGTAGCCCTTGCGCATATCGCAGTCGATCAGTAATACCCGTTTATGCGTCTGGCTGATGACGGCCGCCAGGTTGGCGCAAACAAAGGTTTTGCCGATAGAGGGGCTGACGCCTGTGAGCATGAGTACATTATTTTGCGCCTGCATCATGGCGAAATGCAGGCTGGTGCGCAGGCTGCGAATCGCCTCAATCGCCAGATCGGTCGGATTGCCCACCGCCAGCAGTTGGCTCTGCTTGTAACGCTTAATCCCTTTAATGGTTTTGACGCTATCGCGCGCTTTTTGCCATTCCGACAGCGGAATACTGGCATAGACGCTGATCCCGTGCTCCTCCAGCGCCTGCGGGCTTTCGATACCGCGATTAAACAGCGAGCGCAGCAGCACGCCGACAATCGATAACATTAATCCCAGAATAATGCTGCCGAGAATAATCAACGCCTTTTTCGGCTTCAGCACGCCCGGCTGGGTAATCGCCGGGTCAACGATGCGCACGTCGCCAACGGTGCTGGCTTCGGTGATTTTCAGCTCCTGCTGTTTATTAAGCAGTTGCATATAAACCTGCTGGCCGGACTCCACATCACGGGTCAAACGCACAATCTCCTGCTGGGTTTTCGGCATTGCCGTCACCCGCCCGTTCAGTTTGGCTTTTTCATCTTCCAGCGCTTTACGTTTTTCCAGCAGGGTGCGGTAAGCCGGATGCGCTTTGGTAAAGAGCTTGGAAATTTCCGCCTCTTTAAACGTCAACTCATTCAACTGGGCGTCGATATTAACCATCGAATCGAGCACCGCCTTCGCCTCCAGCGGTAAATCCACCGAGTCTTTATCCTGGCGGAAAGCGTTTAGCTTGTTTTCCGCCACATCCAGACGGCTGCGGACTTCCGGCAGTTGTTTTGCCAGAAACGCCAGGCTCTTCCCCGCCTCTTCAGATTTCCGCGCAATATCCTGTTGCAGATAGTTACGGGTAATACTGTTGAGAATTTCGCGGATCTGGTCGCGATCCTCTCCCGTGAACGTCAGGCTCAGAACGCCGGTATCTTTGCCGGTTTCCGTTACGGTGAGGTTATTTTGCAGGTTATTAATCATGCCAAGCGTTGAGAATTTACTCACCGTAAATTCTGTATCAGGACGGGCGTCAATCGCCTCTACCCGCATCGTCACGCCGTCTTTATTGAGTGGCTGGCCCACAACGCCCTGCGCGCTAAATCCGCCGTCGCTAACCAACTGATAACGTTTGTCGCCCAGCACTTTGAGGGTGAAGATCTGTCCGCTCATCGTCTCTGGTCGGGTGAATGTCGTGACTTTCACCATTTCATTGTGACGCCCCATCAGCCGCTCCCACCCGGCGCCGAACAGCGGAAAGGTGTTTTTGGTGACGGCAATATCCAGATCCAGATCGTCAACGGTCTTCCCAAGCACCAGGCGCGATCGAATGAGCTGAATTTCTGCATCGGAAGCCGGCGGCTTATTCGCTAATGCGCTGTTGATATCCTGTACCAGCGAATTACCGGCGTTTTGTTCAATCTGCACCAGCGCATCGGCGCTATAGATGGGCGTGGCGAAGAACGTATAAATTACCGCGCACAGCGCAAATATGGCCGTCGTCCCCAACACCCACCAACGCGCTTCAATCACCGTTCCGACCAGGCGCCCGATATCGATTTCATCGCTACCCGTAACCGCCGCAGATTGTTTTGCTTTTTCTGTCATGGTTTTCCCTGCTCTGCATTCAGTGCCTGCGCCCACTGGCGGGCAGACCTTTCCAGTAATGTGTACACCGCCTCAAACGCATCGCGGCTTTTGCGATACGGGTCCGGTATTTCACGCTCGCTGTCCCAGTGACCAAACAGCATTACCTTGCCGCGCATTTCCGGCGCAATGTCGCACAGGGCGGCGATGTGACGTTTCTCCATCGTCAGAATCAGGTCATATTCCCGGCACAGACGCGCGGAAATTTGCCTTGCGCAGTGATTTTCCAAAGACAGATCGTGGGCGCTCGCCACGCTCGCCGCCGCAGGATCGGCGCCTTTGCCGACCAGTGCGCCTAATCCTGCGGACGCAACCGTCAGCGAGGGATGAAAGCGTTTTAGCAAACGTTCCGCCGTCGGGGAACGGCAAACATTCCCCACACAGACCACTAAGATTTTGTTAAACATAACGATTACCAGGAATGAATGTCGCTGGCCGTATCCGTCATATAACGGACACCGCTAATGGTTGGCAGCAACTGATTGATCAGACGGTTCCAGCGAGCAACCGGCGCGGTCGTGACGTACACCACATCGTAAGGCTGAAGTCGGAATTCCGTCGCCATCACCAATGACGTGGCGTCAGACATATCAAGCTGGTAGATATTGGCGATCTTGCCGCCGCGTCCCCCCTCGCCTTTCAACGGACGAATCACAAAAATGCCGCTGGCGTTGGAGGTGGTCAGATCAATGCCTTCCGCATTGCCTAATGCTTCGGTGAGCGTCATGCCGCTGAAATCCATTTTGAGGGTGCTCTGTTTTTTCACTTCGCCCATGACAAAGACTTTCAGATCGTCATTGCGCGGCACATACAGAATGTCGCCAGGGTAGAGCAAGCGGTTCTGGCTAAGATCGCCATTTTGCATCAGCGCCTGTAGCGAAATGCGCTGTTCTTTGCCGTTGTGCGTCAACACGACGTTGCGCCAGTCCGCCATATCGGTCAGGCCGCCCGCAGCGTTAATCGCATCCAGGACGGTTAGCGGTACGTTAGTAATAGCCTGCTGACCGGATTTATTCACCTGGCCGGAGATGTACGCTTTTTGCGAGCGGAAAGCGGCGATATTGACATCCACCTGCGGGTCCGCAATGTACTTCGCTAAACGCCCGGTAATATCGCTACGAATCTCTGACAAAGTTTTACCGACGACGCTAACCTTGCCAATGTAGGGATAAAACATGGTGCCGTCCGGCTGTACCCAGTTGCCGGTATCGCTTGAGCTACGGTACTGGCCTGCTGGCGTGGTCAATTCCGGGTGATCCCAGACGGTGACATTCAGCACATCGCCAGGCCCGACGCGATACTGATAGCTGGCGATCTCCTGGTCCAGCGACATATTCGGTTGCGCGACATTGGGCCGCGGGCGTAATTGCTCAACCAACCGTGGCGTCAGCGGATACACATTGACCATCCGGTCGAGATCAAAGTCAGCGTCTTGCTGTTTGATCACATCTTTCCCCATCGTAGACATATTGCTGCCCGGAAGTACTGTGCAACCACTTATCAAGCTGAGCGACGCCAATAATGGCATCAATTTCATTTTGGATTTCATCATTGATTATTTATCACTTTGGCAGAGTCATTATCCTGTGCAATTTAAATAGCGGCTTCGTCCGTGCACATTTACCTTGCAGTTAATAGCAGAGAAAATTAACTGGCATCATTCTGAAAAAAAATCAATTCATCCGCAGGCTATTGACAGAATAATAAAGGCTTATATTCAGGCTTTCAGGCACGCTACCGCCCCTGGCTTCTTAGCTACCAATACACTGATTATTCTAAATTTTCGCATTCCCCTCCGATTTCATCCTCGTTCAGATAAAAATCTTCAGCGAAATAAAGGTTACGTATTAATAGTTTTCTCGATGTCGTGACAGGATATTTAAGCGCGCTATCTTAATCCTGCAAGAATTGTTGCAGCTAACCTAATGACAGGCAAGGTAACAAACCCGCCATTCTATATTTTTAAGATTAATATTAAATGAATTAACAGATGATTTTAGGATTTTATTGATGTTGACAATATTTATTTACTCCACTCCACCTGCGATATTTCCTAAATATATTCTTGACATTATTTAGTTTCTGACAGAAACATTACGGCTATTTTAAAGTTATTTTATAGCCGCGTAACAAAGATAAATTGCGCTGCGGCATTGCATTTTTCCGCCGTATTATCCATGATCGAATTGTGACAATTGTCATATTACAGAAGGTATTGCTCTTACTATGGAATGGATTGCCGATCCGTCAATCTGGGCCGGACTGGTAACGTTAATCGTTATCGAACTTGTTCTCGGCATTGATAACCTGGTCTTTATTGCCATCCTCGCTGAAAAACTACCGCCGGGGCAGCGCGACCGCGCGCGCATTACCGGCCTGATACTGGCGATGATCATGCGCCTGCTGCTGCTGGCGTCAATCTCGTGGCTGGTCACCTTGACTAAGCCGCTTTTTAGCGTACAGGCGTTAAGCTTTAGCGCCCGCGATCTGATTATGCTGTTCGGCGGCTTCTTCCTGCTCTTTAAAGCCACCATGGAGCTCAACGAACGGCTGGAAGGGAAAGATAGCGCCAACCCTACCCAGCGTAAGGGGGCGAAATTCTGGGCGGTGGTCGCGCAAATCGTGGTGCTGGACGCTATCTTTTCTCTCGACTCCGTGATTACCGCCGTGGGGATGGTCGATCACCTGGCGGTCATGATGGCGGCCGTGATAATCGCCATTAGCCTGATGCTGCTCGCCAGCAAGTCACT
The DNA here is from genome assembly GCF_046552235.1 of Salmonella sp. SAL00670. Classification (NCBI taxonomy): domain Bacteria; kingdom Pseudomonadati; phylum Pseudomonadota; class Gammaproteobacteria; order Enterobacterales; family Enterobacteriaceae; genus Salmonella; species Salmonella sp. SAL00670. The sequence continues at coordinate 1,336,443 of NZ_JBGDUO010000001.1, forward strand.
GACCCGATTTGTGAACAACCATCCCACCATTGTCATTTTGTGTCTTAGCTTCCTGCTAATGATCGGCTTTAGCCTGGTGGCGGAAGGGTTTGGTTTCCACATTCCGAAAGGGTATCTGTACGCGGCTATCGGCTTCTCGGTGATGATCGAGGCGCTCAACCAACTGGCTATTTTTAACCGCCGCCGTTTTCTTTCCGCTAACCATACGCTGCGCCAGCGCACAACGGAGGCCGTGATGCGGCTGATTAGCGGTAAAAAAGAGGATGCCGAACTGGATGCGGAAACCGCCGCGATGCTGGCAGACCATGACGACAGCCAGATTTTTAATCCGCAGGAGCGCAGGATGATTGAGCGGGTGCTGAATCTCAACCAGCGCACCGTAAGTAGCATCATGACGTCGCGTCACGATATCGAGCATATCGATCTCAACGCGCCGGAAGCGGAAATCCGCGCTCTGCTGGAAAAGAACCAGCATACGCGTCTGGTCGTGACGGGTGAAAATGAACAGGAAGATTTACTCGGCGTCGTCCACGTCATCGATCTGTTGCAACAATCGCTGCGCGGCGAACCGCTCAACCTGCGGGCGCTGATTCGCCAACCGCTGGTTTTCCCGGAAACATTGCCGCTGCTGCCTGCGCTGGAGCAGTTCCGTAACGCCAGAACCCATTTTGCCTTTGTCGTAGATGAGTTTGGCTCGGTTGAAGGCATTGTGACATTAAGCGATGTCATGGAGACTATTGCCGGTAATCTGCCGAATGAAGTCGAGGAAATTGACGCCCGCCACGATATTCAGAAGAACCCGGACGGTTCCTGGACAGCAAACGGCCATATGCCGCTGGAGGATTTGGTGCAGTACGTGCCGCTACCGCTGGATGAAAAACGGGAATACCATACGATTGCCGGATTATTGATGGAATATTTGCAGCGCATACCGCAAACCGGTGAAGAGGTTCAGGTGGGCGATTATTTGCTGAAAACATTGCAGGTAGAAAGCCATCGAGTGCAGAAAGTGCAGTTAATTCCGCTGCATAACGGCGAGCCAGACCAGGAGATGTAACGTCTGTTCGCCTGCCCCGGCCTGCTTACCAGGCAGGCCGGAAGCGCGTTAGCCTCGCCATCCGGCTCTGCCCTTTGGCCAAAAACTACAGCTTATTCAGCAGTTTCTTCACATCTTTACCGTTGCGGGTATCTTTATTGCGATCCGCCCAGTCGTTGAGCCGACGCTTCGCCTCATCCTGTAAATGCTTGCGCAATAACTGATCCACTTGCAGGGTATAGTTCAGCTCCTGCCACTTGCCATAGACGCGCAGCGGCACCGGCGTCTCTTTCAGGAAGGTGATCAGGTTGCTATCGCCGTTCCAGCCGCCCAGCACACGCAGATTAAATTGTGTATCACAGCTCTGCTTAACCAGATCCAGCGTTCCGCTGCCGGTTAACGCCAGCATAGAAGATTGCCCGACCATGTCGTCGAGCGTCAGCGTGCCCTTATTTAGCGTCAGATCGGTCGTGAAGCGATCCAGTCGGGTCGCGTTGTCCATATTTTCCTGCGACTGCTGCGCGTCGCCGCCGCTTCGCTCTACGGCCTGCTGCACCAGTTGCTGGAAATTCATTCCTTCGAGGCGCGTATTGCTCATGTCAACATGCGCTTTTCCTTTCCAGCTGTGGCGAAATGCCTCCGCGTCAATATCCGCCCCGGAGAAATCGCCAACCAGCGACATCTTACCGGTCAGGCTAATCGGATAATTGAAGGCTTTCAGGATAGTCCCAATCTCAACATGGTTGAGGCGAGGGTGGAATTCGATGCGCGGACTGGCGGTGCGGGCGTCCAGCGTGCCGGGCAGCGACATCTCTCCGTCGGCCAGTTTCCCCTGCAACTCAGTAATATCCAGCAATCCGGCCTGATTAGACATCTTCGTCGAAACCTGGGTAAAGTCCATTCCCCGCCAGCGAACTGAATCCGCCTGTAAAGCAATCTCCGCCGTAAAGCTTTGCAGCCCCTTATAAGGCGGCGCACCAACACGCGACGCGATAACTGGCCTGGTCAGGGGGAGCGTATTTTGCCCCTGCGACACCGCGCCGCCTGTCTGAGCCACGGCGCTATGATGCGGCAACAGGTTGTCCAGATTAAGCTTGCTGGACTGGAGGTCAATTTGCCATTCCGGCTGCTCCGCCAGCGTTACCTGAACTTGCCCGGTCAGAGAACTGTCATTCGCCGTTAAATTTAAGTGGTTAAATGAAAGACGTTTTTGCGCCTCCTGCCACTGCGCCTGCAATTGTCCCTGCCCCTCAATCCCCTGCGCTGGTAGATCCGCGCCCTGCAATTGCCAGCGCAGTTGCTCAATACCCGCGGTTAAATTATGCGGGTAATCGGAAGCATCCACCGTTCCGCTGAACGATAAAGCAAGATCCCGCTGATCGCGGTTTACGCGTCCCGAAAAATCAAACGTGCCGCGATGCTCGGCATCTTGTTCCATATTCAGACGAATATCGCGCACCGTGACCTGATCATCATTTTCATGCTGGAAAACCAGCACGCTGTCGGCAACGCGCAGGCTACGAATATCAAACGACCAGCCGCGATCTTCCGCTACGTCCGGCAAGGTATTATCTTTCGGCGCGACCGGCGCATCATCGCTGCGTACCGCTTCCGTTTGCGGCGTCAGTTGAATCACCCCGCCTTTCAGCATCACCTGCTTAACATGAAGCTGATGACTCAACAGCGGCCATAAAGCGACATCCAGGCGCATATTGTCAGCCCGCACCAGCGGTTCGCTGGCGCCTCGCGCCGTTAGCGTCATTCGCCCGGAAAGGATGCTGAGTTGCGGCCATACGTGCCAGCGCAGCGGCCCGTCCAGTTGCAACTGATATTCACTACGCGCGGCAACCTGCTGCACCATATAGGCGCGGAAATCATTCGGATTGACCAACAATACCAACGCAGAGAATCCGGCCACCAGCACGACCAGGAGAATCATCAGCGTCGTCAGAAATCGTCTCATGCTACCCTCAATGGACCGGCAGTATTGCGCCGAATGGCTCAGTCTTTATCAATCCGGCTGGCGACAGCGCCCTGCTGATCGCGATATTTGGCATCCTGACGGCGGTTATAAGGCCGCGCCGCCGGGCCGGACAGCGGCTCAAAGCTCAGCGCGCCGATGAGCATACCCGGACGCAACGCCAGCGGCAGCTTCCCGGAGTTGTAAAACTCAAGCACAATGCAGCCCGACCAGCCGGGATCAATACGGTGCGCCGTCACATGCACCATCAGCCCCAGACGCGCCAGCGAGGAACGACCATCCAGCCAGCCCACTAAATCCGGCGGCAGGGTAACGGATTCAAAGGTGACAGCCAGCGCCAACTCGCCCGGATGCAGATAAAATGCCTCGCCGTCCGGCAAAACGATTTCATCGCTCATCACGCGATCCAGCGCCGCGCTGACCTCGTCTTTCGGCCCGCTCAGATCGATAAACGCCGCCGTATGGCCACGGAAGGTTCGAAATTTATTGCCAAGACGTACATCGACCGTCGCGCCGTTAATGCGCTCTACGGGAGGTCGCGGGGTGATAGACAAACGGCCTTCATCCAGCCAGGCTTCAATATCTCGGTCGCATAAACGCATGGCACTTTCTCCTTTCGCGCATCAAGCCCTTAAATCAAGCACATCAAGGGCTAACCAGGTTATCACTGAACGGTACACAATTCGCCAGATTTATTCAAAGAACTGGCTGATTTTCGCTTTCAGAATATCAATAGCGATGCGGTTTTTACCGCCGCGCGGCACGATAATATCCGCATATTGTTTGGAAGGCTCAATAAATTGCAGGAACATCGGACGCACCGTTTTCTGATATTGCGCCATCACCGAATCCATTGAGCGACCACGCTCGTTCACATCGCGTTTGATACGGCGCATCAAACAGATATCCAGCGGCGTATCGACAAAAATAGAGAAGTTCATCTCTTCACGCAAACGCGCGTCGGTCAGTAACAGAATACCTTCAAGAATAATCACTTTCTTCGGTTCTACGCGAACCGTTTCCTGCATACGGGTATGCTCAACATAACTGTATACCGGTAATTCAATCGCCGAACCGCGCTTGAGCGCCTGAAGATGCAGAAATAGCAGGCTGTGATCCATCGCATTCGGATGGTCATAGTTGGTTTTTACGCGTTCTTCCATCGACAGATGGCTTTGATCTTTGTAATAACTGTCTTCGGGAATAACGCCAATATGTTCGTCACCCACTTGTTCACGCAATTCGCGGTAAAGGGTACTGGCAATAAGACTCTTGCCGGAAGCCGATGCGCCAGCGATACCGATAATGACGCACTGATGAGACTGATCAGTCATAAATTTAGCGACCTGATTAACCTGGATGTAAGGAAGGGGGGCGCCGAAACGCCAAACGCGGCAATTATAGGGATTTCAGCAGCGCGATACCAGTCCGGCGCTATGCCACGGTGAATTTGTTGGCGGCGCATTCGACGTCGCGACGTAAAAGCGTTCAGTTTTAACGCGGGCAGCGGTTTTATCGACCCGTCTGGAGGAGGAATACGCCGGGAGCCACAATTTATATTCAGCCAGCGTATAAATCATTACGCGTTTATACTAGCATAATCACAGAGTAAACTGACGCGTCCGGTATTCCGCGACGTTACCGGCGATTCGGATAGAGTGGTAATGAGTAAACCATCCCAACATGTTTTCGTTACCGTCCCCCACCCGCTATTGCGTCTGGTCAGTTTAGGCCTGGTCGCGTTTGTCTTTACGCTCTTTTCGCTCGTATTATCGCGTGTCGGCACCCAACTCGCGCCGCTGTGGTTCCCCACCTCCATTATGATGGTCGCGTTTTACCGCCATGCGGGCCGTCTGTGGCCAGGGATCGCGGTCGCCTGCTCGCTCGGCAGCATCGGCGCCTCACTGACTTTATTTCCTGCCGCCTCGCTTAACTTTAGCTGGACGGCAATAAATATTATCGAGGCGGCCACTGGCGCGATACTGCTGCGAAAACTGCTCCCCAGCTACAACCCCTTACAAAATTTGAATGACTGGTTTCGTCTGGCTATCGGCAGCGCCGTGATTCCGCCGCTACTCGGCGGCCTGTTATTTTGGCTGATAGCGCCGGAAGCGGTCGCCTCGAAAGCGTTTCTGATTTGGGTATTATCGGAAGCCATCGGCGCGCTGACGCTGGTGCCGTTAGGTTTACTGTTTAAACCACACTATCTGTTGCGTCATCGCGACCCGCATCTGTTGCTGGAAACGCTATTGACGCTGGTCATTACGCTGGCGCTAAGCTGGCTCGCTATGCGCTATATTCCGTGGCCGTTTACGTGCGTTATCGTCCTGTTGATGTGGAGTGCGGTGCGCCTGCCGCGAATGGAGGCGTTTTTAATTTTTTTAGCTACCGTTATCGTGGTCTCGCTCATGCTGGCCAATGACCCCACGCTGCTCGCCACGCCGAAAACCGACGTGATGGTCAATATGCCGTGGCTGCCTTTTTTAATGATCCTGCTGCCTGCCAATATGATGACGATGGTGATGTACGCGTTTCGCACGGAGCGTAAACATATCACCGAGAGCGAATCCCGCTTTCGCAACGCGATGGAGTATTCCGCCATTGGTATGGCGCTGGTCGGTACGGAGGGTCAGTGGCTACAGGTCAATAAATCACTGAGCCATTTTCTTGGCTATAGCCAGGATGAATTACGCACGATGACATTTCAGCAATTGACCTGGCCGGAAGACCTGAATAATGACCTTGAACAGCTAAACATGCTGGTGCGCGGCGACATCAACAGCTATTCCATGGAAAAACGCTACTACACCCGCAACGGCGATGTCGTCTGGGCGCTGCTGGCCGTCTCACTGGTTCGTCATAAAGACAATAAACCTCTCTATTTTATTGCTCAGATTGAAGACATTAACGATCTCAAGCAAAGCGAGCAGGAAAACCAGCGGTTGATGGAGCGTATTACACAGGCGAACGAGGCGCTGTTTCAGGAAAAAGAACGGTTGCACATCACGCTTGACTCTATCGGAGAAGCGGTGGTGTGTATTGATGTCGCGATGAATATCACCTTTATGAACCCGATCGCCGAGAAGATGAGCGGCTGGCGGCAAGAGGATGCTTTAGGCACGCCATTATTAACGGTTCTGCGCATTACGTCAGGTGATAAGGGGCCGCTGCTGGAGGATATTTATCGCGCCGACAGGTCGCGATCGGACATGGAACAGGAGATAGTGCTCCATTGTCATAACGGCGGCAGCTACGATATTCATTACAGTATCACGCCGCTCAGTACGCTTGATGGCGATAAGATTGGTTCGGTTCTGGTTATCCAGGACGTTACCGAATCACGAAAAATGTTACGCCAGCTCAGCTACAGCGCAACGCATGACGCCCTCACCCAACTTGCCAACCGCGCCAGTTTTGAAAAACAGCTTCAACAGCGCCTGCAAACAATACAGGAATCGCCTCAACATCATGCGCTGGTGTTTATCGATCTGGACCGTTTTAAAGCGGTTAACGACAGCGCGGGACATGCCGCCGGCGATGCCTTATTGCGCGAGCTCGCGTCACTGATGCTCAGTATGCTTCGATCCGGCGATCTCCTGGCCCGTCTGGGTGGCGATGAGTTTGGCCTGTTGCTGCCGGATTGTAATAGTGACAGCGCGCGCTTTATCGCGACGCGGCTTATCAACGCCATTAATGAGTATCACTTTATGTGGGAAGGACGCCTGCATCGGATCGGCGCCAGCGCCGGGATCACAATGATAAATGAACATAACTGCCAGCTCACAGAGGTCGTGTCTCAGGCCGATATTGCCTGCTACGCCGCGAAAAATAGCGGTCGAGGCCGTCTGACCGTGTACGAACCGCAGCACGCATTAACCTCCTCAAAGGGAATGATGCCGCTGGAAGAACAGTGGCATATGATTAAAAATAACCACCTGCTGATGCTTGCCAGAAACGTCGCGCCGCCGCGTACGCCGGAGGCCACCAGCTTTTGGCTGGTCTCACTCAGGCTGTGGACCAGCGAAGGGGAAGTGTTGGAAGAGCGCGCGTTCCGGGCAGGGTTAGCCGACTCCGCGCTGCATCACGCGCTTGACCGACGGGTATTCCATGAGTTTTTCCACCATGCGGCGACCGCCGTCGCCAGCAAGGGATTAAGCGTTGCGCTGCCGCTGTCCGCCGCGGGATTATACAGCGCGACCCTTATTGATGAGCTGCTGGAACAACTGGAGCATAGTCCACTGCCGCCACGGTTATTACACCTGATTATCCCGGCTGACGTTATCGTTAAGCAGGCGCAGACCGCCGCTGCGACTCTGCGAAAACTGCGGCAACGCGGCTGCCAGGTGATTCTCAGCCATGTCGGGCGCGATTTACAGCTGTTTAATTTACTGCCCCTGCATATCGTCGATTATTTACTGCTGGATAGCGACCTTATCGCCAACGTTCATGAAAGTTTAATGGATGAAATGCTGACCTCGATCATCCAGGGACACGCCCAGCATCTGGACATCAAAACGCTCGCCGGGCCGGTACAAAACCCACAGGTGCTGGATACGCTCTCCCGTATTGGCGTGGATCTAATTTATGGCGACGCTATCGCCGAAGCGCAACCGCTGGATTTGTTACTGAATACCAGCTATTTCGCTATCCATTGACGGTTGCCAGCCGTGGGTATACCAGATATGCAGTAGCGCGTAGGAACGCCACGGTTTCCAGCGCTCCGCGTAGCGACGGATCTGCGCGGGCGTCATCCCGGCGAAGCGCTGCTTAATTAAGTAATCATCGGGTAAAAAGATATCTTTTGCCTGCCAACCGCGCAGGGCGAAATAGTTCGCCGTCCAGCGGCCAATTCCCGGAAACGTTTGTAAATTTTTAACGCTCTGCTCAATATCCGGCGGCGCGGCGAGCGCCAGTTTTCCCGCCAGCGTCGCCTGCGCCAGATGAATCAGCGCTTCGGCGCGCCGCAGCGGCATCCCCAGAGCTTTCAGCGCCAGCGGATCGGCCAACGCCAGCGTTTCCGGACCGGGAAAACAGACATAATCGGGCGCATCCGGCAACGCCTCGCCATAGCGGCGCGCCACTTTCGCCGTCAACCTGGCCGCCATCGCGACACTCACCAGTTGCCCCAGTATCGCCCGCACGCCTTGTTCAAACGTATCAACCGATCCCGGTAAACGCAGCCCCGGTCTGTCCTCGCCCAGTGGCCCCAGCACGGCGGCAACCTGCGCGGGCTGGCAGTCAAGATCAAACAGACGCGAAACCTTCGCCAGACACGCCGGCGCGACGGGAAGTAATCCGGCGCTCACGCTAACCTGCACAGTGTGGGTGGGCAGATGGGGCCTCACGCTGACCAGTCCGCGATGCTCGCCCACCACCAGGCTGCGCGCATAAAAGCCCTCGCCTACTGTTTCCACGCCGTCCACCGCACGCGCGGCAAGAAAGCCCAACATCCACGACCAGTCGTAAGGCGGCTGCCAGCTCAGGGTAAACATACTTTTCTCCTTTATTTGACCTTTCAGCATAAACGCTAATCGCACGTAACGCCTTGCTTTCATATTCCAGTTGTCGCCGCGACGACATTTCGCTAAAGTCACGCCCCTTCTTCACTGGCATGGGGATTTTAAGGTGTTTATCGGATTTGATTACGGTACGGCAAACTGCTCGGTCGCCATTATGCGCGACGGGCATCCACAGTTGCTGACAATGGAGAATAACAGCGCATTACTGCCGTCTATGCTGTGCGCGCCGACGCGCGAAGCGGTGAGCGAGTGGCTGTATCGCCATCATGATGTGCCGGCAACGGACGAAGAAACCCAGGCGCTGCTACGCCGCGCGATACGCTACAACCGCGAGGAAGATATTGAGGTTGGCGCGCAAAGCGTACAGTTTGGTCTGGCGTCGCTGGCGCACTATATTGACGATCCCCAGGAGGTCTGGTTTGTCAAATCGCCGAAATCCTTTTTAGGCGCCAGCGGCCTGAAACCGCAGCAGGTCGCGCTGTTTGAAGATTTAGTCTGCGCCATGATGGTACATATTCGTCATACGGCGCACAGCCAATTGCCGGAGGCCATTACCCAGGCAGTGATCGGTCGCCCGATCAACTTTCAGGGACTGGGCGGCGATGACGCGAACCGCCAGGCGCAGGGTATTCTGGAGCGGGCGGCAAAACGCGCCGGTTTTCAGGAGGTGGTATTCCAGTACGAACCGGTTGCGGCGGGCCTGGACTACGAGGCTACGCTGCGGGAAGAGAAGCGTGTGCTGGTCGTGGATATTGGCGGCGGCACCACCGACTGCTCCATGCTGCTGATGGGGCCGCAGTGGCGTCAGCGCGCCGATCGTGAAAACAGCCTGTTGGGGCACAGCGGTTGCCGCGTGGGCGGAAACGATCTGGATATCGCGCTGGCCTTTAAAAATCTGATGCCTTTGCTGGGCATGGGCGGCGAAACCGAAAAAGGTATCGCCCTGCCGGTGCTGCCGTGGTGGAACGCCGTCGCGATTAACGACGTCCCGGCGCAAAGCGATTTTTACAGTAGCGCGAATGGTCGTCTGTTGAACGATTTGGTTCGCAACGCGCGTGAAGCAGACAAGGTCGCGTTGCTGCTCAAGGTCTGGCGTCAGCGGCTTAGCTACCGCCTGGTACGCTGCGCGGAAGAGAGCAAAATCGCCCTTTCCGGCCAGGCGGATGTTACGGCGAGGCTGCCATTTATCAGCGACGACCTGGCGGTCGCTATCAGCCAGCAAGGACTGGAAGCGGCGCTGGATCAACCGCTGACGCGCATTCTGGAACAGGTGCAACTGGCGCTGGACAGCGCGCAGGAAAAACCGGATGTCATCTATCTGACCGGCGGCAGCGCCCGTTCGCCATTGATTAAAAAAGCGCTTTCCGAACAGTTACCGGGCATACCCGTCGCTGGCGGCGATGATTTCGGCTCCGTCACCGCAGGACTGGCGCGCTGGGCGGAGGTCGTTTTCCGCTAAGCGCCTCGCAAGCCCAGCGCTGATGGATTGACATTATTCTTGATGTGGCTTAACGTCAGGAGTGAGGGTAAGGGAGGATTCCTCCTCCCCCTGGTGTCTTAGTAAGCTGGTAGGCTAATCACTAAGAGTATCACCAGTATGATGACTACCTTCATCATAACCCTTTCCTTATTTTGGCCCCTTCCTCGGGAGGGGCTTTCCCGTTTCAGCGTCCTGCTGAAATCGGTGGCTTACCTTCATTGCCGTGCCGCCACTTTACCGCACTCCGGCGCGTTAACGATTTTCACCGATGAGAGTTGCGTAGCGCCTCGCAAAGCGGGTCGCCATTCAGAATAATCCCGACCGTGTTCCATAATTCCTCCATTTTTCTCCCTTCCCTGCTGACTACAATAGAGGGAGCAACATTCCGCAAAACGTTTCAGGATGAGAAACTTATACCGATGAAAGGCAGTAATACTTTCCGCTGGGCAATAGCGATTGGGGTTGTAGTGGCCGCCGCCGCATTCTGGTTCTGGCATAGCCGTAGCGAAAGCCCGACCGCCGCGCCGGGCGTCACCGCGCAAGCGCCGCATACCGCCGCCGCAGGTCGCCGCGGTATGCGCGACGGCCCTCTGGCGCCGGTACAGGCCGCGACCGCGACCACGCAGGCCGTACCGCGCTATCTGAGCGGGCTGGGTACCGTGACCGCCGCGAATACCGTTACGGTGCGTAGCCGCGTGGATGGTCAACTCATCGCCCTACACTTTCAGGAAGGTCAGCAGGTCAACGCAGGCGATCTGCTGGCGCAAATCGATCCCAGCCAGTTTAAGGTCGCCCTGGCGCAGGCTCAGGGACAGTTGGCAAAAGATAACGCTACGCTGGCGAATGCACGTCGTGATCTGGCGCGCTATCAGCAACTGGCAAAAACCAATCTGGTTTCCCGTCAGGAACTGGATGCGCAACAGGCGCTGGTCAACGAAACCCAGGGAACCATTAAAGCGGATGAAGCCAATGTCGCCAGCGCGCAGTTACAGCTCGACTGGAGTCGTATCACGGCCCCGGTCTCGGGACGCGTGGGTCTGAAACAGGTGGATGTCGGCAACCAGATTTCCAGCAGCGATACCGCAGGTATTGTCGTCATTACGCAAACGCACCCGATTGATCTCATTTTTACTCTGCCGGAAAGCGATATCGCGACCGTAGTTCAGGCACAGAAAGCGGGGAAAGCGCTGGTCGTAGAAGCCTGGGATCGGACTAACTCGCACAAATTGAGCGAAGGTGTGTTGCTCAGTCTGGACAACCAGATTGATCCCACGACGGGAACGATCAAAATTAAAGCGCGCTTTACCAATCAGGACGATACGCTGTTCCCCAATCAATTTGTGAACGCCCGGATGCTGGTCGATACCGAACAAAATGCCGTTGTGGTGCCTGCCGCGGCGGTGCAAATGGGCAATGAGGGCCACTTTGTGTGGGTGCTGAACGACGAAAATAACGTCAGCAAGAAGCGGGTAAAAATCGGTATTCAGAATAACCGAAACGTGGTGATCAGCGCTGGCTTGTCGGCAGGCGATCGCGTCGTTACCGATGGTATTGATCGGCTGACGGAAGGCGCAAAAGTCGAGGTCGTTGAGCCGCAAACCACCGTGGCGGATGAAAAATCCCCTTCCCGCCATGAAGGTCAAAAAGGAGCGCGCGCCTGATGCAGGTATTACCTCCGGGCAGCACGGGCGGCCCTTCGCGTCTGTTTATTCTGCGCCCCGTGGCCACCACTCTGCTGATGGCGGCGATTTTACTCGCCGGGATTATCGGCTATCGCTTCCTGCCCGTCGCCGCTTTGCCGGAGGTCGACTACCCCACTATTCAGGTTGTTACGCTCTACCCTGGCGCCAGCCCGGATGTCATGACCTCCGCCGTCACCGCGCCGCTTGAGCGCCAGTTCGGCCAGATGTCAGGGCTGAAGCAGATGTCGTCGCAAAGTTCCGGCGGCGCATCGGTGGTGACGCTACAGTTTCAGTTGACGCTGCCGCTGGACGTTGCCGAGCAGGAAGTACAGGCGGCGATTAACGCAGCCACCAATTTATTGCCTTCCGACCTGCCAAATCCGCCGATTTATAGCAAAGTCAATCCGGCGGACCCGCCGATTATGACGCTTGCCGTCACCTCAAATGCGATGCCGATGACCCAGGTAGAGGACATGGTAGAAACCCGCGTGGCGCAGAAGATCTCGCAGGTCTCCGGCGTCGGGCTGGTGACGCTTGCCGGCGGGCAGCGCCCTGCGGTGCGTGTAAAACTGAATGCTCAGGCTGTCGCCGCGCTCGGTCTGACCAGCGAAACTATCCGTACCGCAATTACCGGCGCCAACGTCAACTCGGCGAAAGGCAGTCTGGATGGCCCCGAACGAGCGGTGACGCTTTCTGCTAACGATCAGATGCAGTCTGCCGACGAATACCGCAAGCTTATCATCGCGTATCAAAACGGCGCGCCGGTACGGCTGGGCGATGTCGCCACCGTCGAACAGGGGGCGGAAAATAGCTGGCTCGGCGCATGGGCGAATCAAGCGCCGGCTATCGTGATGAACGTTCAACGCCAGCCTGGCGCCAATATCATTGCGACAGCGGACAGCATTCGCCAGATGCTGCCCCAGCTTACCGAAAGCCTGCCGAAATCGGTGAAGGTCACGGTCCTGTCCGATCGCACTACCAATATTCGCGCTTCCGTGCGCGATACCCAGTTTGAACTGATGCTGGCGATCGCGCTGGTCGTCATGATTATCTATCTGTTTTTACGTAACATTCCCGCCACAATTATTCCCGGCGTCGCCGTACCGCTGTCGCTTATCGGCACCTTTGCGGTGATGGTATTTTTGGATTTTTCCATTAATAACCTGACGCTGATGGCGCTCACTATCGCCACGGGTTTCGTGGTGGACGATGCGATTGTGGTGATCGAGAACATCTCGCGCTACATCGAAAAAGGAGAAAAACCGCTGGCGGCGGCGCTCAAAGGCGCGGGCGAAATCGGCTTTACCATTATTTCCCTCACCTTTTCCCTGATTGCGGTGCTGATCCCGTTGCTCTTTATGGGCGATATTGTTGGTCGACTGTTCCGCGAATTTGCGGTGACGTTGGCGGTAGCGATTTTAATCTCCGCCGTCGTCTCTTTGACGCTCACGCCCATGATGTGCGCGCGTATGCTCAGCCAGCAGTCTCTGCGTAAACAAAACCGCTTTTCCCGCGCCTGCGAGCGGATGTTTGACCGCGTGATCGCCAGCTACGGACGTGGATTAGCGAAAGTGCTCAACCATCCGTGGCTTACATTGAGCGTGGCATTCGCCACGCTCCTGCTCAGCATTATGCTGTGGATAGTCATTCCGAAAGGGTTCTTTCCGGTACAGGATAACGGCATTATCCAGGGAACGCTGCAGGCGCCGCAATCGTCATCGTATGCCAGTATGGCGCAACGTCAGCGCCAGGTGGCGGAGCGGATATTACAGGACCCGGCGGTGCAAAGCCTGACGACTTTTGTTGGCGTAGACGGCGCTAACCCCACGCTGAATAGCGCGCGCCTGCAAATTAACCTCAAGCCGCTGGATGCGCGTGATGACCGCGTGCAGCAGGTGATCTCCCGGCTGCAAACCGCCGTGGCGACGATTCCCGGCGTGGCGCTGTATCTCCAGCCGACGCAGGATTTAACCATCGACACGCAGGTCAGCCGCACACAGTATCAGTTTACCCTGCAGGCCACGACGCTCGATGCGCTCAGCCACTGGGTGCCAAAACTGCAGAACGCGCTACAGTCGTTACCACAGCTCTCTGAGGTAAGCAGCGACTGGCAAGATCGAGGATTAGCGGCCTGGGTGAATGTCGACCGCGACAGCGCCAGCCGTCTGGGTATCAGCATGGCGGATGTGGATAACGCGCTGTACAACGCGTTCGGACAACGCCTGATTTCAACGATTTATACCCAGGCGAACCAGTACCGCGTCGTGCTGGAACATAATACCGCCAGCACGCCGGGCCTGGCGGCGCTGGAGACGATTCGCCTGACGAGCCGCGACGGCGGCACCGTACCGCTCAGCGCGATTGCCCGCATTGAGCAGCGCTTCGCCCCGCTCTCCATCAATCATTTAGATCAGTTCCCGGTTACGACATTTTCGTTTAACGTGCCGGAGGGCTATTCGCTCGGCGATGCGGTGCAGGCGATTCTCGATACGGAAAAAACGCTCGCCCTGCCAGCGGATATTACAACGCAGTTTCAGGGCAGTACGCTCGCCTTCCAGGCGGCGCTGGGCAGCACCGTCTGGCTTATTGTCGCCGCCGTGGTGGCGATGTATATCGTGCTCGGCGTGCTGTATGAGAGTTTTATCCATCCGATCACGATTCTCTCAACGCTGCCTACGGCGGGCGTCGGCGCGCTGCTGGCGCTGATCATCGCTGGTAGCGAGCTCGATATTATCGCCATTATCGGCATTATTTTGCTGATCGGCATCGTGAAGAAAAACGCCATCATGATGATTGACTTCGCCCTCGCCGCCGAACGCGAACAGGGGATGAGTCCGCGCGACGCTATCTTCCAGGCCTGTCTGCTGCGTTTTCGACCGATTCTGATGACCACGCTGGCGGCGTTGCTCGGGGCATTGCCATTAATGTTGAGTACCGGCGTTGGCGCGGAATTACGTCGCCCGTTGGGGATCGCGATGGTGGGCGGCCTACTGGTCAGCCAGGTATTAACTCTGTTTACCACACCGGTGATTTATCTCCTGTTTGACCGCCTGTCGCTGTACGTGAAAAGTCGCTTTCCGCGCCATAAAGAGGAGGCGTAGATGCGCTTTTTCGCCCTTTTCATCTACCGCCCGGTCGCCACCATTTTGATTGCCGCCGCCATTACGCTGTGCGGCATTCTGGGCTTTCGTCTGCTGCCGGTCGCCCCGCTGCCGCAGGTCGATTTCCCGGTGATTATGGTTAGCGCCTCGCTACCGGGCGCCTCGCCGGAAACCATGGCTTCGTCGGTGGCGACGCCGTTGGAACGTTCTTTGGGACGCATTGCAGGCGTCAATGAAATGACCTCCAGCAGCTCGCTCGGTAGTACGCGCATTATTCTCGAATTTAATTTCGATCGTGATATTAACGGCGCGGCGCGCGACGTGCAGGCCGCCATTAACGCCGCGCAAAGCTTGTTGCCAAGCGGAATGCCCAGCCGCCCGACTTATCGCAAGGCCAACCCGTCCGACGCGCCGATTATGATTTTAACGCTCACCTCGGAGAGCTGGTCACAGGGCAAACTGTATGATTTCGCCTCTACCCAACTGGCGCAAACCATCGCGCAAATTGACGGCGTCGGCGATGTTGACGTCGGCGGCAGCTCCCTGCCCGCAGTACGTGTAGGCTTAAACCCGCAGGCGCTCTTTAACCAGGGCGTCTCGCTGGATGAGGTCCGCGAAGCGATCGACAGCGCCAACGTACGCCGACCGCAAGGCGCAATTGAAGATAGCGTCCACCGCTGGCAAATCCAGACCAACGACGAACTGAAAACCGCCGCCGAATATCAGCCGCTGATTATTCACTATAACAACGGCGCGGCGGTACGCCTGGGCGACGTCGCCAGCGTCACCGACTCGGTGCAGGATGTCCGTAACGCCGGGATGACGAACGCTAAACCCGCTATTTTGTTGATGATCCGCAAGCTGCCGGAGGCCAATATTATTCAGACGGTCGACGGCATCCGGGCAAAACTGCCGGAACTGCGGGCAATGATCCCCGCCGCTATCGATTTACAAATCGCCCAAGATCGTTCGCCGACGATTCGCGCGTCGCTGCAAGAGGTAGAAGAGACACTGGCTATCTCTGTTGCGCTGGTGATCCTGGTGGTGTTTTTATTCCTGCGCTCCGGGCGCGCCACGCTAATTCCCGCCGTCGCCGTTCCCGTTTCGCTCATCGGCACCTTCGCCGCCATGTATCTGTGCGGCTTCAGCCTCAACAATCTGTCGCTGATGGCGCTGACTATCGCGACCGGATTTGTCGTTGATGATGCCATTGTGGTGCTGGAAAATATCGCCCGCCATCTGGAGGCGGGAATGAAACCTTTGCAGGCGGCATTACAGGGTACGCGAGAAGTTGGGTTTACGGTCATCTCCATGAGTCTGTCGCTGGTGGCGGTATTTCTGCCGCTGCTGTTAATGGGCGGCCTGCCAGGACGATTATTACGGGAATTCGCCGTTACCCTCTCGGTGGCGATTGGCATTTCGCTGGTGGTCTCGCTCACACTGACGCCGATGATGTGCGGCTGGATGCTTAAATCAAGCAAACCGCGCACCCAACCGCGTAAACGGGGCGTTGGCCGTTTGCTGGTCGCCTTGCAACAGGGTTACGGCACGTCGTTAAAATGGGTGCTTAACCATACGCGTCTTGTCGGGGTGGTTTTTCTTGGCACCGTTGCGCTGAACATCTGGCTTTATATCGCCATCCCTAAAACATTCTTTCCGGAGCAGGACACCGGCGTGTTGATGGGCGGTATTCAGGCTGACCAAAGCATCTCTTTCCAGGCCATGCGCGGCAAGCTGCAGGATTTTATGAAAATTATTCGCGACGATCCGGCGGTGAATAATGTCACTGGTTTTACCGGCGGATCGAGGGTGAATAGCGGCATGATGTTTATTACGCTGAAGCCGCGCGGCGAACGCAAAGAGACGGCGCAGCAAATCATTGATCGACTGCGGGTCAAACTGGCAAAAGAACCTGGCGCCAGGCTGTTTCTGATGGCGGTACAGGATATTCGCGTCGGCGGGCGGCAGGCTAACGCCAGTTACCAATATACGTTGCTGTCTGACTCTCTCGCGGCGCTGCGCGAATGGGAGCCGAAAATACGCAAAGCGCTCTCGGCCCTGCCGCAACTGGCGGACGTAAACTCCGACCAGCAGGATAACGGCGCGGAGATGAACCTTATCTACGACCGCGACACCATGTCACGGCTGGGTATTGATGTTCAGGCCGCAAACAGTCTGTTAAATAATGCTTTCGGCCAGCGGCAAATTTCCACCATTTATCAGCCGATGAACCAGTATAAAGTGGTGATGGAAGTCGATCCGCGCTATAGCCAGGATATCAGCGCGCTGGAGAAAATGTTCGTTATCAACCGTGACGGAAAAGCGATTCCCCTCTCTTATTTCGCCCAATGGCGGCCCGCCAATGCGCCGCTGTCGGTGAACCATCAGGGACTTTCCGCGGCGTCCACGATTGCCTTTAACCTGCCGACCGGCACATCGTTATCGCAGGCGACAGAGGCCATTAATCGCACCATGACGCAGCTTGGCGTCCCCTCGACGGTACGCGGCAGTTTTTCCGGAACGGCGCAAGTCTTCCAGCAGACCATGAATTCACAGCTTATTTTGATAGTGGCGGCGATCGCTACCGTCTACATTGTGCTGGGGATACTGTACGAAAGCTACGTCCATCCACTGACCATTCTCTCTACTCTACCATCGGCGGGCGTTGGGGCGCTTCTGGCGCTGGAACTCTTCAATGCCCCTTTCAGCCTAATCGCCCTGATAGGGATCATGCTATTAATTGGCATTGTGAAGAAAAACGCCATTATGATGGTCGATTTTGCGCTTGAAGCGCAACGAAGCGGCGGCCTGACGCCGGAACAAGCCATTTTCCAGGCCTGCTTGTTACGCTTCCGTCCAATAATGATGACCACGCTGGCGGCGCTGTTCGGCGCACTGCCATTGGTGTTATCTGGCGGAGACGGTTCGGAATTACGGCAGCCGCTGGGGATAACCATTGTCGGCGGTTTGGTCATGAGCCAGCTCCTGACGCTCTATACCACGCCGGTGGTGTACCTCTTTTTCGATCGTCTGCGGCTACGTTTTTCGCGTAAAAATAGCAAACCGGTAGTAGAGATATGACAGAACTTCCTGACAACACCCGCTGGCAACTCTGGATTGTGGCATTCGGCTTTTTTATGCAGTCGCTGGATACCACCATCGTCAACACTGCGCTGCCCTCCATGGCGAAAAGCCTGGGGGAAAGCCCGCTGCATATGCACATGGTAGTGGTGTCATATGTTCTTACCGTCGCCGTGATGCTCCCCGCCAGCGGCTGGCTGGCAGACAAAATCGGCGTGCGTAATATTTTCTTTGCCGCCATTGTGCTGTTCACGCTGGGTTCGCTGTTTTGCGCCCTTTCCGGCACGCTTAATCAACTGGTATTAGCGCGGGTTTTACAAGGCGTAGGCGGCGCGATGATGGTGCCGGTCGGACGCCTGACGGTCATGAAAATCGTGCCGCGCGCGCAATATATGGCGGCGATGACCTTCGTCACCCTACCGGGACAGATCGGGCCGTTACTCGGCCCCGCGCTGGGCGGGGTGCTGGTGGAATATGCTTCATGGCACTGGATCTTTCTGATCAATATCCCGGTGGGAATTGTCGGCGCTATGGCAACCTTTATGCTGATGCCAAACTACACCATAGAGACCCGGCGCTTTGATCTGCCGGGGTTCCTGCTGTTAGCTATCGGCATGGCGGTACTCACGCTGGCGCTGGACGGTAGTAAAAGCATGGGGATTTCGCCCTGGACATTAGCCGGACTTGCTGCGGGCGGCGCGGCAGCCATTCTGCTCTATCTCTTCCATGCCAAAAAAAACTCAGGCGCGTTATTCAGCCTGCGATTGTTCCGCACGCCCACGTTTTCACTGGGGTTGCTGGGCAGTTTTGCCGGGCGTATCGGCAGCGGTATGCTGCCGTTTATGACGCCGGTCTTTTTGCAAATTGGTCTTGGTTTTTCACCGTTTCATGCCGGTTTGATGATGATTCCCATGGTGCTGGGCAGCATGGGAATGAAGCGGATTGTAGTGCAGATAGTTAACCGTTTTGGCTATCGTCGGGTTCTGGTGGCGACTACGCTCGGACTGGCATTGGTTAGCCTGTTGTTTATGTCGGTCGCGCTGCTCGGCTGGTATTATCTCCTGCCGCTGGTACTGCTTTTGCAGGGAATGGTGAACTCGGCGCGCTTTTCTTCCATGAATACCTTAACGCTAAAAGACCTTCCCGATACGCTGGCCAGCAGCGGCAATAGCTTATTATCGATGATTATGCAGCTCTCGATGAGTATCGGCGTCACTATTGCCGGAATGCTGCTGGGTATGTTTGGCCAACAGCATATCGGGATAGACAGTAGCGCCACACATCACGTCTTT
Organism: Salmonella sp. SAL00670; assembly: GCF_046552235.1. Lineage (NCBI taxonomy): Bacteria > Pseudomonadati > Pseudomonadota > Gammaproteobacteria > Enterobacterales > Enterobacteriaceae > Salmonella > Salmonella sp. SAL00670. The sequence goes on from NZ_JBGDUO010000001.1 coordinate 1,355,615, forward strand.
ATGTACACCTGGTTATGTATGGCGGTTATTATCGCGCTACCGGCGATAATTTTTGCCCGCGTGCCGAACGATACACAGCAAAACATGGTCATTTCACGGCGTAAAAGGAGCCTGTAATGAAAGTCTGGCGGCCCGGAATCACCGGCAAGCTGTTTCTGGCGATTTTCGCCACCTGCATCGTGCTGCTGATCAGTATGCATTGGGCCGTGCGCGTCAGTTTTGAACGCGGATTTATTGACTATATCAAACACGGCAACGAGCAGCGGCTACAAATGCTGGGCGATGCGCTGGGCGACCAGTACCAGCAACACGGCAACTGGCGTTTTTTACGCAACAACGATCGCTTCGTTTTCCAGATTTTGCGTTCATTTGAGCATGACAACGACCGCGATAAACCCGGCCCCGGTATGCCGCCGCACGGTTGGCGCACCCAATTCTGGGTCGTCGATCAAAATGGCCGGGTGCTGGTCGGCCCACGCGGTCCGGTGCCGCATGACGGTACTCGCCGCCCCATTCTGGTCAATGGCGCCGAAGTCGGCGCGGTTATCGCCTCTCCTGTCGAGCGGCTGACGCGCAATACGGATATTAATTTTGATAAGCAGCAGCGGCGCGCCAGTTGGATGATCGTGGCGTTATCAACGTTGCTGGCTGCGCTGGCGACGTTTTTGCTGGCGCGTGGCCTGCTCGCCCCGGTCAAACGGTTGGTCGAGGGTACGCACAGACTGGCGGCGGGGGATTTTACCACGCGCGTGACCCCAACCAGCGCCGATGAGCTGGGAAAACTGGCGCAGGATTTTAACCAGCTTGCCAGCACGCTGGAAAAAAACCAGCAGATGCGCCGCGACTTTATGGCGGATATTTCCCACGAACTGCGCACGCCGCTGGCGGTATTGCGCGGCGAACTGGAAGCCATTCAGGATGGCGTTCGCCAGTTCACGCCAGAATCGGTTACCTCGTTACAGGCGGAAGTCGGTACGCTTACCAAACTGGTTGACGACCTGCATCAGCTTTCGTTGTCTGACGAGGGCGCGCTGGCTTACCAAAAAACGACCGTCGATCTTGTCCCCCTGTTGGAAGTCGCTGGCGGCGCGTTCAGAGAACGCTTTACCAGCCGGGGGCTAACGCTACATTACGCGTTGCCGGATAGCATGACCATCTTCGGCGACCCGGATCGCCTGATGCAACTGTTTAATAATCTGCTGGAAAACAGTCTGCGCTACACCGACAGCGGCGGTGGCCTGCATATTTCCGCCGAACAACGCGACAAATCATTATTCCTGACCTTTGCCGATTCTGCACCGGGCGTCAGCGATGAACAGTTACAAAAGCTTTTTGACCGTTTTTACCGCACGGAAGTGTCCCGTAACCGCGCCAGCGGCGGTTCTGGACTGGGGCTGGCAATATGCGTCAATATTGTACACGCGCATAACGGTCATCTTCACGCCGCTCATTCGCCTTTTGGCGGGGTTAGCATTACAGTAGAGTTACCGCTGGATCGCGATTTACAGAGAGAAGTATGACTGAATTACCCATTGATGAAAACACGCCGCGCATTTTGATTGTTGAAGATGAACCCAAGCTGGGACAGCTGCTTATTGACTACTTACGCGCGGCGAGTTACGCCCCCACGCTCATCAATCATGGCGACAAGGTACTGCCGTATGTGCGTCAAACGCCGCCGGATCTGATCCTGCTGGATCTGATGCTGCCGGGTACCGATGGTCTGACGCTATGCCGGGAGATTCGCCGTTTTTCCGACATCCCCATTGTGATGGTCACGGCCAAAATCGAAGAGATCGACCGGCTGCTTGGGCTGGAAATCGGCGCCGATGATTATATCTGTAAGCCTTACAGCCCGCGCGAAGTCGTGGCCCGCGTGAAAACCATTTTGCGCCGCTGTAAACCGCAGCGCGAACTCCAGCAGCAGGATGCCGAAAGCCCGTTAATGATTGATGAAAGCCGCTTTCAGGCCTCCTGGTGTGGTAAAGCGCTGGATTTAACCCCCGCTGAATTCCGTCTGCTAAAAACCTTATCGCTTGAACCGGGTAAAGTTTTTTCCCGCGAGCAGTTGTTAAACCACCTCTACGACGACTACCGTGTGGTGACCGATCGTACTATCGACAGCCACATTAAAAACCTGCGCCGTAAACTGGAATCGCTGGATGCCGAACAGTCATTTATACGCGCGGTGTACGGTGTAGGGTATCGCTGGGAAGCGGATGCGTGTCGCCTGGTATAATGATTATTGGCATAACAATAACAAGGTCGTAAGACGATATTTTCCGCCAACGCTATTCTGGCGGAATTAACACACAGTCCTCTTTCCTTTGGCCGAGCGGTATCCCGAAAACCATGACGAACGCGATCGGGGACAATAAATTATTTGGCCGCTCTTTTTAGTTTACCGATATACTGTGAGTAGTTTTTTAAACTTATTGCGCATTAATTCATTAAGTGAATATAAAAATACATAAACATAATACCAGCTTAATTATACATGGATTTTTATGACAGAAACGTCATCTCACCGCTATAAACCACGCAATATAATAAATGCGCCAAATGTAAAATCGTCTATTTTTTCCCGGAGCCAACAACGCGGCGACAGCGAAATTATCCAGCGCTGGTTAAGCAACCATTTTTATCGTTGGATCATTGGTGACTTTCCTCATGTTTATCCTGTGCGCTCCGTCGCCGATTATGCCGTTTATTTTAGCGCTGATGCAGAAATCCCCGCCTGGCTGGCGCCAAAGCTGGGTGGCGATGAGCGCTTTTACTACCTTAACGTTCAGCACCCGCAACTTGTGGCGATGGAAAGAGATTTAGTGGAATTTCTTTCGCGTCAGGAAGGAACGCGGCTGGAAACTAAACTACAGCGTATCAACTGCTTTACCGTGCTGGCAATGCGCGAAGCGGAGCATCAAAAAATGCAGCGCCTGCGTGAACAAGGTTGGTATCCCTCCAACAGCGAGGCGCTAAAACCGGTGATGACGGTGAATAACGGCGTACTGGTTGAACTTGATGCAACAAATCCCGGCCTGCGCAGTGAGATGGCGTATGAATCCTGGCATATGCAACACTGCGTCGGAGATTTTGATAATAAAGGCGCGCTTTCCGGCGGCTACGGCGATTACTACGCCCGGCAAATTGAACAACAAAAACTTCGCCTGTTCAGCCTGCGCGACGGCAATAATATTCCCCACGTCACAATAAGCCTGGTGGTTGGTAATAACGGCCTGAGCATTGATCAGATTAAAGGTAAGCAAAATCGCCACCCTATTAAGAAATATGCTAACGATGTTTTATCTCTGTTACGCCATCTGCAACCACTTCCTGAGCGCCACGCCGATTGCGAAGGGATGGGAATAGTTTATGAAGCAACGCCGGAATATTCAGGTTGGAAATTTATTACTCATATTCATGACCTCAATTTTCTGCTCAATGTGCTGCATGACAATTTTCATTTAATGGAACACTTCCCTACGCCTCCGGTGGCTTTACAGTGGCTGCTGCTGCACAGCGCCCCGGAGGCACTGCGCTACCTTCAGGTTGTTGATCCTAACGTGGCGACGGCTGCGGAAATGCTGTTTCCGCAGCATGAATGGCATCCTACGCTTGCCGGGAAAAACACCAGTAGCGAACCTTTCGAAATTGAAAGCCTGACGCTACAAACCACGCGCTATCTTTCTGCAACCAGGGAGGAGCGCTAATGTTCTGGATTGTTCTTATTATTGCCGCCCTATTTTTTAGCTGGCGCAACTACAAAAAAAACAAACCGCTGATTGCGGCCCGTATCGCCGAGGAGAAAGAAAAAGATCGTCTGAAGGATCTGCGTCGCGATACCCGACGGCGGCAATGGGCGCTGGCGCTAGCTGATATCCTCGCCCGGCGCAACGGGCTACCGATCAAAGGCGTTGAGCTGGTCTTCAAACTTGACGATGACAAACGCCGCTATCTGGCACAGCAGGTAAAAAAAGAGCTGGGCTTGAGCGAAAACCTCGACGGCGCGGCGTTACGCCACAAGGTCGAGGATATCTTACGCCGCTGGCCTGCGGGCATCGGCAGCTCGCCGCGCACGTTTTATCATCATCTGGCGGCCCAGGGCCAGGTCCGCGACGCGCTGGCTTTCGACTGCATGCGCACCGCCTTTCTGACCCGCTGTATCGCCGGGCTCGGCTGGTGCGACGTACATCAGGCCTGGCTGGTGTTATTACTTAACGCCCAGCGCGCTCAGGACTGTTTTGATTCCTGGGAGGATTACGCCACCGCCTACGTTCGTGCCCGCCGGGTATGGCTCACGCTACGTGACACGCCAACAGCGCTTGCCGGACGGGATTTACAGGAAGCCACCCATTATCTGCAAGACCCTGTCAGCCGCTGGCGACAACTGCCGTGGAATGAATTCAAAATTTTCGAGCCGATTTAAAGGACTATTTATGGAACAGGATGATCGTCTGCTCAACGCTATGTTTGAGATGTGCAACCACAAAAATCCCCTCAATGACGGGCAACGAGAGTGGCATATCGCCGATATTTCCGGCCTGCTGCGCGAAGAACGCTATGACGAACTGGACGAACGTTACAACCAGGCGCTGATGGAGAGCTTTACCAGCCGCGAAGCGGAAAAGCGCTATTTCTTCGCCTGGAATCAAATGGACAACCCTTTTTACGATATGGACACGCTGGTTGAGGCTGGGCCGCAAGGATTAGCGCTGATCAAAAACTGGCAGCGCGCTCGTCCCCGCTCCACTCACGCCTGGCTTGCCGAGGCGCAATACTGGAATCACCGTGCGTGGCTGTACCGCAGCTATGGCTGGGCGAGAGAAACCACCCGAGCGATGTGGATCTGCGCCGCCGCCTGCAACGAACGGATGGTCATCGCCGCGCTCAATGCTATCGACTGTGAACCGCGCCAGTGGATGGCGGCGGCCCTGACCAGCACCAACTCAAAAGTCTTCGGCCAGCCCGACTGGCTGGTTGAGTTCCTCGTGGGCGCGGATGTTGCCGGGCAGCCATTAATGGAAGATCTGGCTGAATATCATCGCCATTCACCGCAGGAGGTGGACGCGCTGATGGCCCATTCCGGGCTGTCGTTTGCCGACGCGGTTTGCCCAAATTTGCCTCGCCCGTCCGTGCTGCCGGAGTGCAATGACGATGCCGGGCAAAAATACTGGCTCGCCGTCTGCCTGGCTATTTTCCCGACGGCATTTTACGTGCTGGATGAATATATCCCGTTTCGTATGCCACGCTGGAGAGGGTCTCACGAGGAGATCCGCGAATTTCTGGAATCAAGCGTATGCGATCACCTTTCTGCCGCAGAACGTGAACATCTGGAGCTATTGATCTGGTGGGACGATCACCGCGATCTGCGCATCAAAGAGGTTGACTCCCCGGCAGAACAGGAACGTATTATCGCCAAAGCCGAAGAGATTAGCCTGCGAGCGCATATCCAGGAATCTCGCCACAACGCGCTGGAGTGGCTGCGGGTCTGCTATAGCGATCTGGACGATAATGACGCGCTCTGGCGAACCCTTCAGCGTTCGATCGTGGAAAAAGTTAAGCTCAACAATTACTTCTCTGATGACACGATAAAGTTCGCCCTGCGCGATTTTCCTGACACCTGGTGGATGTATAATTTTCTCTGTCAGAATGCGCAGCAAACGGAATTCGCAGTGCCGAAAATCCGTCGTGGCTACTTTCAGTACGCCGGGTTATTGGGTTTCGAAAAGGATGAGGCGCAAGGCCTCGCCTGGCTCGATAGCGTCGCCGACATTCAATATAACCATAGCTGGCGGGCGGCGATTAAAAATTTCAACTGGTTCGGGCTCCCGGAACATTTCGTGCCGCTGGCAGAGCTGGGCGCACAAAGAAATATACCCGCCGCGCTAAACCTGCTGGGCCTTGAACACAATAATAAAGAGAACAACGGCCTACTACCTTACGATCCTGCCATCGCGTTAGGGTATTTTCAGCGCGCGGCGGAGATTTTGCACCGGCAGTTAGCGCTGCGCGAGAGCACCCCGTACAAATTAATAGATAACGGAGGCTATACCGACTATGAAAATGACCTGCAAAATATTCATTTCAGCATCGGCGTCTGCAACCAGCGTCTGAGTAAACAAGAACCTGATACCGAAAAACGTTCCGCTTATGAAAAAGAACTACTCGATAATCTCTGGCTGGCGCATCAGTTCGGGCATAAAGAGGCCTGGGGCTTGTTCCTGCTGAATATTTTTGAAGTGAAGGATATTACGCTGGCGCATAAGCATCTGGAACTGGTGCAACAAGAGGCCAACAAAGGCACGCTACATGCTATGGTGACCCTATCGCGCCTGCACGGTAATAAACACGATCGAACGCTGTTTAATATGAAGCTAAGCGCACGCTGGGCGCATTTTGCCTTCACACTTTACCCGGATAATGAAATCGTTATGGACTGCCTGGACCACCTGCATTTCGATTCTTTCTGGAAACGCTTTCGTTTCGCCTGGTATACCGTCCGTATCCCGAATTCAGAGCTGCCGGGACAGGTCAACTCAATGGTGTAAGGTGGTTTACTCCCCTCTCCCACGGCGCTACAATGCCCGCCCTTAAAGTGAGGACTCTCCTCAAGCCGCCTCATCAGGTGAGGCGGATCTGACCTGTCATCAGAACGAGAAAATGATGTTTAAACCAGAACTCCTTTCGCCGGCGGGAACGCTGAAAAATATGCGTTACGCTTTCGCTTACGGTGCCGATGCCGTCTATGCGGGCCAACCACGCTACTCTTTACGCGTGCGTAATAACGAATTCAATCACGAAAATTTGCAGCTTGGCATCAACGAAGCCCACGCGCTCGGAAAAAAATTCTACGTGGTGGTGAACATCGCCCCGCATAACGCCAAGCTCAAAACCTTTATCCGTGACCTGAAACCCGTCGTCGAGATGGGCCCGGATGCGCTGATCATGTCCGATCCAGGGTTGATTATGCTGGTACGCGAGCACTTCCCGACAATGCCGATTCACCTGTCGGTACAGGCTAACGCCGTAAACTGGGCGACGGTAAAATTCTGGCAGCAGATGGGGCTGACCCGTGTGATTCTCTCCCGCGAACTGTCGCTGGAAGAGATTGAGGAAATTCGCCAGCAGGTGCCGGATATGGAAATAGAAATTTTCGTCCACGGCGCGCTATGCATGGCCTATTCCGGCCGCTGCCTGCTTTCCGGCTACATCAATAAACGCGATCCGAATCAGGGCACCTGCACCAATGCCTGCCGTTGGGAATATAACGTGCAGGAAGGAAAAGAAGACGTTGTCGGCAACATCGTGCATAAGCACGAACCGATTCCGGTACAGAACGTTGAGCCGACGCTCGGTATCGGCGCGCCGACGGATAAAGTGTTTATGATAGAAGAGGCCCAAAGACCGGGCGAATACATGACCGCGTTCGAAGACGAGCATGGCACCTATATCATGAACTCAAAAGATTTGCGCGCTATCGCCCACGTGGAGCGCCTGACGAAAATGGGCGTCCACTCGCTGAAAATCGAAGGCCGCACCAAATCCTTTTATTACTGCGCCCGTACCGCGCAGGTCTACCGTAAGGCCATCGACGACGCCGCCGCGGGTAAACCCTTCGACCCTACGCTGCTGGAAACGTTGGAAGGTCTGGCTCATCGCGGCTATACCGAAGGTTTCCTGCGTCGCCATACGCACGACGATTACCAGAATTACGAGTACGGGTACTCCGTTTCCGAACGCCAGCAATTTGTCGGCGAGTTCACCGGCGAGCGTAAAGGCCAACTGGCGGCCGTGACGGTGAAAAATAAATTCTCCGTTGGCGATAGTCTGGAGCTGATGACACCGCAGGGAAATATCCATTTCACCCTGGAACAGATGGAGAACGCCAAAGGCGACGCTATGCCGGTGGCACCTGGCGATGGCTATACCGTCTGGATGCCCGTCCCGCAGGACGTTACGCTGGATTACGCACTATTGATGCGTAATTTCTCAGGCGAATCAACGCGTAACCCCTATGCTAAGTAGTTAATTGCGGTTATTTTTTCATGGCGGGAAGATTCTTAGAAATTGATCACATACCGCTTCGCTCAATGCGGGTATTATTCAACGCGCTGAAAAACATAACCCATAAATGCTAGCTGTACCAGGAACCACCTCCTTGGCCTGCGTAATCTCCCTTACGCAGGCTTATTTTTTGCGTATAATCCATAAAAAAGTGGTACTTCCCGCCATATCCAAAATTGACCACACTAACCAAAGCGCAAATGGGCGCTTAGGTTTAGAGACCTCCCCTATCCATTGCCAGCCAGCAAGTCACAATCCTCCCCGCATCCGGTCGGACTCAGGACTTAGCATTGTGACGTTAACGTTTAAAATCAGTGAATTAAATCAATAACTACTTTGTGAGCACTTACACAAAAAGTTTCCAGGTTATTAAATTAAGGTTAAAAACTGATAATTTAAGCGTGTAAAAATATGGCACGTTTTAATGCCGCTTTTACAAGGATTAAAATAATGTTTTCCCGGATTAGAGGTTTGATTTCATGTCAAAGTAATACTCAAACCATCGCACCTACGCTCAGTCCACCTTCATCAGGCCATGTAAGTTTTGCTGGGATTGATTATCCTCTATTGCCACTAGATCACCATACGCCGCTCGTTTTTCAGTGGTTTGAACGCAATCCAGATAGATTTGGTCAAAACGAAATTCCCATTATCAATACGCAGAAAAACCCTTATCTTAATAATATTATCAATGCTGCTATAATAGAAAAAGAAAGAATTATCGGTATTTTCGTTGATGGCGATTTTAGCAAGGGACAAAGAAAAGCATTGGGAAAATTGGAACAAAATTATAGAAACATAAAGGTTATTTACAATTCTGACCTTAATTATAGCATGTATGATAAAAAGTTAACGACGATTTATTTAGAAAACATCACCAAACTGGAAGCTCAGTCAGCAAGTGAACGAGATGAGGTCTTGCTTAACGGGGTAAAAAAAAGCCTGGAAGATGTCTTGAAAAACAATCCGGAGGAAACGCTTATTTCATCTCATAATAAAGACAAAGGTCACTTATGGTTTGACTTCTACAGAAATCTTTTCCTGCTAAAAGGAAGCGATGCCTTTCTGGAAGCTGGTAAACCTGGTTGTCATCATCTGCAACCAGGCGGTGGGTGCATATATCTTGATGCAGATATGTTACTTACTGATAAACTCGGTACTTTGTATTTACCTGATGGTATCGCTATCCATGTAAGTCGTAAAGATAATCATGTTAGCCTTGAAAATGGGATTATTGCTGTTAACCGCAGCGAGCATCCAGCATTAATAAAAGGACTCGAAATTATGCACAGTAAACCTTATGGCGATCCCTATAATGACTGGCTCAGTAAAGGGTTGAGGCATTATTTTGACGGTTCTCATATACAAGATTATGACGCATTTTGCGATTTCATTGAATTTAAACACGAAAATATCATTATGAACACAAGCAGTTTAACTGCCAGTTCTTGGAGGTAATCATGATAGCCTTGTTTTACTCACCCTTCCCACCGTCACGTATAATCGGTATCCAGAGTTATTCCTTTATCCTGTAAAATGTGATACAGATTCTCCATTGATCTAATAACTACCTCAATTTCACATTCAAGTTTCTCTACAGAACTTTCATTGAGTGAGAAGTTGAGAGCCAGTAATAATGATTGTGAGTTATTATCATAACACAAATGTGGTCCATTATTCTCTGCAAACCATAAATTAGCATTGAGAAATTCAAAAGCAAGATTATTATTATCCGGAGGTTTTCCGCAAAAACCGTATATCATTATATACTCACTGTTAGTGCTTGTTAGTAAGATACGGTAACGGTTATCTATAATAAATGAGCATAATCTGTTTTCGTCAAAGACAATTGAATCGGTATTTAATTTTAGTGAAAACTGTCTTAATAAGCGATCGGCTCTTGAATACATAACACCCCATACTCTATCTAAAGCGTTTCTATATAAGTCATAAGCCTCTGGTCTGGACGATTAACACCCCGTGTCATCGTCGGAATTCGTCTTTTCCCTATGACTTGCTGTGTTTGCTCATTTATGGCCAGGCTGGCCGGGTTCTGATGCCATTTGCGCTAAGGTATAGTCCGGCGCATATTCCCATCATACCAATTCCCCCCATGCCAAACGATGCGCCTAAAACCGTCAGAGCGGTAGTATATGCCGCACCACTACTGACACTGGCGACAGCCCCTGAGCATACCCCACTGAAAACACTTGTAAACAATGCCGTGGTTCCCACGCATATTAAACATCTGGGTTTATTGCCGTAAGCGTTAAACTCAACGATTTCAGCTACCGGTTTTTCGTCATTACCCCGTTCAGAAGGAGGGAGCAATGGCGTTTGCGCATTCACGCCTGAAGTGACATTCATATAAACCTCTTCATGCACATGCCTGTTTATGTTTATGAGAAAAGCGATACATCAGGCAACGGTACGACTATAGGACACCGCGCTAAGCCATCATCTAAATAGGTTTTATTTGATATATAGTAGCGTGCTTCTAATTGTGCGCCGTGTTTCTGCTAAAGAGTCTAAAGAACATTTCGATTTTATGCTATTAAAAAGTATGTTTGGTAATAAATATCAGGTTTTTATCTGATACTATGGTGTTTGAAATTAATACTGATAACTGACGTATGTTCGTCTTGTTAATTCTCCGTTTCGTTATCAAAGGCGCTATATCGGAAAGCGTCTGACTACCCCTTGTGATTTCCTTGCACTCTCACAAGTGCTACTCAATGCGCATAACGGCATCTCTCTTGTCGCCATTTGCCTTAAACCATGCTTCGCTTACCGCTGCGTACAGCAGGAAGAAAAACGGTAAAGCAATAAGTGCGCAACGTTTCAATTTTCATCCTGTTCTGACCTCGCTTTTTCATTTCTGCTATACACTTTCTGGAGATTGTTGTTCAACCTATTAAGGCATAACGGATGGCTAACTTTCCCGCCAGCTTACTGATCCTCAATGGCAAAAGCGCTGATAACCAGCCGCTACGTGAGGCCATTACTCTACTTCGCGACGAAGGTATACAGATTCACGTTCGGGTAACCTGGGAAAAAGGCGACGCGCAGCGTTACGTTGATGAAGCCCGTAGACTGGGCGTTGAAACGGTGATTGCCGGCGGCGGAGACGGTACCATTAATGAAGTGTCGACCGCGCTCATCCAGATCCGCGACGGCGTAGCCCCTGCACTGGGCCTTTTGCCGCTCGGCACTGCCAACGATTTTGCCACCAGCGCCGGTATTCCTGAAGCGCTGGACAAAGCGCTGAAACTGGCGATTGCCGGAAACGCGATGGAAATTGATATGGCCAGGGTCAATGATAAAACCTGCTTTATCAATATGGCGACGGGCGGTTTTGGCACCCGCATTACCACCGAAACGCCGGAAAAACTTAAAGCCGCATTGGGCGGCGTCTCCTATCTTATCCACGGTCTGATGAGAATGGATACGCTGACCCCTGATCGCTGCGAAATACGTGGCGAAAACTTTCACTGGCAGGGCGATGCGCTGGTGATCGGCATCGGCAACGGTCGTCAGGCCGGCGGCGGGCAGCAATTATGTCCCACCGCGCTGATTAACGACGGACTGTTACAGCTACGGATTTTTACCGGCGAAGAGCTGCTGCCGGCGCTGTTTTCCACACTCACGCAGTCAGATGACAATCCGAATATTATTGACGGCGCCTCAGCGTGGTTTGATATTCATGCGCCGCATGAAATCACGTTTAATCTGGATGGCGAACCACTCAGCGGACAAGAATTTCATATTGAGGTGCTGCCTGGCGCATTACGCTGTCGGCTGCCGCCGGACTGCCCGTTGCTACGTTAATAACACCAGTCGCTGGCCGGATGCGCTCACATCCGGCTTTTCTTCGTTGAACTCAGGCGATGGTGACTTTGCTATCCAGATAGACATCCTGTACGGCATTAATCAACTTCACGCCATCAGCCATCGATTTCTTAAAGGCTTTACGTCCCAGAATTAGCCCCATTCCACCGGCTCGTTTGTTGATCACCGCGGTACGAACCGCGTCGCCGAGATCAGTGTCACCGCCGTCCGCGCCGCCGGAGTTGATAAGCCCGGCGCGTCCCATATAGCAGTTCGCCAACTGGTAACGAACCAAATCAATCGGGTTATCGCTGGTCAGTTTGCTGTACACGCGATCGTCGGTATAGCCGAAGTTGACCGCTTTATAACCGCCATTATTCTCGGCCATTTTCTGTTTCACAATATCCGCGCCAATCGTAGCGGCCAGATGGTTGGCTTGCCCCGTCAGGTCAGCGGATACATGGTAATCAACGCCGTCTTTTTTAAAGGAAGAATTACGCAGGTAAGCCCACAATACGGTCACCATACCCAGCTCATGCGCACGCTCAAAAGCGGCGGAGATCTCTTCAATCTGGCGACGAGACTGTTCCGAACCGAAATAGATCGTCGCCCCTACCGCCACAGCGCCCATGTTGAACGCCTGCTCAACGCTGGCGTACAGGGTCTGATCGTACTCTGTCGGATAGCTCAATGTTTCGTTGTGATTCAGTTTGACCAAAAACGGAATACGGTGCGCATAGCGCCGTGAAACCGAGGCCAGTACGCCGTAGGTAGAGGCCACGCAGTTACAGCCGGCCTCAATCGCCAATTCAACAATGTTTTTTGGGTCAAAGTAGCGCGGGTTGGCCGCAAAAGAGGCGCCGGCGGAGTGCTCCACTCCCTGATCGACGGGCAGTATCGAAAGGTATCCTGTTCCCGCCAGGCGTCCAGTATTATAGAGCGTCTGCATATTACGCAGAACGGCTGGTGGACGATTATTGTCAATCATCACCCGGTCAACGTAATCCTTGCCGGGTAGATAAAGCTGATCGGAAGGAATGGTCATACAACGATGCTGTAAAAGGCTGTCGGCGTCTTTGCCAAGCAACTGCGCAATATCAGTCATAGCTATGCTCCCGTAAGTTCCGATAGGGTATCGGAAGATGAATAGTCCTGCCCCGCAGATTGCGGGTCGCAATAAGCCTGGTACTGACCGACCATTTTTGCCAACTTTAGCGCATTTTTTCGGCGCTATCTGCTGACTCGATTCACGTCCGAAAAAGTGTTAGATCGGTCAAAATTAATGCTCAATGGTATTTAAAAGGTATTATTAAATGGTATTGTCATGGCGTACCTTACCTGTCATGAAGGATTCAAAAATGAAAACGACCTTTAAACTGTCGTTCATGATGTTCGTGGAGTGGTTTATCTGGGGCGCCTGGTTCGTCCCCCTGTGGCTATGGCTAAATAAAAGCGGGTTTTCCGCCGGTGAAATAGGCTGGTCTTATGCCTGTACCGCCATTGCGGCGATCCTGTCGCCGATTCTGGTCGGCTCCGTTACCGACCGTTTTTTCTCAGCGCAAAAAGTCCTGGCGGTACTGATGTTTGCAGGCGCCGTGCTGATGTATTTCGCGGCGCAGCAAACCACCTTCGCCGGATTCTTTCCGCTGCTTCTGGCCTATTCATTGACCTATATGCCGACCATCGCGCTGACAAACAGCATTGCCTTCGCTAACGTACCGGACGTTGAACGCGATTTTCCACGCATTCGCGTTATGGGAACCATTGGGTGGATAGCCTCCGGCCTCGCCTGTGGATTCCTGCCGCAAATGTTAGGCTATAACGATATTTCCCCCACCAACATTCCACTGCTCATAACCGCCGCAAGTTCAGCGTTGCTGGGCGTATTTGCGTTCTGTCTGCCAGACACGCCGCCAAAAAGCACCGGCAAGATGGATATTAAAGTGATGCTGGGGCTGGATGCGCTGGTTCTGCTGCGCGATAAAAACTTTCTCGTTTTCTTCTTCTGTTCCTTCCTGTTTGCGATGCCGCTGGCCTTCTACTACATCTTCGCTAACGGCTATCTGACAGAAGTGGGAATGAAAAACGCCACCGGCTGGATGACGCTCGGCCAGTTCTCTGAAATCTTCTTTATGCTGGCGCTACCCTTTTTCACTAAGCGCTTTGGTATTAAAAAGGTATTATTACTTGGTCTTATTACCGCCGCGATCCGCTACGGCTTTTTTGTCTATGGCGGCGCGGAAACGTACTTCACTTATGCCCTGCTGTTCCTCGGTATTTTGCTGCACGGCGTGAGTTACGATTTCTACTACGTCACCGCCTACATTTATGTCGATAAAAAAGCGCCGGTTCATATGCGTACCGCTGCGCAAGGGCTTATCACCCTCTGCTGTCAGGGATTCGGCAGCCTGCTGGGCTATCGTCTCGGCGGCGTGATGATGGAAAAAATGTTTGCTTATCCGCAACCGGTTAACGGTCTGACATTCAACTGGGCGGGCATGTGGACGTTTGGCGCAGTGATGATTGCCGTCATCGCGCTACTGTTTATGATTTTCTTTCGCGAATCGGACAAAGAGATCACTGCTATTGACGATCGCGATATTGCGTTGACACAAGGGGAAGTAAAATGAAAGCAGAACGTATTCTCGGTGCTCTTTACGGGCAAGCGTTAGGGGATGCGATGGGAATGCCCTCTGAGCTGTGGCCGAGAACGCGCGTCAAAGCGCATTTCGGCTGGATTGACCGCTTTCTGCCCGGGCCAAAAGAGAATAATGCCGCCTGCTATTTTAACCGCGCGGAGTTTACGGATGATACCGCAATGGCGCTCTGCCTGGCCGACGCGCTACTCGAATGCGAAGGCAACATTGATCCCGAGATTATTGGGCGTAACATCCTCGCCTGGGCAGAACGCTTTGATGCGTTCAATAAAAATGTACTCGGCCCGACGTCAAAAATTGCGCTGAATGCGATTCGCGACGGCAAACCCATCGCGGCGCTGGAAAATAACGGCGTGACTAACGGCGCGGCCATGCGCGTTTCGCCGTTGGGCTGCTTGTTGCCGCCAACTAACCTGACAGCCTTTATAGCAGAAGTAGCGTTAGCCTCCAGCCCGACGCATAAATCCGATCTGGCGGTGGCTGGCGCCGTGGTTGTCGCCTGGGCCGTCTCGCGAGCGGTTAACGGCGACACGTGGCAAAGTATTGCCGACTCGCTCCCCGCCGTCGCCCATCAGGCGCAGACAGCGCGTATTACCACGTTTAGCGCCTCGCTATCGGCACGTCTGGAACTGGCGCTAAACATTGTCCGCCACGCCGACGGCGTCGAATCTGCCAGCGAACAGCTCTATCAGATCATCGGCGCGGGAACCAGCACCATTGAATCGGTTCCCTGCGCTATCGCCATGGTGGAACTGGCGAATACCGATCCTAACCGCTGTGCCGTGCTGTGCGCTAACCTCGGCGGCGATACCGACACTATCGGCGCGATGGCTACCGCCATTTGCGGCGCGTTGCACGGGGTAAGCGCCATTAACCCCCAGTTAAAGCAAACGCTGGACGAGGTTAATCAGCTGGATTTTGCGCGCTATGCCGTTGCGCTGGCGAGCTATCGTCAACGGCGGGAGGCACTATGAACGGCGCACGGTTGCTGACATTATTACCGACCCTGCATACCCGGCGTCCGCTCACCGTTATCGGCGCGGCAGTGATCGATATCATTGCCGACGCCTGGACGTTGCCGCGTCGCGGAGGCGATATTGAACTGCAACAACAGAGCGTCAATGTCGGCGGCTGTGCGCTGAATATTGCCGTGGCGTTGAAACGACTGGGGATTGACGCCAGCAATGCGCTGCCGCTGGGCCAGGGCGTGTGGGCGGAGAGGATTCGCCGCCGTCTGGCAAAAGAGGGATTATCCAGCGTGATTGACGCGGTTGAAGGAGATAACGGCTGGTGTCTGGCGTTAGTCGAACCGGATGGCGAACGCACGTTTATGTCTTTTAGCGGCGTGGAAAACCAGTGGAATGCGGACTGGCTGTCGCAGCTCAGGACACCGCGGGGCAGTCTTGTCTACCTGTCCGGCTATCAACTGGCCTCGTCCTGTGGCGAGCCACTGATCCAGTGGCTGGAAACCGTCGACGATGTAACGCCTTTTATCGATTTTGGCCCGCGAATCGGTGATATTACAGACGATGCAATGGCGCGCATTATGGCCTGCCGGCCCATCGTCTCCCTCAACCGCCAGGAAGCCATCATCGCTGCGGAACGCGCCGGGCTTGCGACCGATACGCGCACTTTCGGCGAAGCATGGGTAAAACGCTTTTCCGCGCCGCTGGTGGTGCGCCACGATAAAGACGGAGCGTGGTATTTTAGCGCGCAATCTTCCGGCGTTGTGCCAGCGTTTCCGGCAACCGTGGTGGATACCATCGGCGCAGGCGACAGCCATGCTGGCGGCGTGCTGGCAGGACTGGCGTCAGGCTGGTCGCTCGCGGATGCCGTACTGCTGGGAAATGCGGTGGCGAGCTGGGTGGTCGGGCATCGCGGCGGCGACTGCGCGCCCACACGCGAGGCGCTACTCCTCGCACACAAAAACGTATAGGTCGCTACGACAATAACTGATGCTGTATTCAATAGGCCGCTGCTGCTGATCGAGCGCCACCTGCTTAATCACCAGCACCGGCACTTTACCATCCATTTGAATATGCGACTGAAACTCATCATCCGGCATCCGGGCGCTAACGCGGGATCGGGTACGCTGAGGGTAAATGTGCTGGCGACGAAAATAGTCATACAGAGAAATGCCAATCGCGTCGACATCATGAATCAGATGCGCGGGCACCCAGGACTCTTCAATCGATACCGCGTCCTCATCAACATAACGAATGCGTTTGAGTAAAAAGACGTCGCTGCCTGCGGGGATCGCCAGATGCTGCGCGACCTCATCCGGACAACTTACCACGCGTTTGTTAACCCATAGCGTATCCGGTTTTTTGCCGCGCAAGACAACCTGCTGAGAAAATCCCCGCGCCTCTTTCAGGGAATATTCAAAGATATTATTGATTTGCGTACCGTAGCCGCGGGCGCGCGTGACGACACCCTCTTCTTCCAGCGCCTGCATCGCTTTCCGTACCGTGATGCGCGAGACGCCGGTAAGCTGGCTGAGATCGCGTTCGCCAGGCAAAATATTACCGTGCTCAAGAATACCGCTGCGCACGGCATCCTTTACCGTCTGGGCGAATTTCATGTATAGCGGCGTATTATCCGCCGCTGAAATTCGTTCATTCAGTTGCGCGATGAGCCGGGTATGCGCTTGTTCCATTTATCTTTCCTGACGACGGGTCTGTAGGCAGTATACTACCACCACGCGTGGAAATGATGTACCGGACCAATGCCCTTCCCCACTTCCAGCGTGCCCGCCTGCGCCAGCGCCGCCGAAAGCCATGCCTTCGCCTCGTTTACCGTCTCTCCCCAACTGCGATGCCGGGGCCGTAACGCCGCCAGCGCCGCCGACAGCGTACAGCCCGTCCCATGCGTATTTTTGGTGTTCACACGCGGCGCGCTAAAACGCTGCTCGCCCTCGCGGGTAAAGAGCCAGTCCGGGCTTTGCGCATCCTCTAAATGCCCGCCTTTCATCAATACCGCTTCACACCCCATCGCCAGTAACGCCCGCCCCTGCACCAGCATCTCCTGTTCCGTACGCGCATGGGGCGCATCCAGCAACGCTGCGGCTTCCGGCAAATTAGGCGTAATCAGCGATACCTGCGGCAACAGCCGGACGCGTAATGTTTCTATCGCAGAGGGCGAGAGCAGCGGATCGCCGCTTTTCGCCAGCATCACCGTATCCAGCACCACATTACGTACATGATGGCGCTGTAACCGTTCCGCCACGGCCTCGACAATATCGGTTTCCGCCAGCATGCCGATTTTTGTGGTATCAATGCGCACATCGCCGAACACGGAATCAAGTTGAGCGGCGACAAAGTCCGGCTCTATCCGGTACACCGACTGTACGCCACAGGTATTTTGCGCCACCAGCGCGGTGATGACCGAACAGCCATATGCGCCCAGCGCGGAAAAGGTCTTGAGATCCGCCTGGATACCGGCCCCGCCGCTGGGATCGGTGCCGGCAATCGTCAGCGCGTTAATTCGTTGCATTGGCCGCCTCCACATCCAGATGATAGAGCGCATCAAGAAAAGCCGGGATGAAGCTGCCCGGTCCTTCGCTACGCTCTGCCGCGGCCTGTCCAGCCAGTTTCATCCAGCAGCAGGCCGACGCGACATTGTCCAGCGCGGCGCCCGGTAACGCGCAACTGGCGGCGACGACCGCCGACAACGCGCAGCCGGTGCCTACAATGCGAGTCATTAACGGATCGCCGCCGGGAATGCTCAGCGTGCGCTGACCATTAGTGACGTAATCTACCTCTCCGGTAACCACAACGATGCAGTCTATCTGACGCGCCAGCGCCTGCGCCGCAGGCAGTGCGGCCAACGCCGCCTCGGTGGTATCTACGCCGCGTCCGCCCAGCGCCATGCCGGATAACGCCAGGATTTCCGAGGCGTTGCCGCGTATTGCCGCCGGGCGCAGGGACAAGAGATCCAGGCAAAATCGCCGACGAAATTCCAGCGCGCCCACCGCGACAGGATCAAGCGTCCACGGCGTTTTGGCATCATAAGCGCTTTCTACCGCCGCACGCATCGCGTCAGCGCGTGAGGCAGTTAATGTTCCGACATTAATCAGCAAGGCGTTGGCGATGGCGGCAAACGGTCTGGCCTCGACAGGATCAATCACCATGGCGGGTGAAGCGCCCAGCGCCAGCAACGTATTGGCGGTAAACGTTTGTACGACGTCATTCGTCATACAGTGCGTAAGCGGGGAGAGCGCGCGAAAGTGTTTTAACGTATGCGCCGCAAGCGTGCGGCAGTGCAGGTCAGGCTGCATGGTTCAGCTCCTGCCCGCGTGAAGAAGGGACACGAGCAGTGTCAGACTTCCCTACGCTGGCATTATCCAGATCAGGTGGTACGGGTATTTCTCAGCCTTCACAAAGAAGGGCACCCCGAGTCGTCAAGCCCCACCGTGTTAAGCGGGGTTTCGCTATTAAGCATACTGTCTGCGCCAGACAATGTAAATTTACAGTCAGCGGCGGACGATAATTTCAGCGTTATCAGATAGTTCTCAAAACCTATTCGGTTCTGGCAAACTTGCTGGCGGATATGTTGCTGCACGACGCTTTCGTTTACACTTTTTACGAAAAGGGGCGTGAGATAACAAAATAGCGCTTGTCAGATACGCCACCAGCAGAAATGATACACACGATGTTAACTGACCCGCATATGTGGAGGGTAAAAGTATGAAAAGTAAGTTGCTGCCTTGCGCGCTGTTGCTTGCAACCAGTTTTGCATGGGCCGCCCCCGCGACAACGGGCATTGATCAATATGAGTTAAAAAGCTTTATCGCCGACTTCACCCACTTCAAGCCCGGCGATACCGTTCCGCAAATGTACCGCACCGATGAGTATAATATTAAACAGTGGAAATTACGTAATCTGCCCGCGCCAGATGCCGGTACTCACTGGACCTATATGGGCGGCGCGTATGTACTGATTAACGATACCGATGGAAAAATCATCAAAGCCTATGATGGCGAGATTTTTTATCATCGATAATGATATACGCACTCTTTCTATAAAGAGTGCGTACCGCATAAATTTAATTATAAGATACCACGATTAATGCTTTCGATTGTAATGGCCCCGCTTTAACTTTTGCAGGATCGAGAACATAATATGTGGCAAAGACAGGAATAGCTTCCACCGAATTCACTGCGCTGCCTTTGGCATAGGTTTTGAAAATACTATTTATCGCTACTCCTTTGTTTATTTTAAGCAGGCTCCGATTTGAATCTCTTAAGATAAACCCAACGCCATTATCGTTATCCGGTTTCAGGACTGCTTCATTCTCATCCCAGACTAAATCACTACGTAGATTTACCGCTATTTGCCGTGATGTCAGCATCGCATTCCGCACCTGATTTTTGCAATCCAGAATAATATCACCCTGCTTAGAAAACTCACTAACCTCTCCTTTAGCACGGAGTTTAGTCATAGGCACCGGGTCCAGTGTGATGGTGAGATTCTGGGGGGCGCAGGTAGTTTCTTTACGGTTGTAATTTATCGTTAAACTGGCTTTATAAACGCCTTTCCCATTCAGATCAGTGATAACGTTTGCAACACACTCTCTATTCCCCCAACAGCCAATATATCTTAAAATAAATACCACCCAATCGCTACTGCTCCATTGATTCTTTGCACCCGACATCACCGTTATATTATCTATCGTAACCGAGTACCCCCCCCTGGCAGACACAGTCACCGCCTCCAGTGAGTTTATTTCTGAAATCGTTATCTTATAGGGGGCTTCAATTACACCGTTTTGATTGCGCATATTTATCGCACTACTGCTCTGCCATTCAACTTTTAACTTTAACTTAACACTGTCATTCGGTCCCATACCGATAATATGATCGGATGTCTCTAATTTAGTCACAACATCACTATTAGAACAATTGGCATCTGTGAAACCATTTGTAATAATGGCTGACTCCTCCCCCCCCAGCATTAAGCTGTCGGATTGAATCGTATAATCCTTCGTGTTGGTTAAGGTCGCATTACACGCCGCGTAACCCAACTGCGTAAACTGCATCATCATTAATAAAAATAGTAGTCTTTTCATGGCGTCACCTAAAGATTACCGACAAATATAAACGTTATTTTCATCAATCTGTTTATCAAAAGTGATCTTACAGAAAAGACCCTGTTGTTTATCTGTTGCGATTTTTACCGAAATGGGAACCTTTTCAGTACGAATAAATACCCGGCTCCCCTGACCTACCAGTCCTACATTATTTCCCTCGTCATCTTCCACTTCATAACCAAATGTTAAAGGCTCGCCATCTGCGCGCCGCGCCAGGAAATAAAAAGGTTTACTGGTCTCTGTTTCAAAATGAACCAATACTACGGCTCCGCGATAAGGCACTGTAACTTTTCGATTTCCCAACAGGGCGACATCGCTTTCACTCTCAGAGACATCAAGAGAGATAAAATTTTGCCGGTATGGCGTCAATGCTTCAAATACGGCATAACCTTTTGCATTGGTACGTAAATAGGGACGCCCCTGCACCGCCGCGCCTTCCAGGTACGGCGCGTTAATAATCGCGATAGTATCATTAAGGCGAGAGGCTAAATGCACGCCATCGGCCCATGCAACCAGCCCTCCCTGAATATTTCCGCCCACCTGATGGTATTTATTGGACTGGCTGTAACTGCCGCCGACTGTCGCCAGCGGGGCGTTCCAGGTTACCGATCCCCCGAATGTCGTTTGGTGTTCCTGTCGCTGCTGGCTGAGGTTAGTCGTATAATTAAACTGATCGCGATTACCGAACGTGCCGCTAAGGCTGGTGTTATTCGCCTCATAACCTTGATCGTCAAAGGTGGTAGAATTCGATAAATGGATATCACGATTTCCCCCATTCTCCTTTAATCCCCATGTTAAGGGAATCGATAAATAGATATTAAAGCGCTTATCTTCACGGTTATTGCTGTCATACGTCTGAGTTGCCGATAGCGTAAAACTGAGCCGCTGCCAGGTATTACTGTAGCTTAACTGATAATCCTTTCCCGTGCCGCTACGCCCCCAATAGTCGCGCCACAGAGCGCTGGCAGTAAAATATCCCCACCCATCGGGTAACGTCTGATTAATATTGAGAGTGAAAGTATTTTTACGCCCAAAGTCATTCTCATAATAATCAGCAATATCATAAATATCGTCATCATCGCGACGATAGTTATCCCGGTTATTAGCCCAGACATGATCGTTAAAAGTGCGATAATCACGTGATGAGTAGCGATACGCTGCCAGAGAAAAATGGGTGGCCGATTGCGGGAGATATTTATTCCAGGCAACCTGGTAGCTTTCCCCATCAAAAACATCGCCATTATCCTGCTTGCTATGAGACAACGTACCGTCGACAGATACCGCGCCAATCAGCGTGTTCCATCCGGTGCCAAGGGTAAATGAGCGATAATCGCTGGCTAACATCGTTCCGCCATACAACGTTAGCAGGTTATTGACCCCGTACTGATAGGTTCCCTGGAGAAAATCAGTTTGCTGAGAGGCTCCTTCAATTCTGCTTCGTCCGGCGGCGAAATCATATTTTGCTACGCCGGGCTGCACCATATTGGGAACGGAAGAATACGGAACAATAAACCGTGAAACAGTACCGTCAGCCTCTTTAACGCTCACGTCCAGATCGGCTCCCCCCCCTGCCAGCTGAAGATCTTCAAATACAAAGGGGCCAGGCGGAACTTCTTTTTGATAAACAATGAAGCCATTCTGTTCAACCGTCACCAGGGCGTTACTTTGCGCCACGCCACGCACAACCGGAGCGAAATTTTGCTTAGAGTGCGGCAGCATTTGCATATCACGCCAGAAGCGCACCCCGCGAAAGCGCACCGTATCAAACATATCCCCGCTGGTGTACTGTTCCCCCAGACGCATTGTCCCCAGTACCGCCGGGAAATCACGTTCCAGATACAGAGTATTGCTCTGCCATTTACCAGCTGAGTTTTCACTTTTGGAAAAGTTAGCATTAGAATGTAATTGCCATCCAAGCAGATTCAACCCGCTGACAAAATTTGCGTAAGTATTTTTCTCACTACCACCACTTTTATAATGGCTGTAATATTCACTAGCATAGTAGGAAGTATAAAAAGCGTTAATCCCGCGGTCCCATGTCTCTGGAGACGCATAGCCCGCTTCATATTCCAGCACATAAGCCTGAGGGACGCTCAGATAAAGGTTAAATGCGGCAGTGTCATAAGAAACGCTACCTCCATGGACCACCGTTTTCAGCGCAATACATTCATTTTCTACTGTTGTACTCTGCGGGGTAAATTTAATTCCCAGGCTGGCGATCAGGTCCGGAGAAATACAGGTGCTATCGTGGTCATCCTGAATATTAACCTCATAAGTTCCACGCCATTCTTTATTGACATAAACGTCCATTTCATAAACGCCAGCCATGGGTTTGGTGCTATCAATCTGATAACGAGACACCTTTTCACCTTTCAACCCACCGAACATAAAGTTAGTATCGAATGTTTCTTCTTCAGCCCAGGCGGGTGAAATAAGTAATGCTGCAAAAAGTGACAGCGTGATGGCGTTTAACTTTTCCATTATCTATCCTTAGGTGAATTCCCCGCTTTTAATTTTCTATTTTGATAGTCTCGTTTAAATAATTACCAGAATCATCAATTAACGTCACGGTATAGCTATTTACGACTACCGTTGTGGTGATACTCTGCGATGACCATGGAGCCAGTAACAATGTTTCTTTATTTACTTTACTTTTTGCTTTAACTTCTGGAATAGTGATCCAGTTTGCGGAATTATTTTTCACGCTAATACTCCCTGGCGCACGAAGCAACTGCAAGCGGGAAAATGTCGCTTTATCAACTTTCTGTATCCCCGGTGGGCGATAGATCAACTTTATCCGGTTTTGTAGCGCAAATTTAATGATATTTTTATCTTTGTTCTCGTCTGAATTTGGTGGAATATCCAATACATTGAGGTAGAAAAGACTTTCACGATCGCCAGGCAAGTTATTAGCGAGCTTCTTTATTTTTAATTGCTGACCTGAATTTGCCGCAACTCTAATTACAGGGGGGGTCATAATAAATGGAACCTGTAATTTTTCTGGCGGCAGGCTGGTATCACCGTTATCAATCCACGCCTGGATGAGTGAACTTCGTTTACCGTCATTCATTAATTGTACGGTAATATCTTTTTTCTGCGCCGGATAAATAATACGTGTACCGTATATATAAATGCCGCTCCACGCAGGCATAGCGGCACAAGCCAGGCATAATGCAATCATCCATTTCATGGCCGATAACCTTATAAAAGAGATACAAGCGGCTAAAAGCTTAGCCGCCAAAAAACGATTGTTAATCAGTTAATACCGTCATCGTCAGTACAGATTCAACAGAACCTGGTGTTACAGTATTTTCAACGGCGGCATAGCGGGCAGAAAAGTTCAGGGTATATACACCATTTTCAAACTTACTTGAATTCAGAGTGTAATTCCCCGCCTCATCCGGTTTCACCTGAGTACCATCAAGATAAACAGCGAAGCCCGCACCATTATTAGTAGCATTATTTTTGGTGATTTGCATATTATCCACAAATTGAGAACGGTTAAAACTAATTCGTGGATTAGCTGTATTCGTACATTTTACTTTTAAAATCGCCTCTGGGCTAGTGTATCCTGTATATATATCGCCAGGGTTTAAGTCAGTCAATCTATCAACACCTACCTGGGATAATTCAATAGTCGCGCTATTTGCACCTTCGAAAGTACAGGATGTTCCCACCACTTCTCCGTTTATTTTTAATTCTCCCATATCTTCATCAGCAGCAAAAACCCCAGCGCTCATAAATACAGCAGACAATACAGAAGCAGCAATAAGTGAACGTTTCATAATCTCTTCCTTAATGAAGTAATTTCTATTTGTTAAGAGTTATTAACCCTTGCAAAGAAAATTCTCATAGACAGGAGGTTATCGCAATGTAAACACGATGTTTTGTTGATTTAAAACAATTTACAGATTGCAATATAATTGCAACAAATAATCATTGCTTATCATTATTTTGTAAACTTATTAATTTCCGAAATTTACTGCCCTTAAATATAAACACAACAAATAAAAAAGCCCATATCATTGATATCAATGATATGGGCCTGCGGAATTAATAAGAATTAATCGTAATGATTAACAACTATCTGTCGGGTGCTATCACCAGGCACCGTGTATAGCTGCGTTGTCACACCTCTCATCGGCGTAACGGCGGGTGTTTGCAGAGTTGAAACGTGGATAGTGTTGCCGCAACGCTGCTGCAACTGTGCGTTTACCACTTCTGTACTGCACGTTGGCGCGGTCACTTTTCCACTGATGGTTAATGTTGCGGTGTCGGAGGCAAAAACGGGTACGCTTATCCCATAAGCCGAAACTATAATTCCCATCAGCAAATATTTTTTCATAGTGAGCAATTGTTCCTCTGGTGAACGTCAAACAGTATGCAGGCCGTCCTGATGAGCAGTATGAACGTATCGATACCTTAAAACCAATTGAAAAAATAAATCAGTAGGATAGGTATGATCAATTCAAATAATGTTTTTGCCGATTATTTCAGATAAACACCTGTCTGTTTAAGCAGGAATTAACAATGCGGGGGCTATTATTTTATTAATACATTCACTGCATCAATATATATTAATGCAGTGAATGTCATATTCTCTTTGGAATACGTCAGGAGGATTACACCGCGCGGAAGGCGATTTCTCCCGGAATCACTTCACCCTGCCAGTAAAGCTGTGCCGCAACGCGATCGGCCAGTTCGCGATAGATCGCGGTAAATTCGCTCTCCGGACGGCTAACCACCGTCGGCGTACCACGATCGAGATCTTCGCGCAGACTAATATGCAACGGCATCTGACCCAGAAGCTGAGTATGGTATTTTTCCGCCAGCTTCTGCGCGCCGCCCGTGCCGAAGATCGGTTCGTGATGGCCGCAGTTGCTACAAATATGCATACTCATATTTTCCACAATGCCGAGCACCGGCACTTCCACCTTCTCGAACATCACGATACCTTTTTTGGCGTCGATCAGCGCGATATCCTGCGGCGTAGTCACCACCACCGCGCCGGTAACAGGAATGTTCTGCGCCAGCGTTAGCTGAATATCCCCGGTTCCCGGCGGCATATCCAGTACCAGATAATCCAGATCCGGCCACAGCGTCTCCTGCAACATCTGCATCAGCGCCTTACTGGCCATTGGGCCGCGCCATACCATCGCGTTATCGTCAGTCACCAGATAGCCGATCGAGTTGGTCGCCAGGCCGTGAGACATAATCGGCGCCATATGCGTACCGTCTGGCGATGTCGGGCGCTGATCTTCTGCGCCAAGCATGGTTGGGATCGACGGACCGTAAATATCGGCATCGAGAACCCCGACCTTTGCGCCTTCAGCCGCTAACGCCAGCGCCAGGTTTACCGCCGTGGACGATTTCCCCACCCCGCCTTTACCGGAGCTCACGGCAATGATGTTTTTCACGCCATTAATGCCAGGCTGATTTTTGACGCGTTTCAGCGTCGCAATGTTGTACGACAGTTTCCAGTCGATCGCTTTTGCGCCCGTAATACGTAACAGATCGGCGCTGCATTGCTCTTTTAATACCTCAAACGCGCTGTTCCAGACGAACGGCATGACCAGCTCAACGTGCAGCGTATCATCCATCCAGGCGACGTGGTGCAACGCCTTAAGCGTGGTGAGGTTATGCTTCAGGGTTGGGTGCTGAAAATTCGCCAGCGTCCCGGCGACCATCGCTCGCAGGGTATCTGGTGATTTGGCCTGGGATTGTTCGTTCATCCCGACTCCTTTTGTAGTTCTGAAAAGTACGATTGTAACTTTGTAGTTTACTCCAGCGGTAACAATTATTCATTTACGGATAAATGCCCTTATCGATTGGCGCAGTAATTACCATTTTGGTACTATCAAAGCCCTTTTTTACAACAGAAGAAGTAATACCCACTATGACTCAAGTCGCGAAGAAAATTCTGGTAACGTGCGCGCTGCCGTACGCCAACGGCTCTATCCACCTCGGCCATATGCTGGAGCACATCCAGGCTGATGTCTGGGTCCGTTACCAGCGAATGCGCGGCCATGAGGTTAACTTCATCTGTGCCGATGACGCTCATGGCACGCCGATCATGCTGAAAGCGCAGCAGCTTGGTATTACGCCGGAGCAAATGATCGGTGAAATGAGCCAGGAGCACCAGACCGATTTCGCTGGTTTTAATATTAGCTACGACAACTACCACTCAACGCACAGCGACGAGAATCGCGAGCTGTCCGAGCTGATTTATACGCGCCTGAAAGAGAACGGTTTTATTAAGAACCGCACTATCTCTCAACTCTACGATCCGGAAAAAGGCATGTTCCTGCCGGACCGATTTGTGAAAGGCACCTGCCCGAAATGTAAATCCGCGGACCAGTACGGCGATAACTGTGAAGTCTGCGGCGCAACTTACAGCCCGACCGAACTTATCGAGCCGAAATCCGTGGTGTCCGGCGCGACGCCGGTAATGCGTGACTCCGAGCACTTTTTCTTTGATCTGCCGTCATTCAGCGAAATGCTGCAGGCGTGGACCCGCAGCGGTGCGCTGCAGGAGCAGGTGGCGAACAAAATGCAGGAGTGGTTTGAATCCGGCCTGCAGCAGTGGGACATTTCCCGCGACGCGCCGTATTTTGGTTTCGAAATCCCGAACGCGCCGGGCAAATATTTCTACGTCTGGCTGGACGCGCCGATTGGCTATATGGGTTCCTTCAAAAATCTGTGCGATAAGCGCGGTGACACGACCAGTTTTGATGAGTACTGGAAAAAAGACTCCGATGCCGAGCTGTACCACTTTATCGGCAAAGACATCGTCTATTTCCACAGCCTGTTCTGGCCTGCCATGCTGGAAGGCAGCCACTTCCGTAAGCCGACCAACCTGTTCGTTCACGGTTACGTGACGGTGAACGGCGCGAAGATGTCTAAGTCTCGCGGCACCTTTATTAAGGCCAGCACCTGGCTGAAACACTTTGACGCCGACAGCCTGCGCTACTACTACACCGCGAAGCTTTCTTCACGCATTGATGACATCGACCTGAACCTGGAAGACTTTGTCCAGCGCGTCAATGCCGATATCGTCAATAAAGTAGTCAACCTGGCCTCGCGTAACGCCGGTTTTATCAATAAGCGTTTCGACGGCGTGCTGGCGGCTGAACTGGCCGATCCGCAATTGTATAAAACCTTTACTGACGCCGCTGCGGTGATTGGCGAAGCATGGGAAAGCCGTGAATTCGGTAAAGCTATCCGTGAGATTATGGCGCTGGCCGACATCGCTAACCGTTATGTTGACGAGCAAGCGCCGTGGGTGGTGGCTAAACAAGAAGGCCGCGACGCGGACCTGCAGGCCATTTGCTCAATGGGCATCAACCTGTTCCGCGTGCTGATGACGTATCTGAAACCGGTACTGCCGACGCTTTCTGAACGCGTTGAAGCCTTCCTGAACAGTGAGTTGAACTGGGATGCCATCGAACAGCCGCTGCTCGGTCACAAGGTCAACACCTTTAAGGCGCTCTACAATCGCATCGACATGAAGCAAGTTGAAGCGCTGGTTGAAGCGTCTAAAGAAGAGGTGAAAGCCGCAGCTGCGCCGGTTACCGGCCCGTTAGCCGACTTCCCGATTCAGGAAACCATCACCTTTGACGATTTCGCCAAAATTGACCTGCGCGTAGCATTGATTGAAAATGCTGAGTTCGTAGACGGTTCTGACAAATTGCTGCGCCTGACGCTGGATCTGGGCGGCGAGAAGCGTAACGTCTTCTCCGGCATTCGTTCCGCCTACCCGGACCCGCAGGCGCTGATTGGCCGCCAGACGGTAATGGTCGCCAACCTCGCGCCGCGCAAAATGCGCTTTGGCGTCTCCGAGGGAATGGTGATGGCCGCAGGACCTGGCGGGAAAGATATCTTCCTGTTAAGCCCTGATGACGGCGCGAAGCCTGGCCAACAGGTGAAATAAGCAACAAGCCGGAGCATGCTCCGGCTTTTTTAACCGCTTAATCCTGACTGGCATATCACCCCATCCGCGTGTTTTAACTTTTTCCTTAATAAGCAATAGCGTTAAGACTCCATATCCGGACTGCTAAATAACGGCTAAAAGTCATATTCTATCTCTCCCTGATACATTGCTATTACTGGGTTAAATTAATTCATTGAAATTATTTTAAAAACCCAATCATTATATAAAATGGAGTTTTAGATGAAAATTTCTGGCAAGTTATTGTCCGCGGCTTTGGCTTCCGTACTGGTGTTCTCTCTTGCTGGCTGTGGCGATAAAGAAGAATCAAAGACCTTTAACGCAAACCTGGCGGGGACAGAAATTTCAATTACCTACACCTATAAAGGTGACAAAATCATTAAGCAGACGTCTGAAAGTAAAATCAGCTATGCCACTGTAGGCGCTAAAACGAAAGAAGATGCCGCCAAAATTCTCGATCCGCTGAGCGCGAAATATAAAAATATCGCCGGAGTGGAAGAAAAATTAACCTATGAAGATACCTATGCCCAGGAAAACGTCTCTGTGGATATGGAAAAAGTGGACTTTAAAGCGTTACAGCAAATCTCAGGGACAATGGTGTCCGGCGATACCAGCAAAGGTATCAGCATGAAACAAACCCAGACGCTGCTGGAAGCTGCTGGTTTTAAAGAAGCGAAATAACTGGCAGGCATAATGTATTGCATCGACTGGTAAAGTCGCTCAGGGCGCTGCTTCGGCAGCGTCTTTTCTTTATGAATTCCGAAAAAAGACAGCCTCGCTGTAAGTCCCCTCGCCAAAGCCTATAATCCCTGAATTCCTGGCCACACCAATACTTAACGACAAGGAATTGTTATGCAGGTTCTACGTCTTATGGCACTGCCACTATTCGCGCTCTCTCTATCGGTTAGCATAACTGGCTGCGATCAGAAAAACGATACTCTCCAGGGAAAGCAAAATAACATGACAGCGTTTATCAAGAAGATAGCCGCTAGCAAAGAGTCAGAGGAAACACAACGCTATGTAGGTAATCTCAACGGTATTGAAATCAAGTTAACCTATTACTACAAAGGGGATATCGTTTTACGTCAAATATCTGAACATAAACTACTTTATAAGACCCTGAAAGCCAATAATAAAGAAGAAGCACAAAAAATGCTGAGTCAAGTCGGCGAAGCTTATCAGGGTATGCCGGGTTTGACTGAACGAATCGACTATTATGATAGCTATGCTACGGAATATGTGGATATTGATTTTACCCAAGCAAAAATAAGCGACCTCTGTAAATTGCCAGGATCATCAATTGACAACTGTTCCGCGTACTATCTGTCAATGATTCGCTCGCAGAAACTGTTGGAAGAGAGCGGGTATCATAGAATCAATTAGTATAATAATGCGTTTTCCCGGTCAGACAGGACGCTGCCGGGAACAATACCGCAGAATTACTTCGCCGCGTGTTCACGGGCCGCCAGACCGCGCAGAAAATAACGCATAAACTGATCGCCGCATTCGCGGAAGTTCTTATGGTCCGGCGCGCGCATCATCGCGGTGATCTCTGGCATTGAGACACGAAACAACTGACCGGTAAGTATCGACAGGATATCATCTGTTTTTAGCGAAAAGGCAATACGCAGCTTTTTCAGCACAATATTGTTGTTGATACGACGTTCCGCCGTCAATGCAGGCGCCGCCTCATCTTTGCCGCGTTTTTCATAAATGAGGCCATTGAGAAATGAGGACAACACGATATCCGGGCAACGCTGAAACCCCTCTTCCTCTTCTTTGCGCAACCAGATTGCTATCTGCTCCGGCGTAGCATCAACGTTACCCAGCGCCAGGATACGCGCCAGATCGGTATTATTAGCTTTTAAAATGTAGCGCACGCTACGCAGAATATCGTTACTCAGCATGAGGCCTTCGGTCGTTTCTATGGCAAAACGATATTCTAACAGTCTTTTACAGGCCAATCGCCTCTTTTAAACTTTTCAGATAGCGACGGCTTACCGGCACCGTCAGGCCGTTGCGTAAAATCAGCTCTGCCTGCCCATTATCCTCCAGCCGAATTTCCTGCAAATGGGCCATATTCACCAGAAACTGACGATGACAACGCAGTAGCGGCGTCCGGCTTTCCAGCGTGCGCAGCGTCAGCTCGGTAAACCCCTCTTTACCTTCACTGCTGGTCACATAAACGCCGCTCATACGGCTACTGACAAAGGCGACATCATCCATTTGCAACAAATAGATCCGGCTGTGTCCGGTACAGGGAATGAATTTAAGCGCCTGCTGGTTTTCCGGCAACAACGAAACATCCTGTTTACTGCGCTCCTGACGCAGACGATGTAACGTTTTCTCCAGCCGTTTCTCCTCTATCGGCTTGAGCAGATAATCAAAAGCGTGTTCTTCAAAGGCTTTGATGGCGTATTCGTCAAACGCGGTTAAAAAAACGATATACGGGCGGTGTTCCGGGTCAAGCATTCCTACCATCTCCAGTCCACTGATACGCGGCATCTGAATATCCAGAAACAGCACATCAGGTCGCAGCTTATGTACCGCGCCAATCGCTTCTACCGCGTTCGCGCACTCTCCCACAATCTCAATGTCATCCTGCCCCTGGAGCAAAATCCGCAGATTTTCCCGCGCTAACGGCTCATCATCCACAATCAGCACTTTAATCATGCGTCCTCCTCCAGTGGAAGTCGTAATGTAATTCGGGTAAAACAGTCCGGCTCGCAGGCCACGCTAATACCATAATCATCGCCAAAGTGTTCGCGCAGACGTTTATCAACCAGACTCATCCCCAGCCCGCTACTGCCGGCGGAAGGCTGATACAGTCCCGCATTATCTTCAATATCTAACATCAAATGCTGCCCTTCGCGCCGGGCGCGAATAGCGACGTTGCCGGTATCAAGCAGTTGCGACGTGCCATGTTTAATGGCGTTCTCAACAATCGGCTGTAATGTAAACGCAGGCAATTTCTGACGTGAAAGCGTCGATGGAACATCAAGCTGTACCTGCAGACGCGACTGAAAACGCGCTTTTTCAATTTGCAGATAAGCGTTCACGTGTTCAATCTCATCCGCCAGCGTGACGATTTCCGACGGGCGTTTTAAATTTTTGCGAAAAAAGGTCGACAAGTACTGCACCAGTTGGCTGGCCTGTTCGCTGTCGCGACGAATCACCGCTTTAATGGTATTGAGCGCGTTAAACAGAAAATGCGGATTCACCTGCGCGTGCAACAGCTTGATCTCTGACTGCGTCAGCAACGCCTTCTGCCGTTCATACTGCCCGGCCAGGATCTGCGCGGATAAAAGCTGCGCAATACCCTCTCCCAGGGTGCGGTTAATTGAGCTGAACAGTCGGTTTTTCGCTTCGTACAATTTAATGGTGCCCATGACTCGCTGATTTTCGCCACGCAGCGGGATCACCAGCGTCGAACCGAGTTTACACTGCGGGTGTAGCGAACAGCGATACGGCACTTCGTTGCCATCGGCATAAACCACCTCTCCGGTTTCAATTGCTTTCAGCGTATAACCTGATGAAATGGGTTTGCCCGGTAGATGGTGATCGTCGCCAATACCAGTAAAAGCCAGCAGTTTTTCACGATCGGTGATGGCGACGGCGCCAATATCCAGCTCCTGATATAACACCTGCGCCACCTTCATACTGTTCACTTCGTTAAATCCCTGACGCAGAATCCCCTCCGTTGACGCGGCGACCTTCAGCGCGGTAGCAGAAAATGCCGAAGTATATTTTTCGAACATGGCGCGCTTATCGAGCAAAATACGCATAAACAGCGCGGCGCCAACGGTATTCGTCACCATCATCGGCGCAGCAATATTACTGACCAGATGCAGGGCATCGTCAAACGGCCTGGCTATCAGTAAAATGATCAGCATCTGCACCAGTTCGGCAACACACGTAATTGCTCCCGCCGTCAGCGGGCTAAACACTTTGTCCGGGCGTCCGCGACGTATGAGAACGCTGTGTACCAACCCGCCCAGCAGCCCTTCGACGATGGTGGAAATCATACAGCTCAGCGCCGTCATGCCGCCCATAGAATACCGATGTAACCCACCGGTCAGGCCGACCAGCCCGCCGACGACCGGCCCGCCGAGTAGGCCGCCCATCACCGCGCCAATCGCGCGGGTATTGGCAATCGAATCTTCGATATGTAGCCCAAAATAAGTGCCCATAATGCAGAAGATAGAAAACGTGACGTAACACAGAAGCTTGTGCGGCAGACGAACCGTGACCTGCATAAGCGGGATGAACAGGCGCGTTTTACTCATTAGCCACGCAATGACCAGAAACACGCACATCTGCTGAAGCAGCAGCAACACCAGATTAAACTCGTACATACCCGCAAACCACACTTCAATTAAAAGCGCGTAACATACATTGAGTACGATTAACTTTCTTTGAACTGTTGCATAAAAATATGAATTCGTGAATACGATCACTTAAACGCCGCGCCGCAACCCGCTACTTCGCGTTTTAATGCATAAAAAACAGGCAAAACTTCCTGGTTCCTAAAAGAGCGTCTAAAGTTAAACCGGGACCTCGCGAGCAAGGGTGAAACGATGGCGCTTTACACAATTGGTGAAGTGGCTTTGCTTTGTGATATCAATCCTGTCACGTTGCGCGCGTGGCAGAGACGTTATGGACTTTTAAAACCACAGCGAACGGATGGCGGTCATCGTCTGTTTAACGATGCCGATATCGACAGAATCCGCGAAATCAAGCGCTGGATAGATAACGGCGTCCAGGTCAGCAAAGTCAAAGTGCTGCTCAGTAGCGACAGTAGCGAACAACCTAACGGCTGGCGCGAACAGCAGGAGATCCTGCTGCACTACCTGCAAAGCAGTAATCTGCACAGTTTACGGTTATGGGTCAAAGAACGCGGTCAGGATTATCCTGCCCAAACATTGACCACTAACCTGTTCGTCCCACTGCGGCGACGATTACAGTGCCAACAACCCGCCCTTCAGGCGCTGCTCGGCATTCTTGACGGTATCCTGATCAACTATATTGCGCTCTGCCTGGCGTCTGCGCGTAAGAAACAGGGAAAAGATGCGTTGGTGATCGGCTGGAATATCCATGATACCACCCGCCTGTGGCTGGAAGGTTGGGTCGCCAGCCAACAGGGATGGCGAATCGACGTGTTGGCGCATTCGCTTAGCCAGTTCCGCCCGGAACTTTTTGACGGCAAGACGTTACTGGTATGGTGCGGAGAAAACCAGACGCTGGCGCAGCAGCAGCAACTTTTGGCCTGGCGCGCCCAGGGACACGACATTCATCCCCTTGGCGTTTAAACAGCAGCTAACAAATTCGCTTTAATGTATACTCCTTTTATTAACATAAGGAGTACATAATGCGCGTAGCGAAAATCGGGGTGATCGCCCTTTTCCTGCTGATGGCTATTGGCGGTATCGGCGGCGTGATGCTGGCAGGTTACAGTTTTATTTTGCGTGCCGGGTAAGCGCGCGCGTCAGCCTTTCAAACAGGCGATCGATAATGATCGCCGCCAGCGCCACCAGCAGCGCCCCCTGGATAACATAGGCCGTATTAAAGCCGCTAAGCCCGATAATGATCGGCGTGCCTAACGTACTGGCCCCCACCGTTGAAGCGATGGTCGCCGTACCAATATTGATAATCACCGAGGTTCGGATGCCCGCCAGAATCACCGGCGCGGCCAGCGGCAGCTCAACCTGATACAACTGTTGGCGATGGCTCATTCCCATACCGCTGGCAACGCTCATCACGCTGGCAGGCACCGCGCCCAGCCCGGCCAGGGTCGCCTGCAGGATGGGCAACACCCCATACAGGATCAAGGCGATAATGGCCGGTTGCTGACCAAAACCCATGACGGGTACCGCGATCGCCAGTACCGCGACCGGCGGAAAGGTCTGCCCGACGGCGGCGATAGTCTCCACCAGGGGACGAAACTCTTTCCCACTTTCTCGCGTGACCGCAATCCCTGCGCCGACGCCCACCACGACGGCAAACAAACTTGAGATGCCCACCAACCAGAAATGGGCGAGCGCGAGGGCGGCAAAACTCTCCTGTTGGTAGACCGGGCGCGGTAAATCGGGAAACAGCGCGGCGAAGAACGGCTGGCTATAAGGCAATCCAAACAGCAGAAGCAAGAACAGAACAATAAGCCAGAGAAGCGGATCACACAGTCGTTTCACGGGGGGACGTCTCCGAAAGTAGATCGCGGAAATGGAGCGTACCGCAGGGCTCGCCCTGCTGATTCGCCACCGGCAGGACGTCGCACCGACGGGCGACAAACATCGATAGCGCATCGCGTAGCGTCATCTCTTCCACCAGCGCGTCGCCGCTGAGCTGTTCATGCCGACGTACATAATCGCCTACGCTACGTAACGAAAGCAGCCTTACGCCCAGCTCGCTGCGGCCAAAAAATGCCTGCACGAAATCATTTTCCGGCGAGGTCAGCATAGAAAGCGGCGATCCCTGCTGGATAACATTGCCCCCGTCCATCAGCACCAGATGGTCGGCGAGGCGTAGCGCCTCGTCGATGTCGTGCGTCACCAGTACGATGGTGCGCCCCAGCAGCTGATGAATGCGGGTCATCTCCTGCTGCAATGCGCCGCGCGTTACCGGATCAAGCGCGCCGAAAGGCTCGTCCATCAGCAATACCTGCGGATCGGCAGCCAGCGCCCGCGCAACGCCGACCCGCTGCTGTTGCCCGCCGGAAAGCTGATGCGGATAGCGATCGCGCAGCGCGCTTTCCAGACCCAATAATGCCATCAGTTCATCAATACGATCGTTAATCCGCGCACGCGACCACTTTTGTAGTTGCGGTACGGTGGCGATATTTTGCGCCACCGTCCAGTGGGGAAAAAGGCCGATAGACTGAATGGCATAGCCCATGCGACGGCGCAGTTCAAGCACCGGCAGGCTGCGGATCTCTTCCCCGGCAAAACGGATCGTTCCGCTATCATGCTCTACCAGCCGGTTAATCATCTTCAGAGTGGTCGATTTTCCCGAGCCGGAGGTGCCAATTAACACCGAAAAGCTGCCTTCGCTAAAATGCAAATTGAGGTCGCTAACAGCCTGTTGATCGCCGAAGGTTTTACTGACATGGTTAAATTCAATCATCGGTTGCTCCCTTCAGAAACGCGATCCATAAATCAAACAGCGCGTCGATCACTACCGCCAACGCAATCACCGGAATGACGCCCAACAGGACTAAATCAATGGCGCTGCTCAATAGCCCCTGAAACACCAGGGCGCCGAAACCTCCCGCGCCAATCAGCGCGGCGACGACGGCCATTCCCACTGTCTGGACCATTACTACCCGCAGGCTACGTAAAAAGACCGGCAGCGCCAGCGGCAGTTGCACATGCCTGAAGCGCTGGCCGCTACTCATTCCCATGGCTCTTGCGCTCTCCAGCACATCGCGCGGCACCTGATTGAGCCCGGCGACCACGCCGCGCACCAGCGGCAATAACGCATAGAGCACCAGAGCTATCAGCGCAGGCGTCATGCCGGTTCCCGCGACGCCGAATTCGGCAAGCCACGGAAACTGTTTCACCAGCCCGGCCAACGGCGCAATCAGCAGGCCAAACAGCGCGACGGAAGGGATAGTCTGGATCACATTCAGCACGGTAAACACCGGCCCCTGGCGTGAGGCGGAAAAATAACACCAGACGCCCAACGGTAGTCCGATCGCCAGCGCCGGCAGCACCGTGCCCGCCAGTAACATCAAATGTTGCACCAGCGCGGCATCGAAAACATCCTGGCGGTTGGTATACTCTTTCAGAAGCGAGAGGTTGTCGAACGTGCCTGAAAACAGCAGCACCAGCGGGACAATGACAATTTGCGCGTGCAGCAACCAGCGCCACAGCGGCCCAACGGTAATACGGCGGATCGCATCGCTACAGGCCAGCAGCATCAGACCGAGGCCCAGCCACAATCCACTTCCCAGACTGGTACGCGCCAGCGGACTGCCCTCCTGCGCCAACTGGGTCGCCGCCCTGCCGACTCCCCACAGCATGACAATAAAAAGCGTCTGCGCCATCATCAGCGTCAGTACGCTACCGCGTTTACCGGGTACAAAGCACAGCGTAAACAGCGCGCATCCCGCGCCAGTCAGCATCCAGATTGTCGCCGGCCAGATCTCCCATAACTGGCGCCCCTCGCCGCTCACCAGACGATTCGGGGCGTAATTAATGAAAGGCAGCGCGACAGCAAGCAAGGTCAGAACAACCAACAGCAACAGCACACGATTAACCGTGATTTTTTTGGCAGCATCACTCACAGATTACTTCACCCACCCTTTTTGTCGGAGGTAATCTGCGGCGACTTTTTTCGCATCCAGCCCTTCTACGGCGATTCTGGCGTTCAACTGTTGCAGCGTTTTCTCATCAAGGCTGGCGAAAACGGGCTGCAGCCAGTCGGCTATCTGCGGATAGGCCTGTAACACCGATTCACGCACTACCGGCGCGGGCGCATAGATAGGCTGGACGCCTTTCGGGTCGCTCAGGGTTTGCAGACCCAGCGCGGCGACCGGGCCGTCGGTGCCATACGCCATCGCGGCGTTAACGCCGGATGTTTGTTGCGCGGCGGCTTTGATCGTGACCGCCGTATCGCCGCCCGCCAGCGACAAGAGCTGGTTCTGATTCAAGGTAAAATCATAGGCTTTTTCAAATGCCGGCAGCGCATCCGCCCGTTCGATAAATTCCGCAGACGCCGCCAGTTTAAAAGTGCCGCCCTCTTTCAGATAACGGCTGAGATCGGCAAGCGAGGAGAGTTTATTTTTTTCAGCGATGTCCTGGCGTACCGCGATGGTCCAGGTGTTATTTGCCGGCGCAGGCGTCAACCAGACCAGCTTATTCTGCTCCGCATCCAGTTTTTTGACTTTCTCAAAGCCTTGCTTTGCATTTTTCCATGCCGGATCGTTTTCATCTTTAAAAAAGAACGCCCCGTTACCGGTGTATTCCGGATAGATATCCAGCTCTCCGGCGGTAATCGCGCCACGAACGACTGGCGTCGTCCCGAGCTGAATTTTATTGACCGTTTTAACGCCGTGGCTTTCCAGTACCTGCAAAATCATGTTGCCGAGCAGTGCGCCTTCGGTATCAATCTTTGACCCGACCGTCACGGGCGATGCCGCCTGTAGAGGTAAACTCACCGTCGCCAGCAACGCCAGCGAACTTACCCATAGCTTTGAGATCGTCATGATGCTTTCCTCATCCTTTTACGGCCTTTTTCAGAGACTTGAGAAAAAAGCATAGTTGAAAAGTCTGCGTTTAACCTGGGATTTTCCGGCAGTTTAAGTGACGTGGCAGGCAATAAAAGGGGGGACAGGAAAAGTCATTGCCAGACAGGGCGCTGCTATCGCGCCCTGTTGACGGCAGGCTTACAGTAGCTCGAACGATCCTTGTTTAACGCGAGCGGAATCCACGCCGATAAAGACGTTGAACTTGCCGGGTTCCGCGTCATATTTCATCTGCTGATTCCAGAACTTCAACGCCTCGATATCAATCGGGAAACTCACGGTTTTACTTTCGCCGGGCTTGAGGGTGATTTTTTCAAAGCCTTTTAATTGCTTCACCGGGCGGCTCATTGACGCCGTGACATCCTGTAAGTACATCTGGATGACCGTGGCCCCTTCGCGTTTACCGGTGTTCGTGACCTCTACGCTGGCCGTGACTTTGCCGTCGCGTTGCATTGTCGGTGAGGAGAGCGTGACGTCAGACACCGTAAATGTGGTGTAGCTCAGACCGTAACCAAACGGATAGAGCGGGCCATTCGCTTCGTCAAAATAACGTGAGGTGTATTTGTTTGGCTTTTCAGGATTATACGGGCGTCCCGTATTGAGATGGCTGTAATAGACCGGAATTTGTCCCACCGAACGCGGGAAGGAGATCGGCAGTTTGCCTGACGGGTTGTAATCGCCAAACAGCACATCGGCAATGGCGTTGCCGCCTTCCGTCCCGGCAAACCAGGTCTCCAGAATCGCATCGGCTTGTTGATCTTCTTTTACCAGCGCCAGCGGTCTGCCGTTCATTAATACCAGTACCAGCGGCTTACCGGTGGCTTTCAGAGCGGTGATTAAGTCGCGCTGACTCTGCGGAATGGTGATATTGGTACGGCTGGAGGCTTCATGCGCCATCCCCTGCGACTCGCCTACCACCGCGACCACCACATCGGCCTGTTTCGCCGCCTGCACCGCCTCATCAATCATCGCCTGCGGTGAGCGCGGATCGATTTTCACCGCCTCTTCATACAGGTTTAAGAAATCGACGATATCTTTATCGTTAGTGATATTCGCCCCTTTGGCATAGAGGATCTTCGCCCCGTCGCCGACGGCATTTTGAATACCCGCCAGCACCGTCACCGACTGATTCGCGACCCCAGCAGCAGACCAGCTTCCCATTACATCACGTTGACTGTCGGCCAGCGGCCCAACAACGGCAATGGTGCCCGATTTTTTCAGCGGCAGCGTTTCCAGCCGGTTTTTCAGCAGTACCACACTTTCCCGCGCCACTTCCCGCGCCTCTTTACGATGCAGGCGGCTTTCGGCATTGGTGTCCACCGGGTCGCTCTCTTTCGGCCCCAGATGGCTATAGGGGTCGTTAAACAATCCCATGTCATATTTTACGTTGAGCACATGGCGCGTCGCGTCGTCCAGTTCCGCCATCGTCACTTTGCCCGACTTAATCAGACCCGGCAGATATTTGCTGTAATACTCATCCGCCATGCTCATATCCACCCCTGCCTTTAGCGCCACGCGCACCGCATCTTCCGGGTCGGCCGCGGTACCGTGTTTAATCAGTTCTTTAATAGCGCCGTGGTCGGAAACGGTAATTCCCTTAAAGCCCCACTCATCGCGCAGGACATCTTTCAATAGCCAGGAATCTGACGTCGCAGGCGTGCCGTTCAGCGAGTTCAGCGCCACCATCACCGCGCCGCTCCCCGCATCCAGCCCCGCTTTGTACGGCGGCATGTAGTCATTAAACAGACGCTGGGAACTCATATCCACGGTGTTGTATTCTTTACCGCCTTCAACGGCGCCATAGGCGGCAAAATGTTTCACGCTGGTCATCACCGAATAGCGGTCCGCCGGGCTTTTGCCCTGCATCGCTTTCACCATGGTTTCGCCCATGATAGAGGTTAAATATGTATCTTCGCCAAAGCCTTCGGAGGCGCGTCCCCAACGCGGATCGCGGGAGACATCCACCATCGGCGCCCAGGTCATATTCAGGCCGTCGTCCGCCGCTTCATACGCCGATACGCGTCCTACGGTTCTTACCGCATCCAGATTAAAAGAAGAAGCCAGACCGAGGCTTATCGGGAAGACGGTTCGCTGGCCGTGTACCACGTCATAGGCAAAAAAGAGAGGAATTTTCAGGCGGCTCAACGCCATCACCTGATCCTGCATTTGACGGATATCCTGGCGGGTGACGGTATTGAAAATCGC
Organism: Salmonella sp. SAL00670; assembly: GCF_046552235.1. Lineage (NCBI taxonomy): Bacteria > Pseudomonadati > Pseudomonadota > Gammaproteobacteria > Enterobacterales > Enterobacteriaceae > Salmonella > Salmonella sp. SAL00670. The sequence continues at coordinate 1,395,645 of NZ_JBGDUO010000001.1, forward strand.
CCCTACCTGCCCGTCTTTGATCATCTCGCGAATCGCTTCTTTCGGGTTATCAGGGCCGACGCTAATCAGACGTAACTGACCAATTTTTTCATCAACAGTCATTTTCTTGAGTAAATCCGTGACGAACGCGTCGCGCGCTTCGGGCGTCAGCGGGTGATTGCCAAACAGGTTTTCCGCCAATGCTGGCTGCATCGCCAGACTCACAGCAACACCTACTGAACATAACCATTTCATGTTGAGTCTCTCTTTATCTTTATCCCGACGAGGCGGTAAAAACAGAATAAAAACCGCAGTTTGCCATAAGCCTAAACGCGAGAGGAGAAGAAAGCGAAGGTTATTCTCCTAATTTTCCGCACAGTCGAATACACAACCGCCAGCAAATGGTATCAAGGCGGCAAATGAATACCACCAACACAGAAACAATTTGAATGAGAAAGCGTATTGTCATACAAAGCGCTATGCTTAACGCTGATATTTTGTCCCACCACAAGGAGTGGAGAATGTCTTCCATAACAATGACTGATAATAAAACGTTCCTGAATGAGCTGGCCCGCCTGGTAGGCCATTCTCACCTGCTGACAGACCCCGCCAAAACCGCCCGCTATCGCAAGGGTTTCCGTTCCGGTCAGGGCGACGCGCTGGCCGTTGTTTTCCCGGGTTCATTACTGGAACTGTGGCGTGTGCTCAACGCCTGCGTTAACGCTGACAAAATTATTCTGATGCAGGCCGCCAACACCGGTCTGACGGAAGGCTCCACGCCGAACGGCAACGACTACGATCGCGATATTGTGATTATCAGCACCCAGCGGCTGGATAAGCTGCACTTACTGGATAACGGCCAACAGGTTCTGGCCTGGCCCGGTACGACGCTCTATGCGCTGGAAAAAGCGCTTAAACCGCTGGGCCGTGAACCGCACTCGGTGATTGGTTCGTCGTGTATCGGCGCGTCGGTCATCGGCGGCATCTGTAATAACTCCGGCGGCTCGCTGGTGCAGCGCGGCCCGGCCTATACCGAGATGTCGCTCTTTGCCCGTATTGACGAGCAAGGCAAACTGCAACTGGTCAATCATCTGGGTATCGATCTTGGGCATACGCCGGAGCAGATCCTGAGCAAGCTGGATGACGAACGGATTAAAGATGAGGATGTGCGCCACGATGGTCGTCATGCGCACGATCACGACTACGTGACGCGGGTACGAGATATCAACGCCGATACGCCCGCCCGCTATAACGCCGACCCGGACCGTTTGTTTGAATCTTCCGGCTGCGCCGGAAAACTGGCGGTTTTTGCCGTTCGCCTTGATACCTTTGCAGCGGAAAAAAATCAGCAGGTTTTTTATATCGGCACCAATCAGCCCGCGGTACTGACTGAAATCCGTCGGCATATTCTGGCGAACTTCGACAATCTGCCAGTGGCGGGAGAATATATGCATCGCGATATCTACGATATTGCGGAGCAGTACGGTAAAGATACCTTTCTGATGATCGATAAACTCGGCACCGACAAGATGCCATTCTTTTTCACGCTAAAAGGCCGAACCGATGCGATGCTGGAAAAAGTAAAATTTTTCCGACCGCATTTCACCGACCGCGCGATGCAGAAATTCGGCCACCTGTTTCCCAGCCATCTGCCACCGCGAATGAAAAACTGGCGCGATAAATATGAGCATCATCTGCTGTTAAAAATGGCGGGAGACGGCGTCGCAGAAGCGCAACGCTGGCTGAATGAATTTTTTAAATCCGCTGAGGGCGGTTTCTTTACCTGTACGCCGGAAGAAGGCAGCAAAGCCTTCCTGCACCGCTTCGCCGCTGCTGGCGCAGCGATTCGTTACCAGGCCGTACACGCTGATGAAGTGGAAGATATCCTGGCGCTGGATATCGCTCTGCGCCGCAACGATACCGACTGGTTCGAGCATCTGCCGCCGGAAATCGACAGCCAACTGGTACATAAACTCTATTACGGTCACTTTATGTGCCACGTTTTTCATCAGGACTATATCGTGAAGAAAGGCGTCGACGTCCACGCGCTGAAAGCGCAAATGCTGGAGCTGTTGCAGGCGCGCGGGGCACAATACCCGGCGGAGCACAACGTTGGACATCTGTATAAAGCGCCGGAAACGCTGACGCGTTTTTATCGGCAAAATGACCCAACCAACAGTATGAACCCCGGTATCGGCAAAACGAGTAAGCGGAAATTCTGGCAGGAAAATACGCCCGACGAAACGCATTAACACCGAGTGGTTTACCGTGAATGCCCGGCGGCGCGATGCCTGCCGGGCCTGCGGCGACTTAATCGTTCTGTGCGGTTTGCGCTCCGGCGCTGGCGCTGGCTGCCGCCATTTGCGCGGCTTTTTGCTTTTTATAGCTCAGCGCGGCAGCCGGAACGGGCATGACTTTACCGGTTTCAATCCATGTACGCAGGCGACTGGCGTCCGCAAAGTGGGTATATTTGCCGAACGCGTCCATGACCACCAGCGCGACCGGTTTGTTATTGATCACGGTACGCATCACCAGGCAATGCCCCGCCGCATTGGTAAAGCCGGTTTTCGTTAACTGGATATTCCAGTTATCACGATAGACCAAATGGTTGGTATTGCGAAACGGCAGCGTATACGCAGGATGCGAGAATGTCGCCATATCTTCGCGCGTGGTGCTTAGCTGGCCAATCAGCGGGTATTGCTTCGTGGCAATCAGCAATTTTGTTAAATCCCGCGCGGTCGAGACGTTATGAATCGACAGCCCCGTCGGCTCAACGAAGCGGGTATGCGTCATGCCCAGCGCTTTCGCCTTCGCATTCATTGCTTTAATAAACGCGTTATAACCGCCAGGATAATAGTGCGCCAGGCTTGCCGCCGCACGGTTTTCGGATGACATCAACGCCAGCAGCAACATATTTTTGCGGCTAATTTCGCTGTTCAGGCGCACGCGGGAGTAAACCCCTTTCATTTCCGGCGTCTGGCTGATATCGACCTTCAGTATTTCATCCAGCGGCAATCGCGCGTCGAGCACGACCATCGCTGTCATTAATTTGGTTATCGAGGCAATCGGACGCACCAGATCCGGGTGGTTCGAATAGATCACTTTATTGGTGTTGAGATCAACAATCATTGCGCTACCGGAGGCAATCTCAGGTTGAGACGCCGCGGTTGTCGCTGCCGTTTTCGCCACAGCCTGCGGGGCAAAAGGAACGGCCAACATCAGAGCAAGGCTCAGGAATGAAGCTCGGAATTTCAGCATGATGAGATTTCTGATAATGATTCACGCGCGTCGTAACGCACACCGCCTGAGCTAAGATTATACTCAAGCTAGCAGTGGCATCATAGCGGCACGCCAGCGTTGCCGCTACAGAAGAATCGTCAGCAAATGCTGCATTGCTGGCTTTTGCGCCAGCCCTTTTTCGCATCAGAACAGGCGGTAGCCGTATCCCCACAGGATCACGGTGATCGCCAGTAGCACCTCCAGGACCAGTACGCCGATAGCGAGCGTCGAACTGGAGAAGCTTAATCCTTCCTCTCTATTAATGTTAAGGAAAGTCGGAATACCCAAATACAACAAATAGCCGGTGTAAAAAAGCGCGACAGCGCCGACCAAAGCGCATAGCCATACCAGGGGATAGAGCGCCACCAGACCACTTAAAAACAGCGGCGTCGCGACATAGCCGGCAAAAACCATACAGCGCGCAAGCGATGGCCGTTGCGGATAGTTTCGCGCCATCCACCAGATGACGCGTCCCATCACCGCGACGCCCGCCAGCATCACGCCGTAGAACAAGACCGCCAGCGCAAAAGCGGTAAACAGCGAGAGTTGTAACACGTTGCCGTCGCCAAAATTCCAGCCGATTTGCGTCGTGCCGATAAAGGCGCAGACGACGGGAATCGCCGCCATCAGCAAAACATGGTGCGTATAGTGATGCGAAACGGTTTCGTTTTCGCTTTTGATCACCTGCATTTCCCGATCGGGATGGGAAAAAAGCCCCCATACATGGTTCATACTGCCCCCTTCTGCTGCCTCAGATGCCAGTATGTTCAAGTATAATTCAGTTTCTGGTTATTTTATGAGCAATGGCAAAATAGTCTCCGGCAAAACGTCGGCTTTGCCGCGCACGCCTCTTGCCAGGGTGTATGCTTAATGCCGGAGGTGGTTTACGCATGGATATCAACACGCTTATTACGCATTATGGCTATGCGGCGCTGGTTATCGGCAGTATGGCCGAAGGTGAAACCGTTACCCTGTTGGGGGGCGTCGCGGCGCATCAGGGATTACTCAAGTTTCCGCTGGTGGCGGCGGCCGTCGCGCTGGGAGGGATGATGGGCGATCAGCTACTTTACCTGTTAGGACGATGCTATGGCGGGAAGATCCTGCGTCGTTTCCCGCGTTATCATACGAAGATTCGTCGCGCGCAGAAAATGATCCAACGCCATCCGTATCTGTTTGTGATCGGCACGCGTTTTATGTATGGCTTCCGGGTGGTTGGCCCGCTGCTGATTGGCGCCAGCCGCCTGCCGCCTAAAATTTTTCTGCCGCTGAATATTGTAGGCGCGCTGATCTGGGCGCTGCTGTTTACCACGCTGGGATATCTTGGCGGCGAGGTGATCGCGCCATGGCTGCACGACCTCGATCAGCATCTCAGGCACGGAGTCTGGCTGATTCTGGCCATCGTCCTGGTGGTGGGCGTGCGCTGGTGGCTGAAAAGACGCGGCAAAGCGGAGGCCCGTTAAACCCGATGGTATCCGGATGGCATAACGCCGCCATCCGGCCCCGGCGTTTATTTTGCGTTGAATTGCGGATTCGCCAGCATAAACCCGCCGTCGACAATCAGCGACTGACCGGTGGTATAGCTTGCGCCTTCCGAACACAGCCAGGCGACGAGGCTGGCTATTTCATGCGTAGAACCCGGTCGGGCGATAGGGATCGAGGGTTCCGATCCCGGCTCAATGTCGCTGTCATCCATATCATTCATCGGCGTGGCGATAGCGCCTGGCGCGACGGCGTTGACCAAAATATGATGCTCAATCAGTTCCAGCGCCATGGATTTAGTCAATCCCCCCAACGCATGTTTCGCCGCGGTATAGGCGCTGGCTTGCGGAAGCGGCGTATGCTCATGGACGGAGGTGATGTTGATAATGCGCCCTCCCTCTCCTTGTTTAATCATATGCCGGGCGGCGATCTGCGCGCAGAGAAACGCGCCATCGACGTCCACGGTAAAAATTTGCCGCCACTGCGTAAACGGCATATCAATAAACGCGGATTTGGTCATCGCCCCGGCATTATTGACCAGCACGTCAACGCGCCCCAGGCGCTGAATAAGATGTTCAATGGCCTGCGCGCCCTCGGGTAACTGGCTCAGGTCAAGATGAATGGTCTCTGCCCGCACACCAAACTGCGCCGCTTTTTTTGCCGTCTCCTGCGCGCCGCGTTCATCGGAATGCCAGGTGATACCAATATCAAAACCGTTTTGTGCTAATAACAACGCACACGCTTTGCCAATTCCCGAATCTGATGCCGTTACAATTGCGACTTTGGTCATATTCCTCTCCGGATGAATCATACACAGCCTAAGTATAGGAACCCTGTCTGAATCATCCGGAAAAATCAGGAATGATAACCGCCGCCCAGCGCGCTGGTAAGCTGAATAGAGGCATCCAGCCACTGGCCCTGCAACAGCAAGCCGTTACACTGCTCGCGCAGTGCCGGGATTTTGGCCTCGCTCACGCGGGAACCCGCAATAATACCGGCATTAAAGCGCGCTTGCGCCAGACCGACCACACGCTGCGCGTCATGCTCAATCTGCTGCTGATGCTGATTTTTCTGCGCCAGCGTCTCTACCTGACTGGCGGCGCGCGCCACATCATTAACCGCATCTACCACCGCTTTGTTGTAGTTGGCGATAGAAAGGTTGCTTTGCGCTTTGGCGATATCGAGGTTGGCATTCAGCCTGCCGCTGTCGAAAATCGGCAGCGTCAGCCCGCCGGTAATGCCATATTGCTGTGCGGAATGGCGGAACAGATCGCTCAGATGTAACGCATCCTGCTGTAAAAAAGCCATCAGATTGATATCGGGATAAAACGCGGCCTTCGCGGCGTCAATGCTGCTCAACGAGGATTCAATGTACCAGTGCGCGGCCTGTAGATCCGCCCGGCGCGCCAGCAACGAATAGCCCAGTTGCGACGGTAACTGGCTTTCAACGGCGGGGAGACTCACCTGACGCAGCTTGAGCGCCGCCGATTGCGTATTGGTTAACGCGCTGAGCCGCGCTTCAATAACCTTCATTTTACCGTTAACGTCATTCAACTGCTGCTGGGTTTTGCTGGCGTCGATATCGGTCTCGACCCCTTCAACAGAAGAAGTAATGCCGTGTTGATACAGCTCCCGGTTTACCGTCACCACGTTTTGCTGCTCATGCTCGATTTGCATCAGCACATTTTTCAGCGCCGCCTGCGTCTGCCACTCCCAGTAGAGTCGCGCCACGCCGCTTGCCAGCAATTGTCGGGTCTGCTCCTGCTCCGCTTCGCGCGCTTTGACCGCCCCGATCCGCGCAGTAACTTCAGCGCGGTTTTTCCCCCATAAATCCAGATCCCAGCCCGCCGTCAGGCCGAATGTACCGTTGGTATACCACGGCCCGGTCGTTCCCGCCGCAGGGTCGGTAATCGCGAATGGCCCCATCAGCCCTTCCGCGGACATTCGCTGGCGCTCAATGTCGGCAGAAAAGTCGAGCTGCGGGCCGTCCTGCGCCTCAACCGCTTTCGCCTGCGCTTCCGCCAGTTGAATACGCTGTTCAGCCACCTGCATATCCGGCGAATGCTGTATGGCATTATCAATCAGCGCGTCAAGCTGCGCATCGTGATACGCCTTCCACCACTGGCTATCCGGCCAACCGTTTTTCAATGCCGCCGGCAGGCTGGAATCAACATGAGAAGAGGGCGTCTGCTGGGTCAGCGACTGGCGGGTATCGTGCATAGGGGCGCAGCCCGCCAGCAAAATAAAAAGCGGTAAGCTCGCTGTCGCGGCAAGGAAAGAATTACGATTCATGGAGGTGTTCTGATAAAAAAAGGTGCGCAGAGAGTACGTCTTACGGCGATCTATTTTTTAGTTACGCGTGGCAATACATCATCAGACAACAAAAGACATATTTTGAAATTTATATGATTAGCAAATAATTTCATCTGATACATTTTTTGATGTAATGATTCAATGTAAAGCCCCATTAACCCGTTAATAAATGAACGATTTTGCTGCAATACGCGCCAGCAGCCTTCATGAGTTAAACGTCGCCGCGCCCAACAAAGCAGCAGATGGCTTAATACTTTCCTATACTTTGTTTGTATTTACCAATAAAGGGACAAACAATGAAAATTCTTCTATGGGCAATCTTAATTATTTTTCTGATTGGGTTGTTGGTGGTAACGGGCGTGTTTAAGATGATTTTCTGATTCCTGCGCCGGGCAGCGATAATGTCTGCCCGGCACACGTTCTGGACGCTGTAGAGATTAGGTTTTAATAGCCTGAATCGCCCGCGCAATCTCGGATGAACGGTTTAACGCCCGAATCGACTGAAAGAGTTCCGTCGCCTCAATATATTCCTTACGTAAATATCCCAACCACTGTTTAATACGCGCGACATGATATAAACCGGTATCGCCCTGCTTTTCCAGTCGGGTATATTTTTGTAATAACGTCACCACTTCCGGCCACGGCATACGCGGCTCGTTATACTTCACCACCCGGCTCAGGTTAGGAATATTTAACGCCCCACGGCCGATCATCACCGCATCGCAGCCGCTGGTCGCCATACATGCCTGCGCGCTCTGCCAGTCCCAGATTTCGCCATTAGCGATAACCGGAATAGTCAGACGCTGGCGTATTTCGCCGATCGCCTGCCAGTCGATATGCTCGGCGCGGTAGCCCTGCGCTTTGGTACGACCATGCACCACCAGTTCACTGGCGCCAGCCTGCTGCACCGCATCGGCGATTTCAAATTTTCTATCGCCGCTATCCCAGCCGAGACGCACTTTTACCGTCACCGGCAGATGCGACGGTACCGCGGCCCGCATCGCTTTCGCGCCCTGATAGATGAGTTCGGGATCTTTGAGCAATGTCGCGCCGCCGCCGCTGCCGTTCACCACTTTTGACGGACAGCCGCAGTTCAGGTCCACGCCATACGATCCCAACGCCGTCGCCCGCGCGGCGTTTTCCGCCAGCCACTGCGGATGCTGGCCCAGAAGCTGAATACGCACCGGCGTACCGGACGGCGTGCGGCTGGCGTGATGCAACTCCGGGCAGATGCGATGAAACACTTTTACCGGCAGCAGCTGATCCACCACGCGCACAAATTCGGTGATGCAGAGATCGTAATCATTCACTTCGGTCAGCAGCTCGCGCACTAACGCGTCGAGCACGCCTTCCATCGGCGCCAGTAAAACACGCATATCGGTATCCACAGCAAAAAAAGAGGCGCTATCATAACGCCTCTCTGCGATGAGCAAAACTTTTTGCCGGGTGGCGGCGCAAACGCTACGCTACGTCACGTAAGGCGCTCAACGCGGCTCAAGACAGTTATCTTCTTTCCAGCCGTACAGCCATTCGATACCGCGATAAAACGCCTCCTGCGATTTCCCTTTCCACAACAGATTACGCACCTGACGCTCCACCCCGGCGGCGTGATAGAGACGCCCCATCTCGCGGGTAGACCAGACGATACGCGCCGTGCGGGGAATACGCACCGACTCATACAGCGCAAATGCCTGCTGCGCGTCGCCGTCGCAGCGTTCCAGCGCTTTGCCTAGCGTGACGGCGTCTTCCAGCGCCATACAGGCGCCCTGGGCCATATATTGCGCCACCGGATGCGCGGCGTCGCCCACCAGAGTGATACGCTCGGTTCCCCATTTCGCGACCGGCTCGCGATCGGCGGTCGACCAGCGGCGCCAGGAGGTCGGCTTATCCAGCATCTGGCGCGGGCGGGGATGAATGCCGGCAAAATAAGAGAGCACCTCTTCTTTACTGCCGTCTTTCACGCCCCACTCTTCTTGCTGGCGGCTGTGGAATGTCACCACCAGATTGTACTGTTGACCTCCGCGTAGCGGATAATGGACCAGGTGACAATGCGGGCCTGCCCACAGCACCGGCGCATTAATACGTAAATCGTCCGGCATATCGTCGCAATCAATCACCGCCCGATAGACTACATGCCCCGTTACGCGCGGCGCGTCGCCGAGTAAACTTTGCCGCACGACCGATTTAACGCCGTCGCAGCCCACGAGAATATCCGCCGTCCAGCTATTTCCCTGCTCATCAAACACCGTAACGTCATCCGGCGTCTGGCGGATATCGACAATATGGGTCGAGGTACGATACTCCACGCCAGGGTGCGTCAGCACCGCTTCCCATACCGTTGCATGAATATCTACCCGGTGAATTACCGCATACGGCCCGCCAAAATGGTCGCGGAACGCCTGTCCGGTTTCAATGCATACCACTTCTTCGGCATTCACGGCATCCATCATGGTAATGTGATCGGTAAACACCGCACGCTGGCGGGCAACATCGCCCACACCGAGACTATCCAGCGCCGAAAAAGCGTTCGGCCCAAGCTGAATACCCGCGCCAATCTCGCCAATTTCGTGCGCTTTTTCCAACAGCATGACTTTTATTCCCTGGCGCGCCAGCGACAGCGCGGTCGCCGCGCCGCCGATTCCGCCACCTACAATAATTGCGCTTGTCACGTGAGTCATGGTCATTCTCCTTTTCAGGCCGGGATTTTATCTTGTTGATTTTCCGGCGCGGCGGCAATAAACGCCGGTAGCTGTACGCAGGCGTCATAAACGGCTTGACAGCGCGGATAGCCTGATAAATCGCAGCCCATCCTGAGCGCATTCGCCCACTGAGGAATCAGGCAGCAGTCCGCAAGGCCTGGCGCGTCGCCCACGCAGAATCGTCCGGACTGACTTTTACGCAATAGCTGCTCTACCGCGCTTAACCCTTGCTGTATCCAGTGGGCGTACCAGCGTTTTTTATCCTCTTCGCTAACCTTCAGCTCATCGGTCAGGTAGCGCAACACGCGCATGTTATTGATTGGGTGTATATCGCAGGCGATAGCGTAGACAATTTCCAGCGCCTGGCTGCGCGCCGGGTCGCTCGTCGGCAGCAGCGGCGTTTGCGGAAAATGTCGGTCCAGCCAGTCGACGATGGCCAGCGATTGCCCCAACGATTCGCCGTCATCAGTGACCAGCGTCGGCACCAGGCCTACCGGATTCATCCGTCGGTAGGCCAGCGCATTCTGCTGGCCGATACGAATATTGACGCCCACCGTCTGGTAATCAATCCCCTTTAACGCCAGCGCAATACGTACACGATAAGACGCCGAACTATTAAAGAAACTGTACAGCTTCATCGTTCACCTCAGACAATTTTCACAGCAATCGGCGTCAGACCTTCTACGTTCCCGGTGATGACATCCCCTTTCACCACTGCGCCCACCCCCTCTGGCGTACCGGTGAAAATCAAATCGCCTGGCTGCAATTCAAAGAAGCCGGACAAATAGCTGATGGTTTCATTCACCGACCAAATCAGATGACGAATATCGCTGCGCTGATGGTCTTCGCCGTTAACCTGTAGCCAAATAGGGGCGTTATCCACATTATGCGTTTCAGCGGCTTTGTGTAATGGCGCAATGGGCGCGGAGAGATCGAACGCTTTGCCGATTTCCCACGGGCGTCCCATCTGACGCATTTCCATCTGACGATCGCGACGCGTCATGTCCAGACCGGTGGCGTATCCCCAGACATATTCATGGGCTTTTTCCAGCGGAATATCGCTCCCTTTTTTACCAATCGCCACCACCAGCTCAATTTCATAATGGTAGTTATCAGTCTGCGCCGGATACGGCAGTTCCAGGGTATCCCCCGCCGCTACCGGGACGACAGCGTCCGCTGGTTTACAAAAGAAGAACGGCGGTTCGCGGTCGGGATCAAAGCCCATTTCACGGGCATGGGCGGCATAGTTGCGACCCACGCAGTAAACGCGACGTACCGGAAACTGCTCATCACTGCCCGCCACGGGTACTGTTACCGGAGCCTGCGGCTGGAATACATATTTGGTCATGTTCTCTCTCCCTAATTAATAACGTGCTTCGCGGAACAGCCCCAGGGCTTCCTGAACCGGCTTGTCCGAAAAACTGAATAACACTGTGTCTTCGCTGCTGCGAAACGACACCTCATGCCAGGTCGGCGCCACAAAAATGTCTTTTGCGGAAAAATGAAAAGTTTCGTTGCCGATAGTGACCAGTCCTGCCCCTTCAACGACGTGGTAGATAGTGCTGTCGGTGCTCCGCGCCACACGCGAGGCAAAGCCTTTTGGCAACAGTTGCAGGAACGCGCCCATCGACGGCATCGGATAACCGCCGGTGACGGGATTAACGTAACGCAGCTTGTAACCTTCCCACTCATCCGGATCGCCCATACGGGTCAGATCGTGCAACGCCTCGCGACTGCGGTCGTAACGGTAGTTGAAAATCGGCGACGAGTTCCCGCGCTGGTGGCGCAGCGGCAGCATATTCGCTGCATAGCGCGGCAGATAATCGCCCTCTTTTCGCGTCACCGGCTGCTGATCTTCGGGATAGTCTTCCGCAAAACCACAGCCCAGGAGATTGACTAACGGCAGATCCAGACCATCCAGCCATACCACCGGCTCTGATCCCGGATTACCATGATCGTGCCAGCGCCACTGCGGCGTCAGGATAAAATCGCCGGTATGCATTGGCGTGCGCTCGCCGTCCACCGCGGTAAATGCGCCTTTACCTTCGACGATAAAACGCAGCGCCGACTGGTTATGGCGATGACTCGGCGCGACTTCGCCGGGCAGGATCAGCTGTAAACCAGCGTATAAGGTCGCCGTAATCGACGACTGACCGCGCAATGCCGGATTTTCCAGCACCAGCACCCGGCGGATCGCCTCTTTCGCGCCAATGACATTGCCGCTTTCCATCAGTAGCGGACGAATTTCCTGATAATTCCAGTAGGCCGGCGCGCAGTTGGCGTTTGGCGTCTGCGGTACCAGGTGATGTAACGACTCCCACAGCGGCGTCAGATTCTGCCCGGAAATATGCTGGTAATACTGTTGACGGCTATCTTTTACGTTCTGATTTATTTCAGACATGGAGATTCTCCTTATTCGTTTACGACGCTGGCACGCGGCAGGTCGTCAGGTACAGAAATCGAAAGGCGGACAACCACCGTCAGCAGGGTAAGCATTACCGCGCTGATAGCCGCCGGAATAGCAATGACAAAAAACAACGTATCGAAAGAGAAATTGAGGGCCATCATCATGCCGCCGGAGAGCGAACCGACAATCGCCCCGCAGCGTCCAATGGCGTTCGACCAGCTCACGCCCGTCGCCCGGCTTTGGGTGGGGTACAGCGTCGCCGTCAGAGCATTAAGCCCTACCTGGGAACCGCTAATACCGATGCCGGTACCAAAAATCGCCAGCGCCATCAGCCAAAGGCCGTTTTCGCTCAGGCCTATCATGACAATGCAAACTGCGCCCAGCGCATAGCTCACCGCCAGTACCCGGAACGGGTTAAGCCGGTCCATCAACACGCCGAGTAACAGCGCGCCAAGCGTGCCGCCAACCTGGAATGCGGCAGTCACCCACGACGCCTGTTGCAGATCAATACCGCGATGGTTAAGTAACGTCGGCATCCAGCTGGAAAGCAGATAGATAATGAGCAGGCTCATAAAGAACACCACCCATAACATCAGGGTAATGACAAGCTGTCGCCCGGCAAAAAGCTGGCGAATACTGCCTTTGGCGATGGCTGCCGTCTCATGCAGAAAGAATTGCGTATCGTGATAGCGCTCGCCGGTAATGGCGCTGACCGTCCGGGCGACAACGGCTTGCGGTAGTTGGCGGCGTACCTGCCAGCGGGGAGATTCCGGCAGCGCGAACAGCAGGCCGAAAAACAGCATCAAAGGCAAGATGCCGCCTAGCGCCAGAATTCCGTGCCAGCCAATCAGCGGCACCAGTTGCGCGCTCACAATCCCGCCCATCGCCGACCCCAGGGTAAAACCGCAGAACATCAGCGTGACCAGCGCTCCGCGTCGACGAGCGGGAAGGTATTCCGACGTCATGGTGATGGTATTCGGCATCGCTCCGCCCAGTCCCAGACCGGTTAAGAAGCGCAGCAACACCAGGGTTTCTATATCCGGCGAGAAAGCGGAAAGCAGGCTCAATGCGCCGAATAGCGCCACGCAAAGCTCAATGACCCGCTTGCGGCCAAAGCGATCCGCCAGCGGCCCGCATAGCAGCGCGCCGGCCGTAAGCCCCAGCAGCCCTGCGCCAAACAGCGGCGCAAGTTCGCTGGCGCTTAGCTGCCAGTGAGTACGAATATCCGGGGCGATGAAGCCAATCGCGGCGGTGTCGAAACCGTCGAGCATAACCACCAGAAAACAGCAGATGATAACGCGCCACTGCATTTTGCCGACGGGCGCGGCATCAATAAGGGCTTGTAGATCACGTCGTTGAGTCATAGCTAATGCCTCAGTGCAGGGAGATAGATGTTGTTTTTATGTTTGCTATGTTACGAGTTTGTAGAGTGAGCGATAAAATGTACAATGGCTTTTCAGGCAGAGACATAACCTGGAGGTTATAGCGAATGGCGAACTGGGCGCAGAAATTGAAATTACATCACCTGCAAACGCTGGTTGCGCTGGGCGAACAGGGCAACCTGACGCATGTCGCCCGGATGATGAATATCTCCCAGCCGGCGCTATCGAAGTGGTTATCTCAACTCGAAGATGAGATAGGCATCACGCTTTTTGAGCGCCACAGTAAAGGACTACGGCCCTCGGAAGGCGGTAAATTACTGCTCCAGCACGCCCAGCGCCTAATTAACGATCTGGAGCGTTCACAGTATGAAATCGCCCGTTTCAAGCAGGGCGGCCTGGTTGGCAGCCTGAAGATCGGCTGTTCGCCCGTGGCGACTGACTGCGTATCACAGGCGATTCTGAGCCTGCTTAACGAAATGCCGACGCTGCATCTGAATATTGAAGAAAAGGTAATGACGCCGCTGCTGCACGATTTGCTTGCCGGTCAGGTGGATGTGGTGGTAGGGCGTGTCGGCGGCCGCGCCCTGCAACTGCCGCTTAATTATCAGGTACTTTATACCGAGCCGGTCTGCTTTGTGGCGCGTCCGCACCATCCGCTGGCCGCGCGAGCGCAGATCGCCTGGAGCGATCTGGCACACTGGCGGTGGATAGTCTGGCCAACCGGCACCCCTATTCGCATCAGTATTGATAACGCCCTCGTCGATAATGGCGTCATGCTCCCGGAAAACACCATTGAATCGGCGTCAATGAACGTCAGCACCAATTTGCTGCAAAGCAGCGATATGATCTCTATTCTTTCTTTACGGCTGGCGCAACGCTATGCCAGCCAGGGGCAACTGGCGATTTTAAACTTGCCAAAAATTGAGCAAAAAGGCAGCGTAGGGATGTTCTGGCGTAAGAATGAGACGCCGTCTTTGGCCCTGAGTCGCTTTTTGTATTTTTTAGCCCAGGTTTAACGCCGCCGACCAGGGGCATTGCCCGATGTTCCTGCTGTCTATACCCACTATGCTAAGAATTCATGATGTGATCGGTAGCACGTTTTAACGTTTAATTGTATGATGAATCCATCTCATCAAGGGCTTTAAACATGAGTAAGTCACTGAATATTATCTGGCAATATATACGCGCTTTTGTATTGATTTATGCCTGTTTGTACGCAGGCATTTTTCTTGCATCACTGCTTCCTATCACTATTCCCGGCAGCATTATCGGGATGTTAATTCTGTTTGTGTTGCTGGCGCTGCAAATTCTGCCGGCAAAGTGGGTTAACCCCGGCTGTTATGTGCTGATTCGTTATATGGCGTTGCTGTTTGTGCCGATTGGCGTTGGGGTCATGCAATATTTTGATTTACTGCGCGCGCAATTCGGCCCGGTGGTGGTCTCTTGCGCTATCAGTACGCTGGTCGTTTTTGTGGTCGTAAGCTGGAGTTCACATCTGATACACGGTGAGCGTAAAGTGGTTGGGCAGAAGGGAACGAAAAAATGATGACATATATCTGGTGGTCGTTACCGCTGACGCTGGCGGTATTTTTCGCCGCCCGCAGACTGGCGGCGCATTTTAAAATGCCGTTGCTGAATCCGCTGCTGGTGGCAATGGTAGTCATTATTCCTTTTCTGTTGCTGACCGGTATTCCCTACGAGCACTACTTCAAAGGCAGCGAAGTACTTAACGATCTGCTGCAACCGGCGGTGGTGGCGCTGGCCTATCCCCTTTATGAACAGTTGCACCAGATTCGCGCGCGTTGGAAATCCATTATTAGCATCTGTTTTGTCGGCAGTCTGGTAGCGATGATTACCGGAACATCCGTTGCCTTGCTGATGGGCGCAACGCCTGAAATCGCGGCATCGGTACTGCCTAAATCCGTGACTACGCCTATCGCGATGGCGGTGGGCGGCAGCATCGGCGGCATCCCTGCGATCAGCGCGGTATGCGTAATTTTTGTCGGTATTCTGGGCGCGGTGTTTGGCCACACGCTGTTAAACGCGATGCACATCCGTACTAAAGCCGCACGCGGGCTGGCAATGGGGACCGCCTCACATGCGCTCGGTACTGCGCGCTGCGCCGAGCTGGATTACCAGGAAGGCGCGTTTAGCTCCCTGGCGCTGGTAATCTGCGGCATTATTACCTCGCTGGTAGCGCCCTTTTTGTTTCCGCTCATTCTGGCGGTAATGCGCTAACGACGGGACAAAAGACCGGGTTAAAATTTGCGATACGTCGCGCATTTTTCATTGAAGTTTCACAAGTTGCATAAGCAATGAGATTTAGATCACATATTAAGACATAGCAGGCCCGTAAACTACGGTTCCATTACATTGTTATGAGGCAACGCCATGCATCCACGTTTTCAAACTGCTTTTGCCCAGCTTGCGGATAATTTGCAATCAGCGCTGGCCCCTATCCTGGCGAACCACCATTTTCCCGCCATGCTGACCGCAGAGCAGGTCTCGACGCTTAAAAATACGGCGGGACTGGACGAAGACGCGCTGGCTTTCGCACTGTTACCTCTGGCGGCGGCCTGCGCCCGTACCGATTTGTCCCATTTTAACGTCGGCGCGATTGCGCGCGGCGTTAGCGGCAACTGGTATTTCGGCGCAAATATGGAGTTCCTGGGCGCCACCATGCAACAAACTGTGCATGCTGAACAAAGCGCGATTAGCCACGCCTGGCTACGCGGCGAAAAAGGGCTCGCCGCCGTCACCGTTAACTACACGCCTTGCGGCCACTGTCGCCAGTTTATGAACGAGCTGAACAGCGGTCTGGATCTGCGCATTCATCTGCCGGGCCGCGCGCCGCATACGTTACGCGATTATCTGCCTGACGCTTTCGGGCCAAAAGATCTGGAGATCAAAACGCTGCTGATGGACGAGCAGGATCATGGCTTTACGTTAACGGGCGATACGCTAACGCAAGCGGCGATAACGGCAGCCAATAAGAGCCATATGCCTTATAGCCACTCACCGAGCGGCGTGGCGCTGGAATGTAAAGATGGCCGTATTTTCACCGGCAGCTATGCGGAAAACGCCGCCTTTAACCCTACGCTTCCCCCGCTGCAAGGCGCGCTAAACCTGCTGAGTCTCAATGGCTATGACTATGCGGATATTCAGCGTGCGATTCTGGCGGAAAAAGGCGATGCGGCATTAATTCAATGGGATGCCACCGCCGCAACGCTGAAAGCGTTAGGTTGCCATAATATTGACCGCGTGCTTCTCGGCTAAGCAAATGTGCCGGATAGCGACGCACTGGCGTCTTATCCGGCCTGACTCTCCTCTCCCGCGACCCGATACAAGGGAAATCATGCTGAAAATCTCCGCAATCAGACGGCGGTTTCTTGCGCTACGCCTTCGGGTACAGTAGCCTGATCGTACTTTCATCCTGGTATCGAGTTTCCTGCATGTTAAAGCGCGTGTTTTACAGCCTGTTGGTCCTGGTAGGCTTGCTGCTGTTGACGGTGCTTGGCCTCGATCGGTGGATGAGCTGGAAAACAGCGCCCTACATCTATGACGAGCTACAGGATCTTCCCTACCGCCAGGTTGGCGTCGTGTTAGGGACGGCCAAATACTATCGCAAGGGTGTCATTAATCAGTACTATCGTTATCGTATCCAGGGCGCGTTAAACGCTTACAATAGCGGTAAAGTCAATTACCTGCTGCTCAGCGGCGACAATGCCCTGCAAAGCTATAACGAACCGATGACCATGCGCAAAGACCTTATCGCGGCGGGCGTCGATCCTGCGGACATTGTGCTTGATTACGCTGGCTTCCGTACGCTTGACTCCATTGTGCGTACCCGCAAAGTGTTTGATACCAACGACTTTATTATCATCACTCAGCGCTTCCACTGCGAACGCGCCTTGTTTATTGCGTTGCATATGGGCATTCAGGCGCAGTGTTACGCGGTACCTTCGCCCAAAAATATGCTGACAGTGCGCCTGCGCGAATTTGGCGCCCGCTTTAGCGCGCTGGCGGATCTCTATATTTTTAAACGCGAACCGCGTTTTTTAGGCCCGCTGGTACCTATTCCCACGCAGCATCAGGTGCCGAATGACGCCCAGGGATATCCGGCCGTTACGCCGGAACAATTGCTTGAACTGGAAAAGAAAAAAGGGAAATGATCATGGATGTACAGACGATATTTGTCATATTAGCCTTTCTGCTACTCCCGCTTTTTTGCTTCCGTGAGGCCTGGAAAGGCTGGCGAACCGGCGCGGTAGATAAAGTTGTCAAAAATGCGCGAAAACCGGTTTATGTCTATCGCCATGCCGATCCCGTACAATATTGGTCTTATCTTTTTCTTTATACCGGTTGCGGTTTTTTATTTACTGGAATGATTATTTATCTTCTTTTTTATCGTTAATCTATTTATTATCCCTTTAAAATTGAGAATAGTTATTATTATGATATAAGGAACAAATGCTGTTTTGCATTCTGGTTTCATTTTTTTGTGAATTCTTTCACAGAATACCCTTCTTTCAATGCTTAGGCTGGCGGTAGATTTTAGATCATTAAAACGCGTTATTTGCGTTTCGCCTTAATTTATTCAAGCATTAAGGAAGATTATATGCCGCAACAAAATTATCTGGATGAACTCACGCCTGGTTTTACGCCATTACTGGCAATAAAAGAGGCTTCACGTTGTTTATTATGTCACGATGCGCCCTGTAGTCAGGATTGCCCGGCGCAAACCGATCCGGGGAAATTTATTCGTTCTATTTACTTTCGCAATTTTAAAGGCGCAGCGGAAACTATCCGGGAAAATAATGCGCTTGGCGCCGTCTGCGCCAGAGTCTGTCCGACGGAAAAATTATGCCAGCGCGGATGTACACGTTCCGGAATAGATAAACCTATTGATATTGCACGCCTGCAACGTTTTATTACCGATTTTGAACAGCAGACTGCCATGCAGATTTATCAGCCCGGGAGTAAAACACGCGGGAAAGTCGCGATTATTGGCGCGGGTCCGGCAGGTTTGCAGGCAAGCGTGACGCTCACGCATTTAGGCTATGACGTCACCATTTACGAAAAACAGCCGCAGCCCGGCGGATGGCTGCGTCACGGCATCCCGGCATTTCGTCTGCCGCAAAGCGTACTCGATCAGGAAATTGCCCGCATTGTAGAAATGGGCGTCAATATTAAATGTAATTGTGACGTGGGCGGGTCGCTATCGCTTGCGCAACTCAAAGCCGAATATCGCGCCGTGCTGATGACCGTCGGGATGTCCTGTGGCTCTGATTTACCGTTATTTGAGCAAGCCAGTCACGTAGAGATTGCCGTTGATTTTTTACAGCGCGCCCGTCAGGCCGACGGCGATATTAGCGTTCCGCGTAGTGCATTAATTATTGGCGGCGGCGACGTAGCGATGGATGTCGCCAGTACGTTAAAAATTCTCGGCTGCCCTTCCGTCACCTGCGTGGCGCGGGAAGAATTAGCCCAATTTCCCGCCAGCGAAAAAGAATTTACCAGCACGCAGGCATTAGGCGTATCGATTATTGATGGTTTTACGCCTGTCGCCGTCAGCGGAAATAAAGTGACCTTCCACCATGTACGCCACTCAGGAGAACTGACGCTGGAAGCGGAAAATATTATTTTGGCCGTGGGGCAGCACGCGCGACTGGATACCTTTGCGGAGATAAAAGCGCAGCATAATATTATCGACACGCATAATTATCAAACCGACGACCCGGCGATCTTTGCCGCTGGCGATATTGTTAAAGGTGATAAGACCGTCGTTTATGCGGTAAAAACCGGAAAAGAAGCCGCTCAGGCTATTCATCATTATTTAGAGGAGACCTGCTCATGTTAACAAAAGATTTGTCTGTTACCTTTTGCGGCGTTAAGTTTCCCAATCCGTTTTGTCTTTCTTCTTCTCCGGTAGGCAATTGTTATGAGATGTGCGCCAAAGCCTATGATACCGGCTGGGGCGGGATCGTTTTTAAAACCATTGGTTTTTTTATTGCCAACGAAGTCTCTCCACGTTTTGATCACCTGACGAAAGAAGATACCGGTTTTATTGGTTTCAAAAACATGGAGCAAATTGCTGAGCATCCGCTGGAAGAGAATCTGGCCGCCATTCGACGGCTAAAACAGGATTATCCGGATAAGGTGCTGATTGCTTCCATCATGGGAGAAAATGAACAGCAGTGGCAGGAACTGGCGCGTCTGGTTGAAGAAGCCGGCGCGGATATGATTGAGTGTAACTTCTCTTGCCCGCAGATGACCTCGCACGCCATGGGAAGCGATGTGGGACAAAGCCCGGAACTGGTTGAAAAATACTGCCGCGCCGTAAAACGCGGTTCATCTTTGCCAATGCTGGCGAAAATGACACCGAATATTGGCGATATGTGCGAAGTCGCGCTGGCCGCCAAACGCGGCGGAGCCGACGGTATCGCCACCATCAACACCGTGAAATCCATCACTAACATCGACCTGAACCGCAAAATCGGGATGCCGGTGGTTAACGGTAAATCCAGTATCTCCGGTTATTCAGGAAAAGCGGTGAAACCCATTGCGCTGCGTTTTATCCAGCAGTTGCGAATGCACCCTGAACTGCGCGATTTCCCGATTAGCGGTATCGGCGGCATTGAAACCTGGGAAGACGCTGCCGAATTTCTGCTGCTGGGCGCGGCGACCCTACAGGTGACGACAGGCATTATGCAATACGGTTATCGCATTGTAGAAGATATGGCGAGCGGCCTCAGCCACTATCTGGCCGATCAGGGATTTGCCTCATTACAGGAGATGATCGGGCTGGCGAATGGCAATATTATCCCGGCGGAAGAGCTGGATCGCAGCTATATCGTCTATCCGCGGATTAATCAGGAGAAATGCGTCGGCTGCGGACGTTGCTATATCTCCTGCTATGACGGCGGTCATCAGGCGATGGAGTGGGATGAACACAGCCGCACGCCGCATTGCAATACGGAAAAATGCGTCGGTTGTCTGCTGTGCGGTCATGTCTGCCCGGTCGCCTGTATTGATTTAGGCGAGGTCAAATTTAAAAAAGGTGAAAGAGAGCACGCGTTAACGCTGTAGCTCGCGGTATGAAGCCCGGCGCGCAGTTTCGCTGCGCCGGGTTATCTGATAAGCAAGGCAATAGGTCTGGATAACTACTTCTTACGCGCGTATTTCAGCGAGTCCAGCGCCACGGCGAAAATGATAATGCCGCCTTTGATAATGTACTGCCAGTACGGGTTTACCCCGATATAGGTCAGGCCGTAGTTGATGACGGTAAAGATAATAACGCCGGTCACCACGCCGAAGACCGTACCCACTCCGCCGCTAAACGATACGCCCCCGACCACGCACGCGGCAATCGCATCCAGTTCATACATAAAGCCGAGGTTGTTGGTGGCAGAACCAATACGCCCTGCTTCCAGTAAGCCGCCGAAGGCATAAAACACGCCGGAGAGCGCATAAATCATCAGCAGGTTCAGCGCCACGTTTACGCCAGAAACTTTTGCCGCTTCCGGGTTGCCGCCAATAGCAAAAATGTTTTTACCAAAGCGGGTCTTATTCCACAGCACCCAGACAAACGCTACCGCAATCAGGGCGTAAAAGGTGATGTAGGAGAGCCGGAAACTGCCCATCGCCACAAAGCCCTGCGCAAAGGTGGAAAAGCCGCTGTCAAAGCCGGAAATGGGCGAAGCGCCGACAAAGTCATAGTAAAGGGAGTTGATTCCATAAACGATAATCATCGTGCCAAGCGTGGTAATAAACGGCGTCACATTCAGGTAAGCAATGATGATGCCGTTCACCAGGCCAATCACCGCGCCAATCGCGCAGACAATCAGGATGACCAGAGCAATCGGCATGGTCGCCATTTCCGGAAACACTTTGTTGGCGTTTTCCATTGATTGCAGTAATGTTGCCGCCACGACCGCCGCCAGCCCTACCTGACGCCCCGCCGACAGGTCTGTCCCCTGGGTGACGATGAGTCCCGCCACGCCCAGCGCGATAATAATACGTACCGAAGATTGCGTCAGAATATTACTTAAATTCAGCAAACTTAAAAAAGTCGGGTCCTGGAAAATAATAATCGCCAGCAACACTAAAAGAACGACGTAAATTCCGCCCTCTTTCAGCCAGGTCAAAAAGCTTTTCTTGTTTAACGCACTCATAAGGAGCCCCTGATCTTAAAGGTGCAAAGAAGCAAGACGCAAAATTTCGTTTTGCGTTGTTGTTTTAGTATCGACAATGCCGGAAACGAGACCGTTACTCATCACCAGGATACGATCGGTAATCCCTAACAGCTCCGGCATTTCAGAAGAGATAATGATGATCCCCTTGCCTTTTTTCGCCAGTTCCGCAATAAGCTGATAAATTTCAAACTTTGCGCCGACATCAATTCCGCGGGTCGGTTCGTCCAGCATTAATATTTCCGGCTGCGTTAATAGCCAGCGACCAATGATCACCTTTTGCTGATTGCCGCCGGAAAGCGAACCAATTTGCGTGCGATGCCCCGGCGTTTTTACCCGCATGGAATCAATGACCCATTGGGTGTCGCTTTTCATCCGGGAATTATCCAGTAACCCCACTTTGTTTTTATAATTACGGATATTCGAAATTAATGAGTTAAATCCGATATCCAGATAGGCATAAATTCCGGTGGAACGACGCTCTTCCGTCACCAGCGCAAAACCGTGGTTAATCGCTTCGTTCGCAGTGTGATTATTAATTTTCTTGCCATGTAAAGTGATTGTCCCGGACGACTTCTCACGAATGCCAAACAGCGTTTCGACGATATCGGTACGCTTTGCCCCAACCAGACCGGCAATGCCCAGAATTTCGCCCTTGTGCAAATCAAAGGAGACATCGCGAATGGAAGGCTGGCGCAGCGAGGTCAGGTTACGTACCTCCAGAATCACGTCGCCCGGCTTATTTTCTTTATCCGGGAAACGCTGGTTCAGGGAACGCCCGACCATCATCGCAATGATCTTATCCATATCCAGCCCTTCCAGCGGCTGGGTGGCAATCCACTGACCGTCGCGCAAAATAGTAATTTCATCGCACAATTGAAAAATTTCTTCCATTTTATGCGAGATATAAACAATACCGCAGCCGCGTTCTTTCAGCTTGCGAATAATCGTGAACAGATGATTAACCTCTTTCTCAGTTAACGATGAGGTCGGTTCATCCATAATAACGATCTTAGCGTTATAGGAAAACGCCTTCGCAATTTCGATCATCTGCATTTGCGAAACGGATAACGTTCCTACGCGCGCGCGTGGGTCAATATCGATATCCAGCTCATCAAATATCGCTTTGGTATCCTGGTACATTTTATCCTGGTCGACAAACATACCTTTGGTGGGATAACGTCCCAGCCACATGTTATCCATGACCGAACGTTGTAATACCAGGTTTAACTCCTGGTGTACCATCGAAATCCCATTCTCCAGCGCTTCTTTCGCCGAATGGAAGTCCACTTCTTTTCCCTGAAATACAATGCTGCCGGAATCTTTTTGGTAAATACCGAAAAGACATTTTAATAATGTTGATTTGCCTGCGCCGTTTTCGCCCATTAATGCATGAATAGAGTGCGGACGAACGTTTAAGTTGACATTATCAAGCGCTTTCACGCCGGGAAATGATTTGTTAATGCCACGCATTTCCAACAAATATTCACCCGACGGCGGAGAAATCGTGCTGCCCATAATGATACCCTGTCGGCCTTTTTAATTATGACTATCCGCGCCGGATGGCAAAAGAAATACGTTATCCGGTCTGCGGCGCGTCACCCTTCCACGGTTTCAGGGCGCAACAAAATTGCGCCCACAGACGGAAAAGTTATTTTTGGGTAAATTCGCTCAGATTGTCTTTGTCCACGCCGACATAAGGCACGCGCACGATTTTGTTCTCAATCTTCCAGCTGGTGCCGTCAGCCGCGCCCTTGCCTTCGGCGAGGTTTTTCGCCAGATCGAATGTCGCTTTCGCCTGATTGTTGGCGTCATTCAGTACCGTACCGGCCATCGCGCCCGATTTCACCAGCGCCAGGGCTTCCGGTAACGCATCGACGCCAAAGACCGGAATCGACGATTTATTATGCGCTTTCAGCGCCTCTACCGCGCCCATCGCCATCGCATCGTTATTCGCGATAACCACTTCAATCTTGTTAGCGTTCGGGCCAGACAGCCAGGCATCCATCTTATCTTTTGCCTGCGCGGTATCCCACATAGCGGTGTCTAACGCCAGTTGCTCGGTCTGAATACCTTTAGCATTTAACTCTTTCACCACATACGTCGTACGGGCTTCAGCATCCGGATGCCCCGGCTCGCCTTTCAGCAGAACATACTGAATTTTACCGTCTTTATTCAGATCCCAACCCTGATTCGCTTGCCAGTGTTTGGCAATCAAGTCGCCCTGAATCACACCGGATTCTTTAGAGTCAGTCCCGACATAATACGCCTTGTCATAGCTGTCCAGCGCTTTGCGGGAAGGCTCTTTGTTAAAGAACACCACCGGCACATTTTGCCCGCGAGCTTTCTCAATCACCGTACCGGCGGCTGCCGGGTCGACCAGGTTAATCGCCAGAGCTTTAACCCCTTTCGCCAATAAAACGTCAATTTGATCATTCTGTTTGGACTGATCGTTTTGCGAGTCATTCATCAGTAGCTGAACATCCGGCGCGGATTTGCCATCTTTTTCAATAGCCTTACGCACCACGGACATAAAGTTATCGTCATATTTATAAATCGTCACGCCAATACGAGTATCAGCCGCGTGCGCGTGCGCGCCGAATAACAGACTTGCCATCACGGCAGAAAGGGTCAGTACCTTCTTATTCATGGTAGCTCCGGTTTTATTATGTAGGGTATAGCGTAAAAAAATGCCCGGCTGTTCAGCACGTTAACGCGTGTTACTGAACGCCGAAGCGTATTTAGAGCCTATCCCACCAGACGTTATTGGCGCAGCCAGTTTGGACACGGACAGCGCGCAAAAACCGGAGCGTACACGTAGTACGTGAGGTTTGACTCGCTACGCTCGCCCTTCGGGCCGCCGCTAGCGGCGTTCAAAACGCTAACGCGTTTTGGCGAGCACTGCCCAGGTCCAAAATGGCAAGTAAAATAGCCCTAATGGGATAGGCTCTTATTCAACTCTTTATTTTTGTCCGGTAGTCGCGGGATATTGTGATAACGGTTTTTATAAGCGAAATACCCCAGCAAAACTGACAACTAACTGTTACACATTAGTTACAATGCGACAAACGTTGTCATCATAGCTATCACAATGTTAATAAACTGTGAATTTACTCACAGATTGAAAACGGTTACATGCGGTGCGTAATCAGTTAGTGATCAGTACCGCATTCTGTCGCCACGCCACCGAATGGCGCCGTACCAGCGTCGGCATGAAGCAGTGCGTCGCCGTGATATCCAGCGTGCCTGCGGCCCCCTGTAACGCCAGCTCGGTCGCGATTTTCGCCATAGAAGCAATAGGATAGCGCACGGTAGTCAACTGAGGATCGGTATAACGAGCAATAGGGATATCATCGAAACCGATGACAGACAGATGCAAGGGAATGGCGATGCCGTTATCTTTTAACGCCGTCAGCGCGCCCGCCGCCATGTTATCGTTATAGGCAAATACCGCCGTCAGTTGCAGATTGCGTCCCAGCAACTCAACCATTGCCGACTCGCCGCCCTGCATATCCGGCGTGCCGGTGCCAATCCAGCTCTCCGACGCAGCAACCCCCTGCTCTTGCAGCGCGTGTAACCACCCTTCTCTGCGCATCGCGTCATCTTCAATACGGTGGCTGGAGGCCAGGTAGCCGATGCGTTGATGTCCATTATTCAGCAACATTCGGGTCGCCATTCTGGCGCCGCTCACATTGTCGAGACAGACACAACGATGCGCATAACCCGGCACGATACGGTTAATCAGCACCATACCAGGGATCTGATCCATAAAGTCGCTCAGCTCGCGATCGGTTAAGGCTTTTGAGTGAACAATCAATGCGTTACAACGCTGACGGATCAAGACTTCAATCGCATGGCGCTCTTTTTCCGCCTCATGATAACTGTTGCCAATGAGAACATATTTCTGGTGCTGCTGCGCGACCAGATCTACGGCTTTCACCAGAGCGCCGAAAAAGGCATCGGAAACATCCATGACCACGACGCCGATGGTGTCGCTCACCTGGGTGGCCAGCGCTTGCGCATTCGCATTTGGCCGATATCCCAGCAGGGTGACGGCCTGCATAACGGCGTCACGGGTGTCGGGACTGACCAACGCGCTGTTATTCAGTACGCGGGAAACGGTCGCTACAGACACGCCAGCCTGGCGCGCTACATCACGAATGGTGATCATATTCACTGCCCTGTTTGAGTTCAAAAATGCTCACAAATGCCCCGTTAGCAGGCGGCTATTTTGTCAGCACCCTGCCCAGGGCTGCGTGAGAAACATCACAGGGATGGAAACGGTTACAGCCATTTTGTTAATGAATGTGATCCAGATCGTTATCTGAGCGATCCTGACGCGCGCAACGTAAGTTGACGCCATAACCACTCGACCGGTCCCTGTCGCCAGAAACGTAGCCAGATGACGGAAAAGAGAAGGTTTATTGCCCATACCGGAACGACAAAGAACAAGAGTTCCAGTCGATTGAATTTCATAAATAAGCCAAACTGATAAAACAGCGTGGTACAGATGATCGTCTGCAGCAGATAATTGGTCAGCGCCATTCGCCCTACGCAGGCAATGGCAAGCGTCAGTCTGCATCGGCTAAGCTGCGGCCAGAAGCCAAACATCAGCGCGGCATAGCCCAGCGTTTGCAACGGCGCGCTCAGTTCGCGCGGCGCCTGCAATAAGAAGGCGCACCAGCGGTACGCCCAGTCCAGCCGCCATTGTAAGATGACCGCAGGCAGGTTGATCATTAGCCCTAACGCCACCAGCAGAGCCCCGGTACGGCGATAGTGCCGCAGACTGTACTGACCTTTCAACCAGCCGCTACGCATTAGCGCAGCGCCCAGCAGCATCATACCCGCCAGTTGCCAGCCATACTGCGCGCCGAGCGCCAGTAAACTATTCGACAGCATCTCTGCCCGGTTGCTGATAGCCTCCATGCCGCCATTCAGCTTCCAGTATTTTTCATACAATATTGCCGACGCATCCGGCGTCCAGGCGCGGCTGGTTTCGCTACTCGATACCACGCCCAGCAGCAGTAGCACGCCAATCCCGACCAGATAAAGGAGTATGCCAGTATTGAACAGGCTTTTTACCGAAGGCGCGTCGCGTACCAGTCGCCAGCAAATTAACCCGACCAGACCGTAGGCCAGCAGAATGTCGCCGTCCCAAAAGAATAACGCATGGATAAAACCTAACAGTACCAATAGCGTTAAGCGCGACTGAATCCACTGTTTACCACGCGGAAGCAGCATTTGTAGCCCCGCGCCAAACAACAACGCGAACAGAGTAAGAAACTTAGCCTGCGCCACAATATCGAGAATCGCCCAGGACCAGGCGTCTTCGGGAACGATCGCGCCGTACCAGGCGGGATTGAGATAAGCCGCCTTCGGCAATCCAAAGGCGCTAATGTTAAGAAGCAGGATACCGAGGATAGCGACGCCACGTACAAAATCCAGCGTGACATTACGTTCCATCGTCTCCGCCTTAATCATGGATGATGGCGAACGGCACGCAGAAACTCCTGGCGCGTATTCTGGCTGGACTTAAACAATCCGCCCAGCGACGTCGTCGTCGTGGCGCTGGTTGCGTCACGAATACCGCGCGCTTTCACGCAGTAATGCACCGCATCAATCGATACCGCTACATTATTGGTGCCGAGCAAGGTTTGCAGCGCCGTCAGAATTTGTTGGGTCAAACGTTCCTGAACCTGCGGACGCTGGGCGAAGAATTGCACGATGCGGTTAATTTTCGACAGGCCGATCACGGAATCTTTGGGGATATACGCGACGGTCGCTTTGCCATCAATGGTCACGAAGTGATGTTCACAGGTGCTGGTCAGCGTGATATCGCGGACGGTGACCATTTCATCCACCTTCATTTTATTTTCAATGAGGGTAATTTTCGGGAAATTGGCATAGTCGAGGCCGGCGAAAATCTCGTCAACGTACATCTTAGCGATACGATGCGGCGTTTCCATCAGACTGTCATCGCTCAAATCGAGATTCAGCAACTGCATAATCTCAGTCATATGCCCTGCGATAAGGCTTTTTCGCGTTTCATTATCCAGTTCATCCATAGGCGGGCGCAGCGGCGTTTCCAGCCCCCGGGCAACCAGCGCGTCATGAACCAGGGCCGCTTCTTTACTGAGTGATGGCATTAATCGTGTTCTCCTGCAGGTGTGGCGCCTCTGCCCTGCATGGGGCAAAGTTTGTCAATATTGTGACAGTGTGATTATTGTGCGTGAGGTAGCGCACATAATCCAGTATTCACGCCCATAATTGTTGAAATTGTCGCTGCCTTTCATGACATCTTTTCCGGTGCGAGAATGATGGCAGGACAAAGGGCATATTTGTTAACGCAACGTTATTTAAATGATGAAGCATGTTTATGTATTACGGAAGTGAAAGTTACTCACAACGCGGTGAATAATCTGTATTATGAAGAATCTGCATACCTTATCAGGTTCACTATAAAAGGAGCCCCCGCATGGAAATGCTCGAAGAGCACCGATGTTTTGGCGGCTGGCAGCAGCGCTGGCGTCATCATGCCGCCACGCTAAACTGCGCCATGACATTCAGCATTTTTCTTCCGCCGACTCAGGATAATGAACCGCCTCCGGTACTGTACTGGTTGTCCGGGTTGACCTGCAATGATGAGAACTTTACCACCAAAGCAGGCGCGCAGCGTATCGCAGCAGAACTGGGCATTGTATTGGTGATGCCGGATACCAGTCCACGCGGTGAACAGGTCGCTGACGATAGCGGATACGATTTAGGCCACGGCGCCGGGTTTTATCTCAATGCCACACAGCCGCCCTGGGCCAGCCATTATCGCATGTACGATTACCTGCGCGATGAGCTTCCGGCGCTTATCCAGACACAGTTTAACGTCAGCGACCGTTGCGCCATCAGCGGGCACTCGATGGGCGGCCACGGCGCATTAATCATGGCGCTGAAAAATCCGGGCAAATACACCAGCGTCTCTGCTTTTGCGCCTATCGTCAACCCCAGCCGCGTGCCGTGGGGAATCAAAGCGCTTACCGCTTATCTCGGCGAAGATGAATCAGCCTGGACTGAGTGGGATAGCTGCGAATTAATGCTGGCCAGCCAGCCGCAGGACGCCATTCCTGTGCTCATCGATCAGGGCGACAGCGATCAATTCCTCGCCGATCAGCTTCAGCCCGCCGTACTGGCGGAAGCCGCGCGGCAAACCGCCTGGCCGATGACGCTACGAATCCAGCCTGGCTACGATCATAGCTATTATTTTATTGCGTCCTTCATCGAGGACCATCTGCGCTTTCATGCCCGGTATTTACGGGACGAGCGTGAGACGTCACCAACATAATGAATTTTCCAGCGCCGCGCTGTAATTCACCTCCTCCGACTGCGGCACGGAAGATTTATTATTTAAATCCGCGGCCTGCTGGCGTACCTGAAGGCGGCCGCTCCCCTCTCCGCCTTCATAACTTTCGTGAAAATTACGCAGCTCGGATTCAAACAGCACCGCATCGAGATTATGCAACTTATCCAGCGCCCGCAGGAGAGAAATTAACGTATCAAGATTGAGCCCTCCCCCCTTCTCGATACGCTTGATGGTAGCGATGCCAACGTGCGCGCGATCGGCAAGCTGCTGCTGGGTCATCGAAAGAGACAGACGCGTCTCCTTTAAGCGGGCGCACAACGACAGGATAATCTCGTCGTTATTCATCGTATTGTATTTCACGCTGTTACCCTCTCTTGCGCGGCTGAATTTTCCCCAGCGAACCATGATACGTTTCACGGTATTTAGCGCTCATGTCTTTACCGGTCTCGTACATCGCAGCAATGATCTCATCGAGCGAAATACAGGGTTCGCTTACGCGACTCATCGCCATCGTCGCCGCGTTTATCGCTTTCACGGCAGAGATGGCGTTTCTCTCTATGCAGGGAATTTGTACCTGCCCACCCAGCGGATCGCAGGTCAATCCCAGATGATGTTCCATGGCAATTTCAGCGGCGCTCAGCGTTTGCTCCACGGATGCGCCCATCAGTCCAGCCAGGCCCGCCGCCGCCATTGAGCACGCCACGCCGATTTCCCCCTGACAGCCAACTTCAGATCCCAGAATAGAGGCGTTTTGTTTAAACAATATCGCGATAGCGGCAGCGGTCAGGAAGAAACGAGTCAGAGCACCGGGCTCCAGCGGCGTGACAAATTTATCATACCAGCAGAGCGCTGCCGGAATGATGCCGCACGCGCCATTGGTTGGCGCGGTAACAATCTGTCCGCCGCTGGCATTTTCTTCGCTTACCGCAATCGCGAAGGCATTGACCCAGTTCAGCGCGGTTAAAAAATCGCTGGCGGAACGGTTCGCCTGTAACGTCTTATGTAACGCACAGGCGCGCCGCGGTACCTGATAGGGGCCGGGTAATACCCCCTCAGTATGCAGGCCGCGATAAACCGCCTGCTGCATCACGTCCCATATTTGCGCCAGATAATTCTGCAACGTCTGTGGCGAGTGGCGGCACAGCTCATTTTTCATCATCAGCGCCGCTACGGACAGGCCGTTACGCCGACACAGCGCCAGCAACTGCGCGGCATGACTAAATTCAAAGGGCGACACTGTACGCAAAGGAAGCGATGGCGTCAGCGGCTCGCCATGTTTGCGAACCTGTCCGGCGCCGGTCGAAAACCAGGTCTCTTCATACACCGTAAAATAATCATCTCTGGCGCGAAACGTCATGGCATAAGGATGGCCTGGATGCGCCTGGTGATTGGCGATAATCTTGACTTTTATCGTGATTCCGCCCGCGTCAGAGAGCGGGAGTTCGATTTTGTTTTCATTTTCCGCACGCTTAATCACCGCCATATGCGAACGGAGATCGACATTCTCCGGCTGGCAACCCAGCAGCCCAAGATACAGGGCGGTATCCACATTGTGGCACTTGCGGCTTAACGATAACGCGCCATACAGCTCGATTTCAATTTCCCGAATTAGCGGCAACGTCTCTTGTTCTCTGAGCAATGAAATAAAGTGACAGGCGGCGCGCATCGGCCCTACGGTACGTGAGCTGGATGGACCTATTACTATTTTGAATATATCAAGGCAACTCTCCATCGTTATATCAATCCTTTCAGTGTCATTCGCGTTCAGTAATAAATAACATCCTCGCACAGTTGGCATATCAAAAGTGATACCTTTTGTGTCTGAACTTTACCTGGTATCAAAAACAACGCTTTTTTAGCCCTTTTCTGGCTGTGATATCTGTGATAGCACGAGATTCCACGCCACAAAAGAGCCATTATAATACCCGTAAATTAAGGGAGTTATCATATGAGCATTATTTATTTTATTACTACACAGGATATCGATACGTTTCAGAAAAAATTACAGGAAACGTTACTTAATGCCGTCACCATGCCGTTTCCGCTATTATTTGATAAACGTTATGCCGCGCTTATCAATACCGCTTATTTAAAGCTTACGCTTCCAGCGGAATGTCTGACGCCTGAATTTTATCGCTATTTACGCGAACTCTCATTGCAATGGCAGTTTGATTTTTTTATTAAGCCGCAGCCACTGCCTGCTAACGGTATTATCGCGTTTGATATGGACTCGACATTTATTGCGGAAGAAGGCGTGGATGAAATTGCCCGCGAGCTTGGCATGTCGACGCAAATCACCGCCATTACCCAACAGGCGATGGAGGGCAAGCTTGATTTTAACGCCAGTTTTACCCGACGTATCGGAATGTTGAAAGGCACACCGAAAGCAGTGCTGAACGCCGTATGCGATCGCATGACCCTTTCGCCAGGCCTGTTAACTATTCTGCCAGTCATCAAGGCCAAAGGATTTAAAACCGCGATTATCTCCGGGGGACTGGATATATTCACCCAGCGTCTAAAAGAACGGTATCAACTGGATTATGCCTTTTCGAATACGGTTGAAATACGCGATAACGTTCTGACGGATAACATTACCTTGCCGATTATGAATGCCGCAAACAAAAAACAGACGCTGGTTGACCTGGCTGCCCGGTTAAATATTGCCACGGAGAATATTATTGCCTGCGGTGATGGCGCCAACGATCTGCCGATGTTAGAACATGCTGGTACCGGTATTGCATGGAAAGCGAAGCCGGTTGTACGGAAAAAAATCCACCATCAGATTAATTATCACGGTTTCGAATTGCTTCTTTTTCTTATTGAAGATGAATTATAACGCGACTCACCTCGCCGGAAGGGAATTTTAAAATGAGTATAAAAACATTTATTTTCAGCCAGCCCGATAAGCCGATTGTAAAAGAGAAAAAAGAGATAGACCAGACCTATAAAAAATTTCGTTTTGAGATTATCGCCTCGGTCTTTATCTCTTATGCCGTCTTTTATCTTACCCGTAAAAACTTCTCCGCCGCGATGCCGGCCATGCTGACGGAAACGTCGCTGACCGCAGAAGACTTCGCCATTATGTCTTCTATTTTTTACATTCTTTATGGCGCGATGAAGTTTGTCGGCGGGATGCTGGTCGATAAAATTAACCCGAAAGCCATGACCGGCCCGGTGTTGATTGGCGTGGGGATTGTAAATATTCTGTTCGGCTTTTCCGATAGCGTGGCGGCATTCTACGTACTGTACAGCCTCAACGCGATATTACAGGGCACCAGCTTTCCGCCGATGGCGAAAATTATGGCCTCGTGGTTTTCGAAAAACGAACGGGGACGCTGGTGGGCTATCGTTGAAGCGGCGCACAATATCGGCGGCAGCCTCGCGCCACTGCTGACCAGCTTTGCTATCGCCTTTAGCGGTAGCTGGAAAATGGGGTTTTATGTTCCCGGCGCCATTTCGCTGCTGATGGGGATAGTGGCGCTATTTACCATTAAAGATCGTCCCGGTACGTTAGGTTTGCCCAACGTGGGGCAGTGGCGTAACGACCCGACGGAACTGGCCCAGGTCAAGGCCAGCCCGGTCAACCTGAGCTTCTGGCAGATTTTTGTGAAATATATCCTGACCAATCCACTGGTATGGATCATTATTATCGGCGATATGTCAGTTTATATTGCGCGCACTATTCTTAACGACTGGCCGCAGATTTACTATTCGCAGGTTCACGGCTGGAGTCTGATAAAAGCGAACTCGATTATTTCCTGGTTTGAGGCGGGCGGACTGGCAGGTGGGTTGCTGGCAGGCTACTTGTCTGACTTTATGTTCAAAAGTAACCGCTGGATGACCGGATTAATCTTCGCGTTAGCGCTGTGCATATGCATCGTGCTGGTGCCGCTGGTTCAGGATACCTCTTACACCCTCACCGCGATTCTGTTCACCATCATGGGCTTCGCCTTATACGGACCGCATATGCTTTTTGCCGTCGGCTGTCTGGATGTGACCCATAAGGATGCGGCGGGATCGATTACCGGCTTTCGGGGATTGTTCAGCTATGTCGGCGCGGCAATGGCCGGTGTGCCGGTAATTATGGTGAAAAATAGCTGGGCGTGGTCGGGCGTTTATATCTATGCGGTGATCGCCATTCTGCTAACGACTCTGTCGCTGGCGCTGCTCTCCAGGCTGCATCGGTTATAACATTCTGGCGACAGCGGCAAAACGCGGCTGTCGCCAGTCTCTGTCAGAAACGGTAATCCACCGCCATAAAGTAACGACGTCCGTCTTCGGTATAACCGTAGTCGTCGCGTTTGAGATCTTTATCGCCCACGTTCAGAACGCCCGCACGCAGTTTAACGTTTTTCGTCGCCTGCCATGCCGCGCCGGTATCCCAGACCACGTACCCGCCCGGCGTTTTCGCTGTTGCGCTGTCGGCCCGCTTACGCCCGGTATAATTCCCTGATACGTAGAATGACCAGTCTTCGAGCTGCACCGGTTTCCAGTCCAGCGTACCGTTCGCGGTGTGGAACGGCAGATCGGAAAGCGGCTTGTTCCCGCCATTACTGACGTCGCGTCCGTCGTTATAGGTGTAATTCAACGACAGTTTCCACGCCTCGTTAAACGGAACTTTCAACTCGGTTTCCACGCCCTGAATACGCGCTTTATTCACGTTGTAATAACGGAAGACCGGAACGCGCTGTCCCCGACTGTTGGTTTCGAAACCGACAAAGTTGGAATAGCCGGGCGCGGCGTTAACGTCAGGGGTACGACTAATGCTGATGCGATTGTCCACATCGTTACGGAACGTGGTAACGCTCGCTTCCACGCCCTCCAGTATGCCTTCTTCGCCCCGGTAATAAAGGCCGAGCTCCCAGCTTTCACTGGTTTCAGGTTTCAGATCCGGGCTACCGACAATACGGCATCCGCCACGGCAGGAGTTGGTCGCCCAGTCCGGGCTTAATTGCAATAGCGACGGCGCTTTAAAGGCCGTGGCCCACCCACCTTTCACCGTCAGGGTATCCGTTGCGTTATAGACCAGATAAGCACGCGGGCTCCAGTGATCGCCATAGGTTTCATGGTCATCCATACGAATACCGGTGGTCAGCGCCAGCGGTTCGAAGATGCGCCACTCATCTTCAAGGAACAGAGCATACTGGCTGGCGGAGGTTTTAGTACTGGAACCGCCGGTCAGGTTCACCGCATCGCTCAGTTTATCGTGACGCCATTCGCCGCCGAAGGTGAGGAACTGGTTGACAGACGCTAACGGCAGAACGTATTTCCCGTCAATCGAATTGCTTTCTGACGTGATAGGGCTACTGTTGCCGGGGTTTTTGTTTTCCACCTTTTCGCCGTAGAACTTGAGCTCGCTATTGCCGAGATCCCAACGTCCGTTATGGCTCAACGCGTAGTTTTGCCGTTCCAGTCGGTTTTTATCCAGCGAGTCGGAGTCCCGGTCCTGGCGATCAAAACCGTAGCCTGCGGTAACGTCATGATTTTCGTTTGGTGTCCAGGCAAACTCGACGTTTCCATCCCGGCTGGTAAATCCTTCAATGCGCGGCGTTTCACCCGTAGCGGTGGTGGCGGAGCTCTGCTGCTCGTCTTTTTCGCGTTTCGCCAGACTACCGTAGGCTTTCATTCCCAGCACGCCGTCGATCAGCGGACCGCTGGTAAAGAACTGACCGTTATAGGTATCGCCACGGTCGCGATGTTCCTGAATAGTGGAGTCAACCGTGACGCTGCCGTGCCATTTCTGACCAATTTTTTTGGTGATAATGTTGACCACGCCGCCCAGCGCATCGGAGCCATACAGCGAGGACATGGGGCCACGCACCACTTCAATGCGTTCGATAGCGTCAACCGGTATCCAGTTCAGATCAAAATCATTATGGCGGAAGACCGCGTTACGGGAGTTAACGCGCTTACCGTCGATCAGGATCAGCGTATAACTGCTGTCCAGACCACGAATACTCACGCCTTTACGGTTATCCCCTTCGTTAGTGAGCTGTACGCCCGGCACCTCTTTCAGGACATCTTTCAGGTTTTGCACGGGCCTGCGCTGTAAATCTTGCTGGGTAATGACGCTGATACTTGCTGGCGCATCTTTCAGATTTTGTTCGATGGCGGACGCGGTAACGACCATAGTTTCACCATCATCCGTTGCCGCGGCAACCGGCCAGGCCAACGTAACTGCAGACATACAAAGCCCTACCCGAACGAAAGGGTTAAACCTAAACATTCCATTTCTCCATGAGGTAAATACGACAAAAAAATCGGTTATCGCTCACAACGCATTACGTTTCGCCTGCGATAACGGTTATCACGGCGAACTCTTTTTATGCAGGCGAGTCGGGCTCATTAGTGACGGTCGCGCCCGAATCTTCATCCTTTCTGATTTCGAGCGTAACGATAAAGCAAACGATAATAATTATCAATTTAATTGTTAATAATTATGTCATTTGAACCAATCATAAAGAAAAAACAAAAAACCCTCTCGAATGAGAGGGTTAGAAGGGTCAGGTTCAGGCAGTCCGTGCCGGATGGCGGCATAAAGCCTATCCGGCCTATGACGAGAATACCGCGTTACTTTTTAACGCGTTCCGGGAAGTGCATTTCACTATAGCGCACGAAATGCGTACCTTTTATCAGCTTGTAGCCGAACCAGATAAGCAGGAACAGCGGAATACCGATATAGGTCGCCGCGACGCCGCCCCAGTCGATGGTATCTTTCAGGAACGCTTCATAGTTCTGCCCCAACGTAATAATCAGGCACAGTACAAAGGCGAAAATCGGCCCCAGCGGGAAGAACCCGGAACGGTACGGCAAATCATTCACATCATACCCTTGTAACACGTAACCGCGACGGAAGCGATAATGGCTAATGGCAATCCCCAGCCAGGCGATGAAGCCCGTCATACCGGAGGTGTTCAACAGCCACAGATAGACCGTCTGGTTGCCAAACATTGAGGTCAAAAAGCAAAGACCGGCAATCACGGTGGTGGCATAAAGCGCATTGCGCGGTACGCCGCCGCGGGACAATTTCGCAAAAATACGCGGGGCCTTACCGTCACAGGCCAGGGTGTAGAGCATACGGGTCGAGGCATACATCCCGGAGTTACCCGCAGACAGTACCGCCGTCAGGATAACCGCATTCATTATCGCCGCCGCAGACAACAAGCCCGCATGCTGGAACACTAAGGTAAACGGACTGACGCTAATGTCTTTGACGTCGTTACGCAGCAGGTTTGGATCGGTATAAGGAATGATCAGGCTGATAATCAAAATCGCGAAAACATAAAACAGCAGAATACGCCAGAACACCTGACGCACCGCGCGTGGAATATTCTTCTCCGGGTTTTCAGATTCCCCGGCGGCAATACCAATCAGCTCAGTTCCCTGGAAAGAGAAGCCCACGATCATCGCGACGCCAATCATTGCCGCAAAACCGCCAGCGAAAGGCGCATCGCCCGTCGTCCAGTTGCTCCAGCCGACCGGCTCGACACCTTTAAAAATGCCGATAATCATCGCTACGCCAACGATGATGAAGATAATAACGGTCGCGACTTTAATTAACGAGAACCAGTACTCCGCCTCGCCAAAACCGCGTACAGAAATGTAGTTCAGCAAGAAAATGACGCAGAGGAATAGCGCGCTCCAGATCCAGCCCGGCGTGTCCGGGAACCACCAGCCCATCACCAATTGCGCGGCAACCAGGTCAACAGCGATAGTCACCGCCCAGTTGTACCAGTAGTTCCAGCCCAGCGCGAAACCAAAGCCTTCTTCCACATAGTTCTGACCATATGTCGCAAACGAGCCAGATACTGGCATATAGGCCGCCAGCTCGCCAAGACTGGTCATCAGGAAGTAGACCATCAAACCAATCAGAATATAAGAAAACAGCGCGCCGCCTGGCCCCGCCTGAGAAATTGTCGCACCAGATGCAACGAAAAGACCTGTCCCGATGGAGCCGCCAATGGCAATCATCGTCAGGTGACGCGCCTTTAATTCGCGACGTAGCGCGGGCGCTTCTGTGGTTTTAGTTTTGGAACCCATGTGAAAATGCTATCCATCCAAAAAATGAGGCGCGATTGTAACAGACGAAATACTATCCTTCCGACACAAATGCGCGGT
Organism: Salmonella sp. SAL00670; assembly: GCF_046552235.1. Lineage (NCBI taxonomy): Bacteria > Pseudomonadati > Pseudomonadota > Gammaproteobacteria > Enterobacterales > Enterobacteriaceae > Salmonella > Salmonella sp. SAL00670. The sequence continues at coordinate 1,432,844 of NZ_JBGDUO010000001.1, forward strand.
TATAAGAGACCTTCATGACCGGCCACGGATTATAAGTAAAGCAGAGAATAACGTATACGTAAGCGGATACTAAAAATGGCGATGCCGCCCGGGCAGCCCTCCTCTTCACCTTTATTCACAGTAACTCAAAAAACGCTGCAACGCGTTAGAAAGATGTTTCTGCCGATGATGAACACGCCACAACGTGCGCACCAGGCGCGGTAACGGCACCGCGACTTCGCCCAGGGTTCCCGCCTGGAGTTGTTCAGCAATCACCCGGCGCGATAAACAGCTTATCCCCAGTCCATGACGCACCGCATGTTTGATCGCTTCTGAATTCCCCAACTCCATCGCCATATGAAAGCGCGGCAAATGCGACAACAGCAAATAATCGACAATTTCCCGCGTACCGGAACCGCGCTCGCGTAAAATCCATGGGGATGCCGCAAGCTGTTCCAGCGTCACCGGCCCCTGCGTCAGCGGCGAAGACGGCGCGGCAAAGACCACCAGCTCATCTTCCAGCCACGGCTCAGAGATAATCTCTGTACTGTGACACGGCCCTTCAATCAGGCCGATATCAACCCGAAAATCCAGCACCGCGTTAATCACGTCCTGGCTGTTTCCCACGCTGAGTTCCAGCGGCAAGGCCGGATAATGCTGGCGATAGCGGGCAATCATGGCGGGTAAAATGTAATTGCCGATGGTGCTACTGGCATAAACCCGTATCGCGCCGTTATCTTCACGAAATAGCTGCTCAATTTCTACCGCTTGCTCCAGCAATGCCAGCGCGCGCGGGTATAACAAGCGCCCATGTTCGTTGACCACCAGCCGTTTCCCCACCCGATCAAACAACTGTACGCCGAGCTGACCTTCCAGATCGGTGAGCGCGGCGCTAACGGCGGACTGCGATAATGACAGCATGACCGACGCCTGGGTTGTTGAACCGCTTTTCAGTACTTCAGCAAACACTTCAAGTTGTCGTAGCGTAATATGCATAGTCGTATCCCACCGATAGCGTTTCACTTACCACTTATAAAGATTAATTATAAATATATAATCAATTTTATTTTTAAACCAGATCACCGTAACCTTATTGTCCATATACAGGAGAAGGTTATGACAGAACTCACCTTGCAGAATCATCGTCGTACAATGTGGCATTTTATACCGGGGCTCGCTCTGAGCGCCGTCATTACAGGAGTCGCCCTGTGGGGCGGCGCTATCCCTGCCGTTGCAGGCGCGGGGTTCAGCGCCCTGACCCTGGCTATCCTGCTGGGTATGGTTATCGGGAATACCATCTATCCACAAATATGGAAACAATGCGACGGCGGCGTGCTGTTTGCAAAACAACATTTACTGCGTTTAGGGATTATCCTTTACGGCTTCCGCCTTACCTTTTCACAAATCGCCGATGTGGGCATTAGCGGTATTGTGATTGACGTATTAACGCTTTCCAGCACGTTCATGCTGGCCTGCTTCTTAGGCCAAAAAGTCTTTGGTCTGGACAGGCATACCAGCTGGCTGATTGGCGCCGGTAGCAGTATCTGCGGCGCGGCGGCGGTACTGGCGACAGAACCGGTGGTAAAAGCGGAAGCCAGTAAGGTTACTGTAGCCGTCGCGACTGTCGTTATTTTCGGCACCATCGCTATTTTCCTTTACCCGGCAATGTATCCGCTGCTGGCGCACTGGTTCAGCCCGGAAACTTACGGCATCTATATCGGCTCAACCATGCATGAAGTCGCGCAAGTGGTCGCAGCGGGTCATGCCGTTAGCCCGGATGCGGAAAATGCGGCAGTTATCGCTAAGATGCTGCGTGTCATGATGCTGGCGCCGTTCCTGATCATTCTGGCGGCGCGCGTTAAACAGCTTTCACCGGCGACCGGCGCGGAAAAAAGCAAAATTACCATTCCGTGGTTTGCTATTTTCTTCATCGTAGTGGCGATCTTCAACTCTTTCCACCTGCTGCCGAAAGCCGTGGTGGATATGCTGGTGACGCTGGACACAGTGCTGCTGGCGATGGCAATGGCGGCGTTGGGTCTGACCACTCACGTTAGCGCATTGAAAAAAGCGGGGGCGAAACCGCTGCTGATGGCGCTGGCATTATTCGCCTGGCTGATTATTGGCGGTGGCGCCATTAACGTCCTAATCCATAGCCTTATCGCATAAATTATTACGTTTCACGCCTGTTAACCCGTTATCATAGCGTTCGTAATGAACCGTTAGCGGGTTTAACAGGAGTCTTTTATGAAATACATCGGAGCGCACGTCAGCGCTGCTGGCGGTCTGGCTAACGCCCCTGCCCGCGCGGCTGAAATTGGCGCAACGGCCTTTGCGCTTTTCACAAAAAACCAGCGTCAGTGGCGTGCCGCCCCCCTTACTCCCCAGGTCATTGATGACTTTAAAATCGCCTGTGAAAAGTATCTTTTCTCGGCGGCGCAAATTCTTCCCCACGATAGTTACCTGATTAATCTGGGCCATCCGGTCAGTGAAGCGCTGGAAAAATCACGCGATGCCTTTCTCGATGAAATGCAGCGCTGTGAACAACTCGGCTTAACCTTGCTTAATTTTCATCCCGGTAGCCATCTGATGCAGATTGCACAGGAGGATTGCCTGGCGCGGATCGCGGAATCCATCAATATCGCCCTCGCGCAGACCGAGGGCGTTACGGCGGTTATCGAAAATACAGCCGGTCAGGGCAGTAATCTGGGGTTTGAGTTTGAACAGTTAGCCGCCATCATCGACGGCGTGGAAGATAAGTCGCGCGTTGGCGTCTGTATCGATACCTGCCATGCCTTTGCCGCCGGATACGATCTGCGTACGCCAGAGGCGTGCGAAAAAACGTTCGCCGAATTCGGGAAAATTGTCGGATTTCAGTATTTGCGCGGAATGCACCTGAACGACGCCAAAAGCGCCTTCGGTAGCCGCGTTGACCGCCATCACAGCCTGGGTGAAGGCAATATCGGCCACGATGCGTTTCGTTGGATTATGCAGGATGGGCGTTTTGACGGTATTCCGCTGATACTGGAGACCATCAATCCTGATATCTGGGCGGAAGAGATTGCGTGGTTAAAAGCCCAGCAAATTGCCGAAGCGGTGGCCTGACGCTCAATGTTCTTCAGGCAATAAAAAAGGCAGAGCGCGCTCTGCCTTTTTTAGCGTGTTTCTCTTACGCCGCTTTTGCCGCGACTTCCGTCTCCGGACGTTTCAGGACGGCATAAGCCAGCCCTGCCACCAGCGTACCGGCCACAATTGCCAGCAGGTATCCCAATACCGGTGTAATTGCGCCTGGGATAAGCAGAACAAACAGACCGCCATGCGGCGCCATCAATTTTGCGCCTACCGCCATAGAAATGGCCCCGGTCAACGCGCCGCCAACGATACAGCACGGCAGTACACGCATCGGGTCGCGTGCCGCAAACGGAATAGCGCCTTCAGTGATAAAGCACAGCCCCAGCACCAACGCCGCTTTACCGCCTTCCTGCTGCGCTTTGTCGAACTTACGGCGCGCCACCATCGTCGCCAGACCCAGCGCTAACGGCGGTACCATACCTGCGGCCATGATCGCCGCCATCGGCGCGTAAGTTTGCGTACTCAGCAGACCAACGCCAAACGCATACGCCGCTTTGTTCACCGGGCCGCCCATGTCGGTACACATCATCCCGCCGAGAATCGCGCCCAGCAGCACCGCGTTTGCCGTCCCCATGGTTTGCAGCCAGTGGGTGAGCCCTTCCAGAATCCCGGCAACCGGTTTACCGATCAGGTAAATCATTGCCAGCCCCACCACCAGACTGGAAATTAACGGGATGATCAGGATTGGCTTCAGCGCTTCCATACTTTGCGGAAGTTTCAGTTTGGTACTGATAAGCTTCGCCATATACCCGGCAAGGAAGCCGGCAATGATCCCGCCGATAAAACCGGAACCGGTGCTAACCGCCAGCATACCGCCAATCAGACCTGGCGTAAGGCCTGGGCGATCCGCGATGGAGAAAGCGATATAACCCGCCAGTACCGGCACCATCAGCGCAAACGCCGAACCGCCGCCAATCTGCATCAGCGCCGCCGCCAGCGTGTCCGGCACCTTAAAGGCTTCAATACCAAAGGCGAAGGAAAGCGCAATACACAGTCCCCCGGCAACCACCATAGGCAGCATGTAAGAAACGCCCGTCAACAGATGCCGGTATGCGCCAGCGCTCTCTTTCTTCCCTTCGGTCGCCGCTTGCGATGCCTTACCCGCCGGTTGATACGGCGTTGCTTCCGCTACGGCTTTATCCAGCTCCTGCGCCGTCTTTTTCAGCGCCAGGCCGGTCGACGTGCGGTACATCGGGAGACCGGCAAACTTCGCCAGATCCACTTCGATATCCGCCGCCACAATCACTAAATCCGCTTCCGCCACCTCTTCCGGGGTGATGGCATTGCCGGCCCCCACGGAGCCGCGCGTTTCGACTTTTACCCACCAGCCGCGTTTTTTCGCTTCCGTTTCAATGGCTTCAGCCGCCATAAAAGTATGGGCGACGCCGGTCGGGCAGGCCGTTACCGCGACCACGCGTTTCGGACCGCCGCTCGCCGCAGGAGCAGCCGCAGCAGGGGCGCTGTAAGGGGTCGCATGGCTTTTGGCTTCACTCAGAAACAGTTCCGGATGCGCGACGGCGCGACCAATATCCCCCAGCCAAACCTTTTTGCCGTTCAGAGCATTGTCGTTCGGCAGAGATTCGCCCAGCACGATCGCCAGTTCAGCATCATTCGGATTGTCGATAATTTCCAGATTTGCTTTATGCGCCGCCGCTCCAAGCAGGGTTTTCGCCATGTAAGCGCGAGCCTGGCCGAGATTAGCGTCAATTATCAGCAGCGTTTTCATTATGCCTCTCCTGCTGTCAGTTAAACGGTTGTAAGTCGACACGCGCCATCATTGCGGCCAACTGAGGACGATCGGTAATACCCACATTGCTCTGGCTGACCGCCAGCGCGGCAACCGCCGTCGCCAGACGCAGCGTATGTTCGCTGGACTCGCGCATCAGCAGGCCGTAAATCAATCCGCCAACCATGGAATCGCCTGCGCCGACGGTACTTACCACGTCCACTGCCGGTGGTTTAGCGATCCATTCTCCTGAGGCGTTAACCCACAGCGCGCCTTCCGCCCCCAGCGAAATCACCACATGAGCGATACCCTGTTCGCGTAACGCGTGCGCCGCATCAATTACATCTTTCATTTCCGGGAGCTTACGACCCGCCCAAATTTCCAGTTCGCGGCGATTCGGTTTCACCAGCCACGGCGCAGCTTTAAGACCGGCGACTAACGCTTCACGGCTACTATCAAAGATAATGCATGGACACTGGCTGCGCAGACGCGTCATCCAGTCGGTGAACGCTTCCGGACTCACGCCAGCCGGTAAGCTACCGCTGACGCAGACCATATCGAACTGGCCCAGCCAGCTCAGGGAGTCGTTAACAAAGCGTTCCCAGTCTGCGGGGGTCACGTCAAAGCCGGAAAAGTTGAAGTCGGTCACTTCGCCATCTTTTTCCGTCAGCTTCACGTTGATGCGGGTCCGGCCCTGAACCACCTGAAAGCGGTTAGCGATGCCCAGTTCGCTGAATAATTGCTGAAAACCGTCCTGGTTATCTTTACCGAGAAAACCGCCGACGGTGACGTCGATGCCTAAGTCTTTCAGCACCTTGGCAACGTTAATGCCTTTGCCCGCCGCGTGCAGACCCGTGGTTTTCACCAGGTTCACTTCGCCGCGTTCGATTTCAGGGCAAAACCCAACCAGATCGTAAGCCGGATTAAGGGTAATGGTGGCGACACGCCTGCTCATTATGCGCCCTCCCCGAGACCGGCGGCGATCGCATCGCCAATCGCTTTCAGCGCCTGTTCAGCATCTTCACCCTGCGCGGTAAAGCGCAGACGATGGCCTTTCTTCACGCCTAATGCCACCACTTTCATCAGACTACGTCCGTTTGCCGGTTTGCCGGTTCCATCAAGGTTTGTCACGGTAATTTCACTGTTAAATTGTTTAATCGTATTCACCAGCATGGTGCCCGGACGGGCATGGAGACCATGCTCATTACGCACTACAAATTCCGCGCTCAGTACGTCATCCGTCAGCGCATCACCACTGGTCAGCAACGCCAGCAGCGTCGCGGCGTCGGCGCTCAGCAGACGATCGGCTTTATTGTTCAGCAACAGGTCGCCGAGGCGTTTTAGCACGGCAATCGGCTGCTCGTCGTTCATCGCGACAGTGACTAATAAGGCTGCTTTTTCACCCTCTACGTCAAACGCCTGGGTCGCACGGCTTACCGCAACAGCGCTGCGCAAATTGCCTTCCGCGCTGTCGTTCAGCCAGATGCCTTGTCCCAGATTCATCGGACTATCGTTAATCGTTTTTGCGACGAACGCCGCATCAACCGCTCCCGCCTCTTTCAGACGCGCCGCATTTAGCGCCTGCAATGTGACCAGCGAGCTGGCGATGACATCCAGCGTCATCGTCTCGTTATCAAGTTTTAATTGTTCACTTTGCTTCTCGCCCATCAGCAATGCGCGCAGCTCTTCCGCCGTTGTCGCGGATTTCAGCTGTTCAGCCACGGAGTCATCGCTCAGCACATGCGTCAGCTGACGCAGCAGGCCGAGGTGTTCGTCCGAACTGGCGGCAATACCAATCGCCACGTAGGCGACCTGGCCTTCTCCCCAGGTAACGCCCTGCGGGAATTGAAAGACCTGGACGCCGGTTTTCAGCACCTGATCGCGCGTGTCTGTTGTGCCATGGGGAATCGCAATACCATTGCCAAGAAAGGTCGAGGTTTGCTGTTCGCGCGCCAGCATACCGTCAACATAGCCGCCCGCCACATTCCCCGCCTGCGCTAACGCGGCGGCGATTTGCCGAATGGCCTCTTCTTTATTTCCGGCCTGCTCGCCCGGATGAATGTCCTGAACCGATAACTGGAACATGTGTCTCCTCTCCTGCTGAATTGAAACGATTCAGCCACTATGAGAAAAAAAGCGCCAATATGAGTTATCAAAAAAACCAGATCGCGCTGAAACGTTTCAAGAAGTCTGGATCTTTCTGCTTCAGCACGCAAGAAAAGTTACCGGTTTTGTAGCAATTTTTTGAGGTAAAGCACATTTTTTCTCCAACAGCCCCTCAATAGCTGACGCATAAAAGGCTTCAGCTTTTTTCTTTCAGCTTGCGTCAGCACACCCAGGTAACAAACTGGAATGCTATTTTGATTTTTCGTGTCGATTTTGATTCAGACGCCTGTTTATTTTCTGACGGGCAGCGTAAACTCCGCCTCTCTTCACACCACTGATATAGAAACATGCACAACAGTCCCGCCGCCGCTGCGCCTAAATCGTTTGACCTGACGTCTACCGCCTTTTTGATCGTGGCTTTTCTCACCGGTATTGCCGGTGCGTTACAGACGCCGACGCTCAGTATTTTTCTGACGGATGAGGTTCACGCCCGCCCCGGCATGGTGGGATTCTTTTTTACCGGCAGCGCGGTTATCGGCATTATCGTGAGCCAGTTTCTGGCCGGTCGCTCAGATAAAAAAGGCGATCGCAAAAAACTGATCGTTTTCTGTTGCGTGCTGGGCATGTTGGCCTGCGTGCTGTTTGCCTGGAACCGCAACTACTTTATTTTGCTGTTTATCGGCGTCTTTCTCAGTAGCTTCGGCTCTACCGCCAACCCGCAGATGTTTGCGCTCGCCCGTGAACATGCCGATCGTACAGGTCGTGAAGCGGTGATGTTCAGCTCAATCCTCCGCGCCCAGGTCTCATTGGCCTGGGTCATTGGGCCGCCGCTGGCCTATGCGCTGGCGATGGGTTTTAGCTTTACGGTGATGTATTTGAGCGCGGCGGTAGCTTTTATCGTCTGCGGCGTCATGGTGTGGTTCTTTTTACCGTCAATGCGCAAAGATGCGCCGCTGGCAACCGGCACGCTGGAAGCACCGCGTCGTAATCGCCGCGATACGCTGTTGCTGTTTGTCATCTGTACGTTAATGTGGGGAACTAACAGCCTGTATATCATTAATATGCCGCTGTTTATCATCAATGAGCTGCATCTTCCGGAAAAACTTGCAGGCGTGATGATGGGCACCGCCGCCGGGCTGGAGATTCCCACAATGCTGATTGCAGGTTACTTCGCCAAACGGTTGGGAAAACGCCTGTTAATGTGCATCGCCGTTGTCGCCGGACTGTGCTTTTATGCGGGGATGTTGCTGGCGCACGCGCCGGCAACGTTACTCGGCTTGCAGTTGCTGAACGCGATTTACATCGGCATTCTTGGCGGGATTGGCATGCTCTATTTTCAGGATCTCATGCCAGGCCAGGCGGGTTCAGCCACCACGCTGTATACCAATACCATTCGCGTCGGCTGGATCATTGCCGGTTCGCTGGCGGGAATCGCCGCAGAAATCTGGAATTATCATGCGGTCTTCTGGTTTGCGTTAGTCATGATTGTCGCCACCATGTTCTGCCTGGCGCGTATTAAAGATGTTTAACTTGCAAGCCTGATACTTTTACTCTTCGACACATTCAGCGCAGAGTTTATCTCTGCGCAATGTTCATGCGCGGTCATTCATTGTCTTTTTCTCAATACGATATTCTGTTAGCGCCCTCCTACATAAAAGACCGGTTATTGAGAAAATTACGCCCATCAGTCCGCAAAGAACCAACACCAGCCGCATCTTATATTTTGGTGTGACAGCAACATCTATCACTTCAATGTTAGCATTATTTTTAACCGCCTCCGACAACAAGGATAGCTTTGCATATGTTTCCGTTTGTAACATATTTTTATGCACGCTATAACGTTTAATGTCACCGTCATCGATATACCATGCTGCCATTTTATCGACACTATTTTTCAGGGTGGAAATAATATTATTGACGCTTTCTTCCCTCCCCTGCGCCTTAAAAAGGACAAGCTGATTTTTCGCGTCAAAACTTATTTTATTTTTATAGTTCGCAGGCAAGAAACGGCTAAACTGGTTAAGGATAACCGTTGTTTTACATTGAATATCATTAGCATAGCCACATAACGCATAGGTAGCAGGCGTATCCAGATTAGGTTTGATCGTAATACTCACAACCTTTGTATCATGCTGCACGCTCACAAAAACATAGCCAATGGCGACAAAAATAAAGGTAGCGATCACGATACTTAGCCATTTTCTTATAAGGAATAAGGAAACGTCGACTAAATCAATTTCACTATTTTCTCCCCGCATTTCACATCCCTTTTAAAACGCTAATAGTCAACCCGAATACTGAAATAACAAAAAGCAACACCAGCGTAAAAATAAACGCCCTGGCTGCGAACGTATATTTCTTCATAAGATAAAACCCACACATAAGAATTCGAGTATTTTAAAGGAAAATAACAACACATTCACACTGGTTATATCGATCGGTAAATACATCAATGATAGATATAAGCTATCAAATTCATGATATCGATCGTTACAAATAATTAAAATCGATCAAAATTCCTCTTTTTAATAGATAAAAACTATCATATAAATAAAATTGATCGTTTTTATTTTATGTGACGGTTTGTTCGGTACACGTTCAGGCACCAACGGGGTTGAGCGGCGACATCTACCGCTTCAGAAGCCACGAAATAAGGGAAGCATGTATTACGCTATTTAATGGTAAAAGGAGGTAATTTGATGCGCAGCTTTTGCAGACTATTTCGGGATATAACGTAAGCCCCTGCACATTTATCAAAAGCGGCTTAGATCATGGTAAGGTTTTCTGTTCGAGTTCCTGCAAATAAATAATGGCCTCTTCCCGGGTCGTTAAACACATGTCCCCTGTCGGTTGCAAACCAGAGCACACTTTTGGGCGTAAAGGCGAGCCAAAGATAAGGCACAAGTTATCTTCCGAAAGCTGCACGCATCTGGTATTCATCGGCTTGCCATTCGGCATTCCGGGTATCGGCGACGAAATTGAAGGCGCAATACAGCAAGCACCACAACCGCTACGACAGTCCATGCTCAGCCCCTCTATTTATAACCAAATGAAAGATAACAGAATTTGTCCAAAGAAAAATCCAGATTTAAAATGTGGACGTCATCATGATCAGGCCTGTCCTCAGACATTCCGAAGACAAGGCTGGAAACAGAAGGGCCAACACAGCACACTTCCCCCCTCCAGGCGACATGCCATCGCCTATTCTCGTTGAACGCGGAGCGGAAAGCGGACGAACAGTATCACCTTTTTTGCACCAGCAAAAGTGACAATTCCACTTGCCTGGACGGCCCGGCGCGAGTAGTTTTACGCGATATTTTAGATAATCTCTACAACAGGATCTCCTCGATGCCAAGAGCGAACGAAATCAAAAAAGGTATGGTACTGAACTACAACGGCAAATTGCTGATTGTGAAAGATATCGACATTCAGTCACCTACCGCCCGTGGCGCCGCCACACTGTATAAAATGCGTTTTTCCGATGTCCGCACCGGTCTGAAAGTGGAAGAACGTTTCAAAGGCGACGATATCGTTGATACCGTCACCCTGAGCCGTCGCGGCGTTGACTTTTCTTATGTCGATGGCAACGAATATGTGTTCATGGATAAAGAAGACTATACGCCGTATACCTTCACCAAAGATCAGATTGAAGAAGAGTTGCTGTTTATGCCTGAAGGCGGAATGCCGGATATGCAGGTTCTGACCTGGGACGGCCAACTGCTGGCGCTAGAGCTTCCGCAGACCGTGGATCTGGAAATCGTCGAAACCGCGCCGGGTATTAAAGGAGCGTCCGCCAGCGCACGTAACAAACCCGCGACATTAAGCACCGGTCTGGTGATTCAGGTTCCCGAATACCTGAGCGCAGGTGAGAAAATCCGCATTCATATCGAAGAGCGCCGTTATATGGGGCGCGCGGATTAAGTTTCGCATTTTTCGGCTGCGCCCCAGGGCGCAGTCTGACCCTTTTCTTTATTGACTGTTCTGCACCAGGCAAGAGAAACGTTAAAAATTTAACATTTTCTGCTCTTAAGATGGCAGAAGCACGACTTCGTCAACTCAGCCCTTCTCTTTTTCACGTTTATTCGCCAGGATTATTAAAGTTGTTATGTTGTATCAATATTCTGGAGCTGACGTGACCAAAACCAATCTTATTACTGGATTTCTCGGTAGTGGAAAAACCACCTCTATCCTTCATTTATTAGCTCATAAAGATCCGGCTGAAAAGTGGGCCGTCCTGGTTAATGAATTTGGTGAAGTGGGTATTGACGGCGCGCTGCTTGCCGACAGCGGCGCACTGCTAAAAGAGATCCCCGGCGGCTGCATGTGCTGCGTCAATGGATTGCCTATGCAGGTGGGGCTCAACACGCTGCTGCGCCAGGGCAAACCTGACCGGTTGCTGATTGAACCAACCGGACTGGGACACCCAAAACAGATTCTGGATTTATTAACTGCGCCGGTTTATGAGCCGTGGATTGATTTACGCGCCACGCTCTGCATCCTTGACCCTCGCCTGCTACTGGACCAACAGAGCGTCGCCAATGAAAATTTCCGCGATCAGCTCGCCTCAGCCGATATTATCATCGCCAATAAGACCGATCGCGCCACGGCGCAGAGCGATGCCGCCCTGCAACAGTGGTGGCGACAGTACGGCGGCGATCGTCAACTGATTCATGCCGAACATGGACAGATAGACGGTAAGCTTCTTGATTTACCACGGCAAAATCTGGCGGAATTGCCGGCCAGCGCCGCGCATTCTCACACTCATACCAGTAAAAAAGGACTCGCCGCGCTAAATCTGCCCGCCCAGCAGCGCTGGCGACGCAGCCTCAATAGCGGACAGGGTCATCAGGCCTGCGGCTGGATTTTCGATGCCGATACCGTGTTTGACACCATTGGCCTACTCGAATGGGCGCGTCTGGCGCCGGTGGGCCGGGTGAAAGGCGTTATGCGCATACAAGAGGGGCTGGTACGCATCAATCGCCAGGGCGATGACCTGCACATCGAAACACAGAGTGTCGCGCCGCCGGATAGCCGGGTTGAACTTATCTCAAACACAGAAACCGACTGGAATACGTTACAGACGGCCTTGTTGAAGCTTCGTTTAGCGACGCACGCGTAAGGTTGCCACCGTTTAAAAACTATGGCGAAATGACGATGAAAACCCGCTATTCCTTGATAATTCTGCTTAATGCCGCCGGTCTGGCGCTGTTTTTGTCATGGTATCTTCCCGTCAATCACGGTTTCTGGTTCACCATTGATTCCGGCATATTCCACTTCTTTAACCAGAAACTGGTGGAAAGCCACGCGTTCCTCTGGTGGGTCGCTATTACCAATAATCGGGCGTTTGACGGCTGTTCGCTGCTGGCGATGGGCGGACTGATGCTCAGTTTCTGGCTAAAAGAAGACGCGTCGGGCCGGCGGCGCATTGTGATAATCGGATTGGTCATGCTGCTAACAGCGGTGGTGCTTAACCAACTCGGTCAGGCGCTGATCCCCGTCAAGCGCGCCAGCCCAACGCTCTCTTTTGAGCATATTTATCGCGTCAGCGAGTTGCTGCACATCCCGACAAAAGACGCGTCAAAAGACAGTTTCCCAGGCGATCACGGTATGATGCTGCTGATATTTTCCGCCTTTATGCTGCGTTATTTCGGCAAAACTGCGGGGATTATCGCCCTTATTATATTTGTGGTTTTCGCGTTTCCGCGCGTTATGATTGGCGCTCACTGGTTCACCGATATTGTGGTCGGGTCGCTCACGGTTATTTTGATTGGCCTCCCCTGGTGGCTGATGACCCCGCTCAGCGACCGGGCGATAGCGCTTTTTGAGAATTATCTCCCGGGCGGAAATAAACAAATTTTAAACAAATAACCTATGTAATTAACATTACCTTCAGCGATAGTTTTACATCGTTGAAGGTAATTTATGATGATATTCCCCCAGCCCATCATTTTTCGGTCATATTATTCCTCTGCAAAATGAACAGCTTGCCCGATTTTTAAACGATTTGCGCTTAATTTGACCCGTGCTGATAGTTCACTTTTCGTATCATAAATTCTTATAAAAAATCACGCGAAATCGCTCGCAATGACAGCAACAATCGGGTAATCTCAAACTCGTTTTGCCTCGCCAGATAATTATTCTCATTGCGAATAAATTTGTGCGTTCCGCCACAGATTTGTGCACAAAGAATTGTCTCAAGCTGTGCAGGTAATTAGTCTCATCACGTTTGGCATTTTTATAACGATATTTATCGTTAAGGACTTCAAGGGAAAACAAACAACATGGTCAAATCTCAACCGATTTTGAGATATATTTTGCGCGGGATTCCTGCGATTGCAGTTGCGGTTCTGCTTTCTGCTTGTAGCACAACCACCAATACCGCAAAGAATATGCATTCTGAGACGCATGCTGTGGGCAATAGCGATAGCTCTTCACTGCAAGCCTCTCAGGATGAATTTGAAAATATGGTGCGTAACCTCGACGTTAAGTCGCGGATTATGGATCAGTATGCTGACTGGAAAGGCGTGCGTTACCGCCTGGGCGGCAGCACTAAGAAAGGCGTCGACTGTTCCAGCTTTGTACAGCGCACCTTCCGTGAACAGTTTGGTTTAGAGCTTCCGCGTTCAACCTATGAACAGCAGGAAATGGGCAAAGCGGTTTCACGCAATAACCTGCGTACGGGCGATCTGGTTCTGTTCCGCGCCGGCTCCACTGGTCGTCATGTCGGTATTTATATCGGCAATAACCAGTTTGTCCATGCGTCTACCAGTAGCGGCGTCATTATCTCCAGTATGAACGAACCGTACTGGAAAAAACGCTACAATGAAGCGCGTCGAGTTCTGAGCCGCAGTTAATCTTCATCAGGCAGCACCTCCCTTGGCTTACCTGATGAGACGACATAAAAAGCACTGCTTCGGCAGTGCTTTTGCTTGTTATCCCTTCTGAACCCGTTTTGCCGAATGGCGACGTGTCGCCTCTTATCCAGCCTATAACACACGAATGTAGGTCTGATAAACATAGCGCCATCAGACATTCAGGTCGTTTCCCCCAACGGCTACTGCGACAATACGCTTTCCTGCACATCACGAAAAGCATGACTATCCGGGGTAATCCAGGCTATAGTCTTATAAATCAACCAGTTTAACCGGCATCCGCCTTTTCAGGTCACACCAGGAATTATGCTTACACGCGACTCCTCTTCCGGTCGGAAAATCCTGCTTACCTGTATCATTACGGGGATAGCAGCAGCATTACTTATTGGTAGCCTGCAATTTTTCCTGTCGTGGCATAAACGGGATGTTAAATACAATACGCTCCTTTCTGATGTACAACATTACCTGGCCAGCTATTTCGCCGACCTGAAAGCCACCACCGATATTCTTCAACCGTTGACGATCAACACCTGTCAGCAGGTTGGCGCAGAACTCACCTCAAGAGCCGCTTTTAGCCTTAATGTCCGCGCCTTCTTATTGATTAAAGATAAAAAAGTGTTCTGCTCTTCCGCCACTGGCGCCATGAATATGCCGCTTCAGCAACTGGTACCGGATATAGATATCCGCAAAGACGTTGCTATGGCGATTCTGCCCGGCACGCCAATGATGCCCAACAAACCGACAATGGTGATTTGGTATCGAAACCCATTATTAAATGACAGCGGCGTATTCACATCGCTGAATATTAACCTGACGCCTTACTTACTCTATACCACGCGCCAGGATGATTTTAACGGCATCGCGCTGATTGTCGGCAATACCGCTCTGTCGACCTTTTCTTCGCGTCTGCTGACCGTCGCGGAGCTGCCGGGTACGCCATCACGACTGGCAACTATCAACGGCCTGCCGCTTAAAATACAGCTTTATGCCGATAGCTGGACCTACAATGACTTGTGGTATGCGTTGATGCTGGGCTGCATTAGCGGCATCGTAGCAGGGTTTATCTGTTACTTTATCTATGCCCTCCGGACGCGACCGGGCAAAGAGATTTTAACGGCGATCAAACACGAGCAGTTTTATGTGGTTTATCAGCCCGTCGTCGATACTCGTACGCTGAGCGTCACCGGGCTTGAAGTCTTACTGCGCTGGCGTCACCCTACGGCAGGCGAGATTCCGCCGGATGCCTTTATCCACTATGCCGAAGCGCAGCAACTTATCGTACCGTTAACGCAGCATCTGTTCGAGCTGATCGCCCGCGACGCGCCCACGCTACAGAAGGTGATGCCCGTCGGTGCCAAATTTGGCATTAACATCGCGCCGGAACATCTGCACAGCGACAGTTTTAAAGAGGATATGCACCGGCTCAGGGACGCCCTGCCCGCGCACCATTTTCATATCGTGCTGGAAATCACTGAACGCGATATGCTCCAGCAGTATGAAGCGGCCAAACTGTTCGAATGGCTGCATTCCGCCGGGTTTGAAATCGCTATAGATGATTTCGGTACAGGCCATAGCGCCCTGATTTATCTGGAGCGATTTACTTTAGATTATCTGAAAATCGATCGCGGCTTTATCCAGGCGATCGGCACGGAAACCGTCACGTCTCCGGTTCTGGATACCGTGCTGACGCTCTCCAGACGCCTGAATATGCTGACGGTGGCCGAGGGCGTTGAAACGCCGGAGCAGGCCCGTTGGCTACGCGATCACGGTGTTAATTACTTGCAGGGGTACTGGATTAGCCGTCCTTTACCCCTTAAAGATTTCGTGCTGTGGATGTCGGCGCCTTCCGTGCCTGAATGGTAGCCCCCTTACGGTTTTAACGGATTCACAGCAGACGCAACGTCACTTATTATTCAGCGAAACGCCTGCCGGTTTGCAGCGGGCAATACGATAAGGAAACCGCCTTCAGATGATTGCGCGCGTAATGCTTCTGCTTGTCGCACTGGTTAGCGCTGGCGCCCAGGCCCAGGAAATCAAAGAAAGCTACGCTTTCGCCGTACTCGGCGAACCTAAGTATGCTTTTAACTTTGATCACTTTGATTATGTGAATCCTGCTGCGCCGAAAGGCGGTCAGATGACGCTTTCCGCCATTGGTACGTTCGATAATTTCAATCGCTATTCGCTGCGCGGCAATCCCGGCGTACGTACCGAAGCCCTTTACGATACGCTTTTTACCACCTCGGATGATGAGCCCGGAAGCTATTACCCGCTGATTGCCGACCATGCCCGCTATGCCGCCGACTATTCCTGGGTGGAAATCTCGATTAACCCCCGCGCTCGTTTTCACGATGGCACGCCCATTACCGCCCGCGATGTGGCTTTTACCTTTCATAAGTTCATGACCGAAGGCGTACCGCAGTTCCGTCTGGTCTATAAAGGTACTACCGTGAAGGCGATTGCGCCTTTAACCGTGCGAATTGAGCTGGCGAAGCCTGGTAAAGAAGACATGCTTAGTCTGTTTTCACTACCGATCATGCCCGAAAAATTCTGGAAAAATCACAAACTCAGCGATCCACTTTCAACGCCGCCCTTAGCCAGCGGGCCATACCGGATTACTCAGTGGAAAATGGGCCAGTACATTGTCTATTCACGCGTCAAAAACTACTGGGCGGCTAATCTGCCGGTCAATCGTGGACGTTTTAACCTCGACACTATCCGCTACGATTACTACCTTGATGACAATGTCGCTTTCGAGGCGTTTAAAGCGGGCGCATTTGATCTACGGCTGGAAAACGACGCTAAAAACTGGGCAACGCGCTATATCGGTAAAAATTTCGATAATCATTACATCATTAAAGAAGAGCAGAAAAACGAGTCGGCGCAGGACACACGCTGGCTGGCCTTTAATATTCAGCGCCCGGTATTTAAAGACCGGCGGGTACGTGAAGCTGTCACCCTGGCCTTCGATTTTGAGTGGATGAATAAAGCGCTGTTCTATAATGCCTGGAGCCGAACCAACAGTTACTTCCAGAATACCGAGTACGCCGCCAGAAATTACCCTGACGCCGATGAGCTGGTATTACTCGCGCCGATGAAAAAAGATCTTCCTCCTGAAGTCTTCACCCAGATCTATCAGCCGCCGGTCTCTAACGGCGACGGCTACGATCGCGAAAATCTTCTTAAAGCTGACGCCTTGTTGACGCAGGCCGGATGGGTGATCAACGGACAGCAACGGGTCAATAGCGTCACCGGTAAGCCTCTGACGTTTGAACTTCTCCTTCCTGCCAGCAGTAATAGCCAGTGGGTTCTGCCCTTCCAGCATAATCTTCAGCGTCTGGGCATTACGATGACTATCCGTCAGGTTGATAATTCTCAACTCACCAACCGGATGCGTAGCCGCGACTATGACATGATGCCGAGGCTATGGCGGGCGATGCCCTGGCCCAGCTCCGATCTACAAATCTCATGGGCGTCGGAATACATTGACTCCAGTTATAACGCTCCCGGCGTACAAAGCCCGGTGGTGGATAAACTGATCGCGCAAATTATCGCAGCGCAGGGTGATAAAGCGAAACTGGTGCCGCTGGGACGGGCGCTGGATCGCGTGCTGACCTGGAACTATTACATGCTGCCGATGTGGTATATGGCGCAAGACAGGCTCGCCTGGTGGGATAAATTCTCCCATCCGGCGATTCGCCCGGTATATACCATCGGGTTAGATACCTGGTGGTATGATGTCAACAAAGCCGCCAAACTACCGGCAGCCAGGAGGTAGTAAGAATCAATGGGCGCCTATCTTATCCGCCGTCTGTTACTGGTGATCCCCACGCTATGGGCCATTATTACCATTAACTTTTTTATCGTGCAGATCGCTCCCGGCGGCCCTGTCGATCAGGCTATTGCCGCGATTGAATTTGGCCAGGGCGGCGCGTTGCCCGGCGCCAGCGGCGAAGGCGTTCGCGCCAGTCATGCGCAAACCGGCGTCGGCAATATCAGCGACAGCCATTATCGCGGCGGCCGGGGACTCGATCCGGAGGTGATCGCGGAGATCACCCATCGCTACGGTTTCGACAAACCACTGCATGAGCGTTATTTCAAGATGCTACGGGACTATCTCTCTTTTGACTTCGGCGACAGTCTGTTTCGCAGCGCATCCGTACTAACGCTGATCAAAGATAGCCTTCCCGTCTCCATTACCCTGGGATTATGGAGCACGCTGATTATTTATCTGGTGTCTATCCCGCTGGGGATTCGCAAAGCCGTCCATAACGGCAGTCGCTTTGATGTGTGGAGCAGCGCGTTTATCATTATTGGTTATGCGATCCCCGCCTTTCTGTTCGCTATTTTATTAATCGTCTTTTTTGCCGGCGGCAGCTACTACGATATCTTTCCGCTACGTGGCCTGGTCTCCGCCAACTTTGACACGTTACCGTGGTACCAGAAAATCACCGATTATTTGTGGCATATTACGCTGCCGGTGTTGGCGACCGTCATCGGCGGTTTTGCCGCCCTGACGATGCTGACGAAAAATTCGTTTCTCGACGAGGTGCGTAAACAGTATGTCGTTACCGCTCGCGCTAAAGGCGTGAGTGAAAAAAACATTCTCTGGAAACATGTTTTTCGTAACGCCATGCTGCTGGTGATCGCCGGGTTTCCCGCCACTTTTATCAGTATGTTTTTCACCGGCTCGCTGCTAATTGAAGTCATGTTCTCGCTCAACGGCCTGGGGCTGCTGGGTTATGAAGCAACCGTTTCGCGCGACTATCCGGTGATGTTCGGCACGCTTTATATCTTTACCCTGATTGGCTTATTACTGAATATCCTGAGCGATATCAGCTATACGCTGGTCGATCCACGCATTGATTTTGAGGGACGATAATGCCGCGATTAAGCCCGGTCAATCAGGCCCGCTGGGCGCGTTTCCGCCATAATCGCCGGGGCTACTGGTCACTATGGATTTTCCTGATCGTGTTCAGCCTGAGCTTATGCGCGGAACTGATTGCTAACGATAAGCCATTGCTGGTGCGCTATGAAGGCCAGTGGTATTTTCCGCTGGTAAAAAATTACAGCGAGCGCGATTTCGGCGGCCCGCTGGCGACAACGGCAGATTATCAGGACCCCTGGCTACAACGGCAGCTTGAGAATCGGGGCTGGGTGTTGTGGGCCCCCGTACGCTTTGGCGCCAATACCATTAATTTTGCCACCACGCAGCCTTTCCCCTCCCCGCCTTCGGCGAAAAACTGGCTGGGCACCGATGCGAATGGCGGCGACGTTTTCGCCCGCATCCTGTACGGCACCCGCATTTCTATTTTATTCGGCCTGATGTTAACGATTTGCTCCAGCGTCATGGGCGTACTGGCGGGCGCGCTACAGGGCTATTATGGCGGCAAAGTCGATTTATGGGGACAACGTCTCATCGAAGTCTGGTCGGGGATGCCGACCCTGTTTCTGATTATTTTACTTTCCAGCGTAGTGCAGCCTAACTTCTGGTGGTTGCTGGCCATAACCGTACTGTTTGGCTGGATGAGTCTGGTGGGCGTGGTGCGCGCCGAGTTTTTACGGACCCGCAATTTTGACTATATCCGCGCCGCGCAGGCGCTTGGCGTCAGCGATCGGGACATTATCCTGCGCCATATGTTGCCTAATGCGATGGTCGCTACCCTGACATTTTTACCGTTCATTTTATGTAGCTCCATCACCACCCTGACGTCGCTGGATTTTCTGGGATTCGGTCTGCCGCTTGGCTCCCCTTCTCTCGGCGAACTTCTTTTACAGGGGAAAAACAACTTACAGGCTCCCTGGCTGGGGATCGCCGCCTTTCTGTCTGTCGCCATTCTGCTATCGCTGCTGATTTTTATCGGCGAAGCGGTACGCGACGCCTTTGATCCTGCTAAGGCGGTATAAGATGACATCTCCATTGCTTGCGATTGAAAATTTATCGGTAGGTTTCCGTCAGCAACAGCACGTGCGCCCTGTCGTTAACGCCATTTCGTTACAGGTGAACGCCGGGGAAACGCTGGCGCTGGTCGGCGAGTCCGGGTCAGGAAAAAGCGTGACGGCGCTTTCCATTCTGCGTCTTTTGCCTACCCCTCCCGCCGTCTACCTCTCCGGCGATATTCGCTTTCACGGCGAATCATTGCTTCATGCCAGCGAGCAGACGCTACGCGGCGTGCGCGGCAATAAAATCGCCATGATTTTTCAGGAACCGATGGTTTCACTTAACCCACTGCATACGCTGGAAAAACAGCTCTATGAAGTGCTGTCGCTCCATCGGGGAATGCGTCGGGAGGCGGCAAGAGCGGAGATGATCGGTTGTCTGGATCGGGTCGGTATCCGCCAGGCGAGCCAGCGTCTGCGCGATTACCCTCATCAGCTTTCCGGCGGCGAACGCCAGCGCGTCATGATAGCCATGGCGCTGTTAACACGGCCGGAATTACTGATCGCCGATGAGCCGACCACCGCCCTCGACGTCTCCGTACAGGCGCAGATTTTATCTCTACTACGGGAACTCCAGCGCGAGCTTAATATGGGATTACTGTTTATCACCCATAACCTCAGCATTGTAAAAAAACTGGCGGATTCAGTAGCGGTAATGCAACACGGCAAGTGCGTAGAGAACCAACGCGCCGACACGCTGCTCTCCGCGCCGACCCATCCGTACACGCAAAAACTACTCAACAGCGAACCCACAGGCGATCCGGTTCCGCTCCCCGCCGGGCAGACGCCGTTGCTGGAGGTGGACAGGCTGCGCGTCGCTTTCCCGATCCGCAAAGGCATTCTGAAGCGCGTCGTGGATCATAATGTGGTGGTTAACAATATCAGTTTCACCCTGCATCCAGGCGAAACGCTGGGTCTGGTCGGCGAGTCAGGATCGGGAAAAAGTACCACCGGTCTGGCGCTGTTACGGCTTATCCGCTCCGAAGGCCGCATCGTGTTTGACGGTCAATCGCTGGATACGTTAAACCGCCGCCAGCTTTTACCTGTTCGCCACCGTATCCAGGTCGTATTCCAGGACCCAAACTCATCGCTAAACCCGCGTTTAAACGTGTTGCAAATTATCGAAGAAGGCCTGCGCGTCCACCAGCCTACGCTTTCAGGCGCGCAGCGCGAACAGCAGGTGAAAGCGGTCATGATGGAAGTCGGCCTGGACCCGGAAACGCGGCATCGTTACCCCGCTGAGTTTTCCGGCGGCCAGCGTCAACGTATCGCCGTCGCCAGAGCGCTGATTTTAAAACCGTCGCTTATTATTCTGGATGAACCGACCTCATCGCTGGATAAAACCGTTCAGGCGCAGATTCTTGCCCTCCTGAAATCGCTCCAGCAAAAGCACCGTCTGGCCTATATCTTCATTAGCCACGATCTGCATGTAGTACGCGCGCTGTGCCATCAGGTTATCGTGCTGCGGCAGGGGGAGGTGGTTGAACAGGGGCAATGCGAGCGCGTGTTTACCGCACCGCAACAGGCCTATACGCGTCAGCTACTCGCGTTAAGCTGACGCCTAAAAAGGATTATTGTTAGAAAAAGGTTCCGCTATCGCCACGCCGAAATTTTTCAGCCGACAGGTGGCGGCAAACTCATCCTGACGATTAACGAACAGGCACGGTTCCCCTTCGCACTCCAGCACGGAGCAAGGAACTTCAATATCGCTTAGCGCCTGACTGAGCTTATGCATCACTGACCACGCGCTATCGCCTGCCGGACTCAACAGTTTAAGCGCCACCAGACTATTCTCGGTGCTCTGCCCGTTTTGCGGAATCGGTTCAACCTTTGACCCCGCAAAACCCGCCGACCAGCGATAGTTTTGCGGCAGACGGTGAACAATTGAGAGCTGTAATGTATTCACTTTCTTTCCCCGGAAGCACAATTACTTCACAATTTACTTACATTTATATTAACACATCATTGACAACCCGTCCTTAAACAGATTGCTAACGCCCTTCTCTCCGTCAGTGGCTCTACAGCAAGCGGGAGTTAAAATAGTTTTACCGACGCGGAGATAGCGGCGGGCTATATGTACCCGTTTCTGCGATCTAACTCAACCTTTTTAACTACAATGATGTGACTTTTTACATAAATGGATTTTACATAAAATAAACATAAAGGAGGAAAATGATGAATTGGTAATTGATATACATCAACTATGAAAGCCGTTTGGCTTTGCCATCGTGTAGCGGATAGCGTCCCCCAACGCCGCCTGCGCATTCTTCGGCGCCATTGAGGGACAGCGCGCCCGTCACCGTTTTTTGGGACGGCTGGCGTAGAGATAAAACAGAATGGAACAGGCGGCGCAAAGCGCAATCGACCAGATCATCGGCCACGCACTGGTAAAGGTAGCCAGCGACAGCAACGCGCCGACGATAGCGCCAATACCAAAGCGGAAAGTGCCCGCCAACGAAGACGCCGTTCCGGCCATATGCGGAAACTCATCCAAAATGACCGCCATCGCATTGGACGAAACCATCGACACACAGCCGACAAACGCCGCAACGCCGACCACCAGCGCCCAGAATCCAATGCCCATCAGCGCGCTGAAAACCATCCATACCGCCATCGCAAACTGAATCCATAGCCCGGCCCGAAACATGTTTAGCGCCCCTACCCGTCTGACAAAACGGCTGTTGATAATCGTCATCACAAACAGAAATACGATGTTCAACGCGAAGTAGTAGCCGAAATCCTGCGGCGGAACATGATTAATTTCGATATAGACAAACGGCCCCGCGCTCAAAAAAGAGAACATACCGGCAAAACTGAACCCGCTCGCCAGCATATAGCTCAGTACGCGTTTGTGGCGAAACAACGCGGCAAAGTTACCTATTGTGGTACGAATATGAAAAGGCTGACGCCGCTCAACGGGCAGCGTCTCTTTAATCAGAGCAAAGATCATGACTGACGCCAGAATCGCCGCAATGGCCAGTATCCAGAAGATATAGTGCCAGCTTAACCATACCAACACCCAGCCGCCAACAATGGGCGCCATTAACGGCGCTATCGTAGTGACCAGCATGACAAATGACATCATGCGCGAAAACTCTTCCTTTGGATAAATATCCCGCATCAGCGCATTGATGACGACGCTTGCCGCCGCAGCCGCCAAACCGTGAAAGAAACGCATCACGATCAGTTGATCGATAGTCTGCGCCAACGCACAGGCGACCGCCGCAGCGGCAAATACCAGCGTCCCGCCCAGGATGACCGGCTTACGCCCGAGGCTATCCGCCATCGGTCCATAGATAAGCTGACCCAGCGCAAACCCCAGAATATAGGTGCTGAGCGTCATCTGCGCGCTACCGGCAGGCACGCCGAATTGCGCAGAAATCACCGGCAGCGCTGGAAGATACATATCAATCGACAGCGGCATTAACATGGCCAACAGGCCAAGAATAAAGACAATGGCAAAGGAAGAGTGCTGCCGGGTGGTCACATCGAACTCCTGAATTTAACGAGATAGTTAGCCGACGCTGGCGATTTCTTCTTCAGTCAACGGGCGGTACTCGCCGGGAGCCAGATTCTCATCCAGCGTAATGGCGCCAATCCGTTCGCGGTGCAGTTCCACAACGCGATTGCCTACTGCGGCAAACATCCGCTTCACCTGATGATAACGGCCTTCGCTGATGGTCAGACGGACCTGCACAGGTGTTATCACCTCCAGCGTAGCGGGTTTAGTGAGATCTTTTTCATTATGCAACTGCACGCCTTTCGCAAATTGCGCTGCCGTATCGTCGGCCACCGGCGACTCCAGGGTCACCAGATAGGTTTTTTCACAGTGATGGCGCGGCGACGTAATGCGGTGCGACCACTGACCGTCATCTGTCATTAACACCAGACCGGTAGTATCGATATCCAGACGTCCTGCGGCATGCAGCTTATACGCCACCGGCTCATCCAGGAAATACAGTACCGTTGGATGATCGGGATCATCGGTTGAACAAACGTATCCCTGCGGCTTGTTAAGCATAAAATAGCGTGGCCCGTGTTGCTGCGCTAAGGGATTGCCGTCATACGCAACCGCATGTTCCGGGAGCAGTTTGAAGGCCGCATTTTTAATGATGTCGCCATCGACGGTAACGCGGTTACCACGAATTTCACGCCCGGCAATAGCGCGGCTGACGCCAAGCTGCTGAGCGATAAATTTATCAAGTCGCATGTGTGTGATTTAGCCTGTAATAATACGGAAATCGGGCATTCTACCCGAAAAAAGGGAATTGCTATCCGCTCAGTATAGCGGGCTAACTATATCCCTCAAGGGAAATGATTCATGGCATACTATTCCCGGAACCGTTTAACGTAGTGAGACCATGATTTTTACACTCCGCCCCTACCAGCAAGAAGCCGTAGACGCCACGCTCAGCCACTTTCGCCGCCACCGTACGCCCGCCGTGATTGTTCTGCCGACCGGCGCAGGTAAAAGCCTGGTGATCGCCGAACTGGCGCGCGTCGCCCGCGGACGGGTACTGGTGCTGGCGCATGTGAAAGAGCTGGTCGCGCAGAACCACGCCAAATATTGCGCGCTGGGGCTGGAAGCGGATATTTTCGCCGCCGGACTCAAACGTAAAGAGAGTCAGGGCAAAGTCGTGTTCGGCAGCGTACAGTCGGTGGCGCGTAATCTTGACGCCTTCCAGGAGGAGTTTTCGCTGTTGATTGTCGATGAATGCCACCGCATCGGTGACGATGAAGACAGTCAGTATCAGCAAATCCTCACTCACCTGAGTAAAGTTAATCCTCACTTACGTCTGCTTGGGCTCACCGCCACGCCCTTCCGCCTCGGAAAAGGCTGGATTTATCAATTTCATTACCACGGTATGGTGCGCGGCAACGACAACGCGCTGTTTCGCGACTGTATTTATGAACTGCCGCTGCGCTATATGATTAAACACGGCTATCTGACGCCGCCTGAGCGGCTTGATATGCCAGTGGTCCAATACGATTTCAGTCGCCTGCAGGCCCAAAGCAATGGGCTGTTCAGCGAAGCCGACCTGAACCGCGAGCTGAAAAAGCAGCAGCGGATTACGCCGCACATCATCAGCCAGATTATGGAATTTGCGCAAACGCGCAAAGGCGTGATGATTTTCGCCGCCACGGTCGAACATGCGAAAGAGATTGTCGGTCTGCTTCCGGCGGACGACGCGGCGCTGATTACCGGCGATACGCCAGGGCCCGAGCGCGACGCGCTGATTGATAATTTCAAGGCGCAGCGTTTTCGCTATCTGGTTAACGTCTCGGTGCTGACCACCGGCTTTGACGCCCCACACGTTGATCTCATCGCGATTCTACGTCCCACGGAGTCAGTTAGTCTTTACCAACAAATTGTCGGGCGTGGTCTGCGCCTTGCGCCGGGAAAGACCGATTGCCTGATTCTTGATTACGCAGGCAACCCGCACGACCTGTATGCCCCGGAGGTCGGTAGCCCGAAGGGAAAAAGCGATAACGTCCCTGTCCAGGTATTTTGCCCGGCCTGCGGCTTTGCCAACACCTTCTGGGGGAAAACCACTGCCGACGGCACGCTGATTGAACACTTTGGCCGTCGCTGCCAGGGCTGGTTTGAGGATGACGACGGCCATCGCGAGCAGTGCGATTTTCGCTTTCGCTTCAAAAACTGCCCGCAGTGTAATGCCGAAAACGATATTGCCGCCCGACGCTGCCGGGAATGTGACGCTATTCTGGTCGACCCGGACGATATGTTAAAAGCGGCGCTCAGGCTCAAGGATGCGTTAGTCCTGCGCTGTAGCGGAATGACGATGCAGCATGGGCAGGATGAGAAAGGCGAATGGCTGAAAATCACTTACTATGACGAGGACGGCGCGGATGTCAGTGAGCGCTTCCGCTTGCACACGCCCGCCCAGCGTACCGCTTTCGAACAGCTATTTATTCGCCCGCATACCCGCACGCCCGGCGTTCCTTTACGCTGGATCACGGCGGCGGATATTGTCGCGCAGCAGGCGCTGTTGCGGCATCCCGATTTTGTGGTCGCGCGGATGAAAGGCCAGTACTGGCAGGTGCGTGAAAAAGTGTTCGACTATGAAGGCCGCTTCCGCCGAGCGCACGAATTACGTGGTTAATTGTACTTTTCATTGATGTAACGGCGATTTGAGTATAGAATCCCGCCCGCCTTTGCATACGCAAAGCAGATCACTTACCTGTTGCTGGGTCGCCTGTAGCAGGAATTATTAAAGAGAGATTTAAATGTTTACTATCAACGCAGAAGTACGTAAAGAGCAGGGTAAGGGTGCGAGCCGCCGCCTGCGCGCCGCTAACAAGTTCCCGGCAATCATCTACGGCGGTTCTGAAGCCCCGATTGCTATCGAACTGGACCACGACCAGGTGATGAACATGCAAGCTAAAGCTGAATTCTACAGCGAAGTTCTGACCCTCGTTGTTGACGGTAAAGAAGTAAAAGTTAAAGCTCAGGCTGTACAGCGTCACGCTTACAAACCGAAGCTGACTCACATCGACTTCGTTCGCGCGTAATCGCCTGGAAGTTGAAGAAAAACCCCGCCCCGGCGGGGTTTTTTATGCGTTTAATTGAATTTGACGACATGCAGAGCAACGAGAAACCACTTTGCTTTTCTGCTTTCTTACACCTCGCCACATTCAATTAGCGCCTCCCCTAATCGAGGATCTGTAGTTTCCGACGCGGTATTCATACCTTTAAGCCGATTGAATAATGCCCGTTGACGAACGCTGGCACTTTCTGGTTTCCATGGCAAAATTCGTATTGGTATAGTTTGCCCGTCATTCAACGCATCAAATACCTTTTCATTGGTCAGTAAGTCGCCGCAGCTCCATGTCTTGCTATCAAACTGAAAATCAAATAAGACATGGAGTTCCAGTTCATCTACACGCACTTGACGCTTTGCATTATCGATGCGTATTTCCACCTTCTCTTTATGCGTCAAAGTTGCATCAAGATTGAGTCCATACCGTTTCAACTGCCCCTTGTCGTAATAGTAACGTATGCTGGACCAGGTTGATTTAAAAGCAAATCCAGTAATGAATAAACCACTTAACAAGAACAGCGGGCATATGAACAAGCTCAGTAACCAGTTGGTGCCATAAGTATAAAACAGTACCAACGAGAGAACGGTGAACACCATGCCGAGCATCAACATCATCAAAAATGCGACAATGTGCGCATACAAAACCTGCCGAAATAAACTGAAATTAACAGGCGGCCTCTGACGTATTCCTTTACTCACTACGGCGTCCTTTTATGTCGTATGCCTTTATTTCCCGCCCGACGTGCGTCGCTGCAACTGATCGCGCAAATTCGGCGGCGTCCCTTTGATAGTCAGGGTATCGGTCGCCGGGTCCCAGAAAATCCGCTCGCCCAGTAGCATCGCATCAAAGTTAATCGTTAACCCGCCGCCGCTGCCGGCATATTTGGTTAACTGGCGTAGCGTACTGCGATCTGCCGGGAAGCTCTCTTCCAGCTCATAGCCTTTTTCGGCGGTAAATTCGCTGAAGCTGACTTCACTGACGCCGGAAAGCTCTTTAGACAGCGATTCCAGCTCAATCTCTTCCCCGGCTTGTAATTGCTCATTGCAGTAGCTGTACACCTGCTGGCGCACGTTCTGACGTTCCGCTTTATCCAACTGCGCTTCTGCGGTGAAATCATCCACTGCCTGCAACAGGCCGCGATTCTGCGCTTTGGCGTTCAACCCTTCGCTGGCGCCGAGGAAATCCATAAAGAAGTCAGCAACCTTGCGCCCTACCCGACCTTTCAGGAACGTCAGATAGCGGGTCGATTGCGGATTAGTTTCCCACTCGGTAAGATCGATACGCGCCACGATATCCGCATGATTGATATCAAGATAATGCGTCGGGTTAATGTCCAGATTTTCATTGACCCGCATACTGCTCAGGTTGTTCAGTACCGTAACCAGCAGATACTCCACCGCCAGGTAGCGATAATGGCAGAACAATACAATGCCGCCGTCCGCAAAGGGGTATTTCGCCAGTTCGTCACGCAGGCGTCCGGTCGCCGCCCGGCTAAAGGCAAGAAAATCTTCTTCCCCCTGACGTTGCAACCGCAGCGCTTGCGCCAGTTCACTCTCTTCATTAAACAGGCCATACGCCTTATTCTTGGCGCTATAGACCCGATGCAGTTCAGCCACCATCTCGACAACGGTGGTTGTCGGCTCCAGCAATGAATCGCGCAAGACCAGCTCAAGATTTTGCTCATCGCGCTTGATAAGCTGGTGCAGGGCAATCTGGTTGATATCCAGACTCATGATAAACTCTCCTTTAAGACCGGGCGGTATTCAACCACCGCCTACCGGAAGACGCAAGCAATCGCCCTGTCATTTCAGGCGTTATCCGTAACGCGAATGATTTAGGGGATAAAAATGCAGAAAAAAAACTGTTGCTACGGTAATATGTTGCCCTTTCATGAACAAACAGATTTTGATTTATGCCACAACTCTCCCGCTATAGTGATGAACATGTTGAACAATTGCTGAGCGAACTGCTCAGTGTACTGGAAAAACATAAGGCGCCGACCGATCTTTCCCTGATGGTGCTGGGAAATATGGTCACCAACCTTATCAACACCAGCGTTGCGCCAGCTCAACGCCGGGCGATTGCGAACTCTTTTGCCCGCGCCTTGCAGTCTTCGATTAGCGAAGACAACGCGCACTAAAAAGCCGACTCCGGAGAAACAAGCGACAGGTATGGTAACTCATCGTCAGCGCTACCGTGAAAAAGTCTCCCAGATGGTTAGCTGGGGGCACTGGTTCGCTCTGTTCAATATACTGTTGGCTACGTTGCTCGGCAGCCGTTACCTGTTTGTCGCCGACTGGCCGACAACGCTTGCGGGTCGCATATACTCCTACCTGAGCATTGTCGGGCACTTTAGCTTTCTGGTGTTCGCCACCTATTTGCTTATTCTTTTTCCGCTCACGTTTATCGTGATGTCCCAGCGGCTGATGCGGTTTTTATCAGCCATTCTGGCGACCGCGGGTATGACGTTGTTGCTTATCGATAGCGAAGTCTTTACCCGTTTTCACCTGCACCTTAACCCCATTGTCTGGGAGCTGGTCATCAACCCTGACCAGAACGAAATGGCGCGCGACTGGCAGCTTATGTTTATTAGCGTGCCGGTTATCTTATTGATTGAGATGCTATTTGCGACATGGAGTTGGCAAAAACTGCGCAGTCTCACGCGCCGTCGCCATTTCGCAAGGCCGCTTGCGGCATTCTTTTTCGTCTCCTTTATCGCATCGCATCTTATCTACATCTGGGCAGACGCTAATTTTTACCGGCCGATTACCATGCAGCGGGCAAACCTGCCGCTCTCTTATCCAATGACGGCGCGACGTTTTCTTGAAAAACACGGTCT
Organism: Salmonella sp. SAL00670; assembly: GCF_046552235.1. NCBI lineage: Bacteria > Pseudomonadati > Pseudomonadota > Gammaproteobacteria > Enterobacterales > Enterobacteriaceae > Salmonella > Salmonella sp. SAL00670. The sequence continues at coordinate 1,461,993 of NZ_JBGDUO010000001.1, forward strand.
GCTGGATGCGCAGGAATATCAGCGCCGTCTGGTAGAGCAAGGCAATCCGGAAGCGGTCTCCGTTCAGTACCCGCTCAGCAATTTGCACTATCGCGATATGGGCACCGGTCAGAATGTGCTGCTCATTACCGTAGACGGCCTGAACTATTCTCGCTTTGAGAAGCAGATGCCGGAGCTGGCTACATTTGCCGAGCAAAACATCGACTTCACCCGTCATATGAGTTCAGGGAATACCACTGATAACGGTATTTTCGGCCTGTTCTATGGCATATCGCCAGGCTATATGGATGGCGTGTTATCCACCAGAACGCCTGCGGCGCTCATTACCGCGTTGAATCAGCAAGGCTACCAACTGGGACTGTTTTCTTCGGATGGCTTCGCCAGCCCGCTTTATCGTCAGGCATTACTGTCCGATTTCTCGATGCCGGCAGCGCAAACGCAGTCTGATGCGCAAACGGCCAGCCAGTGGATAGACTGGCTTGGGCGCTACGCACAGGAAGATAACCGCTGGTTCTCATGGATATCGTTTAACGGTACTAATATTGATGACAGTAACCAGAAAAATTTTGTTAAGCGTTACGCCAGTGCCGCCAGCGACGTGGATGCGCAAATCAATCGGGTTCTGAACGCGCTGCGAGAGGCCGGTAAATTCGACAATACTGTCGTGATCATTACCGCAGGACGCGGCATACCGTTGACGCCGGAAGAAAATCGCTTCGACTGGTCGCAAGGTCATCTGCAAGTACCGCTGGTGATCCACTGGCCGGGGACGCCTGCGCAGCGTATTAATGTGCTTACCGATCATACCGATGTGATGACCACGTTGATGCAACGCCTGTTACATGTCAGCACGCCAGCGAACGAATATTCACAGGGCCAGGACATCTTTACCGTTCCACGTCGTCATAACTGGGTAACGGCGGCAGACGGCAGTACGCTGGCAATCACGACGCCGCAAATGACCCTGGTGCTCAATAATAACGGTCATTATCAGACCTATGACTTACACGGCGAGAAGATCAAAGATCAGAAGCCGCAGCTCAGTCTGCTGCTGCAAGTGCTAACAGAAGAGAAACGTTTTATCGCTAACTGATTAATTATAAATCAGTTAGCACCGTTTCCCCTTGCATTCGCGTTGGAAAGAGGTAGTATTAGCACCCACAAGTCGGCACGTAGCGCAGCCTGGTAGCGCACCGTCATGGGGTGTCGGGGGTCGGAGGTTCAAATCCTCTCGTGCCGACCAAAATTCCCCTTAAAAGCCAGCCTGCCAGGGCTGGTTTTTTTATATATCCAATTTGCAAATGGTGAAATGATGGTGAAATAGCTATCGAAGGTCACTGCAAATTGACTTCAAGCTCCCTCCAACGCGAAAAGTTGAACAGATGACTTAAATACATTGATTAGTCATCCTTAACCAGTAGAATCCGCCACGACTGGTAACTATTCAATACACGCACTATCGAACGATCGCCAGTTTGCCGCAGCCCGTTCTTGCATACAATGTGGCTGCGGCACACCATCACATCAGAAATTTGAAAATCAGGGTAAACCTGTCACTTAACCTGAAGCAGGTCTTCATAGCGGGTGGTATATCGGGGACAGTATGTTTCTCTTCATAGCCCACTGTTGCTGGATACCCTCCCCGGCAAAGTACAGCTTTCCCCAGCCCTTCTTTGCATTCAGGTGATCCAGTACTTCCATCGGCTTCTCGCTACCGGCGCGCGGCGCGTTATCATCGAAAAAGTTTCGCCGCGCCCTGACTGAAGAAGTCTCCCCTATTTCACCTGTACATCATCCGTACTGTCTGATGTTGTTCGTCCGGGAATATCTTTGTCGCACCGCACCTCATTCACCTGGTGCATCAGTTACGACGCCACTGAACGTTCAGATAGCTCCCCAGCATCTCCTCTACAAGAGGTCGCAGGCCATCCAAAAATGTCTTTTTCGCGCTCTCCATCGCTCTTGCTCCGATAGTGCGCTCTGCATCGGTATTACCGACCAGCCCAGACGGTCTCAGCTCTGTGTCAGACAGCATCCGGTACGTTTCCTCATAATCCGATATTTGCTTTTCACGAAGCGCGTTAACGCGTTCCGGCGCTTTGCGCTCCAGCACTCTGTGTAACGGCCCCCACTGCAGTATCCACTCCCTGAACTCGCTTTTTTCAGCGGCTTTCACCTGAAGCTCCGCGTCCTGAAGGTCTGTAACCGTCACGCCGGATACGTCAAAGAAACGCATTTCTGCCGTCACGCTGGTCAGCCCGAGTGATTTCTTCAACTTATTCTGATACGCCAGCCAGACCTCAATTTCATCAACGAGAGCCAGCGTTCTGACCTTTTCCCGGGCAATCTGTTCCAGTTTTCCCAGACGGAACATCTCACGCCCCGTGGCAACCAGCGCCGCGAGATCGTTATCGTATTGCCCTTTTTCTGCATTATGTACCAGCTGTACGTTCTTCATCTGGTGCAAAAAAAATGTGACCCGGTCCTCGCAGCTTGAGGTTGCCTCTGTTGCCATAGCAAAGGTGTTTGCTCTCAACGCCTCATCTTCAGCCAGTTGTGCCAGCCAGGACGATATCTGTGCCTTAAACCCCGCGTCCTTTATGAAGTTTTCCGTCTCACTCAGTCTGTCCAGGAAGAGGCTGAAGGCGTCGGCGTTATCTTCCTGTCCGAACATATGTCATCTGTCTGCAGGAGCCGGTTCCCCCGCCCGGGCAGGCACCAGCCAGTCAGCGGCCGCCAGGTGCAGTGCCCGAGTTTCCCGGGGGGCGGAGGCTCCCGCCATATCGAATTGTATTATGGGGCCTGAATAGCCAGGCGCGCTGGTGATCTCCCGCAGCGCCTGCAAAGTACGTTCAGACAGTGGGTTCCCTTCCAGATTTACGGTTGTCTCTGAAGACAGATGAATGAGACTTTCCGGCAGGCGGGTCAGCTGGTTACGATAGACCGACAGCGACAGTAGTCCTGACGGCAGCATCGGCAGGCTGGTCAGCCGGTTACCAGATACCATCAGCTCCTTCAGTTCTGACGGCAGCACCGGCAGACTGGTCAGCCGGTTACCAGATACAATCAGCTCCTTCAGTCCTGACGGCAACGCCGGCAGGCTGGTCAGCCGATTATTATAGGCCCACAGCTTATATAATTCTGACGGCAGCGTCGGCAGGCTGGCCAGTTGGTTATCAGATACCGACAGCTCCTGTAGCCCTGACGGCAACGTCGGCAGGCTGGTCAGCTGGTTATTATAGGCCCACAGCTTACATAATTCTGACGGCAGCGCCGGCAGGCTGGCCAGTTGGTTATCAGATACCGACAGCTCCTGTAGCCCTGGCGGCAACACCGGCAGGCTGGTCAGTTGATTACCAAAGATCCACAGCTTACATAGTCCTGACGGCAGCGCCGGCAGGTGGGTCAACGGGTTACTAAAGATCGACAGTTCCAGTAGTCCTGGCGGCAGCACCGGCAGGCTAGTCAGCTGGTTACCAGAGACCTCCAGCGTCCGCAGTTCTGGCGGCAGCGCCGGCAGGCTGGTCAGATTATTATCAGGAATAACCAGTGTGGTAATATGCGCGGGTAAACAGTCTGGCAAGGTGGTAAGACCTGATTCTCCCACGTTAAGCACTGCATTGCCATTATTCAGGCAGGCACGCATTTTCTGTACCACTGCTGCACGGCCGCGTGACTCTTCTGCGGGTGCAGCCCTTCTCCACGCTGACCAGACAGCATCATACTCTGCTGGCGTCTGTGGAGCCGTTGTGGCAGGGAGGAAGGATGTCCTGAATGTCCCGGATGCCCCTTCCGCGTGTCCTGTGCCCTCCTCACCCTGTGCTGTGTCCAGGGTGAGGCGATGTGTTTCACTGTACCCCTGGCAATTTACGGTATAGTTCCCGGCATCATCAAGGGTGACTGACAATATCTCCTGACTGTCTTCATCCAGAATACAGAAGTAATTTTCCCCGTGCTGGCCGGAATGAATGCTTTCCTCCCATCCGGCATACGCGAGCGTCCTGAGCAGTTCAAATCTGTTGATCACATCCTCCCGCGTCGTTCCGGCCGGCGGGTGACAAATCGTCCAGATGCACTCCAGCGCTTCAGTCTGGTGCGTTGAGCAAAAAATTCCTTCATTTTTTCCCAGGAACTCATTTCAGGGGGGGTATCAGACCAGGCAATACGATAAATGCGGCGATTACTGATGGTGGCGGGAAGACATCCGCTTCCAATATGAAAGGGCATAACAAAAAACCTTTATAAATTTACATATAGTATCTGTCCGGCAGACATCATCTCTTCCTGGTCTTAATTTCACAATAAGGTTATCGGCGGATTCATGGTCGTCCTGCCATGGCGGGCTTCAGAAGGTGCAGAAGAAAAATCCGTTATGATGACCGGATGGCGGGACTGTCATTTTACAGCTAAAGTGTCGATTTTTCAGGGTCGCTTTCCACGATGACCAGATCATCCGGTATCAACGCCCGGGCGTTCAATTTTCGATTCTGCCTGCCTGCGCAGCTCTTCCGGCGAATAAACCCTTTGAACGACTTTACCGTCTTTAAACTGCCAGCAGCATGAATATCAGCGCGACGGTTTTCATCCGTATCAGGCAACTCTGCAACGCTCTGGCCAGCAGGCCACAGCCCGGAAACATCACGCGTAATACACGTAATAACATCGTTATCGTCGTAGGTAATTTTCAGCGTGTCTGCTGAAAATAATTGCTGGCACCCATACCAGTCCTGACCATCCTCTGATTTAAGATACGCCGCATCGGCGAATAATGTGTCATCTGGTTCCGGTGCATACGGAATGAAATTTTTAATATTTAAAAACTGTTTGTTCTTTTTATTTTTTTTCCGCTGTCATAATTATTCCTTCTTATACACTTGGGGCTGTCACCCACGTATCACCAACCAGATACTGAATGGGACGTTGTCACCCGAATAGTCATCGCGCCACGCACTCCCATTACCTCAATCACTGCGCCAGCGAGACAGATATTACCGCAGCCAGTATCCGTGATGATTTTGTTATAAGCGTAAGACCAGGAGCCACGACACATCCAGTAAGGGTGATTGAATGCGCCCTGAGACTCCAGCCAGACGATAAACTCCGCCGTCGTCCACGGATTATCATCACAGCCGATAGTAACTGCGCCATCAAACGCTCGCGCGGCACCGATACGACGCACAAACAAATCCTTGTCCGGAATATCGCCGCCATTCTGTGATTTTTGTAATGCATCGGCGGCACGACTTATGGTTTCTCGCAAACCAACGTATTCGATAAGACCGTCAACACTTTTTCCTGACAGCGCCGTCAGGGTTTCGTCCAGCGGCTGCTTGCCCGCCAGTTTATTCAGTACCGTGGTGGCAAAGTTCGGATCATTTCCCAACGCGTCAGCCAGTTCCTGCAGGGTGTCCAGTGGCTCCAGTACGGAACCAACCAGCGCGGCAATCAGTTTGCGGACAAACTCCGCGTTTGTTGTCTGAAGCCCTTTAGCATCGCCTGGCGGCGTCGGTGTGGTCGGCGTTCCAGTGAATGCCGGGCTGTCCAGCGGCGCTTTGGTCCGTACCTCACCCATAACGGTTTTTACCGCCTTTGGTGTGGCCGCCAGCGCTTCGCTGTCACTGTCCGTGGCACTGCTTAATTTAACGATACCTTTTTTCGTCAGGCTTGCATCTTCCAGGGAAATCACGTCTGCGATATCCTCGGCCCGTTTCGCGGCCTCTTCGGCTCTGGTTGCCAATTCTCCGGCTGCAGCTCTGCTTTGCGCTGCCAGTGATGCGCTGGTATCAGATGCGGCGGCGTGGGTGGATGCCTCCGATGCTGATGACGAGGCGGCTGCCGCCGTTCTGGCTGTGTCAGCCGACGCCGCGCTGGCTGATGCCTCCCCGGCTTTTGTGGTCGCCGTACCTGCGCTGCTCTCCGCAGATGCTGCGGATGAAGCTGCCGACCAAAATTCCCCTTGAAAACCAGCCTGTCAGGGCTGGTTTTTTTTTATGCCTACAATTAAAAAGTTAGCTGATGCCAGAGACGTTATTTTGCATGAACTGATCGGACATCTTTCCTGTGCAGTGGTCAACGTAAAGTCAATGCAGGCAAATAACGTAAACCATGTTTGTACTAAAACAGAAAAAGCGCATCTACACCCTATACTGGAAAAAATGTTTGCAGTGGCAGGTAAATGAGTAAGCAATCTGTCGCAGCAATAATAAAACGTTCTGGTAAGGTAAACGGCCTACCACGCCTTTGTCGCTAACAATTAGCCTCCCTGTCGCCATAGGGTCGATAACGATCGGCTATTCACAACACGTTTTGTAGACAACGTACGGTGATTAATTACTCCTTCAGCCAGCAACTCGCTAATTGTTATTCAACTTCAGAAATTATAACTAATTGAAGCACCTACAAAATTATGCCCTGAATTTTTATCCGTAAGTGATCCATTCGAGAAATGCCGGATATAAGCTTCTGTAGAAAAAGCCCCAAAGTTCCAGCCAAGAAACGCTTTTTCTCCAAAGGTAAATGCAGAATTGACACGCATATCATCTCGCGACTTAGATTTTATATAAGCCCCCAGACCAATACCGGTATAGATACCAGCGAAATGAACCAGCGCCACATCCTTCGAGATACCCAATACGCCCTGGTTATATTTATTACAGGGAACGCTGCCAGAATGTTTACTGCAATCATCGCTACCCTTAGCCTTAAATCCTCCTAACTCCAGATTATTTCTTGCCTGTAAAAAGAAAAAATCGCTGGGTTCACTGTATGTCAGAAAAGCCGTATATAAGTGCTCAACCCCTCCTCTTCTTATACTTTCTCCCGCAGCAAAAGAGATCTGATGCTTGTTGCCCTTGCCAAAAAAAACATTATCATTAGCAGAACATGCGAATGCACAAGGTAATAATAGATATATAAATATTCTCTTCATATACACTCCACCACCATTTCAATGTCAATAGTTATTTTTAACCGGCTAACATATTTAAAATTTTCTACGCCACGCTTACGCTCACAGAAACGGCTGATATAGCATCCACACTACGTTCTCCCCTTGAGTCGCCCCAACGGGTGCTCAAAACGCCGCGAGTGTTGTTCAGGCACATCCAGGATAAGTTATAAGTGAATGACACTCATTTCTGACCACATTTTCATTTATGATAAGAATATCGTCAGAATCTCTTTATCGCATAAAAATACCTCTGCTATTGACTTAATATTTAATTTAACAGATGTCGCGGTTTATTCGTTCTGCTCAGATGTATTTCATTGGCATTAATAAAACCATAAATAAATTCAATTAAAATAATTTGTTAATAATGAAAATCTTTAGACGCTATGACTTTTAATAAGGAATTTCCTGCCAGTAAAGATAGTCTGGACTTACGGGTGCAAGGGCGCAGCTACATATGCCACACTTCTGTTATGTCACATTGTCCGAAAAAAGCGTCCAGACCAGTATTCAACTTCAGGGAGTATTCTGTTTTCTCTCACAACGGGTTGTTTTATCCTTTCTATCGTTCAGCTAATTACTCGCCTGTCACAGGTTTTACTACTTACCCATGCACTAATTAGGGTAAAATTTACGCGCTTGACAATGTGGCAAATCTGGACGATTTCCGCGCTGAAAACAATAATCATTCTAATAAAACTCAGGAGATACAGCATGCCTGAAGTAACACCTTTTCAGGTGCTTATTGTGGACGACCATCCACTTATGCGGCGAGGTATTCGTCAATTACTGGAACTGGACCCGGCTTTTCATGTCGTTGCCGAAGCGGGTGACGGGGCGAGTGCGATCGATCTGGCGAATCGCATTGAGCCCGATCTGATCCTGCTGGATCTGAATATGAAAGGTCTGAGCGGGTTAGATACCCTGAACGCGCTACGCCGGGATGGTGTGACGGCGCAAATTATTATTCTTACCGTCTCGGATTCCGCCAGCGACATCTACGCGCTGATCGACGCCGGCGCCGACGGTTATTTGCTCAAAGATAGCGATCCGGAAGTGCTGCTGGAGGCCATTCGCAAAGGCGCTAACGGCGGTAAAGTCTTTAGCGATCGGGTCAATGAATATCTGCGTGAGCGCGAACGGTTTGGCGCGCAGGAAGATCCCTTTAGTATCCTGACCGAACGAGAGTTAGATGTTTTGCATGAGCTGGCGCAGGGGCTTTCTAACAAACAGATTGCGTCAGTACTGAATATTTCTGAGCAGACGGTTAAGGTGCACATTCGTAATCTACTTCGCAAGCTAAACGTGCGCTCACGCGTCGCGGCGACCATTCTATTTTTACAAACACGCGGAATACAGTAACAAGCCAGGCCCGATGGCGCCACGCCACCGGGCCGTCAGGGCATTATTTCTCCTGCGCCAGCCGGATACTGCGCTCTATCACCGCCCGCCGGGTATCGTCTGCCGGCAGCAGTTTCAGCATCATCTCCCAGGCCGCCACCGCCTCGCCGAAACGCTGCTGCTCAAAGGCGTTAAACGCATACAGGCTTAACACCCGGATATCCGTGTGGTCGCGGCTCACCAGCTGACGCAGCAGCTCCCCGCCGCGGCG